>JBFWLR010000009.1:0-149265 GCA_050252035.1 Xanthobacter sp.
GGGCGACAGGCGCAACTTGAGCATCAGGGTTTCCGCGGCGTCGTTTCTATCCACGCCCTCGCGTGGGGGGCGACCACCGAAACGGTTGGCGCGTCGTTGTAACGATACAAGTTTCTATCCACGCCCTCGCGTGGGGGGCGACCACCGGCACGCCTTGCAATTTCCTTTACGTCACAGTTTCTATCCACGCCCTCGCGTGGGGGGCGACCACAGTTGGCCACAACAATCCGCCGTCACCTCTGGTTTCTATCCACGCCCTCGCGTGGGGGGCGACCGCGCGCCAACAAGGCGTCAGACACGCGGATTTGTTTCTATCCACGCCCTCGCGTGGGGGGCGACCCGTGCTTGCCTTCCGCCTTGCCCGTCAGAAGCTCGTTTCTATCCACGCCCTCGCGTGGGGGGCGACTGCTCGCCGTCTATGGCACACAGGGTAATTACAACTCGTTTCTATCCACGCCCTCGCGTGGGGGGCGACCGCTGGTAGGTTAACGGTTTGAAAGAGCGTTGAAAACTGCTGGAGAAGGGCGAACCGGGCGCGTTCTCATTAGGAGGAAGGACTCTTCCGGGAAGGGTTCTAGAAATATAATTATATATCAATGGATTACGGGTATCGCGAACCTCGCCGGAAAACTGGGCCGCCTTGGGGTTCGCGCAGGAGGGAATTATATGATGAGAGGCCCGTTCAGGTCCGTTGCCGGTTTTGCCCCGACATGCTCCACTCGCCGTTTCCATTCCGCACCCAGAAAATAATAGCGCAGGCTGTCATGGGCCGGGTCAATCTGGCTTTCCAGATGGGCGCGCAGCTTGGCCCATTGCGCCGGGTCCACCTCGATTTCAAAAACGGAATACTGAACCCTCTGGCCATAATCCCGGCAGGCCTTGGCCACACGGCGCAAGCGGCGCGCACCATCCGGTGTGGATGTGCGGACATCATAAGTGACCAGAACCATCATGATGCAGCGTCTCCGTTTCAGGCTACAGCCCGTTCAGCGCCACAGCCAAGGCGGGTAAGCATCCAGATCGCCACGCAAATGGCGGGCCAGCAGAAGAGCCTGAAGGTGTGGCACCAGCCCCAGCGGGGCGCTTTCCTCCAGAAAGGGGTGGCGGCGCTCTTCCCGTTTGCGGTCCTGCCAGGCTGTCAGCACCGTGCGCCGGCCTTCATCGTTCAGGAGAACCGCGCCGCCATCGCGCCATTCAAAATCCCGCGTCTTCAACTGCCGCCGGTTGAACAGTGACAGGGCGAGCCTGTCCGCCAGTATGGGGCGTAGTTCCTCCATCAGGTCCAGCGCAAGGCTGGGGCGTCCGGGTCTGTCGCGATGCAGGAAGCCCACGGCCGGATCCAGCCCAACACCTTCGGCCGCACTGCGGCAATCATGGGTCAGCAGGGTATAGAGGAAGGAGAGAACGGCATTGACCGGGTCCAGAGGCGGCCGGCGGGAGCGCCCCTTGAAGCAGATCTCTGCATCCGGTGTGCGGATGAGATGGCTAAAGACAGAGAAATAAAGCTGGGCTGCTTCCCCCTCCGCGCCACGCAGGGCATCCAGCCCCTGCGTTTCAAAGGCCACACGACGCAGAATACGGGCCTGTCGCTCCACTGCGGCCGTGATGGCGGTGGACGCCTCTAAAGCCATATCCGCGCGATAATCCCGCAAAGCGCGTTGCAGAACCGCGCGTTGATTGGCGATCTTGCCGGAAACGATGCTGCGCACAATCTCTATCGGCTCTTCGGCCATGCGATATTGTGCCCGGCGCAACAGCACATTCCCGGAGACAGGACCTTCCACCCGGGCCTGAAACCGGCCCGCCCGGTCCAGCAGCACGAGGCTGAGCCCGCGGTTGGCGGTGGCTTCTATCAGCGGCGGCGAGAGATAGATGGCACCAAACACCACCACCGAGCCCAGCATGTGAAAGGGTATGCGGGCGCGTTCGGCACCTTCAACATCCACCACGAGGTTTTCGCCATCCTTGCGCAGGCTGGCCCCTTCCGTGGTGACATAAAGGGTGTTGAGCAGCTTTTTCATGTCTCATCACACCCGGTTTCAAGAGCGGTTTCGAGGGCCTTGCGTCGCCATGCCAGAGCCGAGCGGGATGAGATCCGAGGTTGGCACAGCGCCATGAGGGAACAGGCCCGACAACGCGCGGCCTTGTATTCTGCTGGGGGCGTTTGCTCGCTGGCGAACAGATGGGAGAGGCGCGAGGCTGTTTCCTCTGTCAGCTGGCGCAAGGCGGCATCAAAGGGCACAGTGAGCCGGCGTTTTGTCTCGCCATAGAACAAGGCTCCTTCTGGCACGGGCCGGCCTGTCATCTCCTCCAGACATAGGGCCTGCGCGCAGAGTTGCACTTCATCTGCCCGGTGCAGCTTGGCTTTGCCGCGCTTGTATTCCACCGGAAAGGCAGTTTCCCCTTCCGGCCCGTTTCGAAACTCCACCAGATCGGCAATGCCTGCGAGGTTGAGGCGACGACAGGCCAGAGGCAGCGCCGTGACCCGACGCACCGGCCCGCGCGTGCGCCGGGCGGGATCATCCACCGCCTCATGCAGCACGCGTCCCTCCGCCGTGTAGCGGTTCTCGGCCCATTGCTGCTCCACATGAATGAGAGCGGCCTGCCGCAGACAGAAGATGGCATGCTGCAGGGCTGAGAGCGGAATGGGCTCGGGCATTGACGGACACTCTCTCTTGTGGGACAAGGGGGTGTGATTTGAGATCCAAGTGAAACTACTATAAAGGAGATGTTGCTGATGTTGATAATCCTAGCAAACCTTCGCAATGGTCATCTGAAGTTACGGCTTCGAGGCTGGTTCATGCTAGAATTCCAATGGGGTCCATAATGGGCTCCTGTCGCCCCCTACGCGGAGGCGTGGATAGAAACATAGTGGTTTCGCTTGAAAGTTGTGTCTAGCATGCCCTCTGCATAACAGCAGGAGGCATGCTAAGCATCACAACACCTCAAACAACTTCCACCACGTCCACCCCATCCGGCAGATCATTATTTTCGATGAGTACCGCATAATCCTCGAATTTCCGCACAGGCGGGAAATTGTCGGTGCGCGGGTCATCCAGATCGTAAAGTTCACCTTGGAAGCGGCGCTTCACCTGCACGCGCTCGAACAGCCGGGCGGCCGGGGCATTGCCCAGTGCGGAAGCATGCTTGAAGGCGATGACCTTGCGGGTTTCCATCTCACCGCGCGCGGCAGAGCGGTCATGCTCGAACATGGTCTTCAGCGCCTCGAACAGATGGTCGAGATCCTGCGTGCTGAAGCCGGTGCGTTCGGCCAGCTTAGCGTTGATGAAAATGTGCGCGCGATACAGCCCGTAAGGCACGATATATTTGCGGCCCATGGTGCGGTTTTCTGTGCGCTCGTCTCCCTCTTCCTTCTTGCGCGCGTCCAGTTCCTTCTCGCTGGTGGCGGCCATGCGGGTGATGGAGATTTCCAGCGGGAGGATCCTGTTCATCGAGGTGGCGAAGGTCACCTGCACAGGCCCGCGTACTTGCCCGGCATTGATGCCGGTGCTCATCACCGCGCCGAAGGTGCGCACATCAAAGAAATTGTCGCACATGAAGCGGGTGATGGCGTGGGCTTCATCCGCATCCTTCGGGTTCAGCTTGGCGTCCTTCTCTACCTTCTTGTCATCGGGGCGAAGGGCGCGATACGCCTCGCGGTGGCGCTGGTTGAGCACGGAGCCTTCCTGCACATAGATGCGGTAACCCGGCTCGCCGCCCTTCGCCAATTCGGTGTAATTGCGGATCTTGCGCTTGAGCGACACATCCGAAACGAGGCCGTAATTGGTTTCCGGGTCCATGCGCGGAAGGTTGCCGGCATCTGGGTCGCCATTGGGGTTGCCATTGGTCACATCGAACAGGAAAACAATATCGTAGCGGTTGGCAAGGGCGCTCATCATTCGGCCTCCCCGGCTTCAGTCTCGCCGGTTGTTTCGGGGGTGTCGTGCTTGCGGAAGGCTTCATTGCGCTGGTGATAATAGCCCAGCGCGAACAGGGCTTGGCTGCGTTCCGGCAGGCTGGCGGGGTAGGGGTCTTCAGCCGGGGACATCAGTTCCATGATGGCGCCGATCTGCTTTTCCAGATTGACCCGCCGACCGGGGCTTTGCTTGCCGATTTTGGAGAGGTGGTTCACCGCATTCGCATCAATGATGCGGAACACCTTGCGCGGCTGGGCAGAGGCCGAGCCATAGAATTTGTCGCGAATGGTGGCGTTCACCTTCGTGCCCAGCGCGGCCACCTGAATCTGCTCATAGGTGGCGAACAGCCGGCCCAGCACATAGCCGGGATCCTTGCATGTGAGATCAAGCGACACGGGCGCCTCCACACCGAAATTCTGGATTAGGACGGATTTGAGAATCGCCACGCGCAGGGCGGTGACCTGATGGTCTGCCCGCAGGCGCATGATGACGGATGACAGCAGCGTCAGCGGATAGGGCGTATCGGTTAGGATAGCGCGCATCCACTCGCCGGCCAGATTGGGCTGGATATTCTCGGATTTGCGCAGCGGCGCCGTTTCCAGCAGCATGCGCCACATGGAAGGGTGAAGCTCACGCGGGGGCGGCTCCAGCTTCAGCCGGTCATGATGGGCGGCATAGCGTTTGGCGATGACGCCGAAATCATCTTCCACATAGAAGCGCACGGAAAGGCGTGAGGCATTGGGCGAAAGCCCCAGCACGTAAAAACGCACACCTTCAGCAAGCACCGGCTGGAACCGCCCGATCATCTGGCCTGCGGACAAACGCTCCAGAATATCGGCGACGGCCTTTTCATCCAGGCTTGTGTCGGCATCCGGGAGTGGTGGCGCGTCCATGATGAGGCCGCCCAGTTCCTCCGCCATCTTCGCCACGCCCGGCTCTGCGGCCTCGGCCCAGAAGACCGTGGTGGCGTCCCCGATCTGCACGCGATTATGGCTGTCGCGTTCCAGAAACATGTTGAGCATGGTGGTGTAGGCGAAAGCGGCGTGCTCGCTCACCGGCGCATTGCTGCCCTGCTCATGCCCATAAGAAGAAAAAGCATCCAGATTGAAAGAGATAATGGATGCGCCGGAAGATTGCGCCCCACGCACCCCCTTGATGGCGGGATGCAGGCGCGCAATGGCGCCTCTTTCTCCCGTCACAAGGCAGGTCGCCTCGCTCTTCTGGCCCGCAGCGGAAAGCTGTGTCCATATCTGCTGTGCGGCGGGGCGATCATGAATGAAAATCCTGCTGTGACGCTGACTTTCCAGCGTGAAGGCAATGTTTTCATCCTTCATTTCCTCCGGCCATTCCAACGTCTCGAACTGCTCCGGCGTCCATTGCTCCAGAAAGCGGCGCAGGGCCAACAGGCCGGCATCATCGGTGTGTTTAAGCTGGGAGAGGTGCAGATCCCTGAAGGCGGCATGCTCCTGCGCGGTGCGCTTGCCTTCCCCGGCGGTGACGCCCAGCACATAGGCCGTCTTGTCCCACAGGAAGTTGGGGGCGATGCCGGATGTCCGCTTGGCAGGTTGCGGCACGGCCATCAGCGGCACAATGCGCTTTTTCTTTTCGGTATTGCCGAGATCAATAGGCTTGTCAGCAGGCGTGCCGTCCTCATTCAGGGAGATGAGATAGCCAATTTTCTCCTGGGAGAAACCGAAGGCCGGCGCCTTGCCCTCCCGGGCCCGGCTTTCATAGGCGCGCACCAGTGCGGAAAGAGCGCTCATCGGTAAATCTCCGCAGAACCGGGAGCGGGCACCTGCATCACGCCATCCTGCAACCGGGCGCGGAAGAACATCGAGTTCTTGTCGCCGGCATGGTCGATATCATGCAGCATGATGCCCAGATCGCGCGGATGCCCGAAGCCGAGGGTGGGCGTGCGATGTTCCTCATCTGCCTGCGGCATGGGTTCATCCGGCTCCAGCAGGCTGAAATCGGCTACGAACTCCCGCATGCCGAGGCAGGGTTGATGAAAGCACTGCCCCCGCCGCACCCGACGGGTGAAGGTATCCATATGCTTGCCGGGATTATCACCATCCCCGGCGCGGTCCGTCATCTCGAAATGGGCGCAGATGATATAGTCCACCTTCGAGAGCACGGTGGCGGCGCGCTGCTGGCGATTTTCATCCACCACCAGCATGAGGTTTGAAATATCGCCGCTTTTCATGGCGCTGGCGGCCATGCGTGAGGAGGCTTTCGCACCAACCTCATTGCGGCGCAGGGATTGGAACTGGATAGGCCGGAGCACATGGATCTCATCCACCACCCAGCGAATGGCCGGCTTCCAGTGAATGGCTTCCAGAATGCCGCGGGCTGCGGAAGGTGTCATCACATCATAAGAGACGCGCTCCACCTTCATTTCCGGTCTGGAAAAACAGGCAAAGGGCCCGTTGACCCTGAGGCGTACTCCGAAGCTCATGGTGTTCGCTCTCCGAATCTGGCCGCACGCATAAAAGTGAGTGTGCCCGCCAGAGTTGTCCGGCGCGAGTATCAGATGATGAAATCCCCACCTAAATCATCTGCATTTTCCCAGAGTAGGCCCAGTTCCGTCGTGTAGAGATTGGGTGAAACCAGTTCAGCAAACTGGTCGGAAAAGCCCTTTCTGAAAATGATATGATCACTTTCGATCAGTTTGGACCTGTCGCGGGCGGGTACCTGCACCAGATGCCTTTGCAGCCGGCGCGCGGCTTCTCCCGCCGTGATACGCTGATCTTCCAGTTCATCCAGAACCTGCTGTGTTTCAGCTGTTCTGTTGATGATGACTGGAAGCATCGCGTTTTCGATCATCCGAAAGTTTTCGCCAACTGTCCGGTAGGCAAAGTCTGTGCGGGGATGGGTGCCGCGCAGATCCGCACTGAATTGCCCGAGGACTGAACCTGTCTGGCCTTTTTCAAGGGAAATGCGATCCAGCCCCTTATTCTTCTGCCAGTAGACCTCCTCGAAATAGGCTTTGATGGCGGCTTTTGAGAGCAGATCTGCGTGTTTCTTTATTACGAGCGTCAGCGCCGCGACATGCTGTTCAATTTCTTTTGGTGGCTTGGCTTCGGTTGGGATGAAGACGGTGATCCGGCTGTCTTCCTTCGCCCATTTGCCTTCACGGTTGAGCCGGCCTGCCGCCTGAATGATGGAATCCAGCCCGGCAATGGCCCGCCACACGCGCGGGAAGGACACGTCCACTCCGGCCTCGATCACGCTGGTGGCGATGACGCGGCAGGGCTTGCCGGCAGCAAGGCGTGTGCGGATGTCGGCCAGAAGGCGGGAGCGGTCCGCTGCAGTCTGCCGGGTCGAAAGGTGGAGCACGCCCTCCATATCCGCTTCAAGCGCCGCCTCATACAGCGCCCGTGCATGACGGCGGCCATTGACGATGACAAGGCACTGATCCCATCCGGCAAGTTCTGCGACCAGTTCCTCATCGCTGAGCGGGGCGGGGCGCATCTCCAGAGTGACGCGGCGCAGGGCGGCATCCAGTTTTTCCGGGTCGGGCGCCAGTTCATGCACGCTTTCGGGGGCGAAACCGCCTTTGAAGTGTGGAGCGATCAATGCGGGCTGGGTGGCGGTACACAGCACGATCGTGCAGCCATAATTCAGTGCCAGCTCATCCAGCATGGCCACGCAGGGGCGCAGCACATGGAGCGGCATAATCTGCGCCTCATCCAGAATAATGACGCTGTTGGCAATATTGTGCAGCTTGCGGCAGCGCGAGGGGCGATGCGCAAACAGGCTTTCAAAAAACTGCACCGACGTGGTGACGACCACTGGCGCATCCCAGTTTTCCATCGCCAGACGCTGCTTGGCTTCCAGCATCTGGGCGCGGGTGGGGGCGTACTGTTCATTTTGCGGCCCTGCCGGCTCAATGGCGGAGTGGTGCTCAAGAACCATCTCCTCTCCTAAAACATCGCGGAAGATTTCGGCGGTCTGCTCGATAATGGAGGTGAAGGGAATGCCGTAAATGATGCGTGAGTGGCCATGGGCCTGCGCATGTTCCAGCGCAAAGGCCAGAGAGGCCAGTGTCTTGCCGCCGCCGGTGGGCACATCCAGCGTGAATATGCCTTTGCGCATCTGAGCCTGTCCACGCACATGGGTCAGAATGTCCTGCCGCAACTGGTTCAGCGGATGGTTGCGGCGCTCTTCCGGCAGGGCCGAGAGTTTTGCGGCCATATAGGTGTCAAAGGCCTGTATGAGATGCGGCAGATGCGCTTGCAGGGTTGGCCATGTCCGGTCTGCAGGCAGGGGGCGTTGCCGCGCATAAAAGGCCTCTGTTTCCAGAAAATCAGCATCCACAAGCGCAGAAAAGATGAAGCGCCCTAATATGCTGAGTTGGAAGGAGCACATCGCCCCCTTGAGGCGCAAGGCCGGGGGTAGTAGGCCGGAGGCATCAGGCTGCACTTCCTCCCGCCAGATGTCATGCAACGGCTCTATCGGATAGCTTTTTTCCAGCCGGGAGGAGAGAGTGGCGCTCTCGCCCGAGAAATTGGGCAGGCCGGCATGGTGGCCGGCAATGGCATAGGCGACAAGCTGGGCCATTAGCCTGTCGCCTGCGGTCTCTCCCAGACGGTAAGCCTGTTGCGCGCCTGCCGTGGAGTGATCCACCCCAAGGCCCTGGCCCTGAATGTAGCGCTGAAAGGCCAGTGAATATTTGCCGAGATCGTGCATCCCTCCGGCAAGAATCGCGGCCTTCTCCGCGCCAAAGGAGCGGGCGAGCTGGCCGGCATGGACGGCCACACAAGCCTGATGCTCCGGCAGGGGTTCCCAATCCGATTTGTCTTGCCGCTCCGTCGAATGGGCGAAGAAAACGGGCTTCTGCGGTCTGGGGGCGGTCATGAAGGCTGCTGTCCGGCATTCGCGAGGATTCCGCCTTCTGCATAGCAGCCTGTGAAATGCGTCTTCAAGTTGTATGCGCCTGAAGGCCCGCCCATGAAAAAAGCCCCTCCCGCCGCAGCGGGAAGGGCTTCATGTTCAGGCGCAAAGTCTGGCTCAGGCCGCCTTCTTCTTGGGTTGCACTTCTGTCGTGTAGGCGTCCATCAGCGCATGGGTGACGGCGGCCGGCTTGAAGGTCCAGTCCGCGATTGAGCCCACCGGAGTGACTTCAGCGGCAGTGCCGGTCACGAAGCATTCGGAGAAGCCTTCCAACTCCTCGGGCTTGATGTGACGCTCGATCACTTCCAGCCCCTGACGCTTGGCCAGATCAATCACCGTCTGGCGAGTGATGCCATTCAGGAAGCAATCCGGGGTGGGGGTATGGATCGCGCCATCCTTCACGAAGAAGATGTTCGCGCCGGTGCACTCGGCCACATAGCCGCGATAATCCAGCATCATCGCATCGGCAAAGCCACGCCGCTCGGCGCGATGCTTGGAGATGGTGCAGATCATGTACAGGCCTGCGGCCTTGGCCTTGCAGGGAATGGTGGCCGGGTCCGGACGACGATATTCCGCCAGATCGAGACGCAGGCCCTTCTCACGCTGCTCGGGGTCGAAATAGCTCGGCCAGGGCCACACGGCGACAGCCAGATGGATGGAGTTGTTCTGCGCAGCCACACCCATAGCCTCGCTGCCGCGCCACGCGACAGGGCGCACATAGGCGTCCACCAGTTCGTTCTTCTCAAGCGTGGCCTTCTTGATCTCCATGATCTGCTCGGCAGTATAGGGGATCTCGAAATCCAGAAGCTCGCCTGATTTCAGCAGCCGTTCGGCATGCTCACGCGATTTGAAGATCTCACCGCCATAGGCGCGCTCACCTTCAAACACGGTGCTGGCATAATGCAGGCCGTGAGACAGAACGTGGAGCTTGGCATCCCGCCACGGCACGAATTCGCCGTCATACCAGATCCAGCCGTCACGCTGGTCGAAGGGGAGGCCGCCGGGTGCACTCATGATCATTCTCCATTCAATTTCCGCGTTCCTTGCGCGGAAAACCCCCTGGCGCACCGGCTTTCTTTCCGGGCTGCATGGGGATAACTTTACGCCAGCACTGCAGGCTGGCAACGTCGCGAAATGAAATGTCCTTCGCACATGCGTTAGAGATAGATCGTTTCGTGAAGTTGTCCTTTTAAGTAATGAATGCACTGAAAAAGTCAATATGGCTGACATAAATTCTATTGCCGGGATCGCACCTGCCGGAGTGCTGCCCTCCGAGGCCCGCACTTCCGCTGCGCCATGCGAAGATGCGCGCGAAGACGCGCCGTTCCTGGATCTGATCGAGCTTCTCTTTTTTGCCTATCGTGATTTCGTGGGTGATCCGGACAAAATTTTGGCGCCCATCGGTTTTGGGCGGGCCCATCACCGCATCATTCATTTCGTGAATCGCCATCCCGGCATGCGAGTCGCGGATCTGCTGGATATTCTGCAGATCACAAAACAGAGCCTGGGGCGTGTGTTGCGGGAACTGGTGCAGGAAGGGTTTGTGGAAAGCCGGGCCGGTGAGTCCGACCGGCGACAGCGCCTTCTGTATCCCACGGCTAAGGCCGAGCAGTTGGCGCGCGATTTCGTTGGCATCCAGAACAACCGCATCGCGCGGGCTCTGGAGGCCTGCGGGCCGGACAGCCGGGAAACCGTGCGCCTGTTCCTGCTCAACATGATCGACCCGGAAGCGCGGGAAACCGTGGAACGGCTGATCCAGCGGGCCGACAGGGTGCGTCTGGCCCGTACCGCACAGGATGATCCGGCCCGGCCGGGCAAATGATGCTGTGCCGGCATGGTGTGGCGGCAGGGCTCGGCAAGCACGGCAACACCATATATTCTGCGCTGCAATGATGCGGGCCTTGGCCCCTGTTGCCGGCAGGTGTTCCGGTGGATTGGCGGAGAGAGGTGGAATGACAGGAAAGCCCGCGCAGCCCGTGGTGCTGGCCGATGATGTGCCGCACCTGCTGGTGGTGGATGATGACAGCCGCATTCGTACGCTGTTGCAACGTCTGCTGGTCGGCAATGGTTATCGCGTTACCACGGCCGGCTCCGCCGCCGAGGCGCGTAGCCGACTGGAAGGGTTGACCTTCGATCTGCTGGTTCTGGATGTGATGATGCCGGGAGAGACCGGGCTGGAACTGGCCCGCGCCCTGCGGCAGACATCTGCCGTGCCCATCCTCATGCTCACCGCACGCGCCGATACGGAAGACCGCATCACCGGCCTTGAGGCCGGGGTGGATGACTATCTGGCCAAGCCCTTCGAGCCGCGCGAACTGCTGCTGCGCATCGGCTCCATTCTCAAGCGCGCGCTGCCGCCGCCACAAAAGGCCATCGAGTTGGTGCGCTTCGGCGAGTTCAGCTTCCATCTGGAACGGGGCGAATTGCTGCGTGACGGCGAGATTGTTCATATCACCGAGCGTGAACGCGAAATGTTGCGCACGCTGTCCGAAGAGCCGGGTGAAACCGTGCCGCGTCTGGCGCTGGCGGGTGGTGGAGCCACCAGTGAGCGCGCCGTGGATGTGCAGGTGAACCGTCTGCGTCGCAAGCTGGAGAGAGACCCGGCCAATCCCATCTATCTGCAGACCGTGCGCGGTATCGGCTATCGTCTGGTGGTGAGCCCTTGAGCGGCCATGCAACCACAACCCGCAGGGTGCTGGAGGCACTGAAGCGGGTTGCCCATGCGTTGGAGAGGGCCAACAGCCGGTTTGGCGCGTGGTTCAACCGGGTCACGCCTAAGGGGCTTTATCCGCGTTCCCTGCTTATCATCATCACCCCCATGGTGCTGCTGCAATCCGTGGTGGCCTTCGTGTTCATGGAGCGCCACTATAATGTGGTGACCCGCCGCCTGTCCGCCGCCGTCAGTCAGGATATTGCCGCCGTGGTGGCGCTCTATCCGCAATTGCCGGCGGAGAAGGACCATGCCGCCCTGCGCAATCTGGCGTGGCAGGTGCTGCAACTGAATGTCACAGTGTTGCCACCTGGGCCTTTGCCGCCGGCCGGGCCCAAGCCCTTTTTCTCGGTGCTGGACAGCGCACTCTCGCGCGAGATTGCACTGCGGCTGAAACAGCCCTTCTGGGTGGATACAGTGGGGCGTTCCAACCTGATTGAGGTGCGGGTCGAGATGCCGGATGCGGTGTTGCGCATCTTCGCCCAGCGCGGCACGGCCTATGCTTCCAATTCCCATATCTTCCTGCTGTGGATGGTGGGCACCTCACTGGTGCTTCTGGCGGTGGCCATATTGTTCCTGCGCAACCAGATCCGCCCGATCGAGAACCTGGCTGATGCGGCGGAAGCCTTCGGCAAGGGCCGGGATGTGGAGAATTTCCGCCCCCGTGGCGCGCGGGAAGTGCGGCGGGCCGCCGTGGCCTTTCTGGAGATGAAGCGGCGTATTGAACGGCAGATGGAACAGCGCACCGCCATGCTGGCCGGTGTGTCGCACGATATGCGCACCATTCTCACCCGCTTCAAGCTGGAGCTGGCCTTCATGCCCGAGGGGGCGGATACCGATGCCCTCAAGCGCGATGTGGATGAACTGCAGGGCATGCTGGAGGCCTATCTCGCCTTTGCCCGTGGCGATACCGGGGAACAGACCGCGCTGGTGGACATGGCCCAGGTTGTCGAAGAACTGCGCGAGAATGCGGAGCGTGATGGCGCAATCGCCACGGGCAGCTTCATGGGGCCGCCGCTGGTGGAGGTGAAGGGCGAGCAGATCAAGCGCTGCATTGCCAATCTGGTGAACAACGCTGTGCGCCATGCCAAGAGGGTGGAGATCAGCGGGGCGCGCGATGCCCGCTGGCTGATCGTGCATGTGGATGATGATGGGCCGGGTATTCCCGAGGACAAGCGCGATGATGTCTTCCGGCCCTTCCTGCGGCTGGATGACGCCCGCAATCAGGATAAGGGCGGCTCGGGCCTTGGCCTGTCGATTGCCCGCGATATTGCCCGCATTCATGGCGGGGATGTCACATTGGCGGAAAGCCCGCTGGGCGGTCTGCGCGCCACAGTGCGCGTACCTGTTTAAGAACCGGGTATGAAACGCTACATAAACGGCGAAAGTGAAGGGTGGTGCATATGAAACCGCTGGTGGCCGTTATCGGGGACAGGACGGAAACGGGTGATCTGACGGAAGGCGGCGAACTGCCGGCTTTTGCCGTGGGCGAGAAATATGCGCGCGCCGTGCATGATTTTGCCGGTTGCCTGCCCATGCTGGCCCTGCCGGTTCTGACCTCGGATGATCTGGATGATCTGCTGGCGCGCTGTGATGGTGTCTTCTTCACCGGTAGCCCGTCCAATGTGCATCCGCGCCACTGGAAGGGACCGGCCGATACACCCGGCCCCTTCGATGAAATGCGCGATGATTTTGCGCTGGAACTGACGCGTCGCGTGGTGGCGCAGCGTGTGCCGGCACTGTTCATCTGCCGTGGCTTTCAGGAGATGAATGTGGCGCTGGGCGGCACCTTGCTGCCTGAAATCACGCGCGTGGAGGGGCGCATGCGCCATCATGCCCCTGAACAGGCCCCGCTGGACCAGCGCTATGGGCCTCTGCATGAGGTGACATTGCGGGATGGCTCCCCGCTGGAGCAGATTTTCGGCGCCCGCCGCTTCATGGTGAATTCGCTGCATTATCAGGGTCTGGATCAGATCGCCCCGGCGCTGCGGCTGGAAGCCCGCGCGGATGATGGCACGCCGGAAGCCGTGATGCTGCCGGATCATCCCTTCGCCGTGGGGGTGCAGTGGCACCCGGAATTCCGGCCGGATCTGTATCCGCTGCATGCCCGCCTTCTGGCCGCTTTCGGCGATGCCGCCCGCCAGCACGCGCAAGCGCGCAACAGCTGTGCGGCCTGAACGGGCTTTTGTGCTTTTTCAGGTGCATGCCGGTGGTGAAGCGCGATGGAGCGACTTGCACAAGGTGAAAAAAGGGTATCGAATTCCCGAAGCCGGGTAGGCTCATCCGGGCCGGAACCATTCGGGAGGGGACGATGGCCGCGCCATCCAATATGACAACCATCTCCGGGGCTGAAGAACGGACCGGAGAGCGGGCGGCGAGAAAGCGCCTTCCTCTGGCCGAGCGCCTGAGAGGAGGCTGGTCCAGCCTTGCCGTGGCTGCTGTCTTCGGATGGTCTACCCTGATGGGGCCGGCGGCGCTGAAGCCGGCCATGGCGCAGACTCCGTCGGCGGGAACTGGTGCAATAGTACCATCTGCAACCAGTGGCGCGCCTGAAGAACTGGGCTGGTCTTCAGGGCATGCGGGGACTGGCACACAGCTTCCCCCCGTTTCTGCCGAGGCCGGTGCCGTGGGCAATGTGCAGCAGTTCGCCCCGACCGAGCCGTCCATGAGCCCTGATATGGTGGCCCCCGCTTCGCCCGATATGAGCGTGATGCCTGCTGAAATCCCTGTGCCTGCTGCAGCGCCTGCGGCGACAGGGGCCGCTGCACCTGCCGGGCCTCTGCCTGCGGTGCCGAGTGCGCCGGCCCAGCCGGCTCCGCTCTATACCATGACGGATCTCGAATATCTGTTGGGGCCGGTTGCGCTCTATCCCGATCCGCTGCTCGCTATCCTCTTTCCCGCCGCGGCTTTTCCGGAACAGCTGGTGGAAGCTGACAAATGGATCAAGGCGCATCCTGAAGCGGTGAAGAGGCAGGATTTCTCCGCCGTGGACAAGATGGGGTGGGACGCCAATGTGAAGGCGTTGGCACGCTTCCCGGATGTGGTGGAGATGCTGGCCACCAACATGGAATGGGCGGAAACGCTGGGTTATGCTTTCGTGACACAGCCGGAAGATGTGTCTGCGGCCATTCAGTTGCTGCGTGCCAAGGCGCAGGAGGTGGGCAACCTCAAGACGACGCCGCAACAGGTAGTGTCTACCCGCCAGAACAATGGCCAGAGCACTATCTATATCACGCCTGCCAATCCTGAGCGGATCTATGTGCCGACCTATGATTCCTCAACCATGTTCACCACGCTGGCGACGGGTGCCCTGCTGTTCGGAAGCGCGGTTCTGGTGGGCTCGGCTTGGAACAATATGTGGGGCTGGAACAATCGTCGCTGGAACACCATCTGGGTGCCTCCACCAGCCGCTTGGCGACCGCCGCCACATTGGAGGCCGGGCGGCAGGCCGCCGGCATGGGGACCCGGCCCCTGGCGTCCCAATCGCCCGCCGAACTGGCGGCCGGGCGGTCCTGCCGGGCCATTCCCGCCCGGAATGAGACCGCCACCACGTCCCGGTGGCCCGGGCGGTCCTGGACGTCCACCGGGCGCTGGTCCCAACCGTCCCGGTGGTCCGGGCGGCCCTGGACGTCCACCGGGTGCTGGTCCCAACCGTCCCGGTGGCCCGGGTGGTCCTGGACGTCCACCGGGTGCTGGACCCAACCGTCCCGGTGGCCCGGGTGGTCCTGGACGTCCACCGGGTGCTGGACCCAACCGTCCCGGTGGCCCGGGTGGTCCTGGACGTCCACCGGGTGCTGGTCCCAACCGTCCCGGTGGCCCGGGTGGTCCTGGACGTCCACCGGGCGCTGGTCCCAACCGTCCCGGTGGCCCGGGTGGTCCTGGACGTCCACCGGGCGCTGGTCCCAACCGTCCCGGTGGCCCGGGTGGTCCTGGACGTCCACCGGGTGCTGGACCCAACCGTCCCGGTGGCCCGGGTGGTCCTGGACGTCCACCGGGTGCTGGACCCAATCGTCCCGGTGGCCCGGGTGGTCTTGGACGCCCACCGGGTGCTGGTCCCAACCGTCCCGGTGGTCCGGGCGGTCCTGGACGTCCACCGGGTGCGGGGCCCAATCGTCCCGGTGGCCCGGGTGGTTCCGTTCGTAATCCGGGTGGGCGGCCCCAACAGGCGCGACCCAATCAAAACCGGCCGAAACCTCCGCAGGCGCGTCCGAACCAGAACCGTCAACGCCCTCCACAGGCGCGCCCGAACCAGAACAGGCCGCGCCCACAACAGGCGCGCCCGAACCAGAACAGGCCGCGCCCACAACAGGCGCGCCCAAATGCAAATCGTCCGCGCCAGCAAAATGTGCGTCCGAAGCAGCAGCGCCAGCAGCACAGACAGCGTCCGCAGCAGAACCGACAGCGTCCTCTCAGGAGCCCTTAGGGACTGGGGCAGGGGTTGGGCTGTCTGAGAGGACGGCCTGCGAGTTGGGCAAATCGGATCATGTGAAGGGGCATGATCCGGGTCGTAGAGGCCCATCTGCTTGCAGGAGGAGCATCCGGATCACTGCCGGCGATGATGGCGTGTCTGGCTAGGGCGTAAAGGCGATGGCCGCGATCAGCCGGCCATAATCGGCTTCGCCCTGATGTGTGGTGCGCCGGTAGGAATAGAATAGGTCCGGGTTCGAATAGGTATCGAGGCCCAGATCCTCAATCGCCCCGACACCGGCCTGTTCCAGCCGCAGAGCGATGAAGCCCGGCAGGTTGAACTGCCAGTGTCCGGCCTTTGGTGCGGCGGCGAAGAAGCGTGCAAATCCGTCGTCTTCGGTGATGAAACGGCTGCGGAATTCGTCACCGACCTCATAGCTGGGCTGACGGATGAGGGGGCCGATGGCGGCGCGGATATGGCTGCGCGTCGCGCCCTGCTGTTCCATCAGTGCCACCGTATTGGCGAGCACACCGCCAAATGCGCCCTTCCAGCCGGCATGGGTTGCAGCCACGACGCCCGCATGAGGGTCTGCAAACAGGACGGGCCCGCAATCCGCCATGGAAATACCCGCCCCGATACCCGGCGTGCGGGTGACAATGGCATCGGCCTTGGGGGAATCCTCGCGCGCCCATGGGGTGGTGGCCAGAACGGCATCCGGCGAATGGACTTGCCAGCACGCCAGCAGATGCGTTGGCTCCACGCTCAGGCTGCGCGCCATTCGGGCACGGTTTTCCAGCACATGCTCCGTGTTGTCGCTGGAGCCTAGTCCGCCATTCAGGCTTTCATAAATGCCGCTGGAAACACCGCCCTTGCGGGTGAAAAAGGCATGGCGAATGCTCGGCAGGCCGCGGAGGGAGGGAGCTTCGATTTTCATGCCGAAATCCGTCTGGCTATTCATGTCGGGCCTCTGGAACGGGTGTCACCGCGAAGGAATATCCTCCGAGGTTGATGTGAAGAGACAGGCTGAGGCAGGCTTCAGCCGGTCATCAGTTCGGTGTCGTCAAAAGCAGGCAGGGCGCTAAGGCTGGCATGGCCGAGCGCCAGAACCTTGAACAGAGTGCCCATGTCATCCGGCCCGCTGCCGCACAGGCGGGAAGCCGCAGTCATGATGGCGTTCTGCGTGGGAGCATCCTTGCCCTGCATCAGCCCCTGTGCGCGTTGGGTGAGGCCGAGACGCATCAGAAACTCCCCCTGTCCGGGCAGGCCATGGGCCAGCAGGCCTTCCTCCCGGCCGATTCTGGCAAGGGCTACAAAATCCACATGCGCCGTCAGGTCCGCCTCACCGGGATGGGCCAGCGGATCGGCATATTGGTGATGCTCCAGCGCCTGCAGCGTATCGCCATAGCCACCCCCATGGCCATAATCAATAATGAGCGCCGCCCCGCCCTGTGACGCCAGACGCCGGGCCAGTGCGCGCGCGGCGGAAGGGTCCAGCCGCTCCAGAAGGGCGCCGTCATGGGGGGGCGGGAGATGGGCTGCATAATGCGCGGCGAGAGGTGAGGGGGCGGCTTCCAGACCGAAGATCAGCCGACCTTCATCATCTAGTCCTACGCGTCGCTCATGCCAGTGGCCTTTGGTGCGGATATACTGGTCGATGGGCAGGGCATCGAAAAACTCGTTGGCCAGAACGATGGAGGGCCCTGCGGGCACATCCTCAATGCGCTCATGCCAGAAGGTGCTGATGCCGCTGCTTTCAAGTGCGCGCTTTTGTGCCTGCCGCAGGACCGGGCTGGTTTCCACCAGATGCACCTGAGCGGATTGCGCAAAGGCCGGCAGCAGGTGCGCCGCCCGCAAGGCATCGGCCATCAGCGTGCCGCGGCCGGGGCCAAGCTCGATCAGGTGGAAACAGGAGGGCGCGCCCATCTGCTGCCACAGCGCCACAGCCCAAAGGCCCAGAAGTTCACCGAACATCTGGCTGATTTCCGGCGCGGTGGTGAAATCCCCGGCAACACCCAGTGGATCGCGCGTGAGATAATAACCATGGCGCGGATGGCCCAGACACAACCCCATGTAACGGCTGATGGGCATGGGCCCTTCATGCAGGATGAGGTTGCGGATCTCCCGGGCCAGAGGGGTGGCTTCATCCGGCAATGTGTGCGGCTGGCTCATGAGGCTCCCCCGGTTTCAGCGGGTGTTCTTGGGCGTGGAAGAGGCCGTGAGCGGAGGATGTCTCAGGGCTTGAAGCACAAGAATGAGGCCCACCAGCACAAGCGGCACGGAGAGCCACTGCCCCATGGTCGTGCCAAAGGCGAGATAGCCGAGTTGCGCATCCGGTTCACGAAAGAATTCCACGATGATGCGGGCCAGCCCATAGCCGATGGCAAAGATGCCGGTCGCCAGACCAGGCCGTCGCAGCCCACCCAGCCGCACCAGAAACATCATGATGAGAAACAGCACAACGCCTTCCAGCGCGCCTTCATAAAGCTGGCTGGGATGGCGGGGAATATTGCCGCCATTGGGAAAGATCACCGCCCAAGGCACATCAGTCGGCCGGCCCCACAATTCCGAATTGATGAAATTCGCGAGGCGTCCGAACAACAGGCCCAATGGTGCGACCACGCCGGCCACATCCAGCATGGAGAGCATGCGGATGCCGCGCGAGCGGGCAAACCACAGCAGCGCCAGAATGGTGCCTGCCAGCCCGCCATGGAAGGACATGCCGCCCTTCCACACCGCGATGATTTCACCAGGGTTTTCAGCGTAGTAGGGGAGATTGTAGAACAGCACATAGCCGATGCGCCCGCCCAGTATGACACCGAGCGTGGCCCAGAACAGCGCATCATCCAGTTCTTGCGGCTTCATGGGCGCGGTGCCGCCCCACAGTGCCGGCCGGGAGACCAGCGCGCGCGCCAGCAGCCAGCCCAGCACAAGCCCGGCAATATAGGCCAGAGCATACCAGCGTATGGCGAGAGGGCCGATTTCCACCAGAACGGGGTCAATGGTGGGGAAGGGCAGGGCGAGCATGGTCAAGGAACCCTCGGGTGGTGGCGCACGAGCTGTGTGGCGCAGAACCTTGCGCCATGGTTCAGGGTTTGCGTTTCGGATGCTGCGAGGGCATGCGTATGACATGCTCTGACAGTTTGAAGCACCAACGTCCGTTGTGGCGCGCTCCCATGGTTACGGTCAAGCTACCGTTGCGATGCAGCACGATGGTTCATGCCGGAAGGCCCACACAGAGGGAGGTTTGGCGATGGGGCATGCTATTCCGAAATGATCTTGACCTTGTCGCCATATTTGAGCTTGTCGCCGGCCTGTAGTCCGTTGAGGGCAAGGAAGAGGTCCATCTTCTGGCTGGGCACCATCATGCGCTGGGCCAGTTTGGCGGGTGTATCCCCGAAGCCGACCGTCACCACACGGATGCGCAGCGGGCGCACGGTCTGCGCCTCCCGCGTGGAGACACGCCGGAATGTTTCGGCTGATGCGCGAAACTGCTTGTCGATCTCCGGGGTCAGATCACGCGCGGCAAAGATGATGCGATAGACATCAGAGCCGAAGCGGATGGCATACATGCGGAAGGACCATTGTTCCCCGCGTGCGACAGCCGTGGCGGCAGAAAAGCCGTTGATGGTCAGGTTTTCGACCGTATCCACCTGCACCCCCTCAATCCAGCCGGAGGCCAGATACTGGCCGAGAGACTGGGTGGAGGGCACACGCACGGCATCCAGCCGGATTGCTTCATTGCCATTCTGGCTGGCACCGAGCACGGCCTGCGAGGTGTTTTCCAGCGAGAAGCCCGCCGGAGCCGTGAAGGTAAAGCCCAGCTTGGGGTGGAAGAACTGGTTCTCCCTTGCAAAGCCTTCCTTCGGGTCATCGCCATAGACCATGCCATCCAGCGCGGCGAGATAAACGCTCTTGTCACGCTCGCCAGTATTGGGGTCGGCATATTGTCGGGCATTAGCCATGGCGATGGAGATGCGTTCCGGCGTGGCGGGGTGCGAGGAGAGAAAATCCTGCTGCGGGTTCGCGCCTGGTTTACTCCGGGCCGCGCTGCGCATGTCGCCATAATCTTCCATGCTCTTGAGGAAGCGTGTGGCGCCATAAGGATCGAAGCCGGCCCGCGCGGCGATGCCAACGCCAATGGCATCGGCTTCCAGCTCCTGCCCGCGTGAGAAGGAGGCCAGTGTGTGCTTGCTCTTCTGCATGGCCAGCGCGCCGAGATCGGGATCATGCACGACATCGGAAATGACGCGGTTGACCAGAACCGCCTGCTTCACCTGTCCTTCGCGGATGCTGGCATGGCTGGCGATGACATGCGCCATTTCATGCGCGAGAACCGAGGACAGTTCCGACGTATCGTTGGAGAGGGCCAGCAAGCCGCGGGTGACATAGAGTGAGCCATCCGGCAGGGCAAAAGCATTGATAGCCGGAGAGTTCAGGATGGTGACGCGATATTTCTGATCGGGCCGTTCAGAGGCGGCCACCAGCCGTTCGACCGTCTGCTGGATCAGCGCCTTCAATGCCGGATCATTATAGGCCCCGCCATAGCTTGCCACGAGCTTTTCATGCTCGCGCCGTTGGGTCGGGGTCATGTCAGCATAATCCGATGCTGGGGCCGGCGAGGTGAGGGGCAGGCTGTTCGAATCTGTCTCGAAACCGGCGCAGGCTGAAAGCAGCAGGGGCAAGCCCAGCACGGCAGACAGGCGGGCAACAGAGGAGCGTATGGCAGAAACCCGCCGCACCGATGTGCGGTTAAACGGCGATCGTGCGGTATCGGAGCCTGCAGAATCCGGGCGTGCGCAAGCATATGGTCGAGACGCCTGAAAAAGGCGTGCCCATTTGCCACGGATCAGCGCGCTTTCCTGCCCGCTCACTTGCTGCCCCGCTCCTTGTTTGATGGCACCTACCATGCCACATCTTCCGCCTTGTGGATGAAGATGGCCGGGCCACCTTCTTCCTGCACCACACCACGTACACGCATGAAAGTGCCGCGCAACATGGCAGGATCAAGATCATCGCCAAAGATGGTGGCGAAATCCTTCCGCGCCAGCATGATTGTGAAATCTTCTGACCAGCGTGGCCCAAAGTTTATATATATGCGGTTGCGGGTTACCCCTACCGCCCGAACTTGCCCTTCAACCAGCGTGAAAAGCCCGGCATGGGCGGCGAGCGCCACGTCATTCTGAGCGTTGATGATGACGTTTGAGTGGGCCCAGATCCCCTTTCCAGCCTGCCTGGCCTTATTTTCCGAGTCGAGCCGGGCTTTGTTACAGGCGGCATTGGCCCTACGACGGTGACGGGTCCGCGGCGGATGGGTTTCGACAGGTCGAACGGTCCCTGCGCCAGCACGCAGCAGGACCATGGTCACATCCTCACCTGATTCAAAAACCGCTTGCCCATTCAGGCGGCCATACCGGTCTGTCCTACTCTCCGTGAGACGCATGACCTGTCCCTGAAGGGTGGAAGAAACAGTCACGCGGGCTGTGTCGACCATCCTGGCATCAGGTGTCAGACGAGAGGGGATGGAGATCCCTTCAGGAAGGAAAGATTGGCCATTTGTCAGCAATAGGCTGCCGTCTTCCCCCAGCCTCTTAATGGAGACATCTGGCCCGGGAGGGCTGGATTGATGACATGCGCTCATTATGATCCGATCAAGCTGATCGGGTTCGAAATCCTGCGCCGCTACCCTGACGCCAAGGCCAGATGCCAGCAATGCGAGTGCCGTGGCGAGTAGCAAGAAGGGATGAAAATGAAACGACATGACGACCCGGAAAGAAAAGGGCGCGCTGACTTGTATTGTCCCGGCTGCAGGATCGAATATAGAACAAAAAAGAACAAAATCAATCTGCCAGAAGACGTCAAGTCATTGTTTTGGACATACTCACAGCAGGCCGGATGGGCTGTGCTGCGCGATCATATGAAGGAGTTGGAAATTTTTACGCCAGCAGCGGATTGCTAATTCGGAAGAGCAGAGTGAGTGTCGCGTTTTAATTTTAAGTTAAATAATAACAATTAATAGTTGAATATATCGTGAAAATATCTGTAATTCGGCTATTTTCAAAGTCGTTGACCTAAAAATAGCTTCAATCTTCCGCTGTGAATTTTGCCCTAAAATGTGGTCCGACATCTGGGATGACATGGAACGCGTGCGTGTCATAGCGGTTGTCGCTTGGTGTGCATGCCTGCATCCTGAGCAGTTGGACGCGTAGAACGGATCGGCTAGGCTCATCAGATGACGATGAATTGTGATGCGAAAGTCCGCGCTCTTCTGCAAGCTGCTGAATTTCTGAATGCTGCGGGGCGTGTTGGCTCCGCGCAAGCGCTTTTGGATGCTTGGGGCGGGCGGCCGCTCAATTTGCCTACTCTGCGCCGCCTCCATGCATTGTGGCGGATCTCAGGCCATGGGGGGCAGCCACCTGGAACCGAGATGTGGAAAGGTTTCGGAAATCGACATATCTGTGAGCCCAAATGCCTGACGGTTCTGGATGAAATCAGCGAGTTGAACTGGTCTACGGATTTCAGTTGCACACGTTTGGTGCGTCGTACCGCGGCCGAGCAGATTAAAGCGGATGATTATGATCTGGTTTTGCTGGAAAGTGCATGGCGCGGGCATGAGGATGATTGGCTTTATGCTTTCACATCCCCCGGTCTCTCCCATCCGCACGCGCAGGCCCTGATCGCTGTATTGAAGCAGTTGAGGGAGACATGTGACACCCCGGTTGTCATGATCAACAAGGAAGACCCGCTCCATTACGATAAATTTCTTCCGGTGATGAAGTATGCCGATCATATCTTCACAACGGATTCTGAGATGGTTCCGCGCTATCGTGAGCACACAGATGCGCTCACGGTGACGCCGCTGCCATTTGCGGCCAATTTATCCTTGACCAATCCGGTCGACCGGGTGCGCGAGCCGCAGGAGGATGTGTGCTTCGCAGGCTCTTATTATTCTGAAGGGCATGAAGAGCGCGCCCGGCAGATGAATTACATGCTGGATCCCATTCTGGAAGCGAAGGGCGCGATTTATGATCGTATGTCTGTCCATGACAATCCCCGCTATCATTTTCCGGAGCGTTTCCGTCCCTTCATTCGCCCGAGTGTTAGTTTTCGGGAGATGAACAATCTGTATCGACGTTTCCGTGTCTTTCTGAACGTCAATACGATTACAACCTCGCCGACGATGATGTCCCGACGGGTTTATGAATTGCTGGCCAGTGGTACGCCCGTGGTTTCTGCGCCATCCCGGGCGCTGGAGGAGCAGTTTGGCGACATCGTGCCCATGGCAAGTGACACGCGCAGTGCATGTGATGCCGTCAACCGTCTGCTGACAGATGACCGGCACTGGTGGAAAACAAGCCAGAAAGGCATTCGTGAAATTGCCCTGAAGCATCAGTACAAGCACCGGGCCGCGTTGATCCGATCCACCGTTCTAGGTCACGATATCCGGGAAGAGCTTCCGCTGGTCACTATAGTGATGTCGACCAAGCGCTGGGTTTTTATGGATAGAATTATTGAAAACATTTCACGCCAAGTCTATCCGCGTGTGGAGGTTATATTTGCCTTGCGGGAAAGCTGGCCTGAAAATAAAATTCAGGAGCTTCAGGCGCGTCTTTCTATTTTTCCGCATATCAAGACGGTCAAGACTCTGATTTTCCCGGAGGGCATCACGCTTGGCAGTAAGCTGAATGCGGCTATTGGCCAGGCGAATGGGTATTTTGTCGCAAAATTTGATGATGATGACTGGTATTTCCCCAATTATCTGCAGGATATGATCCTCAGTTTTGAGTTTTCAGGAGCAGATCTTTGCGGGAAATGGACCTTTCCGGTCTGGCTTGAAGGGCCAGATAAGCTGTTTTTGCGCAATCCCGGCCATGAGCATAAGCAGAATGTTCCGTTTGTTGCCGGCCCAACGCTTGTCGCGCGCAAATCCTGGCTATTGGATTTGCCTTTCGCGGATCGCAGCCAGGGGGAGGACACGGATCTCATCAAGCGTACGCAAGCTGCCGGCGGTGTTGTCTATTCTGCAGATCACTTCAATTTCATACAGTATCGGTCGAAAGACATGTCTCATCATACCTGGGTTGCTGATACGCACATGTTTGAAAAAACCGGCAACGATATTGGACGCTGGGCCAATATTCAAGACTGGATTGTATGAGGCCGCACAAAGCTGAGTTTCCAAGGGGAGCTTTCACCTCGAAGCTGAAAGCTCCCCTTGGAAGGCCTTGATGGCGAGCGTCAGATGCGGGTCTGCATCAGTCTATCTTGCGTGCCGGGCGCCCCTCAGCCGCGCCGTGCAACAAATAGTGCAGTGCCGGGTCCATGTCGGAATCCGCAACATCGGGGTGGTGTTTGCGATACCAGTCCGGGTCTACAATTTTATGTTTGATCAGCAGTTGAACATGATCTGGTGTGGAGACGCCTTTGCGCCAGAGGCCTTTATTCTCTTCGTTGAAGATTGCGCTGACAATTCTGCCAATTTCTAAGGCAACATCATTTTCCAGATTTCTTTTTACATTCTGCCGCATACGATCCGCAGCTGACGTCCGGGCCTTCAGTTCACGATTGAACTGCTCTGTGAGGACGGCGATATCTTCGATGCGTTGCTGAATCTCTTCTCTGGCTGCAAGGAGTTCGTGATCCTTTGCGGCGCACTGCTCCTGCGCTTCCTTGATCAGGCGCTCATATTCCGAGCGCGCGCGTAGCGTTTCAGCCGGCTTTTCCGCGGGTGGGGCCGCATGGGCGCGTTTGATCTTGTCATTTTCCAGCAGTTCAATCTTGGCGATGGCCGCGTTGAGGGCCATGTCGGATTTCTCGAGGCGGGTTTTGAGGTTCTTCACCTGATGAGACAGGTTTTCGCTTTCCTGATTTTTATCCGATAAAGCCAGTTCCAGCCGTGCAGCTTCCTTCTGGAGGGCGGCCCGGTCTTCACGCGCTGCAGCTTGCACCGTCTCGGAGTGCTGCAGATCCTTTTTCAGGCTGTCAATTTCGCCTTGCTGCGAGAGCTGATCCTGTTCTTTCGCCTGAAGCGCTTGCAAAGCCTGATCGCGCTGATGCTGGAATTCTCTGGCGCGCTGCAATTCCTCCAGACCTTGTCCCAGACGATTGAACACCATACGGGCGGCAAGATAGGCGGGGTGCCCCTGTCTAAGTGAGGCGAGGGCCTGAAGACGTTCCGGCTGGTTGGGACCATGCAGAATGACATCCAGCCGGGAGCCGCCAAGGGAAACCGGGCCAGTAATGACACTCTGTTCCGGCTTACCATCCAACACCTGGCGGAGCCGTTCATTCATCAACACCTGTCCAGGCTCGCAGATCAGAATGACGGCCCGATCTGACAGAAGCGGCAACCATTCATCCACCAGTTTGTCCATGTCGGCATCATCCAACCCGTCATGAAGGACAAGAAGGTCAATGGTATCATGTACATAATGAATGCCTGCATCCAGCGTATCCCGCAGAAGTATGGAGAAGTCGGTATATTGGTCATCATGCTGCCGGCGCAGATCCGCATGCAACTGGCTGCCGCGGGTTTCCAGTCCAAGACAGGAAGCTTGCAGGTTCAGACGCTCTATGGCCTGACACAGGGACAGATAAACGACACCATCCGCAGTGCCGACCTGCACCACGCAGGTGGGCCGGATGGATTCCATAAGCCAGAACAGAAAGGGAATTTGCCCCAATAGCGGAGAACTTTGCATATGGCGCGGGCGCCAATATATGGCTTGGCTGGAGAGCGGAATGCGCAGATCCTGTGCGGCTTGGTCGAAGGCCGCCTCGGTCGTGGTCTCACGCTTTGTCACGCTGCCCGCCCGCAGGATCAGATCGGCCGCATGGCGTGGTGTTTCAGTGTTGGTCATTGCACTGCTCCTACATTCTTGAAACAGGCAGGCACGCGCGGAGTGCTTGTCTGTTGATTGTTTTGTGGTGGCCTATGCGCACTCGGAACCGGAGCCTATCGCGGCTCACGCTTGTTCGCGCGGCACAGTGCGGCCTTGCGGGCTCATCAGCGCCAGTTCAGCCTCAATGATTTTCCTCTTACTGCTTTGGCGGCGAACCCGCTCTGCGGCAGCCTTCGATTTGCGCAGGAAGGTTTCCGGGTGCAGCCACATATCTGCAATGGCTTCAGCCAGCCCTTCAGCATCTTCCGGTTCGGCCATATAGCCGCATGTATCATCGACAAATTCAGGAATGGCTGCCACCCGTGAGGTGACGGGGACAAGGCCGGAGCTCATGGCTTCATCACGGGAGACGCCATGACTATCCCAACGTGTGGGGTTCAAGAAAACCCCATACTGTTCCTGTATGCTTGAAATCTCTGCGTGGCTCAGGAAGCGATTGTCACAGATTACATTCGACAAGCCAGACAAGGGGGCTGTGATCTCTTCAAAAAGTGGGCCGTTTCCGATAATGCAAAATTGCAGCTGCGGGAAAAATGCACGCTCTCGGAGCATCAGAATGGCCTTTACTGAGAGGTCATTCGCATATTTAGGTGAAGCAAACGGCCTGATAGACAGGATCCTGCCGCGCATATCCTCGGTTTTTTCGTGATATTCAAATAGCTCATCATCAATGGGGTTGTGAATGATGCTGTACCGGTCTGCCGGGCATTCAACCTGCAGATCCTCGAAGACCTCATTCGCAAAATATTGCGAAACGAAGACGAAATTCAGATTTTCAGGCAGGGGGTTAAACAGGCTACGCCAGAAAGCGAGGCGGATATCGCTCGCGACCTTGGCCTTTTCAAGTTCTTGCTCTGAGGAATAATTGTAGCTGCGCCGCCACCAAGGCTGCACTTCCGCGCCATGAACCCAGACCGTGACTTGAACGCGATGGATGTGCTTTTGCAGCACATGCCACATGGGTTCATCCAGAAAATGGACGAGCACCTGATCATACAGGCCATCTGCCAGCATGCGATCCAGCTGCTCTGCGGAGCCTGTCAGGCAATCAATATTCTGAAACTCATGCGTGGTTATAGCCTGATCCGTTCTCAGGCGGAAAAGGTCCGGCGTGATGCCTCCGATTTCGCGATAGGCCCGCATCCGGCTGTGCACAAAACCATTTCTGTAAAGGTCATCATATGACGGGTAATGGTTGGTGAGCAGAAGAATGCGAGATTTCGAGATGATCTCGCGCGGGGCTGGGTGATATTCTCCAAGAATAAGGTTCTGGACATGGCAACTGCCTGGCCCGCGAAAACGGATGCCAAACCGGATGAATGCAGTGCCCTGCGGAGGCTCAAGAGTATGGTTGCGATTGACGGCCACAATCTGATGCGAGATCTTCGCCATCGCCTCATCGTGAAAGACGGCGACGAGCAGAACATTCAGGCCCGTGCTGACCTGCAGATGGATCTGGAGGCCCTTGGGTCCCACAAGCTGGGCTAATGGGCGCCCTTTTTTCTCATAGAAATAAAGGTGCTCTTCATCTCCAAGAGAACTGGTGATGACACAGTCCTCGTGATCGTACGTCCATTCCACTTTGCGCGTGGATGTCGGAGGAATATCCGCGAACAGTTCAGATCCGGAAATAACAGGTGCCTTGATCTCAATCGGGGGTGTAGGGGCCATGGCTTCAGCATGGGCAATGAGTTCTGAAGCCGGAATTCCGCAATCCAAATCTGGAAGATCATCAACAAGAGTTCTGATTTCTTTGCTGGAAATGCACCCTGTTGCACCATTCTTGCAATAATTGAAGGGATCGAGAGACAGCATATGCTCATGGGTCAGGCTTGCGGAGGGCAATTCATCAAGCCATTGATCCAGACGGGCGGCTGGAGCAATATCGCCGCGCAGCAGGGTGCGGCGCAGAGGCAGATGCGTCACCTTTTGATAGATCGTCCCCTGAACATGATCGATATGTCCCTCAGCCACCCGATAATAGGCGCTTTTGCCAAAGGCGACAGCATCGCTGTATCGGGTCGCCAGCACCAGATCTTCCAGATAGTGCGTGCCGTAGTGATCAGAGGCGACAAATCCGGCCAACCACTCATCTGGCCCAACCAGATCTCCAATCCGCAATGTGGCAGCCTGGCCTTGCGTGATGACTTTGGCATCCTGCGGCAGGGCCACGTCATTGGGGGCCGTGCCTTCCGGCACCACGAGCACCACACGGGAGATGGGCTGGGATTGACGGGCCAACTGGGCGAGCAGAATGTCCAGCTCATTCTTGTCGCGCGCCTGGGCGAGAACAATGATGGGGGGCAGGGCGGAGGCATCCGGCATGTCGATGCCCGCCTTGCGCATCACATAAGTGAGACGATGGCTATAGGTGTGTTCGGACAGGGCCTTACGCAGCCCGCTCAGACGTATGCGGTCCGCCGTGCCGGATTCATCCTGGGCACGAATTCTGCGCACGGCCTCGGCACCGCTATCTGTTGTGATGACCAGATCACCAAACATGAGGCGCAGGCCCCATGAATAATTGCTGATCACACGTGTGTTGCTGGCGAGAAGCTCATAGACCCTTCGCGCATACATGGTTTGCGAATGCTTCACCGAGTTCAGATTGATGCCAAAGCTGTATCCCTTATAGGCTTTATCGATCTCGGTATGATGAAGGGTTCCAACGATATAGGGCTTGTAGGGCTCCGGGAACATATAGTCCGGATGATCCTTGCCATAATTGCGATCAAAAATTTCAACGGGATGATAATTGGGCAACGCGTTGATGAAATCATCGAGATCGCGCGTCCGATCAGGATAACGCACATAATAGGCGCCGGCAAAGCAGAATGCATCCTGACGTTGATAGAGTTCAATCGGGTTGTGCACTTCCGGCTGGCAGGCAAAGGGCAGAAGATAGACGCGCTCGTGCCCCAATGCTGCCTTGTAGCGGGGAATGCAATCAATATCCGTTGTGAAAATGAGGTCAAATTTCTGAGCTGTATTCAGGAATGTCTCGAAATGGACCGGATCCTCCTTGTTCCAGAAGGCTGTCGGGATATTCCGCGTGCGGCACCAGTTCAGAATGCCCTGAAGTTCAATGCTGAGATGCCCGACTTTGGAGCCCCACTCTTCATTCAGCCCGCGCCAGGCGGATTCAATCAGAAGAATCTGTGGCTTGAAGGTTTCAAGCTCTGCTTTCCAGTTGGCTACGGAGAGCTGCTGGAGGTCACATTCCGGCCCATAGCTTGCGGCTGTGAACTCATCCATGATTGCGGCTACACGTAACGTGCTGCGTACCGCATTGGCCGCACGGTCGCGAAGGTCCGCACCCTCATATCCGGCACGGGCCAGAGCCAGGGAGCGTCGCTCTCTTGATGACAGGTTCAGTCCATCAATCGTGGACGGCAGGATGGAAAGGGCTTCAGTGCCCTCACCCGTGCTGATCAGTGCAAAGCCGAGCGCCCGTGCCGTGCTGTGATCCGCGTGCAGTTGATGGACGATACGCAGAAGGGCGAGCGCCTGTGCCGGCCGCTGCGTCTGGAGTTTGCGGGCGAGGCCAAGCCAGATCGAGGCGATCTCCTTGGCGGGAAGTGGCAGGGCCTGCGCCCAGCCAGAAAGAAAACCCGGATCGATTTTCGTCGGGGTGCCGGACAGGTCAGGGTTCAAACCTTCTGTGCTGGAAGGTCCGTTCATGTGAAGTTGCAGGCGGGCTTTCAGATCATGGATATCGGCCTGCATGCTGTCAGCCAAAGCTTGCGCTCGTGCAAGCTCCACTTCAAGCGTCTGGACGGCCTTCTCATGTTTTTGCTCACACTGATAGTGGGTGTGCTCGGCGACCTGTAGAGCACCTTGCAAACGGTTTTTATCTTCTTCCAACGCAGCGATTTGATGGGCGTGTGCCAGGGTTCTTGCGCGTTCTTCTTCCAGTTCAGACTTGAGCGCTCGCGCCGTGGCGAAAGCATCCCGGGTTTCCTGTCGAGCACGGATGAGCTGGCGTTTAAAATCCGGATGTTGGGAAAATCCGTTTTCGCCTTGTAGCTCTGCACTGTGTGAAGGTTTCGTCTTTTCTCGCGATTGCAGAGTCTCAACCGCTTTTTCGGCCACGGCCAAGGCGTCTCTCGCCTCTCTCAATTGCCCTGTGACACGGCGATATTTGAGATTGGCATCGTGCAGATCCGACTTGACCCGCTTCAACTCGGTTTCATGCCGATAGGATTCAATCCCCTCTCGAACGCGCAGCTGATGCAGTTGCATATCAGGCGTGATCATGCTGTCGGGCAGAAAAAGCTGTGTTGGGCTAGTATTGAAGGTATCCCAGAATTGATAACCCAGTTCACCAAGCACGTTTAAGACCTGACGGAAATCAGCCTCTTTCAGGCACTCGGCGTAAATGATGGGCTTGTCCCGAGTAATGAGCTGCCGTGCACCTTGCAAGACGGCAAGCTCCATGCCTTCGACGTCAATTTTGATCATCTTCACGGGCGTCTCGATCTCAAGCTGATCGAGCGTGATGATCTCAATGTCACCGCCTTCAACTGAAAGGCTCTGGCCACCAAGGTTTTCCGGGTTCTCAGCGTCAAATCTGGCCCAGCCTGGCTCTGCACCCACACCGTTAGCGAGAACCTTCACGCGGTTTTCGAGGCCATTGAGACTGGCGCTATGCTGGAGAGCCCCCACAAGATGGGTGTTGGGCTCGAAAGCCCAGACCCGAGCTTCACATATGGCAGCAAGATAAAGGGTGTGATTGCCAATATTGGCCCCCACATCCAGAACCAGATCATCCGCATGGAGGCGCGTTGCCATATCCTTCAACATGCCCAGCTCATAGGGCGCCCGATTTTCGCGGATTTTCTTCTGAATATAATCTGTCGCCTGATCAGGAAGAAAAATCCGATAAGACCGCCCCCGATCCGAGAGGAGGATCTCCTGCTGATCAGTGGTCAGACCTGCCTGAATCTGGTTGCTCTCACTCATCGTTACGGCCCATCTGTTGTGAGGCTCTGACGGTTTTGTTCGTTCAAAACAAGACATCAGGTGTTATGCGAATGTTGTTGATTAAAAACTATTTTTTAAATCAACATAACTTGTGGTTATTTTCATAAAAAATGCAACTATAAGGTGCATTTCGAGCTTGCTGTTAACTAGTACAGATAACGGGGTGGCGCGGAAAGGCGTAAATATTTACCATTTAGTTTGATCGCGCAGTTGCATGTAGATTCAGCCAATATGAGAAGGGCCTGATATTTTGTTCTGCCGGCAGAATATATGTGTTCTGGGATAGGCTTGGCATATATGTGCAGCACGGTGTTTTTTTATCTGTGCATCGGCATGGTTATGGTGGCGAAATACATGATATTTGTTCCTGTTTTAAGGAATTCGGCCATCTGATGCCGTTCACTTGTTTTACACGGCTCATTTGTGAGCCTGACCGGGCGCGTTTGAAGTGCATGGTGCCTTGAACCGGCTTGTGGGGAATGTTGGCCGCCAGTGTCATGGCGTTCCAGTGCCAGTCTTCATGCCCGAAACCGCGGGCCAGATCATTCGCGCGAAAGGGGAAGCGGCGATAAAGAGCCGTGCATGCAAAGCTCATGGCATCCCAATAGTTCAGCCAGCTCATATAGGCGTGTTCACAAAGTGCGGTTTCTGAATCCGCATGCCAGAAAAGCATGCGCCGGTGGCCGAAAACCAGATTGCAGGCTGAATGGAGAATGGCGTCGGGACGCTGGGCTGACAGATTCCATGCTGCCGTGAGCCAGTTCTCGGACCACAGATCATCGCCATCCAGAAATGATGCACACAGGCCCGAGGCTCTGGCGATGCCCTGGTTGCGGGCCTGCCCAGGATCACCACTATCGGTGATCACAAACTGCGCTGAAGTCCCGAAGATTTCCTCCAGCACCTGTTGGGTCAGGGTATCGGTGCGATCGAGCACCACAAGGGTTTCGCAGCTTAATCCGCTGGCTTGCGCATGGGCTATGGCAGCTTGTGCGCTGCGCCCCGTTGCACCCGCCAGAAGTCCTTCGCGATGTGCGGTCAGGATGATGGAAATATCCGGTTGTGCCATGTGTGAATCCTGCACAGCTGGAGCGTTTTGATCAGGGCGAGATGGGCAATTTATCCGCGAACGCATCGCCTAAAGAGCCGCAATGGTTGCCGCATAGCGCGCTTCTGTATGACGCGCACCGATGCGGGCCTGAAGCGCACGAGCGCGCATTTCACGGGCCTGCGGATTGGCAAGAAGCGCCCGCAGGGCCGCGACATAATCTTCGACAGAGCCGGATGCAGGCACAAGCCAGCCTGTCTCTTCATCTATCAGCTCTGGCACGCCACCTACACCACTGGCCACAATGGCAACGCCCCGCGCGCCAAGCTCAAGTAATATGGTGGGCAAGCCGTCCCATGCAGCCGTATAGAGCCAGCCAGAGGCTTTTTTCAGCGGGAGCGCGTCATAGCTGGTGAAGGGTGGGTGCATCGTCACATTCGAAGGCAGGTGTGACAGGTCGGGTGGTGCATCCAGAACCGCCTTGCCCCAGCAGGCAAAATCCACGTCCGGCATGGCATGGGCAATGTCGAGCAAGAGATCAACCCGCTTTTGGCGATCCAGTCGCCCACCCCAGAGGATGAGCGGGCGTTCGCCTGGCTCATGTTTCATGGCTGCGGCCGGGGGCATGTCCGGGCTGGTCAGGGTCGGGCTGTAGATGATTTGCAATTTCTCACGGGCCATCGCGGGCGGCACGCCATAGCGAGCGGCTAGAGTCTCCGCAAGGCTACGTGTATCCGTGAGCGCGGCGGTCAGTATGGGAAGCAGCGTTGCGAAGTGCCACACCGGATAACCGATTTCCGCTCCATCATGATTACGTTCTGAACAGAAATAATAGGCATAAAGACGAAAGCACTCGGCAAGCTGTCGCCCATAGGCTTCGAACATGTTGAACGCAAGCGCGCTGTTGACATTGAAAATGCGAGCCGCGCCAATCTCCTGCAGCAGCACATAAAGTGCACGCGATGGATCGCCTGTCTGAGGCATCAGGTCCGAAAGATCCACGCAGGCGATATGGTCTGGATACCAGTCCGGACGATCCCAGCTGCTGTCATCCGTTCGCAGGATCAGCGGGCGTCCGGTTTTTGCAAGGGCGCGCGCCAGCATGGCAGCCACCAGATCTGCTCCCCCCATGCGCCCGGATGGCATCAGCACGACTGCATCATAGGGCCCTTCTGGCACGCGGGCTCGTGCCGCGCACAAGGCATGGTAGGCAGCATCATGCCAGGGCGGACAAACACTGGGCTCCTTGCCTGTTACAACGCCGACATTCGGATCAAGTGATGCTGCCTGAGCGACCAGATCCTGCATGGTGGAGGACAGGTAAAAACCGTTCATCTCTTCCAGCGCCATGCGCGAAGCGGGATCACGTTCGAGATGCGCGTGAAATTGCGCCTTATAGAGGTCTGGAATTTCGAAGGGGGTTGGGGGGCGTGCATCAGTCTCCTGTGGACGATGCCCGTAATGGCGCTTCAGCCAGGATTTCCGGATCTTGCGGGAATAGTCGCGTGGCAGGTGACGAAGCTTGCGTCCAAGCTGGCGCAACAGCCAGGATGTGCGCGTGGCATTGCGTTCATGCTTTGCAAGAAGGCCCTGCAGCCTTTCCAGTTCCTGCATTCTCTTGTCTCAATTCACTGCGGGCGCGGATATGGGCTGGCCGGACATGCCGCATTGCGCCTGAACCCATGCCCAGTTCAGGGCCATGGCTGTTTCAAAATCCGTATGGGCGCGCCATTCCAGAAAATGCTGCGCACGGGTGCAATCGAGCACGGAGTAGGGCACATCCACCGGGCGTGCCGGTCTGAAAATGGGGCTCAGCCGGGTGTGTGTAACCCGCTCTAGAGTTGCAACGACATCCTTCAGAGAGCGCCCCTGACCGCTACCGGCATTCAGGGGCCCTGTTATGTCGCTCTCGGCGGCGAGCACACAGCATTCAGCCAGGTCGCGCACATAAAGATAATCGCGCACCACGCTGCCATCTCCCCAAATCTCGATGGGGCGTCCTTCTGCAACATTGCGCAGGAAGGTGGAAATGACGCCCTGCGTCCCATTGTGCCCCTGTCGGGGTCCAAAGGGGTTCGCGGCGCGGATCGCCACCGTCTTCAGGCCGTGAAGATCCTGATACAGGCGCAGATAATGCTCAACCGCCGTCTTGATGATGCCATAGGAGCAGATGGGTCGCAGGCTGTGATCCTCTGAAATGATGCGGGCTTGTGAGGCGCCATAAACCGTGCCGCCGGATGAGAGATAAACAATGCGCGGCACATGCAGCGCCACCATGGCATCCAGAAGATCAAGTGTTCCGACAAGATTGGTGGAGGCATCTTCCCGCGGGTTGAAATTGCCGGTTCCAGGCAGGGTGCTGCTGATGAGATGGAACACAGTATCCATCCCACTCATGGCTTCAATCAGGGCCATGTGATCGCAGAAGGTGCCAAAAACATAACGCACACCGGGCAGCGGCGGCCGGAAGGCTTCTGCATGCCGGTCAAAAACCGTGACAGCATGGCCCCGCTCCAGAAGCACATCCACGATATGCGAGCCAATGAAACCGCTTCCTCCCAGCACCAGCGTGTTCAGTTGGCGCGCGCCTGATGATGCCGAAATGGGGGAGGATTCTGCCATCACTCTTCATCACCTTCCCGAAGGGTTGCTTCCGTCTGCGCTATGCGACTGCCGCGAACAGTTGTTGTCAGAATATGGTGCACAACTTTCAGGACATTGCAGCCCCTCCTTCAATCTCACATCTTCTGGGCAAATTTTTCAGATTATTCAAGAATGTGTTCCTTCTTACGAATTTTTTCGATTGATAATACAACCTTTGGTTTATTAATATAGATAATACAATTTTAAATACATCGGCATTTCATTTTTACTCTGCTATTGGACCGCTGCGTTCAAGAGATAGAGCTTCTGTGGCCATGTAGGTGGAGAATTTAGCCTTTGCGGATCCTGCTTTCGGCTGCAGCAGAAGCGGTGAGCTTGGTGCGCACGAATTTTTCCTACCCATAGCCCGCGAAGATGCGTGATATGCGAATTCTGACAGTTTTTGGAACGCGGCCTGAAGCCATCAAGATGGCGCCTCTTGTACTTGGACTGGCGGCCGATCCAAGATTCGAGAGCCGGGTCTGCATTACCGCCCAGCACCGCCAGATGCTGGATCAGGTGATTGATCTCTTTGGGATTGCTCCCGATTTTGATTTGAATGTGATGACCAGCGGGCAGGATCTGTACGGTGTGACGACCGCTATTCTGGCTGGGCTCAAGCCAGTTCTGGAGACCGTGCGGCCGGACATGGTCCTGGTGCATGGTGACACCGCAACCACTCTGGCTGCGACACTGGCCTCTTATTATGCTCGCGTTCCAGTGGGGCATGTGGAAGCGGGGCTGCGCACCGGAAACCTGTATTCTCCCTGGCCGGAAGAGGGGAGCCGGCGCGTGACCGGTGCGCTGGCAGCCCTGCACTTTGCGCCGACAGAAACCTCCCGTCAGGCGCTGCTGCGCGAAAATGTGCCGGATGCACACATTGTTGTAACCGGAAATACCGTCATCGATGCCTTGCTGAATGTGGTGGAGCGCACCCGTAGTGATGTGCAGTTCAATGCCGGCATGGAGGCGCGTTTCAGCTTCCTCACGGCGGGGCGTCGCATGGTGCTGGTGACAGGCCATCGGCGTGAGAGCTTTGGTGGCGGGTTCGAGCGAATCTGCAAGGCCCTGCGCCGCATATCTGAACGTTTCCCGGATGTGGACGTGGTCTACCCCATGCACATGAACCCCAATGTGCGCGAGCCTGTGCAGCGCATTCTGGGGGATGCATCCAATATCCATCTGATCGAGCCACAGGACTATCTGCCCTTCGTGTGGCTGATGAGCCGGGCGCATGTGATCGTCACCGATTCCGGTGGCGTCCAGGAAGAGGCCCCCTCTCTTGGCAAGCCTGTGCTGGTGATGCGGGAGACAACCGAACGGCCTGAAGCGGTTTCTGCCGGAACCGTGCGCCTCGTGGGGACAGACACCGACAAGATTGTCGAGTGGACAACACGCCTGCTCACCGAACCTACCGCCTATGACGAGATGAGCTACGCCCACAACCCCTACGGCGATGGCAAGGCGGTTTCCCGCATTCTGGATGCACTTATACAGTGGAAGGCAGCCCAATGAACGCGTCCTTCAGCCCCCCCTTCGGAACGGTCTGCCTTGTTGGGCTTGGTTATATTGGCCTGCCCACAGCGGTTGTGTTTGCGCTGCGTGGCGTGAATGTGCTGGGTCTGGATGTGAACCAGAAGGCTGTTGAGGCCATCAATCGTGGGCAATCCCACATTGTGGAGCCGGGTCTTCAGGAAGCCTTGCAGCGCACTGTCGCAGCAGGGCATTTGCGGGCCACAACTGTGCCTGAACCGGCAGACGCCTTTCTGATTGCTGTGCCGACTCCCTTTCTGGCCAAGGGCAATGGACATGAGCCGGACATGCGGTTCGTCGAGGCGGCCAGTCGCTCCGTCGCACCCGTGCTGAAGAAGGGGGATCTGGTTGTTCTGGAATCCACCAGCCCGGTCGGCGCGACGGAGCAGATGGCGGAGTGGCTGGCTGAGGAGCGCCCGGATCTGACTTTCCCACAGACGCATGGTGAAGAGTCGGATATCCGCGTTGCGCATTGCCCGGAGCGGATTCTGCCGGGGCATGCGCTGGCTGAACTCGTCACCAATGATCGCATTATCGGTGGTATGACGGAGGCCTGCGCCAGCCGCGCGCGTGCCTTGTACAAGCTGGTGGTTGAGGGGGATTGCATCGAAACCGGCTGTCGCACGGCCGAGATGGCCAAGCTGACTGAAAACAGCTTCCGCGATGTCAATATTGCCTTTGCCAATGAGCTGTCGCTGATCTGTGATCGGCTGGACATCAATGTGTGGGAACTGATCCGTCTCGCCAACCGCCATCCGCGTGTCAATATTCTGCAACCTGGCCCTGGCGTGGGTGGCCACTGTATTGCGGTGGATCCGTGGTTTATCGTCAGTCAGGCGCCGGATGAAGCACGTATTATCCGTGCCGCGCGCGAAATCAATGATGGTAAGCCCGAATGGGTTCTGGTCAAGGTCCATCAGGCTGTTTCGGAGCATCTTGCTGAAAAGGGTAAAGCACCTCGCATTACCTGCTTTGGCCTGTCCTTCAAACCGAATATTGACGATCTGCGTGAAAGCCCGGCCTTGTCGATTGTACGCAAGCTGGCGGATTGTTACCCGGGTCAGGTGCGTATTGTTGAGCCCTTCATCAATGATCTGCCCGGGGATTTTGAAGGCAAGGCCATTCTTGTGGGCGAAGAAGGCGCGCTGAAAGATACGGATATCGCCGTTCTGCTGGTTGATCACGATGCCTTCAAGGTGACGCCGATACCAATGGATGGTTCTGTTCGGCTTGTGGATACGCGTGGCCTGTGGATCGGGCGTCCGCGTTGACGATTGAGAGCGCGGCCGGGTTCGTGCCCAGATGAGGGTGCGGTCGCGTTCCTTGGGATGAAGATGATAGACTATCACAGGCGCGCAAAAGCCCTTCTTCAGGCCTCTGCGTTTCTTGAAGCGGCCGGTCGGCCGGCCTCTGCCGTAGCCTTGCGGCGGGGGCTGGAGCATGATCGGCTTCTTCTGGCCTTGGCTGCGCGTCCTTCACAGGTTGCACATAAGGGGGAGCAGCGTTCTTCCCAGGTGCGCGTCGCCACTATTCTGGACCCTTTTTCCGCCAACAGCTTTGCGGGTTCTTTTGAGGGGACGACGCTTCTTCCTGAATGCTGGCGGAGCCAGTTCGAGGTGGCGAAACCCCAAATCTTTCTGTGTGAATCCGCATGGACGGGGGCCTCTCTGGAGAGGCGTCCCTGGAGCGGGCGTGTTCATGCGAGCCGTCGGCTGGTTCGGGAAAATCGCGGTGAACTGCTGGCGATATTGGAACATTGCCGCAAACAGGGCATCGTTACTGTTTTCTGGAATAAAGAGGACCCAACCCATTATGGCGATAGGGTCCATGATTTCGTTAAAACAGCGACTGCATTCGATTATGTCTTCACAACAGCTCATGAATGTATAGCTGATTATCGTGCAGATCATGGGCTGACCGATGTGCATGCCCTTCCATTTGCGACCAATCCCGCATTGTTCTCGCCAGTGGAGACGCATGCGCGGTCGGATGTCGTGACATTTGCGGGCAGTTGGTATGCGCATCATGAAGCGCGCTGTGAAGATATGCATCGCATGCTGGGTGGGTTGGTGGCCGGTGGCTTCAGGCTGGAGATTTATGACCGCTTTCACGGCACCGCAGATGATAAACACATCTGGCCAGAGGCTTACCGTCGCTTTCTGCATCCCGCTGTGCCGCATTCGGATATGCCACGCATCTATAAGGCGGGCCGGTTCGGGTTGAATATCAACACCGTGACGTCCTCACGCACCATGTTTGCCCGGCGTGTATTTGAACTGATGTCATCCAATACATTGGTTCTGTCGAACTATTCCGTTGGCATGGAAGAGCTGTTCGGGCAGGATGTGGTCTTTTGTGATCGGGAGCCGGATCGCCTGAAAAGCCTGAGTGAGGGTGAGATTGATGCGATGCGCGAGCGCAATCTCAATCTTGTGCTGTCCCATCATACCTACCGGCAGCGTTGGGAGCAGATCCTGACGCAGATCGGCTTTTCATTCCGGCCCGCGGCGGAAACGCTGACGGTTGTCTGGCCCATGCGCACTGCGACGGATGCTGAGGCGGCGCAGCACTGGTTCCGGCAGGAGGCCGATATCCGGCGGGACAAGCTACTGCTCGTAGCTCTGGATTCCATGTTGCCAGATGAGTTTGCAGCCTGCACGGCTTTGCGTACAGATGCCCTGAACGTCACGACCCTGCGGGATCTGGACCAGGCCCGTGGCACATCGCGGGCCTATTGTGTCGAGACAGATTATCTTCTGGTGCATGCACCCGGACACCTGCCTCCGGAGGGTTGGCTGGCGCGGGCACGCCTGCATTTGCAATATGCCGGATCACACCCTGTCGGGCTCGCTCCAGATGTGACCGCGCGTTACCGCTTGGGTACTGCATTTGCGCAGGGGCCCCTCTTCATTCGTGCAGGACATGCGACGGATGAAGAGCAGATATTGGCTGTATGAAGCTGCATCTGTGTGAGGGGGAGGCATGGTCGGAGTAGCAGGATTTGAACCTGCGACCCTCTGCTCCCAAAGCAGATGCGCTACCAGGCTGCGCTATACTCCGACAGGCAATAAGCCTATGTGATGTCTACATTTGCGATGATGGGTGCGCAAGAGGGCAGGGAACAAAAAGGCACATATAAAGCGGGAAAACCGCATTGTGACGCAGAAAGTCCCGGAGGGTGGTTTGTTTCGTGGTGGCTTGAGATGGCGGGACCCCCAGAGCTATGTGACTGGCTGGTCATTAGGCTCAGGACTCGTTGATCAGAACCAGAAGAGCACGGTCGCGGCCAGGGCGAGTACCGAGAAGAAGACGGTGGGGGAGCGATCGTAGCGCGTCGCGACGCGGCGCCCGTCCTTCAGGCGGCCGAACATGATCTCAATGCGGTTGCGCCGTTTGTACCAGCGCTTGTCGTATTTAACCGGCATCAAGCGGGATTTACGGCCCGGAATGCAGGGTTTGATGCCCTTTTGCTCAAGCGCGTCCCTGAAGTATGAGTGCGTCTATCTGCACGCCTGGGAGACCGGCCCGCAGGCGAAGGCCGGCGTTGCCCGATGGCTCACCTTCTACAACCACCAGCGGCCTCACGCAGCCCATGGCGGACAGTCGTCCGCCATGGTCTACTTCAACCAGATCGAAACCGACCAGCAGGCGCAGGCAGTAGCTTAAAGCAGCCGGAAATCTGTCCAAGGATCGGGGAGTAGATCAGATTAAGGTTGTATATTTGACAGATGCTCTTTCCAAGAAAGCACATACGAAACTGTTCTTGACGGAATGATGATCTATCTCGACCCCGGCCACGTTTCGATCCCCGGGTCAGCGGCGCTGATCAATGCCTTGAAAAAAGGAAAGCTGCCTTGAGTGGAAGCTCTTTCATAGAAGGCGTAAGCTGGTGCTTGTGGATCAGGACGGATTTCGGCATGTGTGGCTATTAAGGTTTGAGATCATGTCGGCTGTTGTGATGAGGATGCAACAGCCGTGTGGGTTCCTTTTAGCTCAGGGTTTGTGGAAAATAGGGTGAGACACCTTGTCTCCGGGGGCGATACCAAGGCGGCGAGCGGAGCCGCCAGCCAGCTCGATAACCGCCTGAGCCGGTTCACCGGAAGGAATGGTGCGGGTTGAGAAGGGGGTGGTCATCTCCTCAATGCGCACAATGGTGCCATCCGAGCGGATGAAGAGCATATCCAGCGGAATATAGGTATTCTTCATCCACATATAGATGGGCTGGTCGTGGCCGAAATCGAACATCATGCCATGCCGTTCAGGCAGGGATTTGCGATACATCAGGCCGCGGGTACGCTCCTCATCCGTGCGGGCCACCTCCATCTCCAGCACGATGATGCCTTTGTTGGTGATGACTTCCAGGGGCTCCAGAGGCGACAGCATCTGGGAGTTGTGATTCAGTGGGGCTTCGGCATAAGCGGGTAGGGGAGCAAGGGCCGGGGCCAGAGCGAGGCTGAAACTGGTAATGGTGGCCAGAAGGCTGGCCACCATTACCAGTTGACGCGCCGGTTTCAGTCCGCGTTGGAGCGGAGAGCGACGAGAAAGAAGCTGACGCATGATGTCGGAAAGTCCGCTGGAGAAAAGGCTGTTTCAGTTATTCTCATTAGGGGTAGGCATGGCGCGGACTTCCGAGGCCATACGCCCCTTGTCGCTATCACCATAGCGCACCTGCACATGCTGGCCCGGACGAAGCTCGGTGAGGCCGAAGCGCCGCATGGTTTCCATATGCACAAAAATATCTGGACTGCCTTCACCCTGCGTGAGAAAGCCAAAACCTCTCAAACGATTGAACCATTTGACCGTGGCGTTTTCAAGCCCGCTCGTCGGCTCCACCTGTACATGTGTGCGGCAGGGGCGGGCACCCGGATAAACGGCGGTGCTCAAATCCAAAGACAGAATACGAAAGGCCTGGCGGCCTTTTTCACTCTGTATGGCCTCGCATATAATGCGCGCCCCTTCCAGAGCCGTGTCAAATCCGCCGCGACGCAGGCAGATGACATGAATGAGAATATCGGAACCGCCATCATCTGCAATGGCGAAGCCATAGCCTTTAGAAGCATCAAACCATTTGATCGTGCCGGAGAGTTCCTCCAGCTGTGTGACGGTATTTTGACTCGTGTTTGGCAGATCATTGAAGCGTGGACCCGCTCCCAGCGCATCAGCCCCCATTGGTGATCAGTTTCCTTAGCGCACACACGCACGTGGTTAACTCCGGGGAGAATAATAGCAAGCCTCCGGGTTTGCGCACACTCCTTATGAGCAAAAATGCAACAGTTTTGGGCGGTCGGTCATTCTGGCCATAGATGCTGGTGATGTGCAGGTGAAAATTCCGGAGTGCAAAAAAATCATCACAGCCTTTGGATAACTGTAAATGGGCGCTTGCGGCCCAAAATGTGTGCCCCTATAAGGAGCCCACCTGAAGCGCTCTTCGTCTATCGGTCAGGACGCCACCCTTTCACGGTGGAGAGAGGGGTTCGATTCCCCTAGAGCGCGCCAGTTTTCATGAAAATGTGATGTGTTCGCTTCTGGTGTGAAGCAATATTTGCCGTGCCCAGAAGTTCTCGTCTGGAGATGCGGCTTTTTTCCTTTCATATTCAGGCTATGCTCTTCCTCCCCCGCATCTCATGAAATGTTTGCGTGGTGGCTGGGCTGGTGAATGCTGAAGCATTCAGGCGCAGAATAAGGGAGAGGGAGATGGCCGGCACTCTCGTCAATTTTGCGCATAGTGTGGGCATCATGGCCCTTTTGGCCATTATCTACGGCGGCTTGATCCGCTGGCGCACCTCGCGAAGCATCATCAACCTCATTGCTGGCCTGTGCTTTGGTGCGGGGGCAATTCTGGCGATTCTGGCGCCAATCCAGGTTGCGCCCGGTGTTATCGCCGATATGCGCAATCTCTTCATCGGTTTTTCCTCAGCCTATGCGGGGCCTATCGGAGCGCTGGCGACAATGGTGCTGGCCAGTGGAGCGCGCCTGTATATCGGCGGTGTGGGGCAGTGGCCCGGCGTGCTGACCATTTGTCTTACGGGTGGCATGGGGCTGATATGGTGGACCCGGTTTCAGGGGCGCACAAGCCAGCCGGTCCTCTCTCACCTGCTGCTGGGCATTATGATGTCAGTGGGGTTGATTGGCACCCTGATACTCCCGCTACCTCTTCTGGTGCAGTTCTGGGAGGTGGCAGGATTTGTGCTGATCGCCTTTAATATCCTGTTTTCAGTGGTTTTCGGGCTTTTTCTCCAGCGGGAGCAATTGCTGGCCTTCAGGGAAAAGAGGCTCAAATTTGAAGCCAGCGTTGATCCTCTCACCGGTCTTCTGAACCGCCGCAGCCTGATGGAAGCTTATGCAGCCGTGCCGGCTGAGCAGATCAATCGCGGTGTGGGATTTCTGGCGCTGGATATCGACCATTTCAAGCATGTGAATGACACCTATGGCCACGCCACGGGTGATGTGGTGCTTCAACTCGTGGCCGAGGTGCTTCGCGAGACGGTGCGGAAACAGGATATTGTGGCCCGTGCCGGGGGTGAGGAATTTGTCGCGGTCTTGCCGAATGTGGATGAGGAGACGGTGGCGCATGTGGCTGAACGCATCCGCCTTTCTGTTGAAGGCCTGAAACGTACTCCCCAGAATATTCGCATCACCATCAGCATCGGAGCCTTGTGGTGCGGTCATTATCCCGATCTCGACGACGCGGTGCATCAATCCGATACCTATTTGTATCAGGCCAAGGAAGGCGGGCGGAACCGGGTGATGCTTGGCCGCCTCAACCCGTTTCAGCCCGTCATTCCTGATTCCGGGGCGGCTTCTGGCTGAGATTTTAGTGGCCTCCTGCGCCGGTGGGAGGGCCGCCCTTGGGCTTACGCATCAGCGGGGAGGCGAGGGCCAGCACCACAAAAAGGAAGGTAAGGATGTAAAATACATCGGCAAAGGCCATCACCAACGCTTCCATGCGCACCATCAGCGCCATTTCCTTCAGCGCAGCCGTCTGTGCATCCGAGCCGAGCCCTGAAAGAGCTTGAGTCAGGCCATCCAGCTTTTCAAGCGCGGCCGTGCTGCCCCACTGCACCTGCTCGCGCAGGCGGGCCATGTGCAGATCCCAGCGGTTGTTCAGCACCGTATTGATGAGCGCAAGACCTACCGCGCCCCCCAGATTGCGGGTGAGGTTGAACAAGCCAGAGGCGTTCTTGAGCTGATCCGGTGGCAATGTGCCCAGCGAGATATTGTTGATGGGGATCATCGCCATCATCAGCGAAGTGCCGCGCAGAATTTGCGGGATGACCAGTTCCCAGAAATCCCAGTCCTTGGTGATGAAGGTGATCCACCACGTGCCGACGGCAAAGCCGATAAAGGCGATGCCCATCATCAGGCGCGGGTCCAGCTTGTTCATTAGCCGCCCGGCAATGGGCGCGGTGAGGAACATGGCGACACCGGTGACGAACATGGTTTCGCCGATCTGTAGAGCCGAATAGCCCCGCACCCGGCCCAGAAAGATGGGGTAGAGATAGGTGAGTCCGTAAAGCCCGATGCCCAGCACAAAGCTGAAGGCCGAACCGATGGAAAAATTGCGGTTGATAAAGGCACGAATATCCACCACCGGCAGTTTCGCCAGTGTCACCCGTGCAAAAAAGGCGATGGCCGAGACGGCGCACACCACGGAAAAGGCGAGAATGGCGGTATCGTCGAACCAATCATTTGTGGGGCCTTCCTCCAGCACGAATTCAAGGCTGCCAAGGAAGCCGGCCATGAAGATGAGCCCCCACCAGTCAAACCGATTGAGCAGGGCGAAATCCGGCTCGTCGAAATCCACCAGCGTGATGGTGGCCAGAACGACGCCGATGCCGGGAACCACATTCACCAGAAACAGCCAGTGCCAGGAGAAAAGATCCGTCAGGTACCCACCAACAGTGGGGCCGATGGTCGGCGCCATGGTGGCCACAAGGCCGATCATGGGCGCGACGATGGGTTGCTTCTCCTTCGGAAAAACCGAATAAGCGGCCGCGAACACGGTGGGAATCATGCCGCCGCCGAGGAAACCCTGCAGCGCGCGGTAGATAATCATCTGCTCAATGGTTGTCGCGGTGGCGCACAAAAAGCTCATCAGCGTGAAGCCGATGGCCGAGATCGCGAAGAACCAGCGGGTGGAGAGCGCCCGCGACAGGAAGCCGGAAAGCGGGATCATCACCACTTCGGCAATCAGATAGCTGGTCTGTACCCAGGAAATTTCATCCGAGCTGGCGGCAAGGCCAGCTTGGATTTCGGCGAGTGAGGCCGAGACGATCTGGATATCCAGAATCGCCATGAACATGCCAAACACCATGGCGAGAAAGGCGAACATCCGCCTTGTATCGCTGCTGTGCGTGGTGCTGTGGCCAAGCGCTGGGCTTGAGGCGGAGGGCATGGGTGCACTCGCCTCAGGAGGCATCGCCCGGGCGGGTATCCACCACGGCGGTGACAGACATGCCCGGGCGGAGCTCGTGCTTTTGCAACCCGGCCGGATCCAGCGCAATGCGCACCGGAATGCGTTGGACGATCTTGGTGAAGTTGCCGGTGGCGTTTTCCGGCGGCAACAGGCTGAACACTGCGCCGGAAGCAGGTGATACGCTTACCACATGGCCAGTGAAGTCATGGTCCGGATAGGCATCCACATAAACGCTCACCTTCTGGCCAGGCTTCAGGCGGCCCAGCTGGGTTTCCTTGAAATTGGCATCCACATAGACAGCATCCAGCGGCACCACGGCCACAAGGCGCGTCCCCGGCTGCACCAACTGGCCGACCTGTACAGCGCGATTGCCAACCACACCGTCAATCGGGGCACGCACCAGAGTGAAGTCGAGGTCGCGCTGGGCCTTGTCCCGTGCCACCCTGTATTCAGCCAGCAGCCGTTCCGCTTCCTTGCGCTGAGCCGCCAGAACGGAGATTTCAGCCTGCGCGGATGCAATCTCGGCCTTGGCCGAGAGCACGCGCGCCTTGGCCTTGTCGCGGTCAGCACGGGCATTATCCAGCACGGAACGGCTGGCGAAGTTGGAACTGGCCAGCTTGTCCTGCCGCTCATATTCCCGTTCCGCGCGGGCGAGTTCCGCATTCTCGGCGGCCAGTTGCGCCTGCGCCTGCGCCACGGCAGCTTCTGCGGCCTTGTGCTGTTCATCAAAGCGCACAAGGGCAGCCTGCTGGGTGTCGATCTTGCCCTCTGTGGCGCGCAGGGCCAGTTGGTAATCACCATCATCAATCCGCGCGATCACATCACCGGCCTTCACAGGCTGATGGGTGGCGACATCTACACTGGTGACATAGCCGCCCACTTTGGCCGCGAGGATGGAGGTATCCGCGCCCACATAGGCATCTTCGGTGGAAACCTCGAAGCGCCCCACCTGCCACCAATGCAGGCCATACCAGCCGCCGGCTACAATGAGCAGCGCCACGAGAACACCCAGCACCACGCGCTTGCGCCCGGGGCGGGTCAAGGTGTGTTGTACGGTGTCCTGAGTCTGCGGAGGGTGTAAGGGTGTGACCGCCGCATCCGAAGGGGGATAGGGTGGGGTATGCTGTGCCTGTTCGGGGCCTGTTGGTTGTGCCACGGGGATCTCTCGGCGCGTTGGGTCCATACTGAACGGTTCAGTTTTATCGCGAGGATATTGAACTAAACCGTTCAGTCAATCCTTTGACAGCAGGCATTCACGCACTTATGCAAGCGACTTAAGGTAAGGTGGCTTGAGGCCACGGGGCGGCAGAATGAAAGGTGGGCAGGTCAGGTGGCGGACAGGATGGCAACCGATATGGCGACAGATGCTTCTGCAGCCCTGCATCCCGGACGGAGAGCGGATCATGGCTCGTCCAAGGAAGCCGGCAAGCGCCTTGATATTATTTCCGGGGCGCGCAAGGTCTTCTTTGAAAAGGGTTTTGATCGTGCCAGCATGGATGAGATCGCCCGAGTCAGCGGGGTCTCTAAAGCCACCATCTATGTCTATTTCACCAATAAGGAAGAGCTGTTTCAGGCACTTGTAGAGACCGAGCGGCAGGCTTCGGCAGAGCGCCTGTTTGAATATGATCCGGATGCGGCGGACATCGAAAGTCTACTCCAGCATATTGGCATGACCTTCATGACCATGATGGTCCGGCCTGATCACATCCGCTTGATCCGCATGGTCATTGCCGTTGCGGAAACCTTTCCGGCCATCGGTCGCACCTTCTTTGAAACCGGCCCCAGTCAGGGAGGGCAAAGGCTGGCGATGCTGCTGAAACGGCAAACGGAGCTTGGTCATCTGCATGTGGAAGACGCGCAGCAGGCGGCCTTCCAGTTCTTCAATCTGTGTCAGGGCGATCTGGTGAAAAGCCTGTTGTTTGGTGGGGGGAAGGGTCCTTCACACGCTGAGATCGAGGCTGTCGTGCGCAGTGGTGTCCAGGTGTTTCTCGCTGCTTATGGGCGGCGGCCTGCCCCCGGGACACGGGGCTGACGTGCCCGACCGGGGCCAGCCCGTCATCCCTTTATGCGCGACTGAATTTCTTTCATGGCGAAGCATCTATCGGCTGTGGGCGAGGCCCGTCTTGGCAGTGGGCGAGAGCGAGAATCCCATGCTATATGTCGTTACGTCGGGGTGCGGTGCACGCCGGTTATGAATTTATATGCGACATGCCATGGGTTCTGTCCGGGTATTCGCAGATTGTTGGGTGTTCTCCGGTTCTGAGCCGGATGGACCGGGCAAGGGAGATGAACATGAAGACGGCTGTGATTCTGGGTGCTCTGGCGCTCGCCCTGGCCGGGTGCAGCGAAACATCCCGTAGCGACCGTGCTGTCGGCGGTGCACTGATCGGTGGTGCGGGTGGTGCGGCTCTGGGTGCGGCTGTGGCCGGCAATGCCGCCACGGGTGCGCTTGTGGGCGGCCTCATTGGTGCCGGCACCGGTGCGATCGTGGGTGCCGAAACCACTCCGAAGAATTGCTGGGCGCGTGATCGCTATGGCAATTCCTACCGTGTGCAGTGCCCCTGAGCCTGCGCTGGGCTGAGTAAAGCCTCTGCATCTGCCAGAGGGCTGTGGATGAAATGATGGAGGAACCCGGTGACGTTCATGAAAATTTTTTCGTGAACCATTTGGTTACCTAAATCAGTTCATATCCACGCATCTCCAAGTATGACTTTTAGAGGCGAGGCTGTTTATTGGCCTCGCCTTTTTTCTTTCCATTTCTATATAGTATCTCATTATTCGTGGCTTTTTACCGTAAAGCCCATGGGGCCAATCTGCAATTTCTGGCGAATATTGTGCCGCCTTCTGGTGTTGACAGGGGCCGCACGGTTTTTGTTTCGGCCTGATCCCCAAACAGGTGATGGAACCATAAGCCTCCATGCGGCGTTGAGGCTGCAGATGGCACAATGGAGGATGGTTCCATGAGCATCTGCGCAGCCAGACAGGCTGAATCTCAGGCATGGGGTGCAGGCAGCTATGAAAGGGCCATGGCTGCAGCAATGCATCTGAACACGGATGGTCAGCAGGAAAATCTGCCGGATACCCGAAAGGAGCGGCTGATGCATTGGCCAGAATACAGCATAGATCCTTCGAAAGATGTGAGTCCAAAGCCCGTACTGGCGACGGATTATTCCCGGCCCAACCTGCCCAGTTGCCGGGCAGATATGGCCTTTGTGCGCTGGGTTTACGGGCGGACATGGCCTGCAGCGTCGCACGGCATTTATGCTTTGCCAGATGGTCGGATCACCATGCAACTCACATGGCATATGGAAGCGGAATCCGGACATAGGGAAGACGGTCGCATGAGTGAACGTGCCGTGCGTCTCTCCAAGGTTTCCGGCCCATCACGGCGTCATATTCTGGATGCTTATGCTGCGCTGGAAGAGGAAGAGGGGCCGCGTGAATGCGGGATCATGGATAATCGCCCCTGGCTGGATGAGAAGGAGCCAGAAAGTAGCCTTTCCCGTCTGTACCGGGATTAGAGTGCATGACGTCCAGCATGATGTCGCTGGTATGGCCTTCACGCCCGGCCCCGTTTTTCCAGGCAGACGCACTTGTTTGCCGAGGGGGTGGGGCGTAAGGCCTTTTTCGCGAGAAGAAAGTGCGACAGAGATGCGCTTTACAGGCGCATTGTTGTTGACTCTGCACCCTAGTATCCCAACGGATGTTGGCCGGCGGATAATGGGGGTGGAGCCTGCTTCAGTCGCATTTTCTGCTTTTGTGTCCGTTGGTTTCTCCGAGCTGTCTGAATTTGCCATGAGCACATCTTCCTTTCGCGCGCGCCCCGAAGCGGGCCAGCTTCATCGACGCGATATTTCAGCACGTCAGGATCTTCTGGGTCAGGAGCTGAGGCAGCTATATGAGGGCTACACGCAAGAAGCTGTACCTGCTGATCTGCTGCGTCTTGCCGAACAGCTTGAAGGAGCCTTTTCCGGTGCGAAACCGGAAAGTCCGGTCCCGGAAAATGTCCGTCAGGATGACTCGGCCAGCCGTAAAACGGCATCGTGAAACGGGCTGTCCGGGCATGATTGTGGCCGGGTATCAGCAGACCTTTTGCCGCAAATTTGCCACGAGGTTTTAACGGCTTCGCAAGAGAGGTTGTTCCAGTGTGCTTACATGAAGCACCGCGCCTCTTTCTATCTTCTTGCCCCGGTTCTCATGGCGTGCCTGCTTGCCGGTTGTCGCTTTGGCGACAATGGCCGTGCCGCCTGGCGCACAGAGGCAGAAGAGCAATGCATCGCAGAAAAGGGCGTCGTGCCCTCCGCCTTCATGGAGCCCTTGCCGGCCATTGAGGGCAAGGGGGCGTGCGGTATGGAATATCCCTTCCGCGTTCATGCCTTCAGTGATGGCAACGTCACGGTGGAACCGGCAGCCCGCATGGCGTGCCCGGCCATTCGCGAGACTGATATCTGGTTCCGCGAGGTGGTGCAGCCGGCCGCGCAGGCGTGGCTGGGGCAACCGATCGTGGCCGTACGTCAGATGTCGTCCTATTCCTGCCGCACCATGAACGGGCAGGCGGGCGCCAAGATTTCAGAGCATGCCTTCGGCAATGCGCTGGATATTGGTGCGTTCCGCACGGCGGACGGGCGCTGGATTACGGTGAAAAAGAATTGGAAGGGCGGTACGCCGGAAGAGCAGGGCTTTCTGCGTCAGGTGCATATGGGCGCGTGCGAGCGTTTCACCACCGTGCTCTCACCCGGCTCGAACATCTATCATTATGATCACATTCATTTTGATCTGAAGCGGCATGTGAAGGGGCGCACCTATTGCCGGCCTAACCTGCAACAATATGCAGCGCCGCGCCCCCAAGCCACGCCGGATGCCGCGCGGCCTGCGCCAATGCCGGTGAAGGCTGCGCCGACAGAACTGCCACCTTATAACCCGCCGGTCTATGATCCGCCGGTGAAGGCACCGCAGGCGCCCATGGCTAGCCAGCCGCAGAGCAATGCGCCCAATGGCCTGCCTCCGGGCTGGGTTGTAGGGCCGGATGGCTACCCCACGGCAGGGCCCATGTCCTATGCCGGGCGCGGGGCCGGGCCGGACAATAAGGGCAAAGGTTCGGCCCATGGCCCCTTTGCAGCAGATGGCACATTGGTAATACCGCGCAAATATTATCTGGTCCCGGTGCCCCAGCCTTCCACCATCCCGCTTCCCGTCGCTCAGCCGGGTGAGGACTGAGCAGAAGCGCGTTCAGGCCTCCGGTGTTGCCGCGAATACGGAGCGAAAGACGTAGGAAGATCTGCACCAGCGCGGCACACCTGAAATGCATCAACACATTGCTTCCGGGCCGCTCTATGCTGGCCTGGATGGCTGCCGGGACGGCTGGATCTGCACCTTGTGGGATGGGGCGCAGAGGCTTGAGTTGATGCGTCTGCCCCATGTTGGCGCATTATTCAGCCAGCGGCCGAAGCTGACCATGGCGGTGATCGATATTTCCATCGGCTTGTCGGAAGCCATTGGCGCAAAAGGGCAGAACGGCTGGTGCGCCCCCTGCTGGGAAAACGGCAATCCAGCGTGTTCAGTACCGTCGCGCGGGGCTGTCATGGCCGGCTTGGGGCGAGGGCAGGGGCAGGCAGACGTATATGAGGACGAGGCCAGCCGTTATCGCGCGGCCTGTGATTATGCGCTGGCCTATTCCAAACCGCCGCGAAAAGTCAGCAAGAAAAGCTTCCATCTGTTTCCCAAAATGGCGGAGGTGAACACGCTGCTGCGCAATCAGGCGGATATGCAGCGCGGTTGCATCAGTGCCACCCGGAAGTGAGCTTCTGGGTCATGAATGGAAAAGAATCTCTGCCATTTGCGAAGAAAGTGAAACATCACCCCACTCCGGAAGGTCTTTCCTTTCGCATTGCGCTTCTGGCGGCTGCAGGCCAGCCTGTGGATGTGCTTTACACGCACAACGCCCTTGCACTGAGCACGGGTCTGGGCGATCTCGTCGATGCCTGCGCTGACGCATGAACCGAGAAAAGAGTCGCTGATAGCAATGCCTTGCGCTTTCCGGATCCGCCGGAAACGGATGCACTAGGCCTGCGCATTTGTATCCATGCATAGCTACATTTTGTCTTAAGTCTTATTCCGGGCTGCATCCTTGGGCACTATGGCCTCATATAGAGTCTTTCGAGGAAGCCCGGAGTTCGCCATGCCCAGTGACCGTATTCGCCTTGCCTCCCTGCGTGACAAGATCGTCTCGGCTGAGGAAGCCGCAAGTCTGATCCGGGATGGCATGATTGTGGGGATGAGCGGCTTTACCCGTGCCGGTGAAGCCAAGGCCGTGCCCATGGCACTGGCCGAACGCGCCCAGCATGAGCCGATGAAGATCACGCTCATCACCGGTGCCTCTCTCGGCAATGATCTCGACAAGCAGATGGCGGAAGCCCATCTGCTGTCCCGCCGTATTCCCTTTCAGGCTGATCCGGCGCTGCGCAAGGCCATCAATACCGGCGAAGTCATGTTTGTGGATCAGCATCTGTCCGAGACGGTGGAACATCTGCGCACCCACCAGCTTGGCCCCATTGATGTGGCGGTGATCGAGGCCGTGGGCATTACGGCATCCGGCGGTATCGTGCCCACTACCTCTGTCGGTAATTCGGCGACCTTTGCCATTCTCGCCGAGAAGGTGATTGTGGAGATCAACCTCACACAGCCGGCGGAGCTGGAGGGGTTGCACGATATCTATATCCCCACGCGCCGTCCCTTTCGTGAGCCGATTCCGGTGGTAACGTCCGAGAGCCGCGTGGGCCTGCCCTTCATTCCGGTGCCCCCGGAGAAGATCGCCGCCATTGTGGTGACGGAGAAGCTGGATTCAGCCTCGACCGTTCTGCCGCCCGATCATGAAACCGCCGCCATTGCTGCGCATCTCATGGAGTTCCTGCAACATGAGGTGAAGAAGGGCCGGTTGACGAACCGCCTCCAGCCGCTTCAGGCCGGCATCGGCACCATCGCCAATGCGGTGATGCATGGCTTCATTGAAAGCCCTTTCCATGATCTGACCATGTATTCGGAGGTGTTGCAGGATTCCACCTTCGATCTTTTTGACGCCGGCAAGCTGAATTTCGCTTCGGGGTCCTCCATCACGCTCTCCAAGGCGAAGTATGATGAGGTGATGCCGAAGATCAGTGATTACAAATCACGTCTGGTGCTGCGTCCGCAGGAGATCTCTAACCATCCGGAAATCATTCGTCGTCTGGGGCTGATCGGCATCAATACGGCGCTGGAATTCGACATTTATGGCAATGTGAACTCCACCCATGTGAGCGGCACCCACATGATGAATGGTATTGGGGGCTCGGGAGATTTTGCCCGCAACGCCTTCCTCTCGGTCTTCGTCACCAAGTCCACCGCCAAGCATGGCGCGATTTCCTCGGTGGTGCCGATGGTGAGCCATGTGGACCATACCGAGCATGATGTGGATATTCTGGTGACTGAAGTCGGCCTTGCCGATCTGCGTGAGCTGGCCCCGCGTGAGCGGGCCAAGGTGGTGATCGCGAACTGCGTGCATCCCAGCTTCCGCGATGAGATGCAGGATTATTATGATCGTGCAGTCGCCCGCGGCGGCCACACGCCGCATGTTCTGGAAGAGGCGCTCTCTTGGCATGTGCGGGCGCGGGAGACCGGCTCCATGCATCATGCCGCGAAGGTGCCCGAAAACGCGTGATCCCTATTATCGGGCATGAATGACACGGCGTCGGCGTTCAGCCGGCGCCTTTTTTGTGGGGGCCGGGGAAGGCGGTTTCATCCCTCTTGCAGGTAAAAGAAAAGGGGCCGAAACCGGCCCCTGAATCTCATTGTGAAGCAAAGCCGGATGGGCTTTGGGTAATGCCTCAGCGCGTGGGCACCGGGCTTTCACCACGATAATCATAGAAGCCGCGCTTGGTCTTGCGACCCAGCCAGCCGGCTTCCACATATTTCACCAGAAGCGGGCAGGGGCGATATTTGGAATCCGCCAGCCCTTCATGCAGCACCTGCATGATGGAGAGGCAGGTATCCAGGCCGATGAAGTCGGCAAGCTGCAGCGGACCCATGGGGTGGTTCGCGCCCAGACGCATGGCCTTGTCGATGGATTCCACCGAGCCTACACCCTCATACAGCGTGTAGATGGCTTCATTCACCATCGGCAGCAGGATGCGGTTGACGATGAAGGCCGGGAAATCCTCAGCCATGGCATAGGTCTTGCCGAGGCTGGAGACGAATGTCTTGGCGAGATCGAAGGTGGCGTCATCGGTGGCGATGCCACGCACCAGTTCCACCAGCTCCATAAGTGGCACCGGGTTCATGAAGTGAACGCCGATGAAACGCTCCGGCCGGTCGGTGCCGGCGGCCAGACGGGTGATGGAGATGGAGGAGGTGTTGGAGGCCAGCAGCGTATCCGGGCGGATCACCGGGCAGAGTGAGGCGAAAATCTTCTGCTTCAGCTCTTCACGCTCGGAGGCGGATTCGATCACCAGATCGCAATCACCCAGATCTTCCACCTTGGTGGCCGCGCCAATGCGCTTGATAGCCGCCTGCCGCGCATCTTCCGTGACGGAGCCCTTGGACACCTGACGTGTCATGTTCTTGTCAATGGTCGCGATGCCGGCGCGGATGCGTTCGGGATCGATATCATTGAGGGCTACATCATAACCGGCGAGGGCGCACACATGAGCAATGCCATTGCCCATCTGCCCAGCGCCGATCACCCCGACCTTCTTGATCTCGAGCGGCATGTTTCTCTCATCTTCCATCGGGCCCGAAAGGGCTCCGTATGCGAACGAGGCCGGGGGGCAGGCCCCCCGGCCGGGTTGTCTCAGCCCTTGGCCTTGGCGATTTCCGCCTTCAGCTCGGGAACCACAACATTGATGTCACCGACAAGACCGTAATCCGCCACCTGGAAGATGGGGGCTTCTTCGTCCTTGTTGACGGCAACGATGATCTTGGAATCCTTCATGCCGGCCAGATGCTGGATCGCGCCGGAAATGCCCAGCGCAATATACAGTTCGGGGGCGACGACCTTACCGGTCTGGCCCACCTGCCAGTCATTGGGGGCGTAGCCGGCGTCCACCGCCGCGCGCGAGGCGCCAACAGCCGCACCCAGCTCATCCGCCAGCGGCTCGATCAGCTCGGCGAACTTCTCGCGAGAACCGACAGCGCGGCCGCCGGAGACGATCACGCGGGCGGCCGTCAATTCCGGTCGGTCAGATGCGGCGATGTCTTCGCTCACGAAGCTGGACAGAGCCGGATCAGCAGCGCTGTCCACGGCCTCGACCGCAGCGGAGCCACCCTCACCGGCAGCCGCGAAGGAGGCGGTGCGCACGGTGATGATCTTCTTGGCGTCAGAAGACTTCACGGTCTGGATGGCATTGCCGGCATAGATGGGCCGCTCGAACGTATCCGGACTTTCCACCTTGATGATGTCGGAAATCTGCATCACGTCCAGAAGGGCGGCCACGCGGGGCAGCACATTCTTGCCCACCGAAGTGGAGGGCGCGACGATGGCGTCATAGCCGGGAGCCAGCTTCACCAGCAGGTCGGCCATGGGCTCGGCCAGATGATGCGCATAGAGCGCATTGTCGGCCAGCAGCACCTTTTCCACACCGGCCAGCTTGGCGGCTTCATCAGCCACGGCCTTGGCGTTTTCGCCAGCCACCAGCACATGCACGGGCGCACCCAGCGCCGCAGCAGCGGTGAGAGCCTTTGCGGTCACGCCATTGAGCGTGGCGTTATCGTGTTCAGCAAGCAGCAAAGTGGCCATCAGATCACTCCCGCCTCATCCTTGAGCTTCGCCACGAGCTCGGAAACCGAGCCCACCTTCACGCCAGCCTTGCGGCCAGCCGGTTCAGCGGTCTTGAGAACCTCGAGACGCGGGGTCACATCCACCCCGAAATCGCCCGGTGCCTTCTCCGCGAGCGGCTTCTTCTTCGCCTTCATGATGTTGGGCAAAGAGGCGTAGCGCGGCTCATTGAGGCGCAGATCGGTTGTCACAATGGCCGGGGTCTGCAGCTTCACGGTCTGAAGGCCGCCGTCGATTTCACGGGTCACCAGCACGGCACCCTCTTCAACCTCGACCTTGGAGGCGAAGGTGCCCTGCGGCCAGCCCAGCAGGGCGGCGAGCATCTGGCCGGTCTGGTTGCAGTCATCATCAATGGCCTGCTTGCCCAGAATGACGAGGCCGGGCGCTTCTTCAGCCACCACGCCCTTGAGAATCTTCGCCACAGCGAGCGGTTCCACCACGCCGTCGGTCTTCACGAGAATGGCCCGATCCGCGCCCATGGCGAGGGCGGTACGCAGGGTTTCGGTGGCCTGGGCCGGACCGATGGAAACGGCGATGACTTCACTCGCCTTGCCGGCTTCCTTCAGGCGCAGCGCCTCTTCAACCGCGATCTCGTCGAAGGGGTTCATGGACATCTTGATATTGGCCAGCTCAACGCCTGACCCGTCCGATTTCACCCGCACCTTGACGTTGTAGTCAACCACCCGCTTCACGGGCACCAAAATCTTCATCTAAGGCATGCTCCCCGTCTTCCGAATCCGCCTCCGGCAGCGCGATTCGTGCGCCGAGATTATGTGTTTCCCGCCAGTTTACCTGCAATGCAGCAAACCAAGACCGCGGCCACCGTAGGAGCGGCCACAAATCGTGTCAACGCTTGCCTTTTTCAGCAGCAGGAAGCTGCGGACCTTGCTGTGAGTCCAGACCGAAAGACACTTTGCTGTACCTGCAATTTCCTCAGCAGCCGGCAGAACGGATCTACAGGCATGCCGAACCCTTGCCGGGGCAAAGGGGCATCTGTTGCACAAACCATTCCGGATTATGGCCAAGCAGAGATGCAACCCTGATGACAGGGTGCGGGCACCCTGAAAATCTCATGTGTCGAGGCCGGGCAGGTCTCCAGCCTGGAGTGGCCCTGAACCGCTCCCTGCCTGACCTGTCCGCAGGCCGGAAGACGCAAAGCGTCGACCAGCCCTGTACTCATGGCGGGCTCATACTGCCGATTCGTGACGCAAAGGGAAGAGGGGTGACGCGAACGGAACTTGCGCGGGAGACGCGGCATGGTGTCCGGTGCCTCCATAGCGTTGTGAAACCAGTATGATTTCGCGTGGACCTTTTTGCCGTTCAGCGGCTGGCGCCGGGCACCCACAGCACATCTGCTGTGCCGCGTGCATTCACATAGCGCGCGGCGACGAACAGCAGGTCGGACAGGCGGTTCATATAGTGAATGGCCGGCGCCCCAACGGATTCACTTTCCGTATGAGAGAGTTCCACCATTTCACGCTCTGCACGACGGCAGATGGTGCGGGCCAGATGCAGATGCGCCGCAGCCGGGGTACCGGCCGGCAGAATGAAGGAGGTGAGGGGCGAGAGTTCGGCATTCAGCGTGTCGATATCCTGCTCCAGCCGGCTTACCTGTTCCGGCACGATGCGCAGGGCGCTGTCGGGGGCCTCATCCGCCGTGGGCGGGGTGCACAGATCCGCACCCAGATCGAACAGGTCATTTTGCACACGCATCATCATGGTATCGAGAGTCAGCTCATCGGCCAGATGCAGGCGGGCGATGCCGAGGGCGGCGTTGGCCTCATCTACCGTGCCATAGGCGGCCACGCGCAGATCATATTTTTTCACGCGCGCGCCCGTGCCCAGGCCCGTGGTGCCATTGTCACCAGTGCGGGTGTAGATCTTGTTCAGCTTGACCATGTCCAGTGTCCTCGCCTGCCATTGTTGCTTCCGCACCTGCCTGTGAGGGGCTGCTGGAGCCCGTGTTGCGGAGCGATCCTGCCTGTGCTTATCGCATCCTGCGGCGGGGTGCACCACTGGCGGATCTGGTTTCAGCATCATGGTTGCCCGTGGGGCAGGCATATTCTTCGCCTTGCGCAGGGGTGGGCCGCCATGCGATTATTCAAGAGACTGAAAAACTGAAGGTGCACTCCGCAAGGCCGGATGAGCCCTTCAGCGGAGAGGAGTACAGGCCATGCCGACTCTCGTAAAATTTCTGGTGACCCATGCCGTGATTGGTGTGTCACTTGCCGTGGTCTTCGTTGGGGCTCTAGTGGCGTTTGATGTGGCCAATCTCGGCACGCTGGTGCGCACGCATTCGGATGGGTATCTCGCCGTCGCCCTGCTGATTGGTGGCTTGGGCATTACCTTCGGCAGCGTGCAGATGGGTTTCGCTGTGATGCTGATGAATGGGAATGAAGGCCCCAAGGGGGGCCACAAGGCGCGCCTGCGCAATCTGGTGCTGCGCCCGGTGAAGGTTGAGGCCACGCCGCGGCGCTGAGCCGGAACTATTTTGGAATTATGAGGCCGGCCCGCTTTGCTGCGGAGCCGGCCTTTTTTGTTTCAGACAAGAGTGGCGCCCAGGCGCATGGCCGTGGCTCAGGGGTGTTCAGCACGGATCATGAGCAGGAAGGCTGCAATGTCACGCCAGCGGGCGAAACGCGGTGTGGTGGCACAGGCTTCATCCGTCGGCCGGGGCTCTTCGATCTGCCTGATATTCCAGCCGGCTGCGATGATGCCATTGAGATAATCGCTCACGGTGCGTGGAAAGCGCGGAACGGCGAACGGTGTGATTTCCACGTCCTGCGCACGGGAGCCGAAACGCCAGTGCTCCGTAAAGTGGGAGCGGTCAAAATAGCGGGACACGCAAAGCTGGTGGGCCTGCTCCTGCTCATCCCGCACCCAGCCAATACTGGGCGCGATGAAACAGGGGTGGAGGATGCTGAAACAGATGAACCCGCTCGGACGCACAAGGCGGTAGGCCTCCCGCATTGCACCATCGAAATCAGGCCCGTCCATCAAGGCGAGAGTGGAGATGACGCCGTCAAAGGAGCCATCCTCCAGCCCGCAATGGGTGCTGTAGGAGTTGGCGACATAGGTAATGCCAAGCGGCTCTTCTTCCTCCATCTGGCGGGCATGGGCCACCAGACGGGCGGACAGATCCAGCCCTGTCATATGCGCGCCGCGCCTTGCAAGCGCACGGGTGTTGGTGCCTTCCCCACAGCCGAAATCGATCAGCTTCAGCCCGCGAATATCGGGCAGGAAATTCAGGAAGGCGGGAAATGTGAACTGATCGCGATAGACATCGAATCCGGCGCGTACATCCTCAGTCCACTGGTCTGCATTCAGATCCCAGCAGGCTGCAACCTGCTGATCCGTACTGTCCGACATATTTCACCTGTCTGGAAAGATCCGGGGAGAGCATCGTGCCTATCTATGGCAGGCAAATGTGCTGAACGTGCAGCGGGCGCTTCAGCTTGAGCTGGAAAATTTCATCACCACCAGCCCGCTGACAATCAGCACCGCAGCCAGAATGCGCATGGGGCTGGCGGCCTCTCCCAGAAACACCGCGCCGACAATGAAGGCGCCAATCGCGCCGATGCCGGTCCACACCATATAGGCCGTGCCCAGTGGCAGGCTGCGCATGGCCATGGAGAGCAGAGCAAAACTGGCCACCATGGCGATGAGGGTGATGGCCGAAGGTACAAGCCGGGTGAAGCCTTCAGACTGCTTCATGGCAGAAGCCCAGATGACTTCCAGCAGCCCGGCAACAGTCAGGATGATCCACGCCACGGTTATTCTCCATTCTTCAATCGCCGGGCCGTCCCGGTCCTGAAACCCTGAAGAAGGGGGAGGACGTGGCCTCCTGATGTTTCGTGCACTGCACCATAAACAAGGACGAGGGCGGGGTGAAGTGCGAATTTGCGGCAAGCCGGCACAGGGGTAGCGAACTGGGGCAGGGACAGGGACTTGCATCTGGAGCCTTGATCGCGGCATCCGCTTGGCCCCTGTTTGTCGAACCTGCCTGCTGAGCCCTCCTGCCGGCCCGCCTTACTGACGCGTCTTACTGTCCTTTGCGTTTCATGGCCTCCAGCAGGGCCGCGCCAAATGCACCCTGCCCGGCGTCGTTGTCACGCCCGCGTCCACCACCGCTCTTGCCCTTGTTGGGGGGCGGGTTGCGGTGGCCCTGCTGCAGGGGCTTGTCGGTTGCACCAGAAGGACGGGAGCCGGATCGGCCCTCTCCATCATCCTTGCGCATGGAAAGGGCGATGCGCTTGCGCTTGGCATCCACATCCACCACGCGCACCTTCACCACATCACCGGCCTTTACCACCTCATGCGGATCTTTGACGAAGCGGTCTGCCAGCGCGGAGACATGCACCAGCCCATCCTGATGCACGCCAATATCCACAAACGCCCCGAAGGCGGCGACATTTGTCACCGTGCCTTCCAGCACCATGCCGGGCTTGAGATCCGAAATCTCGTTTACACCCTCGGCGAAACTGGCGGTCTTGAATTCGGGGCGCGGGTCGCGACCAGGCTTTTCCAGCTCGGAGAGAATGTCGCGCACGGTGGGCAGGCCGAAGCGCTCATCCACGAACACGCGCGGGTCCAGTGCCTTCAGGGCGGCGGTGTCACCCATCAGCGCGCGCACGTCACGCCCGCAGGCGGAGATAATCTTCTTGGCCAGATCATAAGCTTCCGGATGCACGGCGGAGGCGTCCAGCGGCTCCTTGCCATCGGGAATGCGCAGAAAGCCGGCGGCCAGCTCGAAGGTGCGCGGGCCAAGGCGGGCGACCTTCAGCAATTCCTTGCGGGTCTTGAAAGGGCCCACATTGTCACGATGCGCCACAATGGCTTCAGCCAGAGATGCGCCAAGCCCCGAGACCCGCGCCAGCAGCGAGGCGGAGGCGGTGTTGAGATCCACGCCCACGGCGTTCACCGCATCTTCCACCACCGCATCCAGTGCCTTCGCGAGGCGGGGCTGGTCCACATCATGCTGATACTGGCCGACACCGATGGATTTGGGCTCGATCTTCACCAGCTCCGCCAGCGGGTCCTGCAGGCGGCGGGCGATGGAAACGGCGCCGCGCAGGGAGACGTCGATATCCGGCATCTCGGCGGCGGCGACCGCAGAGGCGGAATAGACGGATGCACCCGCCTCGCTCACCACTACCTTGATCGGCTTCCTGCCATTCGCGGCAGGCGGCAGCACGGCCAGCAGATCCGCCGTCAGCCTGTCTGTCTCGCGGCTGGCGGTGCCATTGCCGATGGCGATGAGTTCCACATTGTGCTTGCGGATGAGGTTCGCCAGCACAGCATTGGTGCCCGCCACATCATTGCGTGGCTGGAAGGGGTAGACTGTGGCTGTTTCCAGCAGCTTTCCGGTGCCATCCACAATCGCCACCTTCACACCGGTGCGGATGCCCGGGTCCAGCCCCATGGTGGCGCGTGCACCGGCGGGGGCGGCCAGCAGAAGGTCTTTCAGATTGCGCGCGAAGACATGGATGGCCTCTTCTTCGGCCCGTTCGCGCACCTCGCCCATCAACTCCACGGAAAGATGCAGAGAGAGCTTCACCCGCCACGCCCAGCGCGCCACATCGGCCAGAAAGCTGTCTGCCGGGCGCGGATTGGTGAGGGCGATGTCATAGGCCTCCGCCACCATGCGCTCGGCAGGGTTCAGCGGGGTGGTGGCGTCGGTGTCGAGTTCCAGATCGAGGGTGAGCACATCCTCATTGCGCCCGCGCAGCATGGCCAGTACGCGGTGGCTGGGGGCCTTGATCCAGGCTTCCGCATGGTCGAAATAATCGCGGAACTTCTCGCCGGCCTCTTCCTTGCCTGCCACTACCCGGGCATGCAGCACCGCATTGCCCTTCATATAACTGCGCAAGCGCGCCAGAAGACCGGCATTTTCAGAGAAGATTTCGGCCAGAATATCGCGCGCGCCATCCAGCGCGGCCTTGGTATCGGCCACCTCTTCCGTGAGATATTGCGTGGCGAGATCTGCCGGCACCACCGAGCGATCCGCCAGGATGGTCTCCGCCAGCGGGGCAAGGCCGCGCTCGCGCGCGATCTGCGCCTTGGTGCGGCGCTTGGGCTTGTAGGGCAGGTACAGATCTTCCAGTTCCGCCTTGGTGGTGACGGTGGCGATTTTCCCGCGCAGCTCATCGGTGAGCTTGCCCTGTCCCTCAATGGAGGAGAGTACAGCGGTGCGGCGCGCTTCCAGCTCGCGCAGATAGGAGAGGCGCTCTTCCAGCGTGCGCAGCTGGGTGTCATCCAGCCCGCCGGTGACTTCCTTGCGGTAGCGCGCGATGAAGGGGACGGTCGCGCCTTCATCCAGCAGCCCCACGGCGGCGCTCACCTGTGCCGGGCGGGCGCTGATCTCGCCGGCAATGAGGCGGGCGATGGTTTCCGTATCACCTTTCGCAGGGGCGGCCATGGCTGTTCCTTCCTTGTGAGGGCACAGCCCATAGCCCAGCCTTGGGGCGCTGTCACGGCAGGGGGTGTGGATGAACCCCCTTTATGGCGGCTTGTGGGTGCACTCTTGCCGGCACACCTCTTGTGTTCGGCCGCATGGCCTGCCATATAGCGGGCGGGAGGTTGGTGGTGGACGAACCACTCGCCAACTGGGTCAGATCCGGAAGGAAGCAGCCCCAACGAGCCCGGGTCGGGTCTCTGTCCAGCCTCCCACCTTATTTCTTTCCCACATCTCTGGCATGATAGGCGCGTGGCATTGCCGCAACGCGCCCTGTACCCAGAGCGCGCGCGGGCCTGAAGCCTCGCTATCATCAGGAGCGCACCATGTGGGTCGTTGTTATCGTCCTTCTCAATGCTTTGTCCGGGCCGGAAATGCCGGTGCTGCGGGATATGGCCTACAAGGATGAAGCCACCTGCAGGGCTTCCATCGCCACCCATGTGCCGGCCAAGCTGGATGCGCGGGCGAGGGAGGAATACGAGAAGGGCTATCGCCGCTATGTCTGCGTGCGGGTGAACGGGATGGAGCCTCTGCTGAAGGCGAAATAGACCCGGCAAAGCGCTCGCGCCTGTCTCTCCGGTGTACGGGGCGCTGCGATGGCTCGACTCGTCGCCTGCGGATGCTATGAAAGACCCATGAGCGAAGACACGCGCGAGAATGAGAACGACCCATCCCCCGCTCTTGCGGGAGGGGCGCTTTCAGATGGGCCGGCAGAACATGCCGGTCTGGAGTTGGGCCTGCCTGCGGCCGAACCGGCCGCATCTGCCGGCGGTGCCGTGGTTCCGGCGGAAGGGCATGCTGGGGCGCAGGCCTCACCCGTTGCCTATCGGGTGCTGGCACGCAAATATCGTCCGCAGAATTTCGATGATCTGATCGGACAGGAAGCGATGGTGCGCACCCTGTCCAATGCCTTCGCCTCCGGGCGCATCGCGCAGGCTTATATCCTCACCGGCGTGCGCGGCGTAGGCAAGACAACAACCGCCCGTATTCTCGCGCGCGCCCTGAATTATGAGCCGATGGACGGTGCGGCGGAGGGGGCATCCTTCGGGCCGAGCTTGGATCTTTCCGTCCCCGGCAAGCATTGCCGTGACATTATCGAATCGCGCCATGTGGATGTGATGGAGATGGACGCCGCGTCCAACACCTCCATCAACGATATTCGTGAGATTATCGAGAGTGCGCGGTATCGCCCGGTTCTGGCGCGCTACAAGGTCTATATCATCGACGAAGTGCACATGCTCTCCACGGCCGCCTTCAACGGGTTGCTGAAGACGCTGGAAGAGCCGCCGGAGCATGTGAAATTCATCTTCGCCACCACCGAGATCCGCAAGGTGCCAGTCACCGTGCTCTCGCGTTGCCAGCGGTTTGACCTACGCCGTGTGGCGGCCGGGGAACTGGCCACTCACCTCGCAAATATCTGCCGGAAAGAGCAGGTGGAGGTTGAGGACGAGGCGCTGTCCGTCATCTCCCGCGCGGCGGAAGGGTCGGTGCGAGACTCCCTCTCCCTGCTGGATCAGGCCATCGCCCATGGCAGTGGTCATGTCAGTGCGGAAGAGGTGCGCCATCTTCTGGGGCTGGCCGACAAGGGCCGGGTGATCGATCTGTTTGAGGCGCTGATGAAGGGCGACATGCCCCGCGCCCTTTCCGGCTTGCGGGATCAGTATGATGCCGGGGCCGACCCGGCGGTGATCCTCACCGATCTGGCGGATTTTACCCATCTCGTCACGCGCCTGAAGATTGTGCCGGAAACGGCAAATGATGCCGCGCTGGTGGAGGCCGAGCGCACGCGCGGCCTGCAGATGGCGGAAGGCCTTTCCATGCGCGTGCTGGCGCGGGCCTGGCAGATGCTGATGAAGGGCATCGGCGAGGTGCAGCAGGCCCCCAAGCCCGTGCAGGCGGCGGAGATGGTGCTGGTGCGTCTGGCCTATGCGGCGGATCTGCCGACACCGGATGAAGCCCTGCGCCAGTTGAGGAATAATCCTCCGGAAGGGTCACAAGGTGGTCCTCAAGGCGGCTCGCAAGGTGGTGGTGCTGGTGGTGCCGCTTCAGCAGGTGGTGCGCCCGGCGCGGTTTCCGGTGGAGGGGCGGGCCTGTCTCTGGCGGCGGGCGGGGGCATGGAGCGCCCGGCCCGGATGGAGCGGGCGGACCCGATGGCCCGGCCCGTGGCGATTGCTGCGGAAGCCGGTCCGCACCTGACCTGCCTTGCAGATGTGGTGGCGCTCGCCTCCGCCAAGCGCGATCTCGCCCTCAAGCATGCGGTGGAACACAATCTGCGGCCCGTCAGTTTCGAGGATGGGCGCATTGAGGTGGCACTGCTGGAAGGCGCCAGCGCACAGGTGGTGCAGGATCTCTCCCGCAAGCTGCTGGAGTGGACCAACCGGCGCTGGCTGGTTTCGCTCTCTTCCGAGAAGGGTGGGGCGACACTGGCCGAGGAGAAAGCCACCCGGCAGGCCGAGCGTGAGGAGGGGATCAAGGCCCATCCTTTGGTCGCGGCCGTTCTGGAGCGTTTTCCCGGTGCGCAGGTTGTGGATGTGCGCACCCATGATGATGAAGTTGCCGCCACAGCCCTCGCACCCGCCGAGGACGATACCTATATGGACAGCGGCACGGATGACGAACCCGATTTCTGATCCGCGCCGATATCGATGAGGCGCGACCGGAACGGATGAAGGAGCATTAAGGCCATGCGCGATCTGATGGGCATGATGAAGCAGGCGAAGGAGCTTCAGGAGCGCATGCAGCAGATGCAGGCGGAACTGGAGAATACCGAGGTGGACGGCTCCTCCGGCGCCGGGCTCGTGCAGGTGCGCCTGACTGCCAAGGGCGAGTGCAGGGCCGTGAAGATCGACCCCTCTTTGATGAAGCCGGAAGAGGTGGAAATTCTCGAAGATCTTCTCGTCGCTGCCATTTCTGACGCGCGCGCCAAATCCGAGCGGGTGATGCAGGAGAAGATGCAGTCCATTACGGGCGGGCTGTCTCTGCCGCCGGGTCTGGGCAAGTTGTTCTGATTTACGGGCCGGATGCGGCGATCCGTGCACGGCCTCTTGAGCATATTGGCTTGCATCGCATGCGCGGGCTCGTCATCTTGCAGCCAAATGGCGCGGGCATGCGCCCGCCGGGCCGGAGCCGGCCTTCTTGAACAGGGCGCTGTTTCGTAAGCCGAAACCTCCAGAGCGCCGATGGAGTGGATGATGACCCAGACTTCTGGTCGCCTTTTTGATGAAATGGCGCGTCTCATGAATGATGCCGCCGGTGTGGCGCAGGGTGTGCGCCGTGAGGCGGAAACCGTGATGCGTACACAGGTCGAGCGCCTGCTGCGTGATATGGATCTGGTGAAGCGCGAAGAATTCGACGCGGTGAAGGACATGGCCGCCGCCGCGCGTGAGGAAAATGAGCGCCTCGCCGCCCGCCTCGCCGAGCTTGAGGCCAAGCTGGGTGCCGCCGGTGCTGACAAGAGCGCGGATGCGCCCGCCGCCCCCAAAACACCGGAAGCCTGAGCCGTCCTTTTGCCGGGTGTGGCCGGGCAGTCACTGTCATGTGAGCTGTCAGACTGGCGTCACCCGGAGAGGCCGGTTTGCCGGTATAATTTGTTTCAGATGGCGATTCGGAGCCGGTTCGTCATATGCGGCATATGACGGGGCGAAGCTCGCCAGATAGGTTTTCCCTGTCAGGCTTTCGGGCCTTCCACAGGTGGCGCGCCAGGGCAGCCACGGTTCGGCTGCCTGAAACGGCTGCATGTCGGCCCCTATTTCGGTTCCTCAAACCGCGAGGTCGAGGCCATGTCTCACATCGACATCGAAGTCGAAGCACCGGCGAACCCGGTTGATCTCGTCGAATATCTCGCCGCCGTGCGGGACTGGTCGTTCGAGCGGTCCGGCGAAGATGAAATCACCCTGTCCCTCGCCACCCGCTGGACGGATTGCCACGTCTCCTTCCAGTGGATGGATGAGCTGGAGGCGCTGCATCTGGCCAGTGCCTTCGATTTCAAGGTGCCGGAAAACCGGCAGAACGAGGTGCTCAAGCTGCTGGCGCTCATCAATGAGCAGATGTGGCTGGGCCATTTTGACATGTGGGCGCAGGAAGGCGTCATCATGTTCCGTCACGCGCTGGTGCTCACTGGTGGGGCCACGGCCTCCGGCGCGCAGTGTGACGCCATTCTGGATGCCGCGCTGGATGCGGTGGAACGTTACTATCCGGCCTTCCTGTTGGTGGTGTGGGCGGGCAAAAGCGCCCGTGAGGCGATGGAAGTCGCTGCTTTTGATACTGGGGGCGAAGCCTGATCGCCCCTGTATTGGGCGCTGGTCCCGGCGCCTTTCACCCTGCCGGGTGAAAGGCGCCGGGCGCGAACCGGTCTTGTGGCGGATTGTGGTCGGGTTCATGCTCGCTTCGCGTGCCGGAGAGGTGCGGCCTGATGCTGCGCCGCCGGTATAAATATGCTGTGCTGTCTATGGAGATGGGCTGTGATGTGAGGCTTGTCGTCCCGGCTTCTGTCTCGGGGCGATGACGCTTTCAGGTCGCGGCGTTCCGGATGTGAATGCGCATCTCCGGCGCGTTTCTGCGGGTGCCATGAGATCAGATCTCGCGACCCGATCATGAGATGGGCCATCAGGCTGGTTTTGGCTTTTCCGGTCGGCACGGTTTCCTCTGAATCCAGGTGAATGATGATGAATGACACGGCGCTGAACACTCTTTCCGGGCCGGTGGTGCTGCTGGGTGCGGGCAAGATGGGCGGAGCCATGCTGGATGGCTGGCTGAAGCTGGGCCTGCCCGCAGACAAAGCCATTGTGCTGGATCCGCATCTGCCGGAAGAAGGAGCGGAGGCTTTCGCCGCCCGTGGTGTGCGCGTGAACCCGCCGCAGGAGAGTATCGAGACGCCAGCGGTGCTGATCATCGCCGTGAAGCCGCAGGTGGCGCCAGATGCGCTGCCTCCGGTGGCCGGGCTGGCGAAGGCGCAGACGCTGGTGGTGTCTGTCATGGCCGGTCGCTCTCTGGCCTTTCTGGAATCCCATTTCGCACCCGGCACGGCCATTGTGCGGGTGATGCCGAACACCCCCGCCGCGATTGGGCGTGGCGTGAGCGTTGCCGTGCCGAATAGTGCGGTTGTGCCGGAACTGCGCAGCTTGACCACGGTTCTATTGAGCGCGGTCGGCACGGCCGAATGGCTGGAGGATGAAGGCCTGATTGATGCCGTCACCGGTGTCTCGGGTTCTGGCCCGGCCTATATTTTCCTGCTGGCCGAGGCCATGGCGGCAGCCGGTGTGGCGGCTGGCCTGCCGGAGGATCTGTCTGCCCGTCTCGCGCGGGCCACGGTGTCCGGCTCGGGTGCGCTTCTGGATGAGTCTGATCTGGATGCTGCCACCCTGCGCAAGAATGTGACCTCTCCGGGCGGCACGACAGCTGCGGCCTTGGCGGTGCTGATGGATGAGACGAAGGGTTTCGGCCCGCTACTGACAGAAGCCATCGCTGCGGCAGCCCGGCGTGGTCGTGAACTGGCCGGCTGAGATCAGGCTCCTTTCCCGAAGGCTGTATCCTGCCGGATGCAGCCTTCGGGAACACTGAAGCCATGAACGCGGGCGCGCTCTGGTGAGGGCTTGCGCATCTGCGGCACGTGCCGGGCACATTTGCTGGCCGGCCGTTGTCAGATGCCCTTGTGACGCGCCCCGTAGGAATGCTTCCTGTTGGGCTCAGCGGCCTCATCCCGCTTGCGCATCCCGCCCGCCTGCCTGCGCACAGGGCAGGCACCATCCTCGCGGTCTGTGCCTTCTAGGCCAGAAGCGGTTGCGGAAGAGGGGGCGTGGCGAAGCGGAATGTATTACGCCCGCCATGTTTGGCCTTGTAGAGCGCCTTGTCTGCCGCCTGCAGCAAGGTTTCCTGCTCCAGCCCGCATTCCGGTGCCATGGCGATGCCGATGCTCAGCCGCAATATGGTGATGTGGCTGCCATTGATGCTGAAGGGCTGGGCTATGGTGCGGAGCAATCGACGGGCGACAAGGGCGGCTTCATCATCACCGCGATTGATGCGCAGAATGAGTGCGAATTCGTCACCCCCCAGCCGGGCCACAATATCATTGGGCCGCAAGGCCGCCAGAAAGCGCTGGGCTACCTCACACAGTACCGCATCCCCGGTTTGATGACCCAGCGTGTCATTAATGGGTTTGAAGTGGTCCAGATCCATATAAAACAGGGCAAACCGCTGATGCTGCGTGCGGCAGGCCTCAATGGCCTCATCCAGGCGGCTCGCCATCAGAGCGCGATTGGGCAGGTTCGTCAGCACATCATGCAGGGAAAGTTCTTCCAGACGCGCTTCCGCCATTTTGCGGCGGCCGATATCACGCGCTGAGGCGACATAGCCAATGGCGGCTCCGGTGGTGGGGTCCCGGGCAAGGCGGATGGAAGCTTCCATCCAGACCCAGGAGCCATTGGCATGGCGCTGGCGCATTTCGATAACAGATGTCTCGATTTCGCCGGCCGCCAGCTTTGTCAGCAGATCCCGCATGGCCGGAGCATCATCCGGGTGCACAATATCCAGTGCTCGTTTCCCGATCAGCTCTTCAGGCGCATAGCCGAGAAGGGCGTGACAGGCCGGAGAGATATACAGGCGCACACCATCCAGATTGCCGCGCACAATGGTATCTGTCGATGTCTCGGCCAGAAGGCGGAACTCGGCTTCCGCCATCTGGGCTTCCATGGCGACCTGCCAGAGGTTCAGGCTGAGCGCGGCGAGATGTGCCACATCCTTGAATTGCGACATCTGTGCTGGAGGAAGAGGGCTGGCTTTTTGATCCAGAAGGAGAAAGGTGGCCTCATGGTCCTGACCCAGTGAAAGACAGGCGACGGTATGCAGTCCATTGGCGTCAAGTTTTTCCGTGATATTTTCGGGTGTATTTTCTGATTTCAGCGTGTTTTTCAACTGGGGGAGTAGATCTTCTTCTGCATCCATCCAGAACTTTTTCTTGTGGGGCAGATGTATCAGCGCGGCGGGCAGATGGAGCAGTTCACGGGCAATACGACAGGCTGCATCCAGAGGAAGCGTGATGACGCGTTGCAAAGCCACGGTATGTGACATGGAAGGCTGGGAATGGGGAGCTGTTTCCATCAGCACTTGAACTGCATTATCCTGTCTGTCACCCTCTATTGTGAGGGCTGTTTGCGTTGAATTGCAACAGAAATAAAATACAACTGACGCAGTTCTGTTCTTTATACATAAGCTGGGGCATACAGGCCGGGAGACGGGTGAGACAGGCGAAAAGAGGGCGGGATGATCGGCTGGGTATGGCGCTGGGTACGCCGTGTGGTTCTGATGCTCTGTATCGTGCTGCTCACCATTCTGGGGGTGCGGGCGGTCGATGCCTGGCGTGGGCCATCGCTTCAGCCTTGGCATACCTTTGTGCCGCAGGAGATGAGCCGGGCGGAGATGGACAAGGCCGACCTTGCCGCTTACCGCACTGCTGAAGATCGCCTGTTTGCCGATGTGCGTCGCAATGTGACAGACAAGCTGCCTGCGCGTGATCGTGCCGGTTATGATCGTTACTATGCCCGGAGCCCGGTCTATCCCGGCCATTTCGCGCAGGATTTCAACCGCACTTTTGAGGTTGAGCCACAGGGTGAAACCATGGGCGCGGCGGTATTTCTGCATGGGCTGACGGATTCACCCTACAGCCTGCGCCATCTGGCGCATCTTTATACGGAACATGGTTTCCACGCTATCGCCATCCGCCTGCCGGGCCACGGCACCGTGCCGGGCGGCCTGACGGCGGCGGAGTTTGATGACTGGCGTGCTGCCACCCGGCTGGCCATGCGCGAGGCCCGGCGGATTGCGGGTCCAGATAAGCCGGTTCACATCATCGGTTATTCCAATGGCGGGGCGCTGGCGCTGATGCATGCGCTGGATGCAGTGGACGACCCGGCGCTGGTGGCCCCCAGCAAAATCGTGCTGCTTTCGCCCATGGTGGGCATTACACGCTTTGCTCGCTTCTCCGGCATTGCCGGCTGGCCAGCGATTTTTCCCGCTTTTGCCAAATCAGCATGGCTGAACATTCTGCCAGAGTTCAATCCCTTCAAATACAATTCGTTTCCAGTGAATGCGGCGCGCCAGTCCTATCTGCTGACACAGGCGCTGCAGGGCAATATTCAGCGCCATTTACGGGCCGGACGTCTCGCCGGGCTGGCGCCTGTCCTCACCTTCCAGTCCGTGCTTGATCATACGGTCAGCACGCGGGCGGTGATTGATGCGCTCCATACACATCTGACTGACAATGGCAGCGAGTTGGTGCTGTTCGATATCAACCGCAACACCCAGTTCGAGCAGTTGTTGAATGCGCGGGCGGAAACTGCTGTCACCCGCCTGCTGCCGCCAGCGCCGCGTCCGTTCCGCACGGCCGTGGTGACGAATATTGATCCGCAGAGCTACAAGACCGAGGTGCGCATTACCCCGGCTGGCAATACGCAGGAAGAGCCTCAGGCGCTGGAGTTGGTTTATCCGCGGGATGTGTATTCCCTCTCCCATGTGGCGCTGCCCTTTCCGCTGGACGATGGTCTTTATGGGCTGGAGCCAGACCTTGAAGAGAATTTCGGCGTGCGCCTGGGCAATATTGCCGCCCGCGGGGAATATGGGGCGCTTGTGGTGAATACGGACATGCTGGTGCGCATGTCTTCCAACCCGTTTTTCTCTTATGTCACAGAAAGAGTGAGGGCGGGATTGCCTCAAAACAGGGCGGATTTTGGCCAGCTGGGCACGCAGCTCCAGCTTGCACCTGCTACTCCCTGAGTGCCATCACGAGCCGGACGGGAGCAAGACATCGCTTGCTCCCGCTTGGGACCGTGTATTGGGTGTCAGTGGCCGGGTGCAGCCTTTGGGCACCATGTCACCGGGCTTGTCTCCAGTTTCATGGCCTTGGCGAGATACGCACCAGCCGTGTTCAGCAGCTCTGTTGAAGCTGCGGACCAGTAGGTCTTGTTGCAGGCATTCGTATCGCAAGCCCCTCCCAAGGTCACGAAATCCGCGCTGGTGTTCTTCACTTCACAGGCGCAGATGGCTTTGGTGGGGTCTGAGGGATCTACAGTGCACACCTTGTTGAGGCACAAGGTCCAGGGCGTGCCACCCGGGCAGGTCATGGTTTTCTTGCCAGCTGCGAACTGGACAAAAGAAAAGGTGGAATAGACGGTGCGAATACCATTGGCATCGGTACTGGGGGCGAGCGTTTCGCAGGCTTGGGTGCCAAGGCTCAGCCCTTCCTCAACCTGACAGGAGCAAATAGCCTGAGTCGGGTCGCCCGGCGTTGGGATACACGGGGCCGAGGTGCAGAGAGCATATTTCTGGTTGCAGACAATCATCCCTTCCGGGCCACTCTTGGCCTGGCTGGCACTGGGCAGGGCCAGGGCGAGAAAGGCCAGGGCGGGGATGAGAAAAGCCCTCAGGCTGTCTGGAAACGTGCGCATTCTGTGGCTCTCTGGCTGAGTTTGAGGATGGGCGTCTAGTCTTCGGCATAGTGTTCAATTTATATGCCTAATAACAAGTTCGAAATGCCTTTTTCTGTGTGTATCATGATCGTGCCAGATGTAAGTTATCTTTTCATATCCTCCGGAGATGATTGTTCGTCTTGATTTTGTCATGTAAAAACGGTTGGTTTCCTGCTTGGGCATTATGGTTTCAGGTTTGGATGGGCGTTGAAACCTCTCGGTAGAATGCTGCATTCTTCTCACCGCATGGTTCATGGACAAGGCTGGGGCATATGGCGTCGACAACCACTCTTGATGCCGCGCTGGAGGCGGGGGGCACGGGGCCTTTCCAGCGGCGCTTGCTGGGTATTTTCGGTCTGGTCTGGACAGCCGATGCCATGCAGGTGCTGGCTGTCGGCTTTTCTGCGGCATCCATCGCCGCCACCTTCGCGCTGACGGTGCCGCAGGCCCTGCAGACGGGGACGCTGTTCTTTCTGGGCATGCTGATTGGCGCTGCCCTGTTCGGACGCCTGGCTGACCGGTATGGACGCCGCCGCATTCTGCTCATCACCGTGGCGATGGATGCGGTGTTCGGGCTGGCCTCCGCTTTTGCCCCGGATTTCCAGAGCCTGATGGCGCTGCGTTTTCTCACCGGGCTGGCGGTGGGCGGCACCCTGCCGGTGGATTACGCCATGATGGCGGAGTTTCTGCCGCCCAGCCGTCGTGGACGCTGGCTGGTGATGCTGGAGGGCTTCTGGGCCATTGGCACGGTGGTGGTGGCGCTGACAGCTTGGGCAGCTGGCGCGACTGGTTTCAGTGAGACATGGCGCGTCATCTTCTTCGTGACGGCGCTGCCGGCTGTAGTGGGCGTGTTTTTGCGCCTGATGATCCCGGAATCGCCCATGTATCTGTTACGCCGGGGGCGGGAACCGGAAGCCCGCGCCATTATCGACAAGGTGTTGACGGTCAATGGCAAGCCGGCGCTGGCACAGACACAGCTGGAAGCTTTGCCTTCAGCCGAAGGGCAGGGACTGTTTTCGCCGGCCCTGCGCGGGCGCACGCTGCTCATGCTGGGGATCTGGTTTCTGGTGTCCATGTCCTATTACGGCGTGTTTGTGTGGATGCCGGCCAAGCTGGCGACGGAAGGTTTCGGCTTCGTGCGGGGCTATGGCTTCCTTGTGCTGGTGGCTCTGGCCCAGTTGCCGGGCTATGCGCTGGCCGCTTATGGGGTGGAAAAATGGGGGCGGCGGGCCACGCTCACAGGCTTTCTGTGGCTGAGTGCATTGGGCTGCCTGCTGTTCGTCATCGCCTCCACGCCGATGCTTGTGGCCGTATCGCTATTGCTGATGAGCTTTGCACTGCTGGGCAGTTGGGGGGCGCTTTATGCCTTCACGCCGGAACTTTATCCCACGGCCCTGCGCGCGACGGGTATGGGGGCGGCGGGTGCTGTGGCCCGGCTGGGCGGGCTGCTGGCGCCCTCTCTTCTGGTCTATTTGTTCGTGCAGAGCACAGTGATGGCTGTGGCCCTGTTTGCGGGCCTGCTGGCAGTCGCCGCCATCGGAGCATGGGCCATACGGGTGGAAACCCGCAGCGCCGCACTGGGCTGATCCGGCGCAAGGGGAGCTTCATGCGTCCGCAACACTTTGCGCGGAAGGTTCTGCGCAAAGTGTTGCGGACTTGCGCATGTCTTTCGCCCTATGATGGGCCTGCACAAGGCCAGCTTCGCAGCAAGGTCAGCTTCGCAGGACGGGTGGATGTCGATACAGCGTGTGGACCTGAACCTGTTCCGGGTTTTTGAGGCGGTTCTGCAATATGGCAGCGTCAGCGTGGTAGCGCGTGAGTTCGGCGTCACGCCTTCCGCCATCAGCCATGCGCTGGCCCGCTTGCGGCAGGCGGTAGGGGATGAACTGTTCATCTATGGTGAGGAGGGCATGGTGCCCACCTCGCGCGCGCTGGAACTGGCCCCGGCCATTCGCGATGGGCTGGGACGGATCGACGAGGCGCTGAAAAGCCCCTCCTTCGCACCCTCCCAGACCGCACGCACTTTCCGGCTCGCGGCATCGGATTACAGCACCAGCATCATTCTGCCCCGGCTTGTTCAGCGCCTTGCGCAGCTTGCGCCCCAGCTTGAGCTGCGAGTGTTTCCCTATAACCGCACGGATGTGATCCGCCATCTGGATGAGGGCCGGCTGGATTTGGTTCTGGGCTGGTTCAGTGATCTGCCAGACCATGTGAGGCGCACGCCCATTCTGCAAGATCGTGAGGCCGTGGTGGTGCGCCCCGGCCATCCGCTGACCCTGCGGGATCAGCTGACGCGCGATTGCCTGTTTGATTTCTCCTTCGTGGTGGTGGAGTTCAGTGGCAGCGGCGAGCCCGCCATGGATGGCTTTCTGGATGAGCGTGGCGTGTGGCGACGGGTCTGGATTGACCGTCTGGTGATCGAGCGCAACGGGCGTGAGGCTGATGGCGGGGTGAGCCATGTAGCGGTGTCCCTACCGTATTATTCCGCCGTGCCGCAGCTTCTTGCTGTCACCGACATGCTGGCGACCGTGCCCGAACGGCTGGCCCGGTTGATGGAAGCCCGGGGCGAGGTAGTGGTGCTGGATCTGCCCTATACCCCTTTTGTGGCACCGGTGGATGCCATCTGGCCGCGTAGGGGCGATCAGGATGCTGGCCTGCAATGGCTGTTGCGGCAACTGGTGGATGTGGCGCCGGAAAATCCACTGTGATTCTCTTATGTTCTGGATTTATTGTTCGCGTTTCTAGATTCTATTAGATAGAGAAAATGATTCAACGGGATATGAATAACATTCAGTATTGAATATTGCATTTAATATTATCAACATCTGCATATGCAGCAGATGTGGATGCCTCATGCCCCCAGTTGAAAACGGCCGCGCGCCACCAGATGAACCCCAGCCCCTTTTGGTGGGGGCGTTGAGGCCGGTTCTGGCTGGCCTGAATAAAATTATCTGATCATACGACCTTATGGCCTGATCCGCTCATGCACCAGCTGCAATCCTGTAGCTATCTGGATGTGGCGTGAAAGACCATTGCGGATTGGCGCGAATATTTGCCGGATATGCAGCTTTTTATTCTGGAAGAAGATGCCGTGCAGGCGGATCTGCTTGCGGCCATGCTGGTGAATACCGGCTGCCATATACGGGTGATGACCGATGCGCAAAAGGCCCTTCCAATGTTGGCCACCACCCCGCCTGCTCTGGTGTTTCTTGGGCAAACGCGCAGAGGGGAGGGGCTGGAGGCCCTGTTGGCCCAAATTCTTACCGTTCAGCCTCTTGCTCCGGTGGTTGTCTTGTGTGGCCAGTCGCAGAAGGCGCGGCGTCTCGTGCGGCAGGGGGCTTATGATGTGATCTGCCGGCCTTTCAATGCGGCGCATCTGCAACTGGTCACACACCGCGCGGAGGAAACGCTGCGTCTCCGGCGGGAGGTGGAGAGCCTGCAATGCTTTGCGCCGCATGTTCCCGAGCTTGTCGGGCAGTCGCCAGCCATGGAGGCCCTGCGGATACAGATGCAGCAGGCGGCGATGCATCAGGAGCCGCTTTTACTGCATGGCCCTGCAGGCTCCGGACGGGAACTGGTGGCCCGGCTGCTGCACGCGGCCTCGCACCGTCTCCCCGGACCATTCATCACTTGCAGGCTGACACACCGGGATGTCGAATGGCAGGAAAACGCATTGTTCGGCAGATCCAAATCTCATGAAACCCCCAGGCCAGGCGCACTTGAGAGGGCGCAGGGTGGAACCCTGTTTCTGGATGATATTGCGGAACTGGCACCCCATCTGCAGATGCGCCTGCTGGAGGCGTTGAACCCCGGAAGCTTTCGGTCCTCCGCTGCTGGCTCGCCTGTGCAACTGCGTCTGTTGGCGTGCAGCGCGCGAGAGGATGATGCGAACAAGGCGCATCTGATTCACGAACTGCCCATGCATCTGATCTGTGTGCCGACACTGGATGAGCGGCGGGAGGATATTCCAGCTCTCATTGCCTGTTTTATGGAACACCTCACCCGCAGCAGCGGCCTCCCCGCCTGTTACATCATGCCGGGCGCGATGGATGTGCTTCAGACGCGGGCGTGGCCGGGTCATGTGCGCCAGTTGCGCAATATGGTGGAGCAGATGCTGATTTGTGCCGCTGCGACGGGAGAAACCGTCATCCGGGCGGATATGCTGCCACCGGAGCCCACAGCCGGCTTGCGTCGGCCGGAAGGGCAGATTCTCACCCTTCCATTGCGGGCGGCGCGGGAGCGGTTCGAGCGCGAATATCTCATATCCCAGCTTCAGCGCAGCAATGGCAATCTGGCCCACATGGCCCGGCTGATCCGGATGGAAGGGTCCGCCTTGCGGCGCAAATTGCAGAGACTGTCCATCGATTGGCGCAAAAGATAGGGGGCAGGAGATCGGCGAAGAGCTTTCAGCGCATCTCGAACAGTTCCTGATGAAAGCGCTGATCCACCGGCAGCCCATGGGCGGCGAAATCCTGCCGCAGGGCGGTGCCGAAGCCAACAGGTCCGCAGAACCACAGGCTGGCCTCCTGCCAGTGCGGCACTTCGGTGCGGATCTTCTCACCATTCAGCCGACCGTCGCGCCCGCTGATGAGCAGGTGAAGGCGCACATTGGCTTTCCGGGCATCCTCCACCAGCAGTTCCAGCCCGGCCTTATCAACATCGCCGGTGGTATGGAACAGGTCGATCTGCTGTCCGGTAGGCCAGTCCGGCGCATGGGCCTGGAGGGCCATATGCTTCATGCGGGCAATGAAGGGCGTGATGCCGATGCCCGCGCCAATCCAGATCTGCCGAGGACGGTTATCATCAAAGGTGAAGCAGCCATAGGGGCCTTCTATCCGCACCTTCTGCCCCACCTTCAGCTTTTCTGGAAGGTGGTTGGTGTGATCACCCAACCCTTTGGTGATGAAGGTGATGCAGCGCTCCGCATCATTCCAGCTTGAGGCAATGGTATAGGGGTGTGCGCCCTCACTGCTGTCTGAAAGGGCGAAGGCGAATTGCCCGGGCCTGTGCCCCGGCCATCCCTGCGGCAGGCTGATCACGCTTTCCAGCGCCCTCACGCCCGGAAAATGTGTGAGAGACACAAGGGTGCCTTCCACCTGCCGGCTGGCCCCCACCCGCCGTATCAGGGTGATGATGGCGCCATATGTTCCACCCGCCAGCAGCAGTGCCATGACCCAGCCGATAGGGGTGGACCAGTAGGCGTATTTCATCAGCACCACAGTATGGAACACCAGTATCAGATAGGTGAGGGCCAGCAGGCGATGGGTCTTGTAGAACAGGCGATAAGGAAACCATTTCACCAGTGCGAGGGTGAGCAGCACCAGCACGGCATAAAATGTCCACTCACCCCAGCTTTCGGCAGTGCCGCGCCATGTGGAAAGGGCGGCTTCCACCGGGTTTTCAATGGGCGCACGGGCCCCGCGGGGCGGGCGCACCAGCCAGCCCCAGCCCACGGCCCATTTGGTGCCTTGGGCCCAGATCCAGTGCATGATGGCGACAACAAGCGCGGTGATGCCCAGCCATTTGTGCAGGCGATACATCTTGTCCAGCCCGCCCAGCCGTCGCTCGGGCCAGCGTGGGCGAAGGGCCAGTATCATGCCCAGGCTCATCACTCCCATGGCGAGGATGCCTGTATATTGAATGGCAAACCCACGCAGCGGGAAATAGCCGGAGGCTTCGAACACGGCAGGGTCTGCCCACAGCCATAATAGGGAGAGAAGGAGCAGAAAGCCCCAAAGGGCCAGCTTGATCTTGCGCATGGGCGGATACCGTTGGCGTGAATAATTTAGAGGTCTTCTAAACTGTTCCTCGCATTCAGGCCAGTTACCCTCTCGCATGGCAGGTTGTTATGGCGGCATGCTTCAGAAGAATGCATTCCGGCACCTGTTTAAAAGCCGGTATGGGGAGCATGACATCGGTTTGCAAGGCTGGCGGCTGAAACCGCATCAGTGCAGGATGGGCCGCCCGCAGAAGGCGCGGACTGAATCAGCCCTGAGGAGGCAGAACCGTGGCGAATTCCCTGTACGACATTCCCCTCAAGCGCATTGATGGCACCCCGGCCACTCTTGGCGATTATCGCGGCAAGGTGCTGCTGATCGTGAATGTGGCCTCCAAATGCGGCCTCACGCCCCAGTATGAAGCGCTGCAGAAGCTCTATGAGGCCAAGCACGACAAGGGGCTGGAAATTCTGGGCTTCCCGGCCAACAATTTCAAAGCTCAGGAGCCGGGCAGCGAAGCGGAGATCGCCAGCTTCTGCTCCACCAATTATGGGGTGACCTTCCCCATGTTCTCGAAAATTTCGGTGGTGGGGGAAGACCGGCATCCGCTTTATGACGCGCTGATCGCCGCCCAGCCCAAGGCCGAGAACACCACGGCCATGCGGGAGCGTCTGGCCGGGTTCGACATTCATCCGGCCAATGACACGGATGTGCTGTGGAACTTCGAGAAATTCGTGGTGGATCGCAATGGCAATGTCATTGCCCGCCTCTCGCCGGATCTGGCGCCCGACAGTGCGCGCCTGAACGAGATTCTGGACAAGGCGCTGGCGGACTGATCTGCTCCTTGTGCCGAAATGGAAAGCCCCGGCACTGTGCCGGGGCTTTTTTGTAGTGCAGCTGAAAGAAGCGGGCACAGGTGGGCGGGGCTGTCCGTTAGCCCACGTCTCACTTGTACAGGCTCACTTGCTGGCGAGTTGCTGGATAAATTCACCATCAAAGCGGATGGTCACTTCATTGCCCACAAAGCCGACCTCCTGGCCGAAATCAGTGCGCTTGAACGTGCCGACAGCCGAGAAGCCAACAGCCGGAACCTTCATAAAGGGGTGGCTTTCAATCGCGCCTTCAAAGGTTGCATCCAGGGTGAGCGGTTTGGTGACGCCCAGAAAGGTGAGGTCGCCGGTAACCTTGGCCGTGGTCGGGCTGGTCTGCTCCACCTTGGTGGAGGTGAAGGTGATTTTCGGAAAGTTGTCGCTATTCAGAAACTGCGGATCACGTGCCAGTTCTTCCTTCCAGCTGGCATAGGCGCTGTTGGGGTGTGTGCCTTTGTAATCCGCCGGATAGGCCACATCGACCGAGGCAGGGTCTGCCGTGAAGCTGATGGAAGACCGGGAAATATCTGCCGGATTCAGCTTCAGGGTTGCAGAAATCTTGTCGAAGCGGCCCGTATAATTGGAAATTGTGTTGTGACGGTAGGACCAGAGTAGGATGGCGTGGGTTGGATCCAGCTGATAGGTGCCGGCAGGAACCTTCACAGCCACGGTTTCGGTCTTCTCTTGTGCCCAGACGGCGGAAGTGATGGTGGTGGCGCCAAAAGCCGAAATGGTGCCAGCCAGTACCATGGCGAAAAGAGCACGCCCCTTCATGATGCAATATCCTGCCTTTTGTCTATCAGTGTGGCCGGGATATTAAGAGCGTTACCCCCTGTTTGCGAAGGGTGTGGGGTGCAATGTTGATTGTGCAAAAATGCAATTTAGAAATACTATTATCAAAATCAAAGTTCTGTTTTTGTGATTTATATGAAAAAAGTGCGCCTGCATTTCGGGCAGATGCACCTTTGTTGTGTCCGTGGGTCTTAATTTTTAACGGCCCTGACAATCCAGATCAGAATACATGCCCCCACAACGCCTGCGATCAGATAGCCGAACCACCCGGCAAACCCGACTCCAACAAAGCTGAACAGGAAACTGGCGATCGCCGCGCCGATGATGCCAAGAATGATATTCATGACAATGCCGGTGCCGGTATTCATGATGGCGGAGGCGATCCAGCCTGCGATGCCACCAATGATGATGGCTGCAATCCAGCCAATCTGTGCATTTTCCATAGCCATGTCCCCTTCATGTGTCCGGATGGAGACGCCGTCACGTCTCTCTACAGCAGGCACGCCTTTTCCGCCCCGCTGAATGAGGCCTAAGAACAACGTTATGAGAGGGCGTCGGGTTCCAGGCAAATGAAATTATTGGGTGCTTTGTGCTGGATTGTGACACGTAATCACAATAACCCCGGGTCGGCCTTGCCGGGTGTGGACGGGCACATTGCGATGCGCGGCTCTGGTTGTTGTGTCTGCACAGATAAGAAGCAAATTATGGGTTTATACTGAGGTGAACACCTTGTTCGTCCTCCGTATTATCGGGCGGAGGCAGCCTTTGTGGGGAGCTGTGTTGCGGGCACTGGCCTGAGGCGTGCCAGCCGGAGCACGGCAGGAAAGGGCGGAGCGGGGAGGGGTAATGGTCTGGATAGATCCGCAAATTCTGTTTGCGGCGGTGACATTTTCAATCCTCGCAAATGGGGCGGTGTTGACCGTGATCTACGGCGATTTGTCTGGTCGTTTGCGCGCTGCGGCGCGTGACTGGCAGATTGGCACTGTCATGCTGGCCGTGGGCTGCGCATCTTTCATCTTGAGCGGATATACGCCCCGGACACTGATGCTGATGGCGGCCAATGGCGCCATCATGTTTGGCCTCACCTTTTACCTGTGCGCCCTGGAGCGTTTTTATGATCGTCCCCGCTGTGGCTGGCAGTTTCTGCCGGCTCTGGCGGGGACACTGGCTGTTTTCTGGTTTTCGAAAATCTATCCGCATTTCGGCGTGCGAATGCTCCTAGTTTCGTCAGTACAGTTTTATATTATAATGTATTGTCTGGTCGTTCTGCTGCATAATGGCCAGGATGATACATCAAACAGTAGAAAAATGCTCATGGCATTACTCGCCTTGGCCATATCATACGGAACGGTGCGTGCAATTTATTATATATCCGTACATTTTGGTCAGGATATTGCGATCGAGAATCATGAAGACTGGATCAATTTGCTCGCACCTTTTGTGCTGTCTCTTCTACCGGTCACAGGAACTACGGCATTCGTGCTGATGTGTACGGATAATCTGCGACGTCAACTCGAAAAGGCGGCCGCTACCGATTATCTCACCAGCTTGCCCAATCGCCGGGCGCTGGTGGAGAGTGGCAAGGAAGCATTTGAAGAAGCACGTGGGGATGGGAGCGGTCTGGGTGTGGCCATTCTGGATGTCGATCATTTCAAGGTGATCAATGACAGCTATGGGCATGATATTGGCGACAAGACGCTGATGCATTTGGCGCAATTGTTGAGTGGTGAGGCACGCCGCAGGGACATGATTGCCCGTTGTGGAGGGGAGGAATTTGTGGTGCTGCTGCGCGGGGCGGATGCGCGTGGGGCCCTCTCCTTCATCGAGCGCTTGCGCAATACAGTGGAGAATGAGCCCTACAGGGATGGGGCCAATATCATGCCGCTGACCATTTCTGCAGGTTTATCCATGTATCGCCCCGAAGATGTGGAATTTGATGATATTCTGCGGCGGGCTGACAACGGGCTCTATCTTGCCAAGAGCGGAGGTCGCAACCGGGTGGAAATGGTGGACTGAAGCCGGTTAGTCTGCCAGACGGCATCCGGTCTGTTTTGCGAGGCTGCTTTTTGGAAAATGCCGATATGCTTTTGCGCGGTCTTCATTTCCTCTGAGAGTGAGGAAATGGTGGGCGATACTGGGATTGAACCAGTGACCCCTCCCGTGTGAAGGGAGTGCTCTCCCGCTGAGCTAATCGCCCTCGCGCCGTCGGCGAGGTCTGCTGTCTAAAATGAGGTGGAGTGGATGTCAAGCCAGTGTTGTCTGGCCGTGCTATTCTGACAAGATATCCACAGAAGCGCCCGGCGGCCCACGGGGCAGAAGGGCAGAAGAAGCCTTCTGCCATCTGCCTTTTTGTGCTCCAGCCTATGCGTCCTGCAAAGCAGGTAGAAGGGTGCACAGGGCATGGTCCAGTTCATCATACTGATGAATCAGCGTGTCCGCCCCCAGCTCCTCCGGTGGAATCTCCGTATAGCCGAAAGATACCGCAACCACGGGCACCGCACAGGCCCGCGCCACTGCCACATCTGTCCGGCTGTCTCCCACCATCACAGCGCGCTGAAGGGTGCCGCCGGCCAGTTCCACGGTGCGGGTGAGCGGCAGCGGGTTCGGTTTGGGCTGGGCATAGGTGTCGCCCCCGGTGATGACGCAGAAATGGCGGGTGAGATCCAGCCGGTCGAGAAGGATGCGGGCCAGATGCTCCTTCTTGTTGGTGCACACGGCCAGTTGCGCGCCCTGCGCCGTCAGCCTTTCCAGTGCATCCACCGTGCCCGGATAGGGGCGCGATCCATCCGCGATATGAGCGGCATAATGGTCCAGAAACAGCCGGTTCAGTTCGCTGATCTGCCCCTCTGCCGGGCTGTGACCGGCGCTGGCAAGGGCGCGCTCAATCATCAGGCGGGCGCCGCCACCAATATAGTTGCGGGCCACGGCCCGGTCTGAAGGCGCGATGCCCAGCGGTTCAAGCACCGCATCCAGCGCGTTGAGAAGATCGGGCGCGGTATCCACCAGCGTGCCATCCAGATCGAAGGCAATGACAGGCGGCTGGGTTATAGTCATGAACGCGCTCCTCGGTCACTCTGGCGGCTATCGTGATGCAATGGCATAAAGGCTTGAGCCGGAAGAGGCCAGCGTCGCGGCCAGATGCCATGCTGAATGCTGGTCTGGCCCGGATGACGGATGGAGAAAAGCATGACCCTCCTGTTTGCCAGAACCACTCCTGCCCAGATGGGTGGTGCCGGGTGCGTACGGGCAATTGCCCGGTGTACGCTTGCCATGTGCGCTTTTGCTTTGGCCGGCTTCGGCCTGCCGGGTGTTTCGCAGGCGCAGGAGCAACCGGCAGGGGCGGAATCGGGGTTCGATTTCGCGACGCCACCCTCCAATGATGCGAATCGCGTCTACAGCGTGAACCGGCTCACGGGGGAAATGTCCGTCTGCCAGTTCGAGCGCCCGCAGGGAAATGATCTGGGCGTGACAAGCTGTTTTCCGCAAGGCGATGGGGCGGGGCCGCAAAAGCCGGGGGATTATGGCTTGGTGCCCACCAATTATACCGGGGAAACCGGCATCTTCCGCGTGAACCGCGCCTCCGGCGAGATGAGTATTTGTTATGTGCGTGATTTCCTCAATGCCAAGGGTGCAGTGGAATCGCGCCTGCAATGCACGCCACAGGCACGCTGAGGGGCAATTGCACCACTCCTGAGCCGCGCCTTACATCCGGGTCGCTCAAAAGCAAGAGCGCGTGTTCTGCTTGTCGCCAGGCAGGATCAGCGCTAGAGCAGGCCAGAGCCGCTGCTCTTGAGAGTGGGGGTGGACCTGAACCCTGCGGGGCAGGTTCTCGTTGCGCATCGCGCCGTCAGGGGCAACTGGCCAGACAGGTCAGCCGCCAGCCTGCCGACGCCCGACACAGGGAAACAGCCGATGGCCCCAGCCGAAGACTTCAAGCGTCGCGCCGCTGCTCGTGCTCTCGAATATGTGCAGGACGGCATGCGCCTCGGCCTCGGCACCGGCTCCACCGCCCGGCATTTCGTGGATCTGCTGGCTGAGAAGGTGCATAGCGGCCTCAATGTGGTGGGTGTGCCCACCTCCGAGCAGACTTTGGCGCAGGCCGTTGAGCTGGGCGTGCCAATCGCCACGCTGGATGAACTGGGCGAACTGGATCTGTGCGTGGATGGCGCGGACGAGATCGGCCCTGGCCTTGCACTGGTCAAGGGGGGCGGTGGCGCCCTGTTGCGTGAGAAGATTGTGGCGCACGCCGCGAAAGACATGATCGTCATTGCCGATGACACCAAGAATGTGGATGTGCTTGGGCGTTTTCCCCTGCCCATCGAGGTGGTGGATTTCGGCGTCAAGAGCATCGCCCATCATCTGAAGCTGGCCATTGCGGCTGCGGGCTGCTCGGGTGAGCTGACCATGCGCCGAGATGCGGATGGTCATCCTTTCATCACCGATCAGCAGAACCTCATTCTGGATGCCCATCTGGGAGCTATTCCCGATCCGGCCCGGTTGGCGGCGGCTCTGGCAGAAGTGCCCGGCGTTGTCGAACACGGGCTTTTTATCGGTATGGCCCGGCGCGCCATTCTGGCCGGTCCCGCAGGGGTTACGGTTCTGGAAGGCGACAAGTGAACAACCGTTTTCTGGAGGATAGGATGCCCTCATTCCACCGCGTACGCCGGGCTTCCGGTCTTTTCTCAGCCGCGTTTCTGTCCGTGGCCCTGCTGGGTGCGAGCCCGCTGGGCGTCACCTTAGCGCAGGCGCAGCAGGCCACCGCCAAGCCGACCGCGCAGCAGCTGGCTCTGGCCAAGGATCTGGTGATCGCCAATGGTGAAGCCCGCGCCTTTGATGGCGTGATCGGCAATATTGTGGATGGCGCTGCGCTATCCTTCCTGCAGACCAACCCGGATCTGGCCCAGCAGTTGCGCGATGCAGCTGTGGCTGTGCGTCCTGAGTTCGAGAAGCGCAAGAGCGAACTTCTGGACCTGCTGGCCAAGATTTATGCGGCCCGCTTCACAGAAAATGAGCTGAAGGAGGCGCTGACCTTCTACAACTCGCCTGTAGGCATGAAGATGGTGGCGGACCGCCCGGCTATCGTACAGGACGCTATCCGGTCCATCCAGGTCTGGGGCGCGTCCATGAATGCTGAAGCCGTAGAGCGTGTGCGCGCCGAGATGAGGAAGAAGGGCTTCGATATCTGAGCTCTCAACCGGCCTTTGGGCTGGGTTCATATCTGGAAAAGCCGCTCTTTCGTGAGGAAGGGCGGCTTTTTTCTTGGATGCAGTGTGAGGCTGAAAAGCTCCTGCCTCACACTGCATCCATGCGTGGATCACGCGGACCTTCGGGGTGTTGGGCCAGTGTGGCGAACAGGCTCTTGCGGGCAAGGTTCGGGCTGTAGTGCGGGTCCACGAAGGTGGAGGTGCCCCAGGTCTCTTCCATGCGGGCACGCTGCGCCTTCAGGCGCTCGCGATGCGCCTTGGAGCGTTTCTTCCCGCGGGAGACGGATTCATGGTGGATGAGCCCGGTATGGGGGGTGAACACCACATCGAAGCCGGCCCGGCGGGCACGCAGGCACAGGTCGATATCATTGCAGTCCTCGGCGAAACGTTCGGCATCCAGCGGGCCGGTCTTCTCCCACACATCACGGCGGATGAGCAGGCAGGCCCCGGTGACGGCGGATAGGTTCTGGCGCACCTGCAGCCGGCCTTCATAGCCTTCGGCCTGTTCGGGGCTGTGGGCGAACCAGTGCCCGGCATAGCGGAACAGGCCCACAATCACGCCGGCATGCTGCACGCTATGGTCTGGATAGAGTAGTTTCGCGCCCACCACGCCGGTGCGGGGCAGGGCGGCCAGCGCGACCATTTCCGAGAGCCATGCGCCGTCAATCACCTCAATATCATTGTTCAGCAGCAGGATGAGTTCACCCTGCGCCGCATCAACGCCGGCATTGCAGATGCGCGGATAATTGAAATCCCCATTGTCGCGCACCACCTGCGTTTGCGGCCATGCGGCGCGGATCTCGTCAAACAGGGCGAAGGTTTCCGGTTCCTCCGAGCCATTATCGACGATGATGATCTCAAACTGGCGATAAGTCGTCTTGTCGATCAGCGTGCGCAGGGCCATGCCCAACAGGTCCGCCCGGTCGCGCGTGGGCACTACGATGGAGACGAGCTGGGCTGGCTGAGGCACAGGATAGAGCGGACGCAGGAATCGCTCATCCGCGCTGCGCTCCACTGGCACGCCCAGTGCCTGTTCCAGTGCTCTGGCAGCATGGAGGCCCTGTTGCGGGGAAAAGCCGGGCCTTGTGTCCGCCCCGGCTGGCGCGCTGAAGGCAATGCGTGGCACATGGCGTATCTGCGCGCTGTCCAGCATCCGGGTGTGGCGCAGCAGAAGGTCGAACAGGCTGGCCTCTTCCATCTGCTCATCAAGGCCAAGGCGCAGGGCATCTGCCCGGGGCAGGGCCATGAGCGCGCCGATATAGCCCGTCGCATACAGCAGATGGCGGTTGAAGGCTGGCTTGAAGCGACCGCGCAGGGGCGCGCCATCGGCATCGCGCAGTTCTTCATCCGTATAGGCGAGGGCGCAATCCGGGTGATGGGCGAAGACATCCCGCAGCATCGCCACGGCATCACGCGTGGGCGTGCCTGCCGGGTTCAGCGGGCTCACCAGTTCGCCTTGCGCCGTATCCAGAGCGACCTGAAGCTGGCTGGTGCGAGATGACCCCGCCGCACAGACCAGCCGGACCTCAAGCAGGGGGCCGGCTTGGGGCGCAAGCTGAGTGCGGATCTCCTCCATGTCACCGGCGCGATGGGCGGGCAGGGCCAGAATCCACTCGAAGGCGCGGTCCGTCTGCCGATCAAGCGCCTGTGCACATTGGGAGAGCGTTTCAACAGGCAGATCCCCGGCAGCGCTAAGGAAGGAGAGGCGCGGGGCCGCATCCGGCGATGGTACCGGCAGAAAATCCTCAACATGGCGATTGCGATAGTGCTGATAGGCTGCTGCAGCCTCCGGGCTGGTGCGATTGCGCTCTTCCACCAGCGCCATCAGCGCCCCGCGCAGGGTCCGGGCTGCCGCGCCGGCCGCCTTCCAGCGTCTGGAGACGGAAGGCTCGCCAAAACTGCCATGCAGAAAGGCGTGGAGCTTCAGCCCCACCTTGTCGAGCGGATAATAGCCCAGCCTTGGCGCCGTGTCGGTCTTCGTGGATGAGGACGACAGGATGATTCGGCGGGTGCCGCCGGGCAGCAGCACGGCGCAGGGGCCGCTGCCGCTCACGGTACAGTGCCCCAGTTGCCGCCCGCCGCGTCCCTCCAGTGTGAGCCGGGGCGCGGGGCCGGCATCTTCCACGACAAGGATGCACACCTGCCCCTTGTGCGGAATGAGTGCTCGCAGAATGGGTGGCAGGGCAAAGCGCCATGTGCCGACATCCAGCGGCGCCGCACCCAGCCAGTGGGGAGGGATTTCAGTGTCCATCATGGCAGAAGGGCCATTCGCAACAATTGTTCCTCCCTCATCATAGTCTGTCCTTGAAGCACTGAAAGGCAGCCCGGCGCAAGACAGCCAGAAGGCATGCACAGGCAATGGCGGCTTGACGTCATGCCGCCCCTCCTTCAATCACCACGGCAGGGGTGGGCATGGGCCGGGCCGGTCGTCATGATATGCGGCCGGTCATGAAAGCTGGAAGGGAGTGGCAGATGTCGCGCAAGGAAGTGGATCTGTTCGTCATCGGGGCCGGTTCGGGGGGCGTACGCGCCGCGCGCATTGCGGCGCAGCATGGTGCGCGGGTGATGATGGCGGAAGAGTTCCGCACGGGTGGCACCTGTGTCATTCGGGGCTGCGTGCCCAAGAAACTGTTCGTCTATGCCGCCCGTTATGCGCATGAACTGGAGGATATGGCCGGCTTTGGCTGGCGCGTGGGTAAGGCCGCCTTTGACTGGTCGGCTCTGGTGGCCGCCAAGGATAAGGAAATCGCCCGCCTCGAAGGTATCTACAAGCGCAATGCCGAGGCGGCTGGCGTTGAGCAGGTGCCCTCCCGTGCGGTGGTGACAGGCCCCAACAGCGTGCGCATCGTGGCCACGGGTGAAGAGGTTTCGGCCAAATATATCCTCATCGCCACCGGTGGACGGCCTTCTCTGGGGTCGGATATTCCCGGGCGGGAACTGGCCATCACCTCCAACGAGATTTTTGATCTCCCGGCTTTCCCCAAGCGCATTCTCATTCAGGGCACCGGCTATATCGGGCTGGAATTCGCCTTCATGCTGCGCGCCATGGGCGCGGAAGTGCATCTGGTTTCGCGCAGTGGCCATGTGCTGCGCGGTTTTGATGAAGAGGTGCGCACCCATATTCTGGAAGCGGTTGAGGCCGCAGGAATCCAGATGGTGAAGGAAAAGGGGCTGACCCGCATCGAGGCGGTTTCGGGAGACGCAAACGGTCCCAGGCGTGTCACCTTCACCGATGGTCATGTGATCGAGGTGGATGAGGTGCTGCTCGCCATTGGCCGCACTCCCAACACGCAGGATCTGGGGCTGGAAGAGGCCGGCGTCGCGCTCGACAAGGTGGGCGCGGTGGTGGTGGATGAAAATTCTCGCTCTTCCGTACCCTCCATCTATGCGGTGGGAGATGCCACCAATCGCGTGAACCTGACGCCCGTCGCCATTCGTGAAGGCCATGCCTTTGCCGATACGGTCTTCGGTAACAGTCCTTGGGTTGTCGATCACAGCCTGATCGCCACCGCCGTCTTCACCGAGCCGGAGGTGGGCACAGTGGGCCTGACGGAAGAAGAGGCGCGCAGGAAGGGTCACAAGCTGGATATCTACAAATCCGCCTTCCGCCCCCTCAAGGCGTCGTTGTCCGGCAGCCAGACCCGTATGTTCATGAAGCTGGTGGTGGATGCCGAGACCAACCGGGTGCTGGGCTGTCACATCATCGGAGAGGCTGCGGGCGAGATGATCCAGCTTGCGGCCATTGCGCTGGGCATGGGTGCGACCAAGGCGGATTTCGACCGGACTGTCGCGGTCCATCCCACGGCCGCAGAAGAGCTGGTGACGATGCGGACCAAGGCGAACTGAGCCTCATCTGCAGCGCATGTTCCGAAACATGAAAAAGGGCGGGGGCTTCATGCCACCCGCCCTTTTTGTATCCGGGGTTTCAGTCCTGATGGCCAAACAGACGCCAGTTCTCCGCCCATAATGCGGATACCAATGCCGCCAACCCCATCACCAGATAAGACAGGCTCAGCGGCAGAACCGTGCCATCAAATGCCTGTCCCGCAATCATGGCGAGAATGGCCGACAGAAGCGTGGTGTAGCAGCCGATGAAGGAAGAGGCCGTGCCCGCAATCGCCCCCAGCGGCTCCATGGCCATGGAGTTGAAATTGGGGGCGGTGAGCGAGAACAGAAACTGTGTCACCGCCACAAGCCCCACAAACAACAGCAAAGGCGGACGGCCTTCCCAGAGCAGGGCGACAAGCGCCATGAGCGCTGCCATGATGATGAAACCCACCAGCCCGCCATGGGAGAGGCGGCGCATGCCGACGTGCCGCACCAACATGGCGTTGGTGAAGGAGGCCAGAGCCATCACGCTGGCCACCAGCGCAAACACCAGCGGAAACCAGTGCCCGAGATGATACACATCCTCAAAGAGTTGCGAGGAGGTGCCCACATAGGTCATGAGGCAGGCCACCATGAAGCCAATGGCTGTGGAATAGCCAGCCGCCCGCCGGTTGCTGATCGTAAGGCGAATGCCTTGCGCGATGGCGTGCACTGAAAGGGGCTGGCGATATTCCGGGTGCAGCGTCTCCGGCATGCGCAGGCCGAACCAGACCCACAACAGCACGGCCAGAGCCAGCATGAAGATGAAGATGAGATGCCAGGGCCCGAAGGCGAGCGCCAGACTGCCCAGAGCCGGGGCGATGATGGGCACGGTGAGAAACACCATCATCGCAAAGGACATGATGCGCGCCATGTCGCGCCCCGCAAACCGGTCACGCACAATGGCGACAGAGAGCACGCGCGGGGAGGCTGAACCGATGCCTTGCACGACACGGGCCACGATCAGCCAGAAGAAATCATCTGTGAACAGGGCCAGCAGCCCGCCGGCAATATAAATGGCGAGGCCGGCGGCCAGCAGGGGGCGGCGGCCATACACATCCGAAAGCGGGCCATACACGATCTGCGCCGCACCAAAGCCGATCAGATAGGCATAGATGGTGATCTGGATGTCATTCGCATTTTCCAGCCCGAAATGATCCCGCATCTGCGGAAAGGCTGGCAGCAGATTATCAATGGAAAAGGCTGTCAGGCCCATCATCAGGGCGATGATGGTCACAAATTCCGCGAAGGGCAGGAAAGCGCCGCCCTTCAATGCACCATCCTTCTCGGATGAAGCAGCCTTGGATTTTGCCATGAAGGACTCGTCGGTCGGGCGTGTCCCGCAACAGACACGAGAGAGGAGGAAGGCCGGGATATATCTTCAGAGGCTGCCGAAAAAGCGCCATCTGGAGAAGACATAGGCGAAGGCGATGCTGAAGGAAAGACGGAAAGACGACCGCTTTCACGGGCTGAAGAGCATGGCTTGGGTGCATTTGCGGCGCAAGATGGTTGCTTCTTCCTTTTGAATGCCATCTTGTTCGTGTATAAGCCCCGCGCTGGCTGGATGAACACAAGAGGAACACCCATGCTGGCCCGTGGCAGATATTCTGCCTCGGTCAGATGATTATGGAGAGTCAAATGGTGACCCGCCCTCACTCCGCACCTGTTTCTGGCGCCCCGGTTTCCCGCCGCGCCGAAGGCTGGCGTCCGGAGAGCTGGCGGTCGTATCCCGGCGTCCAGATGCCAGATTATCCAGACAAGGCCGCACTCGCGGAAGTTGAGGCTAAGCTGGCATCCTATCCCCCGCTCGTGTTTGCAGGCGAGGCCCGCAAGCTGAAGGCGGAACTGGCCCGCGTCGCGCGTGGCGAGGCTTTCCTGCTGCAGGGGGGTGATTGCGCCGAGAGCTTTGACGAGCACTCCGCAGACAATATCCGCGATTTCTTCCGCGTCTTCCTTCAGATGTCGGTGGTGCTGACCTTTGCCGGTGGCTCGCCGGTGGTGAAGGTGGGCCGTATTGCCGGCCAGTTCGCCAAGCCCCGCTCCTCCGATACGGAGACGGTGGATGGCGTGACGCTGCCGAGCTATCGCGGTGATATCGTCAATGATATCGGCTTCACCGATGCCGCCCGTGTGCCCGATCCGCGCCGGCAGATTGAGGCTTATCGCCAGTCCGCCGCCACGCTGAACCTGCTGCGCGCCTTCGCCAATGGAGGCTATGCCAATCTCGGTAATGCGCACAGCTGGATGCTGGGTTTCGTGAAGGATTCGCCGCAGTCCTCCCGTTATCAGGAGCTGGCGAACCGGATCACCGAGGCGCTGGACTTCATGCGGGCCTGCGGCATTGATCCGCAAAACCATCCCGAGCTCAGCTCTACGGATTTTTTCACCAGCCATGAGGCGCTGCTGCTGGGTTATGAGCAGGCCCTCACGCGGGTGGATTCCACCTCGGGTGATTGGTACGACACCTCCGGTCACATGCTGTGGATCGGGGATCGCACCCGCCAGCCCGACCATGCCCATGTGGAATTCTTCCGCGGCATTCATAACCCCATCGGCATCAAGTGCGGCCCCTCGCTCTCGCCTGATGGCCTGATCCGTCTGCTGGATATTCTCCAGCCGGACAATGAGGCCGGGCGCATCACCCTGATCGCGCGCTTCGGTGCGGACAAGGTGGGCGATCATCTGCCGGCGCTGGTGCGGGCGGTGGAGAAGGAAGGCCGTACGGTGGTGTGGTCCTGCGATCCCATGCACGGCAACACCGTCAAGGCCGCTTCCGGCTATAAGACGCGCCCGTTCGATCAGGTGCAGAAGGAAATCCGCGCCTTCTTCGATGTTCATGCGGCCGAGGGCACCATCCCCGGCGGTGTGCATCTAGAGATGACCGGGCAGGATGTGACGGAATGCACCGGCGGCGCACGCGCCATCACGGATGAGGGCCTGCGGGATCGTTACCACACCCAGTGCGACCCGCGCCTCAATGCCGAGCAGTCCATCGAAACCGCTTTTCTGGTGGCTGAACTGCTCAAGCAGGAGCGTCAGTCGCGCGTGCGACCTCAGCCGGTCGCCGCTGAGTGAGTTGCGCCTGAACAGTGCTGAAAAACAGAACGCCTCCGGTGAAAACCGGGGGCGTTTTTTGTTCTGTGACAGGGGGGCGTAGGGGGGGCGAGTTTCAGGCCGTTGACGGGGGCAGGTCATGCGTCAGGCGGCTCAAGGTGTTTCGCCCGATGGGAAGATGCCCCTCTCCAGGCTTGGGAGCTAACTTGGTGGGCCAGTGTGATACAGAGGGGTGTGGTCGCGGCGGACTTGCGCCAGCGCTTCTGGATGGCCGTAGCGGCACCGCCATACCGGCTGATAAATCCTATGCAGCAATGCCGTGCGGTGATTAAGCGCCGACATGGGGCAAAGCAGTGATCCCGTCAAACCATTCGCGCAAGCTCATCATCCCGCACGATGAGACGGCCTGCAAACACCGCAGCCGTATCGAGCGTGTTTCAACCGGATGAAGCCCTGCCGTCGCCTCATTACCCGTTACGATCGCAGGACCATCCACTTCAACGGATTTTTTTCTCTCGTTGCGGCAATGATCTGGATGCGATGGATGTCAATTCGTCCTCGGGCTGGTTCAGAAGGCTCGGTCGTAGGCTTTTGATCATAGTGCCTTGGTTGCAAGAATAGCGGGGGAGGATGCCATCATGGCGGCTTGCCTCCCTCTGATCTTCCGCGATTTTTCCGCTATATGCTGCCATAGGCAGGGCCAGCCGCGAATGCAGGTCGGCATCAATCGCGAATATCGCCTTCGCCAAACACCATGCCGGAGACGCCTTCCATAGCGCCGGGCACTAGTTCGGCCACCAGAATGCGTGTCGGATCAACCGGTCCGGGCAGGGTGATGCACCCGAAGGGCACCTGCCTGAAGCCGAAGCGGCCATAGAAGGGCTCATCACCCACCAGCACTACCAACCGATGTCCTGCATCGCGCGCCGCATCCAGTGCGGTTTCCATCAGCTGGGCGCCGATACCGACAGACTGGAAGGGCGGCTCCACCGTCAGCGGGCCCAGTAGCAGAGCCGGCGTATTGCCGATACGCACCCGCGTGAGCCGCACCGATCCCACCAGCATGGTGCCCACCCGCGCCTTGAAGGAGAGGTTGCGCTCATGCGGCGTATTCTCGCGAATACGGAAGGCCGTGCGCGAATAGCGTCCAGGCCCGAAGGTGCGCGCATGCAGGCGCTCGATGCCCGGATCATCATCGGGATGTTCTGTGCTGATGGAGAGAGGCAGGTCAGTCATGGACATACAGTCAGGGCAGGCCGGTCAGATGATCCTCCATAGCGATGCAGGCAGGATGTGGACCGGAAAAGATGGATCGGAGAGCGTGGTGATGGGGCCGATGAGATGCGCCAAATCGGGCGCGCCCGCAGGCCGATGATGTGAGCGGCTTGCCTTTCCTTCCGGCGGGCTCAGGCGCACATGATCATGTGCATGGCACCAGACATCACACCAGACATCACACCTGGCATCGCGTCAGGTGTGGCATCAGGGATGCGCGGCGCAATGACTTCTGTCGTCGTTGCAAAAGCATGACCATGGCTGAATTTCTCCACGTCCTGCGGCGATAGCATGGTGAAACAGGCGGGTCCAGCATGTTGGCGAGGGCTGACCTGTTCAGGGCATGGCGGGCTGGAATGTCATCACGGCGTATGGATCGCCTCTTGAGGGCATTTCCCATGTCACGCCATGGCCGATGACAAGGCAGGCTGAGAACGGGGATATTGCCATCATAAACCGATCGGTTTAATAAAATCAGATCGGTCTAATTGAGGATGAAAGCATGCCTGCGCCCACACAAGTGCCATCTCTGGTGCCGCCCTTCACCGAAGAAACCGCTATCGCCAAAGTGCGTGCAGCCGAGGATGCCTGGAACAGCCAGGATCCCGAGCGCGTCTCTCTGGCCTACACGCCGGACAGTCGCTGGCGGAACCGCGCCGAATTTCCTGTCGGCCGGGCGCAGATTGTGGAATTTCTCACCCGCAAATGGCAGAAGGAGCAGGAGTATCGCCTCATCAAGGAGCTGTGGGCCTTCCGCAGCAATCGCATTGCCGTGCGCTTTGCCTATGAATGGCACGATGCGGCGGGCCAGTGGTTCCGCTCCTATGGCAATGAGAACTGGGAGTTCTCGGACGAGGGCCTGATGCAGCGCCGCTTTGCCTCCATTAATGATCTGTCGATCACGGAGGCGGAGCGCAAATTCCACTGGCCACAGGGCCGGCGGCCGGATGATCACCTCGGCCTTTCGGATCTTGGCCTGTGAACGAACTTTCTGAATGAAGGCAGGGCCCCGCGTGCGCACAATTTATGAGAAGGCCGATACCGTTCCCCTCATTGCGGAAGTGTTTCGCGAGCTGGGTTATGAGGGGGCCAGCTTCAGCCGCATCACGGCGCGCACGGGGCTTTCGAAGGGCAGCCTCTATCATTTCTTTCCCAAGGGGAAGGAGGAAATGGCGGCCGCCGTTCTGGCTCATGTCCAGGGCTGGTTTGAAACGCACATCTTCACGCCGCTGGAGCAGGAGCCGCCCGGCCCGGCGCTTGAAACCATGTGGCGGCAGGTCAGCGCCTATTTTCAGGATGGCGGGCGAGTGTGCCTTGTGGGCGTGTTCGCGCTGGATGAAACGCGTGACAGGTTCGCGGCCACCATCAATGGCTATTTCACCCGTTGGGTGGAGACGCTCGCCGGTGCGCTGGTGCGTGCAGGTGTGGAAAGCAGGCTTGCGTTGGAACTGGCAGAGGTGAGCGTCTGCGGCATTCAGGGCGCGCTGGTACTGGCCCGGGCGCGAGATGACAAGGCACTGTTCACCCGTATGCTGGCGCAGCTTCGTCAGCAGATGGATGCGGCCCTGCCACCTGCCGGCTAAGGGGATTTTGCGGATGGTCTGGAAAAAGCCGCGAAAATCAGGCTCATAGGGGCGCATTGTCCGGGGTGGAGTCGCCCTGTGGGGGACGTCAAAGAGGAACGTCATGTCTGCCATCACGCGCCGGGTGGTCTATCTCATCATTTATGAGGCATTGGCCATCCTGTTTGTCAGTTTGGCGCTGGCCGGGGTCACGGGCCAGTCCGCCGGGCATACGGGTGTGGTTGCGGTGGCCAGTTCACTGGTCGCGGTGACCTGGAATTTCATCTTCAATACCCTGTTCGAGGCATGGGAAGCGCGCCAGAGCGTGCGCGGACGCAGCCTGAAGCGGCGCATGGCTCATGCGTGCCTGTTCGAGGCCGGGCTGGTGGTGATGCTGGTGCCGCTGTTTGCGTGGTGGCTGGAGGTCTCGCTGCTGGATGCTCTGATCTATGATATCGGCCTCACCCTGTTCTTTCTGGCCTATACCTTCTTCTACAATTGGGGCTTTGATGCCATTTTCGGGCTTCCGGCCTCCGCGCGGCCCTGAGCCTCATGCTGTGTTGTGCGCTGACAATGCGCGCTTCAGGCGGCGCAGCATGGCTGGCACGATGATGTGGTGTGCAGGATCAGCCGGCAGCATATAGAGACGCCCAAACAGATTGTGCGTCACCACCGATGCCGTGATGGTGACGTATGGACCTTGTGTCGCGATGGCGATCATCACATCCAGATGGCTGTCACGCTCTGTCAGCAGCAACAGGTTGGGTTCGGTATGTTCGACAAGGAAGAAGTCCAGCTTCTCGCCTGAGCTCACATTTTGTCGGTTCCGGCAGGAAAAGCCGCCAATGCGGTTCACGCCAAAACGGCTGGAAATGGCGTCGCGGACGCGAAAAGCTTGATGCAAAAAGGGAAGGCGTTGTGCCGTAATGCCATTCCAGATCTCAAGAGCCGTCAGCTACACGGGCAGCTGAATGCGATGGGTGGAATGATAATCCAGTTCAGTTACGGGTTTCAGTGTCTGCGGGACAGAGTTGTCCGTATCTGCGAAAAAAGCTCGCGCATGTTGTGATGTGCCTGATTCCAGGCTGTCGCATATGGAGCTTATGTCAGAGACAGAGGCCATGTGCGGCCTGTCTGCTGACAACGTGCGCAAATGTCGTGCGGCATATCATTGCATGAAAAAGGCCGGTTCCATGAACCGGCCTTTTCATTGTCTGTCAGGTTTTTGGTAGAAGTCTCATTCCAGAACGATCAGCAGATCCTTCGCCTCTACATTGTCGCGCACCTTCACGAGGATCTCGCGCACCACGCCGGCCCGGGGTGCGTTGAGTGTGGTTTCCATCTTCATGGCTTCCATGGTCAGCAGAGGTTCGCCAGCGGTGACCTTTTGGCCCGGGCGGACCGCGATGGACGAGATGGCCCCTGCCATGGGGGCGGCGATATGGCTGGCATTGCCATCCTCCGCCTTGCGACGGGCTCCGGCGACAACGCGGCTCTTGTCGGCGATACGGATGACGCGGGGCTGGCCGTTCAACTCGAAGAACAGTTTCACCTGCCCCTGCCCATCCGGCTCGCTGATTGCCTGAAGACGGATGATGAGCGTCTTGCCCGCTTCCAGCTCCACTACGATTTCCTCACCCGGCTTCATGCCGTTGAAGAAAGCCCCTGTGGGCAGGGCGGTGACGGGGCCGCTGTCTTCCACGGTGCGGGCGAAGGTGGCGAACACCTTGGGATACATCAGCCATGAGGCCAGCTCATTGTCGCTGATCTCGCGGCCGGCATCCTGTTCGGCCTGCTTGCGGGCGGCATCCAGATCCGCCTCACCCAGCAGGGCACCGGGGCGGGCGGTGCTGGGTGTTTCATCCTTCAGCACCCGCTGGCTCAGCGCCTCGGGCCACCCCCCGGCGGGCTGGCCCAGATCACCCCGCAGCATCTCCACCACCGAGGCGGGGAAGGCGATGTCATGGTCCGGGTTCATCACGTCGGCAGGGGTCAGGTTCTGCGCCACCATCATCAGCGCCATGTCGCCTACCACCTTGGAGGAGGGCGTGACTTTGACGATATCGCCGAACAGGTCATTGGCCTGCCGATAGGCGCGCGCAACTTCATGCCAGCGCTCATCCAGCCCCAAAGCGCGGGCCTGCTCCTTCAGATTGGTGAACTGTCCGCCCGGCATCTCATGCAGATAGACCTCCGAGGCCCCCGAGCGCAGATCACTTTCAAACGGGGCATAGAGCGCGCGCACGCCTTCCCAGTAGAAGCTGATCTGGCGGATGGCTTCCGCATCCAGCCCGCTGTCGCGGTCGGTGTGGCGCAGGGCTTCCACAATGGAGCCGAGGCAGGGCTGCGAGGTGGTGCCGGACATGGCGTCGGTCGCCGCATCTACCGCATCCACACCGGCCTCGATGGCGGCGATTAGCGTCGCTCCGCCAATGCCTGAGGTGTCATGCATATGAAGGTGAATGGGTAGATCCGTCACATCCCGCAGGGCCTTCACCAACGCGCGGGCGGCTGGCGGACGCAGCAGGCCGGCCATGTCCTTGATGGCCAGCATGTGGCAGCCGGCAGCCTCCAGCTCGCGCGCAAGGCCGGTATAGTAGTTCAGCGAATATTTTGCTCGGTCCGGATCATTGATGTCACCGGTGTAGCAGATGGCCCCTTCGGCGATCTTGCCAGCCTCACAAACGGCATCAATCGCCACGCGGGTGTTTTCCACCCAATTGAGGCAATCGAAGATGCGGAACAGGTCCACGCCGGCCTCGGCTGCGCGGGCGATGAAGAAGCGCACCACATTATCGGGATAATTGGTGTAGCCCACGCCATTGGCGCCGCGCAGCAGCATTTGCAGCAAGATGTTCGGCGCGCTTTGGCGGAAGGCGGCGAGGCGCTCCCACGGGTCTTCATTCAGGAAGCGCATGGCCACATCGAAGGTGGCCCCGCCCCAGCATTCCAGCGAGAGAAGCTGCGGCAGGCCGCTGGCATAGGCCGCTGCCGCCGGCACCAGATCCGCACTGCGCATGCGGGTCGCCAGAAGCGATTGGTGGGCGTCGCGCAGCGTGGTGTCGGTGATGAGGATCGGCTTTTGCTCACGCACCCAACTGGCGAATCCGGTCGGCCCCAGCCTGTCGAAAAGCTGTTTGGTGCCATCCGCAGGTGCATTGGCGAAGCGAGGTGCCTTGGGCATATGGCTGAGCGTGGGCACGGCCATGCGGCCCTTCATTTCCGGGTGCCCGTTGATGGTGACTTCGGAAATGGAGGTGAGTAGACGCGTCGCCCTGTCCCTGCGCCGGGGCAGATCGAACAGTTCGGGTGTCTCGTCAATGAAGCGGGTGGTGTAGTTCATCGCGCGGAAGCCGGGATGGCTCAGCACCGCTTCAAGGAAGGGCAGATTGGTGGTGACGCCGCGGATGCGATATTCGCGCAGGGCGCGATCCATGCGGGCGAGGGCCTCTTCCGGGGTGGCCGCCCAGGCTGTCACCTTTTCCAACATGGCGTCATAGAAAGGGGTGACGACCGCGCCCGAATAGGCCGTCCCGCCATCCACCCGGATGCCGAAACCCGTGGCCCCGCGATAGGCGGTGAGGCGGCCATAATCCGGCGCAAATCCGCGTTCCGGATCTTCCGTCGTGATGCGGCACTGCAGGGCATGACCCTGAAGGTGAATATCCTTCTGCCGGGGAATGCCGGTTTCCGCCACAGCGCCGATATGGCCGCCTTCGGCAATGCGGATCTGCGCCTTCACGATATCGAGCCCCGTCACCTCCTCGGTCACGGTGTGCTCCACCTGAATGCGCGGATTGACCTCGATGAAGTAGAAATCGCCGGTGTCGGAATCCATCAGGAATTCCACGGTGCCGGCCCCGACATAATGGGTGGCTTTGCCGATGCGCAGCGCGGCTTCCGCAAGGCGGGCGCGCGCGGCATCATCCAGATAGGGGGCGGGGGCGCGTTCGACCACCTTCTGGTGGCGGCGCTGGATGGTGCAGTCCCGCTCGAACAGATGGACGAGATTGCCGTGCATATCGCCCAGAATCTGCACTTCCACATGGCGAGCGCGCTGCACCAGCTTTTCGAGATAGACCTCATCCTTGCCGAAAGCCGCCCCGGCCTCGCGCCGGGCTGCGGAAACGGCATCCAGAAGCTGGTCTTCACTGGTGATGGGGCGCATGCCGCGCCCGCCGCCCCCCCAGCTCGCCTTCAGCATGACGGGGTAGCCGATCTTCGCGGCCAGACGGCGGATCTCATCCGGGTCATCCGGCAGGGGATCGGTGGCGGGCATCACCGGCACGCCTACCGCAATGGCCAGATTGCGCGCCTCCACTTTGGAGCCGAGCTGGCGCATCGTATCGGGCGAGGGGCCGATGAAGCGGATGCCGGCAGCAGCGCAGGCCTCAGCGAATTCCGGGCTTTCAGACAGAAAGCCATAGCCGGGATGAATGGCGTCCACGCCCGCCTCAACCGCCGTGGCGATGATGTCGGGAATGGACAGATAGGCCTGAAGCGGCCCCTTTCCGGCCCCGACCACAAAGGCCTGATCCGCCTTGAAGCGATGCAGGGAGAGGCGGTCCTCCTCCGCATAGATGGCGACAGTCTCGATGCCCAGTTCGGTTGCCGCGCGAAACACGCGAATGGCGATCTCTGAACGGTTGGCGACCATGAGCCGCTTGATCTGCTGTGTCATAACTGCCTGCGATTCCGTTGGAATTGAAGGTTGATCCGGGTGCTGGGGCTGACTATCAGCCAGCGGTGAGGGGCAGGGGAACGGGTGAAAATGCGAAGAAAGTCGCATTATTTTCGATAAATTTGCAAATTTCGATAATTTTATACCTTCGGAAACACGTTCACAGTTGCCACTTCCGTCGGTCCGGGCATGCCTTCGGGTCGGGTGACGAGGACCTGTGGTGCGCGTTTCAGACAGGCTTCGGTGGTGGGCCGGAAGAGCGGCGCACCACCAGCTCCACCGGCAGTTCAATGCGCATGGTCTGCGCTGTCTCATCCCCCGTGCCTTTCAGGCGGGCCAGAAGATAGGCCGCCATTTTCTGCCCCAGCTCAGTGGTTGGCAGATGCACGGTGGTTAGGGGTGGAGTGATGTGGGATGCGATTTCCAAATCATCCAGCCCGACAATGGAGAGTTCCCCGGGCACATCCCGCCCGGTGGCGATGGCCTCGAAAATGGCGCCGATGGCGAGCAGATCGTTGCCGCCAATGATGGCTGTGGGCGGGCTGGCGCGGGCCAGAAGCGCCGCCAGCCCGGCGCGCCCCCCGGAAAGTGTGAAGGGTTGCTCCACCACATCTGCCGCGCCCAGTTCCAGACCATGGCGATGCAAGGCCGCGCGAATGCCGGCCACGCGCATCCGGGCGCGATCATTGGCATGCAGATAGCCGGAAATAACACCGAACCGGCGGTGCCCCAACGCCAGAAGATGCTCGGTGACCATCTGGCCGGCGCGTTCATTGTCAAAGCCGATGGACGGCAGGCGCTCATCGAAGGACCAACTGAGCAGAACAGGCACCGGGGCCTGTGTGAGCTGGGCCCATGTATCATCAAGATGGTCTGCACCCACCACCATCAGCGCATCCACACCGCGCGCCAGCATGGCGCGCACGGCGGTGGCCTCCAGCAGGGGAGAGTAATCATGTGCCGCCACAAGAAGCTGATAGCCATTCTCGGCCAGCTCGGTCTGCATGGCCTGAATGGCGCGGGCGAAAATGGCGTGGTCCAGCGTGGGCACCACGGCCCCGATGGTCATGGTGCGGCCTGAAGCCAGAGCGCGCGCCGCGCCACCCGGCACATAATTGAGTTGTGAAACTGCGGAGCGCACCCGCTCCAGCGTCTCGCCCTGCAACAGGTCGGGATGAGAAAAGGCGCGTGAGACTGTGGCGGTGGAAACGCCGGCCAGACGAGCCACATCGACCAGAGTGGCCTTTGTCTTTTTCTGCATATTCTGCCCCCCCCTCATCCCTGATCAATGATTGAGATGTATACGGTTACATTTCGTGATGGAAGGCCTTCTGCCTCCGTGTAGCCGCCTCTGCTGGAAAAAAATTCAACTTTCGTCTTATGCGTGCTTGACAGTCAGAAGGAGGGTGTTAGCCTGAATGTAAGCGCTTGCAAACGCCAGAGCCGCAAAGGCCAGATGCAAGCAAAACGTCTCCGGAGAGAGGCGCTTACATATGGGAGGACATCCATGTTGTTGGGGCGCAGGTCTGCTGTAGGCCTGACGGCGTTCGCCGTGCTCGCTGTCACATGGTTCATGTTGACCAGCGTCACCGGAATGGTGCCATCCGGCCGGTTTCCGACGCCTTCAGATACATGGTCTGCTGCTGCGCAGGCCCTTTTCCGTGGCTATGGAGATGCCACGCTTTTCATTCATGTGCTGCAATCCCTGAAGCTGGTGGCGATGGGCTTTGCCCTCTCCGTCCTTATCGGGGTTCCGCTCGGCCTGCTCATGGGCTGGAGCCGGACAGCCGAGGCGTTTCTCAATCCGGTTTTCATGCTGTTGCGGCCCATTCCGCCGCTGGCCTGGATTCCTCTGGCCATTCTCTGGCTGGGTCTGAGCGATGCGGCGAAGATGCTGGTCATCTTCTTTGCCGCCTTCGTGCCCTCAGTCATCAATACACATGCGGGGGTGCGCTCAATCGACAAGGCCATTCTTGAGGCGGCCGCCATGCTGGGGACACCGCGTGTGCGTTTTGTACGCGAGGTGCTGATCCCAGGGGCGTCTCCCATGATCTTCACCGGCCTGCGTCTGTCCCTGCAAGCCAGCTGGACAACGCTGGTGGCGGCGGAACTGGTGGGGGCGCTGGCCGGGTTAGGTCATTTGCTGAACCTTGCGCAGCAGGATCTTTATCCCGGCATGATCCTTGTCGGCATGGTGTCCGTTGCGGTGTTCGGGGCGCTTACGACAGCGCTGCTGGGTATGGTGGAGCGGCGCATGCTGTGCTGGGTGCGCGTGAAGGGAGGTGCGGCATGACCGGCGCTCTCGATCCCACACGGCGTTTCGTTCTGGGCACGGCCGGTCTGGTCTGTTTCCTGGCATTGTGGGCCGCCATTTCTGCCAGCGGGTTGGTGCGACATGTCTTTCTGCCGGGGCCGATGGAGCTGGTGGAGCGGCTGATGGCCCTGACCACCCATGCCTATGCCGGCGGCACCTTGCTGGAGCATCTGCGTTCGAGTGTGGAGCGCTTTGCAGCAGGCTATTTTCTGGCTGCGGCTATCGGTGTGCCGCTGGGCCTGCTGATGGGACGATTTCGCCTGCTGGATGATATCATCTCTCCTCTGTTCGACGCCCTGCGCTTCATCGCGCCCATCGCCTGGGTGCCCTTCGCGGCCCTGTGGTTTGGCACGGGTTTCGGTGGTCCGGTTCTCATCATCTTCACCGGCGCGTTTCCGCCCTGTCTACTGAACGCCTATCGCGGGGCGCGTCATGTGGACCCGCGCTATATCGAGGCTGCGGAAATGCTGGGTACACCCTCCTGGCGCATCATTCTGGAGGTGCTGCTGCCGGCCTCGGTGCCGTCCATCGTGGCGGGGCTGAGGATTGGCGCCGGGCTGGGCTGGCAATCCCTTGTGGGGGCGGAGCTGATCGTGGCCTCCACTGGCGTGGGCTACATGATGGTGCAGGCCCAGTCTTCCGTTTCCACATCCACTGTCATGGTTGGCATGGCCGCCATTGGTATCGTTGGCGTCCTCATTGACGTCGCCCTGCGTGCGCTGGAAGCCCGCATCCACCGCCGCATCGGATAAGTGAGAGGACGAGACAGATGAGCAGTATTCGTTTTGAGACTGTCGGTAAATGCTTCGGCGGGGCGGTCAAGGCGCTGGAGGGCGTGGAGCTGGAAGTGGCCGACAAGGAGTTCGTCGCCATTGTGGGGCCTTCCGGCTGCGGCAAGACCACCTGCCTGCGCATGGCAGCCGGTTTCGAGTTTCCCTCCAGCGGCAAGGTGTTGGTGGGGGAGAGTGAAGTGAGCCAGCCCGGGCCGGACAGGGCCGTGGTGTTCCAACAGTTCGGCCTGTTTCCCTGGAAGACGGTGGTGGAAAATATCGAGCTGGGTCTGCGCAACAAGGGCGTGCCGGTGCAGGAGCGGCGTGAGAGAGTGCGCGAGGCCGTGGCGATGATCGGGTTGCGCGGATATGAAGACGCTTATCCGCATCAGCTTTCCGGCGGCATGCAGCAGCGCGTGTCTATCGCCCGCGCCTATGTGCTGGACCCGCAGGTGCTGCTGATGGATGAGCCCTTTGGCGCGCTGGATGCCCAGACCCGTGTGGTGATGCAGGAAGAACTGGTGCGTCTGGCCCGTCGCAATCCGCGCACCGTGCTCTTCATCACCCATGGGGTGGAAGAGGCCGTTTATCTGGCGGACAGGGTGGCCATTATGACGCGCCGCCCCGGTCGTATCAAGGAAATCATAGATGTCAAATCGGTGCGCATCGCCGAGAAGTGGGAAGATTATCCCCGCATTGAGGATGTGATGGATCTGGAATCCTTCGTGCATTTACGCACGCATATCTGGAAATCCCTGCGCGAGGAGAAGGTGGAAGAGGCACATTAGGGCGCGCATCGCGCAAAGCTCTCTTCCGATATCCTGAGACGATCAGAAAGATCTGTACGGGGAACATTGAAATCTCCGGCAGGCTAGCCGCCTGAAGCACAGCTTCCGGTGGAACGGTCAGCCTGTGCCTGAACGCAGAGGCTGGAATGAACGCCGCAAAGACGGTGCACACGGGAGGAAAGACCATGAAACAGGAACGTGGAACACAACTGAAACTCAGGGCCTCAACCGCTCTTGCGGGCGGTTTTGCAAGCAGCCTCTTTGCAAGCGGCCTCACGGGTGCGCTGGCCCTTGCACTGGGCCTGACACTGTCTTTCGGTCCGGTTGCGGGGCTGACAGGCGGGGTGGCCCATGCTGCAGCCAGCGAGACCGCAGCCAAAGCGCCAGCCAAGGTGAAAATTTCTTATCTGCCGGCGCTTTACTGGGCCTTGCCCTTCTATATCGCGACCGAGAAGGGATGGTGGAAAGAGGTGGGTCTCGACCCATCCTTCGTCACCTTCCCGGCGGGTGCACCACAGGTAGCCGCAGCCCAGGCCGGCTCCTGGGATGTGGGCGGCACCGGGGCGGTGCCGGCGGTGCTGGGTGCGGCTCGTTATGGTCTGGTGACGGTGGGTGTCACCAATGATGAATCCAAGGCTAACGCCATGATGGCGGATGGCGGCAAGGTTGCCGAGCTGAAGGCCAATCCGCAGCAGCTCAAGGGTCGCCAACTGCTCCTCACCACCAATTCCACGGCAGATTATGCGGCCCGCGCCTGCCTGAAGAAGTGGGGGCTTGAGCCGAACGACATGCAGTTCATCAATCTGGGGCAGGCCCAGACCATTTCGGCCATGCTGTCCAATCCGGATAATATTGTCAGCGGTTGGGCACCTTATATCTACACGCTGGAAGAAAAAGCCGGTGCGGAAATTCTCTGTTCCGGGGCTGATGCCGGAGCTGTGGTGCCGGGAACACTGGTGGTGCGCCCCGAATTTGCCAAGCAGCACCCGGAAGAGGTGGCGAAAATCCTGGCAGTTTATGTGCGGGCCTGGGGCTGGGCCAAGGCGCATCCACAAGAGGCGCGCGCCATGGCCAAACGCTTCTATTCGGAAGGCGGCGTGGAAATCTCCGATGCGGCCATCAATCAGGAATTCGAGCAGCGTCCTACCTTCTCCCTCGCCGAACAGCAGGGGTTGATGACGCGCGACAAGGGCGCTTCTGAGCTGGATGGCTGGCTGGGCCGCATTGGCGGCTTCATGAGCGAGGTCGGCACCATTCCCTCCGCCCCCGATCCGAAGAGCTTCGTGGATAGCAGCTTCATGCAGCGGATCAATGACGATCCCAAGCTGAAAGCCTTCGCCACCGCATTCGACCCATCCAACTGAACTTTGCCGGCCGGCATGCCCGGCCGTGCCCATGGAGAGCAAAATGGCTATTGATTTTGTGAAGCGCGCAACCAAGACGCCCGAAACGGAAACCGGCACGGCGCAGGAGGTTGTCACCACCATGCTGGCCGAGATCGGCCGGCGGGGTGAAGACGCCGTGCGCGATTATGCGCTGAAGCTGGACAAGTGGGATGGCCCCATTCTCGTGACCCGCGAGGAGATGGAGGTCCGCGCCCGGGAAGTCCCCGAAAGCGTGCGGCGGGATATCGAGTTCGCGGCAGATCAGGTGCGTCGCTTCGCCGAGGCCCAGCGTGACAGCGTGCGTGATTTCGATGTGGAACTGATGCCCGGCCTCACTGCCGGCCAGAAGCTCGTGCCCTGCAATGTCGCGGGCTGCTATGTGCCCACCGGCCGTTATGCCCATATTGCCTCGGCCTATATGTCCATCGCCACGGCCAAGGCTGCGGGCGTGGGCACGGTGGTGGCCTGTTCCACGCCCTATCGCGGGCAGGGCATCCATCCCTATGTGCTCTATGCCATGAAGGTGGCAGGTGCCGATGTAGTGATGACGCTGGGCGGTGTGCAGGCCATCGCGGCCATGGCCTATGGCCTGTTCAGCGGCAAGCCTGCCGATATCATCGTCGGCCCCGGAAACAAGTTCGTCGCCGAAGCCAAGCGCATGCTGTTCGGCACGGTGGGCATTGATGTGTTCGCCGGTCCCTCCGAAGTGGCGGTGATTGCGGATGACACCGCAGACGCAATGATGGTAGCGGTGGATCTGGTGGGACAGGCCGAACATGGCCATGAAAGCCCGGCCTGGCTCTTCACCTCCTCGCGCAGGTTGGCGGATGAGGTGATGGGGCACATGCCCCGGTTGATCGCGGAACTGCCCCCCACGGCGCGCGATGCCGCCACGGCCGCATGGCGTGATTATGGCGAGGTGATCGTGTGTGACACCCGTGAGGAACTGGTGGAGATTTCCGATCGTTATGCCAGCGAGCATCTGGAAGTCCATTGCTCGGATCTGGACTGGTGGCGGGATCATCTCACCAATTACGGCTCTCTCTTCCTGGGTGAGGAAACCACGGTGGCCTTTGGCGACAAGTGCTCCGGCCCCAATCACATTTTGCCCACCAAGTTTGCGGCGCGCTATTCGGCCGGGCTTTCGGTGCACAAATTCCTCAAGCCGCTGACCTGGCAGCAGATGGACCGGGAGGCCTGCAAGACCATTGCCCAGACCACGGCCCGCATCTCCCGCCTCGAAGGCATGGAGGCGCACGCCCGCACGGGAGACTACCGGCTGGACAAATATTTCCCCGGTCACAATTTCGATCTTGGCGTGCCGGTGGAAGCCTGAGCCATGTTTCAGCTTTCCGCTCTTTTTGACCTTTCCGGCCGTACGGCTCTGGTGACGGGCGGCAGCTCGGGCATCGGCCTGGCCATGGCGGCAGCTCTTGGCCGTGCGGGGGCACAGCTTGTGCTGGCCGCACGGCGGGAGGCCGAACTGGTGGCTGCTGCGCAGAAGCTGGAGGAGATGGGGGTGTCATGCACCCATCTCGTCGCGGATCTGGCGCAGGCCGAAGCTGCTGAAGAGATGGCGCGGGCGCTGGAGGCTCGCGCTCTTCCCATCGACATCATCGTGAATGCCGCAGGGATGAATCTGCGTCAGCCCTATGAGGCTGTCACACCGGAAGCCTTTGACCTGCACATGGCCGTGCATGTGCGCGCGCCTTTTCTGCTGGTGCAGAAACTGGCGCCCGCCATGGCGGAGCGGGGCTGGGGGCGCATCATCAATATTGCCTCGCTGCAATCCTTCAGGGCTTTCCCCGATTCTGCGCCTTATGGCGCGGCTAAGGGAGCCGTGGCGCAACTGACCCGCGCCATGGCGGAGGCGTGGTCTGCACATGGTATCACCTGCAATGCCATCGCGCCGGGCTTCTTTCCAACAGCGCTGACGCAGGCGGTGTTCGGGGATGAAACGCGCGCAAGCCGCAATGCGGCGCAGACCGCCATCGGGCGCAATGGTGCGCTGGAGGACCTTGTGGGGCCGACAGTGTTTCTGGCGTCAGAAGCTTGTGCCTATGTCACCGGGCAGATCCTGCCCGTGGATGGCGGCTTTACAGCAAAATAGCGGGGCTCAGAATGAAAGCGCTGGTCTATACCGGGCCGAACGCCCTGGAATTTCGTGATGTGCCGTCGCCCACGCCGGGCAATGACGAGGTAGTGGTGCAGGTGGAGGCGGTCGGCATCTGCGGCTCGGACATGCACGCCTTCCATGGCCATGATGCCCGCAGGCCCCCGCCGCTGGTGCTGGGCCATGAGGCCGCTGGCCATATCACCACCGGCCCCCGTGCGGGGGAGCGGGTCACCATCAATCCGCTGGTGGTGTGCGGCACATGCCCGGCCTGCACATCCGGTCGCTCCCATCTGTGCCCGGATAGGCAGATCATCTCCATGCCACCACGCCCGGGCGCCTTCGCGCAAATGGTGCGGATTCCCGAGCGTAATCTGGTGACGATACCGGATGATTTCCCCTTTATCCATGCAGCATTGGCTGAGCCTGTCGCGGTCTCCTACCATGCGGTGAACACCGGCGCGCGCCTGCTCGACAGGCCACTGTCAGCGGCCCGTTGTCTGGTGCTGGGGGGTGGGGCGATCGGTCTTGCTGCGGCGCTGGTGCTTTCCATGCAGGGCGCGGCGCAGGTGCATGTGGCCGAAACCCATGCCGGGCGACGCGATACCGTGCGCCGGGCCGGGCGCTTCCACTGCTATGATCCGGCAGATGGAGTGACAAGTGGGGGGACTGCTGAGGGGGAGCCTTCTGACGGCTCCATTGATCTGGTGATTGATGCGGTGGGGGCCGTGGCCACGCGTGCAACAGCCAGCCGGCTGGTGCGGCCGGGAGGGGTGATCGTTCATGCCGGCCTGCTGCCGGGCATGGAGGGTTTTGATATTCGCCGCATCACCCTGCAGGAGATCATCGTTTCCGGCACCTACTGTTACACCCATGCTGATTTCTGCGCGACGGTCGAGGCGTTGTCATCCGGTCGTCTGGGCGCATTGGAATGGGCGCAGGCGCGTCCTTTTGATGAGGCGATCACAGCCTTTGCGGATATCGACAATGCCCGCACCAGCGCCGCGAAAATCGTGCTGACCTTGTAACGCGCCAGTGTTGCGCCACATCATTGTGTCTGATCTTGCGCCACCTATGTGGCGGTCTGTTCCGGGCGGTGGATGTCCCCTGCCGTCCGGTACTGAAAGTGCGCTTCGCTTCCCGGTTGAAGCCCGTTTTTCCTTCGTCCCTGCGGGCCATGTGACACGTCACGTGTCATGTCATCTGACAAGCCATGCGAGAGGCTGGAGTGCACTTTCTTCCATGACGTGAAGGCGTGGCGAGAGCCATGTCGTCAGAAGCCTGCCGGAATGAACCGTAAGGATTATCTGGCCGGCCCTATCCGTCGGATGCACCCCGGTGGAGATGTCATTTGCGATACATCGCAGATTTTCCCTTTACAGTCTTATATAAGACATCTTATATAAGAGTTATCCGGTGCAGCCGGCAATAACCCCGAGGAGGAAAGCGTGAGCGCGCCCCAACTGCTGGTTCATGAAAAGAAGGACACCGTCGGTGTCGTGGTCGTGGAAGGCCTGAAGGCCGGAACGGACATGCTGTGCGTGGTGACCCACGACAATTCATCCTTCCCGCTGACCGCGAAGATGGATGTGCCGATCGGCCACAAGATTGCCCTTGGCGATATCAAGGCCGGGGACACTATCTGGAAGTACGGCCAGGATATCGGCATCGCCAAGGCGGATATCGCCAAGGGCGAGCATGTCCATGTTCATAACGTCAAGACGAAGCGCTGGTGAGGTCTGAAATGTCTGAAATCGCAATGTTCCATGCCCAGACCGCAGCCAACCCCTTTAATGGTGGCGCGCCCGACCAGTTGGTGACGCAGGCCACGCCCACCGCGCTGGCTTCCCGTGATTACGCCAACGCCTCCTTCATGGGCTGGCGGCGCGAGAATGGCCGGGTGGGGGTGCGCAACCATGTTGTGCTGCTGCCGCTGGATGATCTTTCAAATGCCGCCTGTGAGGCCGTGGCCAATAATGTGAAGGGCACCATGGCGCTGCCCCACGCTTATGGCCGCCTGCAGTTTGGTGAAGATCTGGATGTGCACTTCCGAACCCTCATCGGTATCGGCTCCAACCCCAATGTCGCCGCCGTGGTGGTGATCGGCATTGAGGACCAGTGGACCAACCGCGTGGTGGAGGGTATCGCCCAGACCGGTAAGCCGGTGGTGGGCTTCGGGATCGAGGGCCATGGCGATATCGCCACCATCGCCCGCGCATCCTACCAGGCCAAGCGCTTCGTGCAGTGGGCCAATGAACTGCAGCGCGAGGAATGCTCCATCTCCGATTTGTGGGTTTCCACCAAATGCGGTGAGAGCGACACCACCACGGGCCTGTCATCCTGCCCCACCGTGGGTAACATGTATGACAAGCTCATTCCCCTGGGCATCTATGGTGTGTTCGGTGAAACCTCCGAGATCACCGGGGCGGAGCATCTGTGCAAGGCGCGTGCCGCCACGCCGGAAGTGGCCGATAAGTGGTTCAAGATCTGGAAGGCCTATCAGGAAGATGTGATCGAGGCTCACAAGACTGATGATCTGTCTGACAGCCAGCCGACAAAGGGCAATATTGCCGGTGGTCTTACCACCATTGAGGAAAAGGCGCTTGGCAATCTTGAAAAGATTGGCCGCGAAAGCAAATTCATTGATGCGCTGGAGCCGGCGGAAGCTCCGGCGAAGGGGCCGGGCCTGTACTATATGGACACCTCTTCGGCGGCTGCGGAATGCGTGACGCTGATGGCGGCGGCCGGTTATGTCATTCACACTTTCCCCACCGGGCAGGGCAATGTGATCGGCAATCCGATCGTTCCGGTCATCAAGATCACCGGCAATCCGCGCACCGTGCGCACCATGGGTGAGCATATGGATGTGGATGTCTCCGGCGTGCTGCGGCGGGACATGACCATCCCTCAGGCCGGCGATGCGCTGATCGACATGATTGTACGCACGGCGAATGGCCGCCTCACGGCGGCTGAATCCCTCGGGCACCGCGAATTCGTGATGACGAAACTCTATCGCAGCGCCTGATGTTGCACGGCGGAGCCTGACAACTTCCCGGGGCTCCTGCCACGCGCCTTTCCGAAACCCTCACGGAAAGGAAGAAGCCGCCCGCCTCCCGGCGGGCGGCTTTTCTGCAGCCGGAAGGGTGAATCATATAAAAGACAGAAGAATGACGCGCATCATCCGGAAGGGGCGAGATGGACATGGCCAAAGCCGGCACTACGGAAAAGACGCCTCGCCGAAAGGGCTCCGCAAATGCTTCGGCCCGGAGTGCGCCTGAGCGCGATGGTCTGGAATCGCGTCCGCTCTATCGTCAGGTGCGGGAAACACTGGTGCGGCGCATGGTGGATGGCGCATGGAGCCCGGGAGAGCCTCTGCCCAGCGAGATGCAACTGGCTGCGGAACTGGGCGTCAGCCAGGGCACGGTGCGCAAGGCGCTGGATGAAATGGCGGCGGAAAATCTGGTGGTACGCCGTCAGGGGCGCGGCACTTTCATGGCACGGCATGATGAAGAGCGCATCCTGTTCCAGTTCTTCCGGCTGGTGGGGGATGATGGCGAGCGTCATTTCCCTGAAAGTCGTGTGCTGGGCATCGGGAGGGCCCGCGCCAGTGCAGCGGAAAAAACGGTGCTGGGGCTGGCGCAGGGGGATCAGGTTTTGCGTATCCGTCGCCTGCGCACACATGATGGTGTACCGCTGATCGTGGAGAACATCACCTTGCCCGATGCGCTGTTTCCGGGCCTTGCCGATGCGCCGGTGCCCAATAATCTCTATGGTCTCTATGCCAGCCATTATGGGCTGACAGTGGCGCGAGCCCGCGAGAAGCTGAAGGCCGTAGCTGCCGATATGGATGATGCTGCCGCGCTAGAGGTGGAGCCCGGCACACCGGTACTGCTGATTGACCGGCTGGCCTTCGGGCTGGATGGCACCGCTGCGGAATGGCGGCGCAGCACCTGCCTCACCAGTGGTTTCCATTATCTGGCGGATCTGACCTGAGCGCTCCGGGCTGGCTCTTCAGTCTTGTCCAAATGCCTTGAGCGCAAAAGGCTTTATTGCATCCTGCCTTCTGCCAGGCATGCATGGCTGCAAGTAGTGTTTGTGGAGCTGCCTGTAGCCGACAGGCTCATCATGCGGCATGCTGGCCGGCATGGATAAGCTGAATATGCAGGGGGGTGAATATGGGCCTGTTGGTTGATGGGGTCTGGCACGATCAGTGGTATGATACCGCATCCACGGGTGGGCGTTTCCAGCGTCAGGCCTCGCGCTTCCGCAATTACATTACGGCTGATGGCACCGCTGGCCCCACGGGCGAGGGCGGTTTTCAGGCAGAGGCCGGGCGCTATCACCTTTATGTGTCGCTGGCCTGCCCCTGGGCGCATCGCGTGCTGGTGATGCGGGCGCTGAAGCAGCTCGAAGGCGTCATCTCCATTACAGTGGTGGACCCGCTCATGGCGCATGAAGGCTGGGTGTTCGCCACGCCGGAACCGCTGATGGGCAAGTGCCGCCTTTATGAGGTCTATCTGGCTGCAGATCCGTCCTATAGCGGGCGGGTGACGGTGCCGGTGTTGTGGGACAAGGTGCGCGGCACCATCGTGAACAATGAATCCGCTGAAATCCTGCGGATGCTGAATACGGCCTTTGCGGCCTTCACGCCCGTGACGACGGATTTCTACCCGCCGGACCTTCAAGGCGAGATCGATCACATCAATGCCCTTGTTTATGATGATGTGAACAATGGCGTCTACAAGGCCGGCTTCGCCACCACCCAGCCGGTCTATGAGGAGGCCGTGCGTGCCCTGTTCAACCGGCTGGATGCGCTGGAAAAACTGTTGGCCCGCCAGGCATTTCTGGCCGGTTCCGTCTTCACCGAGGCCGATATCCGCCTGTTCACCACGCTGGTGCGCTTTGATGCGGTTTATGTCGGACATTTCAAATGTAACCTGCGCCGTATTGCGGATTATCCCAATCTCTCCAACTATCTACGGGCCATCTATCAGATGGATGGGGTGAAGAGGACTGTGAATTTCAGTCACATCAAGCGCCATTATTATGAGAGCCACACCACCATCAACCCCACCGGCATTGTGCCGCTGGGCCCGTTACTGGATCTGGATGCCCCTCATGACAGGGGGCGCTTTGCTGTGGCCGTGGTGATCTGATGAGGTTTCGTGCGGACCGTCATTTGCCCTTCAGTTCCGCAGGTTACACAGATGGAACAATGTTGCGGAGAGACAGATGACAAGCGCACGCGGACATACAGAACAGCATATGGTCGAGCGGATTGGCTGGCTACGGGCGGCTGTGCTCGGGGCGAATGATGGCATCATTTCCACGGCATCGCTGATGGTCGGAGTGGCGTCAGCGGCGGATTCTGCTGAACAGGTGCTGATTGCTGGCTTTGCCGGTTTGGTGGCGGGCGCCATGTCCATGGCTGCGGGCGAGTTCGTCTCCGTGAGTTCGCAGGCTGATACGGAGCGGGCCGACATTGCCCGTGAGAAAGATGAGCTGGCCCAGGACCCTGAATATGAAACCCGTGAGCTGACAGATATTTATGTCGGTCGAGGCCTCTCGCGGGATCTCGCGGAAAAAGTCGCGCGCCAGTTGATGGAGAAGAACGCACTGGAAGCACATGCGCGTGATGAACTGGGCATTTCGCCGGAAATCATGGCGCGCCCCATTCAGGCCAGTATCGCTTCAGCCCTGTCTTTCACGGTGGGAGCGATCTTCCCGGTGCTCGCGGCCGCCTTCGTGCCGCATGACATACAGGCCCCGGCAATCGTGGTCATAACGCTTCTGCTGCTGGGTGTGCTGGGTGCACTGGGGGCTGTGGCGGGTGGTGCGGCCATTCCGAAAGCCGTTATGCGTGTTGTCTTCTGGGGAGCTGTCGCTATGGGGGTGACGGGTGGTATCGGTGCGCTGGTGGGCACTGCAGTTTGAAGACGACTGTTCAAGGAACAGCATAAAACAGCCGCCTTCAGGGCGGCTGTTTTCGTTTTGGCGGGATGCGCTCAGCGCGCGCGGCTCCATGTCTGGCTGCGACACAGAAGGCCACCCATCACACAGCCGGAAAGTTCCAGCTTGTCAGCCCCCTTCAACTGAAGGGAGCCGGAATAGGTCTTGCCATTTTCGTAATTGTAGAGCTTGCCATTCCATTTGCCATTTCCGGCTGGCATTAGCCCATAAACAAGCTGTGTGCCGACCAGTGATCGGTCTCGCTTGGCGGCATCCGGATTGCTGGTGTCCTTGCGAGGCGTCTTCAGCCACGCAATTGTGCCGCATATGGCCTTGCCGCAGGGCGCAAAGCGTACCTGCGTTTCACCGCTCTGCGTATACCACAGGCCAGAGAGCGCGCTCTCCGCCCGGGCGACAGCTGGAGCGGCTAGAAGGGCTGTGCCCAGCAAGAGGCCGGTCAGGCCGGCCCTGAAGGTGAGGGGTATTTTCCGCATGGCTCAGAACCCGTCAAACTTGTAGGTCAGGCCCGCAGAAACCAACTGCACATCGGAAGACACCGAGCCGACAAAAGGCAGACCAGTGACATAATGCGGGTTGCCGGGCGTGAGTGACACATCGCCATTGCCGGTGGTGAAGAGATAGGCATAGGCCAGATCGAAGCTGAGATTTTCGCTCCACTGATAGGTCATGCCGGTGGCCAGCGTCACGCGGTTGGCGTCCGGCACGCGCAGGTCGCGATTATAGATGTCGATGGGCGACCACTCATAGCCAAAGCCGCCACGGAAGGTGAATTGGTCGTTCACCCGGTATTCGGCGCCGATGGCGAGATAGTAGCCATCATTATATTCAAACGGCAGCTCCGTTAGGGGAATGCCGCTGGTGAGGCCGGACGTGCCCGTGACTGTGACATGCCCCAGCCGGCTCCAGTTGGTCCATTCGAAATTGGCGTGCATGGTGAGCTGATCCGTCACCACCTGGCTCACACCGACGGAGACCTGCTCGGGCAGGATGAGGTTGGCGTTCACACCATAGGCTCCGGCCGGCAGGCTGCTGACACGTGCACCCAAAGTGAGATCACCCCCCAGACTTTCCTGCACAGCGGAACGATAGCCGACACCGATCTGCGTGCCGGCGAAGGGCGTGAAGGTCAGGCCTGCCGTCGCGCCCACGCCCCAGCTGTCACCCTTCAACTCGGCAGAGGGCGCAAAGGGGAAGGGGGAGGTGGCCTGCGACAGCTTGGTGTGAAAATACATCACCTGCAGGCCCACACCCAGTGAGAGCCACTCATTCACTTTGTAGGCGACGGTAGGGTTGATATCGACGCTGAGCACCTTGGATTTGCGGGCATAGATCTGCCCCGAATAATTGTAGGGCAACTCCGTGGACAGGCCGAAGGGCGAGTTCACGGCCAGACCCAGCCAGATCTGGTCATTCAGCTGATAGCTGAGATAGGCGGAAGGCAGGGCGGCGTCGGCGGCGATGTCACCGGAGCTGCCCGTGCCGCCCAGCATCAGGAGAATGGGGCTGGTGCCGGTGGTGGGGGTGATATCCGCCTCGGGGAAGATCCCGGCCATGTTGAGCTGGGTCTGCAAGCCGGAGAACTGCGTCATCGTTGCCGGGTTCCAGTACATGGAGCCCACCCCGCCCGAACCGGCGGTGACACCGGCATTGGCCAGCCCCAAGCCTTTGGTGCTCTGCTCGCGCAAGGCGAAGGAGCCGGCCTGCGCCCCGGCCGTGGCGACGAGGCTTGCCCCTGCTGCGGTCAATATAAGTGCTGTGGTTTTCACGCCCTTCCGCATCATTTCCTCCGTCATATCCCTGAATGCATTGTTGTTTGGCGTTTTATTTCCGCATGCGGCATTGGCGCCGTTCTGTGCGATGCGAGCTGTTATTCCAGCTTTTCGCCCCCCGCAGACACATATCTGCGAGGGGCAGTTTTGTCGGTGGCCCTATCGTGTCAGCGTGCGGGCCCGCGCCCGCCGGCCATATTCAATTACTGTCCAGCAGCCCTGCAAGTTTCAGCGCCACACCCTGCGAGCCCTGTACCTTCAGGCGGCCGGTGGAGAAAGCGATCATCGGGTTCAGACGCCCTTCGATGAGCTTCTTCAGATTATCGGATTTCATCTTGAGAACCGTATCGGCCTCGCCGCCATCGGTGGTGATGACAGCCTGCGGGCCGGTGGCGTCCACCAGAATGCTGCCGCCTTCCGCAAGGTCGAAGCGCACCTTGTAGCCCAGCGTGCCCAGGGCTTCGCTGCGCTCTTCAATGGCTTCGACAAGGCTTTCGAGAGTGGCCATGAATGTCCTCCAAACCGGGGTGGGTCAGAACTGCATGTCTTCCAGCGCCATCATCGCGCCTTTGCCGGAGCGGATGGCGGCGAACAGGCCGGCGGCCTGCGGCAGAATGCGTTCCATATAGAAGCGGGCGGTGGTGCGCTTGGCCTCATGGAAGGCGGCATCATCCGTGCCGGCTTCCAGCTTCTCGCCGGAGATGCGCGCCATTTTCAGCCACATCACCCCCAGCGCTACCAGACCGAACAGGCGCAGATATTCCGTGGCGGCCGCACCGGCCTCCTCGGGGTCCTTCAGGCCCTTCTGCGCAATGGTGGCGGTGGAAAGCTGCAGGCCGCCAAACGCCTTGGAGAGCGGCTGGGCCAGATCCACGATCAGGTCATCATCGCTGTCCAGCGCGGCGTCGATCTCGGCGAGGGCCGGATGGAAGAAGGCGCGCAGATAGCGGCCCATATGCGCCGGCATCTTGCGGCCCACCAGATCCAGCGCCTGCACGCCATTGGTGCCCTCATAGATCATGGCGATGCGGCTGTCGCGGACGAACTGTTCCACGCCATGGTCGCGGATGAAGCCATGTCCGCCATAGGTCTGTACGCACAGATTGGCGCTTTCAAAGCCCAGATCCGTGAACAGTGCCTTCACGATGGGGGTCATGAGAGCGGTGAAATCCTCCGCCTTCTTACGCTCTTCCGGGTCGGGGTGGTGCTTGGAGACATCCTGCATCTTGGCCACCCAGGAGCCCAGCGCCCGGCAGCCTTCATTATAGGCGCGCATGGTCATCAGCATGCGGCGCACATCCGGATGCACGATGATGGGGTCGGCCGGAAGATCTGGCGCCTTGACGCCGGAGAGGGAGCGCCCCTGAAGACGCTCACGCGCATAGGCAACAGCCGCCTGATAGGCCGCCTCGCCCGCGCCCAGCCCCTGAATGCCCACAGACAGACGCTCGCTGTTCATCATAGTGAACATGGCGCGCATGCCCTTGTGGGGCTCGCCCACCAGCCAGCCGGTGGCGTCGTCAAAGGAGAGCTGGCAGGTGGCGGAAGCCTTGATGCCCATCTTGTGCTCAAGCGCACTGCATACCACGCCATTGCGTGCGCCCGGCGTTCCATCTTCCTGCGGCAGGAATTTAGGCACCAGAAACAGGCTGATGCCCTTCACGCCCTTCGGCGCATCCGGCAGGCGCGCCAGCACCAGATGGATGATGTTCTCCGTCAGGTCATGCTCGCCGGCGGAGATGAAGATCTTCGAGCCGGTGATCTTGTAGGAGCCATCCTCCTGTGGCGTGGCGCGGGTGCGCAGCAGGCCCAGATCGGTCCCGCAATGCGCCTCGGTGAGGCACATGGTGCCGGACCATGTGCCATTGATCAGGCGGGGCAGATAACGTGCCTTCAGCTCATCACTGGCATGGCCGACAATGGCCTGATACGCGCCATGGCTGAGGCCGGGATACAGCCCGAAGGACAGGTTGGTGGAACAGATCATCTCTTCCACATATTTGCCCAGCACGGATGGCAGACCCTGTCCGCCATAGGCTGGGTCGCAACCCATGGCCGTCCATCCGCCCTCTGCAAAGGCGGCATAGGCCTCCCGGAAGCCCTTGGGTGTGCAGACCTGGCCGTTTTCCAGCACGCAGCCTTCCTCATCACCGCTGGCATTAAGGGGCAGGAGGCGCTCGGTCACGAACCGGGCGGCCTCTTCCAGAATGGCGTCGGTCACATCCGGCGTCACATCCTCGAAGCCGGGCAGGGTGGTGTATTCGGCTGCATTGATGACATCGTTGAGAATGAAGCGCATGTCGCGCAGGGGCGCCTGATAAACCTGCATGGCTCAGTTCCTCACCGGCTTGCCGGTTTCGAGCACGCTCTCGAAACGGTCGAGGGTTGCCGTGGTGTGCACCAGACGCATGAAGCTCTCCTGTTCCAGCTCCAGAATCTGGTCTTCGCTGATGGTGTCGATGATGTCGGTGTCGCCGCCCGAAAGCACGGTGGCGAGTTCGCCGGCCACCACCAGATCATGCGGGGTGGCGATGCCGCGCCGGGCAAAGCCTTCTGCCGCCATCTGCATGGCGATGCGCCCGCTGATGCCGGGCAGAACCAGCTCAAGGGGCTCGGGTGGCGTGTAGTTCTCGCTCAGTGCCAGCGCTTTCGCCTTGGCGTCGGCCAGCAGGCGGTAACGGTTCATGGTGACGCCGTCATCGGCCCGCAGGAACAGAAGATCCTTCGCTTCCTCAGCCGATTTGGCGACAGTGGCGGTGGAGACGGTTTCAAACACCTTGGCCGCGGCGGGCATGGGGCCCTTGGGCAGTTTCGGTGCACTCTGCCAGCGCCCCAGCATTTCCTTGCAGCCGCCCCATGCGGGCACGAGGCCCACGCCGCATTCCACCAGCCCGATATAGCTTTCGGCATGGGCCTGTACGGCATCGGAATGCAGCAGGATCTCACAGCCGCCGCCCAGCGCCATGCCGGAAGGTGCGGCCACAACGGGGAAGGGGGCATATTTCAGGCGCTTGTAGGTTCTCTGCCCCAGATCCACCAGTTTCTGGATTTCACCCCATGCGGCGATATTGGCGGCGAATAGCGCCAGCCCCAGATTGGCGCCCACCGAGAAGTTCGAGCCCTCATTATAGATAACGAGGGCCTTGTACTTCTTCTCCACCAGCGCAATCGACTTTTCGAGCAGGGCCATGATCTGCTCATCCATTGAGTTGCCTTTGGAGGTGAACTCGAAGCAGACGGCCCCATCACCAATATCCCACAGGCTGGCGGAGGCGTTTTTCAGCAGGGGCTTGGCCGAAAGCTTGATATCTTCCAGCATCAGCACGCCATCCGGGCGCTGAACGTCGCCATAAACGCCATCCGGGCCAAGGGCCTGCCGGCGGCCATTTTCGATGCGGTAGAAGCTCTTGTCGCGAAGATTTTCCAGCAGCGCGGGCAGGGGGTAGCCGGTCGCCTTCAGCTTCTCCACGAACCAGGCCCCGCCAATCTTGTCGATCAGCTCGAAGGGGCCCCATTTCCAGTTATAGCCGAGGCGCATGGCCTCATCGATGGAGGTGATGTCATGGCTGGCCTCGCCCACCAGACCGGCGGCATAGGTCAGGGTTTCGGCGATGACCTTGAAGGCATATTGGCCGAAACGATCCTCCCGCGAGAGCAGCTTGCGCAGATCCGGCCGGGAGAGGCCGGAAATCCGGGCCTTCACGGAGGGGCGATAATCCCCCGTCACCAGATCAATCGCTTCCTTCACCTTGCCGCCATTGGTGCGGTTGAGGCGGTAGAAGCCGCCCTTGCCCTTGCGGCCGGTATAGCCTTCCGCAATCATCCTGTTGATGAGGGGCATGTCGCGATTGGAGGCGTGGAAGGCGTCTTCCGGTGGCAGCGCGGCTTTCAGGCTGGCGCTGACATGGGGCATGAGGTCCAGCCCCACCAGATCCACCAGTCCGAACACGCCGGTCTTGGGGAAGCCGAAGGGCCGGCCCATGATGGCGTCGGCCTCTTCCACGCTCAGGCCCAGCTCGAATGCCTCCACAATGGCGCGCTGGATCCAGGCCACGCCCAGACGGTTGGCGATGAAGCCCGGTCGGTCGAGGCAGCGCACCACGCTCTTACCCAGCGCCCGGTCTGCAAAATCGGCAATACGTCCGGCCAGGGCCGGGTCCGTATCGGGGCTCGTCACCAGCTCCATCAGGCGCATATAACGCGGCGGATTGAAGAAGTGGGTGACGAGGAAATCACGACGGAAGTCCTCCGGCATGCCTTCCGTCAGCGCCGAAATGGCGATGGTGGAGGTGTTGGAAGACACCGCCGTGCCCGCCCGGCGCACCGCATTGATGCGGTGATAGAGCGCCTGCTTCACATCCAGCCGCTCGACGACAGCCTCGATGATCCAGTCCACCTCGGAAAGGCGGGCGAGGTCATCTTCCACATTTCCGGTTTCCACCCGCTTTGCCGCGCGGGGCGACATGAAGGGGGCGGGGTCGGCCTTCTTCATCCGGGCCACCGCCGTTTCGGCGATGATGTTGCGGTTTTCCGCACCTTCCGGAACGATATCCAGCAGCAGAACCGGCACCCCGGCATTGGCGATGTGGGCGGCGATGCCAGCCCCCATGACGCCTGCGCCGATAACGGCGACCTTGCGGATTTCCGTCATCACACGCGCTCCAGAATGGTGGCGATACCCTGTCCACCGCCAATGCACTGGGTGGCCAGCGCATAGCGGCCGCCTTCGCGGGCCAGAAGAGATGCGGCCTTGCCCACAATGCGCGCCCCGGTGGCCCCCAGCGGATGGCCAAGGGCGATGGCGCCGCCATCCAGATTCAGGGTTTCCTCGCGAATGCCAAGATCATGGGCACAGGCCAGCGCCTGACTGGCGAAGGCTTCGTTCAGCTCCACCACATCCATGGCGTCGATGGTGAGATTGGCGCGCTGCAGCGCCTTGCGGGTCGCCGCTACCGGGCCGATACCCATGATTTCCGGGTCACAGCCGGCCACCGCGACAGAGGTGATGCGCGCCAGCGGCGTCAGGCCATTGCGGGCGGCATAGTCTTCCGAGCACACCAGAACGGCGGATGCGCCATCCGTGATGGGGGAGGAGGTGCCAGCCGTCACGGTGCCATCCTTCTGGAAGGCGGGCTTCAGGTCGGCGAGGGTTTCAGCGGTGGTTTCCGGGCGTATGCAGCCATCGGAATCCACCGTCGCGCCATTGGCATGAATGGGGACGATCTCATCCTTCAGCTTGCCGGCGGCTGCGGCTGCCGCCGCACGGGCATGGCTGCGCACGGCGAAGGCTTCCTGCTGCGCACGGCTGACCTTCCAGCGGCTGGCGACATTCTCCGCTGTATCGCCCATGCCCATATAGGCGCCGGGGTTGCGGGCATGCAGGCCGGGGTTTGGCATGGGGTTGAAGCCCATCATGGGCACGCGGCTCATGCTTTCCACGCCGGCGCAGATGAAGGCTTCGCCAGCACCCATCGCGATCTGCCCCGCAGCAATATGGACCGACTGCATGGAGGAGCCGCAGAAGCGGTTGACGGTGAGCCCGGCCACGGAAAGCGGCAGATCGGCGATGAGCCCCACAAGGCGGCCGATATTGAAGCCCTGCTCGCCCTCGGGGAAGGCGCAGCCCACAATAATGTCCTCGATATCCTCCGCCTTCACGCCAGTGCGCGTCACCAGTTCGCGCACAACCGTTGCAGCCAGATCATCCGGACGCACACGGGCAAGACCACCTTTGCGGAAGGGCGTGAAGGGCGAGCGCGCATAGCCCGCAATGACCACGTTCATCATGGTACCTTTCAGAATGGGATGGGCCTGGAAACGGGCGCACTTCGGGCGTGCGTCCGCGAAAGGGCCAACCGCATGACCTACAGGCCGAAGCGGAAATGGCGTTGTCTGCTATCGCTTGGGGAAAAAGCCTCAGCCCACCTTGAGCTGGTCGGAACCGGCAGGATCGTCGGCCAGGGCGGTTTTAGCCTGCAGCTCGATGTCCTTCAGTTCCGTCAGGGTCTCTTCCAAAGCCACACGCTGGTCTTCCAGCCGGGTGATGCGCGAGCGCACGCCCTTCAGCAACATGCGAAGCTGTTCTTTCTGGGTGCGGTCGAGATCATAGAGATCAAGATATTCCTTGATCTCCTGTAAGGTGAAGCCAAGGCGTTTGCCCCGCAGGATCAGGATCAACCGTGCGCGGTCCCGCACATTATAGATGCGGTTGTTCGCGATCCTGTCGGGACTGATCAGGCCCTTGTCTTCATAGAAACGCACAGTGCGGGCCGAAATACCCAGATCACGGGCCAGTTGTGTCACCGTGTAGTACTGCTCGGCCATTGTGCGCCTTGGAGAGATAAAGCTGTATATGTTGCTCATAGCTTATCCCATGCGTCAATGTTCTGACAAGCTGGAGGAGGTGGTGTGAGGTGCCGCAGCGCGGGCTTTTTCTTCCGCGATGAGTTCCTTTCTGGAGAGTTTGCCGATCATGGTTCTGGGCAGGGAGGCGCGGATCTCGATGCTGGAGGGCATCTCGATCCTGGAGAGCCTTTCGATGAGGAAATGATGGAGTTGCTCGGGTGTCACTTCCGCCCCTTCGCGCAGGGTCACGAAGGCCTTGGGGCTTTCGCCGCGATAAGGGTCCGGGATGCCGATGGCCACCACTTCGGATACGCAGGGGTGCTCATAGAGCGCCTCCTCGATCACGCGCGGATACACATTGTAGCCGGAGCAGATGATGAGGTCTTTGATGCGGTCCACCAGATAGAGATAGCCCTCCCCATCGAGATAACCGATATCGCCGGTGCGTAACGCACCTTCGATCATCACGGCGCGGGTATCGTCCGGCCGTTTCCAGTAACCGGCCATCACCTGCGGCCCACGTACGCACACCTCGCCCTTCTCACCCGGTGGCATCAGCCGGTCGGGATGGTCCGGGTCGCGGATTTCGATGATGGTGCCGGGCACGGCAATGCCGGTGGAGCCGGGCCGGCGGGGGCGTCCGTCCAGCGGATTGACGGTGACGACGGGCGAACATTCCGTCAGCCCATAGCCTTCCGCCAGCCGGCAGCCGGTCAGTTCCTCGAAGCGTGATGCTACTTCCTGCGCCAGCGCCGCCCCGCCCGAGATGCACAGGCGGATAGAGGTTAGATCCACCTTCTGCTTTTCGGCCGCCCCATTGATGGCCCCGTAAATGGTGGGTACGGCTGGCAACAGGGTGGGTTTCCGGCGGCGGATGGTGGCGAACACCTCCTCCAGCTTGAACTGCGGCAGCAGGATCATTTCCGCCCCGATGGCGATGGCCACGTTCATCGAGACGGTGAGTGCAAACACATGAAACAGCGGCAGAATGCACAATATGCGTTCTTCACCCGGATGCAGCGCTTCCTCACCGGCATGATCAATGATCTGCCACATATTGGCGATGAGGTTGCAATGGGTCAGCATGGCGCCCTTGGGCACGCCGGTGGTGCCGCCGGTATATTGCAGCACCGCCAGATCGGATGAGACAGGCCGGGCTGCTGCTGAACCGATGGGGGCGCTGGCCGCCAGCGTTTCATAGGGCACATGCAGCGCATCCGCCGGAATGGAAGCCAGCTCCCGCCGCTTGAACAGGCGAAAAAGAGTGGATTTCAGCCCCGGCAGCGCCCCGGCCATGGGGCACACCACCAGATGCTTCAGCCCCGCTTCCTGCGCGATGGAGGCCGCCGGCTCATAGATGCGATGAAGATCCATCACCACCATGATGGTGGTTTGGGAGTCGCGGATCTGCGTCAGAAGTTCACGCGCCGTGTAGAGTGGATTGTAATTTACAACCACACCGCCAGCTTTCAGGACCGCGAAATAGAACAGCACGGAATAGGGCGTATTGGGCAGACACAGGCCGACATTCACGCCCTTGTCGACGCCCAGCTTGCGCAGCCCGCTGGCCAGCCTGTCCACCAGCCGGCCCACTTCGCCATATGTCCATTGCCGGCCGAGAAAATCGATGGCCGGCCGATCGGAGAACCGCGCCACAGCGCGATCCATGAGGGCCGGAAGCGTATCCGGCCGGCTGGTTCGGTTCCGCGCATCTGCATCCATGGGTGGTGCAGGAATGGAACCAGGTAAGGGTGGCCTGGCAGCCGCGCCCGCGCGCTGGCACTGCAGGCCTTGCCTGAAGTCCCCTGTCACGTTTCCTCCTGGGTGTCATCGGCCTCTTTTTGGGGCGATTGACCTGGTGATTATGTTTCACCTTTACGAATGCGAGTATACGTATACGTAAACATTCCGCAAGGGGGGCTTTTCGATTAAGACGCATTTTGCCCCGGGACAAAAGAGGAGGGTGTAATGAACCTATGGCTGCGCTTTCTGCGTGTGCTGATCAGTTCCAGGTTCGGGCCGCGGCTTTCGGCACCCTTTGGCGTATCCGTGCTGATGCTGCGGGTGTGGCCGAATGATCTGGATCTCAACGCGCACATGAACAATGGGCGCTATCTGTCCATCATGGATCTGGGCCGGGTGGATCTGCTGATACGGGCCGGTTTGCTCAGGGCGGTTCTGGCGCGGCGCTGGATGCCGGTTCTGGCCGAGGCGCAGATTCATTATCGCCGTTCGCTCGCGCCTTTTCAGCGGTTCAGGCTGGAGACGAGGATTGTCGGCTGGCGCGATCACTCCATCTTTCTGCAGCAGAAATTCATTATCGCCTCCGGCCGGCAGGCCGGCGAGGTGGCAGCCACAGCCACCGTGCGTGGCGTGCTGCTGGAGCGCGGGGAGACACCTGGAAAAGTGCCAGTGACAGAGATTTTCAGGCTGATCGGCCTGGATGCGCCAGATGTCTATGAGGAAGCCGCAGATGATGGTGCGCCGGCTCGGATGGGGCAGCCGGTTTTGCAGAGTTGCGCCGGCTGAAAGGGGCGGCGCATCGGGCGAATCACACGACTATAGACAGGATCAGGCCTTATAGATCCAGTCATAACGGTCCAGTAGGCCCTGTCCTGTCCGGCGGATGACGAGATCTCGCGCAAGGCGGGGCGGGCCGGAAAGATGGTAGATGACGCCATTGCGCCGGGCCCCTGTCTGGATCCGGGCGGTGCGGGTGCGCCGGGCCACCTCATAGGCATGGAGCGCGGCTTCCGCATCGCTGTTCTGCTGCAGGGCGCGGGCCAGTGCCGCCGCATCCTCAATGGATTGTGCGGCGCCTTGGGCCAGGAAGGGCAGCATGGCATGGGCAGCGTCACCCAGCAGGGTCATGCGCCCGAAACTCCATTGGGGCAGGGGGGCGATGTCATAAAGCCCCCAGCACAGGAAATGTGGTGCACTTTCCAGCAGCTTGCGCACCTCGGGAGCCCAGTTGGAGAAAGCGCGGTGCACATCCCCGCTGTTGCCGGGCGCGTTCCAGCGGCCGACCGGATGTGTTTCCTTCACGATGGCGACAATGTTCAGCGTTTCGCCGCCCTTGACCGGATAGGCCACCAGATGGGCATTCGGGCCAAGATAGAGCCGCACCTCCGGGGGGTAATCATCCGGTGCATTGATGGTCGTGCGATAGGCGACGCGGCGGGCGAAGACCGGCCCGGCCGGCGGCCCCTTGCGACCGGCATAAAGATGGCTGCGCACGGTGGAGCGCACGCCATCTGCCCCGATGAGAATATCAGCGCCATGGGTGATCAGATCCTGGCCCTGCCGCACCACGGCCCGCACATTACGGGCGGAGGGCTCAAGGCTAGCCAGCTCGCTGTCCAGCGCAATGGCACAGCCTTCCGCCTCGGCGGCATCGGCGAGCAGCTTTTGCAGATCTGCCCGGTGCACGACCATGAAGGGGGCGTCAAAACGGGCGGCGGCGGAAGCATAGTCTGCACGAGCGAGGGTCGCGCCATTGCGGCCACTGCGCACATCCAGAGCACGGGGCGAAACCGCGACCTCTTCGAGACGGGCTAGCAGGCCCATATCGCGCAGAATTCGCGTGGCATTGGGGGTGAGCTGAAGGCCGGCTCCCACTTCACGCAGCTTGTGGGCCCGCTCCACCACCTGAACCGTCAGGCCAGCCTGACGCAGGGCAATGGCGCAGGCCAGCCCCCCGATTCCGCCTCCCACAATGACAGCGCTACGGGCAGCCAGACGAGCAGGAGCAGGGAAGGAGATCAGGTCAGGCATGGCTTTCAGGCCGGTTTCACGGCCTTCCGCGGCCATGCGGAGGCAGGACCGGAAGGAGCGCTGAAGTGTACACAACCACGAGGCATGGCCAGCATTTCAGCCCGGTGATGGGGTATGTCATCCGGCCATGCGAAAAGGGATGGATCAGGCGGCGGAGAGCGCCTTGCCGTCATCATGCCACACGCATTCGGCAGGGTTGGCCATACCGGAAGCAAGCTGCGGATTGTAGCGATAGAGGGTGGAGCAATAGGGGCAGACCTTCTCGGTGTCCTCGCCCAGATCGAGATAGATATGGGGGTGATCATATGGCGGCTTTGCGCCGACGCACATGAACTCCTTGCTGCCCACCTCGACCACGGTGACGCCAAGGTCGTTGCAGAAATGAGGGATGCCGGTTTCCGCCATGGTTCTGTCCGTTCTGCGAGCTGAATTTGCCGGAACCATACCCCTTGTATCGCTTCCAGAAAAGAGGCCAGAGGCAAAAGCCCGCTTACCGCGTCAATTGGCCGGTGCACAAGAGGCACATGGCGCAAATAGGGTTTGTCTGGCGTGGTTTGCCGCAACGCCCCATATAAAAGGATATGATGGGCTACATTCTCACACGTCTTGCCTTGTGCCTCGCCTTGCTGGGGGCTTTGCCATGGCTGCTGCCTGTGGCGAAGCAGAGTATACGGCTGCTGGAGGCGCGGGACCATCCGGCTGTGCTGTCAGATCTGGGGCTGGCTCATTTTGATGCCACCATGGCTGCACAACAGATGGAAACGGCACTCGCGGAAGATGACGCCACGCTGGCGGCATCCTATCTGGCGCTGGCCGATGGGCAGGGCCTTGCGGTGGCGCCGGCCTTGCGCGCCCGCGTGGAGGCGGCGAATGGAGACCTTGCCGTAGCCCTGCGTGCCGCAAAGGATTTCAGTTTGGGTTTTGCTCTGGGCGAGCCGGATGAACTGGCAGGATTCGCTGGGGCGTTGACTGGCGACCTCATGGCATGGGGCGATCTGCGCGATGTCGGTTGTGAAAGCTGGCGTCTGGCCATGGGGGAAGAGGCTGATGAGCTAATTCTCGGCCTCTCCGTTGCGGGTCTGGCCATTACGGGCGGCACCTATGCCAGTTTGGGGTCCGGCCTGCCTGCCCGTGCCGGGGTGAGCGTGGTGAAGGCGGCTAAGCGCACCGGGAAGCTGTCTGCAAGTCTGGGGCGCAGCTTTATGCGCGCAGCCCGTGAAAGCGTGGATCTTCCCGCCCTCATACAAATGGCCCGCAGCGGTGGTGCTCTGAACAAGACCGCGCTGAAGCAGGTGGTGCGCCCACAGAAGCTCGCCCGCCTCGGGGCCATGATGGATGATGTCGCCACAGTGCAGGCCAAGGCTGGCACGCGCGCCGCCATGGAAGGGCTGAAGGTGGCTGATAATGGAGCCGATCTGTCACGCGTAGCGAAGCTGGCCGAGGCGCGGGGACCGCAAACCCTGGCCATATTGAAGACAGTGGGGCGCGGTGCGCTGGTTATTTCCGGCGCACTGCTCAAGCTGGTGTGGTGGGGGCTGGGCGTACTGCTCTACATTTTCGTGCTGGTGGCGAGCCTGCGCAGCCTGTGCGTGGCTTGCGTACGTCCGCTCTGGGGCGTGCGTCGCGGTCGGCGGGGCAAGGTGCAGAGCAGAAGGCGGGGCACTCCGCAGATACATGTGGGCCTAGACATGCGCCTGACAAACAGGCGCAATGAGCCGGATGCGGTTGGCAGCGGTGCGACAAGCTTTTAAAGCGGGACTGTGAAACATGTCATCCGGCAAGGTTCAGCCGCCGGCCCGCGCGAAGGATGGAAGATGCCGCATTTCAATTCCGATGGTGTTGAACTGGCCTATTTCGATGAAGGTCAGGGCGATCCGGTGCTGCTCATCCATGGTTTTGCCTCATCCAAGGATGTGAACTGGGTGGGGCCTTCATGGACCCGCACTCTACTGGAGGCCGGGTATCGCGTTATCGCCTTTGATCATCGCGGCCATGGTGAATCCGGCAAGGTGCATGAGCCTGCGCGCTTCCATACCAGTGAAATGGCAGCTGATGCGGTGCGCCTGCTGGACCATGTGGGCGTGGAACGGGCCGATGTGATCGGCTATTCCATGGGTGCGCGCGTGGGGGCCTTCATGGCGCTGCTCTATCCGGCGCGGGTGCGTTCGCTGGTGCTGGGCGGGCTGGGCATTCATTTGGTGGATGGGGTAGGCCTGCCGCAGACCATCGCCGATGCGATGGAAGCGCCCTCCCTTGATGATGTGACAGACCCGATGGGCCGGATGTTCCGCACCTTCGCCGACAATAACCGGCAGGATCTCAAATCTCTCGCCGCCTGCATCCGCGGCTCCCGTCAGGAGCTGTCGCGGGAGGAGGTGGCCCGCATCTACCAGCCCGTGCTGGTGGCAGTGGGTACGCGGGACAAGGTCGCCGGCGACGCCCATGCTCTCGCCGCTCTTCTGCCCGATGGCGAGGCGCTGGATATTCCCAACCGGGACCACAACCCCGCCGTGGGCGACAAGGTGTTCAAGCAGGGTGTGCTGGATTTTCTGCTCCGCAGACCGTGATCGGGAATACATCGCATTTTCCGCGCTGCGCCTGACGCAGCCCAGCGCCCATGTTACAGTAACCCAAACACAGCACACCCGCAGGAGGCAGGCATGGCGCAGTCTTCCGTGCCGACGGAAACCGAAATGCTCCAGCAAAATAGCACGCTCCAGCATGTTGATGACGCCGCATTCAAGATTACCAATGCCACGCCGGATCGCTGGCATGATGTGGTGGACCCTGTCTGGGCCCGTCTGCGCAGCGAGGCGGAAGATGCCGCGGCACGTGAGCCGCTGGTTTCGGCGTTTCTTATCGGGGCCGTTCTGGGCCAGCCCAGCCTGGAAGCGGTGATTGCCGAGCGTCTCTCCGCCCGGCTGGATCATGCAGATCTGCCCGCTGCCGTGATCCGAGCGGCCTATCTGGAAGCGGTGGCGGATGACAAATCCATCGCCCAGGCCCTGCGCGCCGATATCATGGCGGTGGTGGATCGTGACCCGGCGGCCACCCGGACACTGGATCCTATCCTTTATTTCAAGGGCTTCCACGCCATTCAGGGACATCGCCTTTCTCACTGGCTGTGGGGGCGCGGGCAGCGCGATTTTGCGCTGTATATGCAAAGCCGGATGTCTTCGGTCTTCGCGGTGGATATTCACCCACAAGTGCCGCTGGGGCGGGGCATCTTTCTGGATCACGCCACCGGTGTGGTGGTGGGCATGACAGCCGTGATCGAGGATGACGTCTCCATTCTGCAGAATGTGACGCTGGGCGGTACCGGCAAGGAGCGGGGCGATCGCCACCCCAAGATACGCCGTGGCGTGCTGATTGGCGCGGGTGCCAAGGTGCTGGGCAATATCGAGGTGGGGCGCTGCGCCCGTGTGGCGGCCGGCTCCGTGGTGCTCAAGCCTGTGCCGCGCAATTCCACCGTGGCCGGCATTCCCGCCCGTGTGGTGGGGCAGGCCGGTTGCGCCGAACCTGCCCGCGCCATGGACCAGATGTTCGAGGACATGGATATTTTCGCCGGGGCAGATATCTGACACTGCCTCAGCTTTCCCCATAAATCCACGTCTATCCCCGTCTTCCCCCATCACGGTGAATTTTCAAGGCGAATGCCTTGAATGCCATGCAGGTGGGGGCCATAAGGCGACCAGTTCACCTCAGGAGGAACCTTTGGATAAAACCGAGCTCGCGCGTCTCCAGCGCTACATGCGGACCCAGTTCGGCAACCCGCATATCAAGGTGGTGGGTCGCCCGAAGAAGAAGGATTCGGCCGAGGTCTATATTGGCGATGAGTTCATCGGCGTGATGTTCAAGGACGATGAGGACGACGATCTGTCCTACAATTTCGAGATGGCCATTCTCGATACCGACCTGGACGACATGGAAGACTGAGCGGCTTCGCGGTTTCATCGCCCCGGATGTGTTCCGGTTTCAGAATTTTGCCGCCTCCGCATGGGTTCGTGCCCGCTGCGGGGGCGGCTTTTTCATATCTGGCTGGCCGGGATCAAGCGGGGATGAGGGCCGGCTTCAGTTCAACCACAGATGAACCAGCGCGGCCTCGGGCGTGTCCTGCCCGCCATTTTCCACGCCGCAATCCCACAATTTCTGCCCAGCGGCATATGTGCCGGGCTTCAGCCCGCCGCCCTCACACTGGCTGACGGCGCGTAGCCGCTTGCCGGCCTTCACAGCGGCGGCCAGTGCGGCGAACAGGGCGTCATCATGCGCTACAGTGCCCGCGCCATAAATGCGCAGCACCGCGCCATCCAGCGCATCCAGCGCGGCGACAAGAGCAGGAACAGGCAGACCGGGAGTCAGTTGAAGAATGGCCAGCCTCCGGGCCGGGTCAAAGCGGCGGTGCAGCGGTGGTGCAGCTGGGGCCTGCGGAATGGCCCGGAAGGCATCGGCATTCTGACTATGCACCTTCACCAGCCCATCTGCCGGCAGCACCGCGCCATTGAAGGAAAGCCGCACCCCGGTCACGCCGGCCAGCGCATGGCTGATGGCGAGCTCCAGATTGCTTTCCGCATCGCCGCCCATGCCCAGCGGCACCATGGAGCCGCACAGCACCACGCTGCGCCCTGCACCGGCAAGAGCCTGAGAAAGCGCCGCCCCGCTATAGGCCATGGTATCGGTGCCATGGGTCATCAGTACAGATGTACCAGGATGCGCCTCGATCAGATCCAGCATGTGGTTCCAGGCACGCGGGCCAATATCAGCGCTGTCCACCAGCGGCGTGAACCGTTCCACCGTGAGGCTGACATCTGGTGCGAGCCTTGCTGCCACGGCGGCTTCTACAATCCCGGCCTGTGGAGCAAGACCCTGCGCCGTCTGGCCCATGCAGATGGTGCCGCCGGTATGGACAAGCAGCAGGCGGTTCATGCCCTTTTTCTCATTGAAGCAGCCTTGAGCATCAGTCGATCTGGCCGGAGGATGGGCGATCCGTCGCGTCACATCAAGGCATGCGCCTGATGGTGCGAGGGGGGGCAGGCCCCCTCAGGCGGCTGAGGCGGCCGTCAGTTCCTTCATGGCTTCCAGCGCCACGGGCGAGAGGCCTTCACCGCCGGCGGCCACATGCTCGGCCATCTTGGCGCGCATGCGCGGGTCCCAGAATTTGCGGATATGGCTGCGGGTTTCTTCCACGGCTTCAGCATGGGGGTGCTGGGCGAAAGCGGTGGCGATCTGGTTGGCCATATAGACCAGCTTGTCCATGCCGCTGGTGTGGGATGAGGTGTCGTGTTGTTCCATGGCTGTCATTCCATTGTGCCTGAGAGGGCCTGAAGCCTGTCGCCGGATACAATCCGCCCGGCATGGGTGAAAATCTCGAAACCATCCGCGCGGGCCACCGCACACAGCGTGATCCCGGCGGCTGCGGCCATGCGGATGGCCAGTGAGGTGGGGGCGGACACCGCGACAATGACACCGCAACCCAGCACCGCAGCCTTCTGTACCATCTCGATGGAGACGCGGCTCGTGAGCAGCAACAGGCCGCGTGATGTCTGCCACTGTTCGCGTGCGGCCATGCCCACCAACTTGTCCAGCGCATTGTGGCGGCCCACATCTTCCGCCAGCCCTACAATGCCGGTGCCGGGCTCGAAAAAGGCGGCGGCATGCACTGCGCGAGTCTCATGGCCCAGAGTCTGCAGCGGACCGAGGCTGGCCATGGCGCTGCGCAGGGTTTCCGGATCGAACCGGGCGGTGGCGGTGACATGGGCTGCGGGCTTGATGGCGGCGGCGAGGCTTTCTACCCCGCACAGGCCACATCCTGTCGGCCCGGCTAGTGTTCTGCGACGGGCCGAGAGGGTGCACATCTGGTCTTCGGCGATCCACATGCGCGCTTCAATGCCATCATCCAGAATGATGGTTTCGCAGCTCTCGATTTCGGCGGGGAGGCTGATAATGCCTTCCGTGAGGGAGAAGCCGAGGGCGAAATCCTCGATCCGGGTGGGGCTGGCCATCATCACCGCATGGGTGGTGCCATTATAGGTGAGGGCGACGGGCACCTCTTCCGGCACGGTGCGGTGCCCATCACTCACCCCCCCCTCACGCCACTGCAGACGTGCCACGCGGCGGGCGGGCGGCGGCACCTCCATGGCCGGAAGGGCCATCTCGTCGCTGATGTCGGGAAGATCAGGCATCCGCGCGAACCTGCCTTGCTAAGGAGCGGGGTGAAGGCGGGTGCACACCCGTCGCACCGGCCGGGAAAGAGGAGAGTAGAGAGGGGGCCCATGGCGGAAGGTTCGCCATGGGCCCCGCGGCGCGATGTGGAAACCGGAGCCCGCAAGGGGGACCGGCCCGGTTGTGCGGCTGGGGGACTATTCCGCCGCCTCCACAGCAATGCGCCGGCTTTTGCGGGAGAGGTCCTCATAGGACTCCTGCCATGCGGTCGGCCCGTTAGAGGGCGAGACTTGCACCGCTGTCACCTTGTATTCCGGGCAGTTGGTGGCCCAGTCGGAGAAGTCCGTGGTCACCACATTCGCCTGTGTCTCGGGGTGGTGGAACGTGGTGTAGACCACTCCCGGCGCCACCCTGTCCGTGATGTGCGCACGCAGGGAGATGGAGCCGGAACGGCTGTCCAGCTTCACGAAATCACCCTCACGAATACCGCGGTTTTCGGCATCATGCGGGTGGATCTCAAGCAGGTCTTCCGGGTGCCAGGCCACATTGGCCGTGCGCCGCGTCTGCGCGCCCACATTATATTGCGAGAGAATGCGCCCTGTGGTGAGCAGCAGCGGAAAGCGCGGGCCGGTGCGCTCATCGGTGGGCACATATTCGGTGAGCATGAACTTGCCCTTGCCGCGCACGAAGCCATCCACATGCATCACCGGCGTGCCTTCGGGGGCGGCATCATTGCAGGGCCACTGCACCGAGCCCAGTTCCTCCAGTTTCTGGTAGGAGACACCCTTGAAGGTGGGGGTGAGGGCGGCAATCTCATCCATGATCTGCGAGGGATGCTCGTAGGTCATGGGGTAGCCCAGCGCATTGGAGAGCATCATGGTGACTTCCCAATCGGCATAGCCATTCTTGGGGGCCATCACCTTGCGCACCCGCTGAATGCGACGCTCGGCATTGGTGAAGGTGCCGTCCTTCTCCAGGAAGGTGGAGCCGGGCAGGAACACATGGGCGTAGTTCGCCGTCTCGTTCAGGAAGATATCCTGCACCACGAGGCATTCCAGCGCGGCAAGGCCGGCCGAGACATGCTTGGTATCGGGGTCGGACTGGAGAATGTCCTCGCCTTGCACATACATGCCCTTGAAGCTGCCATCCACGGCGGCATCGAACATGTTGGGAATGCGCAGGCCCGGCTCATCGTCCAGATGCACGTTCCACAGTGCCTCGAAGCTCTCGCGCACGGCGTCGCCGGAGATGTGGCGATAGCCCGGCAGCTCATGGGGGAAAGAGCCCATGTCGCAGCTGCCCTGCACATTGTTCTGTCCGCGCAGCGGGTTCACGCCCACACCCTCGCGGCCGATATTGCCGGTGGCCATCGCCAGGTTCGCAATCGCCATCACCGTGGTGGAGCCCTGCGAATGCTCGGTAACGCCGAGGCCGTAATAGATGGCCGCATTGCCGTCCTTGGCGTAAAGACGGGCTGCGCCACGCACCTGTTCGGCCGGCACCTTGGTATATTGCTCCACCGCCTCCGGGCTGTGGCGCTCATCGGCGACGAAGGCGGCCCATTCCTGAAAATCCTGCCAGTCACAGCGCTCGCGCACGAATGCCTCGTTCACGAGCCCTTCAGTGACGATCACATGGGCCAGCGCGGTGACAATGGCGACATTGGTGCCGGGTTTCAACGCCAGATGATAGGACGCCTCCACATGGGGCGAGCGCACAATATCGGTGCGGCGCGGATCGATGACGATGAGCTTTGCGCCCTCGCGCAGGCGCTTCTTGAGGCGGGAGCCGAACACCGGGTGGCCATCAGTGGGGTTGGCCCCGATGATAAGCACCACATCGGCCTTCTCCACGCTGTCGAAATCCTGCGTGCCGGCGGAGGTGCCATAGGTCTGCGAGAGGCCATAGCCGGTGGGCGAGTGGCACACGCGGGCGCATGTATCGACATTGTTGTTGCCGAAGCCCGCGCGGATCAGCTTCTGTACCAGATAGGTTTCTTCATTGGTGCAGCGCGAGGAGGTGATGCCGCCCACCGCGCGACGGCCATATTTCTCCTGGATGCGCTTGAACTCGGAGGCGGCATAGGCGATCGCCTCCTCATAGCTCACTTCCTTCCATGGCTCATCAATGGATGAACGGATCATGGGCTTGAGAATGCGATCCTTGTGGGTGGCATAGCCATAGGCGAAGCGGCCCTTCACGCAGCTATGGCCGCGATTGGCCTTGCCATCCTTGTAGGGCACCATGCGCACCAGCTCATCGCCGCGCATTTCCGCCTTGAAGGTGCAGCCTACGCCGCAATAGGCGCAGGTCGTGACCAGTGCATGCTCGGGCGTGCCGATGTCATACATGGTCTTTTCGTTGAGGGTCGCTGTGGGGCAGGCCTGTACGCACGCCCCGCAGGAGACGCATTCGGACGACAGGAAGGATTCCGACATGCCGGGCGAAACCCGGCTCTCGAAACCGCGGCTGGAGATGGTCAGTGCGAAGGTGCCCTGAACTTCCTCGCACGCCCGCACGCAGCGGTTACACACGATGCACTTGGAAGCATCATAGGTGAAGTAGGGGTTGGATTCATCTTTGGCGAGGGCCAGATGGTTCTCGCCCTCATAGCCATAGCGCACCTCGCGCAGGCCCACTGCGCCGGCCATATCCTGCAATTCGCAATCGCCATTGGCGGAGCATGTGAGGCAATCCAGCGGGTGATCGGAGATATAAAGCTCCATCACGCCCTTGCGGATCTGCTTGAGGCGCTCGGTCTGGGTTTTCACCGAAATGCCTTCCGCCACCGGCGTGGTGCAGGAGGCCGGCGTGCCGTTGCGGCCCTCGATCTCGACCAGACACAGCCGGCAGGAGCCGAAGGCGTCCAGCATGTCGGTGGCGCAGAGCTTGGGGATCTGCGTGCCGATTTCCATCGCGGCGCGCATGATGGAGGTGCCCTCGGGCACCGTGACCTGCGTACCGTCAATGGTCAGCGTCACCATTTTATCGGAGGTGACGGCAGGGGTACCGTAATCCCGCTCATGAATGGTGATGGTGGTGTTGGTGTGGGAGGCAGAAGTGGTGTCCATCGGGCGGTCCTCCGGGCTCATTCCGCGGCCACGGGCATTTCGGTCGTATCGCCGAAATCTTCGGGGAAATGGTTCAGGGCGCTCAGCACGGGGTAGGGCGTGAAGCCGCCCAGCGCGCACAGCGAACCCAGTTTCATGGTGTTGCAGAGATCTCGCAGCAGTACGAGATTAGTCTCGCGGTTCTGCCCGGCAATCACCTTGTCCAGCGTTTCTACCCCGCGAGTGGAGCCGATGCGGCAGGGCGTGCACTTGCCGCAGCTTTCGATGGAGCAGAAATCCATCGCGAAGCGCGCCATCTGCGCCATGTCGGTGGTGTCATCGAACACCACGAGGCCGCCATGGCCGATCAGCGCATCCTTGGCGGCGAAGGCTTCATAATCAAAGGGCGTATCGAACTGGGAGACCGGCATATAGGCTCCCAGCGGCCCGCCGGCCTGCACCGCCCGTACCGGACGGCCAGATGCCGTGCCGCCGCCAATATCATTCACCAGTTCACCCAGCGAAATGCCGAAGGCCGTCTCGAACAGGCCGCCATGCCTGATATTGCCGGCGAGCTGGATGGGCATGGTGCCGCGGGAACGACCCATGCCGAAATCGCGATAATAGGCCCCACCCTTGTCGAGAATGATGGGGATGGTGGCCAGAGACACCAGATTGTTGATGACGGTGGGCTTGCCGAACAGCCCTTTGATGGCCGGAAGCGGCGGCTTGGCGCGCACCACGCCGCGCTTGCCTTCCAGGCTCTCCAGCAGGGCGGTTTCCTCGCCGCACACATAGGCGCCTGCGCCCATGCGGATTTCCAGATCGAAATGATGGTTCGAACCGGCGACGTTCGGGCCCAGAAGCCCGGCATTGCGCGCCTTGGCAATGGCCTTTTCCATCGCCACGAAGGAGATGGGATATTCCGAACGGGAATAGATATAGCCCTTGGTGGCACCCACTGCGATGCCGGCGATCGTCATGCCCTCAATCAGGCAGAAGGGGTCGGCTTCCATGATGAGACGGTCGGCGAAGGTGCCGCTGTCGCCTTCATCGGCATTGCAGACAATATAGCGCTGGTCAGCCTCGGTCTGGGCCACGGTGCGCCATTTAATGCCGGTGGGAAAGCCCGCGCCACCACGCCCGCGCAGGCCGCTTTCCACCACCTCTTCCACAATGGCCTGCGGCCCCAGCTCCAGCGCGCGCTTCAGCCCGCGATAGCCGCCATGGGCCTGATAATCAGTGAGGGAGAGCGGGTCGATGATGCCGATGCGGGAAAAGGTGAGGCGAGTCTGCTTCTTCAGGAAGGGCAGTTCATCCACCACACCCACACAGAGCGGATGATCCGACCCGTGCAGAAGGCCGGCGTGAAGAAGATCTTCCACATCGGAGGCCTTCACTGGGCCGTAGCCGATGCGCCCCTTTTCGGTTTCGATCTCGATCAGGGGTTCAAGCCAGAACAGGCCACGCGAACCGTTGCGCACGATATCGTAAGTGATGCCACGGGCAGCCAGCCCATCTTCCAGCGCATGGGCCACGCGATCCGCGCCGCAGGCGATGGCAGTGGCGTCATTCGGCACATAGATGCGGTGAACGGTCATCGTGCGCCCTTTCCGTTCGCAAAGCCTTCGGCGATCTCGTCAATGGCGTCGGCATCCAGCCGGCCGACAAGGCGGCCATCCACCAGCGCGGAAGGGGCGCAGGCGCACAGGCCCAGGCAGTAGATGGGTTCCAGCGTCACCGCGCCATCCGGTGTGGTCTCACCCATGGAGACGCCGAAGCGTTCTTCCGCATGGGCGGCCAGCGCCTTGGCTCCCATGGACTGACAGGCCTCGGCCGCGCACAGCTTCACCACATGGCGGCCCGGCGGCTCGCGGCGGAAATCATGGTAGAAGGTGACCACCCCATAGACTTCAGCCCGGGAGACATTGAGCTGCTCGGCAATCATGGGAATGACAGGATCGGGCACATAACCGAAGGTTTCCTGCACGGCATGCAGCATGGGCATGGCCGCCCCTTCAAGGTGCTGATATTCCGCAATCACCTGAGCTGCGCGCTCGGTGCTCCAATCCTCATAGACAGCCATAGGCGTCCGCCTTCCCTGACGGCAGCCGCGCGACAGCCCTGCGCGACTGCTTTCTTGTGATCATTTTAAAAAGAGTGTCACAAATGGCAGGCGGATCAATGCAGCAGTCACATGCTGCGATAGAACATTTCTATTATGGCGGGATGCGGGTGCGCCTGCGCACGCTGGCGCGGGCTGCGCAGATTGGAATAGCTCTTGTTTTGAAAGCGTTCCCGACGAAATTTCCGTTGCGTCATATTGGGGCGCGCAGCTTCGCCATTTCTGTGCGTCAGAGAGTGTTATTGCGTTGCAGCAAGGTCGAGATGCGGCAAGATACCGTCTTGCAGAGTCGGCGCGATGCGTCGGGCCTCTGAAATCAACGCTGTGGTGATGGGGCTTGAGGGCTCGCGATAGGGGGCGACGAGCCCGATGGAGTGGGACAGTTCCGGCTCCATGATCGGAATGGCGCGCACGCCGTCCAGCGCGCCCAGCGCCTCGGCCAGCATGGCGGGCATGACACTGGCCCACAGCCCGCTGCGCACATGGGAGAGCAGAGCAATCATGGAATTGGATTCCAGCATCGGCGCGGCCCGCTGGCCAACCGTGGAGAGCACGCCATCAACAATGCGGCGGTTCTGCATGTCCGGGGTCAGAAGGGCAAGGGGCAGGCTGGCCACATCCTTCCAGCTGATGCGCGTGGCGGCCTCTGGCAGAAGCGTATCGCGGACAATCAGACGGTAGCGCTCATGATAGAGCGGCACGGTGTTCACCCGGCCGAGCGGTTCATTGTCCAGATAGGTCAGCCCGGCATCAATGGTGAGATTTTCCAGATCGGTGAGAATCTCTTCCGAATTGCGGGAGATGACGGTGAAGCGCACATCCGGGTAGCGGGCGCGGAAGGGGCTGGTGAGCGCCGCCACCATGGGCAGAGCCGAGGGGATGGCGGCAATGCGCACCGGCCCGGACAGGCCGCGTTTCAGCGTCTCGATATCCTGCCGCATGGCGCGGGTATCGGCCACGATGCGCCGGGCCCAGTCCAGCGTGCGCTCGCCTTCCGGAGTCAGCCCCACAAAGCGCGAGCCCCGCTGCACCAGCAGCACGCCCAGCACATCTTCCAGCTGCTTGATGCCTGCCGAGAGTGTGGGCTGGGTGACGCCACAGGCTTCTGCCGCGCGGCCAAAGTGACGCTCCCGCGAGAGCGCGATGAGATATTCGAGCTTGTCGATCATGCGCGCAGTATCGCGGGCAGATGCGCATGGGCGCAACACCCGAATATGAAATATGGCAAGGGGCTGTGCTATCGCCTGTATCTGCGTTCAAATGCAGGCTGATTGGTCTTGTGTGGAGGGTGCGATGCAGGGGAAGAAGCACCGGTTCATGCGCAGCGGGATGCGCGTTCCGGGCATTGCGGGCGCCATCATGGTGGGCGCACTCGCCGTGGGTGCTCTTTCTGTGGGCGGCGTTATGATGGGTGGAAGCTTTGTCCCGTCAGCCATGGCTTTTCCTGCTTTTCCTTTGGAGCAGGCCGGCGGTGTGCAACAGGGTACAGCACGAGCCGGTGGTGCGCCGGTGGAGCCCGTTGGCTGGGTCTGTCGCCAGAATCGCTGCAACTGGGATCCGAATTTTCATGGGCGCGTGCCCAGCTATGCCCGCTCATGGGGGCCGCCGCGCAACAGTTCCTGCCGATGGGAACGGGTGCGGGACAAGCACGGAGACTGGCGTTGGCGCGAGATGTGCCGCCGCCGTTGAGGGCGCGTTTTGGGTTGTACAGCTTCAGGTTCACGAAAACGTGATATCAACCAGGGCCGGCCTGTGGAACATCCGGCCCGACCTTAACCTTTTATCAATATATGCCGGTGGGCGATGTGTCCGGATGGAAGGGGAGGGTGAATATTATGGCTTTTGTTTCAACCTCCGGTCATCATTCTTCTTGTCAGACTCTCATCGCGGGTGAGCGTGGTGCGGCAAGCAAGGGGGCGTGTTCGGTGCGTCATCAGGCGGAAGGCACGTCCCTGATCGCTGTGGTGATGCTGCTGCTTGCCATGCTATTGATGGCTACGCCCGCATTGGCACTGTTGAGTCTTCCGGCCGAGGCCCCCGCAAAGCCTGTGCAAATGCTGTCCCAACCCACCCGATTCGCCTGAGCCGCAACGCCTCGGCGTTAATCTTCTCTGCGTGTGATGCTGGACGCTCTCCCTCTCGGCAGTGTATCGCCTGAAGGGGAGGGGCGTGGGTCCCGTGTATTCAGTGAAGGAAGCGTCGCGCGGTACGCGTGTTCCGGGGAGGCGGCGTGTGATGATGAAGGGAAAAACACCGGTTCGCCGGGGGGCGTTCAAGGGCCTTAAAACCGGTTTTTCAGCCGGCCTTGCAGCCATGGCACTGGCCTTTTTATCCGGGCCGGTTCTGGCGCATGGAGAGCTTCGTCTGGAGGATGCGCGCCATATCGTGTCCGCGCGCATGATGAAACTCGCAGGTCCCTTGGCCGGGGCACGGGGCAGCGCTCATGTGCCCATGCGTGAGGACATTCAGGCGGAAATGCCTGTCTTCTCGTTGTTCCCATCGCTTGCGCAGCGGCAGGCCCAGCGGGCGCAAGGGGTACAGGTGGCTCAATGGGGGCGCCCTGCGAATCCCATTGAAAGTTTCTTCTCGACTATTTTTGGCGGCGGACGGCAAAAGTCGCAGCAGGAACCTGCACGCCCGCGTGTGCTCATCACACCCGGTGCGACAGGCTCGGGCGGAGCGGGGGGTGAAGAGAAGCGTCCACGTGGCGGCTCCACCGCCTATTGCGTACGCACTTGCGACGGCCGCTTTTTTCCTCTCGGCGCACGGGTGAACAGGGCCTCTTATGGGGCGGGGCAGTCTCAGTGCCAGGCGATGTGTCCGGGCGCGGACATGCAGCTTTTCACCAGTTCCGGCAGCATTGATACGGCTGTGAGTATTCGAGGCTCATCCTATGCCGCCATGCCGACGGCCTATCTCTTCCGTAAGAAGCTGGTGGAAGGGTGCAGTTGCACCGGGGGTAGTGTTGGCGGTCTGCGCCATGTGGACATCAAGGATGACCCAACGCTGCGCAAGGGGGATGTGGTGATGACGGAAACCGGCCCGCGCATCTTCGCCGGCAGCCGCAAGGGTCCGCCTTATCGTGATGATGATTTCGTGCCGCCTTCCAAGTTTCCGCGTTTGTCCAAGGAAATGCGCCAGCGGCTGAAAGAGCTGACCATGGCGTCCATGGATCAGAACGGGGGCTGATCATTCCTCCCGTTCCGATGGCTCCTGCTGCGCCAAAAGGGTGCGGATTCGGGTGGCCAGGCTGGCGTCTTCAGAGGTTTCACTCACCTCTTCTCCTGCCTTCACAAGGGCTGGAATGGGAGAGCTTGGCCCCTCCATCCGGGCTGTGAGAGCAGCCATGCGCGCAGCGAGGTTTTTCAAGGCGTTGCGCAGGGCAGGCAGGTCTCCAGCGGTGGCACGCGCCTGCGCCAGCGCCTGCCGCATCCGCGCATGGTCCGCTTCAAGCTGGTGCAGGGCCAGTCGCACGCGATTGGCTTCTGCTGCGGCTTCATCATGATCGCTGGAGCGGCCGCGCTCCAGCGTATGCAGCGCGGCCTGGTTGGCATCCAGATCACCGCGAGTCACGAGAAGGGCATCATTGAGCGCGTCCTTTTCGGCCTGAAGACGTGAGACCATGGCTTCAAGCGCCTCTTTCTCGCTGCTGCGGGTTTCCAGTGTGACGTGAAGCGCCGTCAACTGCGCGGTCTGGCTGGCGATAATGCTTTCTTTCTCGGACATCTCGGCATCCAATGCCTTCAGGCGGGCCTGTGCGGCACGCATCTTTTTGGCTGAGTCTGCCGAAGTATCTTCCGGAACGGCAGTGGCCTCTGCGACAGCCTGTTCCGCGTGGTCTGTGGGAGGCGCGTTGGCGGACAATTCCGGGGGTCGTTCCAGTTCCAGAAGTCGCAGCCGCTGATGTTCCAGCGTGGTGGCCTGTTCTGCAATGGTGGTGCGCAGGGCCTGCAACTGCATATCCAGCCGGCATTCGGTGATGGCGAACTGGGCGCGCTGCTGATCTCTGCCCGCTTCCACCTCGAACAGTGAAACCGGAACCATGGCCTCCACACGTTTCGTGGTGAGGCGTACGGCACGATGCCAGACGGCGGGCAGGACGAGCAGAGCCACAAGTGCGGCCACCAGCGCACCCAGCACGAAATACATGATCTGCTCGATCACCTTGCGCCCGTTCCTCCGCTCTGTCTGTCTGTTTTGCCATGGGCGTGGCGCATGCGCCAGTACCCCGGGCAGGTTCGGCGGTGATCAGAAGGGGTTCCAGGTGGGGTTCGGCGTGAATTTCAGATAACCCACATTTGCCCCCAGCCGCACGCCGACACCGGAGCGGATTGGCACAATCACCATGCCATCCGCACCAAGGGCGGACATGCCAAAGCCCGCCACCACATAGGCTGAGCCGGAAATGCCGCCAAAGCGGCGGAAAATGTCATCCACCCGGCGCATATTGTAGACGAGGATCATGGTGCGCGCGCCATCGCCCCCGAAATCCCAGCCGATGGAGGGGCCCTGCCAGTAGATCTTCGTATCTCCGGCATTGCGGGTATAAAGCGTGCCTTCTCCATAGCGTAGTCCGCCCACAAAGGCACCTGTGCCTTCCTGGCCGAGAATATAGCCATTGGGCTCGCCCCATTGCTGCACCGCCTTCTCGATGGTGAGGGCCAGCCCGCGTGAGACGCTGCCGAAGAAGGAGTGCCCTTGGCTCACCAGTTCGCTGCTGGAATAGGTGGGCTGCTGCTGGGCTGGCTGATAGGGCTGGGGCTGATATTGCTGCTGATATTGTGCGGCGGCAGGCAGTGTCGCGCCCAGCAGGGCCGCTGTGACGACAGGCACGGACAGCGCCGCCATGCGCCTGCGGGCCGTGTGCGCGCCTGCGCGGGAAAAGGGGGAAAGGAAGCTCAAGAGGGGGCGCATCATGAATCTCACTGTGGGCTTCAGAAGCGGCGCGCACGGCAGATTGCCACCCGAATGTGGCAATCTCTCCACCATGTGTTCCGGCTGAAGGGTCACCCAGACGAAACATGACATGCAGAGAGGCCGCAGCCTTGTCGGCTGCCAGCTTCCCTGCTTTGCCTTATCAGAGAGTTAACCCTGAACAAGAGAGGCCCATTGTCTGGAGGGCTTCAGGTGCGTTTGCCCCAAGCGATGAAGCCATGCACCTTGAAGTCATTTTCCGGGTGGCCATAGGTCAGTGCGCTGCCATCCGGGCGGGTAATGGAGCCACCGGCGGCAGACACCAGCGCATGGCCCGCCGCGCTGTCCCACTCCATCACGGTGCCAAGGCGGGGGTAAAGATCCACCCGGCCTTCCGCCACCAATCCGAATTTCAGGGCAGAACCGGCGGGGATCCGTTCCGCCACTTCATATTGCGAGATAAGGGCGTCCGTCTTGGGGTCCCCGTGAGAGCGGCTGGCCGCCACGGTGATGGGGCCTTGCGGCACCTCCCGACAGGAAATCGCCTCCCAGCTTTCCATGGCGACGACATCGCCCGGCGCACGGATGGCTCGGAAGGCCGCGCCGGGGCGGCCGGCAAACAGCAGGCTACGGGCCGGGGCATAAACCACGCCCAGCACCGGAACGCCCTTTTCGATCACTGCGATATTGACCGTATATTCCCCATTGCCGGAGATGAATTCCTTGGTGCCGTCCAGCGGGTCCACCAGCACGAAGCGTTCACCCAGAGCAGACAGGGACTGCGCTCCGTTTTCGGCCATGGCCTCCTCGGCCACCACGGGTACGCCGGGCAAGAGTTTGGCCAGCGCGGTGCAGATCAGCTTTTCCGCCGCCCTGTCCGCTTCGGTCACGGGGCTGCGGTCATTTTTCTGCAGGGCCGTGATGCCATCAGCCTCAATACGGCGAATAACGACGCCGGCCTGAAGAGCGATCTCGGCAAGGCTGGCAAGAAGGGGAGCGTCTGTCGGGGCGGCAGGGCGCATCTGGGCCTCTTTCGGCGGGCACGCCACGCAATGGGCGACGCGGGGTAATGGATGCGCCTCATTAACCTTCACGCATCAGCTTGTCGATGCAGGCGGCGCGCGTGCTTGTGAGGGAAGGGCGGGCAGGTGTATTCCACAAGGCCTGCACCGCGTGGAATCACGCTCGCATTTTCCCGTGTCACAGAGCTGTGCACAGGCGGAAGGGGCGGCGCTCCCGCATGTCGAGAGTCTATACAGCCATATCCGATGCGAGGGGCATGTCCATGAACCAGAGTGAGACCCGGCCCGGCAAGGCCCTGCCTGAGGTTTCTTCCCTTGAGCTGGCGGCCATGCTGTGCTCGCGCCTGTGCCACGATGTCATCAGCCCGGTGGGTGCGATCGTCAATGGCATCGAGGTGCTGGAGGATGAAGACGCGGCGGATATGCGCGATGTGGCGCTGGATCTGATCGCCAAGAGCGCACGTCAGGCCTCCGCTCGGCTGCAGTTCACCCGTCTGGCCTTCGGGGCGGCCGGTTCTGTCGGGTCCCAGCTCGATCTGGGTGATGCCGAACAGGTGGTGTGCGGCATGATCGAGGATGACCGCACCCGTATCGACTGGCAGCTCCCGCGCGAATTCCAGCCTAAGAACCGGGTTAAGATGCTGCTCAATCTGGCGCTGCTGTCTGCCGGTACCATTCCGCGCGGTGGGGTGATCCGTGTAAAAGCGCTGACGCCGGGTGACCTTTCCAGTTTCGCACTGGTCGCCACCGGCACCAGCGCACGCATTCCGCAGGGCGTGGAAGCTCTGCTGGCCGGAGAACTGCCGGAAAGCGGGCTCGATGCGCATGTCATCCAGCCTTATTATACCGGCATGCTGGCGCGCGATTGCGGCATGGTTATCGCCTTCTCGCAGGATGGAGAGACTGTGCGCGTGGAAGCCCGCCCGGCTTGACGCGCTTTTGCCATCATCCGCGCCCAGACGGGTGACATGATGCCCTCTTATCATCGGCATATGTGCGTGGCCCGCTATGTGGTTCTCACGCTGCTCATCGCGTTCGGCCCCTGGCTGGGCGCGGGAGCCATGTCATCATGGATGGAGCACCCTTCAGCTCCCTCTGGAGAGATGGCGTTTGCGGATCATGTATTGGCAGGCTCTTCCGGGGAGGGCTGCCCGTCCTGCCGTACCCATGAGAATGGGGCGGCAGATGAAGGGGGGGCTTGCTCCAGCATGTGCCAGCAAATCTGCCAGAGCGTGGCTATTCTTTCCGCATCCACTGTGCGGCTTGTGCTTGCATCCCCGCAGCATGATTTCCAGATTTCGGCCCACCCTGAATCCGTTGTGCATGAGGTGGCTGCGCCGCCGCCCCGCATGGCGACCTGAGCCCGAACATCCGGGCTTCTGCCATGGCTGTCGCCTCTGTCCGGCCTTAGCCTGTCCAATGTGATTTCAGGATATTTCTCATGTCTTTGACATATTTCACGGCCCGCTTCCGCGTGGCCGCTCCCCTCGTTGTGGCTCTTGTCCTGTCGGCTTCCCTTTCCCCCTCAGCTCTGGCGATGGAGGGACATGGTGGTGACCATGGCATGGAACAGGGGGCTGGAGGTCCAGAAGATGCGTCCTCCAGCGCTGCCTACAAGGCTGCCAATGCGGCCATGCATCGCGAGATGGACATCGCCTATTCCGGCGATGCCGATATCGATTTTGTCCGTGGCATGATCCCCCATCATGAGGGAGCCGTCGCCATGGCAAAGATCGCACTGGAGCACGGGACGGACCCGCAGATCCGCAAGCTGGCGGAGGAGGTGGTGAAGGCCCAGATGCAGGAAATCGCCTTCATGAAGGCGTGGCTGGAACAGCATGGAGCAACTGTCCCGGCCTCTGATACGCCGGTGCGCTGAACCACCCTTGCATAAAGATGCTTGAATAGGGGGCAGCGTGCACAGCGCTGCCCTTTCTTCATTCTGGGGGATATTTGCCCCTGAAAAGCAAATGCCCCGCTGAAGAGCGGGGCATTGAAAACACGAGGAGCGGGGAGGTGCGGATCAGACCGCGATTTTCTCCGCACCTGCAACGGGCTCGCGCAGCACATAGCCGCGGCCCCACACGGTCTCGATATAATTCTTGCCACCGGATGCGGTGGACAGCTTCTTGCGCAGCTTGCAGATGAAGACATCGATGATCTTCAGCTCAGGCTCATCCATGCCACCATAGAGATGATTGAGGAACATCTCCTTGGTCAGTGTGGTGCCCTTGCGCAGGGAGAGCAGCTCAAGCATCTGATATTCCTTGCCGGTCAGATGCACGCGGTTGCTATCCACTTCCACAGTCTTGGTATCCAGATTCACGACAAGATCGCCGGTCTGGATGATGGACTGGGCATGACCCTTGGAGCGGCGAATAATGGCGTGAATGCGCGCCACCATCTCGTCCTTGTGGAACGGCTTGGTGAGGTAATCATCGGCACCGAAGCCGAAGCCCTTTACCTTGTCCTCAGTGTTGGCGAGGCCGGAAAGAATAAGAATCGGCGTCTTCACCTTCGCTACCCGCAGGGAGCGCAAGACTTCAAAGCCAGACATATCCGGCAGGTTCAGATCCAGCAGGATGATGTCGTATTCATAAACTTTGCCGAGATCCACGCCCTCCTCACCGAAGTTGGTCGTGTAGACGTTGAAGTTCTCGGTCTTGAGCATCAGTTCGATGCCCTTGGCCGTCGCACTGTCGTCCTCAATGAGCAAGACGCGCATGGCTATCCCCTTCCTCGCAACTGTCCGAAAGACGGCAGAAAACCGGCTCTCGTTGCTCGGCCGACGGTGTGATTCGCGGTGTGTGTTCCGAATCGTTAACAGACCCGGATTCCGCCGCACAAGGGTGATTGGAAAAAACATTGTGCATGGATGAGAGGAGTGACTCTGTTCCAGACACTTAAGCATTTTCCAAAAGCCCTTGAGGGCCACACATCCCGCCAAATCCCGGCGGCTTCCGGGTTCGCGCCTGTTGTGCGCCCCCCGATCCATGAGCCCATCATTAACGAAGGGGGTAAACGATTGGTTGCCGAGACGGCCGCTGTGGAGATTTCCGTTTAAAATGTGGCGGCGGTAACCAAGGGGCAACGCTCAGCCTGCAGGATAGCACTGTTGAAAGGCCCGCACCGCCGGGCCGCTTTTCCTGTTGTGTAGCGGAGTTTACGGCGATGAAGTCGCGTGAGCCTTTGATCCGTGCCAAGAAGTTTCAAATGGACGATGTGCGCCGGCGCATCGCGCAGATTGAAGGCATGATTGCCGATTTCAGCCGGATGGTTTCTGATCTGGACCGCGATATCGCGGCAGAAGAGACGCGTTCCGGTGTGAGTGATCCGCGCCATTTCGCTTATCCGCCGTTGGCCCAGGCCGCGCGGGGCCGGCGCGATAATCTCCAGCATTCCATTGAGGAGCTCACCTCCCAGTGCGATGGCGCTCGCGCCACTCTCACCGAGCTGGAATCCGATCTGGCCCTTGCGGAAGCCGCCGGCGAGATGGACCGCGTGACCAAGGCCGAGATGAGCCCGCGCCGTCGCAGCGTGCGCACGCATGAGTCGCGCCCAAGCTGAGGGGGGCGCTCGGCGCGGTGCGACCTGGCGCACGTCGCGGAAGATGATTCTGCGCGGCATGATAGCGGGCAGTGTGCACAACAGGGGGAGGCGGGCGATGGATTCGTGCTATTGTCCACGCCATCATCTTCCAGATGGATGTGACAGGCTGATTTGAGCCCTGAAACACTGTGGGATAGGGTGTGGCGGGTGGACATGGCCCGGTGCTGGTGGCATGTTCGCGCCAATTTCTGAATGAGGCATGAGCCGTGAAGAACCTGCTGCGTTATATCTTCACTTGGTGGCACCGGCAGACCATCGGAACCTGGTGGTGGACCAAGCGCTATGGCGAGTTTGTCGGGCAGGATGAGTTCGGCAATCGCTACTACCGCACCAAGGGTGGCGCCATTGATCCCACGCTGGGCTTTGAACGGCGCTGGGTGCTCTATAATGGCTATGCAGAAGGTTCTGCCATCCCGCCGGGGTGGTGGGGTTGGATGCATCACCGTGTGGATGTCGCCCCGGTGGATGAAGATTACAAGCCACACTCTTGGCAGAAGCCACATCAGCCGAACCTGACCGGTACGGCCGGCGCTTACCGCCCGCAGGGCTCCCTGCTTTCGGGTGGGCATCGCCCTGAAGTGACTGGCGATTATCAGCCCTGGACCCCGGGTAACTGATCCGTTTGAAACTGTCGCAGGCCCGTTTCGGGCCTGTGTGCATGTGAGGACGGGTGTGGCCTGCGCGTTGTGCGGCTAAGCATCTGCCTTCTTCATGTCGGATTGCTGGTGAAAAAGAAGCTGGACCGTGTTTATGCAATGCGGCCTATGGCCGGCCACTTGTTTCCGGCCTGACAGATGAAGTTGTCCATGCGCCTGACCCCTATCGCTCCGCTTCTCGCCCTCGCGCTGCTTGGCGGCTCCGGCTTCGGGGCGCTCGCGTTGGCGCAGGGTCGGGAAGGAATCGAGCAGTCTTTCCTGCCGCCCCCTTCCAGCTTCGGTACTGCAACCACGCAGAACCCTTATAATGGCGCGGATCAGCGCTTTCAGACCGGGCAGGGCTTTGATGCGCGCCCGGGGCAGGAGGGGGTCGTCGTTGCGCCGCAGGATGGGGGGGCGACAGCGCCGGCAGGCTCCACCATCGTGGTGCCGAATGAGACCGGTGATGTCACCGTTGTGCAGCCGCCTTCCGTGAAAATTCCCAATCGTATCGCGGTATATGCCGGGCTCGACAAGATCACCGGGCGTATCACCAGCTTTGATGTGCCGATTGGCGAAACGGCCCAATTCGGCGCCCTGCAGGTGACACCCCGCGTCTGCTATACGCGCCCGCCCACCGAGACACAGAACATCACCGCCTTCAGCGAAGTGAATGAAGTGACGCTGAAGGGCGAGGCCAAGCGCATCTTCACCGGCTGGATGTTCGCTTCCAGTCCCGGCCTCCATGCGGTGGAGCACCCGGTTTATGATGTGTGGTTGATTGGCTGCAAAGCGCCTGCGCCTGTAATGGCCGGGCCAAATGCCGGCCAGCAGTAGAAATCTGCATCACAGGCTAGCGCGTCTTCCAGCATGCGCTGGTAACGGCGACGTGGCACCTCTTCCGCACCAAAGCTGGAGAGATGGCTGGTCACGAATTGCGTATCTAGCAGCTTGAACCCGCCTGCGAGGAGCCGACCCACCAGATGCACCAGCGCGACCTTTGAGGCATCACGCTCCCGGTGGAACATGCTTTCCCCGAAAAACGCGCCCCCCAGCCGCACCCCATAAAGACCGCCGACCAGCTTGCCATCGCGCCAGGTTTCAACCGTGTGGCAGTGGCCACGACGGAACAGTTCGCCATAAAGCTGGCGGATGGGGCCGTTGATCCAGGTATTTTCCCGGCCGCCCTGCGGGGCAGCGCAGCCATTGATGACCCCTTCAAAATCCGAATCCACACGAATCTCGAACCGGTCGGAGCGCACCGTACGGGCCAGCCGGGAGGGGACGCGAAAGCGATCCAGCGGAATGATGCCGCGCTGTTCAGGCTCAATCCAGAACAAGCCGGGGTCATCGGCACTTTCGGCCATGGGGAAGATGCCGCAGGCATAGGCCTTCAGCAGCACATCGGGGGTGATGTAGCGGGTGGTATCATTGCTCATTCGGCTCATGCCGGAATTAGAGCACCTTGTCTGGCTGAAAGTACAGGGGGGCGAAAGTTGCTTCAGGCTGCAGATATGAAAATGGCGGGAGAGCCAGGCTCACCCGCCATTTTCATATCTTGAGCCAGAGTTGCCCAGCTCACTCCACAGGTGTGGCTTCCATCGCAGCCGGCAGGCCGGTGAAGGAGATGGGCAGCAGCACGGACTTGCGGTTGCCGGCCTCGAACACCAGTTCGCCATTGCCGGAGCTGGCCTTCAGCGCCTTGAGCTGGGCCTCGGAAAGCTTCACGGATGCCGTGCAGGCTACGCCACAATGCTTATAGGTGAGCACGATATCTTCCACGCCCTTCACCTTCAGCACCACATTGGCGGGCAGCCACACGCGCGGAGGCACCTGAACGATGAGATAGACCGGGCCATCCTTCTGCGCATGCACGGCGATGTGCGCCAGAATGGTTTTCATGTCCGGGGTCTGGAGGGTCTGCACCGCTTCGCAGATCTTGCCATCGGAACCGCCGCCATGCTCGGCATCGGCTTCCTTGCAGCGCACCGTCCAGTCCCCATGCACGGAGAGGGTCTTGGTGGCGGCCTGCTCGGTTGCGGCGGCCTTGGGGGCTTCAGCCGCAGGGGCGGCGTCCTTGGCCGTTTCGGCCATGGCCGGCAGCGCGAAGGTGGCCATATACAGCCCGAAAGCTGCGGCAAGGCCGCGGCGCATGCCCTTCTGCATCATGGTGCTTTTCTGCATCGTCGCGCTCATCTGATCGCTCCTGCCACGCCTGTGGAGATGAAACCTGTAAACGGTCTTCCGGAACCTGAATGGCGAGAGCATATCCCGCCATGCCGGTTCAGTTGCAGAACCCGGCATATCCGAAGCCCTGTGTTTCAGGCAAGCCGGTTTCGGCCCGGCCTGCCATGCTTTGCGTTGCGGGCCTTCAAGAACCCACCTTTCGGCTCACGATATGACGATTTTCCCGTCAATATCGGCAAGAAAATGCTCAAGCCAGTGAATGTCGTAACGCCCTTCCTGGATATCACGCGTGCGCACCAGCGTACGGAACAGGGGCAGGGTGGTGTCGATTCCATCCACCACGAATTCATCCAGCGCACGGCGCAGCCGCCTCAGGCATTCATCGCGGGTGCGGCCATGCACGATCAGCTTGCCAACAAGGCTGTCATAATGGGGGGGGATGACATAGCCCTGAAAGGCGTTGGAATCGACCCGCACACCAAGACCACCCGGCACATGATAGTGCGAGATACGGCCGGGTGAGGGGCGGAAGCTGGTGGGATGCTCGGCATTGACGCGGCATTCGATGGCGTGACCATCCACCTTGATATCGTCCTGCTCCACCGTCATCGGCTCACCCGCAGCGACGCGGATTTGCTCGTTGATGAGGTCGATGCCGGTGATCATCTCGGTAATCGGATGCTCCACCTGAATGCGGGTATTCATTTCAATGAAATAGAATTTCCCGTCCTCATAGAGGAACTCGATCGTACCCACACCGAGATATTTCAGCTCACGCATCGCACTGGCGCAGGTTTCGCCGATTTCGGCGCGCTGGGCCTCGGTGATGACCGGTGAGGGGGCTTCTTCCCACACCTTCTGGTGGCGACGCTGGAGGGAGCAGTCACGCTCACCCAGATGGATGGCATTGCCTTTGCCATCGCCCAGCACCTGCACCTCGATATGGCGCGGCGTGGAAAGATATTTTTCCAGATAGACGGCATCATCGCCAAAAGCGGCCTTGGCTTCGATGCGCGCGGTGGAAAGGGCCGAGGACAGGTCATCCTTACTATAGGCCACCTTCATACCGCGCCCGCCGCCACCGGCCGCCGCCTTCACCAGCACGGGAAAGCCGATTTCAGCCGCCACGCGGTGGGCTTCACCATCATCCGTAATGCCGCCATCAGAACCCGGCACCACTGGAATGCCCAGCTTCTGCGCGGTTTTCTTGGCTTCGATCTTGTCGCCCATAATGCGGATATGCTCCGCCTTGGGGCCGATGAAGTGGATATTGTGCTCTTCCAGAATCTCGGCAAACCGGGCGTTTTCGGCCAGGAAGCCATAACCCGGATGCACCGCATCCGCCCCCGTGATCTCGCAGGCGGCGAGCAGGGAGGGAATGTTGAGATAGGAATCGCGCGCCAGAGGCGGGCCAATGCACACGCTCTCATCCGCGAGGCGCACATGCATGGCGTCGGCATCGGCCGTGGAGTGAACCGCCACCGTGGCGATATCCAGCTCCTTGCAGGCGCGCAGAATGCGCAGGGCGATCTCGCCGCGATTGGCGATCAGGATTTTCTTGAACATCAGCCGGCCCTCAGCTTGCGCACATCATTCGATGATCAGGAGGGGCTCGCCATATTCCACAGGCTGGGCATTGCCCACCAGAACCCGCGTCACCGTGCCGGAGCGCGGCGCGGGAATGGCGTTCATGGTCTTCATGGCTTCCACGATCAGCACCGTGTCGCCTTCCTTCACCATGCTGCCCACATCCACGAAGGGGGCCGCGCCCGGTTCGGGAGAGAGATAGGCAGTGCCCACCATGGGGGAGGGCACTGCGCCGGGGTGCTTGGCAAGATCGGCCGCTGTGGCTGGCGCATCCGCCGCCGGGGCCGCGGGCGGTGCAATAGGCGCGGCGGCCAGCGCCTGAGGGGCCATCTGGGTGACGGTGACAGGGGCCGGTGTGCGGGCCACGCGGATTCGCAGATCATCATGCTGCACTTCGATCTCTGTCAGATCGGTTCCAGCAAGCAGATTGGCGATTTCCTTGACAAGTTCGGTATCGAACGGGGCTTTGGTGGATTTCATCATGTTCCTGCTCTTGCCGCTCCGTACCGCCGGTTCGCATGCCGGCTCATCTGGCAGGCGCGAGGGCGGAGTGGGGCAGTGGCGATCATGCTGTTGGGGTGGAAGCCAGCGCCGCTATGCCAAGGGCGTAGCTTTGTGGCCCGAAACCGCAGATGACACCCCGCACCACCGGAGAAAGATAGGAGTGGTGACGGAACGCCTCCCGGGCGAAAACATTGGACAGATGCACCTCTATGGTGGGCACGCCCACCGCCGCCACCGCATCACGCAGGGCAACCGAGGTGTGGGTATAGGCCGCCGCATTCAGCACGATGCCATGCGCACCACGGGCCGCCTGCACCAGATCCACCAGCGCGCCTTCGCTGTTGGTTTGCCTGAAGACAAGGGCAAAGCCATGGCGTTCCGCCTCGCGGCGGCACAAAGCTTCGATATCGGCCAGAGTGTGGGCCCCATAGATCTGGGGTTCCCGCGTGCCGAGGAGATTGAGGTTGGGCCCGTTGAGGACGTGGATGGTATTGGACATCCTGCCTGATCTGTCGCCCGGCCCCGCGTGGCCGGATCGCGCCGGTTATAGGAGCGCTCTCGTCACAAGGAAAGCCCCCCGCGCAAGCGGCGGGCTTCAGCCGGTGCTTTTCCACCCTTGCAGCTTCAATTCTGCGACGGAAGGGTCAACAAACACCTTACAGCAGAGTCACCAGCGAAGGCGCGCCGCACAAAAGGAGCGCAATAGCGGGTAGAGACGGACGTTTTGGTCTCAGGTGCGGCCGGGTGCCGGGCATCCGGACCAACAGCTGTGGTCCGGCCCCGGCGAAAGGCCGGGGCCGGAGGCCTTACTGGGCGGATTTTTTCTGCGCACGGGTGGCGTCGATCGCAGCTTTGAGCTTGTCATGGCCGACAGCGCCGACAACCACCTGATCGCCGACAATATAAGAGGGCGTGCCATTGAGGCCGAGGACGGAAGCGATCTTCATGCTTTCATCAAGAGAAGCGTTCAGCCCGGGTGAAGAGGCCTTCTTTTCAAGCTCTTCCACATTCACGCCCACGCTTTCGGCGGCGGCCAGTGCCTTCTCGCGGTCGATCG
>JBFWLR010000010.1:0-136751 GCA_050252035.1 Xanthobacter sp.
TCTAGGCTCAGGACCTATTGATTGAGAGGGTGCGATATGATTCAGGCTCCGCAAGGAGACTGAACATGAGCAACCTGTATTGGCTGACGGATGAGCAGATGGCGCGGCTTTCGCCGTATTTTCCCAAAAGCCATGGCTAGCCCCGGGTTGATGACCGGCGCGTTTTGAGCGGGATCATCTTCGTCAACCGGAACGGGCTACGCTGGCGGGATGCGCCGAGGGCATACGGGCCGCACAAGACATTGTATAACCGCTGGAAACGGTGGAGCGAAATGGGAGTATTCACTCGGATGATGGAGGGCCTGTCCGCCCAGAAGGCCGAGCCCCAGACCGTCATGATTGATGCGACCTATCTCAAGGCCCATCGCACGGCTTCCAGCCTTGGGGTAAAAAAGGGGGCCTGGGCGTCTGATCGGAAGAACCAAAGGCGGCATGAACACCAGGCTTCACGCTGTGACCGACGCCAATGGCCGTCCTTTGAGCTTCTTCATCACGGCAGGCCAGATCAGCGATGACACGGGCGCAGCAGCCCTTCTCGACGATCTGCCAAAGGCGCAGTGGATGCTGGCCGACCGTGGCTATGACGCCGAATGGTTCAGGGACGCGCTTGAGCAAAAGGGCATCAAACCCTGCATTCCGGGCCGTAAATCCCGCTCGATGCCGGTTAAATACGACAAGCGCAGGTACAAACGGCGCAACCGCATTGAGATCATGTTCGGCCGCCTGAAGGACGGGCGCCGCGTCGCGACGCGCTACGATCGCTCCCCCACCGTCTTCTTCTCGGTACTCGCCCTGGCCGCGACCGTCCTCTTCTGGCTCTGATCAACGAGTCCTGAGCCTAGGCACGTCCTGCGCGCCATGAACGAGAACGCCCGCCAAGGGTTTTGAAACGGCGCACGGCCGCCCATCGGCTACCGCATCGTCGCGGCGGAGCAACGGGGGTCGAAAATCAAGAAGAAGCTGGAGATCGACCCATTACACGCCGACACCGTGCGGCTGATCTATCGGCTATACCTCGAAGGTGACGGCACATGCGGCGCGATGGGCGTCAAGGCCATCGCCACCTATCTCAATGAGCGCCATTTCTTCACCCGTGACGGCGGGCGTTGGGGACTGGCGCAAATACACGCTATCCTGACCCGCACCACCTATATCGGCGAGCACAGGTTCAATACCCGCTCGCACAAAGACCGAGAAAAAAAAGCCGGAGAGCGAGGTCGCCATCATGGCGGTGCCCCCTCTGATCGAGCGAGAGATATTCGATGCCGTACAAGCGCGTTTGAAGTCATGCGATCCTTTGGTGATGCCCGCACGTGTTTCCAGCGGCCCCACGCTGCTAACCTGCATCTGCTTCTGCGCCAAATGCGGGGGCGCGATGACACTCCGCACCGGCAGGGGCGGCACAGGCGCGACCTACCGCTATTACACCTGTTCGACCAAGGCACAGCAGGGCAAGACCGGCTGCAAGGGCCGTACGATTCCAATGGACAAGCTGGACCATCTGGTCGCCGATCATATCGGGGATCGCTTGCTCCAGCCCAAGCGACTGGAAACCGTGCTCGCCAGCGTCATCGACCGCCGGCAGGAGCGCACCGAGCACCGCCGCGAACACCTTGCCGAGCTTCACAGGCGAATCACGGAAACCGACCAGCGCCTCGGCCGTCTCTTTCACGCTATTGAGGCGGGAATGATCGACAAGGACGACGCCATGGCGAAGGAGCGCATGGCGAGCCTCAAGGCATTGCGGGATCAGGCCGCCGCCGACGCTGAGCGCATGCAACTCGCGCTCGACAGTTCAGGCAATCAGGGCGTCAGCCCCGATATGCTCCAAGGCTTCGCCCGCAAAGCTCGCGAACGGATACGACTCGACGATGGCGGCTACCGCCGCGACCATCTGCGCGCGCTGGCGCAGCGCGTCGAAGTCGCGGACGACGAAGTTCACATAATGGGATCGAAGTCAAAACAGCTTCGACGCTGGTGGCCGCTTCCATCAAAAAATCGGCGGCGTTCGGCGTCCATAGTTTTGTTCTGAAATGGCGCACCGGGGAAGATTCGAACTCCCGACCCCCAGATTCGTAGTCTGGTGCTCTATCCAGCTGAGCTACCGGTGCCAACCATGTCATCAGCTTTTGGCTGATCTGAAAGAGTGGCTCTTTCAGGCCGTCGTCTGTTTCCGCCGGCGAGGCCCGTTAGCTACCCCGTTTCCCGAAAGCGCGCAAGAGGGATGTTTTCAATCTGTCATACAAACCACGCATCTGTGGAAAACTAGGCATGTTCCGGCACATATCACACCTCATCTACCTGCCCACGATGGGGTAATGTGAAGCGGAAAGTCGTGCCTGGTGTGGCATTCAGCAACTGGATCTGGCCGCCATGGGCATGCACCAGTTCACTGGCGATAGACAGGCCAAGGCCCGTGCCACCACGGCGAGTTGAACCGGAAAAAGCCTGAAACAGATTCCCTCTCTGCTCCTGCGGAATCCCCGGCCCGGTATCCGCCACCTCCACTTCCGCCCTATCATTGCGATGACGCGCCCGAATGCGGATCTCATCCCGGTCCGGATCGAGCGGCCCGCGCAATTCCAGCGCCTCTACCGCATTGCGGGTCAGGTTGAGAAGCACACGAAAGAGCTGATCCGGATCGGCATAAACCGTCATACCTGGTGGCACATCTACCACCCAGGCTACACCCTCACCCGTGCGGCGGCGCAATGTATCGCGCACCTCATCCAGCAGCGGGCTAAGGGCCACATCCTGCCGGCGCGAGGGGGGCTCCATGGCCCGGCCATAGGAAAGCGTCTGTTCGCAATAGGTGATGGCCCTGTCCAGGGCGGTGAGCAGCTTGGGGGCGAAGCGCTGTACCGTCGGATCCGGCACGATGACAAGACGATCCGAAATCAATTGCGCGGACGCCAGCAGGTTCCGCAGATCATGATTGATCTTGGACACGGCCAGCCCCAGCGCAGCCAGACGGCTCTTCTGCTGCAGGGTCTGCACCAGATCGCGCTGCATTTCAGCTAGTGCTTCCTCTGCTGTCCCTATCTCGTCACTGCGCCCGCTGGGCGTGATAATGCGACTGGCATCTTCCGGATTATTGCGGAAGCTTTCCATGCGCTCTGAAAGCCGTAGCATTGGCTTCACGAACATCCAGTTCAAGCTGAAATAGATCAGGACGCCCGCAGCCCCAGCCACGACCAGAGACGCAATCAGCGCCAGCATCGCGAAGTGCTTCAGAGCATGGCTCAGTGGGGTGCCTGAAAGCACGATCTCCACAAACTCACCATCAATGGGCTCTGGATCGCCCACCACACGCAGAATGCGCCCATCATTGGCTAGAAGCGTCCCCATCGCGCCCATCACCGCCTCCAGCGGGGTCATATGGCGCATGTCGATGAAGGCATCCACGCGCACCGGCATGTTCGACATGGCCAGAAGACGGCGCGAATCCTCGCTTTTGACGACGATGACATGGGCCCCCACGCTATTGAGCAATTCCCGGGTCAGGTGGGGGGGGACGGTTTCTCCGGGTGCAGCGTCCAGGACCATGGCAGCCGTACGGGCCGCTGCCAAACGATCTGACAGCCAATCCAGCCGGTAACTGGCAATGGTGGGTAGCAGCAGCGCCACCTCGACTGCAATGACAACAATAGCCGTGAGCAACAACACCTTTGCCGAAAGACCGAACCGCCACCGCTTGCGCGGCGGCCGCCCTTCATTCGGCATAGGGTTCGATGCACCGTTCATGGCCATGAGGGGCCGCACCCCTCCCTCATCATATGTCGGGCAGGTCCACAGCGCTCCGTCCCCCGGCAGCGACATGAACTCACAACCCGCCTGCCCACGCCATAACACACGGACGTTCCATCATAGAGATAGGGGCGACAAACGCATCAAACCAGCGTTGATTTGCAATCACGAAAAAATACACGCAACAGTTGCGTGTATCATGGTTGCGCCAACATTTGGGCGGGCGCTACTCATCTTCACCAAAGCGATTGGACACCAATGAGCTGAGCGCCTCCATGACCGCTTCGGCCTGCGGCCCCTCCGCACTGACGGTGACGCTTGTGCCGGTGGAAGCCGCCAGCATCATCAGGCCCATGATGGATGTGCCACACACTTCCTCGCCATTGCGGGCCACGCAGACGCGCGCATCAAAGCGCTCCACGGTCTGCACGAACTTGGCTGAGGCCCGCGCGTGCAACCCACGCTTGTTGATGATGGACAGTTCCTGCACCAGAGCCCCCGCCTGCGTCCCATTCCGGGCGATCTCATGCGGGGGTTCGGCTTGTGGAGGCTTATTTGCCAGCGAGGACACGGCTTGCGACATTGATATATTTCCGGCCAGCTTCCTGCGCCATGTCAACCGCCTCGGCCAAAGGCAGCTCACACCGCACCTTTGCAAGGCGCACCAGCATGGGCAGATTGATGCCCGCCACCACCTCCACATCCGGATTGTTCATCACGGAGATGGCCAGGTTCGAGGGTGTGCCACCGAACATGTCTGTGAGAATGACGACGCCATCGCCGGTCCGCACCCGGTCTACGGCATCAAGAATATCCTGCCGCCGTCGTTCCATATCGTCCTCAGGACCAATGGTGACGGTGGCCAGCTGTTGTTGCGGACCCATGACATGCTCAAGAGCCGCGCAGAACTCGTCTGCGAGACGGCCATGAGTGACAAGGACAAGACCGATCATGCTCCCTCCGCCCCCACTGCCGGTGAAGGCCACCCCGCACCGCGGGACAGACATATTCAGATCGGCTCAAAAATTAAGCAAGGGGTGCAGCGCACAAAAACACATTCAATCGACGTGATCCATGCCTGTCAGGGCTGCTGCGAGCATCAGAACTGCCCGTGCGGCATCCTTTGAGACAATTTGTCGCAGGTTTATACCCTTAACATCCACATTGCGACGCTCTGGCAAGCGGTCATTCTCCTCGCCCAGATCCACCACATGAGTCAGGCGCACATAGGGGCGATGGGGAAAGCGCAGAATGCCCAGCCCCCGCACCTCCACAAGGCCGGCCAGTACAGGCGATGGCGCGGCCCATAGCGCTCCATGCCCCAAGCTCAGCAACACCCGGTCATCCGCCACCAGCTCACCCTGTGGCAGGCAACGCGGCGCATCCAGTATCAGCTTGAGAATGAAGGTGGATTTTCCGCTGCCCGCAGGCCCGCGCACCAGAATTCCGGCATCGCCGACGGCCACGCAGCCCGCGTGAATGCTGGGCCTGACAAAGCCCTCACCCGGCCTCTCCCCGGTCTGCGGCATGATGGTCCACCTCCATGGCACAGCGCCTCAGCTCAGGCACTTTTCGGGCGAATCAACCGTGACGCGGCCTTACGCGCCAGGCAGGCGTACCACGAAGCGCGCACCGGCCACCTGCTCTGTCGTCCCGTCCTCCGCCTTGCGCATGCGGTTCTCCGCCCAGATCTGCCCGCCATGGGCCTCCACGATCTGCCGGGAGATGGACAGCCCAAGGCCGGAATTCTGCCCGAAGCCCTGATGCGGCCTGTCGGTATAGAAGCGCTCGAACACGCGGGCCAGCGCATCGGGCTGGATGCCCGGCCCTTCATCATCCACGGTGATTTCGACGCCATCCTTGAGGCGCTTGCAGTTCACCGTCACGACCCCACCCTCTGGTGAGAAGGAGCGGGCGTTGGAGACCAGATTGTCCACCACCTGCCCCAAACGCGAGGCATGGCCGGCCAGAGCGAAATCCGCCGGGGCACCGGGGCCGCGCTCAAAGTGCAGGGCGACATTCACCCCGTCCTCTTCCTTGCGCACATCCTGCGCCATACCCACGACCATTTCCAGAAGCTGCCTGAGATCCACATCCGCCGCTTCCTGACGCTGCAATTCAGCATCAAGGCGCGAGGCGTCGGAAATATCGGAAATCAGCCGGTCCAGCCGCTTCACATCGTGCTGGATCACTTCCAGAAGCCGGGCGCGGGAGTTGTCCGTCTTGGCCAGAGGCAGAGTTTCCACGGCGCTGCGCAGTGATGTGAGCGGGTTTTTCAGCTCATGCGACACATCCGCCGCAAAGCGCTCAATCGCCTCGATCCGGCTGTAGAGCGCATCGGTCATGTCTCGCAAGGCACCTGAAAGATGGCCGATCTCATCCGAGCGGCGGGTGAAATCGGGAATTTCCACACGAGTCTTGATGCGTCGGCGCACCCGCTCGGCCGCCGCCGCAAGCTTGCGCACCGGGTCTGCAATGGTACCGGCCAACAGCACCGACAACAGCACCATCACCGCTGCCGACACCAGAAACACCCGCACGATCACGAAACGCTCGGCCCGCACCGCGGCATCAATCTCACCCCCCTGTGTGGAGAGCATCAGTTCACCGAGAATGGCCCGGAAGCGCTGAATGGGCACCGCGACCGAAACCACCACCCGGCCACGCTCATCCACGCGCACTTCGCTCGCCTTGCCGCCCAGCGCCGCAATGGCCACTTCCGGATAATTCTTGCCGGCCTGCGGGCCAAATTCCTTGTAGAGGGGCAAATCCCCGCGCCCGAACCAGAGCTGCACCGCCTGCCAGGCGCGCTCCACCACGCCCGGCCGCGGTGTATTGGGCGATGGCAGATCAAAGCGCAGTATTTCGCCGCGCGAATAGAGCGAGCGTGAATCCAGCAGGAGCTGACCATCCCGATCATAGATGCGCGCGCGGGTCCGCGTGGGGCCTACCAACCGGCGCAGCACCGGGGCCACGCGCTCAGGATTGATGGGAAATTCCAGCGGCGAAAAACCATCCTCGCTGGGGCCATAGCTTTCGCCGGCCTGCAGTTCCAACAGCCGGTCCGGGTCCACGGAGATGGAATTAGTTTCCACCTGTGCGGAGGAGGCAATGGCCGCAGCGATAATCTCACCCTGCACCATCAGGCTCTGCACCCGCGCATCAATCAGGCCGGCGCGAAACTCCGACAGATAGAGGATGCCAGACACCAGAGCGCACAGACCTGCCAGATTCAGCAGCACGATGCGCTGGGTGAGGGACGAAAAGCTGCGAAAGATGATGAAGCGTCGTGTCCAGCGCCCGAGCGCAGCCGCGCTGGTGCCAAACATCCGGCTGCCCCAGTCGCCTCGGCCTGTAACCGCATCCTGCGACGTTTGCACTCCGGAAGCGGCTTCAGCATGACGCACAGCCCCCTCACCCGCCTGCTCCGGCCCCTCGAGAGCGGCAGATGCGGTGTCGGTGGTATAGGCACCGACATCCGTCTCCGCATCCGCAGAGCCGGCCTGTGCTGCTTGGCGATGTGCTGTCATGCCCGGTTGCGCGGGCGACTCTCAGGCCGCCTCACGCTCACTCCTTGAAGCGGTAGCCAACGCCATAGAGCGTTTCGATCATCTCGAAGCTGTCATCCACCACCTTGAACTTCTTGCGCAGGCGCTTGATGTGGCTGTCGATGGTGCGGTCATCGACATAGACCTGATCATCATAGGCCGCATCCATCAGCGCATTGCGGCTCTTCACCACGCCGGGGCGCTGGGCCAGAGCCTGAAGAATGAGAAATTCCGTGACGGTGAGCGTGACAGGCGCACCCTTCCAAGTGCAGGTGTGTCGCTCCGGATCCATGCGCAGATGGCCGCGCTCCAGCACCTTGGCGCTGTCGGTTTCGCGCACCGGGCCGCCCTCCCGCGCGCCGACGCGGCGCAGAACCGCCTTCACCCGCTCCACCAGCAGGCGCTGGGAGAAGGGCTTCTTGATGAAATCATCGGCGCCCATCTTCAGGCCGAACAGTTCATCAATCTCATCATCCTTAGAGGTGAGAAAGATGACAGGCATGTCCGTCTTCTGGCGCACGCGGCGCAGAAGCTCCATGCCATCCATGCGCGGCATCTTGATATCGAAGATGGCCATGTCAGGCGGATTGGTCTTGAAACCTTCCAGCGCGGACGCGCCGTCCGTGTAGGTTTCGATACGATAACCTTCCGCCTCCAGCGCGATGGAGACCGAGGTGAGAATGTTGCGATCGTCGTCGACGAGAGCGATGGTAGGCATGACACCTCTTTCAAGCCGTTATCTGCCGTCCGGCGCGTTCGCCACTGACGCGTCTGTCTTTCGGAGACTTCACCCGAGGGTGCCGCCTGACGGAAACAAACGCACGGCCGTGGAATTCGCGATCAAGTGCGCTGGTGAACCCGTTTTGCGTGGCCGAAATGTGACACTCAAGGACCAACAGCGTCAAAATAGTCGCTTTTTCCCCGAACTCCAAACATCTGCGCGGCTTATGAACGTCTAAATCTGCAGAAATCAGACATGCCTGCTCACGCATTGGTATGCAAGTGCTCCGTTGCCGGAGACGGAAACCGGCAGAGAGGTATGAAGCTCCTTGCGAGCCGCTCGCAAAAACGGCATCTTCACCTCGAAACGAGGAGGATTCTCATGAGCAAGCCTGCCGCTGTCGTTCGCTGGCTGATCCACGAAGCACGCTTCGGCTCTCTGGCCACGCTGGATGAAACCGGCGCCCCCTATGCCTCAATGGTAGCGGTGGGAACCGATCCTGCAGGCCTGCCCACGCTGTTGATCTCCAAGCTGGCGCTGCACACCCAGTTTCTCGCGCACGATGGACGCGTGACCCTTCTGGTCGCCACCCTTTCGGCACCAGATCCGATGAACGCCGCCCGCGCCAGCCTGCGCGGCAAGGCGGAGCTGGTAGATGACCCGCAGGTGCGCGAACGCTTCCTGGCCCGCCACGAAGACGCCGCCCGCTATGTCGATTTCCCCGATTTCGCCTTCTATCGCGTCGAGATAGAGAGCGCGCATCTGGTGGAGGGCTTCGGCCGCATCATCGATGTGAACGGCAAGGATCTTCGGACCGACTGGACCGGGGCCGAGGCGCTGGCCGAAGCGACCGCCGGCATCATCTCCCATATGAATGAAGACCATGCCGACGCCGTGGCGCTTTACGCCACCCGTCTGGCCGGGGCCGAAGACGGGGCGTGGAAGCTTATCAGCCTTGATCCCGAAGGCTTCGAGATTGCAGCCGGGCGCAGCGTGCATCGCATCGCCTTCCCCGAGCGCGCCACCACCGCCATGGCCGTGCGCAAGGGCCTTGTGGCGCTGGCCGAGCAAGCCCGCCGCACGGATGCGGCCTGAGGCCTGTCCCCACGCGTAAAGAAGAAGGGCGCGCCGCTTATTCCGGCGTGCCCTTCTTCGTCATCCGCAAATGAGCCGTCACCGCGCTTCTATGGCCTCTCGCCAATAATGATGAAGCGCCTCCACATCGCCACGCGTCAAAAGCGGCATTGCGGCCTTCAACTGCGCGTCGGCCCAATCCCACCACCTCATTTCAAGCAGCAACTGAATCCGGTCCTCATCAAAACGCTTGCGGATGAGGCGCGCCGGATTTCCGCCGACAATGGCATAAGGCTCCACATCACGGGTCACGAGTGCGCGCGTCCCAATCACCGCGCCATCTCCAACCCGGACTCCTGGCATGATGATGGCCTCTGAACCAATCCACACATCATTCCCGATCACGGTATCCCCAGCCGGCTGAAACCCATTTTCCGCTCCACTGAAAGCCTCGACCTCAGACATCCAGAAGAAGGGAAAGGTGCTGATCCAGTCTGGCCTGTGTCCCTGATTGCCGGCCATGATGAAAGCCGCACCGGACCCGATGGAACAGAAGCTGCCGATGATCAGACGATCCACACCCGCATCCGTAGACAAGAAACGTGCACAGTCATCAAAACCATGACCGTGATAATAACCGGAATAATAGCTGTATCGACCCACAACAATGTTCGGGTTTCTCACCTGAGCTTCAAGCCGGATACCCTTGAAGGGGCTTTCAAAGACAGCATCCATGGCAACAGTTCCGCATTTTTGGGCGCACACGCGTACAGCCTCCACACGACACAAAAGCCCCGGCCTTTCGGCCGGGGCTTTTCTTCATTCCACTCAGGCTGGGCTGCAGATCACTCTCCCCGGCTCATGGCCAGAATCTCACGTTTACCGGCATGGTTGGCGGCACCCACGATGCCCTCTTCCTCCATCCGCTCCATCAGGCTCGCGGCCTTGTTGTAGCCCACCTGAAGGCGGCGCTGGATATAGGAGGTAGAGGCCTTGCGATCACGCAACACGATGGCCACGGCCTGCTCGTAAAGGTCGCCAGAGCCATCGCCCATGCTGCCCTTGTCGAACACGGCGCTGTCATCGCCTGCGGTGTCGCCCTCGGCATCCTCGTCCGTCACTACCTCATCGAGATATTCCGGACCGCCCTGGGTCTTCAGATAGGAAACCACATGCTCCACCTCGGCATCCGAGACAAAGGGGCCGTGCACGCGCTGGATACGCCCGCCACCGGCCATGAACAGCATGTCTCCCTGACCCAGAAGCGTCTCCGCGCCCATCTCGCCGAGAATGGTGCGGCTGTCGATCTTGCTGGTGACCTGGAAGGAGATGCGGGTGGGGAAATTGGCCTTGATGGTGCCCGTGATGACATCCACCGAGGGGCGCTGGGTCGCCATGACCAGATGGATGCCAGCCGCGCGGGCCATCTGGGCCAGACGCTGGATCGCGCCCTCGATTTCCTTGCCGGCCACCATCATCAGGTCGGCCATCTCGTCCACGATGATGACGATGTAGGGAAGCGGGGAGAGATCCATCTCCTGCTCCTCGAACAGCGCCTCGCCGCTTTCCTTGTCGAAGCCCACCTGCACCTGACGGGTGATGACCTCGCCCTTGGCGCGGGCCTCGGCCATGCGGGCATTGAAGCCATCAATATTGCGCACGGCCAGACGCGCCATCTTGCGGTAACGGTCCTCCATCTCCTTCACCGCCCATTTCAGGGCGATGATGGCCTTCTTCGGGTCCGTCACCACGGGGGTGAGCAGATGGGGGATGCCCTCATAGATGGAGAGCTCCAGCATCTTCGGGTCGATCATGATGAGACGGCACTGCTCGGGCGTGTGCTGGTAGAGCAAGCTCAGGATCATGGTGTTGATGGCCACCGACTTGCCGGAGCCCGTGGTGCCGGCCACCAGCAGATGCGGCATGCGGGCCAGATCCGCGATCACCGGCTCGCCGCCAATCGTCTTGCCGAGGCCGAGACCCAGCTTGGTCCGGGCTTCCTCGAACTCCTGACTGGAAAGCAGTTCGCGCAGCCACACCGTATCGCGCCGCTTGTTGGGCAGCTCGATACCGATGACATTACGCCCGGGCACCACCGCCACACGGGCCGAAATGGCGCTCATGGAGCGGGCGATATCGTCGGCAAGGCCGATCACGCGGGAGGACTTCACGCCCGGCGCGGGCTCGAACTCATACATGGTGACGACCGGACCGGGATTGGCGTCGATCACCTCACCACGCACGCCGAAATCCCGCAGGATCTGCTGAAGGGCGGCGGAGTTCTGATCCAGCGCTTCGGCGGAAAGCTCGTAATCAGGCTCCAGTTCCGGCGGCTCGCTGAGCAGTTCAAGATCCGGCAGCTGATAGGCGGCCACCGACTCGCCGGGCACCACAACCAGATCCGTGCCCGTCGGGGCAGTTTCGGACGCAGCAGCGGCAAAGGACGCAGCAGGCTGCGAGGCAGCGGCTTCTGCGACTTCCGATGCAGGCGACTGGGTGGTCGCCTGCGGTGCGGTCACGCCCTGCGGTACAACCGCCTCTGCTGCCGCAGCCGACTGAACTGCCAGACCGAAGCGCATCAGATCCGAGCTGATGCTCTGCTGATAGGGCTGCCACTGGAAGGCTGCCCCCAGCACCTGACCACCCACACTGGCGGCAGCCGCCAGACCAGCCTCTTCCGCAGCGGGCGCGGACGGCCGGCTCTCTGACAGAGAGGCCACGGCATCTGCCGGCTCTCCCTGTATGGACGCCTCTTCCACCGTCTCGGCTATTGTGGCCATCCCGGATATGATCTCATCCTGAACAGGAGCCGGCCCAGCAGCCGCCATGTCGAAGAGAATTTCATCCTCGGCGACTTCGGTCACCCCTTCGAGGACCTCATCAGCCATCGGCTCGTCTTCAATGACCAGTTCGTCCTCGAAAGCCTCTTCAGCCTCGATTTCGCTCACCATGTCCTCTTCAGCCGAAACATCTTCATGGAGGAGGATTTCGGTGGCTTCATCCGCATCACCGAACTCATCCTCTTCAGTATCAGCCATCTCAACCGACTGCTGGGCTGCGAAGCTCTCCGTCACGGCATGTGAGATAGTGGACTGAAGCGGGGCGATACCCTCCGCACTGAAGGCTTCACCAGCGTCCTGCATGAGGCCGGCTTCATCCAGCAGCGCTTCGCCGGAAACCTCCGCCAGTGCCTCGCACACCACCGCCACGAACGGGTCCAGCGGCGCTTCGGGCACATCCACCACTGCGGCCTCGGCTACAACCTCATCCGCGTGGGGCTGCTGGGCCGGCACCTCATCCAGCGCCTCAACCTCGACCGCACCAGCAATCGCCATGTCTGCCGCCAGATCTGCACCAGACATGTCTGTGCAAACCACCTGCGCCTCATCCTCCCCGGCCGCTTCCATAACGGCCCCGGTTTCCACGGTGATGGCCGCTGCAGTTTGCGGCGGGGGCGTCTTGACTACAGGAGCCGCTTCCATGACCGGAGCTTCCACGACCGCTTCCTGCACGACATCAAGGGCCTCATCCACATGCGTCGGCGACAGAACGTCCACGGCTTCAGCCGGTGCTTCAGCATGTTCGCTCACAGGCTGCGCATCGGAAGACCAGCCCATGGCCGCCAGATCGGCTTCGCCCACCACAGGCATGCCGATGGCCGCACCGCCCACCAGCGGCTGCAGATCTTGATCTCCCGCATGGTCCCGCACGAAATCGGCTTCACCCAGAATGATACTGCGCGCCAACACCATGAGATGCGCCGGCGGTGCAAAATCCATATCGTTCTCCACATCGCCCATTGCGGCAGCCAGCGCGCAAGACGCAGGCATGGTCGAAGCCGGTTCCTGCAGAACCAGTTCCCCGGCTTCAAGGGCGGAAGCGCCATATTCCACAGTGGCCGCGTCCCCGGCTTCCGCCTCACCCAGATCGGCCGTTTCCGCATCAGCATTCAGCAGAGCGGGCTCCGCATCCACCAGCATGGATGCAGTCGCAGCGGCTTCCTCCAGCCCGTTCAGTTCGGTTTCAAGCGGGTTGCGGCTGAGTGCATCCTGCATCAGCCCGGCTTCAGAACCGGGAGCAGAAAGGGCGACCTCATGGGCCTGCATCTCATCTTCCCAGGCAGCATCGGCCCAATGGCGGAACTGCGCATCCTGACCAGTCGCCGTCATGGTCTCGTCGATGGGGATGGTCTCAGCCGCAAGCAGGCCCCCATCGGCCATATCCGTTTCCGTCTCGAAGGCAGACTGCGGCTCAAAAGCGCTGTCGTCCTGCATGGCGACATCGCCACCACGGGCATAATAATGCAGTTCCTCATCTGAAAGGCTGGCCGCAAATTCCAAATCATCCGGCGCGTGCGGCATCTGTTCAGCCCGTGTTTGCGGCAGCTCCATCCCGGCATCAGAATCCGCCGGTAGATAGGGCTCCACCTTCACGGGGGCGGCATCCGGCGCGGCATAGGCCGCAGCGCGCTCCACCTCTTCCGCACTCAGCTGCATGTCATCCTGCGGTGACGACAGGTCGGAGAAAGCCTGTTCTAGGGTCTCAAGATCGGTATGAACGCTGGAGGCTGGCGCACTGCCTTCTTCCGGATCCGGCGGCACATCCAGAAAATGCCAGCCTGCCCCGCCAATGCAGAAACCGACATCTTCGGTGATGGAGGTTTCTTCCACAAAGGCGCTGGCCGGCGTGCCCTCTTCCGCCGCAAGCTCATCCTCCGATTTGCGCATCAGATGGTCCGGCGTGCGGGTGAAGCGGGTGTTGCCATCCAGATTGAAGGGCCGCAACCAGCTCGGCACGAAATCCGAGTCGATCCAGGTATGGACGTCCGGGGCATGAATATCCGGGGCATGAACGCCGAGTGTGGGCACTTCCGTTATCTGCAAGGGGGCGGTGTCCATCGGTTCGGCGATGGGAGTGGTTGCGACCGGTGCGGCCTGCGGCATCGCGGCTGCATGCGCCCTGCCCATCTGCACGGAACCGGCCTGCACATTGCCGGCCTGCATGGCCGTGGCGGATACACTGTCCGTATGGAAGGCCGCCGGGCTGTTGCGCATCGCGCTGACCCTCATAGCGCTGGCCTTCAAGGCGTGGTCCAGATCATGCAGATCCTGAGGCAGAAGATGCCGGGCTGTCCGGGTGCCGGACGCGCGCTCTTGCGTGCCCCCGTCCTCCGAAACCAGGAGCGAGGGGAAATTGACCGATCTCGGAGGCTGGTTCGAAGCTGACATATCCATAACCCAAAGGAAGACTGATGCTTCAAGGCATAGAGCGGCGAAATTAAAAGGAGGTTTTCATGCCGCCCAGATGCCGCCCATCTTGTGGGCATTCAGGCACGCCCGCCCACGTTTCAGCCGGAAAAGGTGCAGTGACAGCTTTAGAAAATGCGCCGCATCATATTGTTTTATATAGATATTTTTGGAACCCGATCGGCATCATCGCAGGACGCGAGCCGGCATGAGACCGCAGATTATGCACATGCCGACGGCTCAGCCGGATGCATCGGCCAGCCCTCATCCTGTCGTGGCGTCGCAACAATTGGGTGGTTCCATGAAACCGGATCGCACTCTACAGAAGGAGGCTGAGCCCTTGTTCAGTCCGGCGTTTTCGCCGCAATCACTCGCGATTCTTTCTGCACCGTCCGAACATCTCGGGCCGATTCTCCTCCTGCCAGAGCCTGCCCCGCATCATGTCGCGCACCTCCTCCCCGCCCTCTATCGCCATTATCGGAGCTGGCCCGGCCGGCCTTGCCGCGGCAGAACGGCTGGGACAAGCAGGCATTCAGGTCCATCTGCATGACCGCATGCCCTCACCGGCGCGCAAATTCCTCATGGCCGGGCGTGGCGGGCTGAACCTCACCCATTCAGAGCCCTTCCCCCAGTTTCTGGCCCGCTATGGTGAGGCGGCGCAGCGGCTGGAACCGGCGCTGCAGGCCTTTCCGCCCTCCGCCCTGCAAGGCTGGGCCGAAGAACTGGGCGAGCCGACCTTTATCGGCTCCAGCGGTCGGGTTTTTCCGTGCAGCTTCAAGGCCAGCCCGCTGCTCCGCGCCTGGCTGACGCGCCTGAACCGCCTCGGCGTGCGACTCCACCCGCGCCATGACTGGCTGGGATGGAGCGCAGAGGGCAGCTTGCGATTTAAAACGCCCGAAGGCCCAGTGAAGAGCCGGCCCGACGCCACCATTCTGGCGCTGGGCGGCGCATCCTGGCCGCGTCTGGGCTCAGATGGCCACTGGGTCAGCCTTCTGGCACAACGCGGCCTGCAGGTGCGTGCGCTGACCCCGTCCAATATGGGCGTTCATCTCGACTGGTCGGATGTATTTCGCCAGAAATTCGCCGGTGCCCCCCTCAAGCGCATCGCCATGAGCTGCGGCGGCGAGAAAGTGAGGGGCGAGGCGATGGTGACGCAGAACGGGCTGGAAGGCGGCGTGATCTATGCCCTTTCCCGCAAGCTGCGCCATGCCCAGAGCGCCGGGCACTCCACCATTCTGGTGGATCTGCGCCCCGATCTGGATATGGCGGCACTCACTTCACGGCTTGCAGCCGCACCGCGCAAGCTGTCATTCTCCAATCTCATGCGCAAGGCAGCCGGGCTTTCACCTGTGGCCACCGGATTGCTGCGAGAGGCGATGGGCCAGAGCCGGCCTGAAACCACCTCCGAACTGGCCCATCTTATCAAGGCCCTGCCGCTGCCCGTCACCGGGCTGGCCGGTATCAGCCGCGCCATTTCCAGCGCCGGGGGCATCATGTGGGAAGATATCGGGGCGGATTACAGCCTCACCGCCCTTCCCGGCACTTTCGTGTGTGGCGAGATGATGGATTGGGACGCTCCGACCGGCGGCTATCTGCTGCAGGCCTGTTTCGCCACCGGGCGGGCCGCCGCAAAAGGCGTCCTCGACCATCTCGCCCGCAACGGACATCTCCCGCAGGATCAGGACTGACCCCTGCGGCCTTCACCCGCTAAAGCCACCCCCATCCAGATAGGCCTGCTCTTCCGGTGTGGTGACGCGGCCCAGAATCGAGTTGCGGTGGGGAAAGCGGCCGAAACGGGTGATCGCATCCTGATGGATGCGCGCAAATGCCAGCCCGTTCTCATCGCCCCACGCTTCATAGAGCGCCACGCAGCGCGCCTGCGCGCGCTCATTTTCCGCATGCATGAAGGGCAGATAGAAAAAGCCGCGCAGGGCGGGAGGCGCATTCACGGCCTGGTCCCGATCAAAGCCACGTGCCACCGCATCCTCCGCGGAGGCGAGGGCGATGGGGTCCGTCGCAAAGGCACGCGGCGTGCCGCGAAACACATTGCGCGGCACCTGATCCAGAAGAATGATGCGCGCAACGGCGCTTTCCGGCGCATCCTGCCAATCATCCAGCTCACCGGCCACAGCGCGCTCATAAGCCGGCAAAAGATGATTCTTCACCTCTTCATCAAACACCGACCCACCGCCGAACCATTTCTGCGGCCCCTCCGAGCGCCAGAAATCCAGAACGGCATTGATCTCGGCCTGTGTGCTCATGGGCTTTCTCCCTTCGGTTCCGGCCTGGAAGGCGGCACTGCAGGCCACCATTTAGCCGGCATCGGTGTTCAGCGATATTCAGCGCGCCCTACCCCATGCCGGGCGGGGCCAGCGGGTTTTCAGTCAGGGCCGTCTTGTCCGGCCCATCAATGCGCGGAATACCCAGAAAGGCGTTGAACAGATCCGCGATCCGGCGTGGTTCCAAATCCCGCACAATCATCACCAGGCGGGTGCGGTGGTCCTCATCCGGCCATGCAGGCAAACGCTCGGGCGGGTGCATCACATGCTGTACGCCATGGATGACCATGGGCTGATCCGGCGTATCGCTCATCTTCACGATGCCCTTCAACCGCAGCATATGCACCCCATGGCTGGCCCGCACCAGATCCAGAAACATATCCAGCGTGGCGGGGGAAATGCCCGCATCCGTCGCCAGGGTGAAGGCGCGGATATGGGCATCATGCCGGTTCAGGTCATGATGGGGCGCGTGGGCATCACCCGTCTCCTGCGCCTCGGCGATAGCTTCATCCGCCAGCCAGCGGGCCACATCCGGGCTCTTACCGGCGGGATCATACAGGCCCGCATTCAGCAATTGACCGGCCGTCGCCTCGCCCTTTGCCGCATCCAGTATCCGGGCGCCGGGAGCCAGTTGCGCCAGCCGCTGACGCAGGGCCTGCCCCTGCGCCTGTTGTTCAGGCGTGACGAGAAGATCCGTCTTGGTCAGCACGATGCGATCCGCCATGGCCGCCTGTTTGACGGCTTCGGCATGGGCATCCAGCGTGGCATCGCCATTCACCGCATCCACCACGCACACCACCCCATCCAGACGATAGCGCAGGACCAGATAGGGATGGGTCATGATGGTGTGGAGCACCGGGGCCGGGTCCGCCAGCCCCGTGGTTTCAATCACCACACGGGTGAAGGGCGGCAGGCGCTTGTTGTCACGCCCGCGCAGCAGATCTTCCAGCGCCGTCACCAGATCTCCCCGCACCGTGCAGCACAGGCAGCCGGAGGACAGCAGCACCACGCCTTCCTCCACCGTGCGCACGAGCAGATGATCCAGCCCGATCTCGCCAAACTCATTGATGAGCACAGCCGTATCCGCCAGTGCCGGATCCGCCAGCAGGCGATTGAGCAGGCTTGTCTTCCCCGCACCGAGGAAGCCGGTCAGAACAGTGAGTGAGATGGGGGCCGGAGGCCCCGCCTTGGGATCTGCGCCAGACATGCCGGCAAGCTAGAGCATTTGCGAGGGCAGTGGCTACCGCTTCGGCAGAAGAAATCGCCAGATACCGTTCTGAAGCGCCACCCGCACACAGCCAGCTAAACAAGGTTGGCACAAAATCGCCCGCAACAGCAAAGTTACGGGCGAAACCCGGTCTGCGCTCAGATTGCGGGACGGGATGGCGGTGTGGGAGCCCCGCCCGCAGCCGCCCTCGGCTTGGAAGACGTGTTTGAACTGGTCTTCTTCTTGGAGGGCTTGCTCGCGGTGGACTTCACGGCCACACCACTTGTATCCGCGGAAACCTGCACCGGCGGCATGGAGGGCGGCAGCTTCTGCAGCAACTCCGCACCCGAGGCCGGCAGGCCCGGATCATTGAAGGAGAGAAGCCCCCCCAGCGTCTTGCCGCCGGGCTGTTCATCCTCATTCTCGGCGGCGACGGTTTTGCGCTTGGCGCCACACACCTCGGCCCGCATGCTTTCCGGCTGGCCGCCCTCATTGGGCAGGCTGGACAAGGTGGTGCTGAAGAAAGACAAGCTGGGTCCGGAACGGAAGCCCTTTTCCAGCAACAGGGCGGCATCCTCATTGCGGCCCTTGGCCGAATGCGCCCCGAACACCACCGCAATCAGTCGGCGATTGCCCCGCGTGGCCGTGGCGACCAGATTGAAGCCGGAATCACAGATAAATCCGGTTTTCATGCCATCCGCGCCGGGATAGCGATCAATCAGGCGGTTGTAATTGCGCATCACCCGGTTGCCGATCTTGATGGCGGGGATGCGGAACAGCCCTTCATATTCCGGGAAGTGATAGATCAGCGCGCGCACCAGAATGGCCATATCGCGTGCGGTCGTCACCTGCTGCGGGTTGGGCAGCCCGTTCGGATTGGCGAAATGGGTGCCGCTCATGCCCAGATGCTGGGCCACGGCATTCATTTCATCCACGAAGCCCTGCTCCGAACCACCAACACCTTCCGCCACAGTGATGGCGATATCATTGGCGGATTTCACCATCAGCATTTTCAGGGCATCTTCCAGCGTCACCTTCGTGCCGGGCTTAAAGCCCATCTTGGACGGCTGCTGCGAAGCGGCGTTCTGGGAAACGGTGATGGGCGCATCCATGGTGAGACGCCCGCTTTTGACAGCATGCAGCGCCACATAGGTGGTCATCAGCTTGGTGACAGACGCCGGATACCAGGGCTTGCCGGCATCCTTCTGCTCCAGCACCCGGCCGGTTTCAGCCTCCACCAGAAGAATGGGATTGGCCTGCGCGGCCAGTGGCGCGGCAGCCATCAGGCCCGCAAAGGCCATGAGTCCCCAACGCGCGGCAGTGCGATGGGCCGGGCGATTCTCCCGCCGGCCACGAGCCCACGCGTTCGCGAACGCGGATATAAAGATTTTCGCGCGCAACACCCGTTCCGCTCCCGTAATGAAAGGAGGCACCCTGTCCATGAGGCCTTCTTCTTAGCTCTTTTTGCAATTGCGGGAAAGGTGAAAGGGCATGCTGCAACCACATGCCCGACCAGAGCGCCCACCGCTGGCGCGCCTTGATTTTGCCGGATTGACGCACATCAAGCCCAGCCTGCAAGAGGCTGATGCGTCTGCCGAGGAATAAGGAACGGCGAAATATCGAGGGTCACGACGTAAAAACCCGCGATAAAGGCCGGCTCCGCCCACACAGCCAGGCGGAGCCGGTTATCCATGCCCTGTCTGCCCCGAGAAGACATGGATAAACGTATATAAGCAGAAAAATCGACGTTTGGCTCTGAGATGGATCAAATTTAAGCCGTCGGGTTGCATTTTTCCACATAACACAACCAAATCACACCACCCAGACACCTCCGCTCAGATCATTTCTCCCATTTGAGAAGCAACCTTCCGGGAGAATAAAGTCATTGCGGCCCAACATATTGACTCGGCCCTCATACCACCCCGCCTTGAAATGATCTAAGCTGCTGATACCGTCAGCACATCTCGCTCTGGCGGATTTGCGAAACAGAGAGTGTGCAATGCAGGACACAAAAGCCGTGATGCCGGATAGCGCGCCCGCCATCCGCACCATCGCCATGCCGGCGGACACCAATGCTGCTGGCGATATTTTCGGTGGCTGGCTGATGTCTCAGATGGATCTTGCCGCGGGCAATGTGGCCGCCCGCCGCGCCAAGGGGCGCACGGTCACGGCCTCCGTGGAGGCCATCAGCTTTCTTTCCCCTGTCTTCGTGGGCGATGAGGTGAGCCTGTTCGCCACTGTGGAAAAGGTGGGCCGCACCTCTATCCGCATTGATGTCGCTGCCTGGCGGCGCGATCGTGGCACGGACGAAACCATCAAGGTGACGCAGGCCGTTTTCACCTGTGTCGCGGTGGATGAGCAGGGTCACCCTCGCCCGCTGCCGCCAGAAGGGGCCTGAGCGCTCCGCTGTGCCGATACGCCGCCCGTCGTCATGTTCCCCGGGGTTTGGCGCGGGTGGTGGGCAAAGCTTCTGCAGGATTTTCAGGCCATGGATGTCTGGGATAGCGTCCCCGCATCTCGGCGCGCACATCGCGCCATGACCCCTGCCAGAATTGCGGCAGGTCCCGCGTGACCTGAATCGGGCGATGCGCCGGAGACAGCAGGGCCAGCGTCAGGGGTGCGCGCCCGCCCGCCATGGCCGGATGTACCTTCAGCCCGAACAGTTCCTGCACGCGCACAGAGACTTGCGGCCCGCCTTCCGCACCATAATCAATGGGCAAGCGCGAGCCGGTCGGAGCGACAAAATGGGTGGGCGCTTCCTCTTCCAGCCGCCGGACCAGCTCATAGGGCAGCAAGCTGCGCAGGGCATTGGAGACCTGCTCCACCCGGATTGAGGACAGCGCCATTTCCCCCTCGATGAAGGGGGCAAGCCATGTCTCCACCGTGGTGGTGAGGGTGCTGTCGGCCAGATCCGGCCAGATATCGCCCTCTGCCGCGCGCAAAAACATCACCCGCTCGCGCCACTGCTTCAGCGCGGGGCTCCAGGGTAGCCGCTCCAGCCCCAGAGCGGCGACGCCTTCAGCCAACAGGCGCGCCGTTTCGCTGTCCGCCTCCAGCCTGCAGGGGCGACTGGCCAACTGGAGCGCGCCAAGTCGGCGCACTTCCCGGGCTCGCATGGCTACTGCCTGCCGGTCGAAACTCACATCCCGGCTCGCCTGAATCTGATCCGCAAACAGGCCTTCCAGCTCCTCCGCCGTCAGAGAGGCTGCCAATGTGATGCGCGCGGCCTCCGCCTTGCCGGAGATTTCAGCCACCGCCAGAAAGGGCGCGCGGGCAAGGCTCACAGCCGGGTCCATCACACCGCCGCGCCCATTGGCCAGAAGAAAACGCGCCCCATCCCCGCGCGCCTTCGCCACCCTGTCTGGAAAGGCGAGGGCCAGAAGGGCGGCGGAGGACATTTCTTCCGGCTCCGGTGTCACGCCCCGTTCCGCCGTTTCGGCCCAGCGGGCAGCCAGACGCCGGGCCTCTTCCGCCCGGCGGGAGCGATCGCGCCGGAACCCGTCGAGGCGATGCAGCAGATCCACACTCTCGCCGCCCAGACCGCGCTCGGTCAGCAAGGCCGCGATATCGGCGGCCAGCGCGCCCCTGCCCCGGCGCGCGCCCATCACCACCATATGGGCCAGACGCGGCGGCAAAGGCAGGCGCGCCATGCGCGCCCCCAGTTCCGTCACGCCACCCGCTTCATCCAGAGCCCCCAGCAGATGCAGCAGCGCCTTCGCCTCGGCCACGGCGGGCGCGGGCGGCGGATCAAGAAAAGGCAGGGCGGCAGGCTCCCGCACGCCGACACGGGCCAGATCCAGCATCAACCCGGTGAGATCTGCAGCCAGAATTTCCGGCGTGGCGAAGGGTGGCAGGCTGGCCGTCTCGCCCTCATGCCACAACCGGTAGCAGACGCCCGGTTCTGTCCGTCCGGCGCGGCCCCGGCGCTGGTCGGCACTGGCACGGGAGACACGCACGGTTTCCAGCCGGGTCAGCCCCACATCGGGCTCATAACGCGGCACGCGCGCCAGACCGCTATCCACCACCACCCGCACCCCTTCAATGGTGAGAGAGGTTTCGGCGATGGACGTGGCCAGCACCACCTTGCGCTGCCCTTTCGCGGGCGGCAGAACGGCCCTGTCCTGCAGAGCCTGATCCAGCGCGCCATACAGGGGCACGATATCAATCGCCGGATCACGCACACTGTTGCGCAGCAGATCTTCCGCCCGGCGAATTTCACCCGCCCCCGGCAGGAAGGCCAGCACCGAGCCTGTCTCATGCGCCAGGGCCCGCACCACCGCCTCTGCCACCTGCGGGGCGATGAGCGCACGGGCATCGCGCCCCAGATAGTGCGTCTCAACCGGAAAGGCCCGGCCCGCACTTTCCAGAACGGGGACCGGCGCACATTCCCCCATCAGGGCCGCCACCCGCGCACCATCCAACGTGGCCGACATAGCCAGAAGCCGCAGATCATCCCGCAGACCACGTTGCGTATCGAGCGCCAGCGCAAGACCGAGATCGGCATCCAGACTGCGTTCGTGGAACTCATCGAACAGCACGGCGGCCACACCCGACAGTTCCGGATCATCCAGCACCATGCGGGTGAAGACCCCTTCCGTCACCACCTCGATGCGGGTGCGACGCGACACTTCCGCCTTCAGCCGCACGCGATAGCCCACCGTCTCGCCCACGCGCTCACCCAGCGTCTGCGCCATGCGGTGCGCGGCGGCGCGGGCAGCCAGACGACGCGGCTCCAGCATGAGAATGCGACGACCCGCCACCCATGGCTCATGCAACAACGCCAACGGCACCCGCGTGGTCTTGCCCGCACCGGGCGGCGCAACCAGTACGGCACAGGAGCCGCGGGCCAGCGTGGCCTGAAGCTGCGGCAGAACGGCGTCAATCGGCAAAGCGGTGTCAAAGATGAGACGATCAGGCATGCAGGCTGGCAATCCTGGCGGGCGAAATGAGCGACAGGCTGCCTCTATATCAGGCTCTGTCGGGCACGGGCCATCTGATGAAGAACAAGACTTTTCCGCGCTGCGCCTATCGCATTTACGGCTGGCAGCCTACATACAGGCATTCCTTTTTCCCCCAGCCGGAAAGTTGCACCGCAATGACCGCCGCCCCATCCAGCCTCACCGACAAGGTTCACCCCCTCGCCCTTGATGCCGAGATCATCACGGCCGGCTTTCTGGGTGACACACCGGCCTTTGTGAGTGCAGATGGCGAGTTGATTCTGGTCAGCGAAAATGCCGAAATCCGCCGCGTACAATTGCATGACGGGGCCATTCTCTGCGCCATTATGGAAAATGGGCACCTGCTGAGCGGCGGCGATGATGGCCGCGTGTTGGAAACGCAGGAAAGCGGAGACAGCCAGACCCTCTCCGAGCACAAGCACAAATGGATCGACCGGGTGGCATTCGGACCGTCCGGGGCACGGGCTTGGTCTGCCGGAAAGACCGCCTTCGTGCGCGATGGCAAGGGCACGATCAAGACCTATGACGCCCCTTCGACCGTTGGCGGGCTGGCCTTCGCGCCCAAGGGTTTGCGGCTGGCGATTGCACATTATGGCGGCGTCACCCTGTGGTTTCCCAATGCACCGGGTGCCACGCCGGAAAAACTGGAATGGAAGGGCTCGCATCTCGGCGTGCAGTTCTCGCCCGATGGACGCTTCGTCGTCTCCTCCATGCAGGAGCCTGCGCTTCATGGCTGGCGGGTGGTGGATGGCGCACATATGCGCATGAAGGGCTACCCCTCACGCGTGCGCTCCTTCGCCTTTACCGCCGATGGCAAATGGCTGGCCTCATCCGGCTCGGGCGAGGCCATTCTCTGGCCGTTCCAGTCCAAGGATGGGCCGATGGGCAAGCAACCCACCATGCTTGCGCCTTCCCCTTCGGCACGGGTGTGCTGCGTAGCGCCGCATCCCAAAGACCCGGTTGTCGCCATGGGTTATGATGATGGCATGGTGATGATGTCCCGGATTTCCGATGGCGCGGAAATCCTATTGCGTGCCCCGGATGGGGCGCCCGTCAACGCCATGGGCTGGCACACGGCCGGAGGGGCACTGGCCTTCGCCTCCATAAAGGGGGGCGCTGGCGTCCTCACCTTCTGATCGCATTGCGGTAAACAGGCGCGACACAACAATAAATGCAATCCTGGGTCTGTCCTCCCGGTATTCCATTCGCTAAGCTCACATCCGTAGTTTGCCCTACTTTACGCTCGCTGGAGATCTGCCTCTCATGAAGATCGAAGACGTCCGTCGTTCAGCCTATTCCATGCCGCTGGCCAGCCCCTCCTTCCCCAGGGGGCCGTATCGCTTCTTTGATCGGGAATTTTTCACGATCACCTACCGCACCGATCCGGCTGCGCTGGAACGGCTGGTGCCTGAGCCCCTGAAGTTTGACGAGCCCATCGTCAAATATGAATTCATCCGCATGCCCGATTCGACCGGCTTTGGTGATTACACCGAAACCGGACAGGTCGTTCCCGTTACCCTGAATGGCGTGAAGGGCGGCTATGTGCTCGACATGTATCTGGATGACGAGGCCCCCATTGCCGGCGGGCGTGAATTGTGGGGCTTCCCCAAGAAATTCGCCCATCCGCGTCTTCAGGTCGAGAAGGATACGCTGGTCGGCTCCCTGCATTATGGCAGCGTGCTGTGCGCCTCCGCCACCATGGGCTACAAGCATGTGGCCGCAGACCGGGAGAAGGTGCTCGCCTCTCTGGCCGAGCCCGCCTTTCTGCTGAAAATCATCCCTCATGTGGACGGCCTGCCGCGCGTGTGCGAGATCGTGCAGTATTATATGGAAGATGTGACGCTGAAGGAATGCTGGGTGGGCCCGGCAGCTTTGGGGCTGTTCCCCCATGCGCTGTGCACCGTGGCCCAGCTGCCGGTACTTGAAGTGCTTTCCGCCGTGCATCTGAAGGCGGACATCACGCTTGGCCTTGGCACCGTGGTCTATGACTATCTGAAAGACGATCAGGCTTGATCATCCGGCGCGGGAGCCAGCTCCCGCGCCCTTCATCTAGCCCGAGCAAAGCCGCCCCAAAAAGAGGGAAGATGACAATGTCTTCAAATGCCTGGGATCTGCCCCCTGATCTGTGCGACGTCACCAAGGATTATGATCGTATTGCCCTTGTGTTTCAGGGCGGCGGTGCGCTTGGCGCCTATCAGGCCGGTGTGTATGAGGCGCTTTCCGAAGCCGGCTGCGAGCCGAATTGGATTTCCGGCGTCTCCATCGGCGCGATCAATTCGGCCATCATCGCCGGCAACCCGCCGGCCCTGCGCGTGCAGCGGCTACGTGAATTTTGGGAAACAATCTCCGGCAACAAGGGGCTGACCTGGGTTCCGGAAGGCGACATTTTCCGCCAGTGGCGCAATCAGTTCAGCGCCGCCCTGACGGTGCTGCGCGGCCAGCCCGGCTTCTTCCAGCCGCGCATTCCCAATCCCTGGCTCCAGCCCAGCGGCGCAACGGGAGCCACCTCCTTCTACGATACCTCGCCCCTGCGCGAGACCCTGCTGAAGCTGGTGGATTTCGACCTCATCAATTCCGGTGAAAAGCGTTTCTCAGTCGGCGCGGTGAATGTGCGTACCGGCAACTTCATCTACTTCGACAACAAGGTCGATACCATCACGCCGGAGCACATTATGGCTTCCGGCGCACTGCCGCCCGGCTTCCCGGCGGTAAAAATCGATGGCGAATATTACTGGGATGGCGGCGTGGTCTCCAACACCCCGCTCCAGTTCCTGCTGGATCAGCCCGATCACCCCAGCGCGCTGGTGTTTCAGGTCGATCTGTTCAGCGCCCATGGCTCGCTGCCACGCGACATGTTCGACGTGACGGAGCGCCAGAAGGATATCGGCTATTCCAGCCGGACCCGCTACACCACCGATGTGTTCCGCCGGGTGCAGGATCTGCGCAACAAGCTGTATGACGCCCTGCAGCGCGTACCGGCAGATCAGCTCACGCAGGCCGACCGCGATCTGATGGAGGATTATTCCACATCCGGCCCGGTGAATATCTGCCACCTGATCTATCAGGAAAAATCCTACGAGCGCGATTACAAGGACTATGAGTTCTCACTCGTCTCAATGCGGGATCACTGGCGCACCGGCTATGAGGACACGGTGAAGACCCTGCGCCAGTCGAACTGGCTGCGCAAGCCGGATGATTCCATCCAGATCGCAGTTCACGACATTCACCGCGTGTCGGAATAATAGCCCGCCGCATGCCATGCCTCTGAGGCGCATCCCAGACGCACATAAAAGGCCCGCGACAGTTCTTGCCGCGGGCCTTTTCTATTCTGCGCAACGTCAGCCTGTTCAATCAGACGACAGAATGTGATTGCGCACGATGGGATAGACCTGCCCGGCCCATTTGCGGCCGGAGAACACCCCATAATGCCCCACACCTGCCTGCATGTGATGGCGCTTGCGATGTGGCCGGATATTGGTGCACAAATCATGTGCAGCCATGGTCTGGCCAATGGAGCAGATATCGTCCCGCTCCCCTTCCACTGTCAGCAATGAGGTGCGGCGGATGGCGCTGAAATCCAGCGGCTGGCCCCGATAGGTCAGCTCGCCCTTCGGCAGCAGATAATCCTGAAAGACATATTTCACGGTCTGCAGATAAAAATCTGCATCCATATCGAGTACCGCAAAATATTCATCATAGAAATGCTTGGTGGTCTGCGCCTGTTCCCACTCACCTTCCGCCAGATTGTTGTACAGGTCCATATGCGCCTTCAGGTGTCGGCTCATATTCATGTTCACGAAGGCCGTCAGCTGCATGAAACCGGGATAGACCCGCCGTCCGGACCCCGGAAAACCACGGGGCACCCGAGAAATCAGATTGCGCTCGAACCAGCTCATGGGCTTGGTCATGGCCAGCTTGTTCACGGCCGTAGGATTTATGCGGCAATCGATCGGCCCGGCCATCAGCGTCATGGAGGCGGGCGTGGCGGGGTTTCCCTCCGCTGCCATCACCGCGGTCGCCACCAGAGACTGCACGCAGGGCTGGCAGACCGCCAGAATGTGCGCACCCGGCCCCAGCGCTTCCATGCAGCGGATGACGTGCTCCACATAATCATCGAAGCCGAAGCTGCCTTCGGAGAGCGGTACATCGCGGGCATTGTGCCAGTCTGTGATATAGACATCATGATCCGGCAGCAAAACCTTGACTGTATTGACCAGAAGCGTGGCGAAATGGCCGGAAAGCGGGGCCACCACAAGCACACGCGGCTGCGGTGGCAGATCCGCCTCCTTGCGGAAACGCAGCAGGGTGGCAAAAGGCAGAACCGCGACTTTCTCCTCGGTGACCGGAACCTCGACCCCGCTCTCTCCCACCTCCACGGTGCGAATGCCGAAATCCGGCCGACCGTGGCTGAGGCCGGCGCGCTCCATCATCTCGCAGGCCGCCGCCAGAGGGCGCAGACCGGGGCGCTCCTGCGCATTAAAGATGGGGCCGGTCAATGTCTGCCGCATCAGCCCTGCATAGGCGCGCACCGGCTCCATAAAATCGGCCTGAGCCTGATATGCCTGATACATCATGAGCAACCTGTCATGGCTGTGAGCACAGGGCGAAATGCCTGCGGAAAACAGCCGCCCTTCAAGGGCGGGCTGAAAGAAAGGATCTGCGCATCTGGCCAGGCCATCATTCCCTCCTGTTCCGCACGGGCCACAGACCCACAGCGCTGGAACTTCAAGATGTTACCCCCGAATACTGCGAATATTGCTTCAGCCCCGCCGAAGTTGTGACAATAATAGATATTGAGACGCCGCTTGGCGCATTGCAACATACTGTGCCGCCGAAACAAAAGGCATGACTGCCTATATATTCAGCTTCTTCGCAGGCCCATTCTGGCGATAATCAGAAGGGTATGCGGGGCAATCACTTTCCATCAGAAAGTATCCGGTGCGGAAGCTGCCGGAGCCAGGGAGCAGGCAGATATGACAACACTCACCATCTCCAGCAAGAACTACTCCTCCTGGTCCTTGCGGGGCTGGCTTCTGTGCAAGATGGCAGGCCTGCCCTTCCGGGAAGAACAGGTGCCGGCGGATGATCCCGGCGCGCGCGCCGAACTGTTGCTGCTCTCGCCGTCCTTTCTGGTGCCCCGCCTCACCCATGAGGATGTGACGGTCTGGGATACACTCGCTATCGCGTTGTTTCTCAACGAGCTGTTTCCGCAGGCCCACCTCCTGCCGGAAGATCGCGCCGCCCGCGCGCACTGTCTCTCCATTTCCGGAGAGATGCATTCCGGCTTCGCCAATCTGCGCTCGGCCCTGCCTATGAACATCAAGGCGCACTATCCCGGCTTCAAGGTCTGGCTGGGGGCGCAGGCGGATATTGATCGCATTGCCGCCATCTGGCGCGGCTGCTTTGCGGCCCATGGCGGCCCCTATCTCATGGGGGCACGCCCCACACTGGCGGATGCCATGTATGCGCCGGTCTGCTCACGCTTCACGACATATGATGTGCCGCTGGACGCTGAATGCGCCGCCTATCGCGACCGGGTGATGGCCCACCCCGCCATGCAGGAGTGGATTGCCGGCGCGATGGCCGAGCCGGATGATCTCGAAGAACTCGACGTGGAATTCTGACTGCCGAAATCATCTTCTTCGATTTGCGACGGGCTGTTGCAGACCCACCGCATGAATCACATAGCGCACCCGAAGCGCCCGTTCAGGCGGACAGCCTGAACTCCCTTGCGATCAGGTCCGCCAGAGACGGGCGCGCCACCTCAACGCCTGTAGGACTGATGAGACCGCGGGCGCCCCGCAGGGCATCAGCCTTCAGTTCCAGACCCAGCAGGCGATGCTGCTCATAAGCTCCCGGCATCCAGAGAGTTGCAGTGTGGGCGGCCGTAAAACCGAAGCGCTGATAATAGGCTGGGTCGCCCACCAGAAGAATTGCCTCATGACCCAGCTGGCCAGCGGTTTCGATGGCCTTGCGCATCAGGGCTCCACCCAGCCCTCCGGCACGAAACCATGGGTGAACGGCCAGTGGCCCCAGCAACAGCGCAGGGCGCGCGGCACCAGCAGAGACATGCCAAAGCCTCACCGTACCCGCAAGGCGGCCATCCAGCCCATGGGCGGCAAAGGCCAACCCTTCTGCGGGCAGACGTCCCTCACGCAGACGCTCGGAGGCCTTGGCCCACCGCCCCTCGCCCATGCACAAATCCAGCAGGGTTTCGCGAGCGGACACATCTTCCACGGATTCCAGAACAATGTCTGTCATCGACAACTCCCGCGGGCACCTTGTGCCCGATCCGAGATATGAAGACCCTGCTCTGACCCTTGAAGAAGCCCAAAGGCACACTCTCTCTACAGCCCTACACAAGGTGCGGCAGCCAGAAGTGTTCAGAAGCAGGATGCGGAAGACGAGGGGGCATCCCCCTCCTCATGCCTCCGGACGGCGTGCCGGTGCCGGAAGAACAGACGCGTCATGATACGCCCATGCAGGAACTGCAGCAGAGGCCATATACGCCACGCAGCAATCCTCATCACGGCACGACGCCTGTCGTGCCGCTCCCGTCCAGCCACACTGGTTGCCCGATGGCAGCCAGTGTGTTCAGATGACGTAAGACTTCAGCGGCGGGAAGCCATTGAAAGCCACGGCCGAATAGGTGGTGGTGTAGGCACCGCACGCCTCAATGAGGATCTTGTCCCCGATAGCGAGCGAAAGCGGCAGTTCCACCGGGGTCTTTTCATACAGCACATCGGCGGAATCGCAGGTCGGGCCGGCGAGCACGCAAGGTGCGGTATTGTCCCCGTCACGCGGCGTACGCAACGGATAGCGGATGGACTCGTCCATTGTCTCGGCCAGACCGCCAAACTTGCCGATATCGAGATATACCCAGCGCAGCGCCTCACCTTCCGACTTGCGGGAGATCAGCACAACCTCGGCCTCGATCAGCCCGGCATTGCCCACCATGCCGCGCCCAGGCTCCATGATGGTTTCGGGAATGCGGTTGCCGAAATGCTTGCGCAAGGCACCGAAAATGGCCTCGCCATAGGCGGCGGCTGCCGGCACATCCTGCAGGTACCGGGTGGGAAAACCGCCACCCAGATTGACCATGGACAGGGCGATGCCACGTTCGGCGCATTCGCGGAAGATGGACGCGGCGGAAGCCAGCGCCCCATCCCAGGCTTCCACATTCTTCTGCTGGGAGCCGACATGGAAAGAAACACCATAAGCGGTCAGGCCGAGACGATGAGCATGCTCCAGCACATCAATCGCCATCTCCGGCTCGCAACCGAACTTGCGGGAGAGCGGCCATTCAGCACCGGCCCCATCGCACAGAATGCGGCAGAACACCTTTGCGCCCGGCGCAACACGGGCTACCTTCTCTACTTCCTCGCGGCAATCCACCGCGAACAGGCTCACACCGAGCTTGTAGGCACGCGCAATATCGCGCTCCTTCTTGATGGTGTTGCCAAAGGAAATGCGTTCTGCACCGGCGCCCGTGGCCAGCACCATTTCGATTTCCTGCACGGAAGCGCAATCGAAGCAGGAGCCCAGCTCTTCCAGGGTCTGCAGAATGTAAGCGTCGGGGTTGGCCTTCACCGCATAGAACACGCGGGTATCAGGCAAAGCGCGTGCAAAGGCGCGATAATTGGCGCGCACCACGTCCAGATCGACCACCACGCAGGGGCCATCTTCACGTCGGTTACGCAGGAATTCGCGGATGCGATCGGTCATGGTATCCTCCCCCGTGACCTGAAGCCGAGTGATGCACGGCATGGCCGTGCGCCGACAGGGACGAATGAGATTGCCCGCGCCATATCCTTCCAGCGCGGCGTCCTCTCATTCGGGGCATGCCCTCACGCTTTCCGGCGATGTGGAGACGCCTGGAAAGTCGCGAGCCATGCCCGCTCCGCCGGTCTTTCAACCGGCCGCATCATGGCACCGACAGCAGGGTCCTCGCCCGGCACGGCCTGTATGAGGACGAGCCTTGCGATTCAACTGCGCGCGCTTGGAGTAGGAAATTCCCGCTCCGCACGGCCGGCAAGATGTAATGCCTCTTCAGTACGGCGACCCTTTGGAGGGGCCGCTGAGACCAAAAAAGCCCTTACGTCGTTGCTTCAAGTCACGTCCCCCGCATTGAGGAGCGGGGTGGGCCGGTTCCCTCCGGCTATCGATCGTCCTGGCGGCTTCCCGGCCTCTTGTCCGGGGTCCCCACCGATCGACACGCAACCACAGGCACGTGCGAAATTGGGCAGGCGCTTATCTAGGGGATTCTCCGTGATGATGCAAGAGGCAACAGGCCATAAATGCATCAATTGGCGACGCAGCGATCCGGCGCGGCGCTTTCAGCCGCGCCGGATCGCCGCGCCTGCATCCAGAGCCTTGATTAGTGCGGCTCTACAGCGCAATGTGCATCACAATAGGATTAGAAGAAGTCCGGATCGATTGCCCGATCCGCCCCGCCTGCAGGGACCGGAATGAATTACGATCATTTCTTTACCGACGCCATTGACGCATTGCGCAAGGAGCGCCGTTACCGCACCTTCGCCCAGATTGAGCGCGACGCCTCGCATTTTCCCCGTGCAGTCTGGCACTCCCCCGGTGGCCCGCGCGATATCGTGGTGTGGTGTTCCAATGACTATCTCGGTATGGGCAGCCACCCCGATGTGGTGAATGCCATGTGCGAAACGGCCCATGCCCGCGGTGCAGGCGCAGGTGGTACCCGCAACATTTCCGGCAACAGCCACGAAATCGTGATGCTGGAACGCGAACTGGCGGATCTGCATGGCAAGGAGGCCGGCCTGGTCTTCACCTCCGGCTATATTTCCAACGCCACGGGCATCTCCACCATCGTGAAGCTCATTCCCGATTGCGTGGTGATCTCCGACGAGCTCAACCACAACTCCATGATCGAGGGTGTGCGGCAGGGTGGCCGTCAGAAGTTCATCTTCCGCCACAATGATCTGGAGCATCTGGAAGAGATTCTCGAAACAATTGGTGACCGGCCCAAGCTGATCGCCTTCGAGAGCGTCTATTCCATGGATGGGGATATCGCTCCCATCGCGGAAATCTGTGATCTCGCTGAGCGTTACGGCGCCATGACCTATCTGGATGAGGTCCATGCCGTCGGCATGTATGGCGCACGCGGTGGCGGCGTTGCCGAGCGCGATGGCGTGATGAACCGTGTGGATGTCATCGAAGGCACGCTGGGCAAGGCTTTTGGCGTGATCGGCGGCTATATCACTGGCAAGCGTGCGGTGATTGATGCCGTGCGCTCATACGCGCCGGGCTTCATCTTTACCACGGCTCTGCCCCCGGCCATTTCCGCGGCAGCCACTGCCTCCGTGCGTCACCTCAAGACATCTCAGTCCGAACGCAAAGGCCAGCGCGCACAGGTCGCCAAGACCAAGGCTGCTCTTGCCGCCGCTGGTTTGCCGCAGATGGATACACCGACCCACATCATTCCCGTGATGGTGGGAGACGCAAAGGCCTGCAAGATGGCCTCAGACCTGCTGTTGGCAGAATATGGCATCTATATCCAGCCTATCAATTACCCCACCGTGCCCCGCGGCACGGAGCGGCTGCGCATCACCCCCACGCCCTTCCATGATGACGCGCTGATCGCGCATCTGGTTCAGGCGCTGAGTGATGTGTGGGAGAGGCTGGAACTGCCTTATGCCGACCGTATGGCAGAGGAAAGCAAATCCCGCCGTGTGGCGCTGGGCCCCCCACCTATTCCGGTGCCCGTCGCCGGCGGCTGAATCCACACACATCGTAAGCCCCACTTTGCACGCCCCGGTCCATCGCCGGGGCGTTTTTGTTTTTGGGTCCGGCTTCCGCTGCACCTGGATTGGGCTGCAAGCCACACTTCAAAGCTCCAGCTCGCAGTTGCACATACGAGCCGGGCCTGCCTGAGAATACCCTCATTGCGCCCATGCCCGCCCTGCTCCCTCTAGCGCGCGGCCCAAAAAAATGCCGCCGACCCTAAGGCCGGCGGCAAATGTTTTCGCAAGAGAAAGCCCACCGTCAGGCGGCTGGTTTCTTCTTCCTGCGGAACATGCTCCTCACATTGTCCCACAATTCGATCTTCACGCCATGACGCTTCATGATGACCGACTGCTGGGCCACGGAGAGGGTGTTATTCCACGCCCAGTAGATCACCAGGCCCGCCGCGAAGTGCGCCAGCATGAAGGTGAAGATCACCGGCATCCAGTTGAAGATGGTCTGCTGGGTCGGGTCGGTCGGCGCCGGGTTCAGCTTCATCTGCGCCCACATGGTGATGCCCATGATGAGGGGCCATGCGCCCAGCATGAGATAGGTGCCGATGACCGGAACCGAAGACGGATCCCAGGGAATCAGACCGAACAGATTGAAGATGGTGGTCGGGTCCGGGGCCGAAAGGTCGCGAATCCAGCCGAAGAAGGGCGCATGGCGCATTTCGATGGTGACGAACAGCACCTTGTAGAGCGCGAAGAAGACCGGAATCTGGATCAGGATGGGCAGACAGCCCGCCACCGGATTGATCTTCTCCTTCTTGTACATCTCCATCATGGCCTGCTGCTGCTTCGTCTTGTCATCCGCATAGCGTTCGCGAATGGCCGTGAGCTCCGGCTGCACCGCCTTCATCTTCGCCATGGAGGCGTAGGACTTGTTGGCCAGCGGGAAGAAGACGACCTTCAGGGCCACGGTGACGATCAGGATCGCGACACCGAAATTGCCCACCAGGCGGTAGATCCAGTCGATCACCAGGAACAGCGGCTTGGTGATGAAATAGAACCAACCCCAGTCGATCAGCAGGTCGAATCGGTCGATATTGTAGGTACTCTGGTAGCCATCCACCACCTGCACTACCTTGGCCCCGGCAAACAGTTGCGACTTGGAATGGACTGTCTCACCCGGGCCCACCGTCACGGGGGCCGCCAGATAATCCGCCTGGAAAGAGGGCTTGTTGCCACGCATCACGGTGGAGAACTTGGCGTCGAACTTCTGATTCTGGTCGGGAATGACGGTCGCCGCCCAGTATTTGTCGGTGATGCCGAGCCAGCCGCCCACATTGCCGCTGAAGCTCTGTGGTGCCCCCGGCTCCAGCTTGGAATAGCCGACTTCCTGAAGGCCGTTCTCACCGAGAACGCCAATCAGGCCTTCATGCAGAATATAGAAACCGGCCACATGGGGGAGGCCATGGCGAGAGACCAGCGCATAGGGATATAGCGTCACCGGCATGCCGGATGAGTTCACCACCTCATCCTTTACGGTGAACATATAATAGTCATCCACCGCGAAGGTGCGACGGAACACCAAGCCCTCGCCATTGTCCCAGCTCAGCACCAGTGGTGTCTTATCCGTCAACTTCGCGCCAGACTCGGCAGTCCATAGCGTATCCGGCCCCGGCACTTTCACCGTATTGCCTGCTGCGGCGGCCCAGCCAAACTCCGCATAGAAGGGATTCGGCGCGCCGGAGGGAGACAGCAGCGTGATGTTCGGGCTGCTGGGATCAACAGTCTCGTGATACTCCATCAGCAGCAGGTCATCGACCCGACCGCCCTTGAGCGCGATGGAGCCATGCAGGCGCGTGGTCGCAATATCCACGCGCGGAGACTGGGCCAGCGCCTGCGCACGGGTCATCTGCACGCTGGGTGAGGCATTACCCTGACCGGGCAATGGCACACCATCCGGTGTTCCGGCGGCTGCGGGCGTCGGTGCGGTGCTGTCCGCATGCACAGGCTGGCCAGCGGCATCCACCTGCTGGCTCTGCTGCTGCGCCGCCTGCCGCTCGGCTTCCGGCTTTCCGAAATAAAATTGCCAGCCGAGAAGAATCACCAACGACAATGCGATGGCGATAAACATATTGCGGTTTTCACTCATGCCGGGAGGCCTCCGTCGGCGGCGGGTGGCGCCTCGGAAAGCGCCGGGGCATGCGCATCACTCACGCGCATCAAGGATGAAGAAGGAATCGATTCGTCAGCATTCGGCACAGCAGGTGACGGGCACATGACAGGACCATGCGCTTCATCCATCCTGAGAACAGGCGCAGAAGATGACACTGCAGCTGCGGAAATGCCACTGGAAGACTGCGAGACTTGCAAGGGGTCGGCACTGACAGGCCCCATATGTCCGGGTCCTGAATCAGGCAGGTCGCCACGATCGCCCCCATTGGAACTGTCGGAAGCATGCCGGGTAGAGGAAGGGCCGCCAGCTTTCGGGCGCGGCTTGCGGGGTGATGCGGAAGAGGGGCCGGATGAAGATTCGGCCGGCGCATGCAATTTGCGTATGGCCCGCTCAAGATCGCGTACAAGCCCCTCGAAAGACATCGTCAGGGCCTGATGACGCGCGACGAGCACATAATCGTGCCCGTTCTTTCCAGCCTGGGGCAGAACCTGCTTTGCAGCTTCCCTCAGGCGGCGGCGAATGCGATTCCGCACGACCGCATTCCCGATCTTCTTGGTGACTGTGAAACCGACGCGAATCGCACCGGCGTCACCTCGGTCGCGCCCTTGCATCAGGCAACAGCCGGTCCCCGCACGCCGCGCCTTGGCGGCAGCGAGAAAATCCCGGCGTTTGCGGATATGGTCCAAGGCAGACGACCAGAACGGAAGAACACACTGACAAAGGAGCAATCAGGCCAGCCGATCAGAAGAGGAAGCCCCCTCAGACCGGCTGCACAGTTGCGCCCTTATCAGGCGGACAGGCGCTTGCGGCCGTGGGCGCGACGAGCGGCAAGAATCTTGCGGCCGTTGCGGGTCGCCATGCGCGCACGGAAGCCGTGGCGACGCTTGCGCACGAGCCTGCTGGGTTGATAGGTGCGCTTCACGGTTCTTGTCTCCGGATTAGCTGATAAGGTTCAGAAAAGGTTCAGGGCGACGATGCCCCGGACAAACCGTTTTCACATGCCTCCATGCCCCTGGCAAACTGCCCTGATGATATGGAGAGACGCGAAACCGGGCTCCGGCTGCGAATGCCACCCGAGTTCGAAGGGCTTATAGGGGGGCACGGCGCGCCCGTCAATGTCTCGCATCCGCTTTCTGCCCGCCCCTCGCAGCTGCACATTGACTTTACCCCCTCTCTCCTGTAGGCGCATCACTTCGCGCAGACCCTCAAGTGGCCTGCATTTCCCGCAGACCGGAAAAAGCCCGCCCTCGCAGGCGTGGCTGAACACATAAAGCGAGACAAAAGATGTTCGCGGTCATCAAGACGGGTGGCAAGCAGTATCGCGTTGCCGCCAACGATGTTCTGACCCTTGACAAGCTGGAAGCCGAAGCCGGCGCCACCGTGACTTTCCCCGTGCTGATGCTCGGTGGTGAGGAAGTCGCCGTGGGTGCGCCCGTGGTGGAAGGCGCCAGCGTCACCGCTGAAGTTGTGGAACAGACCCGTGGCAAGAAGGTCATCGCCTTCAAGAAGCGCCGCCGTCAGAACTCCCGCCGCAAGCGTGGCTTCCGCGCTGAGCAGACCACTGTGCGGATCACTGAAATTTCCGGCCTCGGCAAGACCGTGAAGGCCGAAGCCTCTGACGCCGCTGGCGCCTGAAGACTGAACGAGGAGAGCAACAATGGCTCATAAAAAGGCAGGCGGCTCGTCTCGCAACGGCCGCGATTCGGAAGGCCGTCGTCTCGGCGTGAAGCGCTCTGGCGGACAGGCCGTGGTGGCTGGCAACATTATCGTGCGCCAGCGTGGCACCAAGTGGCATCCCGGCGACAATGTCGGCATGGGCAAGGACCACACTCTGTTCGCTCTGGTGGAAGGCCGCGTGGCATTCCGCACCAAAGCCAACGATCGCACCTATGTATCGGTCGTACCTGCTGCGGAAGCAGCAGAGTAAGCCGGCGAAAGACCTACTCATGCAGGTTTCCGCCGGTCGCGCTGAACCGGGGGAGCCTGCAGAAGGCCGCACCAGCCACACAGCAGGCTGAATGTGGTAAGGGTTCCCAGACCGGGGAGGCAAGAGCCGTCATGATGCCCTCTTTTCGGGGCACCTCATCATGGCGCAGGTCTTCCCGGTTGCATATGCCCCACATGAAGACGCATATGCCCAAGTGACAGGAGCCCGTTTCATGACCATGCTGGGAACATCATCAGATCCGGCACTGGCAGAGAACAGTACGCCCGTCCTTGAAACCTGCAGGCTGGTGCTTCGCGCACCTCAGATGCGGGATGCGCCGGCCATTGCCGCGCTGGCGAATAATCGCAAGATCGCGGAAATGACCGCGAGTCTTCCATTTCCCTACACCATAGAAGATGCCCGCGCCTTCGTGGAGAAGGGCTGCTTCACAGCCGATTCCGCCGTCTTCGCCCTGTGGCAGAAGCGCGCCGAAGGCCCCGCCTTCATCGGCATGAGTGGCTTTACCCCCCGCCCTGGTGAGGCGACGCCCGAGCTCGGCTACTGGCTGGGTGAACCCTATTGGGGCCAGGGTCTGGCGACGGAAGCCGTGCGCGCCGTGATTGACTATGCCTTCTCCAACACGCCGGTCACAGCACTTTGTGGCTCATCCCGCGTGGTGAACGCCGCATCGCGCCGGGTTTTGGAGAAGTGCGGATTCGAATGGCAGGATGTGAATTTGTGGCAGGTTCAGGCACTCGGAGCCTCCGTGCCGATGGATCGTTTTCGCCTTGAAAAGCAGCAATGGCTTTCCGGCGATGTGCCCGCCTGTCCGCCGCGCCTGACCATCGCACACTGAGTGAAAAGACAGAATGGCCTTCCTGGCCATTCTGTCGCTTCCCATCAGGTGCCTCGCGCTCTCCCCCAACTCGCCATTTGTCCGCGTCATTTGTCCGCGCCCCTTGCGCGCGGCGCCATCACGCGGCATCACTGCCTCAAAATGGTGGAGCAGAGCCCCCTGATGAGCAAAGAACAGCGCCCCTCCCTCTATCGCCCCTGCGTAGGCCTGTGTGTGTTCAACCCGGCAGGTCAGGTGTTCATTGGCCGGCGTCTGGGCGCATCAGATCAGGTCGACCCGGCCTATTGCTGGCAATTGCCACAGGGGGGAATCGATGCCGGCGAAGAGCCCTACGCCGCAGCCCTGCGCGAGCTTTACGAGGAAACCTCCATTCGCTCCGTATCCCATCTGGCCGAGGCGAAAGACTGGCTCTCCTATGATCTGCCGGGCGTTGTAGCCGGGCAATTCTGGCGCGGAAAATATCGCGGGCAAGCCCAGAAATGGTTCGCCCTGCGCTTCACGGGCAATGAGGACGAAATCAATATCAGCACGCCTGGTGGCGGCGCCCACAAGCCGGAATTCGTGGAATGGCGCTGGGAGAATCTGGAACGGGTGACGGACCTCGTCATTCCCTTCAAGCGCGATGTCTATGTGCAGGTGGTCCAGCAGTTCCGCCCATTTGCAATGGCAGTCTGAATGCAGACAGCGGGTGTGGCAGCACCATAAATCTGCCCTATGCGCCCCCTTGCCGGAATTGAACCGGCAAGGGCCTTTTCTGCCATGACTGCTCCGCAGAGCATGGCAGAAAAGGGCAGGCCCTCAGTGATAGATGAACAAGGCGCAGGGCGGGTTTTCCACCAGCTTGCCTGTGGTTGAGCCAAACAGCATCTGCCTCCAGCCGCGCCGGCCATAACATCCCATCACCAATGTGCGGGCCTTCTGGTTGGCCACCTCGCTGCGGATCACGCTGGTCGGGTCCGCGCGGGTTGCGACGGGTAGTGCCTCCGCATCAATTCCGTGCAGATGCAGATAGGAGACAGCCCCCTCCGCACGCCGGGCCGCTTCTTCTTCAGAAGTATGCGTCGAGAGCACCCGGACGGATTCGCCTATTCCATGGCCAAGTCCGATGAGGGTGAACATCTGCAGGGCGCGCATGGCCGGCAGGCTGCCATCATAGGCGACCAGAACAGTCCCCTGCTCCGGCACATGGTCACCACACACCACCACCGGGCGCGGCGTGACCGCCAGAAGGCGGGAGAGCATTTCAGAAAGAGGTTGTCCCACCCGCGCCTCGAAGGTGATGTCATGGCCAGCAATGAGCAGATCGCGCGTTTCAGCCGCGAGCAGCAGGGCCTCGTCCGGATCCCCCTCGAAGGTCAGCCACTCGAAGGGCATTCCATGGCGGGCACATTCGCGCTGATAGGTTTCATGCAGGCGCTGGCGCAGCTCTTCAGACTGCTGTCGCAGATCCTCTTCCAGCCGCGCCTGAATGGAGGCCGCACCCGCCCGCCCCAGAGTGGGCACATGCAGCGAGACCAGATCGATGCCGGCTAGACCGGCAAGCTGCATTCGGTCGGATTCGCTGGCCAGGCGGAAGGCATATTTGCGGGCAGCGACCGAAGGCGCCGATTCACCGAGCAGAACCAGAAGACGTCTCAGCATGTTCCCTCACCCCTCTTGGCCGCAGCACCAGCCGGCCCCCCGGCATTCCAGCGCAGAGCTTGATACGCAAAGCCCCGACCAGTTCGACATTTTTTGTTACAAAGGCCCTGCACACATATTCCAGAGGCACGCTCTAAGCATTTGAAGGCGACAAGGCAACCGGCCAGAAGCCGGGCGATTCTTGCATTTGTGGCTACGGGCGGCTATAAGCGCGCTCTCGCGCAAGGCATGCGCCCCCCTGGAGGCGTGCCAGTGCGCGGCCGGGGCCGGCAGACTGCATGGCCCCTTTTCGTATTCATCTTCAGATTCAGGACGATACATCATGACCGCCACCAAGAAACTGCAGGCTGTGGCACGCCCGCGGGCTGGCAAGGGGGCCGCCCGTGCCGAGCGCCGCGCCGGCCGCGTCCCCGCCGTCATCTACGGTGACAAGCAGGAGCCCGTGACCATTTCGCTCGAATATATCACGCTGAGCAAGGCGATCTACGCCGGTCATTTCCTCTCCACCCTGTTCGAGATCGAGGTCGACGGCACCAAGCACCGCGTGCTGCCGCGCGACTACCAGCTCGACCCGGTTCGTGACACCCCCCTGCATGTGGACTTCCTCCGCGTGGCCAAGGGCGCGAAGATCACCGTGGAAGTTCCGGTGCACTTCATCAATGAAGAAGCCTCCCCGGCCATCAAGGGCGGCGGCGTGCTCAACATCATCGCCCACACCGTGGAAGTCGAGTGCCCCTCCGACGCCATCCCCGATGGCATCACGGTGGACCTGACCGGCGCAGACTTTGAAGCCACCTTCCATCTCGACAACATCACCCTGCCGAAGAATGTGGTGTGGACCGGTCGTGGCGAAGACACGCTGGCCTCCATCGTTCCGCCGACCGTTTCGGCTGAACCGGCTGCCGATGAAGCTGCCGAGGGCGGCGAGGAAGCCTGATCGGCTTTTTCACCTTTCGCATGAACTGAACAGGTTTCGGGCCGGAGGCGCCACATGTTCCTGCTCGCAGGGCTCGGCAATCCCGGCCCGAAATATGCCGGCAACCGGCACAATATCGGCTTCATGATGCTGGACGCCATTTGCCGCCGGCATCGGCTGGGTCCTCTGCGCCGGCGCTTTCAGGGCGCGGCGGCGGAAGGGGAAATCGAGGGCCAGAAGGTTCTGGCCCTTTTCCCCGAAACCTTCATGAACGAGAGCGGCCGCGCCGTGGCGGAAGCCATGCGCTTCTACAAGATCACGCTTGATCATGTTTTCGTCTTCCATGACGAACTGGATATCGCGCCCGCAAAATTGCGCATCAAGAAGGGTGGCGGCAATGCCGGCCATAATGGCCTGCGCTCCATCACCGCCCAGTGTGGCAATGACTATTGGCGCGTGCGGCTCGGCATCGGGCATCCCGGCGACAAGGCGCGGGTGCACTCTTATGTTCTGGGCGATTTCGGCAAGGCGGAACGCGAATGGGTCGCCGCGCTGGGCGATGCCTGCGCCGACAATGCCGGCCTGCTGATGAACGGGCAGCCGGACGCCTTCCAGAACAAGGCGCATCTCTATATGGCAGCCCAGGGCTTTGCCGACCAGAAAATGCCCGGTGAGAAGGCCTGAGGCCACACGGCGCGTCCCACGAAGATGGGCACGTCCCCAGCGCCCCCTTGACTTGAACGCCGTTCCGGCCAAGTTGCGCCCAACCTTTCTTGCGCATGCGGATGCGCTGTCTGTTTCATCCGCCCCGCGCATCATCACCTTTCGCCACGCTTTCCGGCGGGCCAGATCAGATCAAGCACAGGTAAGGCATCATGGGCTTCAAATGCGGTATTGTCGGCCTGCCGAATGTGGGCAAGTCGACCCTGTTCAACGCTCTCACCCAGACAGCGGCGGCGCAGGCGGCCAATTATCCCTTCTGCACCATCGAGCCGAATGTGGGTGATGTGGCTGTGCCGGACCCGCGCCTCGATATTCTGGCCAAGATCGCCCATTCCGGCCAGATTCTACCGACCCGCCTCACCTTTGTGGATATTGCCGGGCTGGTGCGTGGCGCCTCACGCGGGGAAGGGCTTGGCAACCAGTTCCTCGCCAATATCCGCGAGTGCGACGCCATCGCCCATGTGGTGCGCTGCTTCGAGGATGGCGACGTCACCCATGTGGATGGCCAGATCGCCCCTGTGAACGATATCGAGACCATCGAGACCGAGCTGATGCTCGCCGACCTCGAAAGCCTCGAAAAGCGTGCCGCCGCACTGGAAAAGAAGGCCAAGGGCGCGGACAAGGAAGCCAAGGAAACCCTTGAACTCATGAACCGCGCGCTGGTGCTGCTGCGCGAAGGCAAGCCGGCCCGTCTGGTCGAGGTGAAGCCTGAAGAGCAGAAGGCCTTCAATATGCTGGGCCTGATGAGCGCCAAGCCCGTGCTGTATGTATGCAATGTTGAAGAGGCCTCCGCCTCTGAAGGCAATGCCCTTTCCGCGCAGGTGTTCGAGCGCGCGAAGCAGGAAGGCGCACGCGCCGTGGTGGTTTCCGCCAAGATCGAAAGCGAGATCGCCGTCCTGCCGCCCGAAGAGCAGAAAGATTATCTGGAGGCCATTGAGCTGGAGGAGCCAGGCCTCAACCGCGTCATCCGCGAAGGCTATGCCCTGCTGGATCTGGTGACCTATTTCACCATCGGCCCCAAGGAAGCCCGCGCCTGGACCATCACCAAAGGCACCCGCGCCCCGCAGGCCGCAGGCGTGATCCATACCGATTTCGAGAAGGGATTCATCCGCGCCGAAACCATCGCCTATGAAGACTATGTGAAATATAATGGCGAAACTGGCGCCCGTGAAGCTGGCCGCTTCCGTCTGGAAGGCAAGGATTATGTCGTCGTCGATGGCGACGTGCTGCATTTCCGCTTCGCCAACTGACACCCGCAGGAGGCCGGCTGATGTCCCCTATGCCCGCACAGGCTGGCGGCCCGCAGGAGCTGGGCCGCTTCACTTTCTCGACGGATGAGATCACCCGCTTCGCCGCCCAGTATGATCCTCAGCCCTTCCATACGGACCCGGCTGCGGGCGAGCAGGCGCTGTTTGGCATGCTGATCGCCTCCGGCTGGCAGGTGGTGATGGTGTGGATGCGCTTCTTCGTGGATGCCCATGCAGTGCCGGTGGAGCCGGTGGACCCGCGCACCCTTGTGCCAGTGGGCCTTGGCATCGGCATCGACAAGCTGCGCTGGCATGCCCCGGCCCAACTGGGAGACACGCTGGTGTTTGAGACCCGGGTACTGAAGAGCCGCCCTAGTGCCAGCCGGCCCGGCTGGGCCATCGTGCAGCGCATCGGCAGCGCCCGGCGCGAGGATGGCACACAGGTGATGAGCTTCGAGATGACCCATCTCACGCCAGATTTCACCCTGCCCGCCCCGCAATCGACCCAGGGCGCGGCAAACTGAACCCAAGCAGAATGCAGGCTGAATAGCGCCAGCCTGTATTTTTCTTGCCTTTTACGGCAGGGGCGTTTATATGAAAATCAGATAGCGTTCACAGATGAGAGCTTGCGAACCCGTGTCGTTCCACACGACCATGACTGCCGCTCCTCTCTCCCGGGCCACGCCGGCCGCGGGCATTTGCGCTATTTCCCTTACCCTTCTGCTCCTTAGCCGCCCCTGAGAGCCGGCCGGGCTTCTGCCTGGGCACTCAGGGGATTGTGTCGCCGGCGCTTGAAACCCGGCATTCGTTTCGGCTTATTATCCGGCTGAGTTCTGCGCACCTTAAAGCATGCTGCGCACCGCCGGCCCGCAAAGGACCAGACCCATGACCAACACCGTTTCCGCTTCCGCCCCGAAGGACCGTGTCATCATTTTCGACACCACTCTGCGCGATGGTGAGCAGTGCCCCGGCGCCTCCATGAGCTTCGAGGAGAAGATGACGGTCGCCGCCCTGCTGGACGAGATGGGCGTGGACGTGATTGAGGCTGGTTTTCCCATGGCCTCCATCGGGGATTTTGAAAGCGTCTCCGAGATTGCCCGCCGGGTGAAGCAGGCTTCCATCGCCGGCCTGTCCCGCGCGGCCCTGAATGATATTGACCGCTGCGCCGAGGCCGTGAAGCACGCCGTGCGCCCACGCATCCACACCTTCATCTCCACCTCCCCGGTGCATATGAAGTACAAGCTGCAGAAGACGCCCGAGCAGGTGCTGGAGATGATCTCAGCCTCCGTCACCCGCGCGCGCAACCATGTGGAAGATGTGGAGTGGTCTGCCGAGGACGGTACCCGCACGGAAATGGATTTCCTGTGCCGCTGCGTGGAAACCGCCATCCGGGCCGGCGCCAACACCATCAATATTCCCGATACGGTCGGCTACACCACGCCGGCGGAATATGAGGCCCTGTTCCGCACCGTGCGCGAGCGCGTGCCGAATGCAGATCAGGCCATCTTCTCCGTGCACTGCCACAATGATCTGGGCATGGCGGTGGCCAACTCCCTGGCCGGGCTGGCCGGCGGGGCGCGGCAGATTGAATGCACCGTCAATGGCATCGGCGAACGGGCCGGCAATGCCGCGCTGGAAGAAGTGGTAATGGCCATCGACACTCGCTCGGATGTGCTGCCCTACAGCACCGGCATCAACACCAAGATGCTGACGCGGGCCTCCAAGATGGTGTCCGCCGTCACCTCCTTCCCGGTGCAGTACAACAAGGCGATTGTGGGCCGTAACGCCTTCGCCCATGAAAGCGGCATCCATCAGGATGGCATGCTGAAGAACACCCAGACCTACGAGATCATGACCCCCGAAAGCGTGGGCGTCTCTAAGACCTCGCTGGTGATGGGCAAGCATTCCGGCCGCCACGCTTTCAAGGAAAAGCTGAAGGAGCTGGGCTATGAGCTGGGCGAGAACGCCCTGAATGACGCTTTCGCCCGCTTCAAGGATCTGGCTGACCGCAAGAAGGTGGTTTACGACGAGGATATCGAGGCGCTGGTGGATCGCGGCATTGCTGCGGGCAATGAGCGTGTCAAGCTGGTGTCCCTGTCTATCATCGCCGGCACGCGCGGGCCGCAGCGCGCCACCATGAAGATCGAGGTGGATGGCGAGGTGCACACCGAGGAGGCCGAGGGCAATGGCCCGGTGGACGCCACCTTCAACGCCATTCATGCGCTGGTGCCGCATGAGGCCCGGCTGGAGCTGTATCAGGTCCACGCCGTGACCGAGGGCACCGATGCGCAGGCCGAAGTCTCCGTGCGGCTGGAAGAAAATGGCAAGGTGGTCACCGCCCGCGCCGCGGATCCGGATACGCTGGTGGCTTCCGCCGAAGCCTATATCACCGCACTGAACAAGCTGCAGATGAAGCGCGAGAGCGTGAACCCGCAGAGCGTCGCTATCTGAGCGCCAAAGGCCGGGCTGCGGCTCCGCCAGACATTCAAAACATCGAAGGCGCGCCCTTGTTGGGGCGCGCTTTTTATTGAGCCTGCCATCGTGCTCCTCCCGATTGAACAGCAGAAAATCCAGCACTCTTACAGCAGCGCCCGGAAGAGTGATCAGAGCCGGAGCGTGATTTTGCTCTGAAAAGAGATCGCTGCCGAACTTGACATTTTGGAATGTAGCCACCAAAGTAAATTCAAGGTTCGGGGGGCGGCCGCCGGGCATAAGTGTGGTGCGTGAACCATCCAACAATGGAGGAGTTCACCCCTTTGCCCCCAGTCTATTTACCCTTCATGTATGGCATGCTGCGTGTTGTGGTTTATTCCGCAATAACTGCGCTACTTTTTTTCATCGCATACATCAACGCTATCACCACGGGAACGTTCGGGGAAACCTCCGTTGTTGAGATAGCGCAATCCATTATTCTACTTGTGATCATCGCTATTTTTGCCAATTGCGCACTGAAAATTTCTGCGCTGTCGAACTCGGCATGGCTGCTGGCGACTTTCGCGACAGCCTCGCTTATTCGCGAGAATGATGTCTGGCTCGACATGCTGTTTGACGGTGGATGGCAAATTCTCGTCATGCTCGTGGTCAGCGCCGGACTGATTCAGGCTTATCGGAATCGAGAGGAGCTGTTCGCCGAACAGCAGATTTATACAGAGAGCACATCCTTCGGGCTACTCGCTGGCGCATTGATTACGACCTATGTTTTCTCCCGTCTCTTTGGCATGGGCCGCTTTTGGCAAACGGTAATGCAAGATGCCTATATGCGGCCAGTCAAGGATGTGAGCGAAGAATGTGTCGAGCTTTTTGGATACGGGCTGCTGTTGTGCGCAGCCATCGAATTCTTTGTACTTGCGAGACGCATTGAAGGCGCTTGCTTTAATTCAATGCGAATGAAGCTACCATCAACGATGTTCCACATCAAACCTCAACATTCAACACAAAATTCCAACAATGCATCATAGATATGATCAACCTTTACTATGTAAAAATCATGCTCAATACATACATGGACTGATGATCGAGACAAACAGACTGACTTTAACCTTATAACCGGCAACATGTCCGCCGTTAAAAAGCTGTTCAGCACTGAATATTACCAGGCCACCAAAAGACGGTCGGCTGACAAAGCCTATAATTCGAAACCTTCCCTGTAATTGGCTTGGTCTTAAAAAAGCAAGCCAATTACTCGATCATCAACCGCGTAGCACAACGACACACCTGCTGACTTGGAAAATCTATCGAAGAGAGAACGCCATCATGAAGCTCTTCTGCGAACTCAAAAGCTGACGAGACATCACAAGGTCGACGATCGGTGCAACACAATAGCTTTTAGCTATTGTGTTTTTCAAATGATCATAGGTATCTCTTTAAGAAATACAGCTTCTAACAGCAGGTTATCATCTTACTGGCCTGCCACCCTCAATAATTCAGCCGGGCATAATAGCTTTCTTCCGCCGCCTTGCGGGCCTGCGCCAGCGTGTGAATATCGCGCTGGGCCAGCAGCGGCAGCAGCTTGAGAAACACCTCCGCCGTCACCAGTGCATCCCCCAGCGCCCGGTGACGATCCGATACCTGAATGCCAAGCCGGCACGCCAGTGCCTCCAGCCCGTGGGCCTCCTCATTCGGCCACACGATGCTCGCCAGCAGCAGCGTATCCAGCACAGGAAGATCGAAGAATACCCCCGTGGCCTCCTCCTTCAGCTTCAGAAAGCGCATGTCGAAGGCCACATTGTGCCCGACCAGAACAGTGTCGGAGACCCAGGCCCGAAAGCGCGGCAACACCTCGCCAATGATGGGCTGGCCCCGCACCATGGCCGGTGTCACCCCATGCACCGCAATGCCTGCCTCTGGAATGCTGCGCTGTGGGTCCACCAGTTGATCGAAACATTCCCCGCGCAGGATCTTGCCATTCACGATGCGCGTCGCCCCAATCTGCAGGATTTCATCGCCCCCACGCGGATCAAGGCCCGTGGTTTCGGTATCGAACACCGTGTAGCTCAGTTCGCCCAGTTCACGCTCTTCCAGTTCCCGGTTGCCGGCGCGGGCGGAGAGCAGGCCGAAATCATAATATTCCGGCCGGCTGTCCACCGGGCTCAGCAGATCCACCATGGCCCCCGTGGCCTGTGGCAGAAGAAAACGGAAGAAGGCCAGATGGCGCGCGCCATCATGCTCCAGCCACAGCTCACCCCCATGGCGCTCAGCCACATCCCTCGCGCTCATATGGCCTTCACCCTGCGCCGCCATCGACATGCTTTGCCAGGTCGTCAGCTTCTCCACCGGCAACAGGGCTTCTGAAACAACAGTGTCCCCGGACGCGGCCCCCTGCTGCCACGCCAGATCCAGATGCGCTCGGCCACCGGCAGCGGAAAGACGCAACATCAGTTTCAGATCCCCCTGCTCCCCCGCCAGTTGTGCGGCCAGAAAAGCCAGCGCCTCCACCACCGCGAAGCTGTCAACGCTCAGCCACAGCCCGGCATCTACCTCATCCATGGAGACCGTTTTATGAAGCCGGGTCTGGATGCGTTCAGCTGCCAGCGTCACCAGATCAATGCCGGGCATGTTCTGCAGGGGCCAGCGGGTTTTCAACTCCTGCCCCACATCGGCGGCCAGCACGCTCAGGCGCGCACTCATGGCCCGCACCTCATCACGCACAATAGCCAGAAAACGCTCGCGATCCGCCATGTCCAGATCCGGATAATCGAGCATGTCGAGCGCGGCCTGCATATTGGCGAAAGAGGCGCGGCTCGCCTCCGTCAGTTCCAGCAGGTGGCGATCCCGGCGGGCATCGGCCTCATATTCCTCGGTGATGTCATCCAGCAGCAGCACGAAACCGGAGAGCGCCTGCACATCCCGCCCATGGCCCTCCTCCGCCAGATCCTCAACCATGTCCTGCGTTTCATCCGGGCGCACCGGCGCCATGCTCACCTGCAGCAGATGGCCGGCGGGCGTGGTGATGACGAAACGGGCCGAGGCCGGCATTTCATGGCGCGCCAGATGGCGCTCCACCTCTGCGCGGGCATGGTCCAGATAGGCCGGCTCTATCAGCGCATGAATGGAGCGCCCCAGCCCGATGGCCGCACTCGCTGGCGCACCGCCCGCCGCGCCATTCTCCTGCAGAACCCGACGGAACAGGGCGCGCGCCCGTGCGTTATAAAGCAGGATGTGCCCTTCCAGATTGCACACCACCACGCTCTGTTCCAGCTCGGCCATGAGGGCAGCGAGTTGATCGCGCTGATGGGCCACATTGCGGCTGGCATCCGCCACAAGCCGCTCCATATCCTTCGCCAGATTCCGGCGGCGCGCGGCCAGCGTATTGATCGCGCGGGCCAGTTCTCCCACAGCGCTGGGATGCTCCGGCAGATCAGGGGCGTCGGCATCCTCGCTCATGGCGCGGGTCGCATCTGCCAGACGGGCCGGTGCGGAGACATGGCTTTCATGGAAGCGCGAGACCACCCAGGCTCCCACGCCCGCCAGCAGCAGCCACCAGGCAAACACCAGCAGGCCATGGCTTTCCATGATGGGTTCGACCGCCTCGAGCACCTCCTTCTTCTGGGCCGGCACCAGCATCACCCAGCCGAGCACAGCACCCAGCACCAGCCACAGGGCCAGCACTACACCCGGCATCGCAACAGCCAGAATCCGGCGCGTGTCGAACCCCGCCCGGCTCATGCCATCAGCCCCTGCACCTTCTCCATCAGATCCCGCGTGGAGAAGGGCTTGGTGACATACAGATCCGCCCCAGCGCCCATGCCACGGGCCATGTCCGTCTCGCGCCCCTTGGCGGTGAGCATGAGAATGCGGGTGTCATTGAAGGCCTGATCGGCGCGCACGGTAGCGCACACATCAAAGCCGCTCATGCCGGGCATGGAGGCATCCAGCAACACAAGGCGCGGATGGCTGGTGCGGATGGCCTCCAGCGCCTGCGTGCCATCGCGGGCAATGAGCACCTCATATCCTGCCCGTTTCAGCATGAATTCAAGGGAGATGACGATATTGGGCTCGTCATCAGCAACCAGAACCTTCCGGCTGGCATTCGCGCTGGCGGTCTGTTCCATGGTTCTTTCCTCCCCTTTTGCACCCGCATCCATCGCCCCCTGTCCCATGCGACATGAGCCATGGGTGGGCTTCTTCTTATGCTTCACACGGGCCCGGCAGACGGGCCATCCTCTATCATGTCGGCATGTCATGCCTCTGTCCGCAAGGGCAGACGGAAGATGAAACGCGCCCCGCCGCAGGCCGCTTTCTCCAGCCACATCCGCCCGCCGAAATGTTCCACAATCTGCCGGCTGATCGGCAGCCCCAGCCCAGTGCCCGGCGGACGGTTGCCCCCTGCCCCGCTCTGGCGGAACTTCTCGAAAATGGTGTGTTCCTCCCCCTCCGGCACGCCCGGCCCGTTATCCTCCACCTGAATGGTGAGAGCATCTGCATCCACTGTCATCCTCACAGTGGTGCACCCGCCTTGAGACGGCACAAATTTCGCGGCATTGGACAGCAGATTCACCATCACCTGCGTCAGGCGGTCAGGGTCGGCGCGCAGCGCTGGCACGGCATCGGGCAGATCCAGCACCAGCTCCGCGCCACGGCTGCGGAACAGTTCACCCGAGGCCCGGGCGGCATCACGCACGATGCGCCCCATATCGACATCCTCGGCATGCCATTCGGCCAGGCCGGATTCCAGCTTGGCCATGTCCAGCACCTGATTGACCAGCCGGCCCAGACGCTCGCTCTCCGCCACGATGATGGCGAGAAACTCCTCGCGCTGCACCTCCTCCATATCCGGCGTGTCATGCATCAGTTCGGACAGGGCACGAATGGAGGTAAGTGGCGTGCGCAACTCATGGCTGACGGAGGAGACGAAATCATCCTTCATCTGGTCCAGCGTCTTGAGTTGCGCATTGGCCGCGCGCAATTCTGCCGAGGCTAGTTCCAGAGAGCGGGACTTGTCCTCCAGCGCACGGGCATAGATGCGCAGTTGCGAAGCCTCATCGAGAATTTCCACCACATCATTGATGCCCAGCGGCTCTTCATCTGCCACGGCAGAAACCAGAACCCGCGCCGAAGCGCTGCCCACCGCACCGGCCAGCTGGCGCTCCACCCGGTCCACCAACCGGGCATCGGCCACCAGATCACGCATATGGGCCACACCACTTTCGCGGGCATGTTGTTCAAACAGCCGCTGTGTGCGCTCTTCGCCCAAAAGGCGAGTTGAAAGCGCCATCAGATCGTCCAGATGCGCCCGCCCGCGCCAGAAGACCGGTGCGGCATTGCCGGTACGCGCGAACACATCCACGAACAGCAGGCCCTGACTGGCATCGCGCGCCGCCGGCATACGCCACAGGGACAGGCCGACAAACAAGGCGATATTGACGAGAAAGCTCCAGAACAGCGCATGGGTCAGCGGGTCCAGCCCCTCAAGGCCAAACAGGCGCTCGGGGGCCAGCAGGGTCAAGCCGAAGGGGCCGTGCGCCAGAAAGCCATCCCCGATCCAGCCGGATTTGGCGACCGAGGGCAGCATGAGCGTATAGGCCCACACCACAAAGCCGCCCAGCAGCCCGCCCAGCGCCCCCAGCCGGGTGCCGCCGCGCCAATACATGCCGCCAATCAGCGCCGGAGCAAACTGCGCCACCGCCGCAAAGCTGATGAGACCGATGGACACCAGCGCATAGGCTTCACCGGCAATATGAAAATAGAGATAGCCCAGCAGCAGGATGAGCAGAATGGCCGCCCGGCGGATATTCAGCAGCAGGCGGGAAAGATCGCCCTGCGCACCGGCGCGAAAGCTCTTCAACCGCAACAGGCTGGGCATCACCAGATCATTGCAGACCATGGTGGAAACGGCGATCGTCTCCACAATCAGCATGCCGGTGGCCGCCGAAAGCCCACCAATATAGGCGAACAGCGCCAGCCCCGGCGCGCCATGGGCCAGAGGCAAAGAGAGCACGAAGGTTTCCGGGTCCGCCCCTTCCCGGCCAAACAGCACCAGCCCGCCAATGGCCAGCGGCAGAACGAAGATATTGATGAGCAGCAGATAGGCCGGAAACACCCAAGCCGCGCGGCGGATATGCTGCTCGTTTCCGCATTCCACCACCATCACCTGAAACTGGCGCGGCAGCATCAGCACCGAGAGGGCGGAAAGCAGGGTGAGGGTGAACCACTGGGCATGGCCGAAATCCTGCGCGCCGGCGGTCGAACCCAGACGCAGCAGCGCATCTATGCCGGGCAGATCCTGCGCCCGCGCCCAGATATCCCCCATGCCATTGAACAGCCCATAGGTGACGAAAAGCCCCACGGCGAGAAAGGCCACCAGCTTCACCAGGGATTCAAAGGCCACGGCCGCAACCATGCCCTCATAGCGCTCCGCACTGTCGAGATGGCGTGTGCCGAACAAGATGGTGAAGGCCGCCAGCGCCACCGCCACCACCAGCGCCCCATCTCCCGCCCATGATGGCAGGGCCGGGCCAGCATCGCTGGCGGTGAGAATCTGAAAGCCGGCGGAGACCGCCTTGAACTGCACCGCAATATAGGGAACGATGCCCACTACCGTGATCAGCGTCACCAGTGCAGCCAGCAGCGGGCTTTTGCCATAACGGCTGGCGATGAAATCCGCGATGGAGGTGATGCGGTAGGTGCGGGCAATCCGCACCATCTTGCGCACCACCAGCCAGGCCAGCACCATGGCCAACATCGGCCCCAGATAGATGGGCAGGAACCAGATGCCGCTCGCTGCAGCCCGGCCCACCGAGCCGAAATAGGTCCAGGCCGAACAATAGACCGCCAGCGACAATGCATAGACCCAGCCATTGGCGATGATGGAGCGGCCCTGATCGGCTCTCTTGTCGGCATAGGCGGCAATGGCGAACAGCACCAGCAGATAGGTGATGCACACACCGATGACGAGAAGAGCATTCATGCGCAAGCCCTCCCGCGCATCATGCGGCCCATCGCACTCATCTCCGCCGCCCCTTCAGCCGGCGACAAACCGCACATCTCGTGCAAGCTGTTGCTCAAATGGCAGCCCCATGGGGTCAAGCACAGCGCACCTGCGGCTTGAGAACCAGCCCCCGCAAGGGTGGCAGGAATCGGGAGCAAGCGAGAGAAAGCGCGCAACCCGGCGTGATGCGATGTTCCGCCGCCCTTCAGAAAAAGCTCATGCCGTGCGCCCATCGCCCGGCTCCTTGTGTGGTCTGCCCAATATGGCCACATCTTCTGCAGCCTTGTCCGCCGTCGGCGCATCTGCCGGAGGGTGGTCGGTCAGCCGTTCCATGTCACGCCGGGGGGCGCGCTCGCACACTATGGCCAGCACCACGATCAGTCCGGCCCAAATGGTGAACAGCGCCACCGGCAGAAGGGGCAGACCCAGCACGGTGGCCGGGCTGTCCCACACCATGAGCAGGGGAAAATTGAACAACACCACGCCAGCCGCGCACACGAAGAGCAGCACCTGTGACCGAGGCCCGCGCGTAGCGGCGCTTTCGTGGCGGGTGCGGTTCATAGCCGGTCAAACCTGTAATGCCGGCCCAGCCATTCACGAAACTGGCGCACAATGGCCAGCGAATCCTTCAGCGCCTGCTTGTCCAGCGTGCCCAGATCCGACAGACGAATGCTGTTGCCCGGCTTTTCCCCCCGCGCCATCTGCCGCAGATTGTTGCTGAGTTTCAGCCCCATGAGGCAGTGCAGCGCATCGGCAAGATCACGTGCCAGCGGCGCGTCCAGCCGCGCCTCCTGCACCAGTGCATCCAGCCGATCAGTTGTGCTGCGCGCTTTCACCCGGAATTCTAGAGCCAGCGCGCGCACCCCATGGACCACGGGAAACAGGCCCAGCTTCTTGAGGTCGATTTCCGCCGCATCGCGCCCGCGCAGGCCCGGAAGCCGCGACCACCAGCTGCCCGGCGCGGTGAACTGCTCCACCGCCATGGCAAAGCGGGCATAATAGGCGGCGTCATCCTGCAATAGACGGGTGAGATGCGCGCGCGCCTCATCCAGCAGCGCCTCATCTCCGGCCACCACATCGGCATCCAGAAAAATGGCGAGGTTCATCGGCCCCTCGGCCGTGGCGTCGAACAGCCAGGCAGCCAGCGTCTTGCGAAAACTCGCCACATCCTGTCGCCACAAGGGCCGGCTGAGCATGATGCCACCGGGGCATGGCGGATAGCCGAAATCAATCAGGGCGGCGGTGAAGGCCTCCGTCACCTGCTCCAGCTGCGGGCATTCAAAACCGTCGCGCAGCAGCAGGGCATTATCCTGATCGGTCTTGATGATCTGCTCGCCGCGCCCCTCGCTACCCATCACCAGCAGGCAACTATTCTGCCGCATTGCCTCGGGGGCCAGCAGCTCCCACAGGCGGCGGAACAGCAGGCGGTTCAGTTCGCCCACAAGGCGGGCGATGATGCCGACCCGCACTCCATCCTCATTGAGCACGGTGATGAGACTGTCGATCTGCGTCGCGGCAGCCTTCAGCCCGGCGACCGTCTGCGCCCCGCTGATTTCAAGGGAAATGAGATGGGAATGGCTGGCCACGAAGGCCATCAGATCCAACTGACCCAGCAGCCCCACCACCTTCTCGCCATCGCGCACCACAACGCGATGGATGCGATGGCGCAGCATGAGAATGAGGGCATCGTACAGTTCATCATCCACCGAGACTGACCAAGGCTCGAAGGTGGAGACATCGCGCACGGCCATGCTGGCGGGCGGCGTGCCCCGGGCCAGCGCATCGCGCAGATTGGTGGTGGTGAAAACCCCTAGCCGCTCGCCATCACGCACCAGTGCGTCGCTCAGGCCAAGGCGGGAGAGTTCCCTACACAGGGTCACGAGATCCGTATCCCCCTCCACGAAGAAGGGTTTGCGCACATAAGCCTCACCCACCCGGGAACTCATCAACGAAATGAATTCGCGCTGGTCCGGCCCTGGAATGGCGGCAGAGGCGGAATGCGCATCGGCCCGCCCCTTGCGGGGCGAGCCGTGCTCTTCCTGTCTGTTCCACACCGGGCCCTGACCCGGTGCGGATGGATTGGAAGCGTCAGACGCCATGGGCACAGCTCAGTGAGAGGAGGCCTGCGAGGCGCCAATGCCCGTTTCCGAACGCACCTGCTGCGCCAGGAAGCCATCACGATCCTTCTTCGCACGGGCGCTGTTGTCGGTGATCGAGAACAGCCAGATGCCGAGGAAGCCGATGGTCATGGAGAACAGGGCCGGAGAGGTATAGGGGAACGGTGCGGAACCAGCCGGGTTGCCGAGCGTCGCTTCCCACACCGAGGGCGACAAGATGGTGAGGATGACCGAGGACGCAAGGCCCAGGAAGCCACCTACAACCGCACCGCGCGTGGTGCAGCCCTTCCACAGGATGGAGAGGAACAGCACCGGGAAGTTGGCGGATGCCGCCACCGCGAAGGCCAGAGACACCATGAAGGCGATGTTCTGCTTCTCGAAGGCGATGCCCAGCAGCACGGCCAGCACACCCAGGCACAGCGTGGTGATGCGCGAGACCTTCAGCTCCGAAGCACTGTCGGCCTTACCGCCCTTGATCACGGTGGAGTAGATGTCATGCGACACCGCAGACGCACCGGACAGGGCCAGACCCGCCACCACCGCGAGGATGGTCGCGAACGCCACCGCCGAGATAAAGCCGAGGAACACCGAACCACCCACGGCATTGGCCAGATGCACCGCCGCCATGTTGTTGCCGCCGATCAGGCCGCCCGCCGGAGTAAGGAATTCCGGGTTGGTCAGCACGAAGGTGATGGCGCCAAAGCCGATGATGAAGGTGAGCAGGTAGAAATAGCCGATCCAGGTGGTGGCCCACATCACCGACTTGCGCGCTTCCTTGGCGGAAGGCACGGTGAAGAAGCGCATCAGGATATGCGGCAGACCCGCCGTACCGAACATCAGGGCCATGCCGAATGAGATGGCCGAGATCGGGTCCTTCACAAAGGTGCCCGGCCCCATGATGGACTGGCCTGCAATCGCGGCCTGAGCCGCATCCGCGCCCTTGCTTTCAGCAATACCGGCCTTCACCTGCACCGCTCCAGCAAAGAGCTGCTCGGGGCTGAAGCCATAATGCATCATCACCATGAAGGCCATGAAGGTCGCGCCACCCAGCAGCAGGCAGGCCTTGATGATCTGCACCCATGTGGTGGCCGTCATGCCGCCGAAGAGCACATAGATCATCATGAGGATGCCGACGATCACCACCGCGATCCAGTATTCAAGGCCAAACAGCAGCTTGATGAGCTGTCCCGCACCCACCATCTGGGCGATGAGATAGAAGGCCACCACGACCAGCGTGCCGGAAGCCGCAAACACGCGCACCGGGGTCTGGGCGAAGCGGAAGGCCGCCACGTCGGCGAAGGTGAACTTGCCGAGATTGCGCAGCCGTTCGGCCATGAGGAAGGTCACGATCGGCCAACCGACCAGGAAGCCGATGGAGTAAATCAGGCCATCAAAGCCCGACACCATCACCGCGGCGGAAATGCCGAGGAAGGAGGCGGCGGACATATAGTCACCGGCAATGGCCAGACCATTCTGGAAGCCGGTAATGCCACCGCCAGCGGTGTAGAAGTCTGCCGCAGACTTGGTACGGGCAGCTGCCCATTTGGTGATGAAAAGCGTGCCCACCACAAACACCGCGAACATGATGATCGCGGTCCAGTTGGTGGCCTGCTTTTCGGTGGGGCCAATCGCCTCCGCCGCGAAGGCGAGAGCGGGCAGAAGGGTGGCGCCGGCCAGCGTGGCCGCGCCAAGAAGCGCGCGCGTGTTTTTCACTTGAGCACCTCCTGCTTGATCTTCTCGGACAGCTCGTCGAATTCGCCATTGGCGCGGCGGACATATACGCCCGTGATGAGAATGGTGAAGACGATCACCCCAAAGCCGATCGGGATACCCCAGGTCATCACGCCATCACCGAGGCGCGTGGCCAGCAGTTCCTTGTCGAAGGCAATCAGCAGGATGAAGCCATAATAGACGATCAGCATGATGATCGTCAGCGTCCAGCCGAAGCTGGAACGCATGGCTTTCAGCTTTTGATAATTCGGATTTGCCGAGATCTTCTCGACGAGTGATGTTTCCATCGCTTGCTCCCTGGGTCGCCCCGGTTTTGTCCGAGGGCGTTTTGTTTTTCAGGTGTCCGGCCACCGGCTAAGCTCCGGCGGCGCATTAGGACTACAAGTATTAGCAGACCCGCAGGAAACGCATACCGTACTTTCGACGGAATTCAGCCCACGCCATCCGCAGACTGTGCATTGCACAAATTCCGCCATGAAATAGTTGCGCTGATGTATATTGAAAATGGATGAAACTAAAAAATACCCGCCGCGATGCAGAAATTTCTTCATAAAAAATAGAGGTTAATGTACATATTCATCTTAAAAATCTCCCATATGAGACTTTTGATCGCCAGATTGAAGTGTATTCGGAAAAAACAGAAAGAAAAATCCGAAATCCGGCCAAAGTCATTTCAGGTTGCATGATAACAACCGAATACACGCGACCAGACAGTTCGCAGGCACGTGAAATGTGACGTAACGTCACATCGTATCTCTCTCCCGTCCAGCGGCATGCCACCTCGCAGGTGACCGGGCTGGAGGCCGAACAAACGACCGGCAGCCTCACCGGGAATCCGCCCTCTGAAGGGTCAGATGTCAGCGTCCAATGCGGCGGAGCAGATAGATATCCATGATCCAGCCATGGCGACGGCGCGCCTCTTCCCGCATGGAGAGAATCTGCGCGGAAACCTCCGCCAGCGGACCGCACATGAGCATTTCCTCGTCCATGCCCAGATACGCCCCCCAGAAGATTTCCAGCCCCTCGGGCGCGATATGGCTGAAGGCCTGCTCTCCATCCAGCATCACCACCACACTGTCGGCCTCTGCGGGAAAGCCCTGCATGAGGCGACGCCCCGTGGTGATGAGCACCGGCGCACCAATGCGGTTGAGCGGAATGCGATGGCGCGCGGCCAGCATCTGCACGCTGCTGATGCCGGCAATCACCTCATGTGAGATAGCCAGCGTGCCACGGGCATGAATGCTGTCCAGAATACGCAGCGTGCTGTCATAGAAGGCCGGATCCCCCCATACCAGCAGCGCCCCGCATTCCGTCTCACCCAGTTCGGTGCGGAAGGCCTCGGTATAGTTGCGCTCAATCTGCGCATGCCAGTCCGCCACGGTGGCGCGGTAATCTGCCGGCTGGGCCTCCCGGGGGGGGATCTCCACATCCACGAAACGGTAATTGTCGTGACGGATGAAGCGCTTGCAGATGGCCTCGCGCAGATGCGCCAGCGCCTCCTTCTGTGCGCCTTTGTGGGGAATGAAGAACACATCCACCCAGTTCAGCGCCTCGATCGCCTCCTGCGTCACATGCGCCGGATTGCCTGTGCCGATGCCGATAACCTGAATCTTCCGCATGTTCCGTCCTCAATGCAGGCGTCAGAGCCCAGCCCTTCCAGCTGCTTTGCGCACCCCTGTTTTCATGCGCCACTGTTTTCGTGCGCGAGGGCGAGCAGCGCATCACAATCAACATGGGCTTCCAGATGGCTGGCGAGACGATCCAGCACCTCATCCAGCATCACGTCATAAGACAGGCCGGAGGCGGAGGCACCCAGTTGCGCTAGAAAGCGCTGGCGCATCTCATCTGCCGCGAACAGGCCGTGCAGATAAGTGCCAGCCACGCGCCCATCTGCCGATACCGCACCATCAGCCCGTCCATCCGCCAGATGCGCGAAAGGCCGGGCCGTATCCGGCCCGGATGTCACGCCCATATGCATTTCATAGCCCTCAAGGGGTACCGCACCTTCCGCCAGATGCCCGCTTACCCGCTCCAGCCGCTTGGCGGTCTCCATGTGGGTATCCACATCCAATAGACCCAGCCCGGCTACCCGGCGGGGCGGCCCTTCTAGGCCCAGCGGATCTTCAATGTTCCGCCCCAGCATCTGGTAGCCGCCGCACAGGCCCAGCACACGCCCCCCGCGCCGCAGATGCGCCCTGATGTCGATATCCCAGCCTTCCGATCTGAGACTTTCCAGATCATCAATCGTGGCTTTCGAGCCGGCCAGCAGCACCAGCGCGGCATCCGCCGGCAAGGGCGTGCCGGAGGCAATGAAGCGCACCTCCACGCCCTCCTCCTCACGCAGCGGATCCAGATCATCGAAATTGGAGAGGCGCGGCGTCACCGGCACCACCACCAGCGGCTTGCCCGGCCGGGCGGGCGAATCCGCCAGCCCCAGCGCATCTTCCGCCGGCAGACGGCGCGCTTCATCAAAATGCGGGATCAACCCCAGCGGAGCCCAGCCGGTGCGCGCCGCGATGAAGGCCATACCATCGGCAAACAGCGCCGGATCTCCCCGGAAGCGATTGACAAGGAAACCGCGGATCATCGCCGCATCATCCGGATCGATCACCACCTTCGTGCCGACAAGGGCGGCGATCACCCCGCCCCGATCAATATCGCCCGCCAGAACCACCGGCGTGCCGGTGGCGCGGGCAAAGCCCATATTGGCAATATCGCCGGCCCGCAGATTCACCTCTGCCGCCGAACCCGCTCCCTCCACAATCACCAGATCGGCCTCGGCCTTCAGGCGTGCGAAACTCTCCTGCACCGCCCCCATGAGGCGCGGCTTCAGGCCCTGATAATCACGCGCACGGGCGGTGCCGAACACCTTGCCCTGCACCACGATCTGCGCGCCCACATCGCTTTGCGGCTTCAACAGCACCGGGTTCATGTGCACGCTGGGGGCCACGCCCGCCGCGCGCGCCTGAATGGCCTGCGCCCGTCCGATCTCGCCGCCATCATCGGTCACGGCGGCGTTGTTGGACATGTTCTGCGGCTTGAAGGGGCGCACGCGCAGCCCCCGCCGCGCGAACAGGCGGCAGAAGCCCGCCACCAGAAGGGACTTGCCCACATTGGAGCCGGTGCCCTGCACCATGAAGGCGCCGGTCATCAGAATTCGATGCCCTTCTGCGCCTTCACCCCGGCTGCGAAATGATGCTTCACCAATGTCATCTCCGTCACCAGATCGGCGGCCTCGATCAGTTCCGGCTTCGCATTGCGGCCGGTGACCACAATGGTCAGGTCATCGCGCCGGTTGGTGAGAGTGGAGATCACTTCGTCCAGCGGCAGATACTCATAGCGCAGGGCGATATTAAGCTCATCCAGCACGATGAGGCGGATCTCCGGGTTGGCCATCAGCTCGCGCGCTTTGGCGAAGGCGGCCTCGGCGGCTGCAATGTCGCGCGCCTTGTCCTGGGTCTCCCAGGTGAAGCCCTCACCCATGGTGTGCCAGCAGATCTGGTCGCCGAAACGCTCGAAGGCCGTGCGCTCGCCGGTTTCCCATGCGCCCTTGATGAACTGGACGATGCCGACTTTCCAGCCATGGCCCAGCGCGCGCAGCAGCAAGCCCATAGCAGCGGTGGATTTGCCCTTGCCCGGCCCGGTATGGACCATGAGCAGACCTTTCTCGATGGTCTTTTCCGCCACCTCCCGATCCTGCACGGCCTTGCGCTTCTGCATCTTCTCACGGTGGCGGGCGGCTTCGGCGGTTTCCATCTCGCGCTCCTGTGTGGGCACCTTGTTGGCACATGGGTCTTGGGGGGCAGTGGGGCTGTCGCACAATGCACAGGCCGGTGTACAGCCCCCGGCGGCATGATGCGCGACCTTGCGCAGCACAGCGCCGCCCGCTAACGCTATAAGCGACGGTGCCTCGAACTTCGAGGTGAAAAGGGAATGCGGTGCAAAAGCCGCGGCTGCCCCCGCAACTGTAGGCGGATTCGCCTTTCGCAACAGGCCACTGGGCGCACAGGCCCCGGGAAGGCGCGAAATGGAATGTCCGCAAGCCAGGAGACCTGCCGTCACGCCCTGCTTCCATGGGCCCATCCGTCGGGGTGACGGCTGGCGCTGTGCCGGACATTTGTCCGCTCCGTCCGTGGAAGAGACCGGCTGAAACGCCGGAGCCTGACGGAGCTGATGATGCCACGCCTTTTCCCCGCCTGCTGCACTACCACCGCGCGCCGCACCCTTTTGCAGAACAGCAACCGGCGGCATGAGGAGGCCGGGCGATGAGCACCCTTTCTCCCTCCCCCACTTCCTCCACGTCTACCGGCACGCTCGCCAAAATCCCTTGCACCAAGATTCCCTGCACCATCGTCACCGGCTTTCTCGGTGCGGGCAAAACCACGCTGGTGCGCCATGTGCTGGAGCATGCCCATGGGGCGCGCATCGCGGTGCTGGTGAATGAATTCGGCGATGTCGGCTTTGATGGAGGCTTTCTGGAAGGCTGCGGCATCAAGGGTTGCGAGGAAGGCCGGGTGGTGGAACTGCCCAATGGCTGCATCTGCTGCACCGTGGCGGATGATTTCGTTCCCGCACTGGACCAGATTCTGGGCTCGGACACCCCGCCCGACCATATCCTCATCGAAACCTCTGGCCTGGCCCTGCCCAAACCGCTGGTACAGGCCTTCAACTGGCCGCAGATCCGCTCACGCGTCACGGTGGATGGCGTGATTGCGGTGGTGGATGGCCCCGCCGTCGCCGCCGGCTTCTTCGCCGATGACCCAGAGGCGCTGGCCGCCCAGCGGACTCAGGACCAGTCCGTCGATCATGACAACCCGCTGGAAGAGGTGTTCGAGGACCAGATCCTGTGCGCCGATCTCATTCTGCTCAACAAGGCAGACCTGATGGATGCCGGAGCGAAGGCCAGGGCCCATGCCGAAATCTTCGCCCATCTGCCCCGCGCCGTGAAGATCGTGGAAACCGCGCAGGGCGAGGTGGAACCCAGCCTGCTGCTCGGCCTTGGTGCGGCGGTGGAGGATGATCTGGAGGCCCGCAAGACTCATCATGATTCCGGCGAACCGCACGATCATGATGATTTCGAGAGCATCGCCCTGCCGGTGGCCGACGCCACCTCGCCCGAAGATCTCGCCACCCGTGTGAGCCGCGCCACCGAGGCTGCGGGCGTGTTGCGTATCAAGGGTTTCGTGCCTGTTGCCGGCAAGCCGATGCGGCTGGTGGTGCAAAGCGTGGGTCGCCGCGTCTCCCATCATTATGATCGCCCCTGGGCTCCGGGGGAGGCGCGCGAGGGCAAGCTGGTGGTGATCGGCCTCAAAGGGTTCGATCAGGCCGCCGTCACCGAAGCGCTGGCCGGCCGGGCAGCGGCCTGAGCATGAGACGGGAACAGGCACAACACAAAGGCGGGTGCCTCAGGCCCTGCGCCCCGGTGCGCCCGCGCCGGCTCAAGGTGGTGTGGCAAAGGGTCGTGTGGCTTCATGTCCACCCGCATGATGTGACTCGCCCCACCCCCCACCCAGCCCCGTTCCTGTCTCCCGTCTTTTTCGGGGCGGGCTAGATCATGCATCTTCTGCCTGTCAGCACGATCAGTCTGGATGAAGGGGACGCCGCCACGGATCTGGCCCAGCCGCCTGGAGATGTGGTGGCGCTCTCCTTTGCGGACAGCGACCTTTCCGCACTGGCGCTGGCGCAGACCCGCCTTCAGTCGCAGGCCGGGTCGACCGACGGGCCAACCGCCGGGCCGGCCTTTCCCAGCTTGCGCCTCGCCAGCCTGAAAAAGCTGCGCCATCCGCTCTCGGTGGATTTTTACGCGGAAAAGACACTGGCCCATGCCCGTGTCGTCATCGTGCGCTGTCTGGGCGGGCTGGATTACTGGCGCTATGGGGTGGAAACCCTCTCCGCCCTGTGCCGGGCGCGTCATATCGCTCTGGTCGTCCTGCCGGGTGATGACCGGGAAGACCCGCGCCTGGCCGCGCATGACACGGTTCGGCCAGCCTTGCGGGCCCGGCTTGACGCCTGCTTCCGCGCCGGTGGGGTGGACAATATGGAAGCCCTGCTGCGCCTTGTGACGCATGAGCTTCTGGGCCATGCCTGCGCCGTTCCGCCCCCGCAACCCGTTGCCAAACTCTTTGTCTGGAGCGCTGCACGGGGCATCACCCCGATTGAGGCTGAAGCGCCCCGCCATCACGCATCCGGCCCTGCCCCATGCGCGCTCATTCTAGCCTATCGCTCTGCTATTCTGGCCGGGGATACCGCACCGCTGGAGAAGCTGGCGGCAGCACTGGCACAGCAGGGCATGACCGCCCGGATTCTTGGCCTGTCCAGCCTGAAGGATGAAGAGGTGGCGCAGGCGCTCGCCACCCATCTGGCCACCTGCCCACCGGATATCATCCTCTCCACCACCGCCTTTTCCGCCCGTCAGGATGAGGGTTTCGTGCTGGATGGCGCCGATTGCCCCATTGTTCAGGCCACCCCTTCCGGTAGCACCCGAGCCGCATGGGAGGCCTCCGACCGGGGGCTCGCGGCGGCGGATCTGGCCATGCAGGTAGCCCTGCCGGAATTTGATGGCCGCCTTTCGGGCTATCCCATCTCCTTTAGGGAAGAGCTGGAGGAGGACCCCGCTCTCGCCTTTACCCGCCGGGTGCAAACACCTTATGCGGAGGGCATCGAGGCTCTTGCCCGTCAGGCTGCCGGCTGGGCGCGTCTGCGCCGCATGCCCGCCCATGCGCGCCGCCTCGCCATCGTACTGCCGGATTATCCCGCCCGCGGCGGACGGGCCGGTTTCGCCGTGGGGCTGGATACGCCGCAAAGCGCCTGCGCCATTGTGGATCTTCTGCGTGAGGCCGGCCATGACACGCCGCGCGTCTTTGACGGGCCGGCGCTGATGGCCGCTCTCACGGGTGAGTGTGCCGCAGATGAGATCACCATTCCCCTCGCGGATTATGAAGCCTGGCTGAAGGCTCTGCCCGATGCGCCCCGCGCCGCCCTTCTCGCCCGCTGGGGTACGCCGATGGATGACCCGGCCTGCCGGGATGGCGCATTCCGATTTCCGGCCCTGCGCGCCGGCAAGGCTGTCATTGCGCTTCAGCCGGACCGCAGCCGGGGGGTGGACCGCAAGGCCATTTATCACGCCCCGGAAGAACGGCCGACCCACGCCTATCTCGCCTTTCATCTGGGCCTTGCGAATCAGAGCGATGCGCTGGTGCATCTGGGCACCCATGGCACGCTGGAATGGCTGCCCGGCAAGGCGGTGGCGCTTTCGCCCGCCTGCTGGCCGCGTCTGGCGCTGGCGGGCCTGCCTGTCATTTATCCCTTCATCGTGGATGATCCGGGAGAGGCGGCCCCGGCCAAGCGGCGCATCGGTGCGGTAGCGCTGGGCCATCTCACGCCGCAGATCGGGGAAGCCGGCCTGCATGGAGAGGCCGCCGCCCTGCGCGCGCTCGTGGAAGAATATGCCACCGCCCAGATTCTGGACCCGCGCCGGGCCCATCTTGTCGCCGCCGATATATTGGAGCGCGCCGAACTGTGCGGCCTTGCCACGGAATGCGGCGTAACGCCGGACATGGCCCGCACCGAAACCGGCATGAGCGATGCCCTGAGCGCGCTGGACGCGCATCTGTGTGATATCGGCGAAGCCTCGGTGCGCACCGGCCTGCATATCTTCGCTCATGCGCCGGAAGGCTATGAGGATTGCAGCCGGGGTGAGCGCGAGGGGCTGCTGCGGGCACTGTCCGGCCGCTTCGTCATTCCCGGCCCGGCGGGTGCGCCCCTGCGTGGGCGACGGGATGTTCTGCCCACCGGGCGCAATCTGGCCACGCTTGATCCGCGCGCCATTCCCACCCGCGCGGCCGCCTTTCTGGGCGAGAAAGCAGCAGCCGAGGTGTTGCGTCGCCATTTGCAGGATCATGGCGACTGGCCACGGCGCATTGTCATGGATCTATGGGCCTCACCCACCTTGCGCACCGGCGGGGAGGATATGGCTCATGCCCTTGCCCTGATGGGTGCGCGCCCGCGCTGGGATGATGGCTCCACCCGCGTCACCGGCTTTGAGATCATCCCGCTGCCGAAGCTGAACCGACCGCGCATGGATGTGACGCTGCGCATCTCCGGCGCGTTCCGCGATACCTTTCCCGAGCAGATCGCCCTTCTCGATCAGGCCATTCACGCCATCGCCGCGCTGAATGAAGAGGCCGAATGGAATGCACTAGCCGAGGCGCGCCGCGCGGGCGATGCCCTGCACCGCATTTTCGGGGCCGCATGGGGGCGCTATGGCGCGGGTGTCGCCGGCCGGGCGCTGGATGGTGCATGGCAGAGCGGAGAAGATCTGGCCGCCACTTATCTGGCGGAAAGCCGGATGGCCTTTGGCGGGCGCGAGGGACATGGGGAGATGTATGAAGGCTTTGCCGAACGCATCCGTACCGCCGAAGCCTTCGTGCACAGCACCGATGTCGCCGAACGCGACATTCTCGATGGCGATTCCATCGCGGACAGTTTCGGCGGCTTTGCCGCAGCCGCCCGCGCGATGGGGGCCAGCCCCGCTCTCTACAGCCTCGACACCTCCCGCCCGGAACAGCCCAGAAGCCGGACACTGCAGGAGGATCTGGGCCGGATCGTGCGGGCGCGCCTCACCAATCCGTCATGGATCGAGGCTCAACTCGCCCATGGCTGGCGTGGCGGCGCGGAACTGGCGCAGGGGTTGGATGCACTATGCGTGTTCGCCGCCACCACGGATGACGTGCCGCCCCACGCCTTCGACGCCATCTTTGAGGCCTGGATTGCGGATGAAGCCGTGAACAGTCGCCTGCGCACCGCCAATCCTCCTGCCGAAACGGCCATTCGGGACCGGCTGAAGGATATGCGGGCGCGAGGCCTGTGGCGCAGCCGGCTCAATTCCATCACCCTTCTGAATGAGACCACATCATGAGCACGCAGCCAGAAGCCTGCCTGAATGATCTGGCCGTGGAAACCATGGCGCGCGGCTGGTGCCCGGGCCTTGCCCGCCCGATGGCGAGCGGCGATGGCCTGCTGGCCCGCATCCATCCGCCCCTTGGCGCGCTAACCCCGCAACAGGCGCTTGTGCTGGCCGAGGCCGCGCACAAGGAGGGCAATGGGCTGATCGACATCACCAGCCATGGCAATCTGCAAATTCGTGGCGTGCGGGCCGAGACCCATGCGGCCTTGCGCGCCCGGCTGTCTCCGCTGGGGCTGGATGATGCCGGCTTGCGCGCACCCTACCGCGCCACAGTGCTATCGCCGCTGGCCGGGCTGGATGAGGCTGAGTTGATGAATGGTCGTACACTGGCCGGGCAGGTGGAAGCCATGGCCCGCGCGGTGCTGCTGCCACCCAAATTCCTCATCACGATCGAGACCGGTGGCGCGTTCGCGCTGGATCATCTGCGCCCGGATCTGCGCGTCATCGCCACGGCTGCGGACCAGTTGCAGGTGGCGCTGGCCGGCGCGCCCCTTCTGGCCAGCGCCCCCATGCAGGCGGAGCAGCTTCTTTCAGCCCTGCCGCATCTGCTGCAAACACTCTCGGCCCTGCTGGCGGAAACCGGCGCGCGGAGGGTGTGGCATCTGACAGGCAATGCCCGGCGGGCGCTTCTGGTGCTGGCCGTGCCTGGACCCGCTGTCCCGCACAGCACCGCGCCTGAACAGGCTACAACCTCAAACAGCCCCCCACGCGCCGGCCTTGTTGCGCTAAAGAACGGGCGCTGCGCACTACTGGCCGCAGCCCCGTTCGGCCAGATGTCCGCCCGCGCGCTGGAAGGCGTGGCCCGACTGGCGGAAGATCTGGGGCTGGATGACATCCGCCTCTCGCCCCTGCGCGGGTTTGTGCTGGGCGGGCTGGAGACGCAGCAGGCACCGCGTGCACAGGCGCGCCTCGCCGCTCTCGGTCTCATTACCCGGCCTGATGACAACCGCCTGCGCGTTCTTACCTGCGCGGGTGCGCCGGCCTGTGGCCGCGCGCGCTGCAACAGCCATGCGCTGGCGAGCCAGATCGCCCGTCACCTTGCCGCGCCTCCGCCTGCCGGCCCTGCCGGGGATGCGGACATCCACCTTTCCGCCTGCCTCAAGGGATGTGCCCGGCGCGGACCCTCTGCCCTCACTCTGGTGGCGATGGACGGGGATTTCGCCGTCATCCCTGGTGGCGGGCCGCTTGATGCGCCGGCAATGCGCCTGCCCTTTGCGCAGATCCTGCACCGTCTTTCCAACCTTCCGGCCGGCCGCCCGCTGTGCGCAGCCTTCTGAGAGAACCGTCTGCCCGATGCCCGAGACCACACAAACCGCCACACGCGAGACCTATGAGAAATCCGGCGCGGAGATCTATCGCCGCTCCTTCGCCATCATCCGTGCGGAGGCTGATCTATCCCGCTGGCAGGGGCGGCCCGTTGCCGAACGGGTGGTGGTGCGCATGATCCATGCCTGCGGCATGACGGATCTGCCTGCCGATGTCGCAATGGCAGAGGATTTCGCAGAAAAGGCCGAGGCGGCCCTGCGCGCCGGCGCACCACTCTTGTGTGATTGCCACATGGTCGCCGATGGCGTCACCCGCGCCCGTCTGCCGGCGCAGAATGAAGTGATTTGCACCCTCAACGACCCGCGCGTGCCGGATCTCGCCCGGGTGCAGGGCACCACCCGCACCGCCGCCGCCATGAGCCTGTGGGGCGAGAAGCTGGCCGGAGCCGTGGTGGTGGTGGGCAATGCCCCCACCGCTTTGTTCCGCCTGCTGGAAATGCTGGATGAAGGCTGCCCCGCCCCGGCCGCCATCATCGGCATTCCGGTTGGGTTTGTCGGCGCGGCGGAATCCAAGGATGCGCTGGCGGCGGACGGGCGCGTGCCCTTTCTCATCGTGCGCGGGCGACGTGGCGGCAGCGCCATGGCGGCGGCGGCCGTGAACGCCTTGGCCAGCCCGAAGGAATGATCAATATGGAACAGCCCCAGATGACGGACAAGCCCGCATCCCCCGTCGCCCTGCTCTATGGCATCGGCCTTGGGCCCGGCAATCCGGATTACATGACACTGAAGGCCCGGCGGCTGCTGGATGAGGCGGATCTGCTCGTGCATTTCTGCAAGGCCGGCGAACGGGGCAATGCCCGGCGCATTGTCGATACCCTGCTCGGCCCCCAGCCGGAGCGGGAGCTGGCCCTGCCCTATCCCCTCACCACCGAGCTGCCGCCCACCCATCCGGACTATCGCGCCCGCCTCAAGGCCTTCTATGAGGAGTCTGCCGGCCAGCTTGCGCAGGAACTGTCCCGCGGGCGGCGCATCGGTGTGCTGTGTGAAGGCGACCCCTTCTTCTATGGCTCCTTCATGCATCTGTGGCGACGTCTGGCCCCGCGCTTTCCCACCGAGGTGGTGCCGGCGGTCTCCGGCATGTCCGCCGCATGGACCCATGCGGATGCGCCCATCACCTGGGGCGATGACATTCTCACCGTGCTGCCCGGCACCCTGCCGGAAGAGGTGCTGACGGAACGGCTGAAGCAGACCGACGCCGCCGTCATCATGAAGCTGGGCCGGCATCTGCCCAAGGTGCGCCGCGCCCTGACCGCAGCCGGGCTGGAATGGCGCGCCATCTATGCCGAGCGGGTGAGCATGGCGGAAGAAAAGCTGATGCCGCTGAGCGAAAAGCCGGAAGATGACGCCCCCTATTTCTCCATGATCCTCGTGCCCGGAGAAGGGCGCAGGCCATGAGAGGAGCGGACAAGAACCGAACCGGCAATGCTCCCAACAGCGCCGGCACAGGCCGCGTGAGCATTATCGGCCTTGGGCCGGGCGATGCCTGCTATCTCACCCCGGCGGCACAGGTGGCGCTGGACGAGGCGACAGACCTGATCGGCTATTTTCCCTATGTCGCTCGTGTGCCCGAGCGGGCCGGCCTGACGCGCCATGCCAGCGACAACAGGGTGGAGCTGGATCGCTCGCGCCATGCGCTGGAACTGGCCGCTGGCGGCGCCCATGTCGCTGTGGTTTCAGGCGGGGACCCCGGCGTGTTCGCCATGGCCGCGGCCCTGTTCGAGACGCTGGACAACGGCCCGGATCACTGGCGCGCCCTACCCATCGCAGTGGAACCGGGCATCACCGCCATGCTGGCCGCCGCCGCAAAGGCCGGGGCACCACTGGGAGGGGATTTCTGCGCCATCTCACTGTCAGACAATCTGAAGCCCTGGGCGCTGGTGGCCCGAAGGCTGGAGGCGGCGCTTTCGGCGGATTTCGCCATCGCCCTCTACAATCCCATCTCGAAAGCCCGCCCGCATCAGCTTGATGACGCCTTCACGCTCGCCCGCGCGTATCGCGCACCGCATACGCCGGTGCTGCTGGCGCGCGCCGTGGGGCGGACAGATGAAAGCCTGCGCATCATACTGCTATCAGAGGTGCGCGGGGCCATGGCGGATATGTCCACCCTCGTGCTGATCGGGGCCAGCACCACAAGGCTGATCGAAAAGCCGGATGGTACGGCATGGGTCTATACGCCGCGCTTTCACGCCGGGCTGGAGAATGGTCCGGTGCAGGAGGGCGGCAGATGAGCCTTCACGAAAGCCAGCGCGTCCTCCACCTGCTCCGTCGCCGGCAAGCCCGTACTGGCCGGACGGGCGATCATCACGACTGGAAGGCCAAGCCGCCGGGCCGCCTCCACCTTGCCATAGGTGGAAGCCCCGCCCGAATGTTTGGTGACGAGCACATCTACCTTCTCACGCCTCATCAGCGCGGCTTCGGCTGCGGCATCGAAGGGGCCACGGGCATTAAGTTCCGTCAGGTGCGGTACGCGCAGCACATCGCCCACCGGCTCGATGGTGCGCGCCAGATAATGATGTTGCGGGGCGCGAGCGAACGCATGAAGACCCTGCCGACCAATGGTGAGAAACACCCGGTGCGGCGCAGGCCCCAAGGCCTCCACGGCCTCCTCCAGCCCCGGCACCTCCAGCCAGATATCGCCGGGCTGCCGCACCCAGCCGGCGCGGTGCAAGGTGAGGGCGGGAAGACTCGTCTGCGCCACCGCCTGCGCGGCATTGGCCGAGATGCGGGCGGCAAAGGGATGGGTCGCATCCACCAGCGCGGTGATCGCGTTTTCGCGGATGAAGGCGGCCAGCCCGTCCGCCCCGCCAAAGCCCCCCACGCGCACCGGCAAGGGCAGCGCCCGCGGTGCCGCCGTGCGACCGGCCAGAGAGATGAGACAATCGGTGAGCCCGGCTGCGGCGCAGGCCCGCGCCAGCGCGGCAGCCTCGCTGGTTCCACCCAGAATGAGCACTGTCATGAGCGGGTTGTCTCCCATGCCGGATGAGATGTCGAGCGCTTCTTGCGAAGCATCGCCCACGCCCTGGCTCACCCTTGTCAGCATCGGCGAGAATGGGCGGGACGGGCTATGCCCTGCCGCCCTGCAGGCGCTGGAAGAGGCCACGCTGGTGGTGGGCGGGTCACGTCATCTGGCACTGGCTGCCCCCTTTCCCGGCGCGGCGCAGGCATGGCCAAGCCCGATGCATGAGGCTTTTCCCGACATTCTCGCCCGGCGCGGGCAGCCCGGACAGAAAGTGTGCGTGCTGGCCAGCGGAGATCCGTTCCATCACGGGGTCGGCAGCCTGCTGGCGCGTCTGGTGCCGGGGGATGAAATGCGCACCCTGCCCGCCCCCTCCTCCTTCTCTCTGGCGGCGGCGCGCATGGGCTGGGCGATACAGGATTGCACCACCATCAGCCTGCATGGGCGCATGCTGGAGCGCATCATTCCCCGGCTTGCCCCGCGTCAGCGGCTGCTCATCCTGACATGGGATGAGACCACCCCGGAAAAGCTCGCCAAGCTGTTGTGCAATCGCGGCTTCGGCCCCTCCCTCCTCACCGTTCTGGAAGCGCTGGGCGGCCCGCGTGAACACAGACGCACAGCGCAGGCGGAGGGCTTCAGCCTCACCGGCATCGACCCGCTCAATATCATCGCGCTGGAGGTTGCCGCCGGGCCAAATGCCCGCCCCCTGCCACTCACGCCCGGCATGGCGGATGACAGCTTCGTGCATGATGGCCAGATCACCAAGGCCGAGATCCGCGCCCTCACACTGGCCGCCCTTGCCCCGCTGCCCGGTGAAATGCTGTGGGACATCGGGGCCGGTTCCGGCTCCATCTCCATCGAATGGTGCCTGCGCCATTTCTCCAACCGCGCCCTTGCGGTGGAGACCCACCCCGAACGAGCCGCAGGCATTGCCCGCAACCGCCTGCACTTTGGCGTGGAAGGGCTGAAGCTGGTGGCGGGCCGAGCTCCTGCTGCACTGGAGGGCTTGCCTGCTCCAGACGCCATTTTCATTGGCGGTGGCCTCACCGTGCACGGCCTGTTCGAGGCGGCCTGGGCCGCCTTGCCGGAAGGCGGGCGGCTGGTGGCCAACGCCGTGACACTGGAAAGCGAGACCCGGCTGGCGGCCCTTCATGCCAGTCATGGCGGACAGATGCGGCGCATTTCCATTGATCGCCTTTCCCCCGTGGGCCGCCTTCATGGCTGGAAGCCGGCCATGCCGGTGACGCAGTGGCGCGTGGTGAAACCGGCCAGCTCCACCGGCCCCCTTCGCGAAGGACAGCCTCATGCATAAAGCGCCCCACAAGACAGCGCCCATTATGGCCGGCTTCGGCATGACAGAGCATGTCAGCGTGGACATTCTTCTGGATGTGTTCGCCGCGACCGTAAAACTGGCCGGGCTCGCGCCCAGCGCCGTCACGGGCCTTGCCACCCTTGAGCGCCATGCGGAACTGCCCGCCTGCCAGCACGCTGCCGCCCGCCTTGGCCTGCCCATCCACCCCGTGGCGCAGGAGGATCTGCCCAGCGTGGATGCACGCGTCATCACCCGTTCGGAGCGGATCATCCGCCGGTTCAGCACCGGCTCGGTGGCGGAGGCCGCAGCGCTTCTGACCGCAGGAGCGCAGGCCCGCATCATCGTGCCCCGCCAGCGGGCAAAGACCGAACGCTGCTCCGCTACATGCGCTCTTGCGGCCGTACCCGTACAGGAAGAGCCCCAGCCATGAGCATTCATTTCATCGGCGCCGGGCCAGGCGCGGCGGATCTCATCACCGTGCGCGGGCGTGATCTCATCGAGCGCTGTGGCATGTGCCTGTTCGCCGGTTCCGTCGTGTCGCCCGACATGCTGCGCTGGTGCCCGGATGGTGCTCAGATCATCGATACCGCCCCACTCGATCTGGCAGCCATTATCGCCCATATGCAGCGTGCACATGCCGCCGGCATCGAGGTGGCGCGGCTCCATTCCGGCGATATCTCCATCTGGAGTGCGGCCGGCGAACAGATGCGGCGGCTGGATGCGCTCGCCATCCCCTACACCATCACGCCGGGTGTGCCCGCCTTTGCCGGGGCCGCGGCCGCGCTGGGGCAGGAACTGACCGTGCCGGAGCAGGCCCAGTCCCTCATCCTCACCCGCACATCCGGCCGGGCCACGCCCATGCCCGCGCGTGAGACGCTGGAGACCTTCGGGGCCAGCGGAGCCACGCTGGCCATTCACCTGTCCATTCATGTGCTGGACAAGGTGGTGGCGGACCTTGCCCCGCTTTACGGGGCCGAATGTCCCGCCGCCGTGGTGTTTCGCGCCACATGGCCGGAAGAAAAGATCATCCGCGCCCCGCTCTCGGAACTGGTAGCGGCTGTGGCGGCGCAAGGCGGGGTGGAACGCTCCGCCCTCATCTTCGTCGGCCCGGCGCTGACGCAGGGAATCGCCCGTGAGAGCGCCCTTTATTCCACCGATTATGACCGCCGGTTTCGCCCCCGCCATGGTGCGGAACGGCAGGATCTTGAACACCACACGCCCCCGCATGCGGGAAAGCCGTCATGAAACACAGCCCCTCAGATTCCGCCCCTGCCCCTGCCCCGGCCAGCGCACGGCCTGTGCGGATCACACCCACATTCAACCCCGGAGAAGTCTGGCTGGCCGGTGCCGGGCCGGGTGACCCCGGCCTTCTCACCCTGCACACACTCAACGCCATGCAACTGGCCGATGTCATCGTGCATGATGCGCTGGTGGATGCCCGCATTCTCGCTCTGGCCGGGCGGGAGGCCGTGCTGGAATTTGCCGGCAAGCGTGGCGGCAAGCCCTCCGCCACACAGGCCGATATCACCGACCGGCTCATCACCCTGGCCCGGCTCGGGCGGAAGGTGCTGCGGCTGAAGGGCGGCGACCCCTTCATTTTCGGGCGAGGCTGTGAGGAGGCCGAGGCACTGGCGCAGGCCGGTATCTTCTTCCGTATCATTCCCGGTGTCTCCAGCGGGCTGGCGGGGCTGGCCGTGCATGGCGTGCCCGCCACCAGCCGGGACACCAACCACGCAGTCATTCTGGCCACGGGCCATGCGGCGGAAGGCCAGCAACTGGATTTCCGGGCGCTGGCGCAGGCGGGCGCGCCACTGGTGCTCTATATGGCGGTGTCCCGCATGCCTGCCATTGCGCAGGAACTGATGGCCGGCGGGCTGGCGGCGCAGACCCCGGCCCTTGCCCTTCACGCCGTCACCACCGGGAGGGATGAAGTGACGGAAACCACGCTGGGCCAACTGCCGCATCTGGCACAGCAGGGCCTGATCCGCTCCCCCAGCATCGTGGCGATCGGAGCCATTGCCGGGCTGCGCACCCGCCTTGCCGCCCATATTCTGACAGATCAGCTGCTATCCGCCCGCCCCACATCCGGTGACGCCGCCACTGAAGGTGCAGCATGAATTCCGCCCCTCCGGCCCTTCCGCCCGGCCTGCTCATCGCCGCACCCCGCTCCGGCTCCGGCAAGAGCACCGTCACCCTAGGCCTTCAACGCGCGCTGACACAGCGCGGGCTGAAGGTGCAGGCCGTCAAATGCGGGCCGGATTATATCGACACCGCCTTTCACGCCGCAGCCACTGACCGACCCTCCATCAATCTGGACAGCTTCGCCATGCCCCCCGCCATGATGACGGCGCTGGTGGCCGGGGCGGCGAAGGGCGCGGATCTCATCATCGCCGAGGGCTCCATGGGCCTGTTTGACGGGGTGCGGGCCGACCATGGGCGCACCGGCGCGTCCGCCGATATTGCAGCCGGTTTCGGCTGGCCCGTGGTGCTGGTTCTGGATGTGGCGGGCCATGCCCAGTCTGCCGCCGCCGTGGCGCTGGGTTGCGCGCGCTATGATACGCGCATCACCGTGGTCGGTGTCATCCTGAACAATGTCGCCAGCGATCGGCACCAGCGGCTGGTGGAAGACGGCATGCGCACCATCGGCCTGCCGGTTCTGGGCGTGCTCCGCCGCAATCGCGACCTGCTATTGCCGGAGCGTCATCTCGGCCTTGTGCAGGCCAATGAGACAGACAATCTGGAAGCCCGTCTCGATCATCTGGCCGAAGCCTGTGCCGCCGGGCTGGATCTGGATGCGCTGCAGGGGCTGGTGCAGAGCATTTCTGCGACATCTCACTCCCATGCCCACGCCCAGACCCATGCGCCCGGACCGCTTCGCCCGCCGGGCCAGCGCATCGCCGTCGCGCAGGATCGCGCCTTCTCCTTCCTCTACGCCCATATCGTGGAAGGCTGGAGACAGCAGGGGGCCACGCTTTTCCCCTTCTCCCCCCTCGCCAATGAAGCCCCGCTTGAGGATTGCGACAGCTGCTGGCTACCCGGTGGATATCCCGAGTTGCATGCCGGACAACTGGCGGCTTCAACGCGTTTTCTGGCAGGCCTGTGCCATTTTGCCCAAACCCGCCCGGTGCATGGAGAGTGCGGCGGATACATGGTTCTGGGCCGCGCCATAGAGGATGCGGAAGGCGTGACCCACGCCATGGCGGGCCTGTTGCCGGTCTCCACCAGCTATGCGAAGCGCAAGCTGCATCTGGGCTATCGGGTGGCTCATCTGGCGCAGAACAGCACACTGGGTGAAACCGGCATGCGCCTTGTCGGGCATGAATTCCACTATGCCAGCATCACCGAAACCGATACCGCACCTGAAACCGCCTTCGCACAGGTGCGGGATGCGGAAGGGCGGGATCTGGGCATGGCCGGGCACCGTGTGGGGCCTGTTTCCGGCAGCTTTTTCCATGTCATCAGTATGGGGTAGAAGAGCCACCACAGACCGCAAGCTATCGATCGCTCAACCTGCGGCCTTCAGCCTTTAGCTTGTGCACCGGCTATGCTGATGCCTCCGCCAGCCGCCCCTCCTTCAGGACGAGCGTGCGGGTGGCCATGCGGGCGCGGAAGGCCGGATCGTGCGACACCACCACCATGGCCAACGGCAATGACAGCAAGATCTCGGTGAGGCGTGCCTCGTTTTCCTCATCCAGCGCATTGGTGGGCTCATCCAGAAGCAGCACATCCGGCTTCATGGCCAGCACCGCCGCCAGAGTCACCAGCCGCTTTTCGCCACCGGACAGCTTGTGCGTGATGCGGCCAGCCAGATGGGTCAGGGCCAGCCCCTCCAGCACCTCTTCCACGATCGCCTCGGCCTCCTGCCGGCTCTTGCCGAGATTGAGCGGGCCGAAGGCGATATCCTCCCGCACGGTGGGGCAGAAAAGCTGGTCATCCGGGTCCTGAAACACCAGCCCGGCGCGACAGCGCACCGCGTGGAAATCATCCTCTGTCCGGCGCTCCGTACCAAAGGCCCATACCGAGCCGGAGAGCGGAGGCAGCAGCCCCACCATGATGCGCAGCAAGGTGCTCTTGCCAGAGCCATTCGGCCCCTTCACGCACAGGCGTTCACCAGCCCCAAGCTCCAGCCCCGCGCCATCCAGAATGGTGCGCCCGCCGGGATAGCCGAAACAGATTTTCTCAAGACGCAACAGGGCTGTCATGCCAGACCTTTCAGGGAGAGAAGGCACAGGCTCGCAAGGCCGCACACAAACACCACGACGAAGGCCGCATCCCGCCATGTCAGGGCCAGATCATCCAGCAGAGGAATCTGTCCCCGGAAGCCACGGCAGCGCATGGCGCCCAGAATCCGTTCGGAGCGCTCAATGGCCCGCACCAGCATCATGCCCATGAGATAGCCCAGGCTGCGATAGCTGTGCCAGTTGGAACGGGGGCGAAAGCCTCGCGCCTTCATGGCCTGACGCAGGCGCTCATATTCCTCGCGCAGCACATCCACATAGCGCACGGTAAACAGCAGCAGATGCACCAGAGCCGCCGGCACATACAGGCGATGCAGGGCATGGCCCAGACGCACCGGCTCCATGGAGCCGACCAGCGACAGCAGCATCAGCACCACCGCATTGGCCTTCAGCGCAATATCCGCCGCGCGCAATAGGCCCTCCCGGCTGGCCGGATAGCCGAACATCGAGAACATCGCCTCACCCGGCACGGTGAAAGGCAGCAACACCAGCATGAACAACACAAAGCCATCCATGGCCACCATGCGTTTCAGTGTCCGCGCCATGGGCAGGCGCGCCAGCAGGAGGACAAGCCCGGCCGCTAGCACCGCAAGAGACAGGGCGAGAAGATCATGCAGGGCCACGACCACCAACGCAAAAGCCGTGGCCGCCACAATGCGGCTGCGCGGGTCCAGCCCCTCCAGCAGAGAGGCCGGCGCACGACCAGCCATGCTATTGGCCAGCACCGGCGCCGTTTGCCCCCTCGCCTGCAAATGCGCCATCGCTCTAGCCCCTGGCCAGCCTGCGCCGTGCCGCCAGATAAAAACCGAGACCGAACAGTCCCAGAATATAACCAATACCCCCCAGTACGTTCTGAAGATTGGTCTTTTCCTGATAGGCGGCGATCTCGCGACGCAGCGGCACGATCTGTTTCTGCACCACGGTCGCGATCAGCTTTTCCTGAGCAGCCATGGCAAGCGCGGCAGGTGCCACCTCCTGAGACATGGCGTTACCAGACTGGACAGCAGGCGTAGCAGCCTGCGTCTGCGCTGCGGGTGCTGCGCCGGCGATGGCGGGCAGTTCATCGGCTTCCATGCGCACCTCGGCCACATGCCCACCGCCCAGATTGGCACGGAAGATATGCGTCACGGCACGCGTCGGGCGGAAGGTGAAGAGGCCATCCTCATCCGTCTTCACCTCGCCCAGCTTATTTCCCTGCGGATCGAAGATTTCCACCAGCGCATTCTGCGCCATATCGCCATTGGAAAAGCCGATATCGCCGGAGATCACCTCGCCCTCGGTATAGACGGAGGCGATCACCTTATGCGCGAAAGCGGGGGTGGAGAGCGCCAGAAGCAGCGCCACAATGGCAGAAAACAGATGCGCTTTCATCACGATGCACTCCCCTGCGGCGTCTGCATCACGCCGAACAGCTCCGGTTTGACCTGCCGGGCGAGATAGACAGCCGCGCCAGTAATCAGCGCTTCCACCACCATCACCGGAATATGGGCGATGAAGACAAACTGCGCGGCCGGCAGAAATTCCTCACCACTCATGGCCAGCGCCAGCGCAACGAAACAGGTGGTGAAGACAATGGCCAGCCCGCCCCCCAGCGCGCCCCACAGGGCAGACGCCATGGGTGAGGCCGAAGCCACGCCGCGCCGGCACAGATAAAAGACCAGCACGGCCGGCAGGGCGATATTCACCGTATTCACCCCCAGCACCGTGATGCCGCCAAAGCCGAAGAACACCGCCTGCAACAGCAGCCCCACGAACAATGCGGGAAACGCCGCCCAGCCCAGCACCAGCCCGGCCAGCCCGTTCATGATGAGATGAACACTGGATGGACCAATCGGCACATGGATGAGCGAGGCCACAAAAAAGGTGGCGCTGAGCACCCCCGCCGCCGGAATCTTCTCCATGGTGAGCGATTTCAGCCCCAGCGCCAGCCCTCCAGCCGCCACCACCGCCCCGGTCACCAGAACCGGCATGGACAGGGCACCATCAACAATATGCATGTGCAGCCCTCCTCGAACCTTCAAAACATCCGCCGTCTGCCACCATCGGCATGGTGCGTGGACCATGGGCCGATCACACCACAAGGGCGTGGCCAGCACGGTTCTGCCTCAGGGCTGGGGCATGTCGTCGGCGCGAATCCAGATCACTGCATCCTGCGAGAGCTCCTTGCCATCATGGGTCTTTTCCGGTCCGGAGCCGAGCGCGGCAAAGCCCCAGTAGCCGGCCTTGGGCACACCGAAGGTGAATTCGCCATTGGCATTGGTGATGGCCACCACAGCGCCGCCCGGCATGGACGCGGCCTTGGGTTCGGCGGCTTTCTTCTCACCCGGAAGCGGTTCGGCGGCCATATATTCCACCTCCACCTCAACACCCGGCACAGGCTTGCCTTCAGACAGCACGCGGCCGGTGAAGGTGGAGCCGGCAATGATGTTCGTCGGCCGGTTGAGCGGCACGATCTCGGTCACCAGCCCCTGCGGTTCGGACCAGTCTGTGGGCAATTGGCGCAGACTCACATAGCTCTTTGCGATCTGCTGGATGTAGATGTCTTCGCTGCCTTCCAGATAGGGCGCTGGCACGACAACTAGCACATAATCGCCGGGCCGCTTCACCGGCAGCACGCCTTCCCAGGCCTGCGCCTCGGTATCGCCCGCCCGGAAGCTGAAAGCCTTGAGAGACGGCTTCAGGTCAAGCTTCTTGCCGCGATGCACCGCATAAAATTCCTGCGGCTGGCCCATGGCCATGACAGGCCCCAGTTCGAAAGGATGCCAGAAGATGAGCTGCACCGGCACATCGCCGGGCTTTTCCAGATTGGCATCGGTGACATAGACAAGCTGGAAATGGGCCGAAGCCATATGGGGGGCACACACCAGAGCCGCACCCAGCGCGACAACAGATGCGCCAGCCTTCATCATCTTGCGAAACAACACGTTCCCGTCTCCCCAACGCCGAACGACACCGCGCATCAGGCGGTGTGACGGCACATGCGGAACGAGGGGCAAAAGCATGGGCGTGGGGCACGGGGCAGCCGGAGGCTGCACGGAGCCCAACCGCCAAACGCACACCCCGGCGTCCAATTGCGGAAAGAACGCCGCCGAAGCGACATTCCATGTCCAAGGCAGGTCTCCTGGCTCACGGGTCTTCGCATGGGCCTCGCCTTCCCGGGATGATCCCAGTGGCATGGTGAGGCCTGGCTCGCCGTTCACAGTTGCGGGGGCAGCCACGGGTTTGAAGGGGCTTTGCCCCAACGCACCGTGTTCCCTCTTCGTCCCGGGCGTCACCACCCGGAAACCTTCGACACAGGCAAGAGGGGCCAAAGTGCCCCTCAAGTCAATTGCGAATATGGCAGGGTCACACCATTCTGCCCGGCCCAGCACTCGGCTTGCGGATCAGTCCCAAGCCAGTGCGCCGCCATTTTGATATTCAATGACGCGGGTCTCGAAGAAGTTCTTTTCCTTCTTCAGGTCCATGGTCTCGCTCATCCAGGGGAAGGGATTTTCCGCGGCGGGAAACACCGGGGCAAGGCCCAACTGGGCGCAACGCCGGTTGGCGATGACATGCATATATTGCGCACACAAGCCGGCATTCAGGCCCAGGAAACCGCGTGGCATGGTATCGCGCCCATAGGCCGCCTCCAGCTCTGCCCCCTCCTTCAGCATGGCCCGCACATCCTCCTGAAAGGCCAGGGTCCACAAATGCGGATTTTCCAGCTTGATCTGGTTGATGACATCAATGCCGAAATTGAGGTGAATACTCTCATCGCGCAGAATATACTGATACTGCTCTGCAATGCCCACCATCTTGTTGCGCCGCCCCAGAGAGAGAATCTGCGCAAAACCGGTATAGAACCACATCCCCTCGAACACGACATAGAAGGCCACCAGATCCCGCAGGAAGGCACGCGCCCCCTCTTCCGTCTCGGTGGAAAAAGCCCCGTCGGCAAGGTTTGAGGTATATTTCAGAGCCCATGCCGCCTTGTCGGTGATGGAGGGCACTTCGCGATACATGTTGAACAGTTCGCCTTCATCCAGCCCCAGACTTTCAACAATATACTGGAAGGTGTGGGTATGCACCGCCTCCTCGAAGGCCTGCCGCAGCAGATATTGCCGGCATTCTGGATTAGTGATCTGCTTGTAGATGGCGAGCACGATATTGTTCGCCACCAAACTTTCAGATGCCGCGAAGAAGCCGAGATTGCGCTTCAGCATGCGCCGCTCGTCTTCCGTCAGCCCATCACGGGATTTCCACAAGGCGATATCCGCCTGCATGGAGACTTCCGTCGGCATCCAGTGATTGTTGCAGCCGGAGAGATACTTCTCCCATGCCCATTTATACTTCATGGGCAGAAGCTGGTTTACATCAGCCCGCGCATTCAGCATGCGCTTTTCATCCACCGAGACGCGCCCTGCAGAGCGATCAATACCGCCCAGCCCGGTGGCGTCCCCTTCCTGCGGAAGGGATGAAGACATGGCCGCAGCCGGCACAGGGGCGGAGGCGAAAGCCTGAGAAGCAGCGGGCTGCCCCTGCGGCGGAACAGGCCGGGAAGCCCTTGCCGGGGCAAGCGGCGTATCAGACCAGTCGAGCATCACAACACTCCTTCTCTGCTCACTGGCAGGCTTCACATTCGGGATCATTGATGGAGCAGGCCATAGGGACCGAAGCCGGGCTCTCCACCAGAATGGGCGTGGATGCAGAAACCGCATTCAACTTGCCATCGGTGCCCTTCAGCGTGGACTTCTCCACATGGGTGGCGGAACGCGCACGCAGATAATAAGTGGTCTTCAGCCCCTGCCGCCAGGCGAAGCGATAGGCTTCATCCAGCTTCCGACCCGAGGGTTCGGCAATATAAAGGTTGAGCGACTGGGCCTGATCGATCCATTTCTGCCGTCGGGCCGCAGCACGGATCAGCCATTGCGGGGCAATCTCGAACGCCGTGGCGTACAGCGCCTTGAGATCATCCGGCACCCGGTCGATGGCGCTGATCATGCCATCATAATATTTGAGATCAGAGATCATCACCTCATCCCACAGATTGCGGGCCTTGAGGTCATGCACCAGATGGGCGTTCACCACAGTGAAATCACCCGACATGTTGGCCTTCACATAAAGCTGGCTGTAGGCCGGCTCGATGGACTGGGACACGCCGACAATATTGGAGATGGTCGCCGTGGGGGCGATGGCCAATACATTGGAATTGCGCATGCCAGTGGCCTGAACGCGGGCGCGCAGGCTCTTCCAGTCGAGGCGCTGGGTGCGGTCCAGCTCCACATCACCGTCACGCGCCTCGCAAAGCAGTTCGAGACTGTCGATCGGTAAAATGCCCTTCGACCAGAGCGAGCCCTCGAACGAGGCATAGCGCCCCCGCTCGGCGGCCAGATCCACCGAGGCGGAAATGGCGAAATAGCTGATGGCCTCCATGGATTCATCGGCGAACGCCACCGCCGCCTCCGAGGCCGTGGGCAGACGCAGCTTTTCCAGCGCATCCTGATGGCCCATCAGCCCCAGCCCCACCGGGCGATGGCGCAGATTGGAGCGGCGCGCCTCGGGGATGGTGTAGAAATTGATGTCAATGACATTGTCGAGCATCCGCATGGCGGTAAAGACCGTGCGTTCCAGCCGTGCGAAATCCAGCCCGTTCGGGCCGATATGGGCCGGCAGGTTCACCGAGCCGAGATTGCACACCGCCACCTCATCTGCATTGGTGTTGAGGGTGATCTCGGTGCACAGGTTCGAGGAATGCACCACGCCGGCATGCTGTTGCGGCGAGCGCAGATTGCACGGGTCCTTGAAGGTCACCCAGGGATGGCCGGTCTCGAACAGCATCGTGAGAATGCGCCGCCACAGATCCACCGCCCGCACCGTGCGGAAGATGCGGATTTCACCGCGGGCCGCCCGGGCCTCTGCGGCCTCATAGGCCACCTTGAAGGGCTTGCCATACAAGTCATGCAGGTCCGGCACCTCATCGGGGGAGAAGAGCGTCCAGTCCGCACCGGCTTCCACCCGCTGCATGAACAGATCTGGAATCCAGTTCGCAGTATTCATGTCATGGGTGCGGCGACGGTCATCGCCGGTATTCTTGCGCAGGTCGAGAAATTCCTCGATGTCGATATGCCAGCTTTCCAGATAGGCGCACACCGCGCCCTTGCGCTTGCCCCCCTGATTGACGGCAATAGCGGTATCGTTCGCCACCTTCAGGAAGGGCACCACGCCCTGGCTCTCGCCATTCGTGCCCTTGATATGCGCGCCAAGGCCCCGCACCGGGGTCCAGTCATTGCCGAGGCCGCCGGAATATTTGGCCAGCAGCGCATTGTCACGCACCGCCTTGAAGATGCCATCGAGATCATCCGACACCGTGGTGAGGAAGCAGCTTGAAAGCTGCGGGCGCAGCGTGCCGGAATTGAACAGGGTCGGCGTCGAAGCCATGAAGTCGAACGACGACAATAGGTTGTAAAACTCGATCGCCCGCGCCTCGCGGTCGATCTCGCGAATGGCAAGGCCCATGGCCACGCGCATGAAGAAAGCCTGCGGCAACTCGAAGCGCGTGCCGGACACATGCAGGAAATAGCGATCATACAGCGTCTGCAGGCCCAGATAATCAAACTGCAGATCGCGCTCCGGCTTCAGGGCGGCCGAGATGCGGGCCAGATCGAAGCGGCCCAGTTCCGGGTCCAGCAATTCGGCCGCGATGCCAGCCTTCACATAAGCGGGAAAATAATCCGCATAGCGCGCGCCCATATCGGCCTGGGTGGCCTCATTCGGGTGGCCTGCGATGAAGCTGAGCGCTTCGCGGCGCAGCTTGTCGGTGAGCAGGCGGGCGGAAACCTTGGCGTAGTTCGGCTCGGTCTCGATCAGCGTGCGGGCGGCCAGAATGGGGGCCAGCGCCAGTTCATCGCGGGTGATGCCATCATAAAGATTGCGCCTTGTCTCGGCCAGAACCGGCTCTGGCGAAACGCCATCAAGGTCCGCACAGGCTTCACTCACCACGGTTTCAAGCCGTGCGCCATCCAGCGGCACGCGGCTACCATCGCTCTCGCGCATATGCAGTTCGGGCACACTCTGCGCCTTCTCCTGCTGCTCAGGCGCCGCCGCACGTTCACGGGCGCGATCCTCGCGATAGAGCACATAGGCGCGCGCCACCTTGTGATGTCCGCCGCGCATCAGGGCCAGTTCAACGTGATCCTGCACATCCTCGATATGGAAGGTTCGGCCCGCATCCACCCGGCGGGTGAGGTTCGCCACCACCTGTTCCGTCAGTTCCGCCACAATGTCATGGACCCGGCGCGAGGCTGCGGCCGTGCCGCCTTCCACCGCCAGAAAAGCCTTGGTGAGCGCCACCGCGATCTTGGAGGGATCAAACGGCGTCACCGCGCCGTTGCGGCGAATGATCTGGTAGCCCGGCTCACCCGCGCGGGCCATGGCGGCTGACGCGGCAGAAACCGGAACGGCCGGCGCGGCCTGTTCCGACTGGACAGAAAGAGACATCTGGCATGCACCCCGTGCGCTGAAGGCAGGGGGCGAAAAAACGCAGAAGGCGCATGTCGCAAGACAGCGCCATCCCGCGATCCTCCGGGGCACCCCGCCCGTGGTCGTTCCTTGCTGTCACGGCAGATGTCCTGGCTTGCGGGTCGCCGCCAACCATCCGCCTTCCCGGTTGCCGGTGGCCCGGCTTTCCAGTGGCTGCATCGTGAAAGATGCGTGGACTTCGGCTCGTCGCTTACAGTTGCGGGGGCAGCGCCGGCCTTGAACCGGCTTCCCTCTTGGCTCCCGAAGGAGACCGTGACCGCTATATGTAGCGGTCAGTCGGGGTATTGTGTCAACATCATGTTGCTCGACTTGTAATGCCCCACCCATGGTGCTGCGAGGGAAAAACGCGCATGGGCAAACCATTACGCAGGCCGGAAATATTTTAAGGCGCACAGCCCCTGACGCCTCGCATGTAGGGGACAGATGTGGACATCTGCGCAGAAGAACACCAATCAAGGCGTTATGGGGCAGATGCCCACACGGCCCGGCACGAATCATGTCGGAGCCACTCATCCCCCGCCGGCAGGCCGGTTCAGAATACCGACCAGCCCATGCGCCGCCTCAGCATCTCCAGCGCATCCGTACCCAGCAGGGAGTTGCCCTGCTCGCTCAGCCCCGGAGACCATACCGCAATGGCCGCCGTGCCGGGCAGGATGGCCAGAATGCCCCCACCCACCCCGCTCTTGGAGGGCAGTCCCACACGGAAGGCGAAATCACCCGAGCCATCATAATGGCCACAGGTGAGCATGATGGCGTTGATGCGCCGGGCCCGCTCCGGCGCCACCACGGAAAAGCCGGTGAGCGGATTGCGCCCGCCATTGGCCAGAAAGCCCCCTGCCTGCGCAAGCTGACGACAGCTCATGGCCATGGCGCACTGGTGAAAATAGACTCCCAGAACCAGCTCCGGCTCATTGGTCAGCGTGCCGAAGGATTTCATGTAATTGGCCAGCGCCACATTGCGAAAACCGGTGGCTTTTTCCGCACGAGCGACCAAAGGATCTATCGCGATGCTGTCATCCTGCGCCAGAGCGCGGACAAAATGCAGGATTTCGCCAATGGCCTCGCGCGGCTTGTGGCCGGCCAGAAGCACATCGGCCACCACAATAGCGCCCGCATTGATGAAGGGATTGCGCGGAATCCCCTTCTCATGTTCGAGCTGAACGATGGAATTGAAGGCATTGCCGGAAGGTTCACGCCCCACGCGCTTCCACAATCCATCCCCCACCTGCCCCAGCGCGAGGGTGAGCGAGAACACTTTCGAGACGCTCTGGATGGAGAAGGGCACATCCGCATCACCCGCGACATGGACGCTGCCGTCATTCAGCGCCACGGAAATGCCGAACTGCTGCGGGTCCACATCCGCCAGCGGGGGAATATAGTCGGCCACCTTGCCGCGCCGGACACGGGCCGCCATGCGCGCCACCACCTCATCCAGCGCCGCCTGAAGACGTTCGGGTGGACAGGGATGCGCCAGACACGCCTGACGGGCGATTTCAGCTTCCTCGGACAAACGCGCTCTCCACCCTGCTCATGGCACAGGGCGCACCATAAGCTGCTTCAGAGGCCAGACCATGCCTCTTTCTTGAACAGCAGCTTGCGGTCGTGAAAAAGTGCGCCCGTCACATCTTCCGGGCTAAAGCCAACCAGAGCCCGCGCTGCCTGCAAGCAGGTCTCATTCCAACACCTGCCAGGCGGCGCGGCGCCGTGGCTGATTTCAGAATGAAACAGGAAAAGCCTCTTGCCTATTCACAAGACGATGAAGACAAAGACATGTGATTGCAGTTGATCCACCAGCCCGGCTCTGCTTTCCCGGCACAAAAAAGCCGCGGACGACACCGCCCGCGGCCTGCCGATATCCGTAAGATTGGAGAGCTGCGCCCCGGCTCCTTACAAAATGGTTCCGGCCAGAAGCAGCCACGCCACCGAGAAATAAATGACGATACCCGTCACATCGACCAGTGTGGCCACGAACGGCGCCGAGGCGGAGGCCGGATCGAAGCCCACACGCTTGATGATGAAGGGCAGAAGCGAGCCGGTGAGAGAACCGAAGGTGACAATACCCACCAACGCTACGCCGATGGTCACGGCCAGAATCTTCCAGTGCTCGCCATAATCGAAAATGCCGGCTTCCTGCCATACGGCGATACGGATGATACCGATCACGCCGAGAATGGCGCCCAGCACGATGCCGGTGGGCAATTCGCGGATCGCCACCCGCCACCAGTCTTTCAATGTCACCTCGCGCAGCGCTATGGCGCGGATGATGAGCGAAGTGGCCTGAGATCCGGAGTTGCCGCCCGAGCTCATCACCAGCGGGATGAACAGGGCGAGCACGATGGCCTTCTCCAGTTCATCCTCAAACACCTGCATGGCCGAGGCGGTCAGCATTTCCGCCAGAAACAACACGCACAGCCAGCCCGCGCGCTTCTTGATCATGTGCAGGAAGGAAATATCGAAATAGGGTTGGTCAATCGCCTCCATGCCGCCCATGCGCTGGACGTCCTCGGTCTGCTCCTCGATCATGGCGTCGATGACGTCATCCACCGTGATGATGCCGAGCACATGGTTGGTGGTATCCACCACCGGCAGGGCCAGAACGTCATATTTGGAAATGACACGCGCCACATCCTCACGCGACATGGCAGGCGTGAGGATGATGGGGGCATGCGCCAAGGCGGCGGAGAGCACATTGTCCTGTGGCTCGGCAGCGATCAGCCGGCGCAGGGTCACGATATTGACGAGACGCTGGGTGGAGGGGTTCAGCACATAGATGGCATAGACTGTCTCGCGCGAGCGCTCGACCTTGCGGATATGATCAATGGTCTGTTGCACGGTCCAGTTTGAAGGCACGCTGACGAACTCTGTCGTCATCATCGAGCCCGCCGTACCCTCCGCATAGGACATGAGATGATCGACAGCCGTGCGGGTCTCGGCATTGAGACCTTCCTGCAAACGGCTTTTGACCGGCTCGTCCACCCAGCGCAGCACATCCACGGCCCGGTCAGCAGACATGCCTTCCAGCAGGGCGATGGCCTTCTGCTCCGGCAGCGCCGCTAGAATCTCGCTGGCATTCTGGAACTGGGGGCGATCGAACACTTCGACAGCCCATTCCCGTGGCATGCGGGAGATCATCTCCACGACATCTTCATCGCTCTTCTCATTGAGCAATTCGACGATGTCCGCCACATGTTCATTTGCCAACTGCGCGGCAAGGGCACTGTTGACCGGCTCCCCCGAAAGGTCCTTGCGCATATTCTCCACCGCCATCCAATGCCTCCCCCTGACCTCAGCCTGCGGAGCCCTGCCCGCAACCATCCGGCAAAATGCGACCCGCCCGGCCCTTCGACCCAGCCTGGATCACATATCCCCCAGAGGGATGACAGAATTACATCACTGCTGTGCAAGTTGCCCTGATATTCATTCCGAATGGCCGTTTTGCGCATCGGAACACAAATCATGGGCAAAACCCGCAACACCCGCCATTTCAAGTCGGCATATGCTCGGCACACGCCCTGCACTGTCAATGGTAAAGCGGACAACGTCAGCAAGATACCCACCCCGATGCCCCACAGACGCACCCGGCAGAACTCAGCAGAACATATCCCGGCCCTGACGAACTTGGCCTTGATGTTGATGACACTGGCAAAAATAGGATCCGGTAAGGTGGACGCCACCTAGCCATCTCCATATCCTTGTCCGTCATCAGCACTGGCGTCTGAGCCCTGCAATCTGCGGCACGCCGCCCCAGGCTAGGCCCGAAACAGAACACAACGGGGGGGGGGGGAGACACGATGGCCACAACAATTGCCATTCTCGGTGGCGTCGGCCTTTTTCTGCTGGGCATGACAGTCATGACCGATGGTCTGAAGGCGCTGGCGGGCTCGGCCCTGCGCACCGTTCTGGGCAAGGCTGCGGCAACCCCTCTTTCCGGCGCCTTCTGGGGCGCAATCGTGACCCTGCTCGTGCAATCCTCCAGCGCCGTGACCATGACGACGATCGGCCTTGTCAGTGCCGGTCTTCTCACGTTTCCGCAAGGGCTTGGTCTTGTCTTTGGTGCGAATGTCGGCACCACGGGCACCGGCTGGCTGATTGCGCTCATCGGTGTGCGCGTCTCCCTCTCCACCTACGCCCTGCCACTGATCTTCATTGGCGCGCTCACACGTCTTTTGGGCAGCGGACGCATCTCGGCCGCCGGCGGTGCGCTGGCTGGCTTTGCGCTGGTGTTATATGGCCTCACGACGCTTCAGCAAGGCATGGGCGGGCTGGCCGAGAGTCTCGACCCTTCGGATCTGCCGGCCGTGCTGGGCACCGAAGGGATCGGCTGGATCAGGGGACTGGGTGGATTGCTGAGCCTGATTGGCATCGGCCTGGCCATGACGGCGGTCATGCAATCCTCCACCGCAGCTATCGCGGTCACCATCTCAGCCTTCTATGCCGGCGCCATCAGTGTAGAACAGGGTGCAGCGCTGATCATCGGCCAGAATATCGGCACGGCAACCAGTTCCGCCCTTGCCGCCATTGGCGCGAGCACCACCGCCAAACGACTGGCTCTGGCCTATATTCTGTTCAAGGCCATTGCCGCGTTCATCGCCATTCTTGCTTTTCCCTTCACGGCGACCCTGCTGAAGAGTCTCTCCGCCTCGGCAGAGGGCACAACGCTGCTGGCGGCCTATCACACAGCCTATAATGTGGTGGGCGTGTGTATTCTTCTACCGGCGACCGCCTGGTTCACCCGCGTGGTGGAACGCCTTCTGCCCTCAAAAGAAACGCCGCTTGAACGGGCACTGGACCCGAGCGCTCTGACCAGCCCCGTAGTTGCAGTGGAAACCGCCCGGCGTATGGTCGCACAGGTGCTGCACGACACCACGATGACTGTATCTGCAACCTTGCGAAACCGATCGGGACATCCCGCTCCCCTTCAGACCGAAACTGCCGCAGCAACCCTCACCAAAGTCCGTGACTTCCTGTCAGAGCTGAATGAGCCGCCGGAAACCGATGCCGAACGGGACCGCATGACAAGCACACTTCATGCGCTGGATCATACATTCCGGCTCGTGGACACTCTGGCCGCTGGCATGGACCTGCACCAGCTGGATGAAGCCCAGCGAACGCTCTGCCTGACTGTCATTGATGGAGCCATAAACATCAGTCATGCGATTTCGCAGGAAAGCGCGCTCAGCATGCAGGCTGCCCCCATTGGCTGGGCGGTAGCGCCAGCGCAGGAGGACGCCCTCCAGCGCATGGAAAGCGCAACGCACGCGCTTGAAAATGCGCAAAAGGCCTATCGCACCACCATGCTGGCAGCGGTCACACCCGGACATCTCACCGCAGCGGATGCCTTCTCGCGGGTGGAGGCGGCGCGCCATCTGGACCGGCTCACCTATCACGTCTGGCGCGCCTCCACCCATCTTCTCGGGCGCGGGATCCCGGTAGATACCGACGATGCACAGGCAGCATCATGAGACGGCCCGTATTCAGGCTCCATTTCTGGTGCGCAGATCCAGAGCAGGCCCGCGCACCATGAACACCTCCCGGTTTCAGTTCTCTGCGGGCTGGAAGTTTCCGTTCTCGTCCATCAGTTCAAGCTGCCCTGTCGCCACGCCGAAATAGGAGCCATGCACCTTCAGGTCGCCAGCCGCGACACGTTCCGCCACCCAGGGAAACGTCATGAGATTGGCGATGGACAGTTGCACGCAACTCAGTTCACAGAAGCGCTGACGCTCCGCCGGCGGCAGATCCGCCTCCATGGCCTTGCGGCGCGCCGGCTCGGCAATGGTCATCCACTCGACCACAAAATCCTGCGCCTCGGGGGGGGCGCCATCCAGCAGCGCATGCACACCGCCGCATTTGGCATGGCCCATCACCACGATATGCTTCACTTTCAGCACGCGCACTGCGAATTCGATGGCAGCTGACGTACCGTGATATTTTTCATCCGGCATACAGGGCGGCACGAGATTAGCCACGTTGCGCACGATGAACATTTCGCCGGGCCCGGCATTGAAGATCATCTGCGGGTCCACGCGGCTGTCGGAGCAGGCGATGACCAGGGTTTCCGGCCTCTGCCCGCGCGCCGCCAGTTGCTCAAACACCAGCTTGCGCTCGGGCCAGGCAATCTCCCGAAACCTCTTGTAGCCTGAAATCAGCTTGTCCACGCCAGTTGCTCCCTTCCGGTTTGGGCACGCGCACGCAAAGAACGCCTTGAGCTTCACGTCAAGACTCTTCGTATCCGGCTCGCTATTTTTTGATGCGGCAGATCTGTGCGTCATGCCCGTTCTGCCGCACCCCGGCTCATCTCCTGCCCTGCTCTCGCCCTTGATAGGGGCAATATGGGCAGCAGAAAATGGCGGACAGATTCGAATGTCATGGCAAGTGGAAACAATTCTTCAACCTTGCCATGGGGTAAAGTGAAAGATGCGCTGACCTGCCCTGTTCATGCCGCACGGTCTCATACCCTGCGAAACCGGACGAACTGGGCAGAGTGGCGACAGGCAGCCATGCCAGCCACAACCGTGCCAGTCATGATCCACGCGCCGATAGGCCGGTCTGGCAGGCACCCGACGACCGCAGGGATGGGAGAGGAAGATGCGCACAGTGCGGGATTGGGTCAGCCGGAAAACAGGCACCATCGCCATTCTGGGCGGACTGGCTCTGGCCACCGGCATAGGCCTTCTGGCCAGCGCGCCCGCCAGCGCACAGGCCGAAAAGGCCCCCATCCGCATCGGCATTCTGGAACCTCCCGCAGGCGCACAGGGAGATGCGGCCGCCCTCAAGGATGTGATGTTGATGCTCATTGCCGAGCAGAACCACAAGGGCGGGCTGCTCAGCCGGAAGCTGGAACCGGTCATCATCAATCCCGGTGCAGACCCTGATGCGCGCAAGGCTGCCGCCCGTGACCTGCTGGCCCGCGCCAAGGTCGCCGTGGTGTTCGGCGCATCGCTGGAAGAATCACGCAAGAGTCTGGTGCCTCTCTTCACCGAACTGAACGGCATTCTGTTCGATCCCGCCCCCGGCGAGGGTGAAGCGCCCGCCCGCAATGTGTTCCATACCGGAGCCACCCCCAACCAATTGGCCATTCCCGCCGTGGACTATCTGGCGGAGGAACAGGGCGTGAAACGCTGGGTGCTGGCCGGCACCAGCGGCGCATGGCCCCGGGCCATCACTCGCATTCTGGAAGCCTATCTGCATGCTCGTGGTGTAAAATCCGAAGACATCATGATCGTGAATGTGCCGGATGGTCATACTGACTGGTCCGGCATCGTGGCCAACATCCGCGCTTTTGACGCACCTTCGGCCGCTGATGGCAAGGATGCGACAGGGAGCGAGACTGCGCAGAGGAGTGAAGGGCGGGAAGCGGCGGTCATCTCCACCATCATGGGCCCCGCCAATGACAGCTTCTACAAGGCCCTTGCCGCACAGGGCGTAAGCATGGCGCAGGTGCCTGTGCTCAGCCTGTCTCTGGGCGAGGATGACCTCTCCCGCCTGCAGTTGGGAGAGATGCTGGGCCAGCTTGCGGCACGCAACTATGTGATGTCCGTCTCCACGCCGGACAACAAGGCCTTCCTCCAGCGCTGGCGGGCCTTCACCAAGGACCCGGAGCGGCGGGCCAGCGATGGGGTGGAAGCACACTATATCGGCTTCAACATGTGGGTGAAGGCGGTGGCCAAGGCCGGCACCACGCAGGCCGACAAGGTGATCGATACCCTGCCCGGCATTCGCCAGCTCAATCTGACGGGTGGTATTTCGGAAATGCGGTCCGACCACCACATCACACGCCCGGTGTTCATTGGTGAGATTGGCAAGCAGGGTGCTCTGCAGGTGACATGGAAAACACCCGGCCTCATTCCCGGCGCCCCATGGAGCCAGTATCTGAAAGGCTCGGACACGCTGACCAGCGATTGGGACCGCTATAATTGCGAGGAATATGATGCGGCTGCGCAACGCTGCCTGAAGCCCAAGCCGGAGGCTGCACCCAGGCGCACACCCGAAGCTGCTGAAATTCCGGCAACCCAAACCGACACGGCAAAGCCCGAGTCGCCGCTGAAGAAGGTGCGGGCGACCATGGAGCAACCTTCAGTCCCCACCACCCCTCCGACAGCTCCCACTATTAAGGCTCACTGAGGTCCTGTAGCCTGCTTTCTGGGCCACACACCTTCCCAAGCCGGTGCTCTCAGCTCAACCGGCTGTGGGAGACCTGCACCCATTTTTCGGCATGGCTTGAGAAATGCCGAAAAATATTGCCTTTTGAACACAAGCTGCTGCAGAAGCAGATTGCCCCGGATGGGCCAGACGCAACGCGGCGCACAGAGGGGCCGGCACCATGGAAATGTCGCAGCTGCTGCATGTGTTCTACATCATCGCCATCGTCGCGGAGGGCATGACGGCAGCTCTGGCTGCGGGCCGACGTAATATGGACTGGGTGGGGGTCTATCTGCTCGGCTGCATTACCGCTCTGGGCGGTGGCTCGGTGCGGGACGTGCTGCTGGGACGCCATCCGCTGACATGGGTGGAGCACCCCTCCTATCTGCTCATCACGGGGGGCGCAGCGCTCGCCACCATCGCCATTGCCCGCTACATGCACCATTTGCGGCGGCTCTTCCTGTTTCTGGATGCTGTCGGCCTTGTGGTCTTCACCGTCATCGGCTGCACCATCGCCATGAAGATGGACATGCCTGTCATCATCGTCATCGCGTCCGGTATGATCACGGGCTGCGTGGGCGGCGTGCTGCGCGATATTCTGTGCGCAGATGTGCCCCTGCTGTTCCGAGCAGAGCTTTATGCAACAGCCTCCATTGTGACCGGCATGCTCTATGTGCTCGGGGAATGGTTGGCCCTGCCCCATAATGGGGTGATGATCGGCGCCATGCTGGCGGGCCTCGCCCTGCGCCTTCTTGCCCTGCGCTTTGGCTGGGGTATGCCCAAATTCGTCTATACAAAAGACCTGCACTGAAACTTGCACTAAACGATTTGCACTGAAGCCGTAGGATGCCGCTTCAGTCTATCCCTTCAGCGGATCCAGATATTTTTCCGGATAGAAGGTTTCGACGGTGGGGCGCGGGAGGGGCCGTGGCGCAGGGGCATGGGTGAGCATGACCTCGCGGATCTGCCTGAACGCAAAGATCCACGTCACTGCACTTTCAGAGGGAGACACCAGCAGGCTCTTGGGGTGCTGGGCCAGCCGTTCCGGAAATGCACCAAGATTGCTGGCGATAATGGGCAGGCCGGTTTCGATCGCTATCGTCAGCGTGTAGCTGTAGGTTTCCGGGCACATGGCCGGAAACCAGATCACATGCGGGGCATGCTGACGGATCAGCGCCTGCAGCTCGCTTTCCTTGTAGGAACCGGTCTCTTGATAGGCGCACCCCTCCGGCAATTCCATGGCTGGCTCGCTTGCGCCGATCAGCACGAACTCGAAGGGCAGACCCATGGCCGCCAGAGCGGTATTGTGAACCGCAGCCATGCCCTTGTGCGCCACAAGCGTGCCCAGAATGGCGATACGCAGGGGCTGACCCACAAGCAAAGGCTCGGTCGTGTCAGGCCACCGCCAGTCTGTCACGGGCTGGTGCGGCACCACCATCATGTGGCCCTCAATGCCCATGCGCTGCAACCGCAGCATCACATCCCGGCTCGGACACAGGATTCGTTCCGCCTCATCGAATATCCAGCGCAGATGCAGACGCCAGCTGATAATATCCGTGGCCCCATGCACCGGATTGGCGGCAATGCAGGCATTGCACGCTTCAGCATTCGGCTCCCCGCAATATGTGCCGGACAGAGATGAGATCAGGTTGATCTGCGGGCAGACCGGATAATAATCATGGATTGTCAGATCAAAGGGCAGCCCAAGCTTGCGGACAAGATCATGCAGCAATCCACCAAAGCCAAGTTGATGGTGAATATGCAGGCGCCTCACGCCACATGAGCGCAGATACGCCACCAGCTCATCCAACCGGCGCGTTGCAAAGCGCAGGCTGGAAAGCCCCGGCAAGCCCGGGAAGGACAGGTCGCACCCCCATTCATTGGGGCGCAGAATGAGACACTCAGCCTTGCCCTTCAGGGTGGTGACCAGATCCTGCACATGACGCTCGGTGCCGCCACCCAGCCCATGTGTGATCAACAGGATGACCGGTAACTTGCTCTGGCGCAGCAACATGGCCGAAGCCGCAAAGCGGGTGGACGCGGCCGGATCGGCCTGTGCATGACGGCTGACAAGGCGCGGATACTCCGGGAAGCGCTTGTACAGAACCGCACGCGCATTGTCCCGCAAGGGGGAGTTGCGCCCGAAACTGACCTCCCCCTCATGGAAAACATAGGTGTCACATGCCAGCCGGTGCTCCCATTTCAGAGCGCGGGCGCGCATGCAGAACTCGTTTTCCTCACCATAGCCGTGACCGAAGGCCTCGACATCAAACAGCCCCACCTCATCAAGGCAATCCCGCCGGATATACATGCAGAAGCCGATGCCCGTGGGCAGAGTGACAAAACGGCCGGCATTGGCGTGGGCAAAAGCCTGATCCAGCTGCTCCAGCGTGAAGCCGGCCGGCAATGGGCCGCCCTGTCCTGAGGGATAGCTGCAGATGGTGGCATTATTTGAAAAGGGGGTGATGGTGCCAACCCGCTCACCCGCCCATGCCTGGGCGGCCAGCCGGCGCAGCCAGCCCCGCGGCACCTGCGTATCGCTGTTCAGCAGAACCACATCATGTGATCCGGCTTCTTCCATTCCCCGGTTGACGCTCCGCACGAAGCCCAGATTACTGGCATTGCGCAGCAGATGGATGGCGCCTTCCGCCGCCAGCCTGTCCAGCCAGCGGGACAGCTCCGGTTCGGGCGAGCAGTCATCAATCACGATGATGCGGCCAGCCAGGCGCTCGGAATCGGCCAGCACGCTGAACAGGCAGCGACGGGTTTCATCCAGCCCCTTGTAGACCGGCACAATGATGTCCACCGCCAGATGTTCCGGTGGGGTGGGCGCGGCTCCACCCGCTGGCAGATAATCCTCGATAATGAAGGGCGGGCACGTGGGCCAACCATGCCGGATGCCCTTTCGCATGTGATACAGTAGGGGATTGGGTTCCGCATCCGGATGCCGGGCCACATACCAAGCTGCATCAAAATCGGGGTGCGGATCACGTCCCTCCTCTGCGCCATGCTTCAGATAATGGATGATCGGGGGCAGGCCCGCCGCAGACACATCCGCATATCGATCCAAATACCAGGAGGACAGGAAGAAAGCGTTCGGCGCCAGCCCCTCCTGGAGGCCGTGCCAGATGAAATGTTTGAATGGATCATGATTGGCGCGGATCACATGCGGATAATGAACGCCATACCAATCCGGATCAAAAACCTCCCGGATCCGGTCAACCATATTGACCGACAGCATGGGGTGCCGGAGCTTTTTCTTGCGCGCTCCCGGGACAATGGCCCGGATAAGACTGGAGATGCGTCGTTGAACAACCTTTTTCATCTCGGCCTTACAAACCCTTGAAACCGCAACCCTAGCTGCCATGGCAGTAAGGCCATCTTCGGGATGACCCATGACACGCCTCAAGTCAACCCGCTAACCTCCTTCAAGCAAGATATACTTATGCGTGTACTCACTGCAGTGCCACTCCACAAAAATCAACTTATAGTTATATTTTAAATATACACAACTTTTAGTTGATCATAAGCATTGAGCACCCTTCCGCCAAAGCAGATGCTACACTTAGTATTCATCATGCAGAGGAGTGTGAGGGCAATATATCGCTCAGCCAGAAGGATGAGCTCAGTCTGCACCACAGACGGCCTACAGAAAGGCGACCTGTTGCTCCGTGAATCCATCTGACGAGTCAACATTCGAGATATGCGCCGCCCCCGCGATGAATAGCACTGGCATCTTCAGTTTCCCAAGCCGGCTTGGGATATCAAACGAGGCCATTCCGCGCGCAACCTGCGCGAGAGATGCACCATCACTGGTCGCTGCGATGCCATGCCAGATCTGATAGGTGCGGATACCTTCGGGCGTTCCCTCGAAGGTCTTCGAAACCAGAGCCGGCCAGCTCTGTTCAAACCGCATCACCGGGCCGTGGGATTGTTCAAAACAGAGGTCCACCCCTCAGCCATCACCCGGAACTCCGGTGTTGCGGTGTTATCGAAGTTGTTTGCCACAACAAGACGCTGGATCTTGGCGGGATGCCGCAATGCCAATTCCATGGCAACCATACCGCCGAGCGAAAGGCCAACGATATCCAGACACTCGAGAGCAAGATGAGCAAGCAAATATTCAGTATCATCCGCGATGGCCGCCACACCGAGCGGACAGGTCAGGTAAGCCGAAGCGCCGTGACCTGCATGATCAGGCACAATCACACGATATCCAGCTGCAACAAGAGCTGGAATCTGCGCCCCAGGCGCACCCCGAATTGCTGACACCATGCAGCAGGAGGACACGTCGATCCAGCCCGAACTCCAGACAATAACTACATAACCCTTGCATATCATAATAATTAATCAAAAATTACTTACATGTCATTTAATAAATTGACACAGATACAAGCAGACTGGAATGAAATTCCACACCGCTCAACCCAACCCGTATGAAAATCAGCACCCGCCAAGGGCGAATATCAGCACGACGCCCCGCTCACAAATATTTATCATGATATAAAGATAAATATTATGGTGGAGAACCGATCAATTTTCCACACCATATGAAACGGAAAGAGCTGACATATATCCCAGGATATCAATATCGATATTCTTATCACAAATAAGACGCACCATACATAAACACAAAATAAGATATGATTATTTTATCAAAATCGAAACATCATATGAAACAAATACATTTTTGAATGCAAAAACATGGAAACACATCAACTGCATCGCGGACGAATTATTTATCATCTTCAAGTGGTGGTACGTGATCTCAAGGCCAGCCAAGATTTTTACACCGCTGTTCTGGCGGTTTTGGACATACCCGTGGTCAGCACCGATATGGGCTATTTTCTTGCCGATGAACTCGTCGTCTCCTCCGCAGACAGCCCAACGGCATCAGGGAAACTGACAGGACGATACCACTTTGCCTTCCAGGCAAAGGGTCGGGCTGCTGTTGATGCATTTTACAAAGCAGCGCTGGCCCATGGGGGGCGCAATAATGGCGCACCTGGCAAACGGGCCTATCATCCGGAATATTATGCAGCTTTCGTACTTGACCCTGATGGCAACAACATTGAAGCCGTTTATCAGGGCGAGGCCAGACGCAGCGCCCCATCCATCACGATCGAGTTTTAGCTGTTTCGGCTCATCACTTGATAGCGCACCCATCCCGGCCAAATGTAAAAAACCATATATGTTAAATTTTATATGAGAAAAATCAAATCTGACCATCACATTACGGCGATACTTAACTCCATTTCTATAGAAATAGATCCAATACATGAATTAATTGCGCTAGTTTTACTATTTTTCATAGGAAAATTTACAAATCCGAGATGCACACATCTCAGTAAATGGCGCTTATCGGCCTGCTCATACTCAGTCATGGCCCTGTCATCTTGCCAAAGGGCGGCTTGAAGTAAAGTCCGAATGCACGCCCGCTTTATGGCCAATGTTTCATTATCAACATCTTACAAAAGCATTTCTGCAAGACATCGTTAACGCTGGGGCCAGCCCCTTGGCACGGTTTAGCAATCGCTTAAAGGCCCCATGGCACGGTTCCCCCATGGCCGGGCAGATCCGGGGCGTTTCGGCGCGCCACCCTCTCTGGCCCACACAAGAAGAACCACGGCGGGCCTGCCCGCCGGAACGGATCTCTAGGAAGGGGGCATGGTGGCAGAGTTCGGCTTGAATGTTTTGCGTAGCACGCTCGGCCCGGCCGGTACACATGCAGGAAGCAGCATGAATGCGCGCGCGATAAAGACAGGCGAGGAGACCGGCTCCGGCCCGGCCTTTCCCCGGCTGGCGACGCTGGGACGGCTCATGGCGCTCATTCTCGGCGGGCTGGGGGTACTGGCGCTGCTCAGTTCCGGGGCGGTGCTGCTGGGGCAGGCTTCCGGGCTTCTGGTGGGCGACCCGATTGATTCCTTTTTCCTGCTGGGCGTTGGCCTGCTATGCGGGGCGCTGGCGGTGCTCTCTACCGGGCTCAGCCTTGCGGCCAAGGGGGCAAGCGAGGCCGAACTGATCTCCGGCGCGACACTTGTCACCCTTCATGATGCCCAAGGTGCGGCCATTGCGGTGGAACGCCATGATGGTTCCTTTTCCCACAGTGCAGAAGCCACATTGCTGGGGGCATCCCTGTTCGAGCGGGTGCAGGTGGCCGACAGGCCGGCCTTCATGGCGGCGGTGCGCCGAGCGGCATCCAGCTCAGCAACGGTGAGCTGTGATGTGCGCCTGCGCGAAGATAGCGCTTCCGGGCATGTGCATTTTCTGCCGCTGACCATCCGCGCCATTCCTCTTGCGGAACATGGTGCAACCGGTGCGCAGGTGCGCGTGGTGTGGCGCGAGGCCAGCGTGCCGCTCCATCAGGTGGAAGTGGAAGTGCGCGCCCGCGCCGATGCGGAAGAGGCCAATGCCGCCAAGAGCCGCTTTCTCGCCGCCATGAGCCATGAGCTGCGCACGCCGCTCAATGCCATTCTGGGCTTTTCCGAATTACTGTCCACCGAAGCCGGAACAGCGCTGGATACGGAGCGCAAGGCGGAATATGCGCGCATCATTCATGAAAGCGGCCAGCATCTGCTGGGGCTGGTGAATGACATTCTTGATCTCTCCCGCGTGGAGGCCGGTGCCTATCTGCTGGAGCCGGAAGCGATCAATATGGCCGATCTGGTGGAGAGCTGCACCCGCATGCTCAAGATGGATGCCGAGCGCGCCGGCGTGCGCCTCCAGACCACGCTGGATGGTCGCCTGCCACCCCTGACCGCGGACAAGCGCGCCTTGCGCCAGATTGTGCTCAATCTCATTTCCAACGCAGTGAAATTCACGCCGGAGGGCGGACGTGTACGGGTCAGCATGCATCGCACCGCAGACCAGATGATGCTGCGCGTGCGCGACACCGGCCCCGGCATGCAGCCCGATGAGGTTGCCCGACTCGGCGAACCCTTCTTTCAGGCAGGAGACCGCGCCCAGCAGGCCCGTGGCAGCGGGTTGGGTCTGGCCGTGGTGAAGGGGCTGGTGAAGCTGCATCAGGGCGAATTCCGGGTCGACAGTTCGCCCGGCCGCGGCACCTGCGTGACCATCCTGCTGCCGCGCACCCCCGCAGCCGGTGCAGCAAACGCCACATCTGCCGCTGCAGGCGAGACGACAGACAGGGTCGCGGGGGCCGCCATTCTGGCCTCACCCGTCGCCGCGCAACTGGCACAGAACCTTTCACACACATCATCTCAGGAAGACGGGCCGCAGGAACATGGCGCGCCGCCAGCCGGAGGAAACGGGCCAAGCGTAATCTCGCCCTTTCCCAGCCAGAAAGGCGCAGAAGCCACCTCCGCTCAAACCCGCACAAGGAAAATGGCATGAGGCTCCATCACGCTGCTGAACCGGATATCCACCTTGCCGCGGATGAAGCAAGGGAAGACCAGCGCAGCACCGGGCGAGGCCTGCGCTTTCTGGATCTGTGCGCCAGCGCCGTGCTGGTGGCCGGTGCCCTCGCCGTGCTGGGCAATGCCCTGCTGCTGCAAACCCCGCGCACAAGCCTTGCGAAGGCCGGCACGGGCGGCGGCGAATCCACCTCCATTCCCCTGCCCCGCGCCACACCGCAAAGCGCCCATGGCGGGCAGAAAGATCTGGGCTATCTAGTCTCCAGCACACCGGTGGTCGACATGTCCTCCGTCATGGTGCCGGTGAAGCCGGATGAAACAGATGTGAAGGGGCTGACAGTCCCGCGCCGCATGTCCACACAGCGCATCTCTACATCCCCCGCCACACGCCAGCAGGTGAACGGGCAGAGCTGGACCGCCCGCAGCGCCTCACCTGCTGTTTCCGGCCCGGTGGACCCGATTCCGCGTCCACCCGCCAATGTGGGGGCGACAGCCAATACCAATGCAACGCTGCCGCCACAGACCCTTCCCACCTCACCCCGCACCTATGCCGTGCAGCGCGCCCTGGCCCGGCTTGGCTATGGTCCGCTGAAGGTGGATGGCGTGGAAGGTGCACAGACCCGTCAGGCCATCCAGCGTTTCCAGCAGGATCGCCGCCTGCCGGTGACGGGGGAGATGGACACGCGCCTGTTGCAGGAACTCTCCAGCGTTTCCGGCATAAAGCTGCAATAATCCCCGGCTCGGCCATACGGGGCCGGAAGGAGAAGGCCCATGCGGCTCAAGAGCGGAATTTTTGTCTCGGCCCTGCTGCGCCGCGCCCAGGTGGAAGGGGCCTATGGGCTCGTGGTGCGGCGTGGTTCGGAAGAGGCCGGGGTGATCTTCGTGAAGGTGAATGCGCTGGATGGTACCGCCGCCCTCTATGGTCCGGCCCTGCAGAGCGCCTTTGAGGATGACCACCCGGCTGACCGCAAATTCTCCATCCTCGTGCCCCCCGGCCAGCCGGAGGCCGAGGCGGATGCGCGTCTGGTGAAGGAAATCCGCTTCGACCCGGATCTGTGGGTGGTGGAACTGGAAGACCGGCAGGGGCGCCACTTTCTGGATCTGGCGCGCGACTGAACGCGATGGGGCAAGGCCTTTTCGGGCCGAACCTCCCATCTGGCGATGAAACCATTCCCGCTTTCCGGCGTTGATCCCATGAGAACCCTGCCATATGGCCGGGGGCAATGGCAGGTTGCGTTTCTTCCGAAGCTGAAGCCCGCGCATGAAGAACCACCCTGCCCCAAGGATGGGAGCAACAGATGGGTACGGTTCTTTTCTTCCCCCTCTCAGGCCGATCCGCGTGTGGCAGGACACCCGGCAGAGCCATGCCAACCGCACCACCAACGCCGTGCCCAACCTCACCTTCAACATCCCGTGCAACATCGCGCCCCATGGCCCTGAATGGCCCGCGCGTGGTCATCCTGCCCGTGGTGCGGATTGAACGCCACATGCACAATGAGGGCACCGCAGATCGCCTCTCACAACGCTTCAGCCCGACGAGCAACCCAACGCGCCCTGTAGGCAGAAGCATGGCCTGGACAGACCCGGACCCGCCTGTTCCGGCGTGAACCATCCGCACGGGAGATGGAACGCGGTGAATCAGTCCGCCGAGACGGGCTCCATTGAGGGCTCATCTGTAGGCCCTGCATCCGGCGCCATTTGCGCGGTCGCGGGAGACGGCGTACAGCGTGCCCGTTCCAGCATGTGGCGCACCTGCGCATGCAGACTCGGATTGCTGACAAAAGCCCGCACCGCAATGACGCCGCGCGGCTCCGGTGCAACAATGATGAGCCTGTCCGCCGCCGTGATGGTCTTGTCCTGCGGCAGGGCGGCCTTCTGCGTGGCTGTCATCAGATCCAGCTCAATCGCTTCTTCTGACGAAACCCCATCGGGAGGTGCGGCCAGTTCCGGCGCGCGGGCGGCCGCCTTGTCCGTCAGCGCATAAAAGGCAAGCCCCTTGTCCGTATAGAAGGAGACGGAGACATAATCGGAGGTCACTGGCACCTGCACCTTCAACGGCTGCGCATCAATATCGAACAGGCAAATGCCGGTGATGAAGGCCGGGTCCATCATGGGCAGCGCCATATGCTGGGGCGTGGGGTCTTCCAGCAGCACCATCTCATTCTGCCCGGCCAGAGCGGAGAGCCGCGCATAGGCCCCGCGCTCCGCCACAGCCGGCATCAGCAGAATCGAGACGATATGCGTGATGCCCGCCAGCACTGCCACAAACACCAGCGGCAGAAGCAGCCAGCCCGGCTGCACCATATGCCAGAGCCGCCCGGCAAAGGTGGAAACCGCTGCGTGCCAGCGTGCCAGCCCGCGCGGCTTCCGGCCTCCGCCCCGGCCGGCTTCAGCAGCATGATGTGTGGGTGGCTCCGATGGCAGAGACAGCTTCACGAGCAATGCTCCTGCACAATGGAGGGCAAGGCGCTGCCGCCATCATCCGCTTCTGACAGGAAGGCGAATGGCGCATCATGCAGCCGCAAGGCCAGTTGCAGCCGGGTGCGCGCCCCGGTGGGCAGCCAGTTGCCCGGCCGGGCGCGCGGAGACAGCACCATCTCCACCGCGCCATCCGGGCGATAGAGCACTTCGGAGCTGGTGAAACCATAACGCCGGGCATCATTGGCGATGAGCCGGCCTTCATGATCCATCACGGTCAGCGTCCACAGCCGCGCGGAAGGCATCGTTCCGCGAATGCGGATCTCGCACCGCCCATCCAGCGCTGCGCCATTATCATCCGCAGTGGCGAAGAACATCAGGCCGTCCGCCAGTTCCAGCGGCAATTCACCGGAGCGGGCAATGGCAGCGCGGGCATAAGGGTCTGCACTCACAGTGCCGGCCCGTGGCCAGCTCTGCCAGGGGCCGATGCTCACCCGATCCAGCCCCCGCGTATTGGCCACCATGTACCAGCTGCCGCCCAGCCCCAGAAGGATGGCGACCAGCAATGTGAAGAGCAAAGGCAACAAACGCACGGCAAGGCCCGCAGACACGCCTCCTTGCTGGAGGCGCCCCCATGCTACACGAGCCGCGCCCGGCACGCAGCCTCACCATGAAAAAGGCCGCGCAACCTTGCTGCGCGGCCTCAATTCACCCCGGAAGACCGGGCGCACTGGACTCTCTCGGCTTCAGCCCGCCAGATCGCGCTTGTCGGCCACGGTGGAATCCGCATTCAGGCGGTAGATAATGGGCGCGCCCGTGCCCAGCTCGCGCTTGATGATGCTTTCAGGCGTGTGCTTCTCCAGCACCATGATGAGCGCGCGCAGCGAATTGCCATGCGCAGCGACCAGCGTGCGCTCACCGCGCAGCACCGCCGGCAGAATCTCCTGCACATAATAGGGCAGTGTGCGGGCCACCGTATCGCGCAGGCTTTCGCCGCCGGGCGGGGGCACATCGAAGGACCGGCGCCAGATATGCACCTGCTCCTCGCCCCATTTCTGGCGAGCGTCATCCTTGTTGAGGCCGGAGAGGTCGCCATAATCGCGCTCGTTCAGGGCGATGCTCTGCTGCGGCTTCAGATCGGACTGGCCCATCATGTCCAGAATGAGCCCGCAGGTGCGCTGCGCCCGACCCAGACCGGACGTGAAGGCGGTATCGAATGTCAGGCCCTCGGCCTTCAGCTTCTCACCGGCACGCTTGGCTTCCGCCACGCCCTGCTCCGTCAGGTCCGGGTCGCGCCAGCCGGTGAAGAGGTTCTGCAGGTTCCACTCGCTCTGCCCATGGCGCACGAGGACGAGAATACGGTCGGACATTGAAAACTCCCGGCGTCTTATCAGAAATCGGTAAGGCCGAGCACATCGGCCATGGTGTAGAGGCCCGGCGCACGCCCTTTCACCCAGCGCGCGGCAACCAGCGCACCCCGGGCGAAGATCATGCGATCCTCGGCCTTGTGGGTCAGTTCGATCCGCTCGACCGGGCCGGCGAACATCACCGTATGTTCGCCAACCACCGTGCCGCCACGCAGAGACGCAAAGCCGATATCTCCGCGCTTACGCGCCCCGGTGATGCCATCACGCCCGCGATCAGAGCAGGCTTCCAGATCCACCCCGCGACCGGCCGCCGCCGCCTCGCCCAGCAACAGGGCCGTGCCGGAGGGCGCATCCACCTTGCGGTTGTGGTGCATCTCGAGGATCTCGATATCGAAATCCTCGTTCAGCGTGGCCGCGACCCGGCGGGTGAGCGCGGCCAGCAGATTGACGCCCAGACTCATATTGCCGGACTTGACGATGGCCACCCGCGCCGCCGCCGCCGTGATGGCGGCGTTCTCCTCAGCGGAAAAACCAGTGGTGCCGATGACATGGGCGATGCCCGTACCGGCAAGGCGTTGCGCCATAGCCACGGTGGCCGCCGGAGAGGTGAAGTCAATCACCACATCCACATTCTCAAGCGTGGCGCTGTCCTGCGCCTCGATCTTCACACCCAATGCGCCAACACCGGCCAGAAGGCCCGCATCCGCACCCAGATGGGTGCTGCCGGCCCGTGCCAGTGCACCCGACAGAGTGAGGTTCTCATCATCATGAATGGCGCGAATCAGGGTGCGGCCCATACGGCCCCCGGCCCCGGCAATAATGATGCGCAGCTTCGACATGCGTTCTGCTCCCCGTGCCCCACGTTTCGGCTCGCGCATTGAAGCGCCTTGTATCGCGGCACATTTGCGGAAAAACCATGCCCGGTAACCGGCAATGATTCGCCAGCCCGGCAGTTGCAGCGAGCGATAGCACGGGCAGCGGGCCATCACACCCCCCGCAAATGCCATGGGGCGGACAATGGAGGGGGGGGGGGTGAAAGGGCGTTTGAAAGAAAGCCTCAGGCTCCTTCCAGCTCCGCCACAATCTGCTCCACCGCCGCGCGCGGGTCCGCCGCCGCCGTGATGGGGCGACCGATGACCAGATAATCCGCGCCGGATTTCACGGCCTCATGCGGAGTGGCGATGCGCTTCTGGTCGCCCACCGCCGCACCGGCAGGGCGCACGCCCGGCGTCACCACCAGACGGTCCGGCCCCAGAATGGTGCGCACCATGGTGGCGTCCGTCGGTGCGCAGACCACGCCGGAAATACCGCTCTCACGGGCCTGCGCTGCGCGCAGACGCACCGTTTCCGTCACCCCAGCCGCATAGCCAGCGGAGGACAGATCGGCATTGTCATAAGAGGTGAGCACGGTCACGCCCAGCACCTGCAACCCGGTGCCTGCCGCGCCGCGCGCCGCCGCCGCCATGGTCTGCGGATAGGCGTGCACGGTCAGCAGGCTCACACCGCGCGCGGCTGCGGCCGCTGTCGCCTTTTCCACCGTATTGCCGATGTCATGCAGCTTGAGATCAAGGAAAACCTTGCGGCCGGCCTGCACCAGTTCATCCACCAGATCCAGACCGCCAGCGATGGTGAGTTCCAGCCCCACCTTGTAGAAATCCACCGCATCGCCCAGCGTGCGCACCAGCGCGCGGGCCTCATCAGGATGCGGATAATCGAGTGCGACAATGATGCGTTCACGCGCCGCCAGAGTGTTGTGCTTCCCGCTCATGCCCCATCTCCTCACATCCCGCGCAGGGCGAGAACCCGCATCGCCAGACCAATAGCCATGCCGCACAGGGCCAAGCCCCATATGGCGACAGCCCGCGCGTCACCTCATGAAAAAGCGGCACGACTGAAACCGCACCCGCCCGCAACTCTCGGCCCTTCCGTTCGGCAGAACGGATCAGGGACGGTGATAGACCCACACCCGAGCAGGTGGAACATTCATCCACACGCGCGGAGAAACCTGTCCCTCAATCTTGCCCGTCACCAGCGGTACCGGCGTCACCACCGCATAGGTGAACTGAACGAAGGGGGAACCGGGATGGCACAGGTCAAATGCCTCATTCACCATGCGATGGCGCTCTTCCACCGGCATGGTGAAGAGCGGCAGCGAGGAAATGACACCTGCGGCCCGGGCGGGCAGACAGCCATTCAGCGTCTTGTCCATCGCATAGGCATCGCCCTGAATGACCGTGACACCGGGATAGCGCTGGCGCAACAGGGCGCAGAATTCGGGATTATATTCAATAAGATAAAGCCGCTCGGGCGCAAAGCCCCGTTCCAGCAATGCCTTTGTCACCGGCCCCGTGCCCGGCCCCAGCTCGATGATCGGCCCTTCGGAATGCGGGTCAAGATAGCTCGCCATCATGCGGGCAAGACCCGGACTGGAGGGCGAGACTGCACCAGTCTTCAGGGGATTGGTGATCCAGGAATGCAGGAAACGGACATGATCGCTGATGCGCGGCTTTTTGCTGGAGCTGCGCGGTTCCTGGGCATTCGACATCAGCGGCACCTCAATCGCCCGGTCATAGCCGGGTTAGCTGGGCGATAGACGGGAATGCAGGCCCGGTCAAGGATTTCCCGCATTCCGATAGGGCAGGAAGCCCCCTCCCGAGAAGGGGAAACCCTGCCTCTCACAGGGGATACACCCATCTGCTGCACCGTGTTGTGACAACTGCACATGGCAGATACGCACCAGCGGTGCACGGACAGATGGTGCAACGAAAGCCGGCCGGGCTAGACGCCCTCACCCGCCCCTTGGAAGAATTCCTTCACCTTGCCGAAGAAGCCGCTCGATTCAGGATGCGTCTCGCCCGAGCATTCCTTGTCGAACTCGGCCAGCAGTTCCTTCTGACGTTTGGTGAGCTTCTGCGGGGTTTCCACCACCACCTGCACATACATATCGCCATAGGAGTGGCTGCGCAGAATGGGCATGCCCTTGCCAGCCAGACGGAAACGCTTCTGCGACTGGGTGCCCTCCGGGATTTTCACCTTGGACTTTTCGCCGCTGATGGTAGGCACTTCCACAGTTCCGCCAAGCGCCGCCGTCACCATGGAAATCGGCACGCGGCAATACAGGTCCGCCCCTTCGCGCTGGAAGAAGGGGTGAGGCTCGATGGACAGGAAAATATAGAGATCGCCCGCAGGCCCGCCCCGCACGCCGGCTTCACCCTCACCGCTGAGACGGATGCGGGTGCCATCCTCCACACCGGAGGGAATCTGCACCGTGAGCGTACGCTCCTTGGTGACACGGCCCGCGCCACCACAATCCGGGCACGGATCCTCGATCACGCTGCCGCGCCCCTGACAAGAGGGGCAGGTGCGTTCCAGCGTGAAGAAGCCCTGAGCATGGCGGATCTTGCCCGCGCCCCCGCAGGTGCGGCAGGGCTTGGGCTGGGTGCCAGCCTTGGCTCCCGTACCATTGCAGGTTTCACAGGAAACGGATGCGGGAATCTTGATCTGCGCCGTCTTGCCGGAGAAGGCTTCCTCCAGCGTGATGTCCATATTGTAGCGCAGGTCCGCCCCGCGCCCGCGGCCACCACCACCGCTGGCTGCGCCACCGCGCCCGCGCCCCATAGCGCCGCCGAACAGATCATCGAAGATATCGGCGAAGGAAGAGGCGAAATCATTGCCGAAGCCGGGGCCGCCCGGGCCGCCGGCGCCGCCATTCTCGAAGGCCGAATGGCCGAAACGATCATAGGCCGCGCGCTTTTGCGGGTCCTTCAGAATCTCATAGGCCTCATTCACTTCCTTGAAGCGGATCTCGGCCTCGGGATTGCCCTGGTTCCTGTCCGGGTGCCATTTCATGGCCAGCTTGCGGTAGGAGGATTTCAGCACCACCTCATCCGCGCCGCGGTCGCACCCGAGAACTTCGTAATAATCACGCTTGGACATGGTTGCTCTTCATCCGTCGCCACCAGCCCGGCCTGCATACCGGCCCGGTCTCTGCCGCCCATCGCGCATTCCAGACGATGGTCCCGGGCGATGATCCCGGATCATGGCCCGAGTGCATCATCGCAAAACAGGCCCGGCAGTTGGGTTTCAAACAGCAGCCTGATCCGGGCGAAACATGGCATTTGAGGCCATCGCGCCCGAAATAGGGCCATATGGCCTGCGCACACCGCCGATCAAGCCCATTCGGGCTTCTGCGGGATCGGCCCGAAAGATCAGGGCCTGGGCAGAAGCAGGGCGTGGCCGCATCCGGCGGCCCGAGACAGCGTCGCAAACCTTGAGAACGTCACCTCCGGCGACGTGACCCGAACAGCTGCATATCACTCTTATACAGAAGCTCTCCGGGCCATAGCCCGGAGAGACATTGCGTTATTGCGCTGCAAAACAGCAGACGTCAATCAGGAAGACTTCTTCTTGTCGTCGTCGACCTCGGTGAACTCAGCGTCCACCACGTCGTCTTCCGCCTTCTTGCCGGCATCTGCAGAGGCTTCGCCGCCATCCTGCTGCGCCGCATACATGGCTTCGCCCAGCTTGAGCGAGGCCTGGGCCAGCGTCTGGGTCTTGGCCTCAATGGCTTCGGCGTCATCGCCTTCCACCGCGGACTTCAGATCGGCCAGAGCCGCCTCGATGGCGCTCTTATCGGCTTCACCCACCTTGTCACCGTGCTCGGACAGCGCCTTCTCAGTGGAGTGGATGAGCGCCTCAGCGTGGTTCTTCGCCTCGACAGCCGCCTTGCGCTTCTTGTCCTCGTCGGCGTGGGCTTCCGCGTCCTTCACCATCTTCTCGATGTCGACGTCGGACAGACCGCCAGAAGCCTGGATGCGGATCTGCTGCTCCTTGCCCGTGCCCTTGTCCTTGGCGGACACCTGCACGATGCCGTTGGCGTCAATATCGAAGGTCACTTCCACCTGAGGCACGCCACGCGGGGCCGGCGGGATGCCAACGAGATCGAACTGGCCGAGGATCTTGTTGTCCGCCGCCATTTCGCGCTCACCCTGGAAGACGCGGATGGTCACAGCTGTCTGGCCATCTTCCGCCGTGGAGAACACCTGGCTCTTCTTGGTGGGGATGGTGGTGTTGCGGTCGATCAGACGGGTGAACACGCCACCCAGCGTCTCGATGCCCAGCGACAGCGGGGTCACGTCGAGCAGCAGCACGTCCTTCACGTCACCCTGCAGCACGCCACCCTGGATCGCAGCGCCAATGGCGACCACTTCATCCGGGTTGACCCCCTTGTGGGGCTCCTTACCGAAGAACTGCTTCACCACTTCCTGCACCTTGGGCATGCGGGTCATGCCGCCGACGAGAACCACCTCGTCGATCTGCCCGGCAGTGAGGCCAGCATCCTTCAGCGCCTTCTTGCAGGGCTCGATGGTGCGCTGGACCAGATCTTCCACCAGCGCCTCGAACTTGGCGCGGGTCAGCTTCATGGTCAGGTGCTTCGGACCCGAGGCATCGGCGGTGATGAAGGGCAGGTTGATTTCGGTCTGCGCGGCAGACGACAGCTCAATCTTGGCCCTTTCCGCAGCTTCCTTCAGGCGCTGCAGGGCAAGCTTGTCGTTGCGCAGGTCAATGCCCTGCTCCTTCTTGAACTCGTCCGCCAAATAGGAGACGAGCCGCATGTCGAAGTCTTCACCGCCGAGGAAGGTGTCACCATTGGTGGACTTCACCTCGAACACACCATCGCCGATCTCCAGGATGGAGACGTCAAAGGTGCCGCCGCCAAGGTCATACACGGCGATAATGCCGGCAGACTTCTTGTCCAGGCCATAGGCGAGGGCCGCAGCCGTCGGCTCGTTGATGATACGCAGCACCTCAAGACCGGCGATCTTGCCGGCATCCTTGGTGGCCTGACGCTGGGCGTCATTGAAGTAGGCAGGAACCGTGATGACGGCCTGTTCCACCTTCTCGCCGAGGAAGGCTTCCGCAGTTTCCTTCATCTTCTGAAGGGTGAAGGCGGAAATCTGGGAGGGCGAATATTTCTTGCTGTCCGCTTCCACCCAGGCATCGCCATTGTCGGCGCGCACGATGTGGTACGGCACGAGGCCTTTGTCCTTCTCCACGGTCGGATCGTCATAGCGACGACCGATGAGGCGCTTCACCGCGAAGATGGTGCGCTCGGGATTGGTGACGCTCTGGCGCTTGGCGGGCTGACCCACGAGACGCTCGCCATCTTCCGTGAAAGCGACGATGGACGGCGTGGTGCGCGCACCTTCAGCGTTTTCGATAACCTTGGGAGACGTCCCCTCCATCACTGCAACGCAGCTGTTGGTGGTGCCCAGGTCGATACCAATGATCTTGGCCATTCAGTTTCTCCTTGCCGGCAGACCGACCGGGCCATTCAGCACCCGTTGAAGACGACAGCGGGCCCCACCCACTGCACGCCTGCCGGCCCCCTTGCCAAAAATTGGGGTTCGTCGTGTGCACGACGATCGAGGCGGATATAGGGGGGGTGATATGACCCCGCAAGGCGTGCTAGCTGGCTGTTCGATGCTTTTTCACTCTCGCGCGAGGGCATTTTTCATGGCCACACCCGAAACCAGCGACACAAGGGCATTTCCTGCCCCCGGTGCGGAGCAGGAGGTGCAGATGCACAAATCACGCAATCATGCCGTTCTGTTGATTGTGGATCTGCAGGTGGATTTCATGCCCGGGGGCGCGCTGGCCGTGCCGGACGGGCATGAAGTTGTGGGCATCGCGAATTATGCCGCGCGTTTTTTCCCCAATGTGGTTCTCACACAGGACTGGCACCCGGAAGGCCACATTTCCTTCGCCTCCAGCCATCCCGGCAAGGCCCCGTATGAAACCCTGACCTTGCCCTATGGCGAGCAGGTGCTGTGGCCCGAGCATTGCGTGCAGGACAGCCCCGGGGCCCGACTGGCCGCACGGCTGGAAGTGCCCCATGCCCAGCTCATCCTGCGCAAAGGCCATCACAAGGACATCGACAGCTACTCCGCCTTCTTCGAGGCCAACCGAACCACCCCTACGGGCCTGGCCGGCTATCTGCGTGAGCGCGGCATCACGGATGTCTACATCATGGGGCTGGCAACGGATTTCTGCGTCTGCTGGTCGGCGGAAGATGCCGCACGACATGGCTTTTCCACCCATGTGGTGGAGGATGGCTGCCGCGGGCTGGATGTGAACGGCTCTCTGGAACAGGCCTGGACCCGCATGGCAGCAGCCGGCGTGAACCGCATGAGCCTCGCCGACATTACCGGCTGAAGCCGGAACACCCCGTGCAAGGCGGGCCCCACCGGGCCCGCTGCACTAGGAACGCGCCACTCGGAACGCGCCATAACAGGTCTACATCACGTAAAAACCGCACTGGACGGGCGCAACAGATCGCCGGCCGGCCTGAGGCAAGGCCTCAATCCTCGTCTTCGTCCTCATCGCCATCATCGGCAGTCATCCAGCCCATGGATGCGCCGGTGGCGTCCGCCACAATGGCGATACGCCCGATGCCCGGCACATCGAAGGGTGCGCGCAGCACCTGCCCGCCGGCAGCCACCAGCTTTTCCAGCCGGGCATCAATGTCATCCACATTGATATAGCTGAACCAGTGGGGCGGCACGGAAGGCGGCACCATGCCAGTCTTGTCCATCAGGCCGGCCACGGGTTCATCATCCATCATGGCGACGAAATAGGAGCCTTCTTCGCCTTCCATGGGCATTTCCTGAAAGGTCCAGCCCAGCGTTTCCGCGTAGAAGGCCAGCGCCTTCTCCACATCGTCGGTCAGAAGTTCGTTCCAGTAGAATTTGCCGTGGTAAGATATCTCGCCCTCATCGGACATGAACCTCTCCCCCTGTTTGCCAGCCCGGCCTCATGACCGAACCGGTGCATGCGAGCTGTGTTTAGAGCATCTTTGTCTTGCGCTGTCCTGAAAATATGCTCCGATATCCAGAACACCTGAACGCTGCAAACCTGTTCTGCAAAACGGGCAAAATGCAGGCCACCGGAAACCGCGCCTCCACCCCGCACATGGAAACCAAAGGATAGAGCCCGAACGATGGAGCCAGCATGACGCGCCTCGTCCCCGCCCCCGGCGCTTTCTGGTTTCCCGGCGCACTGGACCGGGCTGCACAGGAGGCCTTTCTGGGCCATATCCGGGCAATTCTGGCCGAAGCTCCGCTCTTCACCCCCACCATGCCACGCACCGGCAAGAGCTTTTCCGTGCGCATGAGCAATTGCGGGCCGCTGGGCTGGGTTTCGGATACGGCCGGCTATCGCTATCAGAGCTTCCACCCTGAGACCCGCAAGCCTTGGCCGCCCCTGCCGGAGGCTTTGCTGGAGATCTGGGCGCGCTTCAGCAGGCCGGAGCTAACACCTGCCGCCCCCTGTCCGCCGGAAGCCTGCCTCATCAACTATTACAGCCCGGATGCCCGCATGAGCCTGCATCAGGACCGCGATGAAGATGATTTCACCGCGCCCGTGCTCTCCATCTCGCTGGGCGATACCGCGCTGTTCCGGCTGGGCGGAGAGGAGCGGCGCGCGCCAACTCAATCCTTCCGGCTGGAATCGGGAGATATTTTCGTGCTGTCCGGCCCCAGCAGGCTGGCCTTTCACGGGGTGGACCGGATTTTTCCGGCCTCCTCCACCCTGCTGGCCGAAGGCGGGCGTTTCAACCTGACCCTGCGTCGGGTTCATGTGGGCTGAAACAGCCTTGAAATTGCGCAAAACTGTCATTTGACGTCAGGCAAAAGCAAAATACCCGGTCTCAACCCATCGGCAGGATGGATTTGCCCTGTTTTTGCAACAATACTACCATTGTTTATCTGGTGATCTGATTTTGCCGGGCTGTACGCAGCCGGGCCCTTACCCGGAGTTGCCCATGTTTTCTGGCACCCCTGTGCCCGGCACCACCTCTTCAGCTTCCACAGCGCCTCGCATCGCCCGTTCCGGCCTTGTCCGCTCTGGCCTTTCCCGGCTGGCCATGGTGGCCCTTGGCGCCTGTTTGCTGTGGAACAGCCCGGCCATGGCAGAAGACATCACCTATCCGCGCGGCTCTGTGGTGGGCCTGGTGCCGCCCGCCGGCATGGTGGAAAGCAACCAGTTCAGTGGCTTCGAGAGCGAGAAGCTCAAGGCATCCATTCTCATTGTCGATCTGCCGCCAGAAGCCTATCCGCAGGTCGAGGCCGGCTTTACCGATGCCGCTCTGGCCGCAAAGGGAATCCGCGTCACCTCCCGTGCGCCCTTCAAGCTGAAGAACATGCCGGACGCGAAGGCAGTGCTCATCAGCGGCACCCAGACCGCCGGCCCGCTGACCGCCCATAAATGGATCCTGCTGGTCGGCACCGACATGCTCACCTCGCTGGTGACAGTGCAATCCGCAAATGGGGAGGGCGACAAGCTGAACGATGGGGATGTCCGGGCGGCGCTCTCCACCCTCTCCTTCCGCTCTCCGCAGGATCAGGTCGCCGCCCTGCCCTTCACCATGAAGGATCTGGCCGGCTTCCGCGTGCTGCGCACGCTGGGTGGCTCCACGGCGATCCTCACCGATGGGCCGGATAATATTCTGGAAGGTGCAAAGCAGCCCTTTTTCGTCATTTCCGTCGCCCCCGGCGCACCGCGGGAGGATGAGCGCAAGCAGTTCTCCATCCGCGCCCTGGCCACCGTTCCGGGCCTGAAGGATGTGCGCATCGAGCGGGCCGAGCCGCTGCGCATCAATCAGGTGCGCAGCTTTGAGATCATGGCCGATGCGGTGGACGCCAAGACCGGGGAACCCGTGAAGGTGGTGCAGTGGATCCGGTTTGGGCAAACTGGACATCTGCGCATGGTCGCCGTGACCCGGAAAGATGATTTCCCACAGCTCTATCCGCGCCTGCGCGCCCTTCGCGACGGGGTGGACGGGCGCTGAGCTTATAGGGCTTGCGGCCATAGGGTTTGCGGAAGGTGCACCTCCTTCCGCAAGGGTGGCCTTTTCGGGATTCGCCCCGAAGCGGATCTTTCTCCGCATGGCGTTTGCAGGGGGCGTTTCAAATGTCCCGTGCGAGGATTATGTTAGGCATATGAGCACCTCCGCACCGTCGCACGCCACCTCCCGGCACCCTGCCACCGCCACCTCCACAGACGACGGCCAGAACAGCTTTCTGCTGGCCGGTACGCAGGTCAGGGCCCCGGCCCTCGCGCCCGGTCTGCATGTGGTCGCGACCCCCATCGGCAATCTGGGAGACATCACCATCCGTGCGCTGGAAACACTGGCTGGCGCGGATGTGATTGCCTGCGAAGACACCCGCATGTCGCGCCGCCTGCTGGAGCGCTATGGCATTTCCACAGGGTTGGTGCCCTATCACGATCACAATGGGGCCAGCGCCCGCCCGCGCCTGCTGGCGAAGCTGGAGGCCGGGGCCCGTGTGGCGCTGATTTCCGACGCCGGCACGCCGCTGGTGTCCGATCCGGGCTACAAGCTGGTGCTGGAAGCCGCCCGCGCCGGCCACAAGGTCCACCCCCTGCCGGGCGCATCAGCCCTGCTCGCCGCTCTGGTGGCCGCCGGCCTGCCCACCGACTGCTTCCTGTTCGACGGGTTTTTGCCCCCCAAGACCGGACAGCGCCGCAATCGCATCACGGCGCTCGCCAATGTGCCGGCGACGCTTGTCTTCTATGAAAGCGGGCCAAGGCTGGCCGAAAGCCTCGCGGACCTGGCCGCTACGCTGGGTCCGCGCCCAGCCGCCGTCTGCCGCGAGCTGACCAAGACCTTCGAGGAAGTCCGGCGCGAGACACTGGATGCGCTCGCCAGCCACTATGCCGCCATGGATGCGCCGAAGGGCGAAATCGTGCTGGTAGTCGGTCCGCCGCTGGAAGAGGCTGCGGGAGACGCCGATGTGGATGCGGCGCTGACCCGCGCGCTGGCGCAATCCTCTCTCAAGGATGCGGTCGCCGCTGTCACCGCCATGACAGGCCGCACCAAGCGGGATGTCTATGCCCGCGCACTGGCCCTGACCGAGGGCCGCAAGGCCACTACTGCCCCGGCAAAGCCCGACAATGACTGAAGCCGTATCACCGCCCGGCCCATCCGGCATGTCACACGACACGCCAGAGGCGCGGCAGGCGCGGAATAAGCTTGCGGCCCGCCGCGCCGCTCATGCCCGCGGTCTGGCGGGAGAGAAACGGGCCTGCGCCTTTCTCACCGCGCAGGGGTTCGCTCTTCTGGCCAGCCGCCTGCGCACGCCTGCCGGGGAAATCGACCTGATCGCCCGCAAGGATGATCTGCTGATTTTCTGCGAGGTGAAGCAGCGCGCCAGCGTGGATGCAGCGGCAGAATCCCTCAGTGCGCGCCAGCGCAGCCGCATTGTCGCGGCAGCGGAATGCTTCCTCGCCAGCCAGCCGGACCTGTGCGGGCTCGACATGCGCTTCGACGCCATACTGATCGCCCGGAACGGCGCGCTGCGCCACCTGCCCGGTGCATTCGACTGCACCGGCTGAACGCCCCCTCGTTTCAATGATTGCCCCGATATCCGCCCGGAGAGAGAAATGAAGCTTCAGGTCGCCGTCCAGATGGACCACATCGCCGCCATCAACATTGCCGGCGATTCCACATTCGCCCTGATGCTGGAAGCACAGGCCCGCGGCCACAGCCTGTTCCATTACACGCCGGATCGTCTCGCCATGCGTGACGGCAAGGTGTTCGCCGCACTGGAACCGCTCACCGTCAAAGATCAGGCCGGCGCGCATTTCCAGCTCGGCGAAAAGCGACGCATGGCGCTGGATGACATGGACGTGGTGCTGATGCGGCAGGACCCACCCTTCGACCTCGCCTATATCACCGCCACCCATCTGCTGGAGCGCATCCACCCGAAAACGCTGGTGGTGAATGATCCCGCCCATGTGCGCAACGCCCCGGAAAAGATCTTCGTCACCGAATTCCCGGATCTGATGCCGCCCACGCTCATCACCCGCGATCTGGATGAGATCAAGGCCTTCCGCGCCGAGTTCGGCGATGTGGTGATGAAACCGCTTTATGGCAATGGCGGCGCGGCGGTGTTCCGGCTCACTGCAGACGATCTCAATTTCGGCTCGCTCTATGACCTGTTCGCCACCACCTTCCGCGAACAATGGGTGGTGCAGCGCTTTTTGCCGGAGGTGAAGCATGGCGATAAGCGCATCATTCTGGTGGATGGCAAAGCCGCCGGCGCGGTGAACCGAGTACCCGGCGAGGGGGATCTACGCTCCAACATGGTGCGCGGCGGTGCGGCCCACCCCACTGACCTCACTGATCGTGAAAAGGAAATCTGCGCCCGCATTGGCCCGACCCTGCGCGAAATGGGGCAGATTTTCGTGGGGATCGACGTGATTGACGGCTATCTCACCGAGATCAATGTCACCTCTCCCACGGGCCTACGCGCCATCAAGCGCCTGGGTGGCCCCGATATCGCGGCCCAGATCTGGGATCGCATTGAGGACAAGCGCCGCAGCTGAACTCCCGGTGGGTGCACCATGCCGGTGCGACCTGCCAGCGCGGCTCTTTCAGGACCGCGCCGCTCTCCCCATATATTCCAGGTCTGCCTGTTTTCACGCCTGTCATCAGGCGGAGCGTGATCCATACAAGACGAGGAGCCGCACCGTGACCATTTCTGCGACCTACCACCGCCGCACGCTCTGTCTGGCGCTGGCGCTTTCAGCCGCCCTGTGCGCCCCGGCGCTGGCCCAGCCCGCCACGGCGCCGGCAGAACAGGCCGCGGGCCAGGTGCAGGGCTGGCGTTCCCTCTCCGATATCGCCACCCATCTTGCCGAAAACGGCTTCCGCGTTCTGGAGATGGAAGTGGAGCGTGATGGCTATGATGCCGAACTGGTGGATCGTGACGGCAACATTCTGGACGCCCGCGTGAGCCCCGCCACCGGCGAACTGCTGCGTAGCCGTAGCAAAGGCCGCGCCACTCAGCCTGCCGATCCGAAATGGAAGACCGTGGCGCAGATTGCCGGCCTACTGGAAAAGCAGGGTTATATTGTGCGCAAGGTGGAAACCGAGTCTGAGGGCTATGAGGTGGAACTGACAGACCGCACCGGTCGTCGCCTTGAAGCACGCGTAAACCCGATGACGGGTGACATCACCCATTCCGAGCTGGACTGATCCAGCTTCACGACTCTCCGGGCAGGCTGCGACATGGCCCCCTGCCCCTCATATTCCGCATCTTTACGGATCCACAATGGCCAAGCCCTTCACGGTCTCCCTTCCCCACCGCCTCGGACAGGCGGAAGCCACCCGGCGTATTCAGACCGGGCTTTCCACCGTGCGCACCCGCTTTGGCAGTTACATCACCATTGCCGAGGAACAGTGGGACAACGCCCATCTGGATTTCCGCATCATCGCCCTCGGCAAGACCGCGACCGGCACGCTGGATGTAACGGAAGACACCATTCATCTGAGCATGGAACTGCCGACGTTCCTCAACATGTTGGCCCGCAAGGCCGAACCCATGTTGCGTAAGGAAGGCCAGCTCATGCTGGAGAAGAAATAAGGCCTGCTAGACCGCCCGCAATTCAAGGCCCAGCGTATCCACGGTGAAGGTGCCATCGGGCTGGATCTCGAAATGGCGCACCACCTCTTCGCTGGCCCCCTGCTGCAGGGCTCGGATGGCCTGAACGTGCAAAGCGGGTGTACGGATACGCGCCACCCAGCTTGAGAAGTCCAGCGTTAGACGGCGCGGCGTCACCTTCTCGATCCGGAAGCCGGCGGCCTGCGCATGGCTTTCCCATTCCGAACGGCTGTAATCACGGGCGTGAGACGGGTCCCGCAGCAGCTCAACCGCCTGCAGGAAAGTATCCGCCACGGCCATATCCGGCGCGACCACATCCATGAAAAGGGCTGCGCCACCCTTCTTCAGCACCCGCCGCGCCTCACGCAGGCCCGCCTCCACATCCCGCCAGTGATGGGCGCTGTAGCGCGAGGCCAGCATGTCAAAGGCAGCATCCGCAAAAGGCAGGGCTTCGGCCACCCCCTGCTGCGTGGACACATTGGCCTGCCCGCGCCGAAGCGCTTCTGCAGCGACAGCTTCCAGCATCTGCGTCGACAGATCATAGGCCACCACAGCCCCGGCATGGGGTGCTGCGGCGAAACTGACATGGCCACCACCGCATCCCAGATCCAGAAAGCGGGCCGGGCACGTCTGCTCCAGCTGGATGCCGAGCGCGTCCAGATCATCCCCCTTCGCATGGACGGCGCTGGCGACATAGGCCTGCGCCTGCGGGCCAAACTGCTGCTCCACCAGATGGTGCAGGTCCTGACCGGACACGGGAGAATCGGAAGATGCGGCACCCATTTCAGGGCTTCTCCTGCTGATGTGACATGGTTGAGTGTCTTCAGATGTACGCCCCCGCCATGGCCGTAGCAACCATCTTGTTCACAATTCGTTCTTGCCCGGATACAACCAATGCGCTACCTGAAAACAGGGTTTCGCAGGAACGGGGTCGGATCGTGATCCAGCGTGTCGCAACGGTGGCGTTTGAGGGGGTGGAGGCCCGCCCCGTGGATGTGCAGGTGCATGTGGCCTCCGGCCTGCCCGCCTTCACCATTGTGGGCCTGCCAGACAAGGCCGTGAGCGAGGCGCGCGAGCGGGTGCGTGCGGCGCTTTCGGCCTCGGGTCTGGCGCTGCCGGCCAAACGCATCACCATCAATCTGGCCCCGGCGGATCTGCCGAAGGAAGGCTCTCATTATGACCTGCCCATCGCCCTGGGGCTGATGGCGGCGATTGAGGCCATTCCCGGCGAAACGCTGCATGGCTTCACGGTTCTGGGAGAACTGGGGCTTGATGGGTCCATTGCGCCCGTCACCGGCGCACTTCCGGCGGCGATCGGCGCCAATGCCCGTGGCCATGGGCTCATCTGCCCGGCGGGCTGCGGCGCGGAAGCGGCATGGGCCAGCCCTGAGATGGACATTCTCGCCCCCGCCACCTTGCTGGAACTGGTGAACCATCTCACGGAGCGCCAGGCTCTCACGCGCCCCAGCCCTCAGACCCACCCCGAAAACGCCGCCCTGCCGGATCTGCGCGATGTGAAAGGGCAGGAAACGGCGAAGCGCGCGCTGGAAGTGGCGGCGGCCGGCGGGCATAACCTGCTCATGGTGGGGCCGCCGGGATCGGGCAAATCCATGCTGGCGCAGCGCCTGCCCTCCATTCTACCGCCTCTGGCCCCGGCGGAAATGCTCTCCGTCTCCATGGTCGCTTCAGTGGCCGGAGCCATTCGCGATGGCGCGCTGGTGAGCCAGCGCCCCTTCCGCGCACCCCATCATTCCGCGAGCATGGCAGCCATGGTGGGTGGCGGCGCGCGCGCCCGGCCGGGCGAAGCCTCGCTGGCCCATCACGGTGTGCTGTTTCTTGATGAACTGCCCGAATTCTCGCCACAGGTGCTGGATTCCCTGCGTCAGCCGCTGGAAACGGGCGAAGTTCTGATCTCGCGCGCCAATCATCGGGTCAGCTATCCGGCGCGGTTCCAGCTTGTTGCCGCCATGAACCCCTGCCGTTGCGGGCGGGCAGGCGAACCCGGCTTCACCTGCAAGCGCGGCGCACGCTGCGCAGAGGAGTATCAGGCCCGACTCTCCGGTCCCTTTCTGGATCGCATCGACATTCATCTGGATGTACCGGCTGTCAGCGCGGCCGATCTCGTGCGGCCCGCCCCCACTGAAGGCTCCAGGGAAGTCGCCGCGCGCGTGGCGGCGGCCCGCCATGTACAGGCCGAACGCTACGCCGCACTGGACCGGCCGGATGTGCGCACCAATGCCGAAGCCTCCGGCCCGCTGCTGGAAGAAGCCGCCCGGCTGGAAAACAGCGGGGCCAGTTTGCTACGCGATGCGGCAGACACCATGCAACTGACCGCACGCGGCTATCATCGTGTGCTGAAGGTGGCGCGCACACTGGCGGATCTCTCCGGCGCACCCTGTGTGGGACGCGCCCATCTGGCCGAAGCGCTGGCCTATCGTGCCGCCGCAGAGCGCTCACGGGCAGCGGCCTGAAGAAGACGACCTGAAGAGGCGAGCTGCGGCGGATCACGTTTTGCGCGCACGCAACCACCCGACCGGATGTTTACGGGGTAAGCTCCTCGACCAAGGCCAGACGGCCCCTCATCCTGTGAACGGCCCCAAAAACTGGCCAAAAAGCGCCGGTTGATTTGCACTGCTGCGCACTGCACAGCAGTGCCGTATCACTCCTGCCAGCCGCAATCCCATCCGCCCCCTACCAGATAAAGCCATGGCCAGACAGGCCGACAACCGCACTGCCATAAGGAAGTGCCGGCCTGCTGCCAGGCCAGAAGCACTCCGCCCCACCTGACAAATGCAGCGCAACCCAAAAGCCCCATACCCAAACGGGCATGGGGCTCCGACATCATGCATCAGGGCGTGGTGATGGAAATGGCTTCCATATAGGTGATCTGCGCCAGATCACCCGGATCCATCGTCTTCAGGGTCTTCAGCACCTTCGCGTCGAAGGCGCGCATGGTGCGTACATGGCCATCCGGCCCCTCAAAGGTCACGGAGCCAGTATCCGGCTCAATGCTGATGAAGGGGGTCGTCAGGGTTACGCTCAGCAGACCAAAGCCATCAGGCAGGCCCGGCAAACCATCATTCCCCACGATCTGGTTCATCACCTCTCCCGGCTTACCGCTCTCCGCCTTGGCGACATTTGTCACCACGGCTGGCAGCAGGCGCACGGTCACCTTCTCGCTATTCTGCATGGCGGCCAGATCCGCAACACCGGGCGGCACCACGATTTCCCACCGCTTGCCATCTTCGCTTTCAAAAACCGCCTCACGGGTTTCAAGATTGGCGGAGACGAAACGCGCCGGATAGGTCAACACCTTTACCGCGCCAATATCACCGAGAATCACCACATCCGTTTCGGCCGGTGGCGGCACTGTCTGAGCAGATGCCCCCTGCACAGCTCCCAGACCGGCCAGCGCGGCCACACAACCCGCAATCAAAAGCCTCTGCGCTTTTTTCATCATGTCCCCCAATCAGCAAGCGCGCCTGCCTGGATGGCAATCTGTCGAAGCACTTGCCGCAAGATAAACTGCATGCTCCTGAAGATCATGACAACAGAAGATGGATATATCGCCGGCAAAGCACCCCCATCCGCACTCGGCTCGACATGACTGCCCATCACGCAGGGGCATTGTCACAATGGCGTATGAAAACTATGGTGAATGGGTGGTTGATGTCGGAAGAGGCTTGCTCTTTCCGGCACTGTGCCGCCAGTAAAGTCATGCTGTCAGGCAAGGCTGAAGGCGGCCATGAATAATGCAGGAAAACCAGCAAGGTTGGGGCGGTGTGGGGATGGCAGGGATCTTCCATGGCGGCTTGAGAGGGAGCGTGGCATGAAACGCTACGATCAGACATCCTCCGGTCATGATGGCACATATGAGGCGCCCCCCATTCAGGCCCGCCTCCTTTCCGCGCCGTCTTCGAGGCTGCATGCCCAGCCCCGGCCTGAGACTGCAACATCCCAACCCTTGCTGAATATTGGCAATCCGCAGGAGGATGCGCGCACCATGTCTCCCGTTTGCAAGGATGCCGCCCTCGCCTATGCTTATGGCATGCCCATCTCCCAACAGCCGGCCCTGAGCGCACCGCGCAAACTGGTGGCTGATCTGCGCGCCTATTCTGGCATTCGTCATCGCGCGGCCGTGCCGCCGCAGGAAGAATCCCTGACACTCGGCCGTATTGGCCCGCTGGAGGTGCGTCTGGCCCGCAGCGCCCGCGATGTGCGGCGCGCACAGAAGCTGCGCTATCAGGTCTTCTATGAGGAAATGTCGGCCCAGCCGGATGCCACCACCCGCCTCGCCCGGCGGGACATGGACAGCTTCGATGCCATCTGTGACCATCTTCTGGTACTGGATTATGACGCTGGCAAAATGGTTCTCGGCCGCCCGCGTCCGAAGGTGGTCGGCACCTACCGGCTGCTGCGTCAGGATATGGCCGTGCGCCATGGCGGCTTCTATACCCAGAGCGAGTTTGACGTAAACAGCGTCATCGCCACTCATCCAGATCTGCGCTTTTTGGAACTGGGGCGCTCCTGCGTGCTCAAGTCCCACCGCAACAAGCGCACGGTGGAACTGCTGTGGCACGGCATATGGACCTATGTGCTGCGCAACAGGATCGACGCCATGTTCGGCTGCGCCAGCCTTGAAGGCACGGACCCGGACGCACTCGCTCTGCCGCTCTCCTTCCTCCACCACAATGCGCTGGCCCCGGAGGAATGGCGCGCCCGGGCCGTGGAAGAGCGCTATGTAAACATGAACCGCATGCCGCAGGACCAGATTTCCCTAAAGGCCGCCTTCCTGAAGCTGCCCCCCATGGTGAAGGGCTATCTGCGGCTCGGCGGCTTTGTAGGTGATGGCGCAGTCGTGGACTACCAGTTTGGCACCACGGATGTGCTTGTGATCCTGCCGGTTTCGGCGCTCAGTGCACGTTATGTGGAACATTTCGGCGCATCGGCCAATCGTCACGCCATCTGAACACGGGCGTGCAATGCCCCTACTTCCTCACCTCACGGAGAGGCAGACACATACCGGATGGTTCGCCGCCAGATTTGCGCTTGCCTCACCCCCCTGACGCCATACTTCTCTGGCGTCAGGGGGCACTTTAGCACCTGTTTTGACCATAGTTCAGTGGTCGATTGACAGTTGCCAGGCCCCGCCGTGAGGGGACTGTGCAAATGGAGGCACACAATGAAGATCGACCTTTCCGGCAAGCGCGCCATCGTGACCGGGTCCACGGCAGGTATCGGGCTGGCCTGCGCAAAGGAGTTGGCAGCCTGTGGCGCAACTGTGGTCTTGAACGGTCGCAGTTCAGCTTCTGTCGAACGGGCCGGCGCAGCGATTCTTGAACGTGTACCGGGGGCGCAACTTCATGGACATGTTGGCGATCTGGGCACGGCGGAAGGCTGCGCGGCGCTGGTGAAGGCGCATCCGGCCTGCGATATTCTGGTAAACAATCTCGGCATTTACGGACCACAGGATTTCTTTGAAACGCCGGATGAGGAGTGGAGCCACTTCTTTGAGGTGAATGTCATGTCTGGCGTGCGCCTGTCGCGGGCCTATCTACCCGGCATGGCGCAGGAAGGCTGGGGCCGGGTAGTGTTCATCTCTTCTGAATCCGCCTTCAATATCCCGGCGGACATGATCCATTACGGCTTCACCAAGACAGCCCTGCTCTCCATCTCCCGCGGGCTGGCCAAGCGCATGGCGGGTACGGGTGTGACCGTCAACGCCGTGCTGCCCGGCCCTACCCTTTCGGACGGGCTGGCCGAGATGCTCGCCCCCGAAGTGGAAAAGACCGGAAAATCCCTGGAAGAAGTAGCGGCGGAGTTCGTTATGGCGCACCGGCCCTCCTCCATCATCCGCCGCGCGGCCACGGTGGAAGAGGTCGCGCATATGATCACCTATGCCTGTGCGCCACAGGCCTCTGCCACCACGGGCGCAGCCCTGCGCGTGGATGGCGGTGTGGTGGATAGCATCTGACCCCCAACAAGCAGGCTGACGAACCCGCCTTTTTCTGACATCACAGACACATCATAATCGGCCTCAGATATGCCGATTATTCTGCCGGGCAAGAAGGAGTCCCACATGTCTCTTCGCGTTGCCGTTATTGTCGGAAGTCTTCGCAAGGGCGCATTTAGCCGCGCGATCGCTCTGGCGCTGAAAGATCTGGCCGCCCCCCGGCTTGAACTGGATATTGTCGAGACGGGTGATCTGCCGCTCTATAATCCCGATCTGGACGAAGGCGCCACGCCTGCCCCGTGGCAGCGTTTCCGCGAAGAGGTCGCCAAGGCGGATGCGGTGCTGTTCGTCACGCCGGAATATAACCGTTCCGTGCCAGCCTCGCTGAAGAATGCGCTGGATGTCGGCTCCCGCCCCTATGGGCACAGCGTATGGAGCAAAAAGCCCTGCGCCATCGTCAGCGTATCTCCGGGCGGCATGGGCGGTTTCGGGGCCAACCATCATCTGCGCCAGTCTCTGGTCTTCCTCGACATGCCGGTGATGCAGCAGCCAGAAGCCTATATTGGCCATGTGAATGATGCGCTGGATGCAGAAGGCAAGGTGACGAACGAGAACACCCGCGGCTTCCTCAAGGCCATTGCCGATGGCTTTGCAGATTGGGCCGAGCGCACGCGAACAAAATGAGTCCCAAGGCTTTGATACCAGGCTGACATGATAAAAGCCGGGGTGAGAGCCCCGGCTTTTTCATATTTCACGTCATGAAAGCCGAACGTGGCACCATGCAGACGGGTGCGGAAGCCTGGCCTTGCTCAGTTCTCTTCCTTGTCCGACTGCGTATCTGCATCCGTCGGCAGCGTGTCCATCTCCTCCACCGCCATCACATGCCAGTCTGCCGCCGTGCGTGTGCGCGACGGTGGCGTTGGCTCTCCCAACGGCTGAATATGCTGGGCGAAACCACGGGAAGAGCGACGGAATAGCCGGGCATGCTGCTTGCGTGCCTGCTTTTCCAGCCTCTTCTGCAAGCGCTGCATGGCGCGCTCCAGCCGCGCGAAAGCCCCTTCTGGCAAATCCAGACGCACACCATCCAGCAGGGGCCGCAGGGTCTCAATATCCTGATAAGCGCCCAGCACATCACGCAGACGCTGGGCGCGAATGGCGCGCCTGTTTCCCTTACCGCCGAACCATGCGGCCACAAAGCTCATCTGGTAGCGGTGCGTCACTACGCGCTTGCGGGCTTCATGCATGGCGTGGGGCGCGGCACGATGCGCCTCCCCGCTCTGTGTAAAATCAGCCTTGCGCGCGGCACGATAGGCGCGACGCAGACCGGAAACCAGGTTGGCCTCAGCCGCCTGTCGGGCCAACCCCATGGCCAGTCGCGTCTCGGCATCTTCCAGAAAGCTGCGCAGCAGTTCCCGCAGGGCGTTATCCTCCCGCGCACCGCCATGATCCGCCCCGATAGCCTTTTGCGCGGCGCAGACATCTTCCTCGCGCGCAAGACCTGCCTGCTGCAGCATCTGCAAAGCTTCCTGCGCGGTCGCCCTGTCGCGGGCATGGGCGAGCCCCCGGGCCGCAGCAGCCACTTCATGGCGCGCCTGCCGTGCATCCTGCCCTGGAATGAGCCGCAACAGGGCGCGATATTCCTTCATCCCCTTGCGGGCATCATGCACCATCTCCACCGCATCAGAACTGACACGGGCGGCACGTACCTTGTCGAGCGCCTCAGACAGGGCGCACACCAGCGGAGCCTGCGCAAAATGCCCCCTCTCATGTGGCAGGCTGACAGTATCCCTGTCATCATCCATCATGTGTGCAGCCTTTTCGGCAGACTTCTTCTTGTTTCTGGACATGCTGCACCCTTTTTCAGCGGCGGAACACTGCCGACCTGTCTCGCGCCATCAAACCGCACAAAACCTTGCAGAACAAGGCGGAGCACACCTTGCCAGCTCAAGCTGCGGCCTGAGCTATCTCAGCCCCTTCCGGCGAGGCGAGGTCCAAAATAGCCCAGTGTAACACCGGCAGTAGCGTACGATAAGCCAGCCGACGGGCATGAGCGTCCACCATCAGCGCGGCATCTTCAAAACGCATGGCCCGCAACCGCAGGCGATGCAGCCAGGGATGAGCATGCGTGACATGACGAGCGCCATCCACCAGAGGCACCACCACATCCACCCGCGGCGCGCCGGAAAGCGCGAACAGCTCCAGTGGCTTGGAAGAAAGCCCATCCGCCGGCACACCGGCTTCATGCAGACATTCCAGCGCCACCACATCCACTGGGGCTGTCGGCCCGGCCGCTGCGCTGAAAGCCCGCAGATTGAGGTTCAGCCGCGCGGAGACATGCATGGTGATGGCTTCGGCCATCAGGCTGACGCCTGCATTATCCCGGCACAGAAAAAGGATGGAATGCCGACCGATCATGGCTCACAGACCTCTCGAAGACACCGGCGCACCTTTGCCCGCTTCGTTCGGCGCGGACCATATGACCCTCTCTCAACGAACAGATGACACTCTGCAACCATTATGGAAGGGCGGCGCATTTTCTTTCATGCATCGCCTTTCTGGTTGGGCAGATCAGTTGATCTGTCGCTTTTCAGTCGACGGGAACGTGCCAGCTTCAATTTCATCCCCCGCAGCCCCCACCACACCCAGCGGATCAACCGCCAGTTCGAGATTTGTTGCATCCATGGGCGGGCCTGCCGAATCCAGCTGGGTATCCCCCAGCACTCCGGGACGCGGACGCAGTAGCACATAGGCGGCCAGCGCGATCAGACACATGATCGGCAGCAAGGTCATCAACGCCGCCAGCGGGGTTGGAAACACCAGAGCGGCAAAAGTGCCGCACATGCCGCCGCCAATCTGCATGAAACCTGTGAGCGCGGAGGCCGCGCCGGCAATATGGGGAAAATTGGCCAGCGCCGCCGTAGTGCAACCGGGCATCAGCATGGCGACCCCGAAGGCCCACAAAGCGATGGCCCCCATCACCGAAAGCACCGAAGGCTCCATCACCCTCAGTCCAATTCCCAGCCCGGCGGCCCCACACAGCACCAGCAGCAGCGCCGGAAGCACAAGCTGCATCGCGCCATATTTGCGCAGCAAACGGCCTGTCACCAGCGTGCCGCACATGAAGGCTCCGGTCTGCATCAGCATGGCCATACCGAACTGCACCGGGCTCAGCCCCACCGTGTCAATCAGCACGAAGGGCACCAGAGAGGCCATAGTGTAGATGCCGCCGAGCGCCGCGCCGATCACCAGCCCTGCCCGCATAAAGTTACGATCCGCCAGCAACTGCCCATAGCTGCGGATAATCTCCACCGGGCGCATCAGGGCGGCATTCCGGTTGCGGTTGGTTTCCGGCACCATCAGCACCAGAACCAGAACCAGAACCAGCCCGTAAAGACACATCAGGGCGAAAATGCCATGCCAGCTCACCACCCCCAGCAGCAGCCCGCCAATAGTGGGAGAAACCGCCGGCGCAATGGCCAGCATAGTGCCGACCAGATTCATGATCCGCGCCGAGGCCTGGCCCACATACTGATCGCGCACAATGGCCCGCGAAATGGCGATGCCCGCCGCACAACCGACACCCTGCAACAGACGCCCGGCGATCAGCCATTCCATGGAGGTGGCCGTGATTGCCACAAGGCTCCCGGCCAGATAGGTGCCGAAAAACGCCAGTGCCACCGGCTTGCGGCCAAAGGCATCTGAAAGCGGCCCACACACCAATTGCGAGAAGGCATAGCCAAGGAAGAACACCGTGAGGGTGGCCTTCACCATATTCTGGGTGGTGCCAAAGGCATCCACCAGCGTCGGCATGGCCGGCGTATACATGGAAAGCGAAACTGGCCCGATGGTCACCAGCGCCGCCGCAATCACCGCCACGCGCATTTCGGACATGAGCGGTGTCGGCGCGCCAAGACCGGCCTGCCCTGCCGATGACTTTGGTCCCGCCGGTTGCGCCCGACGCCTCTCTGGAGGGGAAGAGGGCGCTTCATCGCGCAATGCCTGCACCGCCGTCTTCATGGTTTTTCCCCTTACGGCCTCGCCCTTTGCCGCGCCGGCCGCGCAAGATTTCCGCTGATCTGCTGGAGAATGCGAACAAGCATGTCCTGATCGGTCGGGCTCAGCCCGTCCAGCGCCTCGGCGCGGGCGCTGGCAGCCATGCGCATCACCTGCTCCACATAGGGCCGCGCCTCCGGCATGAGGGCGACGACCTTGGCGCGCCGGTCTGTCGGGTCCACCTGACGGGCCACGAGGCTGCGCTTTTCCAGCTTGTCCAGAAAGCTCACCAGCGTCATGGGCTCCACATTCATCTTTTCCGCCAGCAGACACTGGCGCAGGCCCGGATAGCGGTTCACATAAACCAGCGTGCGGGCCTCCCCGGCCGTGATGCCAAGGCCGGCATTCTCAAACACCTGATCCATCCGGGCGCGATACAGGCGCGCAGCCTCCACCAGCATGAAGCCCACCATGGGCGGCTCACGCCCGGGCTCTGCGGCGGTTTCAGGTGGGGAGTTCGGGGGATCCTGTCTCATTGTGATGGCAAATATATAATAAGAAAACCTTACTATCAAGCCGAAAGACCCCCGAAATGGCAGCCCGGACGGGTGCGCCTTATTGCGCACGCGACGGCATGCTTTATCAGTCAGCCATTACCGGGGAGAACAATATGGCGTGGTCACTCACCATCGGGCGCGTTGGCGGCACGGCCATCCGCATCCATGTCACCTTTCTGCTGTTTCTGGTGTGGATCTGGGCGGCCTATTATCAGGCCGGCGGTGCCCATGAAGCCTGGCAGGGCGTGCTGTTCGTGGCGCTGCTGTTCGCCTGCGTGATGCTCCATGAGCTGGGCCATGCTTTTGCGGCCCGCCATTATGGGGTGAAGACGCCCGATATCACCCTGTGGCCCTTTGGCGGCATCGCCAGTCTGGAGCGCATTCCCGAAAAGCCTTCCGAGGAACTGGTGGTGGCGCTGGCCGGCCCGGCGGTGAATGTGGTGATCGCGGCCCTGCTGTTCCTCTGGCTGGGAGCCACGGTAAATGTGGATGACCTCACCAAGATCGAGGACCCCGGCACTTCCATGCTGGTGAAGCTGGCGGGCGCGAATGTGTTTCTGGTGCTGTTCAACCTCATCCCCGCCTTTCCCATGGATGGCGGACGGGTGCTGAGGGCGCTTCTGGCCATGCGGATGGGCCACAGCCAGGCCACGGCTACGGCTGCCTCCATCGGTCAGGGCTTTGCGATTGCGCTGGGGCTGCTGGGGATTTTCTACAGCCCCATGCTTATCATCATAGCCGTGTTCGTCTTCCTCGCAGCCTCCGGGGAGGCCGGACAGGAACAGCTCAAGGACGCCTCACGCGGGCTGCTCGTCTCTGATGCGATGATCACCCATTTCGAGCATCTCACCCCGCAATCCACGGTGGATGACGCCGCAGAGGCGCTGATCCGCTCCTCGCAAAAGGAGTTTCCGGTGGTGGATGGAGCCGGCCATCTGCGCGGGGTGCTGACGCGCGATGTGATGATTCAGACGCTGAAGGCGCAGGGGCCGCAAACACCGGTGGTCGAGGTGATGCTGAAGGATGTGCCCAGCGTGCCGGCCCGCGCACCGCTGGGCGTGGCGCTGAAGCAGCTCACCGTCCAGCGTGCTCCGGCCATGGGCGTGGTGGATGGTCAGGGCGCGCTGGTGGGCCTGCTGACCCCGGAAAATGTCGGCGAACTGATGATGCTTCACGCCGCCCGTCCGGGTCGTGGAGAAAACCGGCGCGGAGAAAGCCCGCGCGGCGGCCCCACTGGGCCGGCCTCCGGCAACAGGATCAACTCTGAAACAAAGACCGGGCCGGACCGGATGCTGTAGGCGAAAGGGCCAGCATCCGGCATCGCGTCATCCGGCCTTGCGGGCCACCATGAAATAGTTCACGCCCAGATCATCCGAGAGGCTGAACTGGCTGGTGAGCGGATTATAGACCAGACCGGCCCGCTCCGTGGCCTCATAGCCCGCAGCGGCCAGGCTGGCTTCCAGCTCCTCCGGGGTGACGAACTTTTCCCAGTTGTGGGTGCCCGGCGGCAACCAGCGCAGCACATATTCCGCCCCCACAATGGCGAGAGCGAAGCTCTTGGCCGTGCGGTTGAGCGTGGAGAGCACCAGCACCCCACCCTCATCCACCAATTCACCAAGTGTGCGGATGAAGGTGGCGACATCGGCCACATGCTCCACCACTTCCAGCGCCACGACCGCATTGAAGCGCGCCCCGCGCGCGACCAGTTCTTCCGCCGTGACGGGCAGATATTCGAGATCCAGCCCCTGCCCCTCGGCATGGTTGCGGGCCACCTCGATATTGCGCGGCGCGGGGTCAATGCCGGTGACGGAAGCACCCATGCGCGCCATGGGCTCGCTCAAAAGCCCCCCGCCACAGCCCACATCCACCACACGCAGGCCGGAGAGCGGGCGCAGGCTGTGCCCCTCCCGCCCAAAATGGCGCACCAGCGCATCCCGCACGAAGGCGAGGCGCGAAGGGTTCATGGCGTGCAGAGGGGCCATCTTGCCCTTCTCATCCCACCACTGCTTTCCCAGCGCGTTGAAACGGGCGACTTCTTCAGGGTCAACGGTGGCATGGCTCACGGGCATGGCGGCCTCCTTGTCATGTGCCAGATGTAGCCGTGCGCCGCCGCGCGAACAAGCCATTCACGGCAGACCAGTTGTGCAACACAGCGCAAGAAACAGCACATGAAAAAGGCGGGAGCCTGGCCCCCGCCTCATATCCGTTCAGGCGCAATGCCTTCCGGCCCGCCCGATTGTCAGCATCCCGGTTTCATTTGCCCAGAGCACGGCGCACCGCATCAATGATGCGATCCTGCGTCTCCTCATCGAGATAGGCATGGATTGGCAGGGAGATAACCTGCTCACACAGCCCCTCGGCCACCGGCAGACGCTCCGCCGCCGTGGGAAAATCCTTGTAGGCCGGCTGGTGATGCATAGGTGCACGATAATAGACGGCGGTCGGCACCCCTTCTTCACCCAGCTTCTGCGCCAGCGCGTCGCGCATGCCGGCCGGCAGCTTGATTGTATATTGCGCCCACACGCTGGCGGCGCGCGAATCCACCGCCGGCACCTCAGCCACATCCGCCAGCGCGTCATTGTAACGACGGGCGATGCGCTCGCGAGCGGCAATCTCTTCCTCAAAGATGGCCAGCTTTTCCAGCAGAACGGCAGCCTGCACCGTATCCAGGCGCGCCGTCATGCCGATGCGCACATTCTGGTATCGATCCACACCCTGCCCATGTTCACGCAGGCTCTTGAGCACCTGCACCAGCTCTTCATCATCGGTGAAGATGGCTCCGCCATCGCCATAGCCGCCCAGCGGCTTGGCCGGGAAGAAAGAGGTAGCCGTCGCATGGCCGATGGAGCCAGTGCGCCTGTTATTCCAAGTGCCACCAAAGCCCTGCGCCGTATCGCACAGCACCTTCAGCCCGTGCTTTTCGGCGATGGGCAACAGCGCATCATAATCCGCCGGCTGGCCAAACAGGTCGACAGGGATCACCACTTTCGGGTTCAACCCTTTTTCCTTCGCGGTGGCGATGGCCTGTTCGAGGCTCTCCGGGTCCATGTTGAAGGTATCAGCCTTCACATCGACGAAGACCGGGGTCGCACCCACCCATGGCACCACCTCGGCCGTGGCGCAGAAGGTGAAGGCCGGGCAGAACACGGCATCACCCGGCTTCAACTCCCACGCCATCAGAATCAACGCCAGCGCATCCGTGCCACTGGAGCAGCTCACGGCGAAGCGCGAGCCCGCGAAGGCGGCCAGCTTCTCTTCCAGCTCGCCCACCTGCGGGCCATTGATGAAGCGGCAGGACTGGAGCACATCCAGCACCATCTCATCCACCTTCGGCCCTAGACGGGTGCGCTGGGCGGCCAGATCAATGAAGGGAATGGGTGCGGGGGCGGAAGACGACGTGCTCATGAGAGGCATATCCTCGCGAAGAAGCGGATAAGCCGGGGCAGATGGCCGGACGGATAAACCCCGGCAAGGCCGCCACGGCGGAAAGAACGGCGGAAGCGGTTCAGCCCTGATTCTGCCGGGCCGCGCCATGGCCCGGCAGGCAGGACATGGCGATATCGATGCTGGCCACGCCCTGCTCACCTGTCACTTCCGGCTGCTGGCCGGAACGAACGGCATTGAGGAAGTTCTGCAGCTCGGAGCGCAGCGGCTCGGCGTAAGCCACCGGCAGATGGCGGGTGGAATAGGAGCCATCCGGGCGATAATCGAAATGCTCGGTCACCTGGCGGGTGATAAGATCGCCAATGACATATTTGCGGGCGGTGGCCACATGCACCGTTCGCGCCTTGAAGGGCGTGAGCCAGTTGGTGTTGATGTGCGCCAGCACGCCGGAGGCGGTGCGGAACTGCAGCAGCGCAATATCCTCACGCTCGGCCAGCGCGGCCGAGGTCAGCGGCTGCACTTCCACAATGTCAGAATCTGTGAGCCAGCGGATCAGGTCGATATCATGCACCGCCAAATCCACCACCACGCCCACATTGGACATGCGCGGTGGGAATGGCCCCACGCGGGTGATGGCGACGGACAGAAGCTGCTCGCCCCTGATGGCCTCCTTCACCGCACGCACGGCAGGATTGAAGCGCTCCACATGGCCCACCATGAGAGTGACGCCCTTCGCCTTGGCGGCGGCGACGATCTCCCGGCCCTCCTCGGCGGAAGAGGCGATGGGCTTTTCCACCAGAACGGACGTGCCCGAGCCGATGACATCCAGCGCGACATCATGGTGCAGATGGGTGGGCGCGGCGACAACCACGGCATCCAGCCCCAGAGCCAGCAGCGCCTTGTGATCCGAAACGGCATCACAGCCCAGAAACTGGGCCACACGTTCCGCCTGGGCCTGATCCGGATCCGCCACGGCCACCAGTTCCGCTTCCGGCAGGGCCGAAAGCACGCGGGCGTGGTTGGAACCCATGATGCCGACGCCAATAACGCCAACGCGAAGGGGGCGCACTTCTTCGGGCGCAGCCGGGTGAGTCATCTCAACCCTCATGTCTGTGAATTCGCGATGTGCTCTAGCATGACAATCAAGGAAGAAGCGAGGCAGAGCGGTGAAACAAAGGTGGGCAAGCGTTCAACAATTACATCCCCATGTTACCAGCCCATATGCCCTGCCCCGCCTCGCCTGTCACGCTCTCGCTGGGGAAAGAGCACGGCCCGGCCGCCACACCTTCTCTGCGGTGCGGGGCATGCTGCACAGCAAAAGCCTTGCCAGCGCAGGAAAGGGGTGGTTTAGGTGGCCCCGGACATGAATTGACATAGCGCCATGCGGCCTCTCCGGCAGGCGGCGCTTCTGCCAGAACCGCCCCCGCCAGACGCGCTGTGCGGACATGGCCGTTCGCATGAGAAACTGGATCAGCACGCAATGCGCAAGATTGTTGCCGGCAAGCTCCATGGCATCACCGTGACAGGAGCGGACCTCAACTACCACGGCTCCATCACCCTCGACCCTGATCATTGCGAGGAAGCAGGCATTCTGCCCATGGAGTTCGTGGAAATCTGGAACCGCAATTCCGGAGCCCGCATTTCCACCTATGTGATTCTGGGCGAGCGCGGCTCACGCTGCTGCGTGCTGAACGGGGCGGCCGCGCGCACCTGCCAGCCGGGTGATGAAGTCATCATCTGCAATTCGGTCTATGTATCGGAGGTGGAAATCCCCGCCATCCGCCCCAAGGTGCTGACATTTGATGGCGAGAACCGTGTCACCGGTCGTCTGTCCTATACCGTCTCGCGTGATGCGCAGGGCCGCTACAGCTTCGCCATCAAGGATGAAGCCGGCACGGCACAGCCCATTCCGCTGAAGAGCAAGGGCTGAAACGCCGCCCGGAGCGCCAAGATGGCACCATGATGAAGACAGCCGGCATTCTTCTCGCCGCCGGCCTCTCCCGGCGTTTCGGGCCCGAAAACAAGCTGTTGGCGCCCTATCACGGCCAGCCGCTGGTGACATGGGCCGCCGAGGCACTGGGTCAGGCGGGCTGTGATATCGTCGCCGCTGTCATCTCATCTGAAGAGGTCGCGGCGCGCCTGCCCGTCAGCATGCAGCAGTTGCACCTGCCGCCAGGCCAGCCCATGGCTGAATCCTTCCGGGCAGCCATTGCCTTTGCGCAGACCCAGCAGGCCGGACGTGCGCTGATCTGTCTGGGCGACATGCCCCATGTGACATCCCATCTGCTGAACAGCCTTCTGGCCCGGCCCGGCAGCACTGCCTGTATCAGCAATGGCGTGCGTCTGCCGCCGCTTCTGCTCATGGCGGACGATTATGAAGAGGCGGCTCGCAACGCCGAGGGTGACCGCGGGGCGCGCGCCTTCATTCGGGGCCTGCCTGAAGAGACGCTTTTCAGGCTGGAGTCGCAGGCTGGCAAGGATGTGGACAGGCCCGAAGACATCAGCCTGTAGATACTGCCCGGCACGGCTTCAGCCAGCCACCCAATCAGTAATCCACCTGCGTGAGATAGAGCCCGGCGGCCGGTGCCATGGGGCCACAGCGCTTGCGGTCTGCAGCCTTGAGCGCGCCTTCCAGATCATCCGCGCTCCATCGCCCTTCCCCCACCCGCATCAGTGAACCCACCATGGAGCGCACCTGATGATGCAGGAAAGAGCGCGCCGAGGTGACAATATGGATATCCTCACCCACACGGCTCACATCCAGCTGCTCCAGCGTCTTGACGGGCGAAGCGGCCTGACAGTCCGCAGCGCGGAAGGTGGTGAAATCATGCTTGCCGAGCAGGCGCTTGGCGGCTACATTCATGGCCTGCGCATCCAGTTTCTGCGATACGCGCCAAGCCCTGTCCCGCTCCAGCGCCAGATCCGACCGGCGATTGATTATGCGGTAGAGATAATGGCGCTTCACGGCGGAAAAGCGCGCCTCAAAGCTGTCCGTCACCTTCTCCACATGCAGCACGGCCACACGATGCGGGCGTAGATGCGCCGTCATGGCGTCGCGCACCGTGTCGGCCCGCCAGTCCTTGTCAAGATCGACATGCGCCACCTGCCCGGTGGCATGGACGCCGGCATCGGTGCGCCCTGCCCCCGCCACATGCAGTTTCTGCCCGCAGAACCGCGCGAAGGCATCCGTCAGCACACCCTGAACGGTGGGCAGATTGGCTTGAATCTGCCAGCCGGAAAAGGCCGTGCCGTCATATTCGATGGTCAGCTTGTAGCGTGGCATGTGCCCGGACACTCAGGCCAGAATCGTGCCCGCAGGCACCATATGACCCCGCAGGAACGCATCCCCTGCCATGGGCTGCTTACCCGCCATCTGCAATTCCACCAACCGCACAGCACCCGTGCCACAGGCGACGGTCAGGCCATCATCCAGCGCCGTACCAGACGCGCCGGAACCTTCCACAAGCGTGGAGCGCAGCACCTTCACCCGCTTTTCCTGCGGGCCCAGAGGGAACCACGCACCCGGGAAGGGCGACAGGCCGCGAATATGGTCATGCACCTCCTGTGCGGGGCGCGACCAGTCGATCCGGGTTTCGGCCTTGGAGATCTTGGCCGCATAGGCCACACCCTCTTCCGGCTGGGGGGTCAGGGCAAGGCCGCCGCGTTCCAGCGCCGACAGAGCGCGCACCATCAGATCCGCCCCCAGCACCATCATCCGGTCATGCAGGTCTCCGGCGGTCATGTCCGGTGTGATGGCGATGCGCTCGACAAGACCGACAGGGCCGGTATCCAGCCCCTCCTCCATGCGCATCACGGCGACCCCTGTCTCCGCATCGCCCGCCATGATGGCGCGCTGAATGGGTGCCGCGCCGCGCCAGCGCGGCAGCAGGGAGCCATGCAGGTTGAGGCAGCCCCGTTTCGGAGCCTGCAGAATCGCCAACGGCAGGATCATGCCGTAAGCCACCACCACCGCGGCATCCGCATCATGGGCGCGAAATTCTTCCGCCGCCTCTTCCGTGCGCAGTGTGGAGGGGGTGAGCACCTTCAGCCCGAACCGCTCGGCCACACGATGCACCGGAGATGGCACCAGTTCCAGCCCACGCCGGCCAGCCGGTGCCGGCGCACGGCTATAGACGGCCACAACCTCGTGACCCTGTCCCACGATTTCAGTCAGGGTGGGAACGGCGAAATCCGGCGTTCCCATAAAGACGATGCGCATGAAAGCCCCTACGCGGCAGAAAAGAAGTGCGGCTTGGAAGAAGGAAAGCTGCCGGGCCTGAAATGCCAGATCAGGAATCTCTCGCCCGGAAGTCCCGGCTCAGAGCACCGCTTCACGCCGCGCCATCTTGGTGAACTTTTTCACCACCCTGTCCCGCTTCAGCTTGGAGAGATGATCAATGAACAGAACCCCGTTCAGATGGTCGATCTCATGCTGCACGCAGGTGGCGAACAGGCCCTCCGCCTCCACCTCACGCACCGCGCCCTCAACATCCTGAAACCGCACCGTGACACGAGCCGGACGCTCCACATCCTCATAATAATCGGGAATGGAGAGACAGCCTTCTTTGTAGAAGGCAGTTTCCTCGGATTCGGCGATGATTTCCGGGTTGATGAGCGCCACCGGCTGCTTGCCCTCGCCCTCGCGCGCAATATCAATGGTGATGACGCGCTTCTGCTCCCCCACCTGAATGGCGGCAAGGCCGATGCCCGGCGCGTCATACATGGTGTCGAACATGTCCTCCACCAGCTTGCGGACTTCGGAATCGATCTTGCCAACAGGCGCGGAATGGGTCCGCAGCTTGGGCTCGGGAATGATGAGAATGGGTCGGGTGCTCATAATGAAGCAGATTTAGGGGAAAGACAGCGCCCGGTCAATATGTTCCCTCTTTGTTCGAAGCGACGAATCGTGCAAACAGGGCGCATGTCTGATGTGCTTTTCACCATGGCCGGGCACGGCTTCTCGCTGGTCGAGACGCTGGCACTGGCCGGGCTTGTTCTTGTCGCCATCCTTGGTCTCGCCCTGTGGCGACAGGGTCGGGCACGTGCCGATGCCACGCTGGAAATGGCCCTGCGCGCGCAGGAGGCGGATCAGCGCATGCGCGATCTGGCCCGCATCCAGCATGAAACGGCCGGCCGGGTGCAGAGTATGGCCGAAGTACTCTCCCAGCGACAAAGCGAACTCGCCCGCGTGGTGGCGGATCGGTTGGATGACACCTCCCACCGACTGGGGCAGACCATGGCGAACGCCTCCCACGCCACCCATGAAAGCCTGACCCGCATCGCCGAACGGCTAGTGATGGTGGAGGCTGCGGAACGCTCCCTGTCCGATCTTTCTGCACAGGTGTTGAACCTGCGCGAAACGCTCTCCAACAAGCAGGCGCGCGGTGCTTTCGGGCAGGCGCGTATGGAAGCCATTATTTCAGACGGCCTGCCCAAGACCGCCTTCGCCTTCCAGTACACCCTCTCAAACGGACGGCGGCCGGACTGCGTCATCTTCCTGCCGGGAGATTCGCGCCCGCTGGTGATTGATGCGAAATTTCCGCTGGAATCGGTCACCCAGTTTCGCGAGGCCCGCAACGCTGAAGCCCGCAAGGCCGCCGCCACCCGCCTGCGCAATGATTTGATGAAGCATGTGAATGATGTTTCCCAGCGTTATCTTCTGGCCGGGGAAACGCAGGATATTGCGCTCATCTTCGTACCTTCGGAATCCGTCTATGCCGATATTCAGGAGCATATGGACGCCGTGGTGCAGGCGGCCTTCCGCACGCGGGTGGTACTGGTTTCCCCCACCCTGCTGATGCTGGCGGTGCAGCTTGTACAGGCCATTTCGCGCGATGCCCGCATGCGCGAGGAGGCCGACCGCATTCGCGCCGAAGTGGGGGCGCTGGTGGATGATGTCGCACGCCTGCGAGAACGGGTGAATGACCTTTCCCGCCATTTCGGGCAAGCCGGGGATGATCTCGCCAAACTCACCATTTCCGCCGACAAGATTTCCCGTCGCGGCGCACGTCTGGAGCAACTGGAATTTGGCGACAGCGCACCCGGCACCATGCCGGACAAGACATGATGCCGGCTACAGAATGTTTCGGGCATCCAGTCCGCGAATCCCGCCCCATATATTTTCAGCCATCCTTTCCCATCATTGGAAAAGAAAAGACGGCTCGGCAACCGGCAAGAAAGGCAACCAGCACACAGCCGAACCGAATATAGCCGAACAAGACTCTGGCCCGGACCATATTTTTTGCCGGCACAGGACTTGTGGCAAAGGAACATGCACCTTGCATCATCGCCCCAGCGGTCTAAATCAAGAGAGCCTGCGAAACTTTCGCGGCGCTCCCCGCCTGCGGCGAACCGAAGATTCAGACCATGCCCGAATTGCCCGAGGTGGAAACCGTCCGCCGAGGCCTCATGCCCGTGCTGCAAGGCACAGTGATTGAAAACGTGGAGGCCCGCCGACCGGATCTGCGCTGGCCACTGCCTGAAAATTTCTGCGAACGTCTCATCGGCCGCCGCATCGAAGCCCTTGGTCGCCGCGCCAAATATCTGCTGGTTGATTTGAACGATGGCGAGGTGATGATCCTGCATCTCGGCATGTCCGGCTCCATCCGCGTGGAAGGTCTTTCACAGGATGCCGCACCCGGAACAGGCCTCGTGACCATGCGCCCCGGCCTGTTTCATCATCCCCGACGTGAACGCCGCCCGCATGACCATGTGGTGTTCCATCTTTCCAATGGCGCACATCTGATTTTCAATGATCCGCGGCGCTTCGGTGCCATTCTCATGGTGCCCTATGACCGGCTGGACTCTCTGCCCATGCTGCAGAATCTCGGGCCGGAGCCATTGGGCAACAACTTCAACGCCGCCTATCTCGCACGCGCCTGCGCCGGCAAGAAAACATCCCTGAAAGCCGCCCTGCTGGATCAGAAAATCGTGGCTGGCCTTGGCAATATTTATGTGTGCGAGGCGCTGCACCGCGCCGGCCTTTCCCCGCGCCGCGCCGCGCATACACTGGCCACCCGCACGAAAGAACCTACCCGACGCGCGGAACTGCTCGTGCGCGCAATCCGAGACGTGCTGCGTGACGCTATTCTCGCCGGCGGTTCCTCACTGCGCGATCATCGGCAGGTCGATGGGCAACTCGGTTATTTCCAGCACAGTTTCCGTGTCTATGATCGCGAAAACCAGCCCTGCCCCACCCTGCATTGCCCCGGCACCGTGCAGCGCATCGTGCAGAACGGGCGCTCCACCTTCTTCTGCTCAAAATGCCAAAGATGAATGTTTCCAATAGATTGGCTGATCTTTCCGTAGACGAGACAAGCCCGCAGCACACATCATCCACAGTTATCAACACCCTTGCCGACACATATTCTCACAGGTGATTGACAGTCACGCGCCGACTTCGTATTGATCGCCACCTCGGAACGGCGCTGCGCTGAACCGGGCCCAGGTGGCGGAATTGGTAGACGCGCTGGCTTCAGGTGCCAGTGGCCTCACGGCCGTGGAGGTTCGAGTCCTCTCCTGGGCACCAATCATCTTAAGATGGTTGGATATGACCGATATTATCAAAAAGTTACTTAAAATGATGTCCCACTTCTGCGATTTACGCAAGAAGGCGCGATAATTGATGGCATTGAACGCTTGTTCTGAGCACCTCTCGCAAGCCATGCCCATTCCGCTAATTTTGTATAGCGATTGATCTCCCTTAATGCCCGGCAGCCTATGAAGGCCATGATCCGACAGCCTGTCGCATCATTCTCCCTCATCTTGCAGAACAAATTTCTGCAACCCATGCGATACCCCCCTCAAGTCCCGCTTGATAGCGTCAGGCACGCAACTTGTTGGTACAGACAGCCACCACAGCAAATGGGTGACCGCAATCGATTATGTTAAATTCCCTCATAATACTCATCATCATCTTAGTCATTTGATGCTTTATTGAATCTCAAAATAACACAATATTGTACTTCAGATTTTTATACTTCACGAATCATAACTCCTGAGCCTGGATACCCTCAGGACCAGGACGATCTTTATCGCGCATGCGCGAACCACCCCACAAACCAGCATCCGCTCCATTGACCTCACAGCACGATGTACGGCGCATGGGTCCACCACCTCCTGCGACACCCGCAGGTTATGCTATGAACGGGCGGGTGGAAAATATGCCCTGCCACCAACAGCTTTCACCTCCACAAGATCATAGTAAATGCAAGAAAAAACACCCGTCCCTACGCCTTCATGATAATTATATGGACCCATAGGCTCAGGACTCGTTGATCAGAACCAGAAGAGCACGGTCGCGGCCAGGGCGAGTACCGAGAAGAAGACGGTGGGGGAGCGATCGTAGCGCGTCGCGACGCGGCGCCCGTCCTTCAGGGGCCGAACATGATCTCAATGCGGTTGCGCCGTTTGTACCTCCGCTTGTCGTATTTAACCGGCATCGAGCGGGATTTACGGCCCGGAATGCAGGGTTTGATGCCCTTTTGCTCAAGCGCGTCCCTGAACCATTCGGCGTCATAGCCACGGTCGGCCAGCATCCACTGCG
>JBFWLR010000011.1:0-134563 GCA_050252035.1 Xanthobacter sp.
TTCGGCCGCCTGAAGGACGGGCGCCGCGTCGCGACGCGCTACGATCGCTCCCCCACCGTCTTCTTCTCGGTACTCGCCCTGACCGCGACCGTGCTCTTCTGGCTCTGATCAACGAGTCCTGAGCCTATGGGTCCTAAAGCACCATCTGTGACGCTGATGTGAGTTCAAGGCCCTGTGACCCGATGGGAGACCGAGAGAAGACCCCTTCGGTTATCTTTGCCAGCGTCTCCCGCGGATTCAGGATCATGCGGGTCAGAAGAGGCGGCAGATCTTCCAAGTCTGCCAAGATATCCAGCAGCTGGGACTCCGCTATATCCTTCGTGATGAGAATCGCAGGCTCGGCCAGCACCAGAATACGGATGAGCAGCGCCCAACTCGCGCGCCCCAACCCTAACCACCCGCTTTTCCAAAGGCACACAAAAGCAATTGCTCCCGCCAGCCTCACACCCAGAAGCTGCAAACCCGTTCCTGCCGGTAAGGGCACAACATGGAGGGTCGCAATAGCACCAAGACTGACAATGCAGACAAAGGGCCAGTTTCAAGCTTCAACGCATCAATGACGACATTCTTTCCTCACGAACAGACGCCCCTTCCACATCCCGTCTCTTCGCATCTGAGGGATACTCAGCACCTAAAGGTTGAGTATATGACAATAATTCGATCCCCTGACCGTACCTTTTTCAAACTGTGAGCGACCTTCCTCAAGGTGTACGGAACGATCGACCCTCGCCCCCGAGCCCTTTAAAGTGAGCGGGATATGCTGACATCCGCTCCCGCCATCTCTGGCGTTGCTCCGCCCTGCGACCTGCCGCCACGCCGCACCTCTCACAAGAGGATAAGGGGCGCGCTCTCATGGTCAGGGCTACTGGCCTCGACCTTTTTCGCCACATCCGCTCTGGCGGCCTCCGCGCCTCTGCCGTCAAAACGGCCGGTAGAATTAGTGCGTGGCGCGGAGCCGGCAGAAAGTGCTGCACAACCCGCACCCACAGCGCCTTCACCAGCCGTACGCGGTGTGCAGGTTTCAACAGAGCCCGAAATACCGGAACTATGCACGGAACTCGTCAAGGCCGGAGTGATCGAGGCGACAACTGTTGCAAATCTGAAAGTGCCTCGCCCCTGCTCACTGCCCCAACCCGTGCGGCTGGATGGAATCAGGCTGGCTGATGGCAACCTTGTTCGTCTGCGCCCTGGAGCCACGATGAGTTGCGAAATGGTAGTCGCGATTCTGGACTGGACGCGAGAAGATCTCGCCCCCGCCGTAGAAAATCTGGGGGCGCGTCTGGAAACCCTGAAGGTCGCCTCCTCCTATTCCTGCCGGGGACGCAATCGCAAGAAGGGCGCGCGGATCAGCGAGCATGGCTTTGGCAATGCCATCGATATTGGCGGATTCGAACTGAGTGACGGCCGCACCTTCACTATTAATGGCGCAGGGCTGCCCGCCCCACTCGCGCTCGCCATGAAACAGAGTGCCTGTGAGAGATTCGCCACCATTCTCGGCCCCGGATCAGATGGGTATCATGAGGACCACATCCATGTGGACCTCGCCAAAAGACGCAAATCCTACAAGCTGTGCCGCTGGAAGCTGCGGAACGCCGCGCCTGCAAGGCAGGCTGGGCCATCAGCACAGGCGCCACTGCCGCCACCAAAGCCGGAAATGCCCTGATCGGGCCACCTCGATCAATACATGGCACAAATAAAAGAAAAGGGCGCCGCACATTCATGCGACGCCCTTTTTCTGATCATTACAACGCAATCAGAGGACGATAACTTCGGCCCCACGCGGCACTCGATTGTAAAGGTCGATCACATCTTCGTTCAGCATGCGAATGCAGCCGGAAGACACGGCCTGCCCAATCAGCTCCGGCTGGTTGGTGCCATGGATGCGATACAGCGTATCCTTGGGCCCCTGATAAAGGTAAAGCGCACGGGCGCCCATGGGGTTATGCGCCCCCGGCTCCACATAGGACGGCAGACCGGAAATCCGCTGGTGAATTTCAGGAGTCGGCGTCCAGCCCGGCCACTCTGCCTTACGGCCCACACGAGCATTGCCATGGAAGGCCAGCGCCTCTTCGCCCACGGCTACACCGTAACGAATGGCCTTTCCATCGCCTTGCACATAATAGAGAAACTTGTTCGGAGTATCGACGACAACAGTACCTGGCTTTTTATTTGTCGTATAATCGACAATATGCCGTGCATACTGTCCCTGCGGCTTCACATTCGGATAAGGCTTGTTCGCGAGTAGCTTTTTATCTCGCGACGTCAAGACTCCGTCCGGCGTCGGCGCCAGGGTTGCATTCATACATCCGCCAAGTGCCAATCCGAGCAGAAGCGCCCCGGCAGCCCGCCACATCATTTTATCTCTTCCCCATGCCATGCGTAGGAGGCAAAGCCCCTTAACCAAACTGCATTAAACCAATGCCCGGCGCGCTTGAAGGGCTGAGCCGTCAGGCTTGGCGGCTTCTGTTCAAGCGTTGCAGAAATGCCGCAGGAGCTCACCTTTCGGCAGGTGTGTTTGGAGTTTCTCAAGCATTCAGGCGTCTTCTATCCACAAGACCTCAGAGAAGTCGCATGGCGTGCATAGTTTTGACGCAGTTCATGCCCATTCGATGAGCCGTCTGAATGTGAGGTGCCGTGCGAAAGGTACGGTGTCGCCAAGGAGAAGGTCATGTCCACCCAGCAGTCGTCCCAGGCGCAGCCCCAGCGGTTCGAGAACGATCCCACGCGTCAGGCGCAGAGTCAGCAGTGGCAGAATATCGGCATTCCAGCCGTTGCCGCAGCGGCCCGGCAGGTTGGCGCACAACATGCAGGCCATTCCGCCACGCCCAGCTCTGTCACGCCCAAGAGCGTCGGCGGTGTTGCACCCAAGCGGATCGTCACCCTGCGAGAGATCGATCATCTCTTCGCCTGATCTTGGCCGACTCCGGCCGGTGTGTTGCAAGATCAGGATCGGGAACAAGATCCACGAGCAGTTTCATCTGCGTGACGAAAAAGGCTAGAAGGGGCCATCTATGGTGCCCCTTCATAGGGGTGCCTCAGGCAGGTTTACCTGAAAGCCCACGCCATGATTCTCTCCTACCTGCCCGCCGATGGGCATCTGAAAGCGGAAACTCCGGCCGAGAACAGCCCGGAGCTTTCATCGGCGGTCTGGATTGATCTGACCTGCCCTGCCGAAGCTGAAGAAGCTGCGGTGGAGCGCGCGACGGGGATCGAGATTCCCACGCATGAAGAGATGGTGGAAATCGAACAATCCAGCCGCCTCTATATGCATAATGGTGCGCGCTACATGACCGCATCCCTGCTCTGCCGGGCTGCGGACGACCATATTGGGGAGGTGACAGCCGTCACCTTCATTCTCTCCGGCAATCAGCTCATCACCGTGCGTTATGCAGAACCGCGCGTGTTCAAGGCTATTGCAGCGCATCTGGACCGCAGCTGCCCGCCCGACATCACCGGCGAGAAGATTCTTATCGAAATTCTGGAAGCCGTGGTCGACCGCGGGGCCGACATGCTGGAGCAGATCGGCCTTGAGGTGGATAACCTCTCACGGCGCGTGTTCGATCATGATGATGATAAGCGACGCAATGCCAGCCAGCGTTACCGCGATATTCTCGCCGAGATCGGCCGCAAGGAACGCCTGCTCTCCGCCACACGGGAAAGCCTGGCCTCCCTGCAACGCCTGCTGTCTTTTCTGGGCGCGGATGCGGGCGGCTCTTCCGTCACGAAGGAAACGAAGGTTTCCACCAAATCCATGAGCCGCGATGTCGCAGGCCTTTCGGATTATGCAGCCTTCATGAGCGGCAAGCTGCAATTCATGCTGGACGCCACCATCGGCATGGTGGGGCTGGAGCAGAACAACATCATCAAGATCTTCGCAGTGCTCTCCGTGGTGCTGATGCCGCCCACGCTCATCGCCTCCATCTATGGCATGAACTTTTCCCACATGCCGGAGCTGCAACTGAGCTTTGCCTATCCGCTCACGCTTACGGCCATGGTGCTCTCCGGCATTCTGCCCTATGTCTTCTTCAAATTGCGCGGCTGGCTTTGAGCCCGCCAACAGAGTCGAGATCCTTTCATGACTGACAGCCCCGCCGGCACGCCGAACCCGGCCCCCGTCTCTGCCGAACATGTCACCGATCGCCCGCTCAATGGGAAGGTCGCCCTTGTTACCGGTGCGACGCGCGGCATTGGCGCAGCCACGGCGCTGGCGCTGGCTAAGGCTGGAGCGCATGTCATCGCCGTGGGGCGCACGCAGGGTGGACTGGAAGAGCTGGATGATGCCATTCAGGCCATTGGCGGCAGCACCACGCTGGTGCCGCTGAATCTGACGGATTTCGAAGGTATCGACCGGTTGGGCGCGGCCCTGTTCGAACGCTACGGGCATCTGGATATCTATGTGGCTAATGCTGGCACGCTGGGGCCGCTTTCCCCGCTGGGCCATGTCTTTCCGAAGGATTGGGATTCGACCTTCGCTCTGAATGTCACGGCCAACTGGCGCTGCGTGCGCTCGTTTGATCCGCTTCTGCGGCTGGCTCCGGCCGGCCGCGTGGTGATGGTCTCCTCCGGCTCGCCGCACAAGGCGAAAGCCTATTGGGGGCCTTACGCCATCTGCAAATCCGCCCTTGAGACCATGGCGCGGACATGGGCGACGGAAAGCATCAACAGCCAGCTCAAGATCAATATCTTCAACCCCGGCCCCACCCGCACCAATATGCGCGCCAAGGCGTTCCCCGGTGAGGACCCGATGAGCCTACCCGCGCCGGAAGTCGCGGCCGAGGCCATCGTGCGCATGTGCCTGCCGGAGATGGACTTTACCGGGCGCATCTATGATCTGCCGCAGGGCAAGTGGCTCGATTATCAGATGCCAGCCTGAAGCCGGGCCTGAAACATCAAAAAGGGGCCGTCATGGCCCCTTTTCTATATCGCACCGCGTTCGGCCTTGGGGAACTCCGCCCGTCTTCAGCCTACCGCCACAGCCGCCACAGGTGCAGCTTCACCCGGCCAGGAATCCGCCGGCAGTGCGGCAGCTTCCGCCAGCGCATGGCCATAGAGCACAAGGCAGGGCCCTTCCGCCCCGGCCTCATGCGCAGCAGAAACGGCAGCCTCCAACTGGCCGAGCGGTGCGGCCACCACCTTCTCATCCGGGCGCGTGGCCGAGAAGATCGCCAGCGCCGGCGTGGACAGATCTGCTCCTGCGGTTTCAAGCGCGGCCACCAGAACTGCCAACGTGCGTCGGGGCATATAGACCACCGTTGTCGCGGCAGGATCGCTCAGCGCCTTAAAGTCCAGATCCTTCGGCAGTTTGCCGTCCCGGCCATGAGCCGTCATGAATTGCAGCCGGCGGGCATGATCGCGATGGGTCAGCGAGGCCAGAAGGCGGTTCGCGGCCCCCTGCGGCGCGGAAATGCCCGGAATCGATTCCACCGGCACACCGGCGGCGCGGCAGGCAGCGATTTCCTCGCCCGCCCGGCCAAAAATCATGGGCTCGCCCCCCTTCAGCCGCACCACGCGGCGGCCCTCACGGGCAAGGCTCACCATCATCCGGTTGATGTCATCCTGCTTGCAGGAAGGGCCATGGCCAATCTTGCCCACCAGCATTTTCTTCGCCTCGCGCCGGGCAAAATCCAGCACCTCGGACGACACCAGATTGTCGTAAAGAACCACATCGGCCGATTGCAGAGCGCGGACGGCCTTCAGGGTCAGTAGTTCCGGATCTCCCGGCCCGGCCCCCACCAGCACGACGGAACCGCCGCGCGCTGTATCCTCCCCCACCCTTTCAAGGTTTAAGAGAAGGGCATTGCGGTCTGTCTCCCCCGGTGCAGTGTGCGGCGTCTGAAGAGCCCGCTGTGCAAAGCGCTCCCAGAAGGTACGGCGCGCGTGGGTGGAAAGACCGGAGACGCTTTCCCGCCATGTCTTGGCCGCCGAAGCCCAGCCGCGAAAACCGGCCGGCAACAGCGCCTCGATACGTCCGCGCACAGCCTGCCCGAAAACCGGAGCACCGCCATCCGTCGAGATCCCCACCACCAGCGGCGAGCGATTAACGATCGCCCCGAAGGTGAAATCACTGGGAGCGGGGTTGTCGATCATGTTCACGGGCACGCCAGCCGCGCGGGCGGCAGCCGCAAACCGCACCACCTCGGATTCATCTGCGCTGTCACCAATCGCCAGTGCCGCGCCTTCCAGATCCTGAGCGGACCAGTTGCGCACATGAAGCGTGATCGGCCCCTGTGGCGGTGCGGCAGCGACCTGCACCATCTCGCTGCCCATCTCACACGCCACCACATCCACCACCGCTCCGGCGGCAGAGAGAAGTTCAGCCTTCCAGGCTGCGGCGCTGGTGCCACCGAGCACCAGAACCCGACGCCCCTGAAGCCCGAAAAACACCGGCAGGCGCGCCAAAGGCTCCATGCGGGCACGGGCAGATGAACGAGATGAGGCCAGATCAGAGATGGCCATGTGCAGAACTCCGAATGCAGATAGGCGCAAAACAGGGCAGAGGCCTTGCCGCCTCTATTCCACATCCTATTCTCACATTTTCAGTAATTCAACACAAAAAAATGAGATTATATAATTTCACATTTAATTTGAGTTTAATGTGCCTCATCCCAGTTGCGCGCTGCGCGGGCTTCCACCTCAAGGGGCACGGCAAGCTGTACGGCCGGAGCCGCTGCTCTTTCCATCACCTTCTGCACCACGGGAATGGTCTTTTCCGCCTCGCCCTCCGGCACCTCGAACACCAGTTCGTCATGCACCTGCAACAGCATGCGCGCCTTCAGCCCGGCCTCATCCAGCGCCGGTTCCATGCGGATCATGGCGCGGCGGATAATATCCGCCGCCGTGCCCTGCAGGCGCGCATTGATGGCCGCCCGTTCATTGAAGGCCCGGATGGAGGGGTTCTTGGCCGCAATATCGGGATAGTGGCAACGCCGGCCAAACAGCGTTTCCACATAGCCATGTTCACGGCAGAAGACTTTCGTCTCCTCCATATAATCGCGAATGCCGGGGAAGCGCTCGAAATAGCGCTTGATATATTTTCCGGCCTCCTCCCGCGGAATGCCGAGCTGGTTGGCCAGCCCGAAGGCCGAGATGCCATAGATGATGCCGAAATTGATGGCCTTGGCCCGTCGGCGCACCTCGGAGGGCATATCCTTCACCGGCACGCCGAAAATCTCGGATGCCGTCATGGCGTGAATATCCAGCCCCTCCCTGAAGGCCTGTCGCAACACGTCGATATCGGCGATCTCCGCCAGCAGGCGCAGCTCGATCTGCGAATAATCCGCCGAGATCAGCAGGTGGCCCGGCTCGGCCACAAAGGCGCGACGGATGCGCCGGCCTTCTTCCTTGCGAACGGGAATATTCTGGAGGTTGGGATCGGATGAGGAGAGCCGACCTGTCGTGGTGGCCGCCAGCGCATAGGAAGTGTGAACGCGATGGGTCTGCGCATTCACATAATTGGGCAGCGCATCCGTATAGGTTGAGCGCAGCTTGGAGAGTTGACGCCATTCCAGAATCTTCTGGGGCAGGGTATGGCCCTGCTCCGCCAGTTCCTCCAGCACATTGGCGCGTGTGGACCAAGCCCCCGTCGCCGTCTTGCTGCCGCCGGGCAGGCCCAGCTTGCCGAACAGGATTTCACCGATCTGCTTGGGACTGCCGACATTGATCTTCTCGCCCGCCAGCTCGCAGATCTCGGCCTCAATGCCCGCCGCCTTCTGGGCGAACTCCGAAGACAGGCGCGCCAGCAGGGCCTTGTCGATAGCGACGCCCCGCTCCTCCATACGCACCAGCACGGGAATGAGGGGCCGCTCCAGCGTTTCATAAACGGTGGTCTTGCCTTCGGCCACCAGACGCGGCTTCAGCACCTGCCACAGGCGGAAGGTCACATCCGCATCTTCCGCCGCATAACCGGAGGCTGCTTCAATAGACACCTTGTCGAAGGTCACCTGCGCCTTGCCCTTGCCCACTACTTCCGTAAAGGCAATCGGCGTATGACCCAGATGGCGGACGGAAAGATCATCCATGCCGTGATTATGACGCCCGGCATCCAGATCATAGGAGATGCACATGGTGCAATCGACCGGCCCCACCGTGATGCCATGACGCTTCAGCACCAGCTGGTCATATTTCACATTCTGGCCGATCTTGAGGGTGCCCTTGTCCTCCAGCATGGGGCGCAGCAGCTTCAACGCCTTTTCCATCGGAATCTGGCCATCAAGAAGCCCGTCGCTGAACAGCCCCTCCCCGCCACGATGGCTAAGGGGGATATAGCAGGCCTCACCCGGCGCAAGGGCCAGCGAAACGCCGACCAGATCCGCCGACATCGGGTCCAGTGATGTGGTTTCGGTATCAAAGGCCACCAAACCCTGGTCCATGGCCCGGGCACACCATGCCTCAAGCTCCTGCGGCGTGGTGAGGGTGGCGTATGTTTTGTGGTCCACCGGCAGGGCGCGTGCCTCCCGGGCGCGGGACTGGGCCAGCGCGGAAGGCGTCATCTCCTGATCGCCAGCCTCTGCGATTTTCTCCGAGCCGGCGTCTTTTTCCGCCGGACTTGCGGCATTGCCAGACTTTTCCTGCGCCGGAGTTTCATCGCCAGGCGTGAACAGGCCGCCATCCGGCGCCAGTTTCGGGTCCGGCTCCACCGCGCCGGCATCCACCTCATAGGCTTCCGCCACGCGGCGGGTGATGGTGGTGAACTCCATGGCCTTGAGGAAGGCGACCAGATGGGTCGGGTTCGGTGCTTCCAGCACCAGATCCTCCAGTGGCACCTCCACATCTACATCCTGCACCAGCGTCACCAGGGTCTTGGAGATGCGCGCAGCCTCTGCATTCTCGATCAGGGACTGGCGACGCTTGGGCTGCTTGATGGTCTCCGCCTTCGCCAGCAATGTCTCCAGATCGCCGAATTCCCGGATCAGGGTCGCCGCCGTCTTGATGCCGATGCCGGGCACGCCGGGCACATTATCGGTGGAATCGCCCGCCAGCGCCTGTACATCGGTGACATGCTCCGGTCCCACGCCGAAATACTCTTCCACCTCGGCCACACCGATACGGCGCTCCGGCCTCGCGCCCGCCCGGCCATTCTCGCCCGAGGCCGGATCATACATGCCCACCTTGGGGCCGACGATCTGCATCAGATCCTTGTCGGCGGAAACCACCAGCACATCAGCACCGGCCTGCGTGGCCTGCCGGGCATAGGTAGCGATCAGATCATCCGCCTCGTAACGCGCCTGTTCCACGGGGATGAGGCCGAAGGCACGCACAGCCTCCCGCATCAGGGGAAACTGGGGAATCAGCTCATCGGGCGGTGGGGGACGGTTGCCCTTATATTGTGGGTAAAGCGCCTTGCGGAAGGAATCCTCCGACTTGTCGAAGATGATGGCCAGATGGGTCGGGTGAATGCCCATCGCCCCTTCACGCACAAACTGGAACAGCTTGTTGCAGAACAGCCGCACCGCCCCAGTCGGCAGCCTGTCCGAGCGGAAATTATATTTCCTGTCCTGATTGATGGACTGGAAATAGGCCCGGAACACGAAGGATGAGCCATCCACCAGAAACACATGGTCACCGGGCTTGATGGGGCGGGGATGTGGGGACATCGGCTTTCCAGTTCGGCATTCCGGAAGGACGCACGGGCCGGGCCCGAACACTGTCAGGCTTCAACCGGCACGCACCGGACAAGGCAACAGGAGCGCACACGGCGCAGCACGCATCAGCACGCGCCGGGCAGCCCCCTTCACATGGGGAGGCACGATGCCCGAGCACGACGCGCCAAACAAGCCTTTCAGCGGCCTGTCCCGGCCCCGTCACCCGCTTGTGCAGGCCTTTTAAAGGAACAGCCCGGCCAGACTGCTGGCCGGGCCTTCACCTCAATCGATCTTTTCGTTGGGATAGACCCCGAACAGGTCGGACTGGGCCACATAGCCATCAAAGCCCTTGCCTTCCAGATGGCAGAATTTGCCGTTGCACTCCTTCACGGTGCCCAGCACGCCCGGCTCAAGCTGGGCGACAACACCAGCCGTTTCCGCCGGCTCATCACGCAGCGGCACGGTGCCCTCCTTCTTCCAGGGGGCGATCAGGGCCGTGCGTCGGGCAGAAAGCAGCGAGTGATACACCCAGCCCTCCGAACCATCAGAATCACGAATGCGCCGCCAGGTTTCAAATTCCGCCGTCACCTCCACAGGAAGGCCCGCGCGGGAGAAGATCCAGGCCACATCATGGTTGCGGTTGGGGCCGTTTCGCACATTCACCTTATCCGCCTTTAGTGAAACGAAGCGCGGTACAGGCAACCCGGTTACACTGTTGCCCGCGGCCTCCGCCGGCTTGTCCGCGCCAGCGGTCACCGCGAAAGCAAGTGCAAGAATGGCAAGGCTTCGCAGGCCCAAAGGTCGCGCCATCGGCAACATCAGCTCTGTCCTTTCACAGCGAATTACACCGTGGGGAAGTGCGCCCGCACCCGCTCTTCGTCAAGACCGCAGTGCGAAAGGGCGCTTTGTGTTTCCCCGCCTGTCTGATAGACGGGGTAGAACGGTTAAGAAATGGGGAATGGGGGAGTGCCCATGGTGCGCCGCAAACCGCTGGTCGTCGTCACACGCAAGCTGCCGGAATCGGTGGAAACGCGTATGCGGGAACTCTTCGACGCACAACTGAACGTCGATGATACCCCCATGGATCAGGCCGCACTGGTTCAGGCTGTGAAAGAAGCCGATGTGCTTGTACCCACAGTGACGGACCGGATTGATTCGGCCGTGCTGTCTCAGGCCGGTGAAAATCTGCGGCTGATCGCCTCTTTCTCCAATGGTGTGGACCATATCGACGTGGCCACGGCCCTCACCCGGGGAATCACCGTCACCAATACGCCTGGTGTCCTCACCGAGGATACGGCGGACCTTACCATGGGGCTCATCCTCGCCGTGCCGCGTCGCATTGCCGAAGGCGCACAGGTGATGACCCATGAGGGTGAGGACTGGGCCGGCTGGTCGCCGACATGGATGCTCGGTCGCCGCATCTGGGGCAAGCGTCTCGGCATTATCGGCATGGGCCGCATCGGGCAAGCTGTCGCCCGTCGTGCCAAGGCTTTCGGCCTGCAGATTCACTATCACAATCGCCATCGCCTGCCGCACGCCGTGGAAGAGACGCTGGACGCCACCTATTGGGAGAGCCTTGACCAGATGCTGGCGCGGATGGATATCGTCTCCATCAACTGCCCTCATACGCCGGCCACCTTCCACCTGCTTTCAGCACGCCGCCTCAAGCTGCTGAAGCCGGAAGCCTTCGTCGTGAATACCGCTCGCGGAGAAGTGATCGACGAAAGCGCCCTCGCCCGCCTGATCGAATCCGGTGACATTGCCGGTGCAGGCTTGGATGTGTTCGAGCAGGAACCAGCCGTCAATCCCAAGCTGGTGCGCCTCGCCCGGCAGGGCAAGGTGGTGCTGTTGCCACATCTCGGCTCCGCCACGCTGGAAGGCCGCGTGGATATGGGTGAAAAGGTCATTGTGAACATCAAGACCTTCATGGATGGCCACCGTCCGCCGGACCGCGTTCTGCCGGCCATGCTCTGAGCGTGCTGTTTCAGCAGCTGTGAGGCTGCGCGAACATGCCGATATGATTGAAAGAGGCTGGCCTATCGGGCCGGCCTCTTTTCATATCCGGCTCCACTTTCACCCCCTTCCCCATGGCCGAAAAGATGGCCATGATGCCTGCGGCCAGCCGGCGTGAGCCCACCGCAACACTCATCCATCGCGCCACAGCGGCCTTTCTGGACGCAGACAGGGGAGATGTGCCGTGGAGGCCGGGCCAAGCGGGCGCGACGCCATTCTTCTGGTCGAAGATGAACCCATCGTGGCACTTGCGGCACGCCATGCATTGGAAGATATGGGTTTTCATGTCGCCACCGCCTCCCATGGCGCGGCAGCCCTTCATCATGCCCGCTCGGCGCTTGGCGGCTCACCCGCCGTGCAGGCTGGAAACGCTCCGGCCGGCTCCACCACACCACAGGCTCTGCCCGAAGCTGCACCTCTGCCTGCAGCGTCCCTCTCTACCCCCCTCTCCTGCTCTCTCCTTCTGGCGATCGTGGATGTTGGTCTGCCGGACATGTCCGGTATTGCGGTGGCGCAGGCCCTGCGGGAGCTTGCACCGAAATTGCCAATCATCATCGCCAGCGGCCACGCCTGGGAGGAACTGGAGGAGGAGTTGAGCAGCCTCTCCGCCATTTTCCGGCTGGACAAGCCCTATAGCGGAGCCAGCCTGCGCAACGCCTTGTGTAGGCTGGGCATTGCCTTTCCACAACCTGAATCCTGAACGCGCAGCGCGCATAAAACTAAACCCCCGCACCGCAAGGTACGAGGGCTCATGTCAGTTGCAGATCCAAAGGGCCGGCCATGGCATGGCCATGACCTCAACCAAGGCCGGCACAGATCACCGGCGATGCAGCAGCAGACCCACAAGAAGGCCGACGCCTGCCGCAACAGCACAGGCCGTTACCGGCTGCTCGCGAACAGTATCTTTCAGTGCGCCGCATCCACGACCCGCCATGCGCGAGGCCTCATCAGCCATATGTTCCGCCTTTGCTGCGGTTTCCTTGGCCTTGGCACGTGCGCTCTCGCCAGCAGTTTCCAGCATCTGCGACAGCTCATCACGCATCTGGCTCAGTTCCTTGCGCAGATTGTCCAGAGTCACGTTGTTCTCGGCATTCTCGGCCATTGAGCCCTCCATTGGGTCATCTTTAGGAAAACCGGCCAATCTCTTGCGCTCCGGTAGAGCCCGCCTTCGCCACAGCCTGCTCTGCTTCATGAAAGAAAAGCGCCTGGGCAATGGTGGCCTTCACCGTCTCGCTCAGGAACGGCTTGGCTATCAAATAGGTTGGTTCGGGACGCTCTCCCGTCAAGAGGCGATCAGGAAAAGCTGTGATAAAGATGACAGGAACATTGAAGCTGGAAAGAATATCTCCCACAGCCTCAATTCCAGACGAACCATCAGCAAGCTGAATATCGGCCAGAACAAGGCCAAAACCACCTTCACGCGCCATTTCCACAGCACGTGTGCGGGTGGGGGCCACGCCGATAACATCGTGTCCCAGTTCACTCACCAATGTTTTCAGATCCAGCGCAATGAGCCATTCATCCTCGATGATGAGCACACGCGTGGCTGTCTGGCGATCAATATCGCTCTGCGCCGCCATCACCTGCGCCTCCACCTGCCCCATGCCCAAGCCTAGAATGCGGGCCGTTTCGGCATAGGAAAACCCTTCCATGGCCGTCAGCAGAAACGCCATGCGCGATGATAGGTCCAGCGATTGCAGGCGCTGATCTGCGCGCAGTTCGGCAGGCCCTTCCACGCTGGCTGCCCCGTCACGGCCCATCACACGCAATTGATGAAAGGCGCGATAGAGCGCCACGCGTGGCGAAGTTCCCCCTTCCACTGCCACACGCCCATCCAGCATGGCTTCCAGCGTATCGCGCACCGCCGCATCCCCGGCCTGCTGCGCCCCCAGCAAGGCGCGCGCATAGCGTCGCAAGGCCGGCAACTGCTTCACAAGGGACGAATTGGGCATCCTGTCTCCTTCACCCGCCATCGCTCATCCACAGCGCCCCGTGCAGGCGGGATTTTATTCCATGAAGTTTCAACACGGCCGGAACATGAAAGTTCCATACCTCTCCAGATTTCTTATGCTGCTTTCGCGCCACCTGGACATGGAACCATCCGGCTTTTCCAGCATTATGAAGACGATAGCCATGTCGCACAGCAGCGGAGGGATGGGTGACAGGTCAAGATCCAGACACGTCAAACTCCGCCACCACAGCCCGGCACCGTGAACGACATGCCATTTTCGCATCGGCCATGGGCCAGCCCCGGCACCTGCTGGACAGTGTGCGCCGACGGCTGGTGCTGGTGCTAATCCTCGCACTCGCCCCCATCACCATCCTCACCTTCGCGCAGGGGCTGGCTCTGGTGCAGAACCGGGAACAGGCAGCACGGGAGCGTTTACTGCGCGGAGCTGCTTCCGCCGCCGGGCAGATGGAAGATGTGTTCCACACCGCCAGCGCGGCTCTTGGCAACCTGGCCCGCATGCCGGCTGTCAAACAGGCTGAGACCGGATGCACAGAGCTGCTGGCCGGTGCTGTGGCGAGCCTGCCCTTTGCCGAGAATATCGCCCTGCTCGATCAGGCTGGAACCCCGCTCTGCTCCGCCCGGCCCGGCTTTCAAACCACATTGCCACCCCGTGGCACCGCGCTCCACCCCCCGGCGGCAGGCCTCTCCTTGCATCGCCCGGATGTCTTGCATCGCACCGAAGACGGCGCGCCAACTCTTCTTGGCCTGCTGCCGTTGGATGATCCGGCGGGCCGACAGATGGCCATGGAGATCAACACGGACTGGCTCAGCGCCCTTCTGAAACGCCAATTACTGCCGCCGGAAGGTGACATCACCCTACTGACGGCAGATGGCGCAGAACTGGCCAGCAACGTCCCCATCGGAAGAGCGCGCATTTTCCCCACTCCTCTCAGCCTGCAAACCTCCCCCAGAGTGATGGAGTATCGGGATGAGACCGGACAGCTCTGGAGTTGGACCCTCACACCTCTGGGACGGGAGGGGCTGGTCGCCGCCTTCGCCTTGCCCACGGAAAAGCTGGTGCGCCGCAATGCGCTCACAATGGTCACCAGTTTTGCCCTCCCCGCCTTCATCGCCGTGCTCAGCCTGATTGCGCTGTGGCTGGCGATTGACAGCACCATTTTGCGCTGGTTGCTGTATCTGCGCCGGGTCACGGCGGTTTATGCCCAAGGCCATTATGGCTTTCGCCCCACCCGGCTGAAATCCGCCCCCAGTGAATTCCGCGTTCTGGGCCATGCGGTGGAAGATATGGCCAGCGCCGTTCGTCAGCGCGATGCCCGGTTACGGGCCAGTCTGGCGGAAAAGACCGCTCTGGTGCGCGAAATTCACCACCGCATCAAGAACAGCCTGCAAATCGTCGTTTCCCTCATCAGCCTGTATGGCGCGGGCCTGAATGCGGGTGAAGACCGCCAACGCTTCGAGCAACTGCGTATTCGTATCAATACGCTCGCCCTCGTCCATCGCATCCTGCATGAGGCGATGGAGGGCTCCCGTGTGCATCTGGGCGAATTGCTGCGGGAAATGGCGGGCCTGCTTGAGAACAGCACAGAACAGCCCCTGCGCCTTTCAGTCGAGGTAGAAGACACGCCTCTTTCCACGGATATGGCCGTCCCGCTGGCGCTGATGGTGGCGGAACTGGTGCTGGACCTGATGCCACTGGCGGCCTCATCGCCCGCGCAATTCGTGCTGGAAGGCGCGGTCGAGCAGGGGCGGGTGCGGGTCTGCATCGGCATCAAGGCCGATGCAGCCAAGGCGGATTTGGCCGATCAGGTGCAACGGATCATGAACCGGGCGGAGCTGGCGCATGGCTTTGCCAGCCAGCTTGGCGGAGCGCTTTCCGCCGCCCGAAAAGGGGCGGTTGGTATCATCTGCGCCCTTCTTCCCAGCCCGGCAGATGGGGACATGGAAAGCGAAACGCGCCACACTTGATGGCCGGTGCCACAAATGGCGCGCGGTTCTGGAACCTGATCGGGCCCACCACGTTGATTGCGCATCACCATGTCCGCAAAAGGAGCAAGGCCATGGGAAAAGCCGCAGACAAGGCCATCAGCACCACCCGGCCAGCCTCTCGCGCCGGTAACGCGAAGGCCGCAATCAAAACGGCAGGCCACGCAACCGGCACGGCCCGGATTGCACAGTCCACACCGGCCGAAGCGCAACATCCCGCCCGCCGGGGTTTTGCCGCCATGGATGAGGAAAAGCGCCGCGCCATCGCCCGGAAAGGCGGAGAAAGCGTGCCCGCTGAAAAGCGCAGCTTTTTCCGCAACCGCTCTCTGGCAGCCGAAGCCGGTCGCAAGGGCGGGCAGAATGTGGCGGATGAAAACCGCAGCTTCTCGCGGGATCGAAGTCTGGCTGCCCATGCCGGACAAAAAGGCGGCAAGCACAGCACCAACACCCGCACCTTCCGACCTTGAAAGTGAGATGCGATACGCCTCCTCACCAAATGGCGGATTGTGCAGGGCGTGGCATCTCACCCTCTTCAATTCGCTCAACAATCCTGATTCGAATTTAAACCAGTCCAGCGCTTACATATTGTTTGTACAATACTTTTTGCTGCGATGCACGCGCAGCTCGAGTAACGCCCCAATATAGCCGCGCCTCCAAATGGTCACGTAAAAGACACTTGCAATCGCCCTCATCCCGCGTTCTGCTATCAGTCCTGAGCGGGGGAAGGCGCGGCATTTTGCCGCCATTGCAGATGCCGCCCATCTCTTCCGCAGAAACAGATCTTCCTGAAGGAAGAAGGATGGAGGGCCATGGACGTGACATCGCACATGCCCCATTTGAAGAGCGGTACCCGGCCACAGCCGGTGCAGGAGCCGTCAGCCCAGTCGCCCCCTTCACGGGCAAGCGGTTCGAAGGGCCATGCGCCGCATGAAAGGACGGATAGCGTTGCTGACCCGCGCAATCAGGTCGTTGCCCTGCTGCCCGCCTTGCGCGCCTTTGCCCGTGCACTCACACGCGGTCGCTCCGAGGCGGATGATCTGGTGCAGGAAACCCTGCTGAAGGCGCTTTCCAATATCGACAAATTCGAGCCCGGCACCAATATGCGGGCCTGGCTATTCACCATTCTGCGCAACAGCTTTTACACGGATATCCGCAAGCGCCGCCGCGAGAGTGATGGATTGGCCCATCTGGCGGGCCAAAGCCATCATGCCGGGCCCGAGCAGGAATGGGCGCTCACCCTCAAATCCGTGGAAGAAGCCCTCACCCGATTGCCGGATGACCAGCGCGAGGCACTGGTACTGGTGGGTGCGGCTGGCCTCTCCTATGAAGAAGCCGCCAATGTCTGCGGTTGTGCGGTGGGCACCATCAAGAGCCGGGTCAACCGGGCGCGCGCCAAGCTGTTGACCCTGATGGGCGCGGAGGAAACCGCAGATATGGTGGCCCCGGATATTCTCACCCTTTCCGCCACCGGGGGCTGAACCAGTCCGATCCAGGATATGAATCCGGGCGCGGAGCTTCTCATTCAGAACCGATTTTCCGGCCCGGCTCCCATCCGGTCGGGGCCAGTTCAAAACCGGCGAACTCGAAGGCCGGAGCAACGGTGCACCCCACAAGGGTCCACGCGCCCAGGCTTTCAGCCGCCTGCCAGGCATGAATGGGCACCACACCCTGCGGACGCTGGCCCTGCTGGAGGGCTGGCCCCAGAATCACGGTGTTGCGCGCGCCGTTACCATATTTCCCCTCGGCAATGTGGAGGTTGAGGGGCGCGCCGGCATGCCAGTGCCACATCTCCACCGCATCCACCCTGTGCCAGTGCGAACGCTCCCCGGCGCGCAACAGGAAATAGATGGCGGTTGAGGCCCCGCGCCCGCCATTGGCCGCCACATCGCGGAAGGTTTCGCGAAAATGCCCCCCTTCGGGGTGCGGCTGAAGCTCAAGAAGGGTGATGATCTCTTCGGACGTGAGCGCGGAAAGATCCTGCTGCATGGTGTCCCTCATCTCGCCTCAGCCGCGAAAATCATTCTTGCGCGCCCGCAATTCGGTGAACACATCTTCCGCTGGTGCACCCGCCAGTCCCAGTCGGCCGGCCAGCGCTGCATCATCGGCCCGCAGGAATGGATTGGCTTGCTTTTCCAGCCCCAGAAGAGAGGGCAAGGTGGGTTCCGCCGCTGCCCGGCGGGCATCAATCGCCTGCGCCATGGTTTTGAGAATCTCATTGTCCGGGTCGACCGAAAGGGCAAAGCGCGCATTGGCCTGCGTATATTCATGGCCGCAATAAAGGCGCACATCGTCCGGCAGCTCGCGCAGGCGCTCGAGCGAATGCCAGAGCACGGCGGGCGGACACTCGAAGGGCCGGCCACAACCGAGAGAGAACAGCGTATCCCCGGCAAACAGCAGCTTTTCGGCGGTGAACAGATACACCGCATGGCCCGCCGTATGGCCCGGCAGGGACAGCACCTGTGCCACCAGCGCACCGACCTTCACCTCATCGCCATCGCTGACAGCAATATCCAGATCGGGAATGGAGGCCCCCTCCGCCTTCGGCCCCACAATAGTGAGATCATAACGGGCCTTCAGCTCGGGAATAGCCTGCACATGATCGGCATGGTGATGCGTGACCAGCACCATGGATGGGGTCCAGCCTTCCGCTTCAGCCGCGGCAATGATGGGGGCGGCTTCCGGGGCATCGATGATGGCGGTGACGCCGCTGGCATCGTCATGCAGCAGCACCGCATAATTGTCACTCAGGCAGGGCACAAGGCGGACAATGGCAGGCACAGGCACTCTCCGGAACTGATAAGGGCCGGGACAGCCGGAACCGCCCGACGGATTTCCCGCGGCACAACAATGCCACGGGCTATTACTGAAGCCTGTGTGTATCATAAATGGCAGCCAACATCGTGCAGCCCTTCAACAGATCGCAAACAGGAGCCGGAAAACCCGCATGTATCTTGATGTCGTGGACCTGCGAAACTTCTACGCCCAGCCCATCGGCGTGATGACGCGCCGGCTTCTGGGGCGCGTCATCCGTCGCCGGTTTCCAGATGTCACGGGCATGGCCGTTCTCGGGCTGGGCTATGCCACGCCCTATCTGGGTGTCTTTCAGGATGAGGCTGAACGCTGCATCGCCATGATGCCGGCGGCACAGGGTGTAGTGCGCTGGCCACCGGAAGGCCCGCCAGCCACCGGGCTTGTGGATGAAATGCTGTTGCCCCTGCCCACTGCCAGCGTGGACAGGGTGATTGTGGTGCATGCGCTGGAAATGACATCTGACGCCGAAGACATGCTGCGCGAGGTGTGGCGCGTACTCTCTCCGGGCGGCCGGCTTCTGGCCGTGGTGCCGAACCGGCGGGGCGTTTGGGCCCGACTAGATACAACTCCCTTCGGCAATGGCCGTCCCTTCTCACGGGGGCAGGTGGTGAGCCTGCTGCGCGAGGCGCTGTTCACACCTGTGGGGTGGGATGAGGCGCTTTATGCCCCGCCCAGCCGCTGGTTCCAGCGCACGGCCGTGGCTGTCGAGCGCATAGGCGGGCGCTTGTCCCTGCCATTTTCCGGCGCTCTGGTGGTGGAGGCGACAAAGCAGCTTTATCGCCCCGTCCCTGTCCGCCGCACCCGCCTTGTGCCGGTTCTGGAGCCCACCCTTGTGCCGGGCGGTGCATCCGCAGGGCGTGTGTGCGCACCACAGGAGGCCACATCCGTGGCATGTGCATCCAAACCACCGGCTGAACAAAAAGCCACGCTCTCAGCCCCGTGAATCATCCTTGCCGGAAGCAGGCCGGAACTGGGGCAGAAATTTCGGCAGAAAGGTCGGCACCTGCCGACAATAAGCCTGCCACGCCGGCCCATAATGCGCGGCGGACATTTTCTCATTCTTCGGTATAGCATCGGCGAAATACTGGGCCAGATTGACCAGCGGTGCCACAAGCCCCCACGGCCAGACAGAGGCGCAGGCGAAGGATAGATAAATCAGGAAATCCCCGAAATAATTGGGGTGACGGCAAAGGCCCCACAGGCCTGTGCGCAACAGATGGCCCCTGTTCTGCGGCTGCTGTCGAAAGGCCCATTTCTGGTAATCCGCCCCGAAATGAAAGAATGTGCCCACCCCATACAGAAGAAGCGTTGCGCCATCCCACAGATCAAACGGGCCGACCCGGTTCATCGCGGCAAAGAAGGGCAAGGCATAGAGCCAACCGAACACAAAGGTGAGGACCAACGGTAGGGATATGAGTGTGCCTGTGCTCATATCCGCCTTCAGTTTGGACGCCCCCGTGGCCCCGAACCAGAAAAACAGCGTGTAGAGCATACGCCCCACATAAAGCGCCACGAGTGCGCAGAGCATGACCCGTCGCCAGGGCGCGCCCTCCCCCATCACGGCCAGCACCAGCGTGACCGGAAACAGGGTGAAAAAGCTCAGAGCGAAAGGCCATTGCGTATCCCGGGTTTTCAGCGCGGCCAGCACACCCGCGCCCCCCAGCATGAGCGTGATGCCCAGAATGAAGATGAGGCTCCACATCATCCCTCAGCCTTCTGCCCGCCGCTCATCCTTGCGTGAAAGCCGGAACACCGCCTGCTCACCCATCAGGTTCCACACCCACCAAGGCATGTTGAAACGCACCCGATGGCCGGCGGAATCCAGCGCCACGGCCTGTTCCATCTTCGCATCCAGTTCCTGCGCCAGCGCCACGAAATCGCGGATGGTGCAGAAATGGATGTTCGGCGTCTCATACCAGGCGAAGGGCATGTTCTCCGTCACCGGCATGCGGCCATTCACTAGAAGATCCAGCCGCGAGCGCCAGTGGCCGAAATTGGGGAAGGAGACGATGGCGCGCCGGCCAATCCGCAGCATCTGCTCCATCACCCAGCGCGGACGCCGGGTCGCCTGCAAGGTCTGGGATAGGATGACATAATCAAAGGCATCATCGGGATAATAGGCGAGGTCCACATCCGCATCGCCCTGAATGATGGCAAGGCCCCGCGCCACACCTGCATTCACCCCCTCGCGAGAGAGTTCAATGCCGCGGGCATCGCAGCCGCGTGTGGTGGCGAGCAGTTCCAGAAGAGCACCATCGCCCGAGCCCACATCCAGCACGCGCGAGCCGGGCTCCACCATCTCGGCCACCACCACCAGATCCACACGCCCGCCCTGCTGGCGCACGGCACTTTCATCCAGAAGCCTCTGCGCCATGGTCAGCTCCTCCCCACCGCAGGAAGGCCCCGCGTGCGGGCCGCGCTGTCGAGAAAGCCACGGGTAATGGCGAACAGTTCCGGCTCATCCAGCAGGAAGGCATCGTGGCCCTTGTCACTCTCCACCTCCGTGAAGGACACATTGGCCCCAGCCGCATTCAGTGCATGCACGATGATGCGCGATTCCGAGGTGGGGAACAGCCAGTCTGAAGTGAAGGAGACGATGCAGAAGCGTGTCTTCGAACCCCGGAAGGCATGGGCCAGCACGCCATCATGTTCCGCCGCAATGTCGAAATAATCCATCGCGCGCGTCACATAGAGATAGGAGTTGGCATCGAAACGCTGCACGAAAGCCTCGCCCTGATGGCGCAGATAACTTTCCACCTGAAAATCCGCATCGAAGCCGAAAGTGGGCATGGCGCGGTTTTGCAGCCGGCGGCCAAACTTCCGGTGCAGCGCCTGATCCGACATATAGGTGACATGCGCCGCCATGCGGGCGACCGCCAGGCCACGATGGGGCATCACCCCTTCCAGCATGTAGCGCCCGCCGCGCCAGTCTGGATCAGCCATCACCGCCTGCCGGCCCACCTCGTGGAAGGCGATATTCTGGGCCGAATGGCGTGCGCCTGTCGCAATCGGCATGACGGAGAAGACCCGTTCAGGATAACTCACTGCCCATTGCAGCACCTGCATGCCGCCCATGGAGCCACCGGCCACGCACAGCAATGTCTCGATGCCCAGATGATTGATGAGCATGGCCTGGGCATTCACCATATCGCGAATGGTGACGACAGGCATCTCCAGCCCCCAGGGCTGGTGCGTCTGCGGATTGAAGGATGAAGGGCCCGTCGTGCCCATGCAGCCGCCAAGCACATTGGAGCAGATGACGAAAAAGCGATCCGTATCAATGGGCCTGCCCGGCCCCACCATGGTTTCCCACCAGCCCGGCTTGCCCGTGACCGGATTGTCGCTGGCCACATGCTGGTCCCCCGTCAGGGCATGACACACCAGCACCGCATTGGAGCGCTCCGCGTTCAGCACGCCATAGGTCTGATAGGCGATCTGCAGATGCGGCAGCAGAACGCCGGCATCCAGCTTCAGCGGCTTGTCTGCGCCGAAACGCACAATCTGCGAATGCGGCGTGTCCACCTCCATCCGTGCGCGCACATCCGTGGTGAGCGGAGGAGAGGAGATGAGCGGTCCATCCGGCGGGACCTGTGAGGAAGGGGGCGACATGCCGGCAGCAAGACGCTGCGCACAAGGCTGTGTCAAGCATTTGCATGGCACGACAAAGCCCGCCCGCCTGCCGGACTGGCAGAAAACCCGACCCATCCCCATCTGCAGAGCATGCCTCTCTGCTATAGCAGGGCGGAACAACAGGCCGGGAAAGGCATCAGGGGCGCGCCCTCTCGCCATTCCGCGCACATGATGCCATTTTGTTCTCACTTGAGAATCAGGGGCGAGACGAGATTTCCGTTTTGAACACTCCCGCAGATCCACGCCGCATGGAACCCGCACCCGAACGCCCCGCCCCCCGCCCGGGCAGCATCACCGCACGCCTGCGCGGCGCTGTCGCGACCGGTGCGGATGCGGAAGGCAGCATGGCGCCATCCTATCTTTCCGGCCTCAACCCGGAACAGCGCGAGGCCGTGGAAACGCTGGATGGCCCGCTGCTGGTGCTGGCCGGCGCCGGCACCGGAAAAACGCGGGTGCTCACCACCCGCATCGCCCATGTTCTGGCCTCCGGGCGCGCTTGGCCCTCGCAGATTCTCGCCGTGACCTTCACCAACAAGGCCGCGCGCGAGATGAAGGAACGCATCCACACCATGGTGGGCGATCAGGTGGAAGGCATGCCCTGGCTGGGCACCTTCCATGCCATTGGCGTGCGCATTCTGCGTCGGCATCATGAGCTGGTGGGGCTGAAGAGCGGCTTCACCATTCTGGATACGGATGACCAGCTGCGCCTGCTCAAGCAGCTTCTGGCGGCAGACAATATTGACGACAAGCGCTGGCCCGCCCGCATGCTCGCCGGCCTGATCGACGGCTGGAAAAACCGCGGCCTTTCACCCAAGGATGTCCCCGCCGGGGAAGGCGGGGCCTTCGCCAATGGCAAGGGCATTGCGCTTTACATGGCCTATCAGGCCCGGCTGAAGGCCCTGAATGCGGTGGATTTCGGCGATCTGCTGCTGGAAGGCATCCGGCTGTTCCGCGAACATCCCGATGTGCTCGCCGAATATCACCAACGTTTCAGATATCTTCTGGTGGACGAGTATCAGGACACCAATGTTGCGCAATATCTCTGGCTGCGCCTTCTGGCGCAGGGTTCCAGAAATGTGTGCTGCGTGGGTGATGATGACCAGTCCATCTATGGCTGGCGCGGGGCGGAGGTGGATAATATCCTGCGCTTCGAGAGCGATTTTCCCGGTGCGAAGGTCATCCGGCTGGAGCGTAATTATCGCTCCACTGGGCATATTCTGGCAGCGGCCTCCCATCTCATCGCACATAATGACGGACGGCTGGGCAAGACCCTGTTTTCCGAAGGTGATCTCGGCGAAAAAGTCACCGTCACCGGCGCGTGGGACAGTGGCGAGGAAGCCCGTGCCATCGGCGATGAGATCGAGGCGCTGCAACGCGCCGGGCATCCGCTCTCGCAGATCGCGATTCTGGTACGCGCCTCGTTCCAGATGCGTGAGTTTGAAGATCGTTTCGTCACACTGGGACTCAATTACCGGGTGATTGGCGGGCCGCGCTTTTATGAACGGGCGGAAATCCGCGATGCACTGGCCTATCTGCGCTGCGTGAATTCACCGTCCGATGATCTGGCTTTCGAGCGCATCGTGAATGTGCCCAAGCGCGGCATTGGCGACGCCACCATGAAGCTGGTGCATGATGTCGCCCGCTCTGCCAGTGTGCCGCTTCAAGAGGCGACCCACCTGCTGGTGGAAAGCGAAGAGCTGAAACCCAAACCCCGCAACACTCTGCGTGGCCTTCTGGAAAGCTTCGCGCGGTGGCGCGAACAGGCCCGCACCCTGCCCCATACCGAACTGGCCGAGATCGTTCTGGATGAAAGCGGCTATACCGAGATGTGGCAGAAGGACCGCTCCGCTGAAGCGGCTGGCCGGCTGGAAAACCTCAAGGAACTCGTGCGCTCCATGGAGCCGTTCGAGAATCTCCCCGGTTTTCTGGAACACATCTCCCTCGTCATGGATACGGACAAGGGCCCCGGCGAGGATGCGGTGCAGATCATGACCCTGCATTCAGCCAAGGGGCTGGAGTTCGACACGGTGTTTCTGCCCGGCTGGGAGGAAGGGCTCTTCCCCCACCAGCGCGCGCTGGATGAGCAGGGTAAGGCCGGGCTGGAGGAAGAACGCCGCCTCGCCTATGTGGGCATCACCCGGGCGCGGGCCTCCGCGCGCATCTATCTGGCCTCCAACCGGCGGATTCATGGGCTATGGAACTCCACCGTGCCCAGCCGCTTTCTGGATGAATTGCCGAACGATCATGTGCAAGTGGAAGAAAGCAAGGGTGGTTTCGGCTGGGGTGGCTCTTCCTATGGTGGAGGCGGCAGCTACGGGGCCAGCCGGTTTGACCGGGCAGAGCCCTTCTCCGGCTCCTCCTATGGCACACCGGGCTGGCAGCGCGCACAGAAGCAACGTGAAGGCGGCTTTGAACGCATGGACCGCGCCGGCTCGGAACGGCGGGGAGCCGGCACATCCGATGCTGGTCGGCGGCGCGGCGGGCCTATGGTGATCGAAGGCACATTGGTGGCCTCATCCAGTGCCCCCCCCTCGGCTTTCTCCAAAGGTGAGCGGGTGTTCCACATCAAGTTCGGCTATGGCCATGTCTCCGGCATCGACGGCAACAAGCTGACGGTGCAGTTCGACAAAGCCGGTGAGAAAAAGGTTGTGGAAACCTTTCTCGAAAAAGTTTAGCGCGACGCAGTCCCCTTCCCGCCTGCGTACCACCTTCAGATACCCTTGCGTCACCTGAATGCTTAAGCATGCAGGCTCACACAGGCCATGCGTGCTTCTATACTTAGGGCTGCGCAAGGCCAGGATGACGGAACAGCCCTTGTTCAGGCACGTTCTTTCCAGCATATCATCTGAAATCCCATCTCACCGGAGCACTGGGGCCCGGCTCTGGAGAATGCGGGCCATCTGCTTCTGAAACAGGGCAAAATTTCAGACATCGCAACTTTGAGAACGTCCGCTACAGCGACCGGCATGCCTTGGCACAAGCTCAAACGCCAGAGCATATGGTAACGAGTAGGAGAAACCGAACACCTCATGCCAGCAGTCCCGGAGACGGTCTTCAATCTCATTCTGCTTCTGGCAGAGGCCCTATTTTATTTTAGCGCCATGCTGGCCCTGTTCCGCATGCGCGGCTCATTGGGGCTAGGTGCTTTTTTCTGTGCGCTGGGCGGTCTCCATTTCATGGAGACCTATCTTGCCGTCTCTTATTATGTCGCCCTGCCCTTTGGGCTGTCGCTGTCACCGGGTTCATCCGTGCTGTTCGCCGGCAAGCTGGCTCTGCTGCTTCTGGTCTATATCCGTGAAGACGCCATCGTCGCCCGCCAGCCCATCTATGGGCTGCTACTGGGCAACCTGATCTTCATCGGCCTGCTGTTTTTGCTGCAACAGCAAATCTTCATGGCTGATGCAGCCCGTGGAACCGACCTTGCCTTTCTCGACGAGATTGGCGGCTTGATGCTGTGGAGCACGGCGCTGCTTTTCATCGACTGCATCGCCATGATCCTGCTGTATGAGCGCCTCTCACGCAGCGGGCCACGTCACCCCATTTTCACCATGTGGCTCACACTGGTGATTGTGCTCAGCGTGGATCAGGCGGCTTATTTTGCCGCGCTCCAAATGGTCCATGGCGTGCCTTTCTCCGCCGGCATTGGCGGCTGGCTGGGTAAGCTGGTCACCAGCGCCATCTATGCGGTGATGCTAGCCTTTTTCCTGCAGCGCTATGAAAGCGGGCCCCATGCCCAGCATCGCCCCCTGTCCGACCTGTTTGATACGCTGACCTATCGCCAGAGGTTTGAGCAACTGAGCCAGCTTGCCCAGCGTGACCCACTGACAGGCGTCTTCCATCGCGGCCAGTTCGAGCGGCTAGGGCAGGAGCAGATCCGCCTCGCCCAGAATGCCGGCCTGCCTTTGACCCTCATCATGCTTGATGTCGATCATTTCAAGGATGTGAATGATCGACATGGTCACCAAATGGGTGATGAGGTGCTGCGCCAGGTGGCGCAGGCCATGCAGCGGGAATTGCGCCAGTCGGATTATGTGGTGCGCTATGGCGGGGACGAGTTCGCCATTCTCGCCCCCGGCATGAATGAATGGGCCGCGCTGGAATTTACAGCCCGTCTGCGACAGAAGGCAGCAGCCCTGCCACAGCCACCCGCCATGCCCCCCATCACCCTGTCCATCGGTATCGCCACCGCACTGCAGGAAGCGGAAAACTTGACGGATCTGCTCGCCTTGGCGGACAAGCGTCTGTATCAGGCTAAGGACGCTGGTCGCGATTGCGCCGTCGGCACCGCACCAGCCTCCCAAAGCTGAAACTCTCTTCCGGCCACACCAGGACACGCCGCCCATGCTCGAAGGTCTCCCCCCCAATGATGCCGCTCATGTGATGCGCGTGCACGCCTCCAAGGCAGAGGCCGGGCGCATTTCGGATATGATTTCCGAAACCTTCGACCCGGCGGAAGTGGCTGTCACCAATTTCGAGCTGAGCGAAGATGAGTGGGTGGTGGAAGCCTTTACCGGAGCAGCCTTCGATTCCGAATTCCTGAAACAGATCGTCACCGCCGCTGCCGGGGCCGAACTGGCCGCCACCATGCAGTTTGAAGATGTGGCGCAGAAGGATTGGGTCGCCACCAGCCTTGAAGGGCTGAAGCCGGTACGCGTGGGCCCCTTCATGGTGCATGGTTCGCATGATCGCGGGCAGGTGCCACCTTCTGTCATCGGCATTGAAATCGAGGCCGCGTTGGCCTTCGGCACCGGCCATCATGGCACCACGCAAGGGTGTCTGGCCGCCATTGCCGATGCCGCGCGTCTGGGACGGCCAGCCCGCATTCTGGATGTCGGCACAGGCACAGGCGTGCTGGCCATTGCGGCGGCCCGCCAGTTTCATACCTATGTGATGGCCACGGATATCGACCCCGTGGCTGTGCACACGGCAAGAGCCAATGCTGTCGCCAATCGCGCCGGGCCACTGCTCAACCTGCTGTGCACTGCGGGCGCAGACGCAGGAGCCATTCGCGAGGGGGGGCCTTACGACCTCATCCTCGCCAATATCCTGCTGCCGCCGCTGAAGCGGATGGCCCGTTCCCTGGGTGATCTGCTCGCACCGGGCGGCACCATTGTGCTGTCCGGTCTGCTGGTGAAACAGGTGCCGGCGGCCCTTGCAGCCTATCGCACGCAAGGCTTCGTGCTTGTACGCCGGCGGCATATTGAGGGCTGGGCCACACTGACGCTCAAGCGTCGGCATGAACGGCCTCTGCCCTGAGCGTATGGCCTCTGGCTTGAAAGCAATGCGGCTTCCGGTTTGAGCCCGGAATGAAACTTCAGGCCGCACCGATGGGGGCGCGGCCAGTCTGTTGTGTGATGTGCGTGGGGCAGATGCTGGCGGGGCAAAATGTCCCGCCGCAGACGACTGGTTCCGCCGCCCGCAAGCAGCAAGAGGGCTGGCCTGAAGTGCGCCGAAATCAGCGGCGGATGCGGACCTGCGCGCACTCTTCCGGCGCGATGAAGGCAAGATGGTGGGCAACCGTCTTTTCAGCCTGCTCCATACGAGCCGCCATCATGGCGGTCATCATGCGGGAGAAGAAGGATCTGCCATGAGCAACCGGCCGTGCGGTGCTGGAAGGCAGAGAAGTCAGCGTGGAAAAAGGAATGGCAATCATCACAGCCTCCTGTTCCAGGACCTGAATGGTCAAGACAGGAACAGTCTATGCTGCAATGCGTCATTTGAGAATATTCAGGTCAGCATGACTGACCTTTTTATCATGCATTCAACGCATGCCTGATATGTTCAAAAACTAAGCGACCCGCCTGTTTGATGCGCAAACGGTTCTATTACACCTCCAAAGAGCTATCATCTTCGGATTCCATCAACCCGCAGGCCTCATGCTGCAAAATCTGGAACGGAGCAGATGCGCCATGGCCGGAACCGGTTAAGATTGCCCGCCATCAGGCGCCGGCCTCTCCGGTTCAGGGCGGTTATGCGAGGAGACAGGCGTGCAGGGAATACTTATCGGCCTTGCCGCTGCCATCACTCTGGCCATCGCCGGGGCTTTCGCCGCCCCCCATGTGATGGACTGGAACAACTGGCGCGGCACGTTCGAACGTGAAATCAGCGACATACTGGGTGTGCCTGTCGTCATTCGCGGCGCCATTCAGGCCGAGTTGCTCCCTGCCCCCCGTATGGTTCTGCATGATGTGACATTGGGGGATGTCATCTCCACCGGCGGCACCATGCAGCAACTGGATACCGAATTCTCACTGGGCAGCCTCATGCGCGGTGAACTTCAGGCCACCGGTATCACGCTGGTGCACCCCCATATGCGCCTTGTTCTGGATAGCTCCGGTCGCATCGCCCGCCCCACCGGAAGCGGGGTCACGCCCGATATAGGCATTGCCCGTTTCACGGTTGAAAATGGCACGCTGGATGTGCTGGACCGGGGCTCCGAGCACACCTTCACCTTCTCTGCCCTGAATCTGGAAGGCGAAGCCCGTTCTCTTTCCGGCCCCTTCAAGCTGGATGGCACGCTGACAGCCGCAGAACGGCCCTTCACCCTGCGCGCAAGCCTTGGCGAACTGGATGCAGCTTCAAGCGGACGCCTGCGGCTGGCCCTGAACGGACAGGGCCAGCCCTATAACATCACGGTGGATGGCAACCTGAGCATGGCCGGTGCCGCCCCGCATTTTACCGGGCAGGCCATGCTGGCGCACCAGCCCACGGAGCAGGACGCCACGTCTTCAGAACTGGCCAGTTGGCGACTTGCCGGTGCCGTGGAGGCCAGCCCCACACTATTGAAGGCACAGGAACTGTCTCTCGGCTTTGGTGCTCTGGCCGCCGTGCCGCAGTTCGCCGGCACGGGACAGATGATGCTGGGCCACCGGATTGGCGTGAATGCAACCCTGCATGCGAGCACGCTGGATCTGGATGCCCTGATGGGGAAGACCAGCGGCAACACCGCCACAGCAACCGGCATGGCGCCCGGTCTGCATCTAGCTGGTATGGCGCAAACTCTCGTGCCCTTTCTCGCCAGCCTGCCTGCTCCCGATGCCCCCTCCAGAATCGGCATCAGCGTGGATCAGCTAGCACTGGGTGGCACATTGGTGCGGGAGGTGAAGAGCGAACTTTCAGGCATTCATTCCGGCTGGCGCATCAATCACCTGAATGCACAAATGCCCGGTGGGGCTTCCATCTCCCTGTCTGGCGCGTCGGTTCCTGGGCAAAATGCAGGACAAGGCGGCGGGGCCGGTTTTGACGGACGACTGACGCTGGCTGCAGAAGATCTGCCGACATTCCTGCACTGGGCCGCCCCGGATGCGCCACGCAACTGGTTTCAGGCGCTCAACAGCCCTGCCCGGCTTGAGACAGCTCTGACCCTCAGCCCAGAGCGGATTGAAGCCCGTCATCTGGATGCCCGGTTTGGTACGGCAGAACTGGCCGGAACCATCACCGCCCGGCTCTCCGGCGCTGCGCCGCATCTGGCGCTGACACTCAATATGGAAGGCTTCGCACTGGAAGGTCTCTTGCCCGGTTTTGGGCAGGCCGCGCAGGCGGCTGGTGCGCTTGAGGCGCGGCTCAATCTCACTGGCCGGGATCTGACCTGGATGCAGACGCCGGTTTCTGCTCTGGCGCTGGACGCGACGACAGGCGATGGCGGCTGGAAGGTGCAGCGTCTGGCGCTTGATAATCCTGAGGGGCTTCATCTTGAGGGGGAAGGCTGGCTGCAGGATGCCGCCAGCCAGCCGAAGGGGCGCTTCTCTCTGGCCCTGACGGGAGAACGCGCAGAAGGGCTGGTGCCTGTGGCGCGTCTTCTGGCCGGGAAGGAAACCGCCAACGCTCTCAACGCCGTATCCACCATCGCTGCCCCGGTGGACATGAAGGCCGATCTGGAATGGAAGGGTGCGGAAGGGCGCAAGGCGCAATTTACCGGTACACTGGGAGAACTCGCCGGCACGGCTATCTTCACCCGCCCGCAAAACGGCGACACCCAGAATGTGGAACTGATAGGTGATGTGGCGGAATCAGGCCGTCTGTTTGAAGCTCTCGGCCTCACAGATTTTGCCCCCCGCCCCGGCCCCGCGCATCTGGAAATGAAGCTGGAGCATGCCGCCCCAACGTCCGCATTGGCCACATCTGAAGTCATGCTGGCTGGTCGTCTCACCCTCGCCGGGCTGGAAATGTGGGGGGAAGGCCCCGTGCAGATCCGGGACGGTCAACTGCAACCCCGCCTTGCCATGCGTCTTGAGGGGCCGGATCTGGGCCGCCTTCTGCCACGGATCAGCGAGGTAACGGGCACACCCGCGCCTGTCGGGCTCTCCTTCACCCTCACCGGCTTTTCGCCCGCATGGCAACTGGAAGGGCTGGATGGCACGCTTGCCGGCTTGCCGCTTTCCGGCACTCTGAACATCGTCCCCGGGGACACCCCCCGGCTGAGTGGCGCGCTCAGCTTTGAAACGCTGGATCTGCCCCGCCTTCTCGCCCTCTTTGCAGCCCGTGCGCCGGAAGGCTCCACCCCCTGGAGCAGCACCCGCTTTGCCCCGCCCATGGCTGCGAATGTGGCTCTGGATCTGAAACTGGCGGCCCGCACCCTTGCACTGCCCGGCCCCTATGAGGTGACAGACGGACAAGTGCGCCTGCTCTCCAACGGCAAAAATCTGGACATGCGGGACATATTCGGCTCTCTCGGAGGCGGGCGTTTATCGGCCAATCTGAATATCCGCCCCACCGGCGACATGCTGCGCGCCGAAGGCCGGCTGATGCTGGATAATGTTTCCAGTTCGGCTCTCCTCGCCCTCCTTCAGCCACACCAGCCCCCTCAAGGGCAGGTCAGCCTGTCACTGGACCTGTCGGGCAGTGGGCGCAGCCTTCAGGCACTGGTCAACGATCTTTCAGGTCAGGGCACCATTGCCGTACAGAACTTCAGCCTGCCACAGGCGACACCGGATGCTCTGGCAAGCGTATTGCATAATACAGCCCAGTTGACGTCGCCTCCGGATGAACGGCGCACCGCGCAACTGCTGGATGAAGCCTTTGCCCGCGGCCCGCTAGACATTGCCGCCATTGCTTCCACCCTTGGGGTTTCGCAAGGTGTGGTGCGCCTTTCCCCCGCCCATACCACCTTGGGCGATGTGCGTGTCACTCTGGGGGGAGAGCTGGATCTGGTGCGTCTCAACATGGCGGCCGGGCTGGATTTCGAGGCGCAGGCCGGTGCATTCGGTCTGGCTGGTGGACGGCTGATGTGGCGGGGGCCGGTAGAGGCACCTGAAAGGCAGGTCAGCGCCACGGCCCTTACGAGCGCGCTCTCCATGCGGGCGATCGAGCGGGAAACCCAGCGCCTTGAAGCGGAGCGTCGCACGCAGGAAGAACAGCGCCGCGCACGGGAAGCCGAGCGCAAACGAGAGACGGAACGCGAGCAACCGGCACCGGCCAGCCCTGTCACCCGTCCGCCGGCTGCGCCAATTGCAGCCCCTGCCGTTCCTGTCCCACCTGCTGCACCCGCACCCCCCAAGTCCCCATCGCGAGGAACACCTCAAGCCCCAGCCACCTCGGCGGGGCAGCAAAACCGCATTGAACGGCAGGAACTGCCGCCCCCGGTTTCAAATCGCACGGGCGTTGGCACCGCCAACTCGGCCCCCAACCCTGCTACGTCGCAGCCGGCACCGCAGGCGAACCAGCCCGCATCCCCACCTGCCGCACAGGACACTCAGGCCACGCCGCGCAGCCCGCAGCAAACCCGGCCACGACCAGCACGTCCATCGGAACCACGCCCCCCGCAAAATCGGCTGCCACCCGTTCAGGGGTTTGGAAATGTGCCGCGCCCACCGGCTCCGGTCGGCTCAATCTATTAAAACGCCCTTTGGCCTGAACGCCCTGCCCGCACTGGAGCCCCACAAGAGCGCCCCTGAAGAGGCCATCATCTTTTCGCAGGCCATCCCCATTCTACGGATCTTCGACCTCGAAAAGGCGCATCAGTTTTATCTGGGCTTTCTTGGCTTCACCGTGGATTGGGAGCATCGCTACGGCGACAACTTCCCGCTCTATCTGCAGGTCTCACGAGAGGGGCTGAAGCTGCATCTTTCCGAACACGCCGGTGATGCCACACCGGGAAGCAATATGTGTGTGCCGATGACAGGAATCCGCGCCTTTCATCGGGAACTGGCCGATCAGGATTATCGCTATATGAAGCCTCAACTCCAGCACATGGGGGACAGGCTGGAACTTCAGGTGACAGACCCGTTCGGCAATCGTATCCGCTTCATGGAACACGCTGAAGGGTCAGCACCGTGAAGGCGGCATCATCCTTCGGCCCCTGAATCGGGCCTTCACGGCCGGTCTCGCGCCATGTCTGCGGATCATAAGCGGGAAAATGCACGTCACCTTCGGGACTGGCATGCACACGAGTGAAATAAAGGGTACGAGCCAGAGGCAGCGTCTCCGCAAAGACACGCTGGCCGCCAATCACCATGATTTCATCGGCCTTCAGCTCATGGGCGGCAGCATCTGCCGCATCCAGCGCAGCTTCAAGGCTTTCCACCTTCACCACACCTTCCGACACGGTAAAATGCGGATCCGCGCTGATAACGATGGAGATGCGGCCCGGCAATGGCTTGCCGATGGATTCAAAGGTGCGCCGGCCCATCACCAGCGGCTTGCCCCATGTCAGCTCACGGAAGCGCTTGAGATCGGAAGGCAGGCTCCAGGGCAGATCGTTGTCCCGCCCGATCACGCCATTTTCCCCCACAGCCACCACTAGACCGAGCGGCAGATGCGCCAACGGTGTTTCAGCCTGTGTGTGCATGAGAGCCTCCCGGAAATGAACGGGTCTGTTTTCGCACAAGCAAAACGCCCGTTTAAAGCCACGATGCCGGACCGTGCAGCCTGAGGCAAGCGCTCTAAGCCGTAAATGGTGTGGAATGGGAAAACCTTCATTCCCCCAAAAGAAAAGCGGCACTGTCCATCAGGCCAGCACCGCTCCATTGCCATGCAGCCGCGCCGTATGCATGACGGGGCGCGGCAAGCCTGCTGTTATTTCTTGTTCCGGAACACGTCGAGCTGCACCACCTTGGCGCCATTGCCCTCAGCTGCGGCTTCACCCTCTTCCGAAGCAGGAGCCTCCGATGTCGCTGGCTTTGCGCTGGCGATTTCAGGCTCAGACCCTGCGCCCCGCGCCGGACGCCCGGCACCGGTCGGCAGGGACGCCACGACATCGTCGGAATCATCTTCGATCAGTTCGAGCGGCTCCGCGCTCTCATCGCCGGCCAGCTCGAACTGAAGGCCGAACTTCACGGCCGGGTCAAAGAAGCCTTTCAGCGCCGTGAAGGGCACCACCAGCTTCTCCGGCACACCACCGAAGGACAGGCTCACCTCGAACTGGGTCTCTGACACGATCAGATCCCAGAACTGGTGCTGCAGCACGATGGTCATCTCTTCGGGATACTTCTCGAGCATACGCTCGGAGAGGCGCACACCGGGCGCGCGTGTATCGAAGGAGATATAGAAATGATGTTCACCCGGCAGGCCATCCTTGGCCACGTCTGCAAGAACCCGGCGTACCACCGAGCGCAGCGCTTCCTGAGCGAGGAGATCGTAGCGGATATGATCGACCGGCATGTGCCCGCTGCAGCTAGAAATCTGGCCGGCCCCCTCCCGCCTCCATAGCCCGACACAAAGCGCCAGCGTGGAAGCGAGTGCGGCACGCCTTGCCGCCCCCTTCCCCCCGATCCGGCCCTGCCGAAGGGAAGTGGAGGCTTCTGTTGCCAGGTGCCTCCGAACCCCGCCTAGTCGGTGCTACCCGTTAGGACTTCAGTTCGATCTTTCAAACCGCTCACGCGGCCTGAGCAACCGGAGCATAGTTGTCATTCGCAACTATAGGTTTGGCCCGATATCGGCGGAACCATGCCGAGCAAAAGAAAGCCCTTTACACCCTCGTCGATCCTATTTCGCCCCCGCCTCAGCCCACCTTGCCACCGGAAGCTGTGCTTCCCGGGCCGGATGGGCTGGGGTGGAGGCGCCGGGTACCGCCCCCGGGTCCGAATGGCTTATTTCGACATCCATTTATCGCCATAGCCGACTTGCGCCGGCACAGTGAATATAGGCGCCCTGCCCGGCCGATGAAAGGGGCGCCACGCACAATCTGTGCACTGTCCCCACACTGCCGTCTCTACCGATCCGACCATATGGCGAGTTCGTAGCCATCCGGGTCCAGAAAATGGAACCGCCGCCCGCCGGGAAAGGCGAACACAGGCTTGCAGATTTCGCCTCCGGCAGCCTCCACCGCACCCTGCATTTGCGCCAGATCCTCACAATAGAGAATGACCAGCGGCCCACCCGTGCGCACCTCTTCCCCCGTACACAGGCCGCCTTTGAGGCGGCCATCCGTAAATTCGGTATAAGAGGGGCCATAATCCGTGAAGGTCCAGCCGAACAACTGGCCATAGAAATCCTTGCTGCGGGCGATATCCGCCACGTTGAACTCGATATTGTCGATGCGGCTGTGTTGCGGGCTCATGGTCCGTTCCGTTTCCTGATGGCTCATTCGTCTGCGAAGGGGTGCAGATCACGCACCATATTCTTCAAGCGCTCATCCAGCACATGAGTGTAGATCTGCGTGGTGGCCACATCGGCATGGCCCAGAAGGGTTTGCACCACGCGCAGATCTGCCCCATGGGCCAGCAGATGGCTGGCGAAGGCATGGCGCAGCACATGGGGGGAAATGCGCGCCGGGTCAATCTGCGCGGCCACGGCCAGGTCCTTCAGGTCTCGGGCAGCCTGCTGGCGGGTCACATGCCCGCTCTCGCCATGGGAGGGAAACAGCCAGCGCGAAGCCTCCATGCCTGCCGCACGCCGTGCGTCCAGCCAGGCTGCCATGGCGGCGCGCGCCGGAATGGAGAGCGGCACCAGACGCTCCTTACGCCCCTTGCCCATCACCATGATGGCCTCGCCCTTACTGCGCGCGGCGGAAGATGGCAGCGCTACCAGTTCCGACACACGCAGGCCGCTGGCATAGAGCAACTCCACCATGCAGGCGACCCGCAGACGACGCAGAACCTCTGCTGCACCGACCTTCGCCCGCCCCTGCGCTGATGATCCAGCCCCGGCCTCATCTTCAGCCATGCCGTCATCTTCGTCCGCCTCAAGCTGTAGAGCGGCAACACGGGCATGAGCCGTTTCGATCAGGCGGGTGACCTCCGCGACAGACAGCACCTTTGGCAGCGGGCGACCGCGCCTTGGCCCTTCCAGTACGGCGGCCGGATCATCCTTGCGATGCCCTTCGGCAAACAGAAAACGGTAGAACTGGCGAATCGCCGAAAGCCGCCGCGCCACTGTCGCTCCCTTGAACCCACGGGATGAAAGCTCGGCCAGATAGGCGCGGATCGCGTCGGTATCGGCGTTCTCCAGTGCATGGCCGGTGCTGGCCGCGAAGCTGGCGAAATCCGTCATGTCACGACGATAGGCATCCAGCGTATTGGCGCTGGCACCACGTTCCACGGCCTGCATGTCCAGAAACAGAGCCAGAGGGCCGGAGGCGCTGAGGGCGGGTGCAGAAATCACGCGCATCATCGGCCAGCCGCCTCCACATCCACATCTGCCGCACCCCTGGGCTGGGGCTCTTGCACGGAAACGGGCTCCATCTGGAGGGGCACAGAAAAACTGATCTCTCGCGGTTGGGGTTCCACCTGCGTGGCCAGAACCCACACCACGCCAAAGCCAAAAACAGCCAGAACGGCCAGCACCACCAGAAGACGCATCAGCGTGGGCATGGCCCTCCCCTCTTTCCGAATCGAATCTTGCGGATACAACCCGCCATGCCTCCGTAGAACCGGGACCGGGGCATTCAACCACATTCTGCCCAGCAGCGACCATATCGACGCGAACCATAGTGAAGAGCGCACAAATCGCATATGCGCGCCGTACCGGCAGGAAGCAGGCAAGCAACTGGCGCGCAGAAGCGGTCAAGAAACTGCCTCCGCACCAAACTCAAGGGGTGATTTGCCGGCCGAATGCCCCCATATGTTATTTTATCTGGCAGGCTCATGCTCCGGCGCCACGGGCAGAGCATGAAACGGCCTCTTCTGTGTGTGGCCTCCCCCCCCGGGGTGGCCTGCTATGCGTTGAGGGGGCCGCGGGCCAGAGGATGTGAAGCCAAGGAATTTCGGGTAAGGAATTTTCGGGTGCAGACTAGAACGCGCGTGCCGCTGGAAGACACGACAAACCCAGTCGCAACGGGCGCAGACCATGCGCCTCATCATGTGCAGACGCATAAGGCTGTGCTTGAGGCGCTAGGTCCGCGCGCCGTGGTGCTGGTGGGCATGCCGGGTGCCGGAAAATCTTCCGTTGGCCGCCGTCTGGCCAAGCGTCTGGGTCTGCTCTTTTTGGATGCGGATGAGGAAATCGAGCGTGCCGCCGGCATGAGCATTTCCGAGATTTTCGCCCAGCATGGCGAGGCCGAATTCCGCGAGGGGGAAAAGCGCGTCATGGCGAGGCTTCTCCAGTCCGGCCCGCTGGTTCTGGCGACAGGTGGTGGCGCGTTCATGAATGAGGACACCCGCGCGGCCGTCGCCGCCAATGGTGTCTCCGTCTGGCTGCGGGCCGACCTCAACACCCTGCTGCGGCGCGTGAAAAAGCGTAACGATCGCCCGCTTCTGGCGCAGGGAGACCCGGCCGCCAAGCTGAAGGCCCTGCTGGATCAGCGCGGCCCCTCTTATGCCCTTGCCGATGTCGCCGTTGATTCTCGCGATATTCTGCACGATGCCATGGTGGAAGAGGTCATTCACGCTCTGCACCGGCATCTTGCCCCACCTGCCACGCACAACCCGTCTCAGCTTCAGGGATCCGATACCATGCCGAACGCCGCCTCGTCCTCCAGCTCGCATGTGGCGCGCAACACGGTGCATGTGGATCTGGCGGGCCGGCCTTATGACATCCATATCGGCCCCGGCCTGCTGGCGGAGGCTGGCATCCATGTGAAGGCCCTGCGCCCGGGTGCGCGGGTCGCCATTGTGACGGATAGCAATGTAGCGGAGCATCATCTGGCCACGGTGCAGAATGCCCTTTCGCAGGCCGACATCGAAAACACCGCCATCATTGTGGAGCCGGGCGAGAAGACAAAATGCTGGGCCGGACTGGAACAGGTGGTGGAAGGACTGATCGCGGCCCGGATTGAACGCCGGGATCTGGTGCTCGCGCTGGGTGGTGGTGTGGTGGGCGATCTGACCGGCCTGTCCGCATCCCTGCTGCGCCGGGGTGTGGATGTGGTGCAGGCTCCGACCACCCTGCTGTCACAGGTCGATTCCTCCGTGGGCGGCAAGACGGGCATCAACTCGTCACAGGGCAAGAATCTTGTCGGCGCCTTTCACCAGCCTGTTCTGGTGCTGGCCGATACGGCTGCGCTGGATACGCTGCCGGCGCGTGAAGTGCGGGCCGGTTATGCCGAGGTGGTGAAATATGGCCTGCTGGGCGATCTGCCCCTGTTCGAGACGCTGGAGCGCGATTATGCCGGCGTACTGAATGGCGGGCCAGAGCGGATCGCCGCCGTGGCTGCGAGCTGCCACGCCAAGGCCGCCATTGTAGCCCGCGATGAGAAGGAGACCGGAGACCGGGCCCTGCTCAATCTGGGCCATACGTTCGGCCATGCGCTTGAGGCCGGCGCGGGCTATTCCGGCCGCCTGCTCCATGGCGAGGGGGTCGCCATCGGTATGGCGCTGGCCTTTGCTTTTTCGGCCAAACAGGGTCTGTGTTCCGGGCAAGATGTGGTGCGCGTGGTGCGCCATCTGGAAGCCGCAGGTCTACCCACGAAGATCTCGGACGTGCCCGGCGAACTGCCTGATACGGATGGGCTGATGACCCTCATTGCGCAGGACAAGAAAGTGAGCCGCGGCGCTCTCACCTTCATCCTTGTCCGTGGCATTGGCGAGGCTTTTGTGGCCAGGGATGTGGACCCGGAGGCCGTGCGCGCCTTCCTCGCCGAGATGCGCTGAATTCTCCCACCTTCGGCCAATGTCCGGCCTTCACAAGACATGCCCCGCAGCCTGACACCCGGCTGCAGGCCTTTCTTTTTTCACCCTCGATTGCAGCCTTTCAAATGGAAGAGAAAAGCTGCACTCACCTTTATGCCAAATCTGAAACGACCCTCCACTCGGGACTTTCCTCTTTCATGAAGCTGCGCTTAAACTGGATGTGCAGTAACCACACTGCTCCATTTTTGGAGAACACATAATGCGCACCTTCATGATTGCCGCGGCAGCCTCTGCCATGTTGCTGGCTACGGGCGCAGCCCATGCAAGCGATAATGACGCTCGCGAAAATATCAAGAAATACTGTAAGGCCGATGTGGAGCGCCTCTGCGTGAATATTCCCTTGGGCGAGGGGCGCATTCTCAAATGCCTGCAATCCAACCTCAATGAACTGAGCGTCGGCTGCGCCAAGGCCCTGAAGGCCATGAAAGACCAGCAGGGCTGAGGCTGGGATCAGAGACAACCGGCCAGGGCCCCTCCGGGCTCTGGTATCAAACCCGCCGGACAAAGCTGAGCAGAAGCCCTCCAATACTATGCCATTCCTCGTCTGTCAGATCATCATGTTCCAAGAACCACCCTACAAATAAGAACCAGATCAACTGTTAATGTGAATTAAATATTGAAAAATTCATATATATTCTGGAAACATCAGCGCAACGACTTCGTCTCGCGCAAGGCCCCTATAAAAATAAGATGCATAGCGCACGACATTTTCAGGTGTAATTCTATTGAGAATTTGTCCCGGATTTCCAGCGACCACACTAAAAGGGGGAACATCACGGGTCACCACAGCATTCGCCCCAATAACTGAATGATGGCCAATTGTAACGCCACCTATAATCTTTGCTCCTGTCGCGATATAGACATTATCCTCGATTTCTGGGACCTGACGCTTCACGCCATCCTTTATGGTCGCGCGCCCACCACCTAGTGTGACATTAGTACCAACCTTAACGTTGTTTCCAAGCTGACAAGCGGAATGCACGACAACGCCAATACCTCCATAGCCGAATGACACACGCCCCATCTTGACAGAAAGCGGAACGGAAGAATTGCGCAACAGCATGATCATGCGCTCTGCCATACGAGCACGCCCCATATCGCCTGCATCACGAAACATAAGACCTATTGCGTGCAATTCACTGATTGTGGGGGGATCCTCATCACGGATGAGATCGCCGAAAGAATGAGCAAAACGCTCAAACCGTTCTTGCTCCGATAGCTTCAAACCAGCCTCCAACCCCAAAAGACGCGTCAATTCCCGCGCTGCGAAGTGGCGCGCGCCTGGATTGAGTTGCTGAGGATTGAAGTATCCTGCTGCTGAATTTGTTGACCAGACCTCATCCTCTGGAACCGTCACAGTTTGGCAGTCCATAATCTCACGGAACATTTCGATGCTACGGGCAATAATAGCATTTGTTTTACGGATACTCGCCACCTGTGCATCACCATACTGGCGAAACACACCGCCCTCCATAAAGCGGAGAGGCTGTTTGATATCAATCAGGATAATTTGCGTTGGCTGATCAGTATTTTCTTTGAGTAAATTTCGCAACCTGATCCAACCAGCCCGCCAGAGATCCCATGCCTGTTCGCTGTTGCGTTCTATTTTTTTCCAAGAGGCAAAGGCCTGAACGAGTAACGACGACATCTGGACATAGTTAGAGCCGGTCACAACCGTTTCATCATTTGGGGAAACGAATAATGGCGCCATATCGTCAAGGAAATCCACGATAATAACGTCCGGACGATCACTCCGAATTTCCTGCATAAGAGTCTTATGCAGATCGCGCTGAATTATATTCCGTGTAAAAAGTGGAATATTTTTTTCAATTTGACCGGGATCTATTGAATATAAATCAGTCATAAAGGCTGCAGCTGAATGCTTTGGGGCATAAATCGTACTTCTCAACACTGTAGAATTTATGCCAGCGCTGATTTCCTTAAGAAAAACACTGCCCAAAAGTGCCATCCGCTTCATGATATCATTCCCAGGCTCAGCGCGTATTACCCCGTCAGGTATATGCTGATATATAAGATATTGAGTTATGTTTATATATTAATAGAGCCCCTGTCTTTACCATCCCCAATTTCCCTCCATGGGCATGGCTTTCGACAACAGTGGATTGGGCGAGGGGGCCTTTGCCGAAGGCTTAAGCACTCTGCCTCACAATGGAAGTGACCCAAGCCACACATATGGGCTAGCAAAAGCAAGGAACTCTGAAATCGGGAGACACCGCAATTTTGGATTTCTATATACTTGATACTCAATCCAAATTTGACTTTACACACAGACTGGTGGAGCCGAGGGGAATCGAACCCCTGACCTCTGCAGTGCGATTGCAGCGCTCTCCCATCTGAGCTACGGCCCCGTGTCCATGGGAGGCGTCATTTAGTGGGGAGCGCCCGATTCTGTCAAGCACACATCTGGGGCTTGAAAGCCCCAGATGTGGAGTTATCCACCGCCCTGCTTCACCCTAGCGGTGAAACTGCGGCGAAGCCGGCTTTCCATCGCTGCGCAGCACCACATAAATCGCCGGAATCACCAACACTGTCAGTGCGGTAGACGACAGCAAGCCGAAGAACAGCGAAATCGCCAGACCCTGAAAGATCGGGTCTGTCAGGATCACCGCCGCACCGATCATGGCCGCAAGAGCCGTGAGCAGAATGGGCTTGAAGCGGATGGATCCGGCCTCCAGCAGCACATCCACCAGCGGGCGGCCCGGCGTGCGGGCATGGCGAATGAAATCCACCAGCAGGATGGAGTTCCGCACGATGATGCCCGCCAGCGCGATAAAGCCGATCATAGACGGCGCCGAGAAGGGCGCATGGAACAGCCAGTGCCCGGCCAGAATGCCGATGAAGGTGAGTGGAATGGGCGTGAGGATGACCAGAGGCAGCTTGAAGCTGCCAAACTGGGCCACCACCAGGATGTAAATGCCCAGAATAGCCACCATGAAGGCCCCGCCCATGTCGCGGAAGGTCACCCAGGTCACCTCCCACTCACCATCCCACAGCAGGGTGGCCTGGCTTTCATCGGTCGGCTGACCATGCAAGGCAATCTCGGGCTTGGGCAGATCACCCCAGTCGATCGCATCCAGCGCCTTGCCAACGGCAATCATGCCATAGACAGGGGCCTCGAATTCACCGGCCAGATCCGCCGTCACCATCTCGGCCGCACGGCCATTATGGCGGAAGATGGGGTAGGATGAAGGCTCTCGCGTCACGCTCACCACATCCCCCAGCTCGATCACACCGCGCCCGCCCGGCACGGCATTGGCTGGCACCGGCGTGGAGAGTGTGCGGGCATCCACCACCTTGTCTCCCTTAGAGAGAGACAGGCGGATCGGGATCGGCGCCCGCCCCTGCCCGCGGTGCGAATAGCCCACCGTGGACCCACCATAGAAAGCCCGGATGGCGTCATACACATCCGCCTGTTCCACCTTGTAGAATTCAAGATTGTCCTGATCGATAGAGAGGCGCAGACGCTCAGCCGTGGTGCCGAAACTGTCATCCACATCCACAATGAAGGGCACGCTCTCGAACGCCTGGCGCACCTTGCGGGCCACGGCGCGGCGGGTTTCCGGGTCCGGCCCGTAAATCTCGGCCAGCAGCGTGGCCAGCACCGGCGGGCCGGGCGGCGGTTCCACCACCTTCAGCGCACTACCAGGCGGCAACTGAATGGCTTTCAGCCGCTCGCGCACATCCAGCGCAATGTCATGGCTGGCGCGGTGGCGCTCCCCCTTGGGTGTGAGATTGAGCTGGATATCGCCCTGTCGCGGCGTGATACGCAGATTGTAATGGCGCACAAGGCCGTTGAAATTGAAGGGCGAAGCCGTGCCGGCATAGGTCTGCATCGACACCACCTCCGGCACATCCGCCAGAAGGGTCGCCATCTGCTGCAATACCCGGTTGGTTTCCTCAACCGAGGTGCCCTGCGGCATGTCCAGCACCACATTCAGCTCGGTCTTGTTGTCGAAGGGCAGCAGCTTCACCGTGACATGCTGCGTGTAGAACAGCGACATGGAGGCGAATGTCACCGCCGCCACCGCCAGTAGGAAGATCCAGGCACGGGTCTTGCTGCGCAGGATGGGCTCTGCCACCCGCACATAAAAAGCGCCCAGCCGGCCCCCGCCCGCCGCCTCATGCGCATGGGCGACAGACATCTTGGAGCTGGCGATCTTCATCATCAGCCACGGCGTAAGGATCACCGCAACAAAGAAGGAGAACACCATGGCTGCCGAGGCATTGGAAGGGATAGGGCTCATATAGGGCCCCATCATGCCGGAGACGAACAGCATGGGCAGCAGCGCCGCCACCACGGTGAGCGTGGCGACAATGGTGGGGTTGCCCACCTCCGCCACCGCCTCCACCGCCGCCTGAGCGCGCGAGCGGCCATCCTTTATCGCCCAGTGGCGAGCGATATTCTCAATCACCACAATGGCGTCATCCACCAGAATGCCAATGGAGAAAATGAGCGCGAACAGGCTCACCCGGTTGAGCGTGTAGCCCATGAGACGAGAGGCGAACAATGTGAGCAGAATGGTGGTGGGGATGACCACAGCCACCACCGCCGCCTCGCGCCAGCCAATGGCAAAGCCTACCAGCACCACGATGGACACCGTGGCGAGGCCCAGATGCAGCAGCAGCTCATTGGCCTTCTCATTGGCGCTTTCGCCATAATCCCGCGTGATGGACATCTGCACATCCGCCGGCACCATATGGCCGCGCAACTCATCCAGACGCTTCAGCACCTCCTCAGTAATCAGCACGGCATTGGTGCCGGGCCGTTTGGCGATGGCCAGCGAAACCGCCGGCACACGCACCAGATCCTCCCCCGCAGCGGTGCGGCGCACATCATAGACGCGGCTATCGTTGGGCTCGCTGGCCAGCGTCACCCGCGCCACATCACGCACATAGACGGGCCGGCCATCACGGGCCGTGAGCAGGAGATTGTCGATCTGTGACGGAGTCTGCAGGGTCTGGCCGGCCACCAGCGTGTTCTGGCGACCTGCCTCGCGCACATAGCCGGCCTGGAAGGAGCGGTTCGCCCCCTCGATCTTTCCGGCGAGCTGCGTCAGCGTGATGCCATAGAGAGAAAGCTTCTCCGGGTCCGGCTCCACGCGGATCTGTTCGGGCTGGTCACCGACAATGTAGGTGTAGCCAATATCCGGCAGCTTGGCGATTTCCACCTGAAGCTCCCGGGCAATGCGCGTGAGGCCGTTCGCCGTCCAGCGACTGGCCGCCTGCTCTGTCGGTGTGAGAGTGACGACGAGAATGGCCACGTCATCAATCGAGCGCCCCACAATCAGCGGTTCGGGAATGCCCACCGGCATGCGGTCATAATTGGCGCGGATCTTCTCATGCACGCGCAGAATGGCGTCGTCCGGGTCCGTCCCTACCAGAAAGCGGGCCGTCACCAGAACGCCGTCATCATTGGTGTTGGAATAGACATGCTCCACACCATCAATGCTCTTGACGATGGTCTCCATCGGCTCGGTCACGAGCTTGGCGGCATCTTCCGCCTTCAGACCATTGGCCTCGATGTGAATATCCACCATCGGCACGGAAATCTGCGGCTCCTCCTCTCGCGGGAGAGTGATGAGGGCAATCAGGCCGAAGGCGAAGGAGGCGATCAACAACAGCGGTGTGAGCGGGGATTTGATGAAAGCACGTGTGAGGGTACCGGCAATGCCGAGCTTCACGTGCGTTTCAATATGTGCCGGCTCCGCATTGTGAGGGCCGGAAGGGGTATCTGGGCTGTTCATGTCCGCATCCTTCACGGCATCACCACATGGTCGCCATCGGCCAGCCCGGTGAGAACCTCGACACGCGGCTGGCCGTCATCCTCGAAATGCTCGCCCAGCACCACGGCCACATCCATGGGGCCATGGGCCGTATCCAGCCGCACATAATCCACGCCATGGCGGGTGGAGATGGCGGCAGGCGGCACGGAGAGCACCTTGCGCTGGCCAATCTCGATCCACACCAGCGTGCGTTCATTCACGAAATAGTCGCCCAGATCCGCGACATCGACATCCGCCATGACACGGCCGCCGGTGATTTCGGGATAGACCTTGACGATGCGCCCCTCGCGCGCGTTCTTCTCATCCCCGGCCGTTTGGGTGGAGATGCCGCGCCCGCCAATGCGCACCGTGCCACCTTCATGAATATTGGCGGCGTGGCGTTCCGGCAGAGAGAGGCGCAGATAATACTGGCCGGAGGCGATGCGGGCGATCACATCACCCGCCAGCACCACGGAGCCCGGCGTCACCGGCACGGTGAGCACGCGCCCGTCTGCCGGTGCCAGCACGGCGCCTTCACGCACCTGCTGCTCGATCACTGACTTGTTGGCCTCCGCCGCAACCACCTGATTGGAGGCGACATCAAACTGGGTCTTGGCCGTATCCACCCGGCTCTGGCTGGCCACGCCCCGGGCCAGAAGGGTACGGGCACGCTCCAGCTCGGTCTTCGCATTCTCAAGCTGAGATTTGGCTTCCAGAACCCGCGCATTGGCCGCATTCATGGAGAGGGCGAGCTTGTCATCCACAACAAGGGCGATTTCGTCCCCCTCCTTCACCTCACTGCCTTCGGAAACCTTCACCTCGCGCACCGTACCGCCGATACGGGCGCGTGCGGGCACGATGGTGCGGCTTTCCACCTCGCCAAACACGGCCTTGGTTTCCGGCATCTCCTGCGCCTGAACGATGAAATCTGCAGCCTGCGCCACCGAGGGGGAAAGGCTCGCCAGAGTGAATGTGGCCGTGCCGATGCTCAATGTCCCGATGGCACAGACACGAAGCAGAACCGCGCGAAGCGGATAAACAAGACGGGGCATGAAAGTCTCGCGGTAATCAGGCAGCCTTGCGGCTCACCATGGTTCGCAGGCAACAGGCCCGGTGCGGCCGGGCCAAAGCGCCATCAGGAAAAGGCGACGCCGGGCTTGAACCCCATCTTCTTGAAGAAGATGGCCGCCGGACAGAACCCCGTGATAGAGGCTTGCATGAGGTTCACTCCCACAAAGGCCGTGAGCCAGAACCAATAGGGGGACACAAAAACGCCAAGGGCGAGTGACACAAGCACCATAAACCCGGCGAACAGCATGACGGCACGATCGACAGACATGATAACCCACTCCATATCCATGATGGCGCATCTACAGGGTCCAGCCCCTTCAGGTCCATGCGCCGAAGAAACATCATGGGTTGCATATAACATTCAGATATCATAAATTCAATATTATGAATGTATCAGAAATGATCCCGGCCTCCGAGCGCGCGGCCGAACTGATGCGCAGCCTTTCACATCCCCAGCGGCTGCTGGTGCTTTGTGCCCTTGGCTCGGAGGAAAAATCGGTTGCCCAATTGCGCGAGGAATTGGGTATCGAACAGGTGCCAATGTCACAGCAACTCATGCGATTGCGGGCGGACGGGCTGGTGACGGCGCGTCGTGAGGGTACCAATGTCTTCTACCACATTGCCCGTCCGGAGGTTCTGGACATCGTCAATGCCCTGCACCAGACCTTCTGCGGCAAGGCTTTGGAATGCTGAGACTGCCGTGCCGCATCTGACATCACCGCCTTGATTCCCGCAATGCGCGCCCCACTTCGCCATTGCACTAGCCACCGGCCCGCCTGCACGATATAGGGCTGCCATGCCGCGTAAGATTTCAAATCCTTCCAGCCTGCCTCCCACGTCTGCCCAACCGGACGTCGCCTCCACTAAGGCTACGCCGCGCCAGAGCCCTGCAAAGCCTAAGAGTAATGCCACCGGGGAAGCACCGGCCTCTAAAGCTGTTCGGCCCAAAGTCGTTCCATCAAAAGCCGCACCCGTGAAAGCATCCGTTCGGAAGGCTTCATCAGCGGCAAGCGATGAAAATGCGCCACGCCGCAACAAGGCCGTGGCCAATGCCGCCGCAGCGGCCCATGGCAAGACGCTGGTCCGCAAACGGACCAAAGGCGCGGGCATATGGAGCGATGCGGAAATCACCGAGGCCTTTTCTCGTTTCGAGGCGCAAAATCCGGAACCGAAGGGAGAACTGGAATATCACGACCCCTACACGCTTCTCGTTGCTGTCGTGCTCTCGGCGCAAGCGACCGATGTGGGCGTGAACAAGGCCACCCGCGGCCTGTTCGCTGAGGCCCCGACGCCTGCAGCCATGGTGGCGCTGGGCGAAGAGGGCGTGGCCCGGCATATCCGCACGCTGGGCCTTTATCGCAACAAAGCCAAAAATGTCGTCGCGCTGTCACGCCTGCTGCTGGAGCGCCACGGGGGTGTGGTGCCGCAAGATCGCGATGCACTGGAAGCCCTGCCCGGTGTGGGCCGCAAGACCGCGAATGTGGTGCTAAACATCGCCTTTGGCCTGCCGACCATCGCCGTAGATACCCATCTGTTCCGCGTGGCGAACCGCACCGGCCTTGCCCCCGGCTCCACCCCTCTGGCAGTGGAACTGGCGCTGGAACAGCGCATACCGGACCGCTTCAAGCTGCATGCCCATCACTGGCTCATTCTGCACGGGCGCTATATTTGCAAAGCGCGCCAGCCCGAATGCGCCCGCTGCGTGATTGAAGATCTGTGCCGCTGGCCGGACAAGCATTTCTGAGCATTCACACGCGCCATCATAAGCCCCACGCTCCCGCCCCCCCCCGGAGCGTGCGAGGCTCTGCGCCAGGCTGCTCGCACGCGGCCAACCTGAAGATGGAAATTGATACATCAGGAGACAGTCCGAAGGCCTCTTTCGCTGCATTTACAGCCCCTTGTACCCCTTCGCGATGACGCAACGCACAAGAGCCCCGGCTTATTCCCCGCACAGCTGGATTTCCAAAGCTATTCCAGTCAGATGTCAACATGACTCCACCGCCGCATCTGACAGAATATTTATCTCATCCCGCACCGCATTTTCCGTATTTCAGGGCCAAGGGTGGCAATTATGGAGAAAATGTGGTTCATTCCCCCCTGATTAAGTCACACATGAGACAGATGGGGTTGCATGAGCGGCAAACTCACCATTAACCCACCCGTCTTCTTCGGGTCGGTTATTATAATAGCAATATTTGTCGCTATTGGGATTATATTTCCAGATTCAGCACAAGACATTTTCTCTTCTATTCAAAACAGTATAATATCAGCATTTGGATGGTTTTATATTCTATCCGTTGGTATTTTTCTAATTGGAATTCTGATTCTATCCATGGGTCGCTATGGGCGACTCAAGCTCGGGCCGGATGATTCAACACCAGACTTCCGATTCACATCATGGGTTGCGATGCTCTTCGCCGCGGGCATGGGCATCGGCCTGATGTTCTATGCCGTGGGTGAGCCGATTACTCACTTCATGAAGCCACCAGTTGCGGAATCCCGCTCCATTGCTGCGGTACGTGAGGCGATGTCCGTCACCTTCTTCCATTGGGGAGTGCATGCCTGGGCGGTATATGGCGTGGTGGGGCTGGCGCTGGCCTATTTCGGCTATCGCTACAATCTCCCGCTGACGATCCGCTCCGGCCTCTATCCCCTGCTGAAGGACCGGATCAACGGCCCCATCGGCCATGCGGTTGATATTTTCGCGATTGTGGGCACCATGTTTGGCCTTGCGACCTCGCTGGGGCTCGGTGTCACGCAGATCAATGCGGGTCTTGCCTATCTCATCGGCATTCCGGTGGATGTAGAAGTCCAGATCATCCTGATCGCCCTCGTGATTGGTTGCGCCACCATTTCGGTTATCACCGGGCTGGACAAGGGTGTGCGGATCCTGTCCGAAACCAATCTGCTGCTGGCCATCTGCCTGATGCTCTTCGTGCTCATCGTGGGCCCGACAGGGGATTTGCTGCGTGATTTCGTGCAGAATATCGGCCTATATCTGGACAGCCTTTTGTCCCGAACCTTCAATATCTATGCCTATGAGCCCACGCCGTGGATTGATAGCTGGACGCTGTTCTACTGGGCGTGGTGGATTTCCTGGTCGCCATTCGTGGGCATGTTCATCGCCCGCATCTCGCGGGGACGTACGGTGCGTGAGTTCATCATCGCCGTGCTCTTCATCCCTGCCGGTTTCACCTTCTTCTGGATGACGGTGTTCGGTAATACGGCCATCTATATCGACACCACCGTTGCCAATGGCCAATTGGCCGCAGATGTGGCGCAGGATGTGTCCGTGGGGCTATTCCAGTTCTTCGAATATCTGCCCTTCCCGGCTGTCACCAGCACGCTGGCCGTGGCGCTGATCGCCGTGTTCTTCGTCACCAGCGCAGACTCCGGCGCGCTCGTGATGGACGCCATTGCCGCCGGTGGCGAAACCCAGACATCAACCCTCCAGCGCCTGTTCTGGTGTGTTCTGGCGGGTGTGGTGGCTGCAGGACTGCTTCTGGCAGGTGGATTGGGCGCACTTCAGGCGGCCACCATCGCCAGCGCCCTGCCCTTCACCTGTGTGATGCTGGCGCTGCTATGGGCCCTGTTTGTAGGCATGAAATCGGATCTGTCTCAAAGAGAGGCCCATGTGGCCATCTCCTCCGCAGCCGCCGCGCCTGCCGCCCAGCCAGCCAGCGGTCTCACTTGGCAGCGTCGCTTGGCGCTCATTCTCCACGCCCCCACCGAGAAGGAAGTGGAGAATTTCATCCAGCGCGACGCCCGCGGCGCATTGCAACAGGTGGCTAGCGAACTGGAGAAGGCCGGCCGCGCCGCCACCGTGGCGGAAGAAGGTGGTGTTGTGACGCTGACCGCCCCGGCAGATGGGGTGCGCGACTTCATCTATGGCGTCATGCCGGTGTCCCAGCGCCTGCCTGCCTTCTCGGCCGGCAATGCCGCCAGCATCGAGCATCGCTATGAAGCGCGCACCTTCTTCTCCAATGGAGCGCGCGGCTATGACGTGATGGGCATGACCAAGGAGCAGCTGATTGCCGATGTGCTGACACAGTTCGAACGCTATCAGCTTCTGGTCCAGTCCCCTGCATCGCAGCTTGTCATTGAAGCACCGGAGCACATTGGCACGGCATGAGCCGGCTTTGCATCCCGTCGCCATGATCCCAAAGCGTGGCAGCTCTGCTGCCACGCTTTTTTACACCCCCATGTTCTTTGGCTGAAAATCAGCTAAGCTGTGACAACTCCTTAAAGATGAGGCATTGGTCACATCATGCGGGTTCTCATACTGGGCAGCGGCGTTGTCGGTGTCACCAGCGCCTATTTTCTTCTGCGTGCGGGCCATGAAGTCACCGTGCTGGAGCGGCAGCCTGCCGCTGGCATGGAAACCTCATTCGCCAATGCCGGCCAGCTTTCCTACGGCTATTCATCCCCTTGGGCGGCTCCGGGCATTCCCCTCAAGGCCATACGCTGGCTGCTGATGCAGCACAGCCCGCTTGTCGTGCGCCCTGGCATGGATACGCGCATGTATATGTGGCTGGCGCAGATGCTGGCCAACTGCACCCATGAGGCCTACCGCCACAACAAGACGCGCATGGTGGCGCTGGCTGAATATAGCCGCGACATGTTGGCCGAGCTGCGCGAGCAGACCAGTATTGAATATGATGGCCGCAGCCTTGGCACGCTTCAGCTCTTCCGCACGCAGAAGCAGCTTGATCACGTCAGCGATGATACGGAAGTTCTCAAGGCCCATCAGGTGCGGTTCGAGATTCTGGATCAGGCCGGCTGCATTGCGCGCGAGCCAGCGCTGTATCAGGTGCGGGAGAAAATCGTCGGCGGGCTGTTCATGCCGGAGGATGAAACCGGCGACGCCCATCTTTTCACACAGCGTCTCTCCGCCATCACCATCGCCATGGGCGCGACCTATCGCTTCGGTGAGACGGTGCAGCATCTCAGCCATGAGAATGGGCGCATCACCGGCGCGGCACTGGCCAGTGGCGAGGTGGTGAAGGCGGATGCCTATATCGTCTCTCTGGGCAGCTATAGCCCCGCGCTGCTGCAACCTCTGGGCATGGATCTGCCGATCTTTCCGGTAAAAGGCTATTCCCTCACTCTTCCCATCACCAACCCGGATGCCGCGCCTCAATCAACCGTGATGGATGAAACCTACAAGATCGCGATCACCCGGCTGGGTTCACGTATCCGCGTGGGTGGCACGGCGGAGGTCGCCGGTTTCGATTTGGCATTGCGCGAATCCCGTCGCGCCACGCTGGCGCATTCCGTCTGCGATCTGTTCCCCGACGGGGGCGATATCGACAAGGCGACCTTCTGGACCGGCCTTCGCCCCATGACGCCCGATGGCCCGCCCATCATCGGCCCCACGCCCTATGCCAATCTCTTTACCAATACGGGACATGGCACACTGGGCTGGACCATGGCCTGTGGGTCCGGCCGTGTGCTGGCCGACATTGTCAGCGGGAAAACACCGGAAATTGATGCCTCCGCCCTCGCCATCAGCCGATATAACAAGCGCTGATCCGAAAAAGCCCCCGCACAGGCGGGGGCTTGAAAACACGAAAAACTCCGACCTCACCTCACTCCAACGCCAGTTGCTGCTGCGCGGGCGAAGGCTTAGGCGACCAGAAGGGCACCACGATATTGGCCCAGCCGCGCGTATCCCGGCCGCCATAATTGTCTTCATACAGATCCGTCGTCAGCTTTAACTGCACGCTGAAAGCTCCAAAATCATAGCCAATCAGGCCACCGGCTGCGAACTGGCTCTGCTTCTGGTATCCGGCATAGGGGCTGGACAGATCCGTCGAGGTGAAGGCCACAGCGCCCAGCTCAAACTTGCCGAATTTGCGAATGGCGGTGAAATCGGCATTGAACCACGCCGGCCCGCCATCCACGCCACTGCGCCCCGTGCCATAGACCAGCGTGGTGCTGAGCTGCCAATCAGCCGTGAGATAGCTGAGCGCGGCAATGCCCTGGAACGAGGCCCAGTCATCACCCACATCGGATTTGATGGGCAGATAGACGCCAGCCTGAAAACCGCCATAGAAATTATTGCCCAGATCCCACTTGATCTGCATATCGAGAATGGGATTGGCGAAACCCGTCAGCGTCGGCCCGTTGTCAATATTGACATTGGCGAAGGGCATCACCGTATCAAACAGGAGACGTCCGCCCGCAATCTCCCACGGCGTGGACCAGATCAGCCAAGCCGGCGCGGCAGCGAAGGAATCCACGCGCGGGTCTGAATCTCGGGAACCATAGGTGGGAATAGAAATCAGATAGGCGCCTTCCGGCAGCGGGAAACCCAGATGGATACCGGTGGAAATACCGGGCATCAGTTTGGACCCGGCCTCTGCTGCAGAAACCGACAGACCCAGCGCTGCGGTCACCGCCGCTGCCTTTGCGAGTGCTTTCATTGCCTCCCCCATCTCTCATTCGCTGGGCAGACGCCCGATGCGCCTGCCCTGGCATTTCCGGCTTGTCTGCCGGTTCCTGCCGATCACTGCCCGGGACGTTAGGAAAGCTCCATCATGCGGTCTAATACTCGATCGGAGCCACATACATACCTTCCAGGTATAGATTACCTGGATACCTCAGTGCAGTTTTAAAAAAAGCCCGACATATCATATGCCGGGCTCACACCATATAGTTGTATTTCAGCAACAAATAGTGTTAATATGCTGATTTTTATACAAAAATATCAGACTTCATTCATAAGACACCCAGCCTCGCGCCACAGGTCCCGCTTATGCAGACGCAGCGTCTAGCCCGGCAAGGCAGATGTTTTGCCTGCTTCATGTTGCTGGGATACCACAGTTACATCGGCAATATCATCTTGCTTCAAGCGATAGGCAAGCTGTCGACGAGTGATGCCAAGAAGTCCTGCAGCCTGTGTCAGGTTCCCTCCGGCGCGCGCCACAGCCAACTTCAGCAGGCGTTGTTCATGAGCCTGCAGGTCGAAATCATCCGTCAGCAAAGCATCATAAAGCTGAGCCTTCCGGCCCTCTTCCAGTTTGCCCAACCCGCCACAACGTTCCACCCGAGCGCCCTCGCCCGACATGGGGACTGGAGAAGGACCGGCGAACAGATGCTCCAGCTCAATCTCCCCACAAGAGGGCGCCAGCAGAATGCCGCGTTCCAAAAGATTATGAAGCTCGCGCACATTGCCCGGCCAGTCATGCGCCATCAAGGCCTGCATGGCCCTGTCGCTCACACCCCGCACGCTCTTGTTATAACCGGGCGCGATCTTGTCGATCAGCGCAGAGACGAGCAGCGGAATATCATCCTTGCGCGCCCGTAACGGCGGGATGGTAACCGGATAGGTCGCCAAACGGTAATAGAGATCAACCCGGAAACGCCCCTGTTCCATGGCCTTGTGCAAATCCACATTGGTGGCGGCGACCACGCGCACATCCACCTTGCGGGTTTCGCTTCCACCGAGACGTTCGACCTCGCCGGTCTGCAGGGCCCGCAGCAGTTTCACCTGTGCGGAAGGCGGCAGATCGCCCACTTCATCCAGGAAAAGAGTGCCGCCATCGGCCCGTTCAAATCGACCTGGCCGTGACGCCTGAGCGCCAGTATAAGCGCCCTTCTGTACGCCAAACAGCTCGGCTTCCACCAGATCATGCGGCAAGGCGGCGCAGTTCACGGCCACGAAAGGCTTTTGCGCGCGGTTGCTGTGATCATGTAGCCAGTGGGCGAACACCTCCTTGCCCACGCCGGTTTCACCCAACAACAGCACGCTGATGGGGCTGTTCGCCGCCTTGTTCAGAAGATCAAAAGCTGTGCGGAACGGTGCAGACTGTCCCACGAGCCGCCCTTCGCCCTGCTGCTCATTCAAGCGACCACGCAGCTGGGTCAGCTCCTCTTCCATCTCACGCAGTTGCTCCTCAATGTTTTCGGGCTCGAAATAGTTGAGATATTCGGCGTCATCCCACTCTTCGGCCGGCTTGCCGACAATGACACATTTGTCATGGCCGCAGCACATGCACTGTTCCTCCCGAAATACGATGAGGCGTTTGAAGAACTGGCTGGTATAGCCCGAGGCATAGCCCACAATGGTCCAGCAAGCGGGCTCATCTCCCAGTCCGAAAAGCTGGAGATGGCTTTCCGCCTCCCAGGAGTTGCTCCACTCCACCTCCCCGTTGAAGGTGCCCTTCTCCCAATCAATATCTGCCTTGCGGATGGACGCCTTCACCAACCCTTCCACCGCATGCAGCTCAGGGCCCAGGCTGAACACATCATAGGGATCACCACTGCCAATGAGCTTGCGGGCAAGATCTGCATCCTGCTGACCGGCGGCGAAGCCCATGCGCAACAGCAGCCCCTGCGCCCGCCGTCGCCCCAGTGTTTCAAACAATTCGCGCCGCAGCGCGCCGAAGGCCTTGGCATGCAGCAGCAACATCCGGCTTTCATCCAGCCAGATGCGCGCATTTTCAAAGTCGAACTGCAATCGTGAGCGCAGATCGAATTGCTCGATGAGCTTCGTCTTCGCCATGCCTTTTCCTCCTCCGGTCCGGGTCACATGAGCGGGTTTGTCCCGCTTCTGCCCGTGCGCAGCCCTGTCGACTGCGGCATGTCGCCGTACTCTCTCGTCCGGTACCTGTTTTGCGAAAAGGTTACCGGGGGCGACTTCCGGCTTCCAATATCATTGAAGGGTCAGACCAATACCTATAGGGTATGGATAATAGCCTATAACAAAAGCAACGCCACAATGGATCTCCGACATCTGCGCTATTTCATCGCTGTCGCCGAGGAAGGCAATATCGGGCGCGCGGCCACACGCCTGCATATTTCCCAGCCCCCCCTGACCCGGCAGATCCAGCAGCTGGAATCAGAGCTTGGTGTCACGCTCTTCATCCGCACCCCGCGCGGCATGGAGATGACGGAGGCAGGCGCGCTGTTTCTGGAGGAGGCCCGCAATATCCGCTCCGTTCTGGAACAGGCGACAGAGCGCACCCAGCGCGCCGGGCAAGGCAAGCTCGGGCGGCTGGATATCGCAATATTCGGCTCCGCCATTCTGGATGTCATCCCCAAGCTGCTTCTGGCCTACAAGGAGCGCTTCCCGGATGTGAAGATCGTGCTTCACACCATGAACAAACATGAGCAGGTGGAGGCGCTGCGCCAGCGGCGCATCACAGTCGGCTTCAACCGGCTGCTCACGCCCATTGCGGATATCACCGAAGAACTGGTGACCACAGAAGCCTTACGTCTGGCAGTCAACGCGGCCAATCCGCTGGCGGCGCTGGATGAGGTGCCCTTTACCCGGTTGGCGGACCAGCCTCTGGTGCTATTTCCCACCGGCGCGCGTCCCAGCTTTCTCGATACGGTGGTGAGCCTGTGCCAGAGCGCCGGTTTCGTGCCTCAGATCTCTCAGGAAGTGGGCGACGCCGTCACGGCTGTGGCGCTGGTGGCAAGTGGCTTCGGGGTCAGTCTGGTGCCGGATTCAGCCTGCAATCTCACCCTGCCGGGGGTGACCTATCTGCCGGTGACCGGAATTCCAGAGCCTTCCCGTGTGGATCTGAGCTGCATCTATCGCTCGGATAACCGCTCACCCATTCTTGCGGCGTTTCTTCAGGAAGTGCGTCACTTCCGAGCCCGCGCCCAGCTTGCGGCCGAGATTGCTCCCAACAGGAACAAGGCCTCAAGCCCACCTCTGCGCACACGCCGATAATCCGACGGACAAGCTAGATAAAACCCGCCTGCCGTCCCGCCTCGCCCGGGGGAGCGACATGCCGAAACACAGTGCAGAGGCAACCGGCCTCGCCATGGCATGCTCAGGTTTCAGGGGCCTGAAGCACGCGGCGGGTGCGCAACCAGCGGGTATGGCGCGCACGGCAGTGAGGCGCGCCGGGAGAACCGCGCCCCTTTTTGCACATTCAGGCGAAGGAGGTCTTTTCGTCCAAATGTGCCCAACGCAGGAAGCGGGCATTCCTGCGCAGTATGATATTACAAGGCACAGGCAGGCCCCTCCGGGGCCGCCGGTTCAGGCTGGCTGGCGCGGTCGACACGCCGCCTTTTGCAGCTTGCCCACCACCTTCACCTTCAGGCTGCTTTCCGGGCGAATGCGACAGGCCAGAGCGCAACCGGCCTTCTGCTCTTCTTCGGAAACATGAGCCCGGCTCATGGTGCCGGCCTGATACTGCCCTTCCACCACGGCCACCTTGCACACGCCGCAACCCCCGCCCCGGCAGCCCAGCGGAATGCCCTTGCGACCCAGACGCGCCATGCCTAGCAGCACGCTCTCCGACTCGTCGCACAGATAGCTCTCACCCGTATCGGCAATGATGATCTCGTGTTTCATCAGGCGGCTCCTCCTTAAATGTCCATCCTTCCCCGGCTGGCTCTTCAGGCCGTTTTTCCGGGTTCCTCATCGCTGTGTTCCATACGGGCGCGAATTTCCCCGGCCCGTTTCACGCTGGCAGGGGTGCCGCCAATCGCCCAGTCTTCCGGGTTGAGCTGACGGCAAAGGCCACGCACCTGCATGCGCGCCACGCCCAGTTCTTCCACCAGAAGGCGCGTGAAACCTTCCAGCAGGGCTTCGCGCTGTTCTGCGGGGCGGCCTGCCAGAACGAAAAATTCGAAGAAAGGAGCGGCCTGTCCGCTGCGGCTCACCAGTTCACCTGCCACAGCAACCCGCGCGGGCGCATAGGTGGAGATGAAGGCCCGCACACGTTCCGGCGGCGCTGAAAGCACATCACAATAGAGTTGCGTGGCACGCCGTAGCAGATTTTCCTCCTGCTCTGGCGTACTTGCCCCCTCGACCAGATGAAAGGTCACGACAGGCATGGCGTTTCTCCTGAAAAAGAGTGCCGGTTCTTTGGCCCGGTTACCCTCTTTCTCTTCCCTGCCGCATGTTCCATCTGCGTGGAATCTGCGGCCTCTGCATCATAACCGGCAGGAATATCCACCGGTCAACATGAATATCTCAGGGCAGACCGCGGCGACGGCCCGCATCCAGCATCAGGGTTGAACCGGTCATGGCATCGGCCTCGGAGGCCAGAAGGGTGGTCACGGCCCAGGCCACCTGTTCGGGGGTGGTGAAGGCGCCGAGGGAAGATTCCGCCTTCAGCTCATCCAGCACATCCTCGGTGGTGATGCTGGCCATGGCCGCGCGATCTGCCGCAACACGGCGCAGGCGCGCCGTATCCGCCGGGCCGGGGGCGATCATGTGCGCCGTGATGCCACGCGGGCCATAGCCCAGGCTGAACTGACGCACGACATTCAAAAGCGCGGCATTAGCAATGCCGGCAGCCGCAGCATAGGCTGTGGGTTCCAGCCCATAATGGCCGCCAATGGCCACCAACCGGGCCTGCGGCAGCAACTTTTCATCCACCGCCCGCACCAGCCGCACAAAGCCGGCGACCTTGATATTCACCGCATCGACAAGTCCACCCGGCGCTATGGACATGATGCCGCCTGCCGCAACAACGCCCGGTCCATGCACCACCATGCGCACCGGCCCCGGCAATGATGCCGCAATGGCGGCAATGGAGCTGTCTTCGGAAATATCAGCCTGGCAGGGCACAAGGCCCGGAAACTCGGCTTCCAGCGCAGCCAGAGCTTTTGCTGTGCGGGCCACCGCCACCACACACAGGCCCGCCTGCTGCAAGCGGGCAACGATGACCCTGCCAAAAGCGCCCGTCGCCCCCACAACCACAGCCACGTCCCGAGACATCTGTGCAGTGTCTTGCGCAATTCCCGTCACAGCGTCACCCTTCTCCGTCTTTCATTTTATTGAGGTGGCGGAACATGGCCCCGCCACCCGGAGTATCCGGCCCTTTTCTGGCGCGACAACTCAAGCGGCCACATCCTTCAGCAGGCCGCGCTCCTTCGCCATGGTCATGGCGGTATCTTTGATCATGTCTTCCTGACCGCCGATCATCTTCTTGCGGCCCAGCTCCACCAGAATGTCGCGCGCCGGCACGCCGAAGCGTTCGGAGGCCTTCTTGGCGTGCAGCAGGAAGGTGGAATAGACACCGGCAAAACCGAGCGTGAGGGATTCACGATCCACCCGCACCATGTGGTCCATCATCGGCACCACAATGTCTTCGGCCACATCCATCAGCTTGAACAGGTCCACGCCGGTTTCAATGCCCATGCGCTCGCACACGGCGGCGAAGACCTCCAGCGGGGTATTGCCCGCCCCCGCGCCCAGCCCCGCGACCGAACCATCAATACGGGTCGCCCCGGCTTCGATGGCCGCGATTGAATTGGCGATGCCCATGCCCAGATTGTGATGGCCATGGAAGCCGATCTCGGTTTCCGGCTGCAGCACCTCACGCAGGGCGCGCACACGGGCACGCACATCTTCCGGCAGCATGTAGCCGGCGGAATCCGTGACATAAACGGTCTGCGCCCCATAGCTTTCCATCAGCCGGCCCTGCTGGGCGATACCCACCGCATCATTGAGATGCGCCATCATCAGAAAGCCGGTGGTATCCATGCCCAACTTGCGGGCATAGGCGATGTGCTGGGGTGCTGTGTCAGCCTCGGTACAGTGGGTGGCCACATGCACGCTGCGCGCACCGGCATCATAGGCCGCCTGCAGTTCCTTCATGGTGCCAAGGCCGGGGATGAGCAGCACCGAGACCTTGGCCTGCTTCATGCGTGAGGCGACGGCGCTGATATAGTCCTCATTCTTCGCCAGCGCGAAGCCATGCTGCACGGAATTGCCGCCCAGCCCCGCCCCGTGAGTGACCTGAAGATAGGGAATGCCGGCATCATCCAGCGCGGTGGCGAGTTGCACCATCTGGTCGACGCTGATCTGCTCACGCTTGGCATGCATACCGTCGCGCAGGCACATATCATGCAGAATGACCTTGCGACCCTTGAGAGAAGACGTCATCACGCGGCCTCCACAGTATCGAGCTTGATGCGCCCGGCGAGGATTTCCTCGGCGAACAGTTCTGCCGTGCGGGTGCCGGCGGCGGTCATGATGTCGAGATTGCCGGCATATTTGGGCAGGTAATCGCCTAGGCCCGCCACTTCCATGAAAACGGAGACCATCTTGTCTTCAAAGATGGGGCCATTCACCAGCCTGTATCCCGGCACATATTTCTGCACTTCACCGATCATCTCCAGAATGGAGGCGGTGATCTTCGCCTCATCCGGCGCATCCTCGGTAATGCAATAGATGGTGTTGCGCATGATCATGGGCGGCTCGGCCGGATTGATGATGGCCAGCGCCTTGCCCCGCTTCGCACCGCCCACTTTCTCGATGGCGTTGGAGGTGGTGTAGGTGAACTCATCCAGATTGGCGCGGGTGCCCGGACCAATGGATTTCGAGGCCAAGCTCGCCACGATCTCCGCATAATCCACCGCCTGCACGCGCGAGACAGCGGCCACGATCGGGATCGTCGCCTGCCCAGCGCAAGAGATCATGTTAACATTCATCTCCAGCTTGTCGGCATGGGCACGCAAATTCACCGGGGGCACGCACAACGGGCCGATGGCCGCCGGGGTCAGATCAATCATGATGACGCCCAGCTCATTGAGCTTGCGGCTGTTTTCCGCATGCACATAGGCGCTGGTGGCATCAAAGGCGATCTGGATGCCATCCGCCTTCACATGCGGCAGCAGGCCATCAACCCCCTCTGCCGTGGTCTTCAGCCCCATCTCGCGGGCGCGGGCGAGCCCCTCGGATTCCGGGTCGATGCCGACCATCCACACCGGCTCGAGAAGTTCACTGCGACGCAGCTTGTAGATGAGATCCGTACCGATATTGCCGGAACCGATCAGGGCGCATTTGATCTTTTTCATCAGCTCATCTCCTCCCCGGAGCTTCAACGGCTGGCGTCTGCGGTGGCGGGCTCTTCCGCCGGGCTTGCAGCCTGCTGGTTGCGCTCGGCCTGGGTGAGGCCGCCCACAAAGAAACCGTCATCATTCTGATGCTCGGTAATCAGGATGCGCACCGTTTCCGGCTTGCAGTTCAGTGTGGTGGAAACGGCCTCAGTCACCGCCCGGGCGACATCGCGCTTCTGCTGCGTGGTGCGCCCTTCCAGCATGTGCATTTCAATGATGGGCATGGTGTGTGCTCCGAAATCTGGCTGAGATCTGGCTGGATGGCCCTGTCACGGGACGAAGCGAATGGAGACGCTGCCCAGCTCCTGAAAGCGGGCGACCATGCTGTCACCTGCCTTGACGGGTATGGCCTCAGTGATACCGCCACTCATGACAAAACTGCCTGCCGGAAGGGTCTCGCCCTGCGCCGCCAGAAGATTCACCACCATGGCGATGGCTTCGGCCGGGTGCCCCATGACAGCGGCAGAAGCGCTCATTGCGACGATTTCGCCATTCTTCTCCAGCACCACGCCCAGCGTGCGCAGGTCGATATCATCGGCATAACGTGGACGCCCACCGCCCACGAAACGCGCAGATGAGCTGTTGTCAGCCACCACGCTCGGCAGGTCGAACTTGAAGCCGGCGAAGCGCGAGTCGATGATCTCCAGCGCCGGCAACACATAATCGGTGGCCGCCAGCACATCTTCGGCCGTGCAACCCGGCCCCTTCAGTTCCGCCTTCATCACAAAGGCCACTTCGCATTCCACCCGCGGATGCACGAGATCTGACAGGGTGATGGCCGAATTTTCCGGTCGCGCCATGCGATCCGTCAGGAAGCCGATGGAGGGAACATCCACATTCATCTGCTTCATCTTGGCCCTGGAGGTCAGGCCCGCCTTCCAGCCGACCAGACGATGACCCTGAGCGATGAAGCGCCGACGCAGTTCCGCCTGCACCGCATAGCCATCATCCATGGTCATGCCCGGATATTCATCCGTGAGCTTGGGAATGCCATAGGCCCGGGTCTGTGCACCTTCCACCCGTTCGGTCAGGCGCACAATATCCTCGCGGGAGAGGGTGAGGTTCGCGCTCATGCTGCGGCCTTTCCGGCAAAGCGCATCCGGCAACTGCCCAGCCCACCAATGGTGCAGACCAGTTCATCGCCATCCGCGACTGGAATGAGGGGAGACTGGGAACCGGAGAGGATCACCTCCCCCGCCTTGAAGGGAATGCCAAGCGCCCCCAGCGTATTGGCCAGCCACGCCACCGCATTGGCCGGCGAGCCCTGCACGGCCGCGCCCACACCGGTGGAGTGCAGTTCGCCATTCATTTCCACCACCATGCCGGCGAGGGTCAGATCCAGCTTGCGCGGATCTCCCTTTTGCGTGCCCAGCACATAGACGCCGCAGGAGGCGTTGTCGGCCACCGTATCCTGAATGCGGATATCCCAGTTGGTAATGCGGGAATCCACGATTTCAAAGCAGGGCAGCACATAATCCGTCGCCCGGATGACATCCATCGCGGTCACGCCTGGCCCCTTCAGATCCTCCTTCAGCACGAAGGCGAGTTCCGCCTCAGCCTTGGGCTGTATCAGGGTCGACAGGTCGATGGTCGCGCCATCCTCATGCACCATGCCGGAGAGCAGAATGCCGAAATCGGGCTGGAACACGCCGAGCGCATCCTGCACCGGCTTGGAGGTGACGCCGATCTTCTTGCCCACCACCGTTTCACCGGCCTGAATGCGGCGCGCCACATAACGCTCCTGGATGCGATAGGCATCCTCAAGCGTGATGTCCGGCTCGCTGAGGCGCAGGGCCTCGATTGTGGTGCGGCTGGCGAAGGCTTCGTAAAGCGCATCGCCATAGCGGGTGATCTTCTCGCTGTTCATGCCGCCTGCCTCACAGCTTCACACAGATATTGCGCAGCTCGGTGTAGAATTCGAGCGAGTGCACCCCACCCTCACGACCGATGCCGGATTGCTTGGTGCCGCCAAAAGCCGTGCGCAGATCGCGCAGGAACCAGCTGTTGACCCAAGCAATGCCCACATCAATGCGTGCCGCCATGCGATGCGCACGGGCGAGGTTCGAGGTCCAGATGGTGGTGGAGAGGCCATATTCGGTATCATTGGCCAACCCGATCACCTCTTCCTCCTCATCGAAGGGGCGGATGTGACAGCACGGGCCGAAGATCTCCTCACGCACCACGGCGGCGTCATCGGAAAGGCCGGTCCAGATGGTGGGCTGCACCCATGCGCCTTCCGCCAGCTCTGCCGGCAGATCCGGCACACCACCGCCGGTAATGACCGTCGCGCCTTCCTCAACAGCCTTTTTGTAATAAGAGAGCACCTTCTGGCGATGCTCATGGCTGATGAGCGGGCCATAGGTGGTGGCGTGCTCTTCCGGGCGGCCGAAACGCACGCCCTCCACCTTTTCCTTCAGCGCAGCCACGAAACGCTCGAAAATGGGGCGTTCCACATAAACCCGCTCGGTGCCCAGGCACACCTGCCCGGAATTGAGGAAACCCGAGCGGAAGATGCCATCGACAGCCTTGTCGAAATCGCAATCGGCAAACACGATACCGGCATTCTTGCCCCCCATCTCGAAGGACACATCACGCAGGCCATTGGAGGCCGCCTTCATGATGGCCGAGCCGGTGCGTGTTTCCCCTGTGAAGGTGATGGCGTCTACACCGGGATGCTCGGTGAGGAATGCGCCAGCGGAATCCGGGCCGAACCCGTGCACCACATTATATACGCCCTTGGGGATCCCCACCGTATTCATCACCTCACCCAGCAGGGTAGCGGTGTTTGGGGTCTCCTCGGACGGTTTCACGATCACCGCATTGCCGCAGGCCAGCGCCGGGCCGACCTTCCACGTCATCAGCAGGAAGGGGGCGTTCCACGGGCAAACCACGCCGATAATGCCCTTAGGCACGCGAATGGCGTAGTTGAGCGCCCCTTCGCCATCGGGCGTCGCCATCTGGAAGGCCTCGGTTGGCACATTCTTGATGACATCGGCGAAAATCTTGAAATTGGCGGCCCCACGCGGAATGAAGGCCTGCTCCATGACATGGCGCGGCTGGCCGGTATCCGCCATTTCCGCCTCGACAAACTCATCGAAGCGCCGGGTGATTTCATCAGCCACGGCATGCAGCATCGCCACACGCTTCTCGGTGGGCATGCGCCCCCATTCCCCGTTCAGCGCCGCGCGCGCCGCCTTCACGGCCGCATCCACCTCGGCCTGCCCAGCCTCGGAAATGGAGGAAATAATTCTATTGTCGAGCGGGGAGCGCTTGTCAAAGTGCTTGCCGCCAGCCGCTGTTACAAATTCGCCGCCAATGAAATTCTTGATCTGGCGAACCGGAATGTCGCGCGAAACCTGTAATGCGCTGCTCTTGGTCTGCGTCATTTCTGGAAGACCTCTGTTTCCTTGCGACGTTTCTTTTTCTGGTCGCACAGAGGATATGGACCATGCTCCATATCGTCTAATACCAATGGAGGGCAGGCTCGATATCCTGAAGGTATGAAATCCGGGACGAGAAACCGCCGCCCGCAGATGCCGCAGCATGTGCAGGCGGCGAGTTTGCACGTCAGGTCACCACGGTCAGGAAGCTGTCATGCAGCTTGCCCTGCGGGTAATCGAGGCCATGGGGGAAGCCCGCAAAGGTCCAGGTGATGGGCTCCCAATCCGGATAGGGATGATAGCCACCGGCGAAGGTCTCGAAGCGGTTGCCGGACGGGTCCCAGGCATAGATGGTTTCACCGCGCGTCACGCCATGGCGCGTGGGGCCGATATCGATCGGCACCTCATTCATACCCATGATGTCACCGGCGCGCAGCACCCGCTCCCATGTCGGCATGTAGAAGGAGATATGATGCAGCTTGGCCGGCTCGGGATATTCCACAAAGGCGATATCGTGAGTCTTGTGCGAGCAGGAGAAGAACAGGCCGATTTCCGGCTCGCCCGCTTCTTCCGGTCCCAGAATGCGCTCAACCAGATGGAAGCCCAGCACATCGGTGAAGATCGGCTTATTGGCCTGCACATTGGGGCCATAGAGCAGGCAGTGATCGAACCGCGTGGGCGCAATGCCACGGTCCGCATCCGGGGCCCAAGGAGCCGGGTTCACCTTGGGCAAGCCGTTGCCCACACGGGTTTTCTCGGCATACAGCTCCATCACATGGCCGGTAGGCAGGGTGAAACGCACGCGCTCACCGGTTTCCATCAGGTCTCCGGCCGGGATGCGCTCGGTCTTCAGGCCATAGGCGTTCAGGTCTGCTTCCAGCTGGTCCAGTGTCGCCTTGTCCAGCACCTTGAAGCCGACGAAATCCATGCCGGCATAGTCATCCTGACGCAGAATAATGCTGTTGTGGTCGTGCTCATCCCAGCATTTGAAATAGGCGCGGCCCTGCGCATCGCGGCCGGCCTCCACCAGGCCCAGCACATCACGATAGAAACGGACGCTTTCCTCAAGGTCCAGAACGCGCAGCTGGGCATGGCCCGGACGCAGGACACCAGTCATCGCCATGATAAAACTCCTCCCTTAGCAACTCATCCGAAAAGGGCAGGTCAAACCCGAACAGCCGGGCCTACCGCCTCTTTGTCTTGCCCCTCTAATGGCAAGGCCCGTGCCAAGTCGCGCAAAGGCGCATGAGCACTGGATTTGTTGAAAATGGGAGGACCACGACGCCCCCAATCAGACTGACCCTTTTGTCCATTTCAGGAGAAGGTTCGACAAATCCGTAAAGCTGCATTGCACAAAATGCATCGCATCATTGCTGAATTTCCGGAAATGACATTCCCTCTTCGAAACAAGCAGCAATCTATTGCCATACAGAGGCGGAAAAGCTGCCGGAAAAGGCCCGTCCAGATGCAGAAAGGCCGGGCGCTAGCCCGGCCTTTCTGCATCTGGACGATTCCATTGAGGCGTCATCATGCCATCATGTCAGGGCACGCCATACACCACCGCACCTGCAGTGAGGCCTGCACCAACGGCTGTCATCAGCACCTTCTCCCCGCTCTGCAACGGCTTGTGCGCCACGCTGCCAGCCAAAGAGAAGGGTATGGTTGCAGCCGAGGAGTTTCCATATTCCTCAATGCTGGAAACCAGCGCCTCCTCCGCCAGCCCCAGCCCTTTTCGTACCAGATCGAAAATGCGGATATTGGCTTGATGAGGCACGAAACGGGTGATCTCCCCGGCCTCCACACCGGCTTGCACCATGGCTTTCACGGCGCAATCCGTCATCATCTCCACCGCCTTGGTGAAAACGGCCTTGCCATTCGGCATTTCCATCAGCAACTGCTCGGCTTCAATGCCGGGATAATAGGGCGTGCGGCTGCCACCGGCCGGAATGCGGATCAGATCATAACAGCTGCCATCGGAGACCAGATCCGCCCCCAGCACACCTGCCCCGGGTGCCTCCGAGGGCACCAGAACGGCGGCGCCCGCTGCATCAGCAAACAGCACGGCGCTGGAACGATCCTTCGGATTGATGCGACGGCTGAGAATATTGGCGGCGACCACCAGCACTGGCTTGCCTTGCGCGCGCACGAAACTGTCGGCCAGTGTCAGCGCATAAAGAAAGCCCGCGCAGGCCCCGGCCAGATCCACCGCACCAGAGCGCGGCAACCCCAGACGATGGGCCAGAAGAGGGGCAGAAGGTGGCAACAGATGATCCGGCGTGGATGTCGCCAGCAGGGTCAGTCCCACATCGGCTTTCTCGATCCCGGCCGCTTCCAGCGCCTGCTCACCGGCATGAAGGGCAATATCGGTCAGCGCCTCACCTTCCGCCGCATAGCGGCGCGCATGTATGCCCGTGCGGCGCTGGATCCAGCCGGCTTCGAGGCCCAGACGCACCTCCAGTTCCTCATTGCCCACGCGGCGGGTGGGCGCATAACGGCCCATGCCGGCAATGCGGCTGGCGCGCGGATGGTTCAGCGGATAGCTCATGCGGTCCTCCGGCCATGATGCGGCCCTGCCTGCGGTTTTCCGCAGTGTTCTGGCAATGTTGCGGCACGGGCAAAAAGGGCGCGAAAAGGATGCAGAAAGCCGGATAACAGCGCCACACAGGGCTGCGAGATCCATCCCCTCTTACTTACCTTCCTTGCCCCCTTTGCCCCACCTGCTTTGCCCCTTGCCCGATGTAAAGAAACAGGCAGGCCCAATGAAGAACCCGCCCTCCGGGGCAGAAGGTCGCGCTTCTATAGCCCGATCAGGCCATCATGTCTGCCGCTGCGGCGATGGCGTCATAGATGGTGTCCAGATCTTCACCTGTCACGCAATAGGGCGGCATAACATAGATGGTGTTGCCCAGCGGGCGCAGCAGCAGATGGCGCTCTGCAAAGAAGGCGCGCAGGCGCGGCCCCACATCGGCCAGATAGCCGGCATCACCCACCTTCAGATCCATGGCCGTGATGGTGCCGCACTGGCGCACATCCGCAAAGCGCACATCATCACGGAAGCGCTCCAGATGCGCGGCCTGCATGGCCTTCAGCTTCTCAATCCGCTCCGGCACCGGCTCGTTGCGCCAGACCTGAAGATTGGCATGGCCCGCCGCACAGGCGATCGGGTTCGCGGTGTAGGAGGAGGAATGATAAAAGGTGCGCGTGCGGTCTTCCGAATAATGCGCATCGAAAATCTCGCGTCGGCACATGGTGACAGCCAGCGGAATGGAGCCGCCCGTCAGCCCCTTGGAATAGCAGGCAATATCCGGCACGATACCAGCCTGCTCACAGGCAAACAGCGTGCCGGTGCGGCCCCAGCCTGTCATCACCTCATCCGCGATAAAGAGCACGCCATGCGCCTCGCAGATGCGCTTCATGGCAGCCAGTACATCCGGCCCATATATTTTCATGCCGCCGGAGCCGAGAATGAGCGGCTCCACAATGAAGGCGGCCGGCTGTTCGGCACACAGGACCTCCAGCGCCTTCAGCGTCTCCGCCTCGCGCCCCTGTTCCGGGAAGGGCACCTGCGCCACATCAAACAGCAAGGGCGCATAGGCCGCATTGAACACGCCCCGCTCCCCCACCGACATGGTGCCGATGGTATCGCCATGATAGCTGCCTTCCATCACCACAATGCGCGAACGCGGCTTGCCGATATTGCGCCAGTAGCCCAGCGCCATCTTCAGCGCCACCTCCACGCAGGTGGAGCCGCTGTCTGAAAAGAAGACATAGTCCAGCCCCTCCGGCGTCACCGCCGCCAGATCCGCCGCCAGCGCCTCGGCCGGCGGATGGGTGAAGCCTGCAAAGATGACCTGATCGAGTTGATCTGCCTGCGCCTTGATCGCTTTGATGATGGGGGCATAGCGGTGGCCATGCGTCACCACCCACCAGGAGGAAATGGCGTCAATGATGCGCGTGCCTTCCGGCGTATAGAGATAGGCTCCTTCCCCGCGGGAGATCATGGTCATCTCCGGCTGCAGTGCATGCTGGGTGAAAGGGTGCCAGATGGGTGAGGCCGGGCGCGCAGGCTGCTGCGATGTGGTGTTCATGGTCACTGCACTCCTTCCAGAAAATCCGCCCGCTTGAAGCCGGCTTCAAACGCAACCCCTAGGGTGGTCGCATTGAGAGGCTCCAGACGTGGGAGGTACCCCAGAACCTTCACCCTACCCTTGTGCGCGATCATGCGGGCATTCTCCGCATCCCCCTCGCCGATCAGCGCCACGCCCAGAACGGGAATGGCGCGGGCGCGCAAGGCCTCCAGCGACAGCAGGGTATGGTTGATGGTGCCCAGCCCGGCCCGCGCGCACAGCACCAGCGGCAGCTTCCAGCGGGCGAACACATCGATGAACAGCACGTCATCGGTCAGGGGCACCATCAGGCCACCCGCGCCTTCAATCACCAGCGGACGAGTGGTTTCAGGCGGCTCCAGTGTTTCGGGTATGATGGTCACGCCATCCAGCCGGGCGGACAGATGGGGCGAGGCGGGCGTGCGCAGACGCCAAGCCTCCGGCAGAATACGAGATGCCGGCAAACCGGACAGGCGTGCCACCGTTCGGGAATCCGTCTGTTCCTCAAGGCCGGACTGAACCGGCTTCCAGTACATGGCATCCAGAAAGCCGGTCAGGCCGGCGCTGAACACGGTCTTGCCGATTTCCGTATCGGTGCCCGTCACAACCAGAGCCGGCCCACGCGCGGTGGACGCGGCGAAGGGCCCTGAACCAGAACCCGAACCCGTCTTGTGCTGCATGTTCTCAAAGTGGGCTGAAAAGCCGAGCACCAAAAGGCCCGGCAGACTTATGGCCCACCCCTTTCCCATTCTTCCGCCAGAGCGTCGAACAGGCGCGTCACGGCGGCCTCATCTACATTCAGAGTCAGCGAGATACGCAGCCGCGCCGTACCTTCTGGTACGGTGGGCGGACGCACGCCGCGGACATCAAAACCGCGCGCCTGCAGCGCGGCTGCCAGCGCCATGGCTCGGGCATTGTCACCCACAATCACGGGCTGGATCTGTGTGCCGGAAGCCTTCACGCCTTTTGCGGCAAGCCCAGTGCGTTTCAGCTCCTGCCCGGCGAAGGCGACAAGACGGGCCAGATTATCCCGCCGCTCCGGCTCATCCTGCAAAATGGCCAGCGCTTCCTGCGTCGCCACTGCAACCAGCGGCGAAGGGGCCGTGGCGAAAATGAAGGGCCGGGCGCGGTTCACCATGAAATCGCACAGCACCTTCGCGCCCGCCACCAGTGCACCGGAAGAGCCCAGCGCCTTGCCGCAGGTGTGCAGCACCAGCACATTTTCGCGCCCCTCGAAGGCCGCAGCCAGCCCGCGCCCCTGCGGGCCATAAATGCCGGTGGCGTGGGCCTCATCAATGAATAGGAAGGCATCGTGCTGATCTGCCAGCGCGGCGAGTTCCTCCAGCGGGGCGATATCGCCATCCATGCTGTAGACGCTCTCCACTGTCATCCAGATGCGGCCCGTGCCGCCAGTGGCGCGCCATTCACGGATGCAGGCCTCAAAGGCGTTCACATCATTATGGGCCGCTTCCATCACCTGAGCGCGCCCGGCGCGTGCGCCTTCATGGGCGCTGGCGTGGATCTTCGCATCCATCACCAGCAGATCACCCTTCTGCGGCAGGGTGGTGAGCACGGCATAATTAGCGATGAACCCACCACCGAACAAAAGTACCTTCTCGGCCCGGAAGAAACGCGCCGCAGCTTCTTCCAGTGCCTCATGCTCGGGCGTATTGCCGCGCAACAGGCGCGAGCCGCCCGCCCCGACCGGTGTGCCCTGCTCCAGCGCACGGCACACGGCCTGCGCCATGCGGGGCGAACCGGCAAGGCCGATATAATCATTGGAGGCGAAATCCAGCCCCTCACGCGGGGCGAGGCTGCGCAGGCGGGCCTTACGCTCCAGCCCGCGCAACGTGGTTTCAAACCGCCCCAGAAGAGTGTCGTGTTTCACCGTTTCATCCATCATGAAATCACGAACAGGCTTTCCGGTTCAGTCTTCCATCCATCTTTCCAGAGCGGCCTTGCGCTCACAGCTCATGCTGTTCCATTGGGCGAATGCCGAGGCGGTTGAACAGCGCCTCGTCATGATCTTCTTCCGGATTGTCTGCCGTCAGCAGCACTTCCCCGCCGAAGATGGAATTGGCCCCGGCGAAAAAGCACAAAGCCTGCATTTCATCGCTCATTTCAGTGCGGCCGGCGGACAGGCGCACATGGGATTTCGGCATCATGACACGGGCCAGCGCGATGGTGCGCACGAAATCGATGGGGTTCACCGGCGCGGCATCCTCAAGCTGGGTGCCGGGAATGGCGATGAGCATATTGATCGGCACGCTATCGGGCGGAGACGGCAGATTGGCCAGCGTCACCAGCATGTCCACCCGGTCTTCCTCGCCTTCACCGAGGCCCACAATGCCGCCACAGCATACCTTCAGGCCCGCCTCACGCACATTGGAGAGCGTATCCAGACGATCAGCAAAGGTGCGGGTGGTGATGATGTTGGAATAGTGCTTTTCGGACGTATCGATATTGTGGTTGTAATAATCCAGCCCGGCTTCCTTGAAACGCATGGCCTGGTCCACATTCAGCATGCCCAGTGTCATGCAGGTTTCCATGCCGAGATCCTTCACCCCGCGCACCATGTCGAGGAGCATGTCCATGTCACGCTCCTTGGGGCTGCGCCAGGCTGCGCCCATGCAATAGCGCGTGGCGCCAGCCTCACGCGCCTTGCGGGCGGCGGAAACCACCTTCTCGACTTCCATCAGCTTGGAGGCCTTCAGGTCCGCACCATTGCGGGCAGACTGGCTGCAATAGCCGCAATCTTCCGCGCAACCGCCGGTCTTGATGGACAGAAGACGGCTGACCTGCACCGCATTGGGGTCGAAATTGGCGCGGTGGACGCTCTGTGCCTTGAACAGCAGATCATTGAAGGGGGCACGATACAGTGCGAGGGCTTCTTCACGGGTCCAGCGCTTGCGGGATGGATCCACGGCAAAGGTGCGGATTTCGCTCACGCCCTTTGTCGCATCGTGTTGCGCAGCAGGTTCCGTCGTCACCGCAGCAAGCGTCATGTCGTTTCCACCTTCATCCTGCAGGCCAGAGGAGCGGGTCCATGATTGAACCGCTGGCTGCCCCCCTGCCGCGCTCAAGTCCGCGCCCGGGCGTGCAACCGCCATTCATGCCCCGATCCATCTGTCCGGTTTGACCTGTTTCAAGAAGCATGTGCGCCGGAAAGCGCCGTGCGTCAACGCCCGCATGGGACAGTTTTGCGCCCCCGGAACCCGGCAAAACGCCTCTTCACCCCCACGATTCCAGCATATTATTTCGCAGTCACCGAAACTTACCGCACCGCACCTAAACTTACGGCCCTTTCTGGCATCTGTGTGCCGCAAACGTCACTGTTATTCCCCGTTCAGAGGTTTTTCAGCGCGGCCTGCACATTCTCCGGCAATGTGTTGGAGAGGCCCTCAACCAGAGGACGGTCCGCCTCCGGCAGGGCAAAACGCTCGGCCACGAGGCGCGCCATCATGTTGCCATTGGGGTGGGCGGCGTTGAAGGGGGGCGTCGGCTCCTTCAGATCCCACAGCATGGCATAAAGCCAGATGCCGGGCGTACCAAGAGCGATGGTGGCGTTGGCATAATCCAGACAATCATCCAGCGTCATGGCGCGGCTGGCCCTCCAGGGCGGGCCGGCGCGCAGGCCCAGATAGACCTCGGCCTGCGGAAAGGCATGGACATAAGCCTCAAGCGCGCGCACCGGGTCATAAACCGGCTGCTCATCGAACGACATAACATTCACGATATCGAAGGCGTCACGCGTTTCCCTGTCCTTCACCAGCGCGGCCACATAGCCATGGTTCCAGCCCAGCGGCTTCTGGCGGCGATAAGGGCCGAAATAGGCCCCGGTATTGAAGCCATCCAGCGCCAGCTTGTATTTCGGCCGGGGAAAGCGATCCCGAAAGGCCCGGATCACTCGCACCAGTTCGCCATCGGTGTAACACCACACATCACCATTGGGCTGGGTAATGCAATGCTTGTCCATCTCCATGGAGGTGGAGTTGCATTCATAATCCACCTCGATTTCCGTGATGCCCATATCATCCACAAAGCGGCGGATGGATGCGAGATGGCCGGAATGCATGCCCGCCCAGCCCGACCAGTCATAAGGCTCGAAGCCCTGCTTGCCGCCCTGCTGGATGGAAAGCGCGATGCCGATGTGCGGCTGCCGCAGCCGCAGCAGATCCAGCACATTGCGGAACTGGTGGCCTGTGCCGTCGAAATTCAGCCCCGTGGTGGCCTGCACATTATCCGAGAGCCCCTCATAGATGAATTGGGGCCGGGCAAAACACAGGGACACCGAACTGACATAAGCCGGCAGATTGGTGAGATAGAATTTCTCGGGATAGGCGACATCCGGGCTGTCCCACCAGCTTTCCCAGTGCACCTTGAAATGTTGCCCTTTCGGCGGGGCCATCGCCACCGCCCCGGAAAGCGCAAGACTGAGCCCGCGCGCCGGACCGTTCTGGCGTGATGCGGAAAGGCGGCCCGCCTTCACCACCACCATCTGCCCAAATGGCAGCGTGAGATGGTCTAGTTCCAGATCTCCACCCTCACCGGGCGCAGAGACCGTGCCCATGATGATGAGATCACCCTCAAGCGCCTCCAGACGGAAGCCCTTCACCTGCCCCGGCCGCAGCACCGTGCCCGACCATATGCCGGATAGCCCCTGCCCACCGCCGGAACCGGCCCGAAAGGGCGCAACCACCGGCACCCGCACTGTCGCCAGAATGTCAGAGCCCTGCGCCGTCACACCCAGCAGAAAAAGCGAGGAACCGGACAACCGCGCAACCCATTCCTCAGCGCTTGCCGGCCCGGCACTGCCGCTCACCACAATGGCCATATCGCATTCTCCCCGGTGTCAGCACATCCATTGGCGCGGGCTGGCAGGGCTCTACCGCAGCCTTATACCCCGCGCCGATCACGCGTCTTTTTCGCCCGGCTCCGTCTGGTCTTCCGGCTCTTTCTTCATACGCCAGATGCCATAAGCCCAGGGACGATACCAGCGACCGCCCTCGGGCACACATTCCGGCACCGGATCATATCCATGCCCCCCCCACGGATGGCAGCGGCAGATCCGCGCCGTCGCCATGAACAGGCCCCGCCATGCACCATGGCGTGCAATCGCCTCGTCAGCATATTGTGAACAGGTGGGCAGATAGCGGCACTGCCGCCCCATGAAGGAGGACAGCGTGTAGCGATAAATGAGGATCGGCACCCGCAGCAGATGTCGTGGCAGATGCCCGATGACCCGCCATACCTTCTGCCCGCCGGACAGCGGCGCTTCCGTCTGCGGCCATGGCAGGCGATCTGTCACACACTCTTCAGCCGGGGTGGCCTTCTGGCGCTGCGCCGCTTCTGTCACGGCGCACCGGCGCTGGCGGCTTCAGGTGAGGCGGCATCATCCTGCCGGGCGGCCTCGGTCTGGCTGATCGCATCCACCACGGCATCGAAGGTTAAAAGGGTGGAGGCATGGCGAGCCTTATATTCCCGCACCGGGGCAAGTACTTCAAAAGCCGCCCATTTTCCAGTTGGCGGGGGGCCGTCCTCCTTCAGCATGCACCGCACGGTTTCGCGCAGCGCCCGCAATTCTTCGGCGCTGGAACCCACCACATGCTGCGCCATCAATGAAGAGGAGGCCTGCCCCAGCGCACAGGCGCGCACCTCATGGGCGAAATCGGCCACCCGGCCACCCTCCATCACCAGATCCACCGTGACAGTGGACCCGCACAAGCGGGAATGGGCCGTAGCTGTGGCCTGCGGAGCAGACAGGCGACCCAGTCGCGGAATATCCGCCGCAAGAGCCAGAATGCGCGCATTATAGATGTCGTTAATCATCCGCCCTTTCGCCGGCCCGGCCGGCGCTCTCTGATGTGCGCCCATTTCAGCACAATTCAGGCCGGAATGGACTTTGCCAGTTGCCGCACCGGCGCATCACCCTATATAGCGCAGCAGCGGGCGTGATGAAGGCCCGTTCGCCGATGGGCCGCGTGCAATCGCCGCGCCTGTCTTGCGAATGGCTGGTTTCACCCCCATCATGACATGTTCCCTAGGGTTCCCCCTGAGGGGAAGGGTCCGGTATGGGCCCGACCCATGAAAAGGGAACAGGAAGACGGCACGGCCGCAGGCACGGCCCGACAGCAATGTCGGGACACTCCCGCGCAGGCGTGGCCGACGACCGGTGACACTCCCGCTTCGGAAACGAGGCGGTCGAACGGAGTTGGCGACGGAGTACGCCATGGACGCGGTGGTGAAATTGCTCAGGACTCAATCTGAAAAGACCAGCACGACAAGCCTTGAAAACCCGGCTGCGACATCCCTTCCGGATACGGTGAAGATGACCCCTTCAAGCTTCGCCCGCCCCAGCCGTGATGACGCCGAGGCGGCTGTGCGCACCCTGCTCGCCTATATTGGCGAGAACCCCGAACGTGAGGGCCTTCTGGATACCCCGCGCCGGGTTGTGAAAGCCTATGATGAACTGTTCGCCGGATATCGCGATGAAACCGGTGAGTTGATGGAGCGCACCTTCGGCGAAATCGGCAATTTCGACGATTTCGTGCTGCTGCGGGATATTCCCTTCCATTCCCATTGCGAGCACCACATGGTGCCCTTCTTCGGCAAGGCGCATGTGGCCTATTTCCCGGTGGAGCGCGTTGTAGGCCTCTCCAAGATCGCGCGCATCGTCGATGTGTTCGCCAAGCGCCTGCAGACCCAGGAGCATCTGACCTCACAGATCTGCACCACGCTGGAAGAGGGGCTGAACCCGCGCGGCGTGGCGATCCTGATCGAGGCCGAACATATGTGCATGACCATGCGCGGCGTCGCCAAGGCGGGGGTCACCACCCTCACCACCCAGTTCACTGGCGTGTTCCGTGACAATCCGGCTGAACAAGCCCGGTTCATGACACTGATCCGCTCGCGTTGACCCCCTGAGGGGCCTGTGTCACGTCCCTCATCCTGAAAAGCCGGACCAAGGGATCTGATCGCCCTTCCCCGGCCTCTTCACCCACACATCATGGAGCGCCGTGAGGCCCCGACCGGCACACGCGCTCTTCTGCACCAGCATGCCCCGGAACCTCACATGAGCCAGACCTCCGACACCCTGTTTCCGCCCCCGCAAGGCGGCGCCGATCTGGAAGAAGGCACCGGCCTGTCTCCCCGCTTCAATGCGGATGGCCTCATCACCTGTGTGGCGGTGGATGCCCACAATGGAGAAGTGCTAATGCTGGCCCACATGAATGCCGAAGCGCTGGCCCTAACCATGGAAACCGGCGAGGCGCATTATTTCAGCCGCTCGCGCAACAAGCTCTGGAAGAAGGGCGAAAGCTCCGGCCACACCCAGAAGGTGCTGGAGATGCGCATTGACTGCGATCAGGATGCGGTTGTCATCAAGGTGGAGATGGGCGGCACCGGAGCGGCCTGCCATACCGGGCGGCGCTCCTGCTTCTATCGCACCGTGCCGCTGGGCGCGGCACCTTCAGCAGAGACCCGGCTGGGCTTTACCGGCGACGAACCCCGTTTCGACCCCGCCTCCGTTTATGGTGACGGGCACGGCCACAACCATTGAGCAGGACCTCACCCCACGCTCTTTGCCAAACTCGGTGACGCACAAGACAGCGCGGTCAGGCTGAAGCAGTCAGCGCAGGGCAAAAATCAAGGCGGGGTCTTGCCCCGCCTTTTCCCACATCTGCGCAATATAAGGCGTACCGCCCGCCTTGCTTTAGGCAGCCTTGGCCGTGGCGTTGGCTTTGGCGATACGGCCATTCACGATGGCCGAGAGCACCACAATCACCGCCACGGTTGCCAGATAGGCAATCACCTGCATGCCCGTCGGCTGGGCGCGATAGCCCACCATCGTACGCAGCACACGGCCCAGTGCCCCTTCATCCGACAACAGCCAGCTTGAATCCCACACCGGGTCCGGCAGGGACTGGATGAAGCCGGAATCCTGCAGAATGCCGACAGACTGCGCCGCTAGGCCCGCCGCCAGTAAGGTGATGACCACACCGGTGACCTTGAACAGATATTTCACCGGCACCGCCACAAGACCGCGATACAGCACGAAGGACAACACCGCACCACCAGCCAGCCCCAGCGCCCCGCCTATGGCGACATCTACCGGCGTTTCCGCACCCGTGGCCATGATGCCATACATGAACAGAACGATTTCCACGCCTTCGCGCAGCACCGCCATGCCCACCACAATGGCCAATGCGGTCAGAGGTTTGCGTCCCTCCTGCACATCCCGGCCAACGGTCTGCATCTCCACGACCATCTCGCGGCCATGACTGGCCATCCACACCACGGTCCAGATCAGCATCACCACCGCGACGGCGAGAATAGTGGCGTTGAGAATTTCCTGCCCGGACCCATCGAACATGTTCGAGATGCGACTGGCGAACAGCGCCAGGATGGCCGAGCCGATAATACCGCCCAGCACGCCGCCACTGATCCACCATCCGCGCCCGCGAATGCCTTCCGAGGCCGCCAGCACGACACCGATAACGATGCCCGCCTCCAGCACCTCACGAAAAATGATGAACAACGCAGCCAGCATGTTCCGGTCCTTCGGATCTTCCAGTCAGGCCCAGCGCTCGTGACCTCAGCACGCGTCATCCGAGTGCTCATAGCCGGATCACCCGCAGATGCGACATGAACCGGGTGATGTCATGATATGCAGATACCCAGTGCAGGGCGCTGAAACTGCAGCCCATACATGGCGTTCCCTACACCTGCTTCGAACCCTTGTCACCAAAGGACGGCCTGTTTAGAATTGATATAAATAGAATTCGAGCCATTAAGACAGCCCCGATCAAAAGAGAAGAGAGCGCCTGCCACAAACAGGGGCAACAGATGCACCTGTCGCATGACCTTAAGTAAAATAAAAAGAAACCGAATAACCGGATATCCAGCAGGATTTACATCTACCCGGAAAGAGATTTTCCAATAATGGAATCATTCCATTATGCAACTCGGCGCTTGCAGCCGCTCCATCCTCCCCCTTAGTCTGCGCCTGGGCCTGCGCCTGCCAATTGGGCAGCCACGGGCCGCGACAATCAGGGAGAAGTATCGATGCGCGCGCAATTCTTTGCCGGCGCGATCGCTGCAGCGGTTTCCATGGCCTCTCCGGCATTTGCCGACGCGCCCAAGGCCCGTGACGTGATCACCCATTATGCCGATCTGGCCCATGTGATGTATGATTCCTCACAGGCAACGGCCAAGGACATGCAGAAGGCCATCAATGCCTTCATCGCGGCCCCCAGTGAAGACAGCCTGGCCAAAGCACGCAAGGCCTGGGTGGATGCCCGCGTCTTCTACCAGCAGACAGAAGCCTTCCGCTTCGGCAATGAGATTGTCGATGAACTGGAAGGCAATGTGAATGCATGGCCGCTGGATGAAGGACTGATCGACTATGTCGACACCTCATCCTATGGTGACAGTTCGGATGAAAACCCGCTCTATACCGCCAATGTGATCGCCTCCACCTCCATCCGTATCGGCAAGGAAACGATCGACGTCACCACCATCACGCCGGAACTGCTGCACAAGCTCAATTCCGCTGATGGCGTGGAAGCCAATGTCGGCAGCGGCTGGCATGTCATCGAGTTCCTGCTGTGGGGGCAGGATCTGAACGGCACCGGGCCCGGCGCCGGCAACCGTCCCTACACCGATTATGACATGAAGGCCTGCACCAACGGCAATTGCGACCGTCGCGCCCAGTATCTCAAGGTCTCCACCCAGACACTGGTGAATGACCTGCAGGAGATGACAGATATCTGGGCCGCCGATGGCGCAGCCCGCAAGGCTCTTCTGGAGAAGGATGACAAAGCCGGTCTGGCGGTCATCTTCACCGGCATCGGCTCTCTTTCTTATGGCGAGCTGGCCGGCGAACGCATGAAACTGGGCCTCATCCTTCATGACCCTGAAGAAGAGCATGATTGCTTCTCCGACAACACCCACAATTCGCATTATTATGACGAAGTGGGCATTCATGATGTCTATTATGGCCGCTTCACCAAGCCCGATGGCACGCAGGTGAAGGGGTCTTCCGTCGCGGATCTGGTGCGCGCGGCAGACCCGAAGGTCGCTGATGAGATCGACCAGCAGATGACAGCAACCCTTGCCGCCTTGAGGGCGATCAAGGACACTGCCGATTCTGGCGAAATGGCCTATGATATGATGCTCGACGAGAAGAACGAGAAGGGCGCCGCCCTTGTGCAGGCGGGTGTGGATGCGCTGGTAGCGCAGGCCCGCGCGATTGAGCGGGGCGTAGCTGTTCTTGGCCTTCAGATCAATGTCGAAGGTTCTGACAGCCTCGACAGCCCTGCTTCTGTTGAGTGATGGTTTCATCATGTTGAATTGCCGGATATCCCGGCGCGAGAAGGTCGCGACACGGCTCGCGGCCTTCATGTCGCCTTCGCGAAAAGGACACTGTCCATTCTGCGGCAGTGTCCATCATGGTCCGCATGAGAGATGGCGCAGCTTTCTGGCAGGCGGGCCTTCAAATCTGCGCTCCGATCTGTCCGCCCGACAGAAGCCTCGACCGACCAAGGAGCTCTCCTCTCGAAAGTCACCTCCGCGGCAGGTGGATCAGCCAGTCTCCATGCCCATGCGTTTTCCTGCGACAACTATCCACCTGAGAAATGCAGGTCATCACAGACGGTCCATACCTGCTCCACTGGCCCGCCAGATCACGGGCCGGTTCGAGGGGCTTTGATGCTCCAAACCCATCGGCGGCCCCTTTCAGGGCTCAAGCGCTCGGCCCTTGCCACAGCAGTGCTCTGCGTCATAGCGCCGTTTCCGTTTGCGCCGGGTTTTGCCATGGAAAAGACCCCGATGGAAAGGCCTGCCATGGACGGGCTGGATATCGCCATCGGCAAGGCCCTGTTCAAACGCGCCTGGGTGCCAGCCCCCTCCTCCACACGGGGAGATGACGGGCTGGGCCCACTGTTTGATGCCCGCTCCTGCGCCTCCTGCCACCCTGCCAGCGGGCGTGCGGCGGCGCGTTTTGATGCACTGGGCCATCTGGAAGGACGCGGCGTGGTGCTCATGATCGGCCAGCCGGATGGCGCGCAAGACCCCGTCTATGGCCGCCGCCTCCAGATTGACGCCATACCGGGTTTGAAAGCCGAAGGTATTTTGGGCGCGCGCGACACCCTCTTGCCGGATGGACGCATGACGCGAAAGCCTCAGGCCAGTACGTTGTCCTATGGCCCCCTTGCCGCCGAAAGCGGCCTGTCCCTTCGGGTTGCACCGGATCTGCATGGACGCGGAGCCATGGCCGCCATATCCGATGAAACTCTGCTGGCCCTTGAGGCCGAGCAGGCGCGCACGCCAGATGAGGTGCGGGGCAAGGCCCGCCGGCTGATCCAGCCGGATGGCACTGTCGCACTCGGGCGCTTTGGCTGGAAGGCCGCCCACACCGATCTGCGCCACCAGAGCGCGGAAGCCTTCTTTCTGGATCTGGGCATGTCCAGCCCGGTCTTTCCGGCTCCATGGGGAGATTGCACGACCGCACAGCCGGACTGTCGCGCAGCCCCCCATGGTACACGTTCCCATGGGCCGATGGCGGATGCTGATGACCTTGAAATTCCGGAAAGCGTGCTGAGCCGCGTTGTGGCCTATGTGGCCAGCCTCCCCGTGCCCCGCCCGACGCCTGCCCTGTCTGAGGAAGAAAAACAAATGCGGGCGCGGGGTGCAGACCTGTTCACCTCGACCGGCTGCGCCACCTGCCACCAGCCCACCCTGCCCCTCTCGCCAGATCATGACGACGGCGAGGCCCGGCTGTTCTCGGATCTCCTGCTGCATGACATGGGGCCCGGCCTCGCATCAGAGATGGAAGAACCCGGCATCACCGCCAGCCAATGGCGCACGGCTCCTCTTGCCGGCCTGTCCCACGCTCTGGTTCGGCAAACCGGCCTTCTGCACGATGGGCGCGCCCGCACGGTGGCGGAGGCCATTCTGTGGCATGGCGGTGAGGCCTCCGCAGCCCGACAGACCTTCGAGACCCTGCCTCCGGTGGATCAGGCGGTGCTGCTGGCCTATGTCTCCAGCCTGTGAGGTTGCGGAGGCATGCCATTTTCCGATCATGCCAGGTGCCAGACTGCCTTTTCCACTGCACCCCTATTTGGCCTTGGTGCATCCTATGAAACCATATGCATCATCTTCATGGGCCTGAATCGCCCTTCATGACGGGAGATGGCGTCCACCATCACGGTGCGCCCCTCCAGCTTTCGGATATGAACCGATGACACGCCTTGCCTTCCGCCCGCTTGCCCATCTCACGCGGATATACCTGAATCCGGGCCTTGTGCTGGCCGCTGCAGCTTGCGCCATGAACCTGCTGGCCGCCGCACCGGCGCAGGCGGCGGAACACCCGTTCGACCCCGTGCCTGTCATCACGGACTGGCTACTGCCGCGTTACGATAGCTTGCAAGAGAAAGCCCTCGCCCAGAAAGACGCATGGACCCGTTTTTGCGCTGCCCCCGCAGCAGAAGGCTTGCCGGCCCTGCAAACAGCCTATGGCGAAACGGCAGATGCATGGAATGCGGTGGAGTTCATCACCTTCGGCCCCATCAGCCAAGACTTGCGGGCCGACCGCTTCAGCTTTTTTCCGGACCGGCGCAACGCTATTGCCCGTTCGGTCTCTGACCTGATTTCCGACCAGTCCGACAATCGCCTTTCTGCCGAACATTTTGCGCAGACCAGCGCCGCCGGTCAGGGCCTGCCTGCGCTGGAGCGGCTGCTCTATGAGAAGAATTCAGCCGAAGCCCTCGTCTCTGGCAAGGACGCTGTGCAGCGCTGTGCGCTGGGTGTGGCCATCGCCACCAATCTGGCCACCATCGCCACCGATGTCCGCACCGGCTGGGGTGATAGCAAGAGTGGCGCTCTGGGTGCAATCGTGTCAGGCAAAGGGGATCCGGCCCTGTTTCCAGATACGAATGCGCTTGGCGGCATGATCCTGACGGACCTGTCGGGTGCCTATCAGCGTGTCACCGATACCAAGCTGCTGCCCGTGCTGGGCGACGGGCCAGATGTCGCCCGCCCGAAGCTGGCGGATAGCTGGCGTTCCGACCGCTCCGGTCGGGTGATCGCCAATATCATCAAGAGTTCGGATGATCTGCTGCGCACCATTGCCAAACAGATGCCCAGCCGTCCGCAATGGGTGGTGGACCGCGCCGCCAAGGCCTCTGATGCCGCGGCAGACAAGCTGCCCGCCGATATTGGTGCGGCCGCCGAAACCGCCAGTGGAGCCGCCGCCCTGCACGACGCCATCAAGACATTCAAGACCTGCCAGCTCACTGTCTATCGCCCCATGGCGTCCTATTTCGGTATTTCCCTCGGCTTCAACGCTCTGGATGGGGACTGAGAACCCCTCCCTGTTGCTGGCCGTTTTGAAGAGACTGGAGTTTGATCATGCCCCGCCTTTCCCGCCGCAGCTTTCTTTCCGGTGCCATGGCAGCATTGGCGGGCTGGCCGGCCATGGCCCATGCGGGTGCGGGTGCGGGTGTGGGTGCGGCGGCCGCGCCTGAAAGCACCATCTTTACCGGTGCGGGAGAGGGCTGGCTGGCTGCGACCGGCGGGGATGATGGCTTTTCGGCCGTCTCCATTGATGGATCCGGCATCGCCACACAGTGCATCACCCGGCCGGTGCGCTTTCATGGAGTGGAGACCAGCCCGGATGGCGCGCAGGCTGTGGCCGTGGGCCGTCGTCCCGGCCATCTGGCCATTGTCTTTGACAGGGCGCGCGGGGGAGAGAGCGTGCATTTCAGGCCCGGTGAAGGGCGGGTCTTTGCCGGACACGGGCGCTTTTCGCCCGATGGCCGCTTCTTCTTCACCACCGAGATTGAACGTCCGCAGATTGTTGCAGGCCACACCACCATGGGCCGTGGTGTGCTGAGCCAACGGGATGTGGCCAATGGCTTCGCTATCGTGGCCGAATGGCCCACGGCTGGTGATGGCCCGCATGACCTGATGCGATCAGGCCCGGTTCTGATTGTGGCAAATGGCGGCATTGAACCCCATACGCCGGAAGCCCGCGATGCGGAGGAGACAGGCTCGACCCTCAGCCTGCTCGACCCGGCAAGCGGGGAGGTGCGCGCACAGGGCCAGACCACGGTGGATTTCTCCAGCCTCTCCCTGCGCCATCTTGCAGTCGATGGACAAGGCGGCGCAGTGGTTGCCGCACAAGATCTGCTGAAGGATGGCGAGGCGCGGCCCCTGCTCTTCCGCATCGGAAAAGACGCCACACCCATCCCCTTTGATGCGCCGGACAATGCCTGGCGCGCCTTGCGCGGCTATGTCGGTTCTGTCGCCTATGACGCCTCGGGTCGCTATGTGGCCTGCGCCTCACCCCGGGGTGGACGTGTGATGGTGTGGCAGGCGGATGGACGCTATCTTGGCGCTGTTCCGCTGGTGGATGGCTGCGGACTGGCGATGACGACACAAGCCGGCGGCTTCATCGCTGCCAGCGGCTATGGCGAACTGATCCTCATTCAGGCTGAAGAAGACCATGTGGGCATCACAGCGCGCCACACCGGTGGCCCCCGCTTTGACAATCACATGGTGCGCATCGGCTGAAGGAGTGCCATCTGCGCTTCGCGGCGCAATTGAATGTACGTGATAAGATGGATGGCCCGGGCGCATTTTCGCAGGCAAATTGGTCCATACAGGCAAATTGACCTGCACCCTTGCTCACCTGTTTTATACGTCTGCATTTTTATCTGTCGTCACATGGCCCGGGCGGCGACCTTCCTTTTTCACAGGCTCATGTCTTTCACAGGCTCATGCCGCCCCGGGCTGGGCCACAGCTTCGGGGAAGCCTCTTGCCACAGACACTCGCTGCACAAAAACCGGCTTTCCCGGTTGGACGCATGGTCGGGGCCGTTCTGGCGGTTCTGGCCTTTTTGTGTGTGGAACTCTTGCCCCTTCACGGGGCCATACCGGCGGCCGGCCAGCATATGCTGGCCATTCTGGCCTTTGCCGTCATCATCTGGATTTCAGAGGCACTGAACTACACTGTCAGCTCTTTCCTGATCGCCGCGCTCATGATCTTGCTGCTCGGCTTTGGCCCGGACATAAGCGACCCGGACAAGCTGATGGGCACCAAGAAGGCCCTGAGCATGGCCTTCTCCGGCTTCTCCAATTCCGGGCTCATTCTGGTGACCTCCGCGCTGTTCATCGCCGCCGCCATGACGGTGACAGGGCTGGACAGGCGCATTGCCCTTTTCACTATGGCGCGGCTGGGGGCCGGGCCACAGCGTGTGCTGATGGGCACCATCGTGGTCACCATCCTGCTCAGTCTGGTGGTGCCCAGCGCCACGGCGCGCACGGCCTGCGTGGTGCCCATCATGATGGGGGGCATCGCGGCGCTCGGTATTGATCCCAAGGGGCGACTGGCCGCCTCCATCATGATCACCATTGCCCAGGCCACCAGCATCTGGAATGTGGGTATCCTCACCTCCGCCGCGCAGAACCTTCTGTCGCGCGGCTTCATCGAGGCCCAGTTCGGTGCGGAACATGCCCTGACCTGGGCGGACTGGCTGATGGCCGGTACCCCCTGGGCCATCATCATGTCAGTCATCCTGTTCTTTGTGGTGCGCTTCATCCTGCCACCGGAAGTAAAGAGCTTCAGTGGCGGGCGGGAAGCCATGGTGGATTCCTATCGCGCGCTGGGCCCGATGACGGCGGCTGAAAAACGCCTTGGCCTTATCTCCATCGCCCTGCTTCTGCTCTGGGCCACGGAAGGCAAGCTGCACACTATCGATACCGCCTCCAGCACCGTTGTGGGCGTGACGCTGATGCTACTGCCCGGCATTGGCGTGATGGGCTGGAAGGAAGCTCAGACCCGCATTCCATGGGGCACTGTAATTGTGTTCGGCATCGGCATCAGTCTTGGCAATGCCCTGCTCACGACGGGAGCGGCCAAATATCTGGCTGATCTGCTCACCCAGTCCCTGAACCTTTCGGCCATGAGCGGCTTTGGCATTTTTGCGGTGCTTTCAGCCTTTCTCATCCTCATCCATCTGGGCTTTGCCAGCGCCACGGCGCTGACAGCCTCATTGATGCCGGTAATGCTGGGTGTGCTGGCCTCCATTCCCGGCATCAATGCGCCGGGTATCGGCATGCTGCTGGCCTTTTCGGTGAGCTTCGGCTTCGTACTGCCCATCAATGCACCCCAGAATATGGTGTGTCTGGGTACGGAGACATTCACCACGCGCCAGTTCACCAATGTGGGCATCCTGCTGACCATCGCCGGTTATCTCATGCTGCTCTTGTTCGCACTGACTTGGTGGCCCCTGCTCGGCCTGATGTGAAACAGCCCCGCCCCGCAGGATATCTATCTTCTGTGGGGCGGGTTTTCTGGAAGAGATCCAGCAAAATGCTTGTCGACAACCTGACGTGAAATGACAGTTTCACAAAAATTGAAAAAGAAGGGCAAAAACCGCGCGCAAGACTATACGGCGGAAACGGTTTGTTCATAATAACCCCTAGGACGTGACCGCTCACCGGGGACGGGCCGTGGGGGCAATACAGCTTCATGCTTCGACAAGGTGAGCCGCAAACAGGAGACTGTCAGCGTGAAAGCAAAGACGATTGCCGTTTTGGGTCTGATCGGACTGGGCCTTGGGGCGTGTGTGACCGCCGCCCAGCAGACCGGGAACATGCTCTCTGCCGCCGGCTTTAGCATGCGCCAGGCCTCCACCCCGCAGCAGCAGGCCCAGCTCCAGAAGTTCCCCGCCAACAAGTTCTTCGTGCAGAGCAAGAATGGTGAGCCGCGCTTCTTCTATGCGGACCCGCAGGGCTGCAACTGCGTCTATTACGGCACGCAGGCCAATTATCAGGCCTATCAGCAGATGCGCTTCCAGCAGAACATGGCCAATGAAGAACAGATGACGGCCATGATGAATCAGCAGACGGCCTTTGACATGGGCCCGTGGGGCCCCGGTCCTTACGGCCCCTTCTGGTGAGAGAAGGCTGGAGCACGGTTCTGGCCACTTGTCAGATCACCTCTCCATACCGTGCAAAGCAGCCTGCCCCGCAGGCTGCTTTGTTTCAAGGCGGGCGCAACCACAGTCCATGCATGCTCATTAAACGCCGGGCCTGTCCCCGCCGGATTCAAAAGTAGCGCGCTCTGCCGCGGCAAACAGGGCCGCTCGGTGCCCATTGATTTTCGCTGCTTCCACAAAGGAGACTGTGGTCACCACACAGGCCAGTTCATTCTGCGCATCGAAAACCGGAGCCGCCTTGCCCGTGAGCATGGAAAACAGATGCTCATCCAGTTCCGCACCTCCCTCATGACGCACGGCATCCAGATCTGCGGCTTTCGGGGATGCGCCACGAAAGGAAGCAGGTTGAATCTTGCGGGCAGCAGCAACGGTTTCCCTTGAGAGATAGGCCTGAAAGACCAGCCCGCACGCGCTGTTGTTCACGGGCAGTACATCTCCCAAGGAGACCGTACTAATGAAGAAGTCCGCATTGCGATACCAGCGTACAATCGTCGGCCCGCGCTCGGTCCAGATCGCCACCCCACAGGCTGCGGCGATCTCGCCTGAGAGGGTTTTCATCATCCGTGCGGCCACCTCAACAGGATCGATCCGCCGCAAGGCGCGTATGCCGATATTGAGCGCCGCCGGACCCAGATCATAATGACCCGTCACCACATCCTGAGACACAAGGCGCTCGCGCACCAGACTCTGCATGTAGCGGTGCGCGGTTGAGGTGCCCGTGCGGCCCCGACGGGCGATCTCGCCCAGCGCCAGGGGGCCTTCTGCCTGCGCCAGCACATCCAGAAAACGGGCGGCAATGGAAACAGACTGAATGGTCGGGGAGCGCTTACCAGCTTCCTTATCCCCATTTGCGGATATTGCGCGGCTCATGCATCAAACCTGTGAAGTCAGACGGGAATAAAAACCGGAACGCCCCATTCACACCGGCGAGGTGAGAGGGGGCGGACAAGCGCCAAAAGGCAGACTCATCAAGATTTGAAACAGGCTAAGGTAGCGCATCCTCCAGATCAATCGCCCTTCCCGCCATTGGAATGGGGCGAGCGCCCTTAATCTTCCGTCCCGGTTGATTTCTGACAAACACTTATGAAAAGGCGATTTTTTTGTGCAACCCACCGCACTACGGCAGGCTGGGACATGCCGGCCCGCGGGCCACAAACAGCTTCTGCGAACGATTTGCACTAATGTTGACATGCAGAATGCATCATGCAATGTGGGATAAAATTCATTCGCAAGCTACACAGCATTTCAGCCAGCGACCCACTCTCGGCAGATATCGGGCCCTCCATGTCGTTCAAGCTTGTCGCGCCGTTGATGCGCAGCGCCAGCGCGCTTTCTCTTTTCACAGCACTCGGAACAGCACTTGCAGCCGCCCCGGCTTTTGCTGAAGATGCCACCTCCCTCACCGCAGGGGCGGGCGATATCATTCTGGATGCCATCACCGTGGTGGGTGAGAACCGCGAACGCGACATGAAGGAAACGGCGTCCTCCGTGGTGGTCATTTCCGGCAGCAATATTACTGAGAACAAGACGGGTGACACGTCCATTTCATCTGTTGTACAGGGCACACCAAACGTGGTGTATCCCGATACAGTAAGTGCACCTGTGATCCGCGGCATGGATTCACAGGGGCCGAATACCGGAGCCACAGCTTTTTTTGCCGGTACGGTACCACGCGCCACCATCAATCAGGATGGCCACTATCTCAGCTATAATGAATTCTACTTCGGTGCGACGTCCAGTTGGGATGTCGAGACCGTTGAGGTCTTCCGTGGCCCGCAAACCACCTCTCAGGGCGCAAACGCCATTGCCGGCGCGATCATCGTCAATTCGAAGGACCCGACCTTCACCCCTGAGGCAGCTTATCAGGCTGAAATTGGCAATTATAACAGCAACCGCGTTTCGGCCATGATTTCAGGCCCGATTGTTGAGAATGAGCTGGCTGGTCGCGCTACCATTGATTATGCAGGGCGCGATACATTCATCAAATATGTCAATCCGAATTTCCAGCATGGTGCCACCAATCTGGATTTCAGCGCGCTGAATACACGCTTCAAGCTGTTGTGGTCACCATCCGAACTGCAAAATCTTGAAGCCAAGCTCACCTATTCATTCAATTCCACCAATCGCCCCTCTCAGGAAGCGGCAACACCGCCCTATTACAAGCTGCAAAGCAATACGGCGACCATGCCCACTTGGGGGCAGGAAACCAATACAGGTATTCTGGATATCAAATATGATTTCCAGAATGGCTTCACCTTCCTGAACCAGACCCAGTTCTCGGATTCATCCGTGCGCCGTACAGCGCCTGTGCGTGATAATGGCAGCGCCGATATTGACCAGCAGAACACCTCCAATGAAGCGCGAGTGCTGTTTGGTTCAGCGGAAGCTGTTTTCAGCGGCGTAGCTGGTCTGTTCTATGCCCATACACAGACAGATGAAAAACTCTATCTGCGCGGCACCTCTACTTTTGATGATACGAAGGACAATCTTGGCATTTTCACGGAAGCCACCTACCGGCTGACGGAGCAGTGGACACTGACAGGCGGCCTGCGCTTCCAGCAGGATCATGTGCAACGTCTGGGCACATCTGTCTATACGCCCACGCCGGTTGATTTTGATGAAACCTTCTCCGAATGGCTACCCAAGGTGACTCTGGCCTATGCTATTACGCCGGAATGGACGATGGGGGCCATGGTGAGCCGCGGATATAATCCCGGTGGCGTATCCCTCAATATTGCGGCCGGGGAATGGGTCCCCTTCGAACAGGAAAGCTTGTGGGACTATGAAATGTTCCTGCGCGCCAACCTGCTGGACAACCGCCTGTTCGTGAATGCCAATGTGTTCTACATGGATATCAAGAACATGCAGTTCAACATTCCTGTCGTCATATCGACAGGCGTGAGCCAATCCTACACCATCAATGCCCAGAAAGCCCATGCTTATGGTGCAGAAGTCAATTTCAGCTATCTCATCCTCGACAATGTCACGCTGAATGCCGGCGCCAGCCTGCTGAATACGGAAATCGAGGAAATCGCGGCCAACACGTCCTTTGATGGCAACAAATTCCCTAAATCTCCCTCCTTCATGCTGACGATCGGGGCGGACTGGGATGTGACGGACAAGCTCAACCTCTCCGGGCAGGTGCGCCATGTCGGGGGCTATTATTCCAATGTCGCCAATACACCGGAATATGAAGTCAGCTCCTACACCATTGCTGATGTACGTGCGAACTATGCCTTTTCCGATGCCTTCCAGCTCTATGGCTATGTGAAAAACATCTTTGATGAGCGCACACCCACCTATATCCAGCAGAACCGCAGCGTTGTCGGCGGCATCGAAGCCAGCATGACAGAGCCGCGCATGTATGGCGTAGGCGTTCGCGGCACATTCTGAAACGACTGATAGCATATGAAAAAGGGCGGTCCACATGGACCGCCCTTTTTCATATCGCCTCAACCCGGTTAGAGACCCAGATGGGATTTCAGTGTCGCGCCCTCATAATCCCGGCGGAACAGGCCGCGTGCGGCAAGGGCCGGCACCAGCTCGTCCAGAAAGATTTCCAGTGAATTGAATGAGCCGCCCGGCAGGGCGATCACACCATCCATCGCACCAGCCTCGTGCCAGGCGATCATGTCGTTCATCACATCCTCAACCGTACCGACAGAAACCCAATGGGCCGACCCCACCACTTCCGGCCGCTGCAACAGCATGTCCACGGTCGGCTCATGAGCCTCGATGAAGCGGCGCAAAAGATCGGCATGGGTCCGGCTGCGCACGGGCTGGTCCGAGTCTGGCAGCATTCTGGCCCGCACCCGGTCTTCCGGAGAGAGGTGGCGGATATCCAGCCCCAGAACGGAATGCACCGCATCCAGCCGGTGGCCAACCGAGAGATGGGCATGGGCCCGGTGGTGCATCTCCCATGCCTCTTCGCGCGTTCTGGCCAGGAAGAAATAGAGCCCCGGCAGCACCCGTACCGCATCTGCACTGCGCCCGCATTGCGCGGCACGACGGCGCAGATCCGTGCGCAACTCCACGCCGGCCGCCATATCCGGCGTTGCGGCGAAGGTGGCGTTGGCGACCGAGGCCGCAAAGGCCCGCCCGACATCCGACGCCCCGGCCTGAAACAGTGGCGGTGGGCCGGCTTCATCTTCCGCCACATTCAGGGGGCCTTTCACATTGAAGAACTCACCCTTGTGATCTACCGGCGCGGGCTGCGCCAATCCATCCGTAGCGGCATGCGGAAAGCTCTGCCACAGGGCGCGCACCACCTGCGTGAATTCCGCAGCCTTGCGATAACGCTCTTCCGGGGCGGGCATGGGTGCATCACTGAAATTGTCTGCCCCCTCAATGGAGGTGACAATATTCCACCCCGCCCGACCCTTGCTGAGCCGGTGGAGAGACTGCACCTGCCGCGCCACCACATAAGGCGGGTTGAAGGTGGTGGAGGCTGTCGTGACCAGCCCGATCTTCTCCGTCTCGCGGGCCAGCGCGGCCATCAGAACCGTTGCATCCATCCCCCCGAAGCCGTGCTCACCTCCCGATGGCCGGCGGAACATGGAAAGCGTATCCGGTTTGAACACGAAATCGAGCTTTGCCTGCTCCGCCATCCGGGAAAGCCGGACATAAAGACCAACAGGATCAGCCTTGCGCCGCAGCAACTCCTCCTCATCAAGAGGCCGCCCAGCCTGCCAGGTTCCCGTCAGGCTCAGGCCAATATGAAGCTGCCTGTTCGCACTCATCTCAGTTTTCCGCTGCAAGAGGCGCGTCCTGCGCGCAGGAGGAGGACGCCTGAAGCGGCCTCTCATCGGCTGGCCGGCCCCTCGGCACCATCATGGGTGTGCCGGAAACCGGATCAGGAATGATGATGGAGGGCACGCCAAACACATCCTCGATCAGCTGTTCCGTCACGATCTCCCCCGGCTGGCCCTCCGCCATCACCGCACCGTCACGCATGGCGACAAGGTGGGTGGCATAGCGGCAGGCCTGATTGAGATCATGCAGCACGGCGATGATAGTGCGGCCCTGCCGGTTCAGATCGGCCAGCAGGTCCATCAGTTCGATCTGATGGGCGATATCGAGATAGGTGGTGGGTTCATCCAGCAGTAGAATGTCCGTTTCCTGCGCCAGCACCATGGAGATCCACACGCGCTGGCGCTGCCCTCCGGACAGTTCATCCACCAGCCGATCCGCCAGCGCGGTGATGCGCGTGGCCTGCATCGCGCCCTGTACGGCCACCTCATCGGCTTTCGACCATTGCCGCAGGAAGGATTGATGCGGATAACGCCCCCGCCCCACAAGATCCGCCACGCGAATGCCATCTGGCGCGCTGGAACTTTGAGGCAGCAAGGCGAGCCGCCGCGCCACCTCTCTTGCCGGCAATGCCCCAATATCATGCCCATCCAGCACCACCCGCCCTGCCATGGGCGGCAACAGACGGGAGAGCGCCCGCAACAAGGTGGACTTGCCACAGGCATTTGGCCCCACAATCACGGTGAAGGAACCATCCACCACCGAAACAGACAGATTGTGTGAAATCGTGCGCTCCGCATAGCGCAGGGTCAGGTCATCGGCATGCAGGCGATGGGACATGAAATCTCCCGTCCGGTCAGCAAGAGGTGAAAACATGAAAGAGAAAAATATTCATGCAAAACAGCACAATTACTAGTATAATTTAGAACGGTATACATGGATTAAACACATTTTAACTATTACAATTTGATAAAATTACATCAACTAAAACTATAATTTCAACGGAACAACAAACACCATTGTGGTAGGCTCAGCACATCCGTCACGGTCACACAGCCATGTTTTGAGCCCTTCAAACCTGCGCCCTCCCGCCGCATTCGTATTGCATCGTGGAATGCAATACGTAATGTGGAATCCTGAGAATGCCAACCGTTTGCATTCGTCTGATGACACTTTCTGCCGCGTCTCCACATCCGGCCCCATTTGCCCGTCTCAGCTGAGGCCAGCACCTGCGGACAAGAGGCGCGGGCGGAAGCGTCGTGACGGCACCAAGAGGGGATGGATATGAGCAACGCGCACACGGAAAGCGTGGAAGACCGGCAGGCCCTGCTGGAGCAGGAAGATCACATGCGCGGCATGGAGCGGATCGGGATGGTGGTGGAGAAGATCACCCGGCCTGTGCCTTCCGTTGCACGTGTCACCGCCCGCATCGCCCCCTCGGACCCGCAAGCCTGGCGACGGCCCAACCTGGCCATCCGCATCGAGGTGGAAGCCGCTCCGGACCAGCGTCCTGTCTCCCGCATCTATACGGTGCGCCATTTTGATGAAGCCCGCAGTTGCATCGACATTGATTTCGTCATTCACGAGGATGACAGCCCGGCCATGCGCTGGCTGAAGGCTGCCGGGCCCGGCACGCGCACATGGCTTGTCGGCCCTCGCCCGCACTTTCTGCCGCATTATGAATCCGGGCGGAAAGTCGCCATCTTCGCCGATGAAACCGCCATTCCTGCTGTCCATGCCATTTTGCAGAACTGGCAACAGCCGACACAGGGCGTCATCCATATTGAAACAGCAGATGCAGCCGCTTTCGAGGAACTGCCGGATGTGCCCGGTGTGGAGCGCCATCTGCTGTTGCGTGTGCCGGGCGAGGCTGCGGGATCCAAGACCTATTTGAGTGATGCCGCAAAGGCTCTGCCCGATCCCCGTAAATGGACCATCTGGGCCGCCGGTGAACGGGATATAGCCCGCACTCTCCGCAAGCATTTCGTGGAGCAGCACGGCATGACGCGGGAGGATGTGCGCGTGTTCGGCTATTGGCGTGCCGGTGTCAGCAGCTCGGATATCGACCATGCCCGCCTCACTCACTACAGCGCTCTGCGCGCTGAAGGAAAAGGCTTGCAGCGGCTTGAGGATATTGAACTGCCTGTGTGAACTTGCCCGTTTCAAATTCGCCGCAGATGAACCGGAGCAGATGCGCCGGCGCGACAGTGCCGGTGCTTTTCCATTTGAGACAGACATGACCCCAGCCCGCTCTTTCGCCCTCTTTTTCCTTGCCGTCATGACCCTGTCATTGCTGGCACTGCTGCCTGTATTGCAGCCTGCCCATGCACAGGAAGCCGCCAGCACACAGGGAAAAGGCTGGCCCCGCACCATCCGGCATGAGGCCGGCACTCTCACACTTGAGGCTCCGCCCAAACGAGTCATCTCCACCACGCCGAGCGTCACCGGCATCTTGCTGGCCATCAATGCGCCCGTCATATCCAGCGCGGCGACCACCGCGTCCATCCTCACGGATGACAAGGGCTTCTTCTCTCAATGGGCGCAGGTCGCCGATGAGCGGGATGTCTCCGTGCTCTACAAGAGCCTGAAATTCGATATGGAAGCGGTGATTGGGGCCAACCCCGATCTTGTGGTGGTTTCGGCCACCGGGGCAGACAATGCCACGCCTTATTATGATGAACTGGTGGCGCAGGGCATTCCCACCATTGTAGTGAACTACTCGAACCATCTCTGGCAGCAACTGGCGACCCAGCTTGGCGAAGCCACCGGCAAGGAGCAGGACGCGCAAGCCGCCATTGACCGCTTCAACACCTATGCCGCAGAAGTCGCCGCCACGCTGGCTCCGCCGCAAACGCCCGCGACCATTGTGGGGTACAATCTTGGCGGCAGCTATTCCATCGCCCGGCCGGAGAGCCCCCACGCCCGGCTGCTGACGGCACTGGGCTTCTCACTTGCCGGCCTTCCCAATGAACTGTCTTCACAGGTGACCCGCCGTTCGGATTTTGATTTTATCTCGCGGGAGAACCTTACAGCTGCCATCGGCGGGGAAACCGTCTTCCTGCTCAATGGCACGGATGCGGATGTCGAAGCCTTTCTGGCGGACACGGTTCTGGCCAATCTGCCTGCCGTGAAGAAACGTCAGGTCTATCCGCTGGGGCCAACCTCCTTCCGCATTGATTATTATTCCGGCCGGCAGATGATTGATGCCGTCGCCCGGCACTTTCATGCTCCATGCTGCGCCCCATGGGATCGCCGAGATTGACATCCCCGGGCATCAAAAAGGGCTGCCTCAGGCTGCCAGGTTCACAGCCGGGCTCAGGCCCGGCCATGAAAAACCCAGTGCGACAACGCCGGCAGATGGGCCTGCTCGTTGGCCTTGTGGTGCTGGCGCTGGGCGTGTTGTGCAGTCTGGCCATTGGCTCGCGCCCCGTGCCGCTGGGTGAAACCCTGCGCGCCCTTTATGCCTATGATGCCGGAAATGACCTGCATCTGGTCATTCGCGCCCTGCGGGTGCCCCGCACGCTGGTGGCCATTCTGGCCGGGCTTTCCCTTGGCGTGGCCGGGGCCATCATGCAGGCTGTCACGCGCAACCCGCTGGCCGAGCCGGGCCTGCTGGGCATCAATGCCGGGGCGGCTCTGGCTGTTGTCATCAGTGTCGCCGCGTTCGGCATATCCAGCATGTCGCATTATGTCTGGTTTGGCTTCATCGGCGCGGGGCTGGCGGGCATTGCTGTTTTCCTGCTGGGACAGGCGCATGAAACCGGCACCAACCCGGTGCGGCTGGTGCTGGCCGGTGCAGGGCTCTCCGTCATGCTGGGCTCGATCGTCGGCATTGTGCTGCTGAATATGCCGCTGATGGTGTTCGACAGTTTCCGCAACTGGGCGGCAGGCTCGCTACAGGGTCGCGGCATGGAAGTGGTGGGCCCGTTGGCGCTGTGCGCCGCACTTGGGCTGGCTGTATCCTTGTTCATTTCCGGCAGCCTGAACGCCATGGCCATGGGGAAGGATCTGGGCCGCGCACTGGGGGTGGATGTCCGCCTGACATGGGCGCTCTCCTGCCTTGCCGTGATGCTGCTGGCCGGCGCGGCGACGGCTGCAGCCGGCCCCATCGGCTTTGTGGGGCTGGTCGCCCCCCATCTGGCGCGGCAGGTGACGGGGCCGGATTATCGCTGGATTCTGCCCTATTCTGCCCTGTTCGCCGCTATTTTGCTGTTAGGAGCCGATGTGGTGGGCCGGGTGATCGTCATGCCCTCCGAAGTCGCGGCCGGCATCATCGCCTGTCTGGTGGGCGGGCCATTCTTCATCTTTGTGGTGCGGCGCTTCAGATTGATGAAACTATGATTTATTCCTCCACCCGCCCCCTTTCCGGGTCGGCCTTCCGGTTAGGCCCCATTTCGTTCCGCTGGAGGCTGCGCACGCTGCTGGTCTGCCTGCTTCTGGTGGCTGCGGCCCTGTTTCTGGCAGTGCTTCTGCTCGGCACCGGCACGCTGCATTTCAGCCCGGCACAGGTACTGACAAGCCTGATGGGTGGGGGAGACAATGCCGTCGCGGACAGGGTGATCCAGCGCATTCGCCTGCCACGGCTGCTGACAGCGCTCTGCGTGGGGGCCTCCCTGGGCATGGCGGGTTCCATCTTCCAGTCCATTTCGCGCAATGCGCTGGGCTCGCCGGATGTGATCGGCTTCACCTCCGGGGCGGCGACTGGCGCGATCGTGCAGATCATCCTGTTCAATGCTGGCCCGCTGGAAACGGCGCTGGCGGCTGTCATCTCTGGTCTGCTCACGGCCATTGTCGTGTTCGTGCTCTCCCTGCGCGGGCGTGGCACTGGCGGGTACCGGCTGGTGCTGGTGGGCATTGGCGTGGGGGCCATTCTTTCCGGCATCAATACGGTGCTGCTGGTGATGGGGGATCTCGATCAGGCCATGTCGGCACAGATCTGGCTGGCTGGCTCGCTGAACACACGCACATGGTCTCATGTCATACCGGCGGCACTGGGGCTCATCCTGATCGTGCCGGTTGCCATTTATCATGCCCGCCACATCAATCTGCTGGAGATGGGGGATGATGCCGCCAGCCAGCTTGGGGTGCATGTGGAACGCACGCGACTGGTGCTGGTGATTGCCGCCGTAGGCCTCACCGCCATCGCCACGGCCGCAGCCGGCCCGGTGGCTTTCATCGCCCTGGCCGGCCCACAACTGGCCCGCAGGCTCACGCATGCCAGCGGCGTTCCGCTAGTATCCGGTGCGCTCTTGGGGGCTGTTCTGTTGCTGGCCGCAGATGTGCTGAGCCAGCGCTTCCCTCTGCATATTCAGATGCCGATCGGCCTCACCACCGGCCTTCTGGGCGGCTTCTATCTGCTCTGGCTGCTGACCCGCAGCCGCAAGGTGTGAACGGATCAGGCTGCAGCCAGCCCTGCATTTTCAGGACCGCCATTTGGATACATATGCTTTTGCATAGAAAGCTGACAGGGATGGATTGTAAAAATCCCGTCGTGCACGCCTGTTAGACTCGCCCCGATAGCATCGGAGCGTTTTCTCATGTCGATTCATATGCCTTTTGGCGGTACGGCTGCCCTCAACCCTTCAGGGCCTTCTGCTGCTGCCATGAAAATGGAGGCACGACATGTTGATTTTTATTATGGCAAGAAACTTGCTCTGAAAGATATCTCCTGCCCACTCCATCACAATCAGGTCACGGCCTTCATTGGTCCTTCGGGATGTGGAAAATCCACCCTACTGCGCATTTTCAACCGCATCTATGCACTCTATCCCGACCAGCGGGCCGAAGGGGAAGTGCTGCTGGATGGGGAGAATATTCTCGCCCCCCATGTGGATGCCATGCAGTTGCGCGCCCGTGTGGGCATGGTGTTTCAGAAACCCACCCCCCTGCCCATGTCCATTTTCGACAATGTGGCTCTGGGCGTGCGTGTCAATGAAGATCTCTCACCCGCAGATCTGGAAATCCGGGTGGAGGAAGCCCTGCGACAGGCGGCCTTGTGGGATGAGGTGAAGGATATTCTGAAGCGCAGCGGCTTCAGCCTTTCCGGAGGGCAACAGCAAAGGCTGTGCATGGCCCGCACCATTGCAGTGCGGCCGGATGTTATCCTTCTGGATGAGCCCTGCTCTGCTCTTGACCCGATCACCACAGCGCGGATTGAAGTGACCATTGAGCAGTTGAAGGAGCATTATACCCTGGCTATTGTCACCCATAATCTCCAACAGGCGGCGCGCGTCTCCAACTATACTGGTTTCATGTATCTGGGTGAAATGGTCGAATTCGAATCAACCGACGATATCTTCACACGCCCGCGCAACAAGCTCACCCAGAACTATCTAGAAGGTCGTTTCGGCTGACTCCCTCTCGTGGTCCCAAACTTGGCCCACCAGCCCGCATCACGCCTGAAGATGACTGGCGACACCCTTCTGCATAGGTTAAAGTCCCTTTAAAAATCCACCATTCTGGGCGGATTATCCTCCCAACCTATACATTTTTAGAATAAAATTCTTTTCTTCATCTATATGACCTGGCATTTGAAGAAAAAATAGCCCGATCAATGCTAAACTCTTCAACACCCGATGGCCCCACCCATGAATGACACAGAACATCCGTCTCCAGAGGACACATCCAGAAACGCCTCCCCTCCACAGGCCGCACCATCGCAGAAAACCGCTGAGGCGCCCCCCGCATCGCCACATATTCGGCCGCCCCTGTGGGACATCTTCATCACCTTCCTCATCATTGGCGCGACGTCATTCGGGGGCGGCACCTTCGCCTATCTGCATAACAGCCTTGTGCTACAGAAAAAGTGGCTGGATGAAGATGGCTTCATGGCGGCGCTCTCCGTTTCCGAAGCCTTGCCGGGCCTGAACGCTGTCAACATCTCCATCATTGTGGGGGATCGGCTAAAAGGCATTGCGGGTGCGATTGTCAGTTTTCTGGGCATGACCATGCCGGGCGGGGCTTTTATCCTCACGCTGGGCGTGCTTTACGCCACGCACCATCACAACCCTTGGGTCAATCAGGCGCTGATCGGCGTGGGCGCGGCATCCGTCGGGCTTCTAGCCGCCATTGCGCTTCAACTGGGCAAGAAACAGCTGACCCATCGGCTGGATCTGGTGGTGATCGCGGTCACCGTCGTCATGATCAGCTTCCTGCACATCTCGCTGATATGGGTGCTGATCACGGTCGGCCCTGTCGCCTACCTCCTGTATCGCGGACATGGCAGCAAGGCGCCCGGTCCCCATGGCCAGTCTGTTGATTGAGAGCGCCCACCATGAATGACACCAACTGGGGAATTCTGGCCGTTTTCTCCCTGCTCTCCGTCCTCACCATTGGTGGCGGCACGGCTGTGCTGCCCGAGATGAAACAACTGACGATCGACCAATATCACTGGCTGTCCAACGCACAGTTCCGCGATATTTATGCCCTCGGCCAGGTTTCACCCGGGCCGAACATGCTGATTGTGGTTGTCATTGGCTACCATGTCGCCGGTTATCTGGGGGCATTGCTTGCCTTTATCGGCTTTTTCGCGCCCGCCGGCATCATCGTGCTGTATGCCAACCGGATTTGGGACCGCTTCCAGGATACCGAATGGCATAAGACCCTGCAGCGTGCCATGGCCCCCATGGTTGTCGGCTTCATGATTTCCGGCACCATCACCATTACCCGCACCGCCATTTCAGATAGCCTGACCATCATGATCGCCCTGGTTGTCTTCTCGATCTTCATGATGTGGAAGATCAATCCGGCCCTGCTCGTGCTGGCCGGCGCGGGCGTCTACATTTTTGGGGGGTGACCCTGAAATGCCATGACCCATGTATCCTCCCTCATCAGGACTGGAAACAAGCCTGATGAGGGAGTGTTGAATACACGGCGCGTGTGAGCCGCCTCAATCCATGAGGAGCGAGGTATCCAACCGTTGGCGGGTATCACGCGCCTCTCTCTTGTCCTGCGGGCGCTCGGCGGTGGCGGCATGCTCCTGCGTCTCACGGAAGCGAACAGGCACCTGCCGTTTGCGATCGACAAACAACTCGAAAACATCAAAGCGGTTGTAATAACCGGTCAGATCGTGGAACTGCTTGGGCTCCACGCAGGCCGAAAGGTCGAAATCGGCGAAGATCACCTTCTCTTCCAGCCTTGCGCTTTCACCGATGGGGGTGCCTGAGGGGTCCAGAAAGAAGGATTCGGCCTGGGTCGCTCCATCCAGAATCTCGCGCACGGAAGGATCTCGCGCGGCCAAGGCTTCCTTGCTGGCCTCATCAAGCACAGCCGCGCAGACGATACCGAACGCCTTGGCCTCGAAACAGTGCGCGCTGGCGCGAATGCGGTTTGCGGCAAGATTATCGAAATTGCGGGAATCCGTCGGCGGCCGCGTCGGCCAGATGGGAGGCCAGCAGGAAATATGCACCTCCTCCCGCTGGGCCATCAGGGCAAAGCGCGCCAGCGGATTGGTGTTCTCCCCGCAGATCAACCCGCCAACCCGGCCCGCGCGCGTCTGCGCCACGACAAGCCCCGCCCCATCACCCGGCGCCCAGACCATCTTTTCAAAAAATGTGGGCACGAGCTTGCGATGATGCAGCAGAACCTCGCCATCCTCGCCAATCAGCAGCGCACTGTTCCAGATCCCTCCCACACTGGCCGGATTGCGTTCTGAAAAACCGATCCAGACACTGATATGATGCCGCCGCGCGGCAGCGCGCACTTCTGCAATTTCCGGCCCGTCCGCATAGATTGAGGCCTGCACATATTGCTGGAACAGATCATGATTGTGGATGGGCGCCCACAAGGCCGCCCAAATGGGAAAGCCGGGAATATAGCTTTCAGGAAAAGCGACAAGGCAGGCGCCCCCCGCCGCAGCTTCGGCAATGAGCGACACGGCCTTGCGGGTCGTGGCTTCACGGTCATGAAACACGGGGGCGGCATGAGCGGCCGCAACGCGGCAGATATCGGAATGAGGCAAGGAGAGCATTCTCCTGATCCTTTAGCTTATGATCGAACGCAGCGCGCCGTTCTGGCGCACATCACGTTCCTGTGGTGAAAGAGGGAGAGCCCGGCCATGGCGGGACTGAACAACCTGAACTGGGATGATCTGCGCGTCTTTCTGGCGGTCGCCCGGATGGGGGCCATCTCCCGCGCCGCGCGACATCTGGGCATGGATCATTCCACCATCAGTCGACGGATCAGCCAGCTGGAATATGTGCTGGGCGCGAGCCTGTTCGAGCGCCAGTCCAATGGTCTGTCCCTCAATCGTCTGGGGCAGGACATGCTGGAGCGCGCCGAGGCGGTGGAACGCAACATCATCGGCATGGAAGAGCACCTCACCGGGCGTGATGCGGAAATTGGCGGCGTCGTGCGCATCGCCATGATGGAGGGCATCGCCTCGCTCTATCTCTCGCGCCGCCTGCTGGGGCTGACGTCGCATTATCCCGGCCTGACGCTGGAGATCATCACATCTCCGCAGCATGTGCAGGTTTCGCGCCGGGAGGCGGATCTCTTCCTCTCCTTCTTCCAGGCCAACGCCAAAAGCGTCACGTCGAAAAAGGTGGGGGAGTTCGGTCTGGGGCTGTTCGCCGCCCCCGAATATCTCGAACATCACGGCACGCCGCATAGTCTTTCGGACCTCACCGGTCATGTGTTCGTGGATTATGTTCGTGACCTTATCCATATCGATCCGGTCCGGTGGCTGGATGATGTGATCAGTGAGCCCAGAATTGCTGTCACCTCGTCTTCTATGATCGCCCAGATGGGCTGTGCGGTGGGTGGCATGGGGCTGGTGCTCCTGCCCTATTTCGCGGTGGAACAAGAAACCCGCCTCCTGAGAGTGCTGGAAGGCGTCACGGACGTGCGCCGGGAGATCTGGCTGACAGTTCATAACGACCTTCGCAGCACGGGGCGGATCAAAGCAGTGGAACGCTATATTTCCGAACTGCTCCGGGCAGACAGGGACTATCTTCTGGGGTGCGGCCCGGCCGTGACCCGGCCGGGCGCGACAAAGCGGCCGCAGGAGCAGGCCCGGACCCGAGCCAGACTTGCCCCCGCGACAAGCGACGATCAGGCAGACGCCTCCTTGCCCTGAGCGACACGGGTTTCCGGGAAGACATCCATCATGTCACCCTGGAACTGCTGGCGCTTGCGCAGTGACACCGGGGCCGTGAAGAACGAGATGCCGTAGAAGAGCACCACGGACACGATCATCCCCCACAAGGCCGGACCAATAGAGCCCGGCAATGCGAACAGCTTCAGCTGCATCGCCATCATCACGCACCAGCCACACAGCATGGACCAGAAAGCGGCAGGCTCACTGGCACGCGGCCAGAACAGCGCACCGACCAGCGGCATGAGGAAGACCAGCGCCATGCCCACCCCGATGGACGCCAGGGGGATCAGCAACTGACGGCCCGCTTCCGAAAGGGAGAACAGCACCACCGCCACCACGAAGGCGATCTCGAAGTAACGCGAGGCCTTCATCTTGCGGGTCTGATCCAGCTTCGGCATTGCGCCATACAGATCCTGCGTAAAGTTGGACGATGCAGAGATGATCTGACTGTCGAGCGTGGACATGCCGGCTGCAAACACCGCAATCACCAGCACCACACCGAAGACGGGCAGATATTTCGCGAAGATCAGCGGAACCAGCGCATCGGAGACGATACCCCCTTCAGGCGCGACATTCATGCCGATGGCCAGCATGCCGATGATGGCCCCCGAGAAGGTCACCACAAACAGCGCGAGGAAGGATGTAATCACCGAACCGAGCAGCAATGTGCGCGGGCTTTCAGCCATATAGAGGCGCTGCCACAAATGGGGAGTGAGGATCCAGCCGAAGGTCCACAGGATCAGCAGCGTGATGTAGGTGCCCTGCTGCGTGTTCTCCCCGAACATGAACTTGTCCGGCGCTGTCGCCACAGCGTTCGACCAGCCGGTAAACCACCCGCCGGACCAGTTCACAACGGCGATTGCCCCCCCGATCAGCAAGGCTGCGAAGATGAAGCCCTGCACGGCATCCGTCCACACCACGGCGCGGCTACCACCGAAAATGGCATAGACGCCCACACACAAGGCCAGGCCGATAATGCCGGTTTCATAAGAGATAAGGCCATCGGAAATGGAGTTCAGCGCCACCGAGATGCCGGAGAGCTGAATGGCCGCATAGGGAAACAACACGGCAATGCACACCAGACCCGTCAGGATCCGCAGGCGTCGGCTGTCATCATAATAGGAGGCTAGCAGGTCAGCGGGCGTGATGAAACCGAAACGCTTGCCTAGCGTCCAGATCCGCGGCCCGAAGATCATCACCAGGATCGGCCCCATGGAATTGAAAAAGCCGAACAGAAGCCAGTTCACACCCTTGAGGTAAAAGGTGCCCGGGCCGCCCAGAAAGGCAAAGGTGCTGAACCATGTAGCGAACAGGGTGCCCACCAGCATGAACAGATTGGCGCTGCGGCCCATGACGAACCAGTCATCGGCATCATTGACCTTGTTCTTGCGGAAGGCGGCCCAGCCGATCAGGAACATGGCCACCAGATAAATCGCAATGCCAGCGAGAGTCAGGGCCGTATTCATCGTGCCCCTCCCACACTGCCTTCGGCCTTCTCACGGCTTTCATGAACCGCATGGGTGGCGGCCCATGAACGCCCGCGAGAGAAGAAATAAACAAGACCGAAAACGCAGTTCAACGTAAAGATGCAATAGGAATACAGCACTGTCAGCGGAAGTATTCCATCCACAATCTCATTGCCATTACCAAATACACCGAAAACCGGCATCAGGGTCAGCAACACATTCAAGATGGCCCAGCCCAGAAAGAAGCGGCCTGCTGTACTGCGCGGAATAATCCCCAGATGCGGCATGTGGGGGGAGGAGGCAGTATCTTTACATCTGATCGGGGCATCCGCCCCCGTGAGCTCTGTGGTCATGAACCCCTCCGGTTCTGTATTCGGGGATGAAGGAGTTGCGCTCAAGATGTGCTGTGCCACGGCATGAACAGCAATCTTCCTTCATGGACACAGGTTCACAGAGCCTGCACCGGCCCGCATCAGGAAATCTCGCACAGCCATGTGACGTGATACGCAGCACGCACTTTTTTTGTGCACCGCATGATAAACCAGAAAAAACACGCTTGGGGCGCAGCCTGCATCAAAGACGGGAAATCAAATATATACATTTATATTCAATAAGATGGATCATTCCATGCGACTGAACGACATTTCATGCCCAGCCCGTTCCTGCATCAGGTAGAGCCACTCATTCAGTCCTTGGCTTTGGTGGATGTCAGATTTTCAGCCATATCTCTCAGCCCCACCCTCAGGCGGCAGAAAGCGGACTTCGGGAATTATGCGTGGACCTCTCATGTCATCGCCCGCATTTCCGCATAAGCTGCCATGGCTTTGCTGCACCCACGGATTTGCACCATGTCCATCTATCTGAATGCGGGCAGCCACGGCCTGCCCGCGCACCCGACACTGATGCGTTTGTCTCAAGAGCTTCAATCCGAAATGGAGCATGGCGTGGTGCAGGCCACCGCACTGGCAATGCCGGAACTTGCCGCCACGAAAGACAGGGCCGCACATCTTCTTGGTGCATCAGAAGAACGCACCAGTCTTGGCTTCACCACAACGCAGTCATGGCTCTCGATCGTCTCGCGTTTGCCCCTCCACAAGAGGCGTATTGTGATCTGCCCGCATGAATGGGGGGCCAATGTACGCCATCTGCAACATCTTGCCTCCCTCTCTGACCTGAGGATAACGCTCATCCCGGAAGAGGAGGCGTTCGATCCAGCAGCATGGGCGCAGCGGATGGATGAAGATGTGGCGGCACTCTTCCTGCCGCAGGTCACCAGCATCGAGGCGCTTCACTATCCGGTTGCGGCCATTGGCGCCGCGCCCCGGCCGGAACACACATTGCTAATCGTCGATGCGGCGCAGGCGCTGGGGCGCGTTCGCGTCTCGATGGCGGACCTCAACTGCGACGTCGTGCTGGGCACGGCACGCAAATGGCTACGCGGACCGCGATCAACAGCCTTGATGGCGCTTTCACCACGGGCCGAAAAAGCCATTGGTACAGCGACCGGCCTGCTGGAGCCGGCCGATTTCAGCATCCCCTCCCGCTGCGCACTCGGCGTTGCACTGGGTGCTTTTCTGGAAACGGGCCTTTCTTCAACAGCAGCACGGATTTCCGCCCTTGAGCACCATTTGCGCAACCGTCTGGATCAAGTTGGCCTGGGAAATGGGCTCCGCCTCCTGCCCAAGCGGGAAAATGTCCATCACGCGCCTGGAACGATCACGCTTGCTTTGCCTCTCGCGCAGCAAAAGACTGTCGATCACGGGCTGAAGACTGCCCACATCACCGCAAAATGGGCGAATCCGGCGGGAGAAGAGCCCCTCTCCCACAGGGCTCGAATGGTGGATACCGCCTTTTTGCGGATCACGCCCCACATCTATAATTCCGAGCGGGAACTCGATCAGATTGCAGCCTGTCTGTGCAACCAGAAGGATGGCTGAAGGACACGCCCTCCAATGCGCCCAGACATGTGCCCCCCCCCGCTTGTGCTGATGTTCGCCAGCGGCTTAAGCTGACGTCCATCTTGTGTTGCGAATGAGCTTCATGATGCTGAAAAAGCTGTTTGTGGCTGCCACACTGGCGCTTTGTGCCTCCGGCCTCCCGTACTTTTCCTTCTCTTCACCAGCCCAGGCTGCCGAAGCCCCGGCCACAGCACCGGTGCAGTCCATCATGGATGTCGCCACCCAGAAATGGGCCGACACAGGCCCCGATACACCGGATTATTTCGATCCAGCCTATATCGGCAATTTCAGCGCCCGGCTACGCAAGCTCTATGCGCAAGCCAGCAAGCATCCAGCCTTTGATACGGATGAGGAAACCGGTAATCCTTTCGATTATGACCCCATCCTCTCCCGTCAGGATGGCTGCCCCCTGAAAGATGTCACCCTCACAGAAGCCGGCAAGACAGGTGCTGCCACAGATATCGTGGCCCGGTTCAAGGGAGGAACATGTTTCGAGGGCGTCTCTCCTGAAGAACGTGATGCCATTTCGCAGATTCAGTTCCGGGTTATCACGGAAGACGGAAAGCCGGTGATTGATGAGGCCATCACCGGAGAAGGCGATGAAAAATATGCGTTAAGCGATGAGCTCAAGGCCATCATCAGCCAGTGACACTTCAATTGTTGCAGGCGCATGCATGACGACAGGCACGTCTGCACATCGCCATGACGTGCAAAGAGACCTGCAAAACAGATCTTGAGCCGGCAGCCATACCACGCAAACCATTGATGTGTTGAATGTCCAGATTGCTTGAACCGCCTCTGAAAGGGCGAATGGTGCCGCGGAAGGGATTCGAACCCCCGACCCACGCATTACGAATGCGTTGCTCTACCAGCTGAGCTACCGCGGCACGCGGCCCCTCATAAGCGGAGTGGCACGGCATTTCAAGCATCAAACCATCAGGAAGATGCGTTTTCCCGGAAAACACCACCTTCCTGTGATCTGTGTGGATAGCCACCGCTGGGCCGTGGGAAGATGCCCCGCCCCTCACCCTGCCGACAGAAGAGCCATCAATAGGCCAGCATGGGCGACAGGGTCTTGGCCTCATCAATCCACTTCTGCACCATGCTTTCGGCCGGCAGGGCACGCACCAGCTTGCGGGTGGCGTTTACCTCTGCCATGGCCTTAGTGAGGTTCGCCGCATTGCGCATCTTGAGTTCCTTCACCGTATCGACACCGGCGGCTTCCAGAAGCTCGGAATACTCTTCCCCCACGCCCTTGATGCGCATGAGATCGGCCATATTGGCCCATTTGAGCACGGTTTTTTCAGCAATCCCCGTCTTCTCGGCCAATTCCTTGCGGCCCTTGGGAGCCTTTGCAGCCTCCAGCAGCCCCTCTGTGGTGGTGATGCCAACGGTTTTCAGCTTCTCGCCCATGACCGGGCCGATGCCCTCGATCGTATCAATCGGATAAGACATGCCTTCCCCTCCCGGGTTTGCCCTCACCACACTCTTCATCCGTGAACAGATGATGAGGCACAGTTTACATCGTTCGTAAAACCGTACTCAGACAACCTGATGCAGGCCGGGAATAGAGCGCACCAGCGCGTCCACCGCCGCATCGCCCGCGCCTTCGCGCGCATAATTCACCGTATCACGCACCGTGGCCTGCACCTCGGCCATGGTCAGGCCATGCGCCATCATCCGGTTGGCCACATCCATCAGGCGCGCCATGCCGCCGAAATGACGGCTGGTGGCGGCGCTTTCATCTTCCGGGGTGGCTTCTGCCAGCACATCGGGAATCCAAGGATAGGCAGCAATCACAGGGGCCAGCGTCTCGGGCGGGGCTTCGCGAGAAAGAAACTGCAAGACAATAACAATCAGTGCGCGAGCCGTCTTCGGGCTCACATTCTGCTGTTCCACCAGGCGGTTCACCAACGCGTCCATGGCACCTCCTTATCCCGCACGGCGGCGGGCCACAGGCAGATTGCCGCCCTCTTGGCCCGAGTGCAAGGTTTTCAGGCAAGTACCGCCATGAAACCGACCAAGAAAGGCGATGCGTCTTTGCGCACCCCTCCCCCTACCGCCCTGTTCCCCCTTGCCCCGGATGATGGAGCGCGCGAAAACGTCACAGATGGATTCGCGCCTGCACGCCCAGCTGGCTAGCTTCGAGGACACTGCGATGCCCCCTCCCGCCCCGCTCGCCAACCCGGATGTGGACGGCCAGATCTATATCGGCCGGGTTATGGATGCCTCGGATCCGGCGCACAAGGCAGAAGGCCAGAGCCCGAAGGGGGAATATCTCTCCCTGCATCTGGCCAATCGCCACGGGCTGGTGACAGGCGCGACCGGCACCGGAAAGACCGTGACGCTGCAGGTGCTGGCCGAGGGCTTCGCCCGTGCCGGGGTGCCGGTGTTCGCCTCAGATATCAAGGGCGACCTGTCGGGTATTGCGGCCATTGGCGAACCAAAGGGTTTTCTGGAAAAACGCGCTGAAGAGGTTGGCATTACCTATCAGCCGGACAGCTTTCCCGTGATCTTCTGGGATATATTCGGCGAGCAGGGGCACCCCATCCGCGCCACTATTTCGGAGATGGGTCCGCTGCTGCTGTCCCAGTTGCTGGACCTGAACGAGACACAGGAAGGCGTGCTGAATATCGTGTTCCGCGTGGCCGATGAGCAGGGCCTGCTGCTGCTGGACATGAAGGACCTGCGCGCCATGCTGGCCCATGTGGCCGAGAACGCCTCAACGCTCAGCCCGCAATATGGCAACATCGCCGCGCAAAGCGTGGGCGCCATCCAGCGCCGCCTGCTGGTGCTGGAAAATCAGGGCGCAAATAAGTTTTTCGGGGAACCGGCCCTGAATATCGAAGATCTGATGCGGGTGGATCGCGCAGGGTACGGCACCATTTCCATTCTGGCGGCGGACAAGCTCATGTCCTCGCCGCGGCTCTATGCCTGCCTGCTGCTGTGGATGCTCTCCGAACTATTCGAGCAGTTGCCAGAGGTGGGAGACCCGGAAAAGCCGAAACTGGTCTTCTTCTTCGATGAAGCCCATCTGCTGTTCGACAGTGCCCCGAAAGTTCTTCTGGAAAAAGTGGAACAGGTGGTGCGCCTGATCCGCTCCAAGGGTGTGGGCGTGTATTTCGTAACCCAAAACCCACTGGATGTGCCGCAAAGCGTGCTGGCCCAGTTGGGCAACCGGGTGCAACACGCCCTGCGCGCCTTCACGCCGCGTGACCAGAAGGCGGTGCGGGCAGCGGCGGACACCTTCCGCCCCAATCCGGCTCTTGATACGGCCCAGATCATCACCCAGTTGGGCAAGGGCGAGGCGCTAGTCTCCACTCTGGAAGGCAATGGCGTGCCCTCCATCGTGCAGCGCACACTGGTGCGCCCTCCTTCTGCCCGTATGGGGCCACTCAGCGCCGAGGAGCGCGCGGCCATCATGGCGAAGAGCCCGGTGGGGCATAGATATGATACGATGGTGGACCGCGAATCCGCCTTCGAGATGCTGCAAAACCGCGCCGAGGAAAAGGTCGCGCCCACACCTGAAGAAGAGAGCGGTGGCGGCCTTCTGGACAGTGTTCTTGGGGCCGTCCTTGGCACGTCCAGCAAGAGCAGCAACAAAAGCCGCTCCACTCGCATGAGCACAACAGAAGTGGCTGTGCGGCGTGTGGTGAGCTCCGTCGCCTCCCAGGTGGGCACGCAAATTGGCCGGGCCATCGTGCGCGGCATTTTCGGCAATATCAGCCGCTGAAATGCGGATCTGGGGCGGCCTTCAGTTTCAGGCGCCTCTCCAGAACGGACTGAACTTTCGTGTCATGCCGTCCCGGTTGATTCCGGATCAAGGCGCCGTTATTTTCGCGATTGAACGTCAGTAGAGTTGCGGGGCTCTTCTGATACAACTGAACATATGCATGCATCCAAATAGAAAGTCATGCATATATTATAGTGGAGCGCCTCATGAAGGTGTTGCCGACCGCCCGCATTCTTCTGGTTGACCCTCACCAGGAGCGCCGCGAAGACGTGCGGCAGGCTCTTGTCAATTTCGGCATTGGTGCAATTCTGGAAGCCACCACGGTGGCGGATATCACTCACCAGCCGCCTGAGGCGGACCTGCTTGTAGTGCATGCCAGCACAGCGGAAAACATCCCGGAAAATCCGTTTCGCGACGGCAATGGCATGCCCGCCATTCTGATCGCCCCTCTGCCCGCAGCTCCGCTGGAGCGTATGCAGATTCAGATGGGGTATGAGGGCGCTCTTGCCGCCCCCACCGCGCCACGCATGCTGTATCGCCGCATCGGATGCGTGCTGCAACAGGCCCGGCGCGCCAGCCGGGCCGTACGGCCGGATAACCCGGACGCCACAGAATCTACGGCCGCTCCAATACCTTAGTACCACGCATCCACATAAGGCGATGAGGCTTGGAGAGCTCGCCAACTCCTGATGTGGCGCGACAGGATACTGCCTCTTGCCACAAAGCCCCACTGTCCATCCCTCTTGCGTCCGATGAAAAGCGGGGCAAGCATGGCGGGGACTCGGCCGGCTTGTGAACGGCCACAGCATGGGAGAGTTCTGTCATGACCTCGCGCGATGCCGCATCCACCCTTGAGCTCGAACAGGCATTGCAGGCCGTGGATGATGGGCAGGAAGCCGCTCTGGCTCGGCTGTTCGCGTTTTTGCGTATTCCCTCCATCTCCACCGATCCGGCCTACGCCACCCATTGTCAGGAAGCGGCGGCATGGGCCGCGAAGGAACTTGTGGATCTCGGCTTCAGCGCCACCGTGCATGCCACGCCCGGCCACCCGGTTCTGGTCGCCAGCACGGATACCGGAGCCCCCCGCCGCGTGCTGTTTTATGGGCATTATGATGTCCAGCCGGTCGATCCGCTGGATCTGTGGCAGACCCCGCCTTTCGAGCCCCGCATGGGTGAAACGGAAGATGGACGGCGCACTATCGTGGCCCGCGGCGCTGCCGATGACAAAGGCCAGGTGATGACCTTCATCGAGGCCCTGCGCGCCATCAAGGCCACGACCGGCCGCCTGCCGGTGGATGTAACGCTGCTGCTGGAAGGCGAGGAAGAGTGCGGCTCTCCCAATCTGCCGCCCTTCCTTGAAAGCCATGCCGCAGAGCTGAAGGCCGATATCGCCCTGGTCTGTGACACCGGTATGTGGGATGCGAAGACACCCTCCATCACCACCTCCCTGCGCGGCATTCTGCACACCGAGCTGACCATTTCCGGCCCCAGCCGCGATCTGCATTCCGGCCTCTATGGCGGGGCAGCGCGCAACCCCATCCATGTGCTCTCGAAGATCATCGCCGATGTGCACGATGATCAGGGCCGCGTCACCATTCCCGGTTTCTATGATGATGTGATCGAACCGCCGGCTGAAATTCTGGCGCGCTGGAAGGCCCTGAATTTCACCCCGGACAGTTTCCTGAAGCCTGTCGGCCTGTCCGAGCCGGCCGGCGAGCAGGACCGGATGCTCATCGAGCTGGTGCAGTCGCGCCCCACCTTCGAGGTCAATGGCATTTATGGCGGCTATATCGGGGAAGGTTCAAAAACCATCATTCCCGCCACCGCCACGGCCAAGATTTCCTTCCGTCTTGTGGCTGATCAGGACCCGGCGAAAATCCGTTCCGCCTTCGCGCAGTTTGTGAAGGCGCGCCTGCCGGCGGACTGCCAGTTTGACCTTGCTCCCGGTGAAGGTGCGCGCGCCTTCATGGTGCCGCCGGAAAGCGCCGACCTCACTGCCGCCAGCGCCGCCCTGAAAGCGGAATGGAAGGTGGAGCCCGTCACGATCGGGTCCGGCGGGTCCATTCCGGTGGTTGGCCAGTTCCGCAAGCTGCTGGGCGTGGATACGCTGCTCATCGGCTTCGGTCTGGATGATGACCGGGTACACTCGCCCAATGAGAAATATGACCTCACCTCTTTCCACAAGGGCACTCGCAGCTGGGTGCGCATTCTGGACGCGCTGGCCTGAGGCGCCGAGGGGACTTGTGAGGGAGTTTTCGCCGTTATCCCCATAATTCATTCACTGGGGAAAGCGGCGTGGCTATTGCATTCACTGCCGCCGCCGGGAATCAGCGCGGCGGCGGCAAGAGGTCGGTAAGCTTCCCTCTGCTAGAGGAGCCCCTCACAGCAATGGACCACCAGACCACCATGCTTGATATGCCCGACAAGGGGACATCCGACCCCACCTATCGCCAGGTCCCCCACAATCTGGAGGCCGAACAGGCGCTGCTGGGCGCCATTCTGGTGAATAATGAAGCCTTCTACCGCGTTTCGGATTTTCTGGAGGCGCGCCACTTTCACGAGCAGCTTCATGCCCGTCTTTACGAGTTGGTGGGCTCGCTGGTGCGCGCCGGCAAGATCGCGACTCCCGTCACGCTGAAGACCTTCCTGCCGCCGGATCTGGATGTGGCCGGGCTCACGGGGCCCCAATATCTGGCCCGCCTTGCGGCCGAAGCCACCACCATCATCAATGCCGAGGATTATGGCCGCATCATCCATGATCTCTCGGTGCGGCGCGATCTCATCCTGATTGGCGAGGAAATCGTCAATGAGGCCTTTGACGCGGAAGTGGAAGCCTCCCCGCAGGAGCAGATCGAGCAGGCTGAAAAGCGCCTGTACGAGATTGCCGAAACCGGCCGCTATGATGGCGGCTTCCAGCGCTTCGGCGAGGCGCTGAAGGAATCGGTGGATATGGCCTCCAAGGCCTTCCAGCGTGATGGACACCTCTCTGGAATCGCCACCGCGCTGGATGATCTGGACCACCAGATGGGTGGCCTCCAGCCGTCGGATCTCATCATTCTCGCCGGCCGCCCGGCCATGGGCAAAACCTCTCTAGCCACCAATATCGCCTTCAATATCGCGGCGGCCTATCGGGGGGAAACCCGGCCGGATGGCTCCATTGAAAGCGTTTCCGGCGGCATTGTCGGCTTCTTCTCTCTGGAAATGAGCGCCGAGCAGCTCGCCACCCGTATTCTGGCTGAGCAGGCCGAGATTGCCTCCTACAAGATCCGTCGCGGCGATATCTCGGAAAGCGAGTTCTCGAAGCTCGCCGCCGCCGCCCAAACCATGCAGACTATTCCGCTCTATATTGATGATACGGGCGGCATTTCCATCGCCCAGCTGGTGGCGCGCGCGCGCCGGCTGAAGCGCCAGCGCGGGCTGGATTTCATGGTGGTGGACTATCTCCAGCTGCTGTCCGGCTCCTCCAAGAGTTCATCTCAGGGGCGTGTGCAGGAAATCACCGAAATCACCACCGGGCTTAAGGCGCTGGCGAAAGAGTTGCAGGTGCCCATCATGGCCCTGTCACAGCTCTCCCGTCAGGTGGAAACGCGCGATGACAAGCGCCCCCAACTTTCGGATTTGCGTGAATCCGGCTCTATCGAACAGGACGCCGACGTGGTGATGTTCGTGTATCGTGAGGAATACTACCTCAAGAATCGCGAACCCAAGCAAGGCACGGAAGAATGGTTCCAGTGGGAAATCGAGATGAAATCAGCTGAAAACACTGCTGAAATCATCGTGGGCAAGCAGCGCCACGGCCCCACCGGCACCGTGAAGGTGCATTTCGAGCCGCAGTTCACGCGTTTCTCCAACCTCGCACAGGACCAGCGCCTGTCCGATCACCACGAATAACGGCTCCCTGAAAGGGAGCAGATTCAACTCATCCACTCCAGCCCGTGCGGGGGAGAGACATGACGGCAGCGCAGACCCACGAGCATGAAACGGCCCCGAACGCCGCCCGCTCTGGTGATGCCGCCGGTGCGGCGCTCACGATTGATCTGGGTGCCATTACCGGAAACTGGCGTACCCTTGCCGATCTCGCCGGGCCGGCGGAATGCGCCGCCGTGGTCAAGGCCAATGCCTATGGGCTGGGCGTGGAATATGTGGCCCCCGCCCTGTGGGCCGAGGGTGCACGCACCTTTTTCGTCGCGCACCTGCAAGAGGCGCAGAAGCTGCGTCGCCTGCTGCCACAGGCCAATATTTATGCGCTGAACGGCCTACTGCCCGGCATGGCCCCCGCCTTTGCTGCAGACATGCTGCGACCGGTTCTGGGCTCCCTGCCGGAAATTGCTGAATGGAGCACCCATTGCCGTTCTGTCGGGGAGGATCTGCCAGCGGCCATGCATGTGGATACCGGCATGCACCGTCTGGGCCTTTCCCTGCGTGAGGCCGCCGAGATCGCCTCCACCCGCCATGAACTGGGCTTTACGCCCAGCCTTGTCATGAGCCATCTGGCCTGCGCCGATACACCGGACCACCCGCTAACAGCCCGCCAACAGGCGCGGTTTACGGAAGTCTCCCGGCTGTTTGATGGCGTGCCGGCCTCCCTCGCCAATTCCGCCGGCACATTGATGGGGGCGGATTACCACTTCAATCTGGTGCGCCCTGGCATTCTGCTTTATGGCGGCGGCGCGATTGAAGGCCTGCCGGCCCTGCGCCCTGCCGTGCGGCTCTCCGCGCGGATCATCCAGATCTGCAATGTTGCGGCGGGAGAGAGCGTGGGCTATGGCGCGATCGAACGGCTGACGCGCAACAGTCGGCTCGCCGTGGTTCATATCGGCTATGCGGATGGATTTCTGCGTTCCGCCGGCTCAACGGATGCCCGCAAGGGGGCCGAGGCCATTGTGGCTGGCCAGCGCTGTCCGCTGGTGGGCCGCATCTCCATGGATCTGGCCACGCTGGATATTACCGACCTGCCTGAAAAGGCCGTGGAGCGTGGTATGGAGGCGGAATTTCTGGGGGCCGGAATCCGCGTGGATGAACTAGCCACCAAGGCCGGAACCATCGGCTATGAGATTCTCACTGCCCTCGGCTCACGCTATGAGCGACACTATCTGGCGTCCTGAGCTCTCTCCCGCCACAGTTTCCACACATTTCTGCCCAGCGGGAAATTCCGAAAGGATTCAGGTTTTTATCCTATCTGGTTGCTGAAGGGTTGCAGGCAGACATATAGGCTCGACCCTGTGTGCGAACACCCATAAACATTTCGGTAATCATATGAGTGCAGCCTTGTCGCCAGCACTGCGTCACCGCACGCACCATTCAGCACCCGCGCCGACGTCTGCCCCCTGAAGGATATCGGCCCGCCCAGAAGGAACGGGAGAGATTCATGTCGAACGAGACCACCTCGCACCAGACACTCCTTCTGCCGGAACAGCAAAGCATGGTGGAAAGCTTCATCACCTCTGGCCGCTATGAGGGGCCGCATGCGGTCATTACCGCCGCGCTGAAGCTTCTGCGTGAGAAGGAGCGCGAGCGCACTGCCCGCCTCAGCGCGCTTCATGCAGCACTGGCCGCCGAAGCGCCGAAAGCCGATGCGCGCCATGCCCCAGCGGCCATGACGGGCCTTGAAGAAACCTCAAGCGAGATCGAGCGGCTGCTGTCCGCCAGCCTGGCAACCAGCACCGGTGCCAACTGAACCTGCGCAAATCGGGGCCGGGCGAGCAGGCATCACATCTGCGGACGCCCGCCGACAAGCTCCTGAAACAGGGTGCACATATTCGATGGATGCGCCGTGTTAAGTGCGCCCAATAGGGGCGCACCACGTTTCACATCACCTCCCGGATGATGGACCGGCCCTGCTGCCGATCAACCACCCGGCAGAACCATGCCGCATCAATCCTGCGCATCTTCGGCCAGCGCCCGCAGGCGGCGCAGAAGCGCCTTGTCGCGGTGCTGAATGGCCTTTTCGAACTGCGCGTCATCCAGCTTGTCGAAGGCATCGATCAGCATCTTCTGCGTGGCCTCATCCAGATGCGGCGCACCCAGATCCGCCCACCAGGTTTCCACGGCCGGGCCCAGATGCTTCAGAAAATGCTCAATGCCGCCACGGCCGCCGCCCAGATTGAAGGTCATGCTCGGCCCCATAATGGCCCAGCGCTGCCCCGGCCCGGCAGAAACCGCCAGATCAATATCCTCGACAGACGCCACACCTTGCTGCGCCAGATAGACGGCTTCCCGCCATATCGCCCCCTGCAAACGGTTGGCGATATGGCCCACCACTTCCTTGTGCAGGCGGATGGGGGTTTTGCCGATAGCCCGGTAGAAGGCGGTTGCAGCCTCCACACAGGCTTCGGAAGTCTTCTTGCCGGGCACCACCTCCACCAGCGGAATGAGGTGGGGCGGATTGAACGGGTGCCCCACAAGGAAGCGCTCGGGGCGCTTCATCAGCTCCTGCAGGGCGCTGGGCATGATGCCGGACGTGGAAGAGGCGATGATCGCATCATCGGCCAGCCCGGTCTCAAGAGCCGCATAGGTTTCACGCTTGATCTCAAGTCGCTCGGGCGCATTTTCCTGCACGAACTGCGCACCCGTGGCGGCATCCTCGGTCCGGGCGTGGAATGTCAGCGCCGCCTGTGCAGCCTCCACCTTCAGCCCCTTTGTCTGCCCCAGATTTTCCAGCGCCGGCCAGGCGTCGGTCACGAAAGCCCGCAGACGTTCTTCCGCGCCGGGTGCCGGATCATTGGCGCGCACCTTCAGCCCGGAGGCCAGAAACAGGGAAACCCAGCTTGAACCGATAGTGCCGGTGCCAATCACCGCAATGGTTTCGGGCTGTGAAAAAACAGGCATGTCATATCCTCAGCATCGGATGAAAACAGACGCGGCAGGTGACATTCACCCCGCATCTGGAATGGCGGCTGCCCGTCTGGCCCCTCCGGTCGGCGGCGTCGCCATCTCATCTGGAAACGTGCGCCGTGTGCACGGCAACACCATGGCGAAGCCACACGCCAGATGCGCGATGCCTTACCATATCTGTTTGATATTAGGCATATGCCCGCCTTCTGTGAAGGTAAGCAGGCACAGTTGCACCCCCACAAAAATGCATGCGCACAAAGGAATGCCGCCCACATTCTCCGCACAGGCCCACAATCATCGCTAGACTGCGCGCGCCGGAACGGGATTCGCCTGCGCCGGCCCCTTTTCTGTTGCAGCGGAACCCTCATGGCCAAGCGCGCCGCATCCTCCTTTACCTGCCAGGCCTGCGGCGCGGTCTATTCGCGCTGGCAAGGCAAGTGCGACGCTTGCGGCGAGTGGAACACCATTGCCGAGGAAACCGCTGTTGTCGCCAGTGTGCCGGCCGCACAACGCGCCGGGCGCAAGGGCCGCGCAGTGGCCCTTCAAAGCCTTCAGGGCGCGGGAGAGGCGGCGCCCCGTCTCATTTCCGGAATCGGCGAACTGGACAGAGTGGCAGGTGGCGGCTTTGTGCCCGGCTCCATCCTGCTGATTGGCGGCGATCCCGGAATCGGCAAATCCACCCTGCTGGTGCAGGCTTCCGCAGCGCTTTCGGCCCATGGGCTACGTGTGGTCTATGTTTCCGGTGAAGAAGCGGTGGATCAGGTGCGCATGCGCGCCCAGCGGCTCGGTCTTGCCGGGGCGCAGGTGGGGCTGGCCGCCGAAACCAATGCCGAAAATATTCTCGCCACCCTCGCCTCCGGCCCGCCGGTGCAGTTTGTGGTGATCGATTCCATCCAGACCATGTGGTCCGACAGTGTGGAATCCGCCCCCGGCACGGTCACGCAGGTGCGCACCTCCGCCCAGCTTCTGGTGCGTTACGCCAAGCAGGCAGGTGCGTGTGTCATCCTAGTAGGACACGTCACCAAGGATGGGCAGATCGCCGGCCCCCGCGTGGTGGAGCATATGGTGGACGCCGTTTTCTCCTTCGAGGGGGATGGCGCGCACCAGTTCCGCATTCTGCGCGCACAGAAGAACCGCTTCGGCCCTACCGACGAAATCGGCGTGTTCGAGATGACCGGCGGCGGGTTGCGGGAAGTCGCCAATCCGTCCGAACTGTTTTTGTCCCACCGCGATCTCGGTGCGCCGGGCACGGCGGTGTTTGCCGGTATGGAAGGCACACGGCCCGTGCTAGTGGAAATTCAGGCCCTTGTCGCGCCCTCCTCTCTCGGCACGCCGCGCCGCGCGGTTGTGGGGTGGGACCCGGCGCGCCTGTCTATGGTTCTGGCGGTTCTGGATGCGCGCTGCGGCGTGCGGCTGGGCGGACATGATGTGTATCTGAATGTCGCCGGCGGCCTGCGTATTGGCGAGCCGGCTGCGGATCTGGCCGTGGCGGCGGCGCTGGTGTCCTCGCTCACCGGTGCGCCCCTGCCAGCCGATGCGGTGTATTTCGGTGAGGTCAGCCTCACCGGAGCGGTACGGCAGGTATCGCAGGCCCCGGCCCGGTTGAAGGAGGCCGCCAAGCTCGGCTTTGCCCGCGCTGTCATACCCTCCAGCGCCCCCGATGGCAGCACCCCACCTGTGGAGGTGGAAGCGGTTTCCTCCCTTGCCCAGCTTGTCGCCACCATCGCCGCCCGCGCCCCGAACCGTTCAAAACCGCGTGAGGTGGAAGGCTGGCAGGATAATGAAGACGACAATGCCTGAGATTCACAGCACGGTCACAAACCATGCAGCTTGTGGATGACGCCAGCCGCTCCACAAGCTATATGACAGCCGCAAGTGTTCCTGCGGACGGTGCGCCGCTGGCCCGACGCCAGATGACCCGACCACCTGCAGAGAGATCTGCGCCGCGCTTACCACGGACCCGATGTTCTGATGCCAGTCACCCTACTCGACATCATCGTCATTTCAGTGATGCTGATTTCAGGAATCCTCGCTATGGTGCGAGGACTGATAAGAGAAGTTCTCAGCATCATGTCCTGGGTTGCGGCGGCGGCCGTTACCGTGCTGTTCTACAAACAGACCCTGCCTTTTGTGAAACAGTACATCTCGCAGGATATGGCGGCCACGGCGACGACGGTCGCCATCCTGTTTCTCGGCACGCTTCTCATCGCCTCCATCATCACCGCGCGCATCTCCGATCTGGTTCTGGACAGCCGAATCGGTGCACTGGATCGCACCCTCGGATTCCTGTTCGGTCTGGCGCGCGGCCTGCTGCTGATGGTCGTGGCCTTCCTGTTCTTCAACTGGCTGGTGCCGGTGAAGGCCCAGCCAGCCTGGGTGCTGGACGCAAAATCGCGGCCCACACTCCAGAGCATAGGTGACTGGCTTATCGCGCAGTTGCCGGAAGACCCGGAAAACACCATTCTAAACAAATTGAAGAAGCAGCCCTTCCCGCAGGATGGCGCGGACGCCCCCACGACGCCCGCAGGCGGCCAGGGCGCCGGCACCCCGGGAAGCGGAATGCCGGCAACACACACGCAGGGCACGAACCCGGCCTCCGGCTACAAGGGCTCTGACCAGCGCGGTTTGGACCAACTTCTGGAAAGCACGCACGGCGCGGGCCAGTAAGCCGCACGGGCGGAGGTGTGCTATGAAGATTGAACGCGAAGGCGAGACATGCGGCGCGGGCGAGAGCCTGCTTCCGCAGCATCATATGGCGGAGAGCATGGCCGATAGCCTGGATTTTGACATGGATGGCGACCGCCTGCGTGAGGAATGCGGCGTTTTCGGCATCTACAATCACCCCCATGCCGCAGCGCTCACGGCCATTGGCCTGCACGCCCTGCAACATCGCGGACAGGAAGCGGCTGGCATCGTCTCCTTCGATGGCAAACGCTTCCATTCCGAGCGCCGACTGGGCCTGGTGGGCGATGCCTTCTCAGATGCGCAGGTGATTGATCGCCTGCCTGGGCAGGCCGCCATTGGCCATGTGCGCTATTCCACAACCGGCGAAACCCTGCTGCGCAATGTCCAGCCGCTGTTCGCCGAGCTGGACGCCGGCGGCTTTGCCGTAGGCCACAATGGCAACCTCACCAATGGCATCACCCTGCGCAAACAGCTGGTGCGGGATGGCGCGATCACCCAGTCAACCACCGATACCGAGGTCATCCTCCATCTGGTAGCGCGCTCCAAGAAGCCGCGTTTCATCGATCGCTTCATTGACGCCATCCGCTCTCTGGAAGGGGCCTATTCCCTGGTGGCCCTCACCAACAAGAAGCTGATTGGAGCGCGCGATCCACTGGGCATTCGCCCGCTGGTTCTGGGCATGCTGGATGGCTCACCCATTCTCGCTTCCGAGACCTGCGCGCTCGATATTATCGGTGCCCGCTATGTGCGCGATATCGAGAATGGTGAAGTGGTCGTCATTGACGAGGAAGGAGTGCAGTCCTTCAAGCCCTTCCCCGAAATGGCTCCGCGTCCCTGCATCTTCGAATATATCTATTTCGCCCGGCCGGATTCCTTTGTCAGCGGGCGCTCTGTCTATCAGGTCCGCAAGAAGATGGGCCAGGTTCTGGCCGAAGAAAGCCCGGCCAATGCCGATGTCATCGTGCCCGTGCCGGATTCTGGCGTGCCGGCGGCCATCGGCTTTTCTCAGTATTCCGGCATTCCCTACGAGTTGGGCATCATCCGCAACCACTATGTGGGCCGCACCTTTATTCAGCCCACCCAGTCCATTCGCGATCAGGGCGTGCGCATGAAGCACTCCGCCAACCGGTCTGTGGTGGAAGGCAAGAGCATCGTTCTGGTGGATGACAGCCTCGTGCGCGGCACCACTTCGGTCAAGATCGTGAAGATGATGCGTGAGGCCGGAGCGAAGGAAGTGCATTTCCGAATCGCCTCCCCGCCTATCACCCATCCCGATTATTACGGTATCGATACGCCGGACCGGGACAAGCTACTGGCCGCCACTCATGATCTGGAAAGTATGCGACGGTATATCGGCGCGGACTCCCTCGCCTTCATCACGGTGGATGGCGTGTATCGGGCCATGGGCTATGAGGGGCGTGATCCGGTGCATCCGCAATTCACGGATCACTGCTTCACTGGCGATTATCCGACAGCACTGACTGACCGGGCCTGTGCGGCCGGAGCGCAGCAGCTCTCCCTGCTCGCTGAAGCCAGCTGATATCCAGAATGCAACGGGGCCCGCGGGCCCCGTTTTCATATCCGTAATGGAAGCTTCAGGCTGCTAACCGCGTGGGTAGGATTTGAGCATCTGCAGCTTGGCCTGCGCCCAATGCTCCCGCCCGCGCCATTGCGGGCAACCGTCTTCCCACCACAAGGCAAGCGCTCTGCGACGTATGCGGTCACGCTCCCAGCCCGTCAGCCCGCCCTGCGCTTCTGCATGTTCCCCCCTTTCGCGGGAAGCACCATTGCCGGAAACATTCTCCGGAGCTGTCTCGCGAGAAGTGTGCGGCATCCTGTCCTCCTCTTGATCACGTGGCCAAAGTTATGCCCCGGCACACCGATGCGCCAGCACACCACCGCGCCTTGTTCTTCAACGCCACCACATGCGGCAAGTTCCGGCCCAAATATAAAATAAGGTGTTCTATCTGCCGCACTGATGCAAAATGCGCTGCCGCGCCTCATGATTGCGGCTAGAATGCAGAGGCATGCACAACCATTCTGGTTGATTGCTCAAGGCCCTGTCCCAGTTGAGGAAAGGCGTGTTCATGCTGAGTTCCATCGGCCTGACAAGAGTCGCCACCGCCCTTGTCTCAAGCCTCGCCATCATTGCCTTCACGGCAAGTGTTGCGCCTCCCGGCGCACGCGCTGCCCCGGCTGACGCCCCCGTACAAGCAGCGGCGCCAGCTCCGCTTGAAACAGATCAGGAAGTCCAGGCCGCTCTTATCCGCATGAGCAGCTATCTCTCCGGTCTGAAAAGCTTTGAACTGACAGCGGACACGACCATGGAGCTGGTGGGTCCCTCTGGTCATCAGGTCGAGACCACGGGTCATGCGCATTACTGGGCCCAACGCCCCAATAAGCTGCGTGTAGATACCGCGAACGGCAAACTGGACCGTCAATATATCTTCGATGGCAAGATGTTCACTGTCGTGGCCCCTGAAGAGGGCTATTACGCCAGTGAGCGCACACCGCCCACCATTCCCGAGGCCCTGTCCTTTGCGGCCCAGGTGCTCAGTGTGGAGCTGCCGCTCTCGGACATCTTCAACTGGAATGCGGAAAACTCCCCGCTCAAGCAGTTTGAGTTCGCGACCTTTGTCGGCACGGTGAAGCTGGGAGATGTGGAGACAGACCACTATCTGCTCATCGGCAAGGATGCGGACCTGGAACTCTGGGTGGAGAAGGGTGAAACGCCCTTGCCGCTCAAGGTCTCTATCGTGGACCGGAGCGTTGCCGGCCACCCACGATTTACTGCCCGCCTGAGCTGGAAGCCGGATGCGCAGATCGCTGAGACGATATTCACCTTCACACCTACCAAGGAGATGAAGAGCATCTCCTTCCGTAAGAATGAAGAACCCGGCAAGGGAGACAAGTGATGAGACATTTTCTCACATCCCGGCCGCGCCGTAGCTTGCGCGTGGCAGCACTGGGTGCTCTGGCGCTCTCAGCAGCGCTGCTCGGCCTGTCTCCTCAGCATGCTGACGCGCGCGGGTTTGGCGGCGGCGGCTTCCATGGTGGGTTTGGAGGTGGAGGTTTTGGAGGCGGCGGCTTCCATGGCGATATGATGGGCCCGCGCATGAACATGGCCCCGCACTTCAATGCACCAGCCTTCCGCCCCCCTCCACCGGATTTCGGCCATGTCGGCATGCCGGGCGGACCCGGCCATATGCCTCCACCTCCCGGCGGACCGGGGCACATGCCGCCTCCGGGATATGGACCACACCCTTACCCGTACCATCCGTATTATGGGCCGCATCCCTTCCCCCCGCCGCCTCCGGGGCTGCACCCTTATCCGGCCCCCTTCCCGCTACCTGTCGGTGCAGGCTTCTATCCGGGTGCCTGGTGGGTGGGCACTGCTGCGGCCACAGCTCTCGCCGTGGGCAGCGCCGTGTATCAACTGCCGCCGACCTGTTCGCAGGTCATTGTGGGAAATGTCACCTATCAGCAGTGCGGGCCCAACTGGTTCGCCCCCCAGTTCAATGGCGGGCAGATCGTCTACCGGGTTGTTCCTGGCCCCTACTAAGCCGAACACGGAAAAGGCCGGGCAAAATGCCCGGCCTTTTTCATCACCGCTCATGATGAACCCGTCACGGCAGCAGACCACGCACCAGAAGATCGTGATATTCCGCCGCCACCTCTTCAGCGGATTTGCCACCTCCGGGACGGAACCAACGCACCATCCAGCTCAGCAAAGAGAGCACGGCACGCCCCGTGGCCGCCTTGTCGACCGCACGGAAAGAGCCGTCCTCCACCCCATCGGCGATGATCTGGCGTAACAGCCCTTCATGCGCATCCCGCAGCAGCAGCGCATCGCCCTTCAACTGACTGTGCATGCCGCTGAAGCCCACCAGCATGGTGGCGAAACAATCATAATTGTCGGCCAGAAAGCGGGCATGGGCCACCATATACTGGCGCAGACGCTCCACCGGCGGATCTTCCAGACGCACGGCCGCAGCCGCTGTTTCATAAAGGCCCTTCAGCGAGAATATGATGATCGCGTCGTAAATATCCTGCTTTGACGAGAAATAGTTGTAGATGGCCCCCTTGGAATAGCCCATGGCAGCCGCCAGCTCGCTGAGGGAGCTGGTTTCATAGCCCTTGTGGGCAAACAGCCGGGCCGCCTGCTGCACAATCTGCGCCCGTGGGTCCTCGCGTGAGGGCGGCCGACCGGGGCGTTTCTCGCGGGTAGAGGGTGATGCGGCGCGTCGTCCGGGAGGGCGACCTGGCGCGCGCGCGGCACGGGGCGCATTCTTGCGGCTGGATGATGAAGCTGCCGGGGCGGTTTCATCGGCAGCAGAAGGGGCGTCATCCGCAGCACCACCCAACAGCAGGCGCAGCGCGGCGTCCTCCTTCATGTGCTCCTGCTTCCCATTGTCCCGCTCTGCCATTCCGTTCTCCCTGCCGGGGCATGAAAACACATGCCTGCGCCCGACGCGCCACGCCTGATTCCAAATCATGACAGGCCTGAAGCCTTATGGCCCAGCTTTGCCTTTTGACGAAATGCGGCGCGCGTTCGGACGGTCCGCTTGTTCCTGCACGATCTCCGGCCCTGCGACCCTGCTCCCGCACTACAGGGCTCTTGACCATTCCGAAATAATTATATACCGACTGGTCGGAATTAAATTCAACCCGGCAAGAAACAATCGCCGGTACAACGCCGCAGGGAGTGCTTCATGTCCGCTTCGTCTTCCAAGCCCGTCTTTGACTGGACCGACCCGCTAGACCTCTCCAGCCAGCTCACCGAAGATGAGCGCATGGTGCAGGAAACCGCCCGCGCCTATGCGCAGGACAAGCTGCTGCCGCGCGTCACCTCGGCCTATCTGGAAGAGCGTTTCGATCGTGAGATCATGAGCGAAATGGGTGAGCTGGGCCTGCTGGGCTCCACCATTCCCGAGGAATATGGCGGAGCCGGCCTTGGCTATGTCTCCTACGGCCTGGCCGCGCGTGAGGTGGAGCGGGTGGATTCGGGCTATCGCTCGGCCATGAGCGTGCAGTCCTCGCTGGTGATGCACCCCATCTATGCCTATGGCTCGGAAGAGCAGCGCAAGAAGTATCTTCCCAAGCTCGCCACGGGCGAGTGGGTGGGCTGCTTCGGCCTGACCGAGCCGGATGCCGGCTCCGACCCGGCTGGCATGCGCACCCGCGCTGAAAAGATTGATGGCGGCTACCGCCTCACCGGCACCAAGATGTGGATCACCAACTCCCCCATCGCCGATCTGGCTGTGGTTTGGGGGAAGTCGGCCGCCCATGACAACGCCATCCGCGGTTTTGTGGTGGAGCGTGGCACCAAGGGCTTCTCCACCCCCAAGATTGACGGCAAGCTCTCGCTGCGCGCCTCCATCACCGGCGAGGTGGTGCTGGACGGGGTCGAGATTCCGGAAGAAAACCTGCTGCCCAATGCCTCTGGCCTCTCTGGCCCGTTCGGCTGCCTCAACCGGGCGCGTTATGGCATTGGCTGGGGCGCCATGGGCGCTGCCGAGGCCTGCTATGCCGCTGCCCGTCAATATACGCTGGATCGTCAGCAGTTCGGCCGTCCGCTGGCCCAGACCCAGCTGGTGCAGAAGAAACTGGCGGACATGCTGACCGAAATCACCATGGGCCTTCAGACCTGCCTGCGTGTGGGCCGCATGTTTGATGAAGGCAATCTGCCGCCGCAGACCATCTCCATCATCAAGCGCAACAATTGCGGCAAGGCGCTGGATATTGCCCGCATGGCTCGCGACATGCACGGCGGCAACGGCATTTCGGCCGAGTTCCATGTCATCCGTCATGCCGCCAATCTGGAAACGGTGAACACCTATGAGGGCACGCATGATGTGCATGCGCTGATCCTCGGCCGCGCCATCACCGGGCTTCAGGCCTTCTTCTGAGGCTGAAAGACGAACCGGGCGGACCCACACCTGCCCGCACAGGAACAGGCAAGGTCCCCCTGCCTTGCCGCAGGGCGGCGAAGCTGTCATGGCTGGGAACCCATGAACCGCTTCGCCGCCCTTTCTGATCTGCTCTCCCATGAGCATGCCGCATCAGCCCGGCTGCGGGTGTTGACGGATTATTTTCGTCACACGCCCGACCCTGATCGTGGCTTTGCACTCGGCCTTCTGACAGGCAGCCTGACCCTGCCGCGGCTCTCTACGGCCCGGTTACGCGCATTGGCCGGCCTGCGCACAGACCCGGTTCTGTTCCAGCTTTCACATGATTATGTCGGCGACCTTGCTGAAACCATTGCGCTCACATGGCCCCTCTCGCAACCCACGCCCTTGCGGCAGAGCACACAGCCGCTGCTCTGCCTGGCCGAGATCTGCCGCATCTGGCCCACATTGGCGACCGCCGCGCAGGTGGAAACCATCACCCTCTGGCTCGACAGGCTGGATGATCATAGCCGCTGGGCCCTGCTGAAACTTCTGACAGGCGGCCTCAAACCCCTCGAAACACCCCATCTGGCCCGCATTGCAATTGCCGCTCTCGACCCACAGGGACAGCACCAGCCTGAAGAGGTGGCGACGCTCTGCTCCGGGCTGGAGCCGCCTTATGAAGGGCTGTTCGCCTATCTGGAGCGGCGCGCCCCCCGCCCCATCCTCACGCGGCCAGCCCCCTTTCAGCCCATAATGCCAGTGGAGGACATGCCTGCTGATGGGCTGGACAGCATTACCCCTGAAAGCCATTTTGCGGAATGGAACTGGGATGGTCTGCGGGCAGAACTGGTTTGCGCCAAGACAGCGGAAGGGACGCATGTCACACGTCTTTACAGCGCATCTGGCGCTGAACTGACGCGCCATTTCCCGGAAATGCAGCAGATTCTGTCCAGCACTGCCAGAGTGGATGGGCTCCTGCTGATGTGGCACGAGGGCCGCGCTCATCCCTTCACCCGACTTCAGAAACGGCTGGGGCGCGCGCGCCAGAGCCCGCAGCTCATGGCGCAATATTCTGCCTGCTTCATTGCCTGCGATCTTCTGGAAGAAGGTGGAGAAGATCTCCGTGACCTGCCTCTGTCTACACGCCGCACCCGGCTGGACGCCTTGCTGAAGCGACATGAAGCTTCAGTGCATCTCAGCCCGTCCCCCCTCCTGCCCTTCTCCGGGCCGGCAGATCTTGCGGCCCTGCACGAGAACGACCCGGCAGCCGGGCCATATGCCGAAGCGACAACCGGACTGGTGCTGAAGCCCGCCCACGCCCCTTACCGGCCTGCCCCCACAGCAGAAACAACATGGTGGCGATGGCCACGAGCCCCCCGTCATATCAGGGCCGTTCTGCTCTATGTGCAGCGCGCCCGCCATGCGCCCGCCTTTCTGGAGGCCACATTTGGCCTGTGGCGGAACAGCGAAAAGAGCGAGGAACTGGTGCCCGTGGGAAAGGCCCTTCTCCATCTGCCTGAGGCTGAGCACAACGCGGCTGAACGCTTCATCCAGGCCGCAACCATCAATCGTTTCGGCCCTGTGCGGGAGGTGACGCATGAGGCGGATCATGGGCTGGTTCTAGAAATTGCCTTTGAAGGCGTTTCCCGCTCCACCCGGCACCGATGCGGGCTCACCTTGCGCGCGCCACGCATCACCCGGCTGCATGCAGACATGACACCTTCAAAGGCAGACAGGCTTTCAGCCCTTCAGGCCCTGCTGCCCGCAGAAAGCTGACACCCTACTGGCTGGCCCAGATAATACGCGCCATCCATTCCAGATTTTCCAGCGCGATTTTCCGGTCTTCATAATCCGGGTTGAGCGAGCGCAGTTCCACGAAATGTGCAGTGCGGCGCGCCAGTTCCTTGGCCAGAACCTCACCCTCACGGGTTTTGGCCACTACCCTGTCACCCTTGCGGATGGAGGCTTCCGGCGAGACCACCACGACATCACCCGCCCGATAAACTGGCATCATGGAATCCCCCGAAATTTCGAGAGCATAGGCGTGGTTGTCCTCCACCTCGGGAAAAATGATCTCGTCCCAGCCCGCACCCGCCGGGAAGCCGGCATCATCAAAGAAACCGCCATTACCGGCCTGTGCAAAGCCGATCTGCGGAATGGCTCGCAAGGGTTTGTGCGCCTGAGCCTGATACAGGAAGCTGCCGCCCCCATCTTCCTCAAAACCGGAGACGGGATGAAGATGGCCTCGCTCCGGCTGCAACAAGGCTAGGAAATTTTCCATACTGGTGCCGGTGGCGGCCAATGCCTTGGCTATACTCTCCGTAGAGGGCCAGCGCATCCGCCCGTCCGACGTAATGCGCTTGGAGCGGTTGAATGTGGTGGGGTCCAGCCCCGCATGCCTGGCGAGGCCGGATGTGGAAAGACCATGCGCTTCAGCGAGTTGGTCCAGCGCACGCCAGATCTGGCCATGGGTTAGCGTCGACATTCACATCCTCTGCAAGGCCCGCATCATTCCGAGCACATCATAAGATTATGTTCCTGATTTGTATAGGACCTTAATCCTACGACAAACTTCGTTCTGCGCATTTTACGGCTGCTGCGCAGGTGCATCAAAAATGCTCTATAGGAGCATCTGTTCCTGTCCGTGAGAGCTGCATCATGTCCCAGACCTGTCAATCCGCCCCGCGCCTGATCTACAAGATCTGCCCTGCTGATTTATGGGCGCAGGCGCAGGAGAAGGGCATTTTTGAAGGCGCTCCGGTAGATCATGCGGATGGCTATATCCACTTTTCTACGGCAGAACAGGCACGTGAAACCGCCCGGCGCCACTTTGCCGGCCAAACCGGCCTGAAGCTGGTCGCCGTGGATGGATCTGTGCTGGGCTCAGCCCTAAAATGGGAGCCTTCTCGTGGCGGTGCACTGTTTCCGCATCTTTATGCGGCGCTGTCTCTTTCCGCCGTGCTGTGGGTAAAAGAGCTTCCACTGGGGGCGGATGGTGCCCATCTCTTCCCGACGGAAGATGGGTTTTGGGCCAACTCCGCGTGATGTTCACTCAGGAGAGGTGAAGGTCCTGCGCGCCAGAACCGGCAAGCGCAGGGCCAAAAGGCCTCCGCGCGCCAGAAACAGGCCCAGCATGGCCAGCCATAGGCCATGGTTTTCCCATGCCCGCAAGCTCCACCACAGCAACAGATAGATCGCAACGGCCGCCAGCATCATGTTGCGCATATCACGCGACCAGAGCGCCCCGATAAAGACCCCGTCCAGCACGAAAGCCAGCACGCCAGCTAGCGGCAGCAGCGCGGCATAGAGCAGGAAGTTGCTCGCCTCCACCCGCACCTCTGCACTGGTCGTCATCAGATCGATCACCCATGGCCCCGCCAGCATGAACAGGACAAAAGCCAAAAGAGCGCAGCCAAAGCCCCACAGGATGATCAGCCGGATGCCCCTCATGAAAGGCGCACGCCGACGCGCACCGGCAGCTGAACCGCAGATCTGTTCGGCGGCTGTCGCAAAACCATCCAGAAAATAGACCGCCAGCAGGCCCATATTCTGCAACAGCCCGTTTGCAGCCAATGTCGCATCGCCCGCACGCGCCCCCTGCCCCGCGAAAAAGGCGAAGGTGAACATCAGCGCCGCCGTACGGATCATGATATCGCCATTGAGCATGAAAGTGCTGGCCAAGCGCGCCTTGTCCAGCAAAACATCCCGCGGCACCGCGAGGGAGAAGCCCAGAAGCCGGGCGCAGATGAACAGGCCCGCCACCGTGCCCGCAGCCTCGGCCACCAGTGCACCGGCTCCTGCTCCGACCACACCCATGCCGAGGCCCAGAACCAGAAAGGCGCTCAGCGCCATGTTCAAGGCATTCATGCCCGCCTGCACCAGCAGGGCCAGCCCTGTACGCCCCAGCCCGGTGAGCCAGCCCAGCACTACATAATTGGCGAGTGTGAAGGGGGCCGCGAAAATGCGGACATGAAAATAATCCGCAACCGCCGCATTCACTTCCGGACTGGCGCCAGCCAAATGCAGGGAAAGCCACAGCAGGGGCAACTGCAACAGCACCATTACCAGCCCACACAAGCCCGCAAACAGCAGCGCACGCAACAGAACCGCGCATTGCTCCTGCGCATCCCTGCGGCCCAGTGCCTGCGCCACCAGCCCCACCGTGCCCATGCGCAGGAAGCCAAACATCCAGAACAGCATGTCGAAGATGACAGCACCCAGCGCCACGCCGCCCAGCAGGGCCGCATCACCTAGCCGCCCCACCACCGCCGTATTGGCCAAGCCCAGCAAGGGCGTGGTGAGATGCGCCAGTGTCATCGGCAGGGCAATGGCCAGCACCCGGCGATGAGTCACCACCTCTGCCGTGCCATGTGATGCGCCGTGCATGTCCATGCGCTCCTTCAGCGCCGGGCTGATGCAATACGCATAATGAGCCACAGCGGAATGACGATGACAGCCCCCAGAAGGAAATAGCGCCACAGCCCTTCAAGAGCATCGAAACCGAAGGAGAAGAGATTGCGCACAAGCCGCTCAAGGCTCTTGAAGATATTCATGGGGTCCAGCCCCAGTGCCGCGAGAATAACCCCAACCACGACGGACAAGACCACCAGGCGCACCAGAACCCAAGCTGGCGAACCGCCAAAGAACCGGGTGAGCTGATTGTTCTCGGACATGAACCATCTCTCCTGTCAGAGGCGTGCCAGCAGCGCTGCCTCGGGCAGGGAAAATGGCGCGCATACCGCTTTCCTGCAAGCCCCGCATTCAGCCCTCACACCGACGACAGGCCGAAGATGGACATGAGGCCGCCGGGAAAGGCCGGATAGATCGGTTCACACAAAGAAAAGCCGGCGACAGGCCGTGCCGCCGGCAGCATTCCACTTTTCCTGAACACACTTAGTGAAAGTGTGCAGAAAGATCAGTCCTGCTTCTTGTCCGCAACGGCCGGCAGTTGGGCCGAGGCGGAAACCTTACTTTGCACCAGCTCGGCCAGCTCCATCATCTCGGTATTCCAGGCCATGGTGGCCTGCTGGAAATAGGCCATTTCCTTGGTGAGCATATTGGCGGCATTCTGCTCGCGCGAAAGCTCGGAGAAAAACTGCATCTGCTCCTGCGCACGACGGCCCAGGAAAGACTGGAAATGGGAAGCTACCGCCACCGGGCAATCGAAATAAAGGCTCTTCCACATGGTCATGGGCCAACCGGCGGTCGGCATTCCGGCATTCCACGCGGCTGGGCTGAATGTATTGCTGTTCAGCGCATCCGTATTCCATGCACCAAGATTCCAAACCTTGGCCATATCTTTGGCCATGTTGGGGAAATTGGCCATATTCGGGAAAAACGGGTTATTGGTCATCTGGCATCTCCTTTTCACACTGGCGTTGCCACACGCCAGCGCGCCCCTGACACCCTTGCTCTGTCAGCCAAGCATCAGGCAAAGCCCGGCACAGGACAATGCACCACGTCAAATTCACTGACCTCAGCGCATGTCTTCTATTCTGCCTCTATCCAGATCTTTCGCAAGCCCGTAAAAGGGAGAAACGAAGAAGGCGCATGTCTTGCCACGATAATGTTGCACATTGACGCGCCGGCTATCAGTCGAAGAAATGCAGCATCAGCATGATGCTGCATGTGGGGAGAAAAGAATGAGCGAGCTTCCGCAAGGCTTCCACCGGGTGCGTATGGAACTGGCCCGGGAAAAGGACTTCCCCGAAGGCTCCCGTGAGTTCGGCTACACCTTTGTTCTGCCGCTGAAGGAAGGTGGAAAGATCGACCCGGAAATGTGGCACAAGCATCGTGATATGTGCCGCGTCGTAAAATTCCGCCCGGATGAGAAAGACGAAGTGGGCCACCTGCTACGTCGGCCCGGTGGCAGCTGGGCCTTCCGCTATGATGTCGACGGCACTAATGACGACGAGCCCGGCTATCGCTTCGGGGACGAAAATTTCATGGTGGGCGAATATATCTCCGTGAAGGAAGATGATGACATGCACACCTTCCGCATCATTTCCGTCGAGCCGGCCTGAGCCGGGCAAGTCGCCCCCGAAAAAAAGCTGCATATGACAAGGGCGCCCCATATGGAGGCGCCCTTTTTCATACAGCGTGCGGAAAGTGGCAGGAGCATAACCCACCCCTACCGCACCCGTTCAGCCTTCGTGGTTTTCAGCTACCAGCTGGTCTAGCAGGCGCACCCCCCAACCTGCTCCCCAGCTCTTGTTGATATCGCTGGCGGGCGACGCCATGGCCGTACCTGCAATATCCACATGCGCCCAAGGCGTCTTGTCGACATAACGTTGCAGGAACTGCGCCGCCGTGATGGAACCGCCAAAGCGCCCGCCGGTATTCTTCATGTCGGCGAACTTGCTGTCGATCAGCTTGTCATATTCCGGGGCGAGCGGCATGCGCCACACCTTCTCGCCACTGCTGGCGCCGGCCTTCGTCAGCGCCTCGGCCAGTTCATCATCATTGGAGAAGAGACCGGCATATTCCTGCCCCAGCGCCACCATGATGGCCCCGGTAAGGGTGGCGAAATCCACCATCAGCTTCGGCTTAAAGGTTTCCTTCGTGTACCAGAGCACATCCGCCAGCACGAGCCGGCCTTCGGCATCGGTATTGATGATCTCGATGGTCTGGCCGGACATGGAGGTGACAATATCCCCCGGGCGCTGGGCCGCGCCATCCGGCATGTTCTCCACCAGGCCGATGACGCCAATAGCATTCACTTTCGCCTTGCGGGCCGCCAGCGCATAGAGCGTGCCGGTGACGCAGGCTGCCCCACCCATATCGCCCTTCATGTCTTCCATACCCGCACCGGGCTTGATGGAGATGCCACCACTATCGAAGGTCACACCCTTGCCGATGAAGGCGAGCGGGGCCTCATCCGCCTTGCCACCATTCCAGCGCATCACCACCACGCGGCTTTCCTTGATGGAGCCCTGCCCCACCCCCAGAAGCGCGCGCATATTCAGCTTGGCCAGCGCCGGCTCGTCCAGCACCTCCACCTCGACACCCACGGCAGACAGACGCTCCTGCGCCCGACGCGCGAATTCCGGCGGATCCAGCACATTTGGCGGCTCATTCACCAGATCGCGCGCAAAAAGAACACCTTCTCCGACGGCCGCGCGGGCAGTCCACGCCTTTTCAGCCGGAGCCTCTTCGGCCACCTGCACATGGACTTCGAGGCTCTCGCGGGCAGGCTCATCCTTCTTCTTCGTCTTGTAGCGATCGAAAGCGTAGCTGCGAAGGCGCAGCCCCAGAGCCAGCTCCGCCACATCTTCCGCCGCCAGAGGCCCGCCGGGCAGTTCAGCCACCACAGTGGCCTCCTTCGCGCCCGCAGGAATGCGCCCGGCAATGACGCCACCCAGCTTGAGATAATCCTTCGCCTTCAGTTCCGCGGCCTTGCCAACGGAAACGATGACAAGACGCGACACATGCTGCAGACCCGCCGGAGCGAGCATATCCACGCAACTGAACGCCTTACCCTTGAAGCGCTCGGCATCGAATGCCCGCGTCAGGGCGGCATCCGCCGGCTTCAGCAGCTTCTGCCCTGACGGGCCAAAAACCAGGCTCTCATCAGTCAACACGATGAGCACACCTTTTGGTGCGGCGGAAAGCCTAACGAAAGAGACATTCACGGGTTCGGACATGCGAAGCTCCAGAGCACGAAGAACGAGAAAGGGCGGGAAGATGGAGACAGATCAGAAGGCATTCGGAACATGCTTCACATCAGCCAACACGAGGCCGGGGCAAGACATAATGCGCCCTCATGCGCACACTGTGGCATGCACACGATTACGCCCGGCTTCCTTTGCCTTGTAGAGCTGGCGATCCGCTTGCGCCATCATCTCCGGGAAAGAAATGTGCGAGTTGTCTGTGTAGGCGATTCCCACGCTGACCGTGAAATGTACCTTGGCCTCTCCCACCACTATACATTCATTCTCAATGGCCTGCCGAATACGCTCTGCACTTTGATGCGCCTGTTCGGTTGAAAGATGCGCGACAATAACGAGATACTCCTCGCCCCCGATGCGTGCCGCGAAATCTTTCTGACGCAGATTTTCTGTAATGATCCGCCCGCATCTGCGGATGACATCATCACCAACAAGATGGCCATGTATGTCATTGATATCCTTGAATTTATCAATATCTATAATAAAAACGGCACACCTGCCGAGCCCTGCCCGGAAACTATTCCCCAGCTTATGGTCAAGCCCCTGACGGTTCGGCAGTCCCGTGAGAGCATCATGCATGGCCGCCCAGCGAAGGGCGATCGCCCCCTGTTCATAGGCCATGGAGAGAGAAAAGGCACCAGAGGCAACAATGTGAATCGCTGCTGAAAAAAGATGAATCTGAAGAAAACCATCCGCCGGAAGCAAACTGTTCATGCCCTGCTCAAGCAACCAGCCCTGTGCAGCGCGCAGGAGGGAGGAGACAAGAATGATGCCATACGCCACAACCAGCCCCCAGCGCGAGGGCAACCTCTCCTGACGTTCTGAAACCAGAGTATAAATGATAACGACGATCTGCGTTGCTATGGCAATGTTGACACCACCAAATACAAGTCCACTCCCGATATCACGTGCGAAATAAAGGAGACCGAACACTACAGCCGTCAAAAATGCCGGCAACACAAAAGAAGGGGCATATCCGAAAAATGCCCGCACAGCCTGCCAGCGAAAACTTAACCCAATAACCAGAAGGCAGTTTGGAATAAGAAGATCTGTATTTCTAGCATCTATACGCTGTGAAAACATCACGAATGCAATGGCAAACAATATATTTGAGATAGAAAGATTGGACCAGTAAACTCTATTACTATGCCCCGCCCAGGCAAAAACATATGTGATTGCAAAAACGGACAATGAGACCGCATTGACAGTGAAAAGCGTCGAGGCATCCAGATAGTAGCGACTGTCCATTGATGCTGGTCCTGCATTCTCCGTATTCAGGTGCTGGTCGTTCCAACCAGGAACTGAAATACATAACGGGGCAGAGAACAACTCATTTCGCGGCTGCATTCAATTTGCAATGCCAGTTATGAAACAGCCGCGGCGCACAGGCAACCGCGGCTGTCTTATTCATCATCAGCCCTCATACTGAGGGAACTTCAGCCTCACTCGGCGGAAGCGGCTTCCTCTTCAGCCGGAGCATTGGCAGCAGCAGCCTTCTCGGCCTTCTCAGCAGCGCGCTCCTTGGCCTTGTCACCCGGCTCACCCTTCTTAGGGTTATTGCGAGCTTCACGCTTCAGCAAGCCGGCCTCATCGAAGAAACGCGCGACACGATCGGTCGGCTGCGCACCCTTTTCAAGCCAGGCCTTGGCCTTCTCCACGTCCAGCACCACGCGGTTGTCGGCATCCTTGGCCAGCAGCGGGTTGAAGGAACCGAGACGATCAATGAAGCGACCATCACGCGGGGCGCGGGAATCGGCCACCACGATGCGGTAGTAAGGGCGCTTCTTGGCGCCGCCACGGGAGAGGCGGATCTTCAGAGACATAAGCTTTTCCTTTGGTTCAATGTCTGAATAAGAGGGTTTCGCAAGGCTGACGGCGTGTGCCGGGCCTTATTTCTTCTTTCCGGGGCCACCAAGGCCGGGAAAACCTTTCGGCAGGCCGGGCAGACCGCCGGGAAACTGAGACGGCAAGCCGCCACCGGGCAGGCCGGGGAAATTGGTGGGCACGCCCCCACCACCGCCGGGCCCACCCATCTTCTCTGCCATCTCCTGCAGCATTTCGGGAGACGGCGCACCACCCTTGAAGCCCATCATGTTGGCGAGGCCGGCCAACGGGCCACGCTTGCCCGCCTTGCCACCCATGGCTTTCATCACATCCGCCATCTGGCGATGCATCTTCAGCAGGCGGTTGATCTCTTCCACCTTGGTGCCAGAACCCGCAGCGATGCGGCGCTTGCGCGAGGCATCCAACAGCTTGGGGGCCGCCCGCTCCTTGCGCGTCATCGAATTGATGATGGCGACCTGCCGCTTGAACACCTTGTCATCCAGATTGGCGGACGCAATCTGGTTCTTCATCTTGGCCACACCCGGCAACATGCCCATGAGGCCGCCAAGGCCACCCATTTTCTGCATCTGCAGAAGCTGGTCGCGCAGATCCTCGAGATCGAAAGCCCCCTTGCGCATCTTCTCAGCGACGCGCTTGGCCTTTTCGATATCGATATTTTCAGCAGCCTTCTCCACAAGGGCGACCACGTCACCCATACCGAGAATGCGGCCCGCCACCCGCTGGGGATCAAAATCCTCCAGCGCATCCATCTTTTCGCCGGTGCCAAGCAGCTTGATGGGCTTGCCGGTGACAGCGCGCATGGACAGCGCCGCACCGCCGCGCCCATCACCATCCGCACGGGTCAACACAATGCCGGAGAGGCCAACGCGCTCATCAAAGGCCTTGGCGGTGTTCACCGCATCCTGACCAGTGAGACTGTCGGCCACCAGAAGGACTTCATGCGGCTTGGCGATGGCCTTCACTTCCGCCACTTCTGCCATGAGCGCTTCATCCAGCGTTACACGGCCAGCGGTATCCAGCATCACCACATCATAGCCACCCAGGCGCGCCGCATCGAGCGCACGCTTGGCGATCTGCACGGCGGACTGGCCTGCGATGATGGGAAGGGTCGCCACCTCCACCTGCTGGCCCAGTGTGGCCAACTGCTCCATGGCCGCCGGGCGGCGGGTATCGAGCGAGGCCATCAGCACTTTACGCTTCTGACGTTCCGTCAGGCGCTTGGCGATCTTGGCCGTGGACGTGGTCTTGCCCGAGCCCTGCAAGCCAACCATGAGGATGGGCAGAGGCGCGGGCGCATTTAGGTCAATCGGCTGGGCGTCGGAACCCAGCGTGGCGACCAGTTCGTCATGAACCAGCTTCACCACCATCTGGCCGGGCGTGACGGATTTGATGACTTCTACACCCACGGCGCGCTTGCGCAGCCTGTCGGTGAAAGAACGCACCACATCCAGCGCCACGTCGGCCTCGATGAGGGCCCGGCGGACCTCGCGCATGGCTTCGCCAACGTCAGCCTCGGTCAGAGCGCCGCGCCGCTTTAGCTTGTCGAGTATGCCGCCAAGGCGGTCTGAGAGGGTATCGAACATAGCTGCCCGTCTGTTTCGGTTTCACTGGGGACGCAACCATAACGCTTCATGCCGCCTGAAGGGCAACGCAAAACGCGCCCGAGGGCGCAACGCGCTGTCGGGCGGGGACCTCCGGACTCAGGGCCCGGGCGGCGGAATCGGCATGGCCGTCCTTGTGAAGGCGCGTTGTTTAACAGGTCTGGGGGAACAAGGCAAATGCTCTCGCACATAGGGCTGGAGCACGGCAGCAACAGCCTTATGGCTCTGCCTCACCTGTTGGCCTGACCTCCGCTTTGCTTCTTGCGACCTTGCATATTGGTTCTGCAGATGTGGATGGCGTTTTCGCGCCCTCCTCCACCACCACCTCTGCGAGTTCAACCGGAGGCATCACCACGTCGTCAGCATCCTTTTTGAGTCCGCATTTTTAATACCGGCTTTCCGCATAGCGGGCCTCTTTAGCCCCGCTTTTTCGGCTCAGCTTTTTTGGGTCCGGACTTTTTGGAATCCGCTTTTTTTGACCTTGGCCATTCCGGATGACGATGTTGCTGATATTTTGCTGGTGGCGTGCTTTTCTTCCCATTTACGCGCCATGATATCGCCGAAGCTGAGGATCAGAAGTTTCAGATCCTCCTCCTGCACGGCATTTGCAGCGCTTGCCACCGTAAACCAGAAGCCTTCGCGCTGAGCGCGCTCTGGCCAGTTCGGAGCCTGACGCTTCACCTTGAACGGAAACACCATGACATCACACATGACCGAACGCACAGCCAGGCGCTTCTCATAGCTGTAAATGCCCAGCGCCTCCCGGGCGATGGTGCCGAGGAGGCCGGCCTCTTCATAAGCCTCCCGCGCAGCCGCCTTGGCCGGGGAAATGCCCTTCATCGGCCAACCCTTGGGAATGACCCAGCGCCGCGTCTCCCGCGAGGTGATAAGGCGCAGTTGCACCTGCCCATCCTTACGCACGCGATAAGGCAAGGCCGCATACTGGACTCTATGCCCTGAACGCCCGGCCTCGAACTGGGAAATGGCTGCCTTGCCCTTGGATGCCTTGCCTGATGTCACAGATCTGCCCCACACCGCCTGCCACACGAGACAAGCCCAACCCGTTTCCAGCGCATCGGCGCGCCCACCTGCCTATACGACTTATCAGGCCAGAGGCACGACCGGTTCGCAACTCCCGATCGCGCCACTTCTGATCCAGAAATGATCCTTGAGAGGGATTATGCCCCGGCAGGATGAAACCCGAAACAGTTTCAGCGCGCCTCTGCCTCATAGACAAGAACAGCCCGCGCCTGCACATCAATTTCACCGGCCTCAACCGGCACGGCCTTCCTGTCAGCCTCGGCGCGCATCATCATGGCAACGGGGCGTACGGGCATGGGCGCATCCGCACTGGGCTCGACAGACACGATCCGGGTCACCCGCAAACCGGCCGCCTCGGCCACGGCCTTGGCCTGCTCCATGGCGTTCTTCACAGCCTCAACCTGGGCCTGCTGCTCCAGGTTGGCGCGGTTCGAAACGCTGAAGGAAAGTCCCGAAGCCTCATTCGCACCGGACTGGACCATCTTGTCCAGCAAGCCACCCAGAATGGACAGATCCCGCACCGTGACCTGCACCGTATTGCGCACCTCGAAGCCCACAAGCCGTGGCTCCTCGCGGCTTCCCGCCTTCGGATACACATATTGAGGCTGCACCGAGAAATTGCTCGTCGAGACATCACGCGCGGCAATGCCCGCAGACTTGATGGCCTCAATCACAGCACTGACGGCCTCCGTATTGGCAGCCATCGCCTCCCCTGCGGTCTTGCCACGGCTCACCACCCCGGTGGAAAAGGTCGCCATATCCGGCGTTGCGGACACAACAGCCTCGCCTGTCACACGGACAGTGGCGGCCTGCGCGGCCTGCGGCGCAAAGCCTACAATTGCCAGCCCAACCCCAGCCACAACAGCCAGCATAGGAAGACGAAGGGATGAAACCTGAACCGGAAAAGCGCGCATAGGGATCCTCCTGCGGGTTATATGCACCACAACAGCCTGAGAACACGGCGTGATTACGGCATGGCGCCTCCTGCCCCCAACCTTGCGTCAATCCGCCGGAATGGATCTGAGGTTGTTCTGCACCCACAAGCTTGATAGAGCACATGAGCAGATCGGAATCGGGTGCACTGCACCCCATTCCAGCCACGCCTTGTGGCGGGCCCGTAGCTCAATGGTTAGAGCCGACCGCTCATAACGGTCTGGTTGGGGGTTCGAGTCCCTCCGGGCCTACCAATAATTTCAATTAGATACACGATTTTCTGCCAGTTTTGCGGTCTTCTCTCAGGTTGCGATGAACCTGTGTGTGAGCTCACCACCAATAAACCACCGTAACGGCTTGAGTGCCGCAATCTCCTTCCTATCCCGCCACCATCACGGTGACATCCCGCTTTAGCCTCTGCACAAGCGCGGATGAAGCCGATGCGTTTGGTCGCGTGGTCAGGGCTCAGGATAGTACCCCCGCCATCCTTGATGCTCACAGTCACTCACAGGTGGGAGCCCGGCCCAGGGCTGTCTGAGATCCTGGATTTTCGACTCTCAACAGAACATTGTCAGCAACAGGCATACGGGCAAGCGCTCGCGACTTAAAGAGCAGCCCTTTTTCGACACCGACAACCCCTCCTGCAAGGAGCCAAAAGCATAATTTTCTTGCCTGAAAACAGAAAAATCACGGTCTCCACTGGAGAGACCGTGATCCATCTTGCAATTCAAATATATGGAAGCAAGGTCACGACTTCGCATGCCCCTGCTTCAACCTGTCACACTACGTCCTTATTTTTCAACATATCGAGGGCGACATCGACGATCATGTCTTCCTGGCCTCCGACCATACGGCGCTTGCCGAGTTCGATGAGGATGTCGCGCGTGTCCACGCCATAGGCGCCGGAGGCATTCTCGG
>JBFWLR010000012.1:0-120845 GCA_050252035.1 Xanthobacter sp.
ACGCTCCGCCGACTTCAGCAAGAACCTTCGTGATCGCAGCCGTCAGCGACGTCTTGCCATGGTCAACGTGACCAATGGTGCCGATATTGCAGTGCGGCTTCGAACGGTTAAACTTCTCTTTGGCCATCGTTTTCTCTCAGTCGATCAGGCGCCCGCGCGGGCCGCAAAAAAGCTGACGTGGGATAGGGTGTTTCTGCAAGGGATGCAAGAGCCGCGTGTGGGCTCACCTCATTATGTGGTGCGCACCCCCCTCTTCCGGAAGAGACAAATCACCGTTTCAGAGGCATCAGTCACCGACATCCAGAAGATATATTCTCTTGAAAAAGGCACGGCTGGAGCGGGTGAAGGGAATCGAACCCTCGTATTCAGCTTGGAAGGCTGCTGCTCTACCATTGAGCTACACCCGCATTGCCGTGACGGGTGCGAAACCGCGACACCAGCCTCGGCTTCCCTTGAAATACAGGTGGTGGAGGAGGTTGGATTCGAACCAACGTAGGCTGAGCCAACGGATTTACAGTCCGTCCCCTTTAACCACTCGGGCACTCCTCCGCCCGTATTTTCAAGCACTTGCCAACTGCGCACTGCCAAACCGGAGTTTGGAAGGACACAATTTGTGTCGGCCAGTGGCGCGTTTTATGTGAGCCTGAGCCGCACAAGTCAACCGCCAATCCGTACAAATGTCACAGCCCTGTGGAAGACTTTATCCTTTTCCACCATGCACGCTTTTGCTTGCACCGGGCCAGACGCTCTGACAAAGCCAATATCATGTCCGACGATATTTCCGATCCGTCCCATTTTTCCGATCCGTCCCGTGCGCCCGCGCGCCGCGCCGGCTCCCATCGCCCGGCAGGCAAGAAGCCCGGTGGCTTTGCCGCGCATCGCGACATGCGCCGCGACAAGGGGGGGCAACGTGGCGGCCCACCTCGTTGGGCGGGTGACGAGGATGTAGCGCTGCTTTATGGCTGGCACACGGTTTCCGAAGCACTGGCCAATCCGAAGCGGCGCTTTCGCAAGATGATGGCCACGGAAAATGCCGTGCGTCGTCTTGAGGAAGCGGGAATCGCCCTACCGCTCTCGCCCCAGATCGTGAAACCCTATGAGATCGACAAACTGCTGGGGTCGGATGCCGTGCATCAGGGTCTGCTGGCGGAAGCCGATCCCCTCCCCTCCCCGCCGCTTTCAAAAGCCGCGAAACATGATCTGGTGCTGGTGCTGGACCAGGTGACGGACCCGCACAATGTCGGCGCTATAGTGCGTTCGGCCGCCGCCTTTGCCGTGGGCGCGATTGTCACCACCGCCCGCCACAGCCCGGCCGCCACCGGCGTTCTGGCCAAAAGCGCATCCGGCGGGCTGGAGCATGTGCCCTTCTGCCGGGTTCAGAATCTGGCGCGGGCGCTCAATGAGCTGAAGGAAGGCGGCATGCTGGTGGTGGGCCTCGACAGTGAGGGCCCGGCCGATCTGGAGGATACAGCGCTACGCGCGCCCATGGCGCTGGTGCTGGGCGCCGAGGGCAAGGGGCTGCGCCAACTGACCCGTGAAACCTGTGATGTACTGGCGCGAATCGACCTTCCGGGCGCGATCAAGAGCCTGAATGTCTCCAACGCCGCGGCCCTCTCACTGGGTGTGGCCCGCCATGCCCTGAAACGACAGGCGGGGGGCTGACAGGCAGCCTTCCACATATCTTGTGCGCCTGAGTATGCAGGCTTCTCTTGTTCCGGAGAAGAAGCGCTGCTAGAGCAGGCGCAGCGCCGCGTTAGCTCAGCTGGTAGAGCAACCGCCTTGTAAGCGGTAGGTCGTCCGTTCGATTCGGACACGCGGCACCATTTTTCCTAACATTACATCGCAACCGGCTTGAGCCTGCGCTGTGCCCGGAAGCGCGGCCCCGCACGCGCTCACATGTTCCGCCACAGTGAAACGGCTGAAATGCGCCTGAGGATGCCAATATATGGAAAACCTGCAATATACCGGGCAAGCGTCGCGCTGAATGGAAGCGCTCTACAAGATTTATAAAATCATATCGCCTTTACTAAACCACAATTCTCTTCTATCAGTGACACATCGGACTTGCTGACGAACTTTGCCTCTGCGCCCATACGCATGAGCGATCTTCCCCTCTCAAATTCGAAAACACGAGTGTCTGGCTTTCATGTCAGGCAACGATCTTCCGTGTCGGTTTGAAAGGAATCGTCATGACAACCGGTACTGTTAAGTTCTTCAACACCACCAAGGGCTATGGCTTCATTCACCCGGATGATGGCAGCCCGGATGTGTTTGTGCATATTTCTGCCGTCGAACGTGCAGGCATGCAGTCCCTCACAGAGGGCCAGAAGGTCAGCTTTGAAGCTGTTACCGATCGGCGCAGCGGCAAGCTTGCTGCCGATAACCTTCAGGATGCGTGAGACATGTGACTTGTGGCTCATGACCACGGATGTACTGGCATGAGTCTGTAAGGCACTACGGGAAGGGTCGGGCATAGCCCGGCCTTTTTTGTTTGTCTGGGCCTCCTCATCCATGGCGCGCCCCGAACGCCCGAAATGCCTCTTGTGATCTATGGACAAAGCGACTTCAGCGCCTCTTCCACAAAATCGCGCAAGCGATACACCCGGCCCGATCACCCTATCGGCGATGCCTCCGGAATATTGGGAAATCCCCGCAAGCGCCCCTCTGACACGCTGAAACACGACACGGCTTTTCACCCCCTGATCGTTTCCGCTTTTGTTTTGAGCTTCTCCATTTCAAGTATCGATATTTCTGCAAATCCCGTAATTTTGCGCCGCAAAATCATGTAAGTCACTGATTTTTCGTCATGGCACACTCCTTGCTGATTTCTATTCCAAAAATAATCAGACAGGGAGAAACACATGCTGGACACACAGGTGACCCGGCGTCGGGAGGCCGCAGAGAATATCATCGCCCTTGAGCTGAGAGCACGCGATGGTGGAACCCTCCCCGCCTTCACGGCCGGGGCGCATATTGATGTGCATCTGCCCAATGGCATGGTGCGCCAATATTCGCTGCTGAATGACCCTGCCGAATGCGACCGTTACGAGATCGCGATTCTGAAAGACCCGAACAGCCGGGGTGGTTCCGTCAGCGCCCATGAAGAGGCGCATGAAGGCGCGCCCCTGCGCATTGGTCCGCCGCGCAACCTGTTTCCGCTTTCAGAAGATGGACCCGCCTTGCTGTTTGCGGGGGGCATCGGCATCACGCCGGTCATGTGCATGGCGCGCCAGTTGCACCGCGAGCAACGCCCCTTCCGCATGCATTATTGCACCCGCAACCGGGCCTCCACTGCTTTTCATGATGATCTGCGCACCGCCCCATTCGCCGAGGGCGTGCATTTCCATACCGATGATGGCTGCGAAACCCAGAAGCTGTGCGCCACCAGCGCGCTCGCCAATCCAGATGCGCAGACCCACATTCATGTCTGCGGCCCGCCCGGCTTCATCACCCACATTCTGGAGACCGCCCGCGGGCAAGGCTGGCGGGAAGAACAACTGCATTCCGAATTGTTCGGGGCCGCGCCCGTCGCCCCCGGCGGCGCTTTCGAGATGCATCTGAAGCGCTCCGGCCTCACCCTTCAGGTCGGGCCGGATGAAAGCCCGCTGGAAGCCATGCAGGCGGCTGGGGTGGACGTGCCGGTTTCCTGCGAACAAGGCATTTGCGGCACCTGCATCACCCGGATTCTGGAAGGTGAGCCGGACCATCGCGACGGCTGCCTCACCAAGGCCGAGCGGGCCCGCAATGACTGCTTCACCCCCTGTGTCTCACGCGCCCGCTCCGGGCGACTTGTGGTGGATCTTTAGGCAACATCGCCTGAGTTCCCCTCCTTTTCTCATGGCCGCGAAGGCGCGGCGGCCATGTCGATGGTCTGCGCCAAAAATAAATCCAGCCATAACAATCAGCTAGGATGAGGAAACGCCAATGACCAATCCTTCCCGCAGCGAATATCTCGAAAACATCTGGTATGTCGCCGCTCTCTCCCGTGAGGTGAATGGTGAAGATCTGTTCTCCCGCAAGCTGCTCGATCGTAACATCCTGTTCTACCGCAAGCAGGATGGCACGCCCGTGGCCATGCAGGACCGCTGCCCCCACCGCTTCGTGCCCCTAAGCATGGGCAAGCGCGAGGGTGATGATGTGGTCTGCCCCTATCACGGCCTGCGCTTCGACTGCTCCGGCGCATGCACCGATAATCCCCATGGCAACAAGCATATTCCCAAGGCCGCGAAGGTGCGCACCTATCCGCTGCTGGAGCGCCACGGTTTCATCTGGATCTGGATGGGCGACGCCCCGGCGGATGAAAGCAAGCTGCCGGATTTCTCACCGCTGGATGGCAAACCAACCGCTCTCGGCCAGACCTATATGCATCTGAAGGCCAATTATGAGCTCATCATCGATAATGTGATGGATCTGAGCCATATCGACCATCTGCACAGCGAGATCATCAGCACGCGCGGCCAGCTCACCCCCATCATTCCGGATGTGATGGAGGAGGAGGACCGCCTCGCCGCGCGCTGGGAATGGCAGCAGACCCCGGCCATGCTGATCTTCAACAATTTCCTGCCGGATCCAGATGCCGAGGCCCGGCAGTTCTTCCAGGTCAACTGGTCGGCACCTGCCAATATCCAGTTGTCCGTCGGGGCCACGCAGGGCAATGGGCCGCTGGATCTCGAAAACTGCGTGGGCCAGTACGACCTGCACACCGTCACGCCCGAAACCGGGAACACAACCCATTACTGGTTCGCCACCCGCCGCAATCATCTGGAAGACGATGCGGACTATAACGAAATGAAGATCAAGGCCATGCACGCCGCCTTCGAGGATGAGGATGGCCCCATCATTGAGGCAGTGGAGCAGGTAATGGAGGGCGAGGACTTCTTCTCCCTCTCCCCGGTGCTGATGAGCAATGACACCGCGCCCGTGCGCGTGCGGCGACTGCTGCGCCAGATGATCGACAACGAAGCCTGATCCGGGCGGACACACCCGCCCTCCCAATCCACGGGTTTCAGCCGTGGCGGCCCGATGCCGTCGCCACGGCAATGCCCCTGCATGTCCGGCCCATCCGGGAAAGACCCGCAAATCTCTCGAGTGCATCGCAAAACATGCACGCCAACACAGTGCAGAATAGAGAAGAGGAACCCCCAAGATGCTGAGCAAGTCTCCCAGCCCGTTTCTGGAACAGGCCTGGTATGTGGCCGCCCTTTCCAGCGAGGTGAACGCCACGGATCTGTTTCACCGTACCCTGCTCAACCGCAATGTGCTGCTCTATCGCAAGCAGGATGGCACACCCGTCGCCATGCAGGATCGCTGCCCCCACCGCTTCGTGCCGCTGCATGATGGCCGCCGCGAGGGTGATGATATCATCTGCCCCTATCACGGCCTGCGCTTCGACTGCTCGGGCGCATGCACCGATAACCCCCACGGCAACAAGCATATTCCCAAGGCCGCGAAGGTGCGCACCTATCCGCTGCTGGAACGCTATGGCTTCATCTGGATCTGGCTGGCCGACGCCCCGGCGGATGAAGGCAAACTGCCGGATTATTCCTCCCTGGATGAGGGCCACCCCAATGCCCTCGGCCAGACCTATATGCATCTGAAGGCCCATTACGAACTGATCATCGACAATGTGATGGACCTGAGCCATGTGGACCATGTGCACAGCGAGATCATCAGCACGCGCGGCCAGCTCACCCCGCTGATTCCGCAGGTGAATGAGGACCATCAGCGCCTGTCCGCCCGCTGGGAATGGAAGCAGACGCCGGGCATGCTGATTTTCAACAGTTTCCTGCCCGATCCGGCAGGGGAAACACGCATGTTCGCGCAGGTGGACTGGGCTGCGCCAGCCAATATCCAGCTCACCATCGGTGCAACCCAGAATGACAATGATCCGCTGGATCTGGCCCATTGTGTCGGCCAGTACGACCTGCACACCGTGACGCCCGAAACCGAGAGCACCACCCATTACTGGTTCGCCACCCGCCGCAACCATCTGGAAGAGGATGGCGACTACAACAAGATGAAGATCGAGGCCATGCACGGGGCCTTCATCAATGAAGATGGCCCCATCATCGAGGCGGTGGAGCAGGAGATGAACGGCGCCGAATTCTTCTCTCTCTCCCCGGTTCTGCTGAGTAACGACACCGCACCCGTGCGGGTACGGCGCCTGCTGCGGCAGATGATTGAAGAACAGGTCTGATCCCTCAGACCTTCTGACGGCCTGTTATTCCAGCCCGCTCCTTCCCGGCGCCTCTCCTCCGGATTTTCAATCCTGGCGCCGGGCTTTTTTCAGGCGATATTCCAGTTGTCCGCGGCGCAGCTTGAGCAGGCGGGCGGCAGCGGAAATATTGCCATTGCTGCGCTCCAGAGCATAATTCAGCAGGCGGCTTTCCACCTCTTCCAGGCTGCCGGCCTGCGCCAGCAAGGAGCCGAGTTCATCACCGCCCTCCTCCGGCGCGCCATCCGTGCCCTCCACGGGCGGAAAAGCCATATCCAGCGCATTTTCCGCAGGCAGCGTGTCATCCGCCGGGCGATCCACCGCGACAGAGGCCGCCATTGCACCCATGCCGTGCAGATGGGCCTTCGCCTCGTCATTGTGCGGACGCGGCGTGAAGGTTTCCCCACCCGAAAAAAGCTGTTCGATATCAAGATTGCTGCCCTCATCCGCCAGGATGACAGCGCGCTCGATCATGTTTTCCAGCTCGCGCACATTGCCCGGCCAGTCATAGACCCACAGCGCCTCGCTGGCGCGGTGGGTGAGGCCGGTAATGTGTTTGTCCATCCGCTCGGTAAAGCGCTTCACAAACACATTCACCAGAAGCGGAATATCCTCCCGCCGCTCGCGCAGGGGCGGAATGCGGATCGGGAACACATTAAGCCGGAAGAACAGATCCTCCCGGAAACGCCCGGCCTGCACCTCGGCGCGCAGATCCCGGTTGGAGGCGGCCACCACGCGCACATCCACCGGCCGCACGCGCGTATCGCCTACCCGTTCCACCTCCCGCTCCTGCAACACGCGCAAAAGCTTGCCCTGCGCCGGCAGGGGCAATGAGGAAATCTCATCCAGCAGAATGGTGCCGCCATCGGCCCGCTCGAACCGGCCCGGGCGGGCCGCTGTTGCACCGGTGAAGGCCCCCTTCTCCACGCCGAACAGTTCCGCCTCCACCAAATCCTGCGGAATGGCCGCACAGTTCAGGCTCACCAACGGGCCATCCGCACGGGTGCTGATGGCATGAAGCGTGCGCGTGAAACGCTCCTTGCCCACGCCACTCTCCCCCATGAACAGCACTGTGGCGTCCGTCGCCGCCACGCGCTTGATCTTGTGCACCACCGCATTGAAGGGGGCAGATGCGCCTACAAGATCCGGCAAACGCACGCCTGTGGAGCCGGATGCGCCGGTGGCAGCTGCTTGAGATGAAGCGACCGCGCGCTGCTTCATCCCGTCCTTCGGGCCGGCTGAAGCCTTGCCCCTCTCCATGCCAGCGGCAGAGCCGCCCCATTGAGAAGGCCGCGCGCGCGTGCGCACAGGCTGGGGCGAGGCCACAAAATCTTCCAACCGCAGGAAGCGCAGATCATCTTCCGCATCTTCCCAATCCTCCAGCGGGCGGCCCACCACGCGACAATGGGCATGCCCCATGGCCATGCATTCCACCTCGCGCCATACGATAGGCCGACCCATCAGCAGCGTGGTGAAACCACTGGCATAGCCCACCATGAGCCAGCAGGCCGGATGCGCGCTCACCCCCATATGGTTGAGCTGGGCCTCGGCCTCCCATGAGAATTTCCAGTAATAATCCCCCCAGAACTCACCCGTCTGGGTGTTGTACTGCATATGGTCAATGGCCTGATTGCGCACGAAGCCTTCCAGCTCGCGCAGGCGGGGGCCAAGGGTGAACATGCGGGAGAGATCCTCTCCTTCGCATTCCCGCAGGCTGCGGGCATCAGCCATGCCCTGCTGATATCCGAGGCGCGTGAAGGTCTCGCGGGCCTTTTCCAGCCCAAGCCTTTCAATCAGTTCACTGCGCAGCGCCGCCACTACAAAACCGTGCATCAGCAACATGCGCTGGTCGAACAACTGGATATGTCCGGTATCTGGCGAGAAATGCAGATGCCGTGCCAGTTTCCTGTCATCGGCATTTTCCGCCTTGATGGCCTCAGACCATTGAAATATGCGGGACATAGGGGCATTTCCTCGGATTTTTATTCTGTGTTCTGAAGGGCCACTCAACACCATGTTGGCGCATGGTCTGTGTGTTTCAGCGGCCGAACCATCCTGTTACTCTTTTGTTTGGTTCATATATCTGCGCACCATCCGCGCATCTGGCAGTCCCGTCATGAGACGCGGGTCTGTCCGGACGGGCAGAAAGCCTCGGCCTGCATGATGATCGCCGCGCGGTCTGGCTGTCCATATGAAAAGACCTCCGGCCATTATGCTAGGAGGCCCGCAGGCCGCCTGTCCAATACCCTTTAGCGCCCCGCTGCCATACCCACAGACTTTCCGGAAGGCACAGCCCCCCTTTTCTGAATGGTTTTAAATTCGGGTAAAAGCATCATTTTCGCATCCGAAACACGGGCAAAACCATCCGCCCTTGCTATCATGCGCACCATCTGAATGCCTGTCGGGGGCAAGAGGCGAGGTCTGCCATGTTGTTCGGTCTGGATATCTTTGTCGTTATTCTGGTGGTGCTGGCCATCCTCACCGTGTTTGCCGGCGTCAAGACCGTTCCCCAAGGCTATCAATATACGGTGGAGCGCTTCCGCCGTTACACCAAGACCCTGATGCCCGGCCTGAACTTCATCATCCCCTTCATCGACCGCGTCGGCACAAAGATGAATGTGATGGAGCAGGTGCTGGAGGTGCCCACGCAGGAGGTCATCACCAAGGACAACGCCACGGTCGCAGTGGATGGCGTCGCCTTCTTCCAGGTGTTTGATGCGGCCCGTGCGGCCTATGAGGTGGCGCATCTCAACACCGCCATCATGGCCCTGACCATGACAAACATCCGCACCGTCATGGGCTCGATGGATCTGGACCAGCTTCTCTCCCATCGTGATGAAATCAATGTGCGCCTGCTGCGGGTGGTGGATGCTGCTGCCGAGCCCTGGGGCGTGAAGATCAACCGCATCGAGATCAAGGATATCGAGCCGCCGACCGATCTGGTGAACGCCATGGCGCGGCAGATGAAGGCCGAGCGCGAGAAGCGCGCCGTCATTCTGGAAGCGGAAGGCCAGCGCCAATCCGAGATCCTGAAGGCGGAAGGCCAGAAGGCGAGCCAGATTCTGGAGGCCGAGGGCCGGCGCGAAGCCGCCTTCCGTGACGCCGAGGCCCGCGAACGCCTCGCCGAAGCCGATGCCCGCGCCACCCAGATGCTCTCCGCCGCCGTGGAAAGCGGAGACCCGGCCGCGCTCAATTATTATATCGCCGAAAAATATGTGAAGGCCTTCGAGGTTCTGGGCTCTGCTCCCAACCAGAAGGTGGTGCTGATGCCTTATGAGGGCACAGCCCTGCTCTCCAGCCTTGCCGGCATTGGTGAACTCGCGCGCGACGCCTTCAGCGCGGAAGGGGCGACGGAACGGGCCAGGAAACGGGAGCAGACCCGTCGTTCCGGCCCCACCGGGCCCTTCACCCCGCCTTCGGCAGGCTGAACCCATGCCAGATACATCCTTTCTGGCGGAACTGGGTCCGTGGAGCTGGTTCGTTCTGGGCGGCCTGCTTCTGGTGGCGGAAATCTTCGCCCCCGGCGCCTTTCTGCTGTGGCTGGGGCTGGCGGCCTTCATCATCGGCGCGATGACCGTCTTTCTGGATCTGGCCTGGCAGGCGCAGTTGGTGGCCTTTGCGGCGCTGTCCGTCATTTCCGTTCTGGTCGGGCGCTCCATCACGCCGCCGCCGGGCAAGGCATCCGACAAGCCCTTCCTCAATCGCCGGGCTGAAAGCTATGTCGGGCGTACCTATGTGCTGGAAGAACCGATGAGCGGTGGCGTCGGCCATATCCATATCGGCGATACGGTTTGGCGTGTAGAAGGGCCAGACCTCATGGCCGGCAGCAGGGTGCGTGTGGTCGCTGCAGAAGGCGCTGTGCTGAAAGTTGAGGCAGCCTGAAGCGGCCGCCCTGCCTCACAGCATCCCGCGGAGCGTAACCGGTGAGGCCCGGTGCGGCGGTCACTTCCGAAAAAGGCCCAGCCTCTTCATGAAGAGGCAACCATAAGCCTATTTTCTGCCTGGAAACTGCTGTTTTCCAAGGCAATCCACGCCCCTCATAGGCGGCAAAACCACCAGCGCACACAGCAGATTAAGGTTCTTCAGGCACAGTGGCTCTGCCCTCAAGCGATCTGCCACAGGCCCAGCCGGGCCGCCAGCCATTGCCTGCCACCATGCGCCCTGCACCACGGCCTTGCCACCACGGCCTTGTCACGCCCTTTAATCGCCGCCTTTGCGACCGACTGCGCCGTGCCTCCTCCTTGCTGGCAACAAGATTGCTTGTCCATCCTGAAGCCTGCATTGGCGATGGCGGCTCCGCCCTCGCCCTCAAGACGGTGAGCTGATGTCCAACCACACCTCCCGCCCCACATTCCGGCTGGCCCTGCGCGCCCTGCGCAGAGCCAGCCCCAGCCGCAAGGCAGCCGCCTTCGCGGCCACGCTCACCCTTGGCCTTGCCGTCGGTCTTCTGGCCGTCGCACAGACCCAGAATGTACAAGCACAAACGGCCCAGCCCCAGATTCCGCCCCGCCCGGTGCTGGATACACCCGCCAAGGAACTGTTCAGTCAGGTGAAGACTCCGGCGCAGATGAAGCCTCAGGCCATCGGATTCTATTCGCGCGGGTGTCTGGCGGGCGGGCAGGCCCTGCCCGCCACTGGTCCTGAGCAGATCGGCAAGGATGAGGCCCCGCTGTGGCAGGTCATGCGCCTGTCCCGCAACCGCTATTATGGCCACCCGGAACTGATTGAATATGTCGAGAAACTCGCGACCAAAGTGCCAAAGGTTTCAGACTGGAACGGCATTCTGGTGGGCGATCTCTCCCAGCCAAGGGGCGGGCCTGTCATGTCCGGCCATGCCTCTCATCAGGTCGGGCTGGATGTCGATATTTGGCTGACCCCCGGCCCGAAAAAGCAGCTCACATCCATGGAACGCGAAAAGCTCTCCGCCAGCCCCATGGTGCGGCAGGACCGTCGCGATATCGACCCCAAAAACTGGACGCCGAACCACTGGAAAATCATCCGCGCCGCGGCTGAAGATCCACGCGTGGAGCGCATTTTCGTGAATGCCGCCATCAAGAAAGCGCTGTGCCGCGAAACGCAGGGTAATCGCAACTGGCTCTCTAAGGTGCGGCCCTATTGGGGGCATGATCACCATATGCATGTGCGCCTGTCCTGCCCTACCGGAAGCCCGAACTGTCGGCCGCAAAAGCCGGTATCGCAAGGCAACGGTTGCGGCGCGGAACTCGCCTGGTGGTTTACCGATGAGGTGCTGAACCCGAAGCCGGAGCCCGCGCCCACCACGCCGGCCAAGCCCAAGCCCGAAATCATGCTGGATGATCTGCCCCGGGCCTGCGCCGTGGTGCTGGATGCCCCCTGAAGACGTGTGAGCCGCATTCTATAAAGCCAACAGAAAACACCGGCATGGTTCCGAAAGCCAGGCTGTGGCAGTGTGGCTGCCCGCCATCTCACGGCTTCGACGCCATGACACGCTCTGCGGAGGAAACGCCATGTCCGAACTTGCCGATCTTTTTCCCGGTTTTGCAGCCCATCATGTCGATACCCAGGCCGGGCGCCTGTTTCTGCGACAGGGCGGACAAGGCTCCCCCCTGCTGTTGCTGCATGGCTTTCCACAAAGTCATGTCATGTGGCACAAAATGGCCGCACGACTGGCCGAGCAACACACCCTCATCATCGCCGACCTGCCCGGCTATGGCTGGAGCGCGGCCCCTTCCGGTGGTGAGAACCACATGCCCTACACCAAGCGCGCCATGGCCGCCCTGCTGGTGGAGGCCATGGAGAAGATGGGCCATGCCCGTTTCAGCCTGATGGGGCATGATCGCGGGGCACGAGCTGGCTACCGGCTGGCCATGGACCATCCCGGCCGGGTGGAACGGCTTGTAGTGCTGGATATCGTGCCCACCCATGCCATGTGGCACCGCATGGATCGCGCGCGGGCGTTGCAGGCCTATCACTGGTCGTTCCTCGCCCAGCCCCGTCCACTGCCGGAAAAGCTGATTGCGGCCGACCCCATCTGGTATCTGGAATGGACGCTGGCGAGTTGGAGCGGCACACGTAATCTCAAGCCGTTTGATCCGCGTACGCTGGCCCATTATCGCGCCGCCTTCAATTCCCCCGACAGGCTCCATGCCATGTGCGAGGATTATCGCGCCGGAGCCACGCAGGATCTAGGCCATGACGAGGCCGATATCGCCGCTGGCCGCATTCTGCTTTGCCCGACTCTGGCGGTCTGGGGGGAAAGCGGCATTCCCAGCCGCAGTGGCGACCCGCTGGATGCCTGGCGCGCGCTTTCACCCGGAATCACCGGACAGTCCGTGCCTGCCGGGCACTTTCTGTGCGAAGAAGCCCCCGATGCGGTGGTGGACGCCGTTCTGCCCTTCCTGAAACAGCAGGACTAAATGAAAAAAGGTCGCGCAGGGTTGGAAAAGCCCCTGTAAACGCCGACATATTGAGCCTCGTCAATATGCAGCCTGCCGTTTTTCAGCAAGCTGGGGCATGGTCTTGAGGCATCCGGGCACTTAATGTCATAAGATACTGGGTGCGTGAGGCAAATTATACCTGCCGGCACAGTTCCGTGTCACATGCCGGATCAGGTCCTGAAAGTTTGCGCTCCATCCCGCAGACCCGGCATATGCCGGTTCGGGCACAGAAGAACCAAAAGCCCGCCCTGCGCGCGGCACGGAAGAAGGAAGGGTTTCATGGCCATCGCCGATGCGTTGAATGTTCGCGCGCGGGCGCCTCTGCGCCTTGGTCTGGCCGGTGGCGGCACGGATCTTTCGCCCTATTGCAACGAATATGGCGGGAATGTTCTCAATGCCACCATTGATCGCTTCGCTTATGCCCATATGCGCACCAACCGTATTGGTGCCTTGGTGCTGCGCGCCCGCGATGTGGGGCAGGAAGAGGTGCTGGAACCCAGCCTGGACCACCCCATCAATGAGGGGCTGGTGCTGCATCGGGCCGTCTACACCCACATGATGCGCACCTATTGCGACGGGGTGGCGGTGCCGCTCACGATGTCCACCACCATTGATGTGCCAGCCGGCTCCGGGCTTGGCGCGTCTTCCGCGCTGGTGGTGGCGCTGATCGAGGCCTTCCGCTACGCGCTGCAACTGCCATTGGGGCCATATGATGTGGCGCGCCTCGCCTTTGAGATTGAGCGTGTGCATATCGGTCTGGCCGGTGGCCGGCAGGATCAGTATTCGGCGGCCTTTGGCGGCGTGAATTTTCTGGAGTTCCTGCCCGATGACCGGGTGATCGTGAACCCCCTGCGCATTCGTCGGGAACATCTCAACGAATTCGAGGCCTCGCTGGTGATCTGCTTCACCGGCCAGTCGCGTCAGTCGGAATCCATCATCAAGCAGCAGGTGGCCGGGTTAAAGCAGATGGATTCAGCCACCATCGCCCATATGCATGAGCTCAAGCAGGATGCCATCGAGATGAAACTGGCCCTGTTGCGCGGGGATATTCGCCGCACGGCAGATATTCTGGGGCACAGCTGGGCGGCCAAGAAGGCCACAGCCGCAGGCGTCACCAATGATGTGGTGAATGAGCTGTATGATGCCGCCATGGCGGCCGGTGCATGGGCCGGCAAGGTTTCGGGCGCGGGCGGCGGCGGCTTCCTCATGTTCCTGACAGACCCCGAAAACAGCTACCAGCTCATTCAGGCGCTGAACGAGGCGGGCGGCAAGGCCAGCTCCGTGAAGTTTACCTATGAGGGTGCGGAAGGCTGGCCCATCTCCGTCTGAGTCCCGTCCGGGCAAAAACAGCAAAAAGAACAGCAAAAGGGGCAAGTGGTGGTGAAGCAGTGTGTCATTCTCCTTGGCGGGCTGGGCACGCGTCTTGGCGCGCTGACAGCCGATACGCCCAAGCCGCTTCTGCCCGTGGCCGATGCTCCCTTTCTCGAGGTGCTGATCGACGAGGCGCGGCGGCGGGGGTTTGACCGTTTCCTGCTTCTGGCCGGTTATAAGGCTGATGTGGTGCGCGATTATATCGAGGGCACAGATGTGCCCGGCCGCTTCAACGCCACAGTCGAGATCTGCGTGGAGCCGGAGCCGCTGGGCACGGGCGGTGCGCTGGTGAATGCCCTGCCCCTGCTGGATGAGAACTTTCTTCTGCTCAATGGCGACACCTGGTTTGATTTCAACTGGCTGGACCTTGCCGCCACCACGCTGGACACCCGCGCGGATTGCGGCATGGCGCTGCGGTTGGTGGACAAACCCGATCGCTATGAAACCATTGCCCTGAATGGCACCTGCATCACCGAATTCCGCCCCCGTCAGGCCGGGCTGGAGCGTGCGCTCATCAATGGCGGCGTCTATGTGATGAAACGCGCCTGCCTTGAAGGCATGACCGCGCCCTTCTCCCTGGAAGGCCTGCTGCTGCCCCGCCTTGCACAGGAGGGACGTCTGGCCGGTGTCGCCTATGATGGCTTCTTCATTGATATCGGCATTCCTGAAACCTATGAGAATGCGCAAACCAGCGTGCCTGCCCATCGCCGTCGCCCCGCCCTGTTTCTGGATCGCGACGGCGTTCTGAATGAAGACACCGGCTATGTGCATGATCCGGCCCATTTCACATGGATCGAAGGCGCGAAAGCTGCGGTGAAGCTGTTCAATGATGCTGGCTTCTATGTCTTCGTCGTCACCAATCAGGCCGGCGTTGCGCGTGGTTTCTATGATGAAGCCACCGTGCATCGCCTGCATGGCTGGATGGCAGAGGAGATGCGTGATTCTGGGGCGTCCATAGATGACTGGCGCTATTGCCCCTATCACACTGAAGGCGTGGTGGAGAGCTACAAGGCCGCCCACCCCTGGCGCAAGCCCGAGCCCGGCATGTTGCTGGATCTGATGGCGCATTGGCCGGTCGACACCGCCCGCAGTCTTCTCATCGGGGATCGGGAGTCAGACCTCACCGCGGCGAAGGCTGCGGGCATTGCAGGCCATCTGTTTACAGGCGGCGACCTTCTGGCCTTTGCCCGCACCCTGCTGCCCGCAGCCACGCAACCCTGAAAACTCGCACGGATATGAAAGCTCCGAACATGCCAGGCATATCCACCTCCCCCGCCATTGCCAGCCTTGCCGACATTGCCGCCGAGGCCCGCCACTGGCTGCTGAATGTGGCGGCCCCGCTCTGGTCTGGCACCGGGCGGCTGGAGAAGGGCCTGTTTGTGGAACGGCTGACATTGGAGGGTCGGGGTGATGATGCCCCCCGCCGTCTGTTCGTGCAGGCGCGTGATGTCTATTCCTTCGGGGAGATCGGTCGTCTGGGCTGGCTGGGGCCGTGGCAGGCGCTGTGCAACGGCACGGTTGATTATCTGCTGACCCATGGCAAGCGGGCCGACGGCCTCTTCATCCACAGCTTCACATCAGATGGCGCGGTGCATGATGCTGAGGCTGATCTTTACGATCAGGCCTTCATGCTGTTCTGCCTCGCTCATGCCTCCAGAGCGCTGGGCCGGCCGGAACTGCTGGATGAGGCAGAAAAGCTGATGGCCGCACTCGACAAGGGCTGGCGGCACCCGGCAGGCGGATTTGTGGAAAAGGAAAAGCCCCGCACCACCCGCCACCAGAACCCGCACATGCATTTTTTCGAGGCATTTTCCGCGCTCTATGCCATTTCCGGGAAGGCGGAATGGAAGGTGCGGGCGGAGGACATGGCGCAACTGTGCCGCGACCACTTCATTGATCCGGAAACAGGCGCACTGCGGGAATATTTCACCGAACATCTTGCCCCTGCTCCCGGCATTGAAGGACAGATTGTCGAACCCGGCCATTGCTTTGAATGGGCTTGGCTGTTCGAGGGGCTGGCCCGGTGGGGCTGGGCGGACGCCACAGCCATTTCGGATCGGCTCACCGCTTTCGGGCGCGCCTATGGCATCAGTGCCGCCCATGATGTCACCCTCAATGAGGTGACCCTGAACGGTGCGATCCACAAGCCCACCGCACGGCTGTGGCCGCAGACGGAACGCATGAAGATCGCGCTGGCACGCCTACGTCGTCTCGGCACCATGGCGGAAGCGCAGGAGGCACGTCGTGCATTTCGCGGGCTGCGGCTTTATTTCGACATGCCTGTTCCCGGAACCTGGCGGGATGTGCTGAACCCGGATGGCAGCTTTGTCTCCATGCCGGCCCCCGGCAGTTCGCTCTATCACATCACCTGCGCCATGGCAGAACTGCTGGACACGGTGGAAGGTCGCAAGAGCTGAGGGCGAACACAGCGCTCGCCTCCTCCCTCCCCACACAACACACCGGCACGAAAAAGGGGGATGGCCAGCCATTCCCCTTTTTCGAATTTTTCACCCGATGCCCTCAGAAGGTTTCCGGCCCCGTCATACCCGTGGCGACGGTGAGCAGCATGATGCGGAAATCCAGCCAGATGGACCAGTTCTCGATATAATAAAGATCTAGCTCCACACCGCGCTGGGCTTTCTCCACCGTATTGATGCCGCCACGCATGCCATTGATCTGCGCCCATCCGGTGATGCCGGGCTTCACCCGGTATCGCGCCACATAGTGCTGAATGGCCTGATAATGCACACTGGGTGCAACAATCATGTTCGGCACATGCGGGCGCGGCCCGACAATGGACATATCACCTTTCAGCACATTGAAGAGTTGTGGCAACTCATCAATGGAGGTGGAGCGCAGGAAGCGACCTACCCGCGTGATGCGCGGATTATCCCGCGCCGTGCCCAGCGACCCGTCGTCGTGCGGGTCCACCGTCATGGTCCGCAGCTTATAGACCTTGAAAACCTTGTTATTACGCCCCACACGCGGCTGGCGGAACATTACCGGGCCGGGAGATTCCAGCTTGATGGCCAGCGCCGCCAGCGCCAGAATGGGCGACACCAGAATGACGCCGATAATGGCCACCGAATAATCTTCCAGCCATTTGAGAAGGCCCAGAGAGCCCTTCATCGGCTGCTGCTGCACCTGCAGCGCCTGTTCGCCCGCCATCATGGTGAGATGGGCGTAGTTCAGCGAGAAGCCTTCCGGGTCCATCTCCACGATCACATCGGCCGGCACCTGATAGAGCTTGTCCACCAGTGCACTGATGGCGCTGGGGTCATTCCAGGATTTGGTAACGATCACCGTATCGATTGGATGGCGCTGGACATATTCGAGCAACTGCTCCAGCCCGCCCATAACGGGGGGATAATCGCCCCGGATCGTTTCCCCGGCCGGCTTTTCGTGCAGGCTGTCATCAAACAGCGCGAGAAAGGCATAACCCTGACGCCGCGGTCCTGCTTCGCGATGACGATCCAGCAGTGCACGGGCCCGGGCCGGATCTCCCAGAAAAACGGCATTGCGGCGCAGCACATCATGGCGTTCCACCAGCCACATGCCGAGATTGACGGGCACATAGCGGCCCAGAATAAAGGCCAGCGCCGCCAGACCCGCCCAGCCCAGAAAGGCATACCAATCCAGATAGATACTGGGGATCATCGCGTAATAGCAGGCGGCCACCACCAAAACGGCCGGCACCCCGCCCACCAGAAGATGCAGGAACTGCCGCTTGTAACGCCGGTAATACTCCACACGATACGCGCCACCGAGATGAAGCAGCTGTATAAAGATGACCGTGCCGATAGCCCAGAGAATGGCGATCTGCCCCCAGGAGACGAAGCCCCACTCCAACCGGGCAATCACCGCCGCGAGGATCGACATCACGACATCGCAGAACACGATCAGCCGGTTGATGAGCCCATGGGTCCAGCGCATCATCAAACAACTCCCCCACACCCATGGACGGAACAAGCCCTGTCCATCCCCAATGTCCGCTTCCAGTTTCTGCGCATCCTGCCTGAAAGCGTCAAGGGCTGCATCCCACTGAATTTACGGTTTGTTTAACATTCGAGCCCGCAATCCGTAATATGGTTAGCGGGCAGGTCGCCCTATCTGCGTGCCTGAAAGAACCCGCGCAGAATGTCCGCTGCCTGCCGTTCCGCGATACCGCCATAAACATCCGGCGCATGGTGGCAGGTGGGCTGGCAGAAAAAGCGCGGGCCATGCTCAACACCGCCACTCTTGGGATCTGCCGCGCCGAAATAGACCCGCCGGATGCGCGCAAAGGAAATGGCCGCCGCACACATGCCGCACGGCTCCAGCGTGACATAGAGATCGCAGCCGATCAGCCGCTCGGACCGCAAAATTCGCCCGCCTTCCCGCAGGACCAGAATTTCGGCATGTGCAGTTGGGTCATTGAGTTCGCGCGTACGGTTTCCCGCGCGGGCCAACACCTCATTGCCGCGTACCAGCACCGCACCCACAGGCACCTCACCGCGCTCTGCCGCCGCGCGCGCCTCGTGCAGCGCCATCTGCATGAAGGTTCCCGACATGGGCTCCGCCCCTCCTTTTTGCCGGATTTTGCAATCAGGCTCTGCAATATGCACGCTCGCCGCGCCGGGCTGTGTGTGCTACTGCCAATCGACTCACCCGGACGCCCTGCCATTTGCAGAATCGTGCAGGTCCGTGCCCTTTCCAGGCCCCTGGTTTATCCTCTTGCCGCGAAGCCGTCTGCCCTTCGCCGAAACCTTTCAGATGTCGCGCAATTTACCGCCCCGCAAAGACAAGAACCGGGTTCCGCGCCAGAAGCGTGAACTCCCTCCCGCCCAGCACAAAGACGCCGAGCGCATCGCCAAGGTTGTGGCGCGCGCGGGCCTTGGCTCCCGTCGCGAGATCGAGGAGTGGATTTTGCAGGGGCGCATTGCCGTGAATGGCAAGGTGCTGGAAAGTCCGGCCTTCACCGTAACGGCGGAAGATCGCATCACGGTGGATGGAGAGCCGCTGCCCCAGAAGGAGCGCACCCGCCTCTTCCTCTACCACAAGCCCCGTGGCGTGGTGACCACCAACCGCGACCCGGAAGGCCGGCCGACCCTGTTCGAGCTTCTGCCTCCCGGTCTGCCGCGTCTTGTGAGCGTGGGCCGACTGGATCTGAACTCCGAAGGGCTGCTGCTTCTCACCAATGATGGTGGCCTCGCCCGGGTGTTGGAACTGCCGGAAACCGGCTGGCTGCGCCGTTACCGCGCCCGCGCCCATGGCGATATTGATCAGGCCCGGCTGGATGCCCTGATGAAGGGCATCACTGTCAATGGCGTAGAATATGGCCCCATCGAAGCCACGCTGGACCGGGTGCAGGGTTCCAATGCCTGGATCACCGTTTCCCTGCGCGAGGGCAAGAACCGTGAAGTGCGCAACGTGCTGGGCGCGCTGGGGCTGGTGGTCAACCGGCTGATCCGCATTTCCTATGGTCCGTTCCAGTTGGGGGACCTACCTGAAGACGGCATTGAGGAGGTGCGCACCCGCGTGCTGCGCGACCAGTTGGGTGAGGAGGTGACGGCGGCAGCCGGTGCAGATTTCGAGGCTCCGATCCTCGAACGCGAGATTGAAGAGCAGCCCGCCCCCCGACCGGCAGAAAAAACACCCCGCCGTGCTGAGCGCGACGTGGAGGTTGGACGCGATAGGCCCCAGCTTGCAGCGCCCCGTGGCCGCCGCCGGCTGGCCGACAATAACGAACTGGAAAATCGCGGCACCGTCGCCGACCGGCGCGGACGCAGCATTCAGGTGGAGCGTGTCGTCGCGCCCAAGGTGAATGATACCGCAGATACGGACCCGCGTTCCGGTCGTCCGGCCCGTTCCGGCCGTGGTTTTGCGCAGCGTGATGAAGGCCCGCGCCGCTTCGGTCGCTTTGATGAAGCGCGAGGCGAGCGCTTTGCACGCGGCGAGCGTTTTGAACGTAGTGATCGCCCTGTGCGCGGCGAACGCCCGCAGCGGGATGACCGCCGTAGGGATGAACGTAGCCGGAATGAACGCACCGACGCCGATGAGCGTCCGCGCCACCCGCGTGGTGAACGCTTTGGCAACGAACGCACCGGTGGCGAACGGCCCCGCTTCGGCGCGGGACGCAAGGCGGATGGTGGTGCGCAAGGCGGTGCAGGACGTCGCTTTGGGCCGCGCCCCCCATCTGGCGACGACCGCCCCCAGCGTCGTGATTTCACCCGTGGGCCGCGTCGTGAAGACGACCGTTCTGCTGCCGATCGGCCCGTGCGTGAACGCGCCGGTGTCGAACGTCCCTGGAGCGGCTCTTCCCGCAAAGATCGTCCGGCCGGAGAGGCCCGAGAGGACTTCCGCCGGGGCGGCGCGCACCGTGATGAGCGTGGCTCTGGCCACCGGACAGGTGAAGGCCGGCCCTTCCGCGAAAAGGGCGGCGAAGGACGCTCCTTCCGTGAAAAGCGGGAAGGTGATCGTTCTGAAGGCCGCAGCTTCGGCAAACCCGGCTTCAAGGGCGCCCGCTCTGGCGGGCCGCGCGATGGTGAGACCGGTGGCCCTAACCGGGGTAAGAGCTTTGGTCCGCGCCCCTCTGGTGGCAAAGGCGGCCACAAGGGAGGCTCAAAGGGGGGCCGCCCCACCGGACGCCCCGGCGGCGCACCACGCAGCAGGGGCTGAGGCGCCTCCATGCGCATTGTCGGCGGCACCATGAAAGGGCGGGCGCTCAAGGGCCCCACCTCCAGCACCACACGTCCCACATCGGACAGGCTGCGTGAAAGCCTGTTCAATGTGCTCGCACATGGTTATGGCGATGCCTGCAATGGCGCACGAGTGCTGGATCTGTTCGCCGGCACAGGTGCACTCGGCCTTGAGGCACTGTCACGCGGGGCGCGCTTTGCCCTGTTTGTGGAAGAGGCAGCCGGGGCACGCGCCACCATTCGTGACAATGTCGAAGCACTGGGCCTGACCGGCGCGACACGCATTTTCCGCCGCGACACCACACGCCTTGGCCCACATACCGGCGCCGCGCCTTATGATCTGGTGTTCTGTGATCCCCCCTATGGGAAGAGTCTGGGAGAAGCGGCGCTTGCCGCCGCCCGCGTGGGCGGCTGGCTGGCCGAAAATGCGCTGATTGTGATGGAAGAGCGCACCGGCCTCTTCATCACGCCGGAAGGCTTCCGCGAAATGGATCGCCGGCCATATGACGAGAGCGAACTGATCTTTCTGGAGCCGGATGCCTAAAGACAGGACCGGCACAGGCCCGGCCTATTTTTCGGCCTGCATGATGACATCCATCAGTTCAGCAACTTTCTGGCGCTGCTCCTGCTCATCGCCAGAACGGATGGCCCCCTCCACGCAATGATGCACATGATCGCGTAGCACTTCCTGCTCCGCCCGCTTCAGCGCGGCGCGGACAGCGCGGATCTGCGTGATGATATCAATGCAGTAGCGGTCCTCCTCCACCATACGACAGAGGCCACGCGCCTGGCCTTCAATGCGCTTGAGCCGTTTGAGAACCTGTTCTTTCGCGGGACTATGCATACCTTGCCATATACCCCCAATGGGTATATTTAACAAGCCAGATACCCCCCGGGGGTTTATACAAATTCTCATCATCAGCCGGATGCTCGGCTTGTCCTGCCGCCCGGCTGATGGAACCATCTGGAGCCACCCACCATGGCGCATGACCCCTCCAACCCCGCCGCACCAGCTCATGGCTGCTGTGGTGGTGCGCATCACCACTCCACGCCGGCCAGGGTGAAAGATCCGGTCTGCGGCATGGATGTGGACCCCTCAGCCGAAGCTGGAAAACCCAGCGCCAGTTACAACGGCCAGAGCTTCCATTTCTGCTCATCCAAATGCCGCGACAAATTTGTCGCCAGCCCGGCGCAATATGCCGGAAAGGCGGAAGCCAAAGCTGCATCAGGCTCTTCCTGCTGTGGTGGGCATGGTGCTTCCGAACACGATGCTTCAGGGCAGGAAAAGGATCCAGTATGCGGCATGTCCGTGGACCCCGGTACGGCGAAGTTCACCGTCACCCATGATGGCAAGGCCTTCTATTTCTGCTGCGAAGGCTGCAAGACCAAGTTCGAGGCCGCGCCGCAGACATATCTTTCCGGCAGCCCGCCTGCTGCCGAACCCATGCCGGAAGGCACCATCTATACCTGCCCGATGGATCCTGAAATCCGCCAGATCGGCCCCGGCATCTGCCCCATCTGCGGCATGGCGCTAGAGCCGGAGGTGGTGACGCTGGATGAAGGCCCGAATGAAGAACTGGTGGATATGCGCCGGCGCTTCTGGTGGGGATTGGTGCTCACCATTCCGGTGCTCATTCTCGCCATGGGGGAACATGCCTTCAGGCTGCACCTGCTGCCGCAGCAAATCTCCAATTATGTGCAGTTCGTGCTGGCGACGCCCGTTGTGCTGTGGATTGGAAAGCCCTTCTTCGAGCGCGGCTGGCTCTCGCTGAAAACCCGCAATCTCAACATGTTCACCCTCATCGCCATGGGCACGGGGGTGGCCTATATCTATTCACTGGTGGCAACCTTCCTGCCCGGCGTTTTCCCGGCTGAATTCCAGACCCATGGCGGCGCGGTACCTGTCTATTTTGAAGCCGCGGCTGTCATCACTGTTCTGGTGGCGCTGGGTCAGGTGCTGGAACTGCGTGCGCGAGACCAGACATCAGGGGCTATCAAGTCCCTGCTCTCTCTGGCCCCGAAAACCGCACTGCGAATTCGCGCCGATGGCACCGATGAAGAGATTGAGCTGGGCCTTGTCGCCCCCGGCGACACGCTGCGGGTGCGCCCCGGCGAGAAGGTGCCAGTGGATGGCGTCGTCACCGAAGGTCGTGCTGTGGTGGATGAAAGCCTCATTACCGGCGAATCCCTGCCTGTAACCCATGAGGCCGGCGAGAAGGTTATTGGCGGCACGGTCAATGCCTCCAGCGCTTTCGTGATGACGGCCGACAAGGTCGGCGCAAGCACCATCCTCTCCCAGATCGTGCAGATGGTCGCGCAGGCCCAGCGCTCGCGCGCGCCCATCCAGCGGCTGGCCGATCAGGTCGCCGGCTGGTTCGTGCCCTCCGTGGTGGCGGCGGCGCTCGTGGCCTTCATCGTGTGGATGATGGTGGGGCCGGAGCCACGCTTCACCTTCGCGCTGATGGCAGCGGTTTCGGTGCTCATCATCGCCTGCCCCTGTGCGCTTGGGCTGGCGACGCCCATGTCCATCATGGTGGGGGTCGGCCGTGGGGCGCAGTTCGGCGTGCTGGTGAAGAATGCCGAAGCGCTGGAACGCATGGAGAAGGTGGATGTGGTGGTGGTCGACAAGACCGGCACCCTCACGGAAGGCAAGCCCAGTGTGGTGGCGATCCAGACCTCTCCCGGCTTCACGGAAGACGATGTACTGCATGCCGCCGCCAGCCTGGAACGGGCCAGTGAGCACCCCATCGCTGCCGCTATCGTGGCCGAGGCTCGCGCGCGGAAGATGGATCTGGCCAATCCGGAAAATGTGGAAAGCCCGGCAGGCAAGGGCATCATTGGGCAGGTGGCGGGCCGCAAGGTGGTCATCGGCCATGTCCAGTTTCTCACCGAAAATGGCGTGCCGGCGGATGCGCTGGCCGCACAAGCCGCCAATCATCAGAAACAGGGCGCAACGGCTGTTTTTGTGGCGGTGGATGGCCAACCTGCCGGCGCTGTGGCGATTGCCGACCCCGTGAAAGCTACCACCCCAGCGGCCCTGAAACGGCTGGCGGAAGATGGCGTGCGCGTGGTGATGCTAACGGGTGATAACCGCGCCACGGCAGAGGCCGTCGCCAGCCGCCTTGGCATCAGGGAAGTTGAGGCCGAAATTCTGCCCAATCACAAGGCCGATGTGATCAACCGCCTGAAAGGCGAAGGCCATGTGGTGGCCATGGCCGGTGATGGCGTGAATGATGCGCCCGCGCTGGCCAGTGCCGATGTGGGCATCGCCATGGGCACGGGCACGGATATTGCCATGGAAAGCGCCGGCATCACCCTGCTCAAGGGCGATCTGGCCGGAATCTCCCATGCGCGCTCCCTATCCAAGGCGACCATGGCGAATATTCGCCGCAACCTGATGTTCGCCTTCATCTACAATGCGGCGGGTGTGCCGATTGCAGCGGGCATTCTCTATCCGGTTCTGGGCCTTCTGCTCTCGCCCATGGTGGCGGCGGCTGCAATGGCGCTGTCTTCCGTCAGCGTAATCAGCAATGCCCTGCTGCTGCGAGGCTGGAAGCCGGATTGAGCAATCCCGAACCTGACATCAACATGCAAAAAGGGCTCCTGCAAGGAGCCCTTTTCATATGCCTCATATCGGGCAGTATCCATATGGCTTGAAGGCATTCAATAATCCGAGAGCTTAAGATCCTCGGACCATTCTCCTTCAACCTCCTTCACAACCACCTGTCCGCAGATGACCCGACCTTCCGCAGCATCAAAGGCCAGAGTCGGCGCGCCATAAAGCTGCCAGCCCTTGTTCAGCGCCTTTGTCACACGCTTGCAGAAGGAAGAATCGTCCGGGCCGGTCAGGTAACGATAAAGCTTCATGACAAGATCCTCGGGGCTGATCCGAAGGGAGACGGCATCCCGCCTCTCCCGAAAACAGTTTATGTCCGCAGTCACATACTCGCAGACGCAGGGCAGCGCCACTCATTCGCGACGCGGCCCAAAGCCTCAACCCCGCGCGACGATCGCATCCGCCAGCGCCACTGTACGCTTGGCCATTTCCGCATGGAGCAGCTCAACCATTCGCCCATCTACGGTGATGACACCCTTGCCCTGATTTTCAGGCAGATCAAAGGCCGAGATGATGGCCCGTGCCCGTTCCACCTCTGCCGGGGGTGGCGAGAAAGCCTCATTGCAAGGCTCGATCTGCGTGGGGTGGATCAGCGTCTTGCCATCCATGCCGAATTCGACACCCTGCGCGCATTCGGCGATGAAACCATCCATATCCTTGAACTGGTTCCACACACCATCGAGCACATCAATGCCATAGGTACGCGCGGCGGCCACCACCAGAGAGAGCCAGCCCACCATGGGCGCACGCCCCGGCACCAGAGCGGCGCGGGTCTCCTTCGCCAGATCATTAGTGCCCAGCACGAAGACGGACAGGCGGGTGAGCGGATCCTGCGCAGCCGCTGCAATCGCCTTGATATCGAGAATGGCCAGAGGGGTCTCAATCATGGCCCAGACGCGGGTGGTCTGCGCCACGCCCAGTGCCTCCAAGCGGCGGCCCACCGTTACAAGCTGTTCCACGCTCTGCACCTTGGGCAGCAGCACGGCATCCGGCGCGGCGGCGGCGGCGGCATCCAGATCTTCCGCGCCCCAGGGCGTATCCAGTCCATTGATCCGAATGACGACTTCACGCGGGCCAAAACCGCCCGCCTTCACGGAGTCAGCAACCCGCACACGGGCCTCGGCCTTGCCATCCGGCGCAACGGAATCCTCAAGATCAAGAATCACCGCATCGGCGGGGAGCGTGCGAGCCTTTTCCAGCGCACGTGCATTGGCTCCGGGCATGTAAAGCGCGCTGCGGCGAGGACGAATGGTCATGGCTGTTTCCCTGAAGAATAATGCGCCGCAACCTTAAAGCCATGGCCCGGCAACGAGAAGAGCGTTTGCGACTGCAACCGGCTGATATTGCACTTCGGATACGCTCAGAAACAGCCCATCAGGGTCTGAAATCCGGACGGGCGGGCAGAGCTTCCGGCCCCTGCGGCGGAGGCCATGAAAAATTATCCACCCGACCGCGAATCGCCCGCGGTGCAATGCCACTGTGCAGAGGCCCCGCCATGCTCGAATCCGCAATCGGGGAATGAAGATGCGCATTCGTCTTTCCGGGCCCTCCAGCCAGAACCAATGCGCCTCCAGCTGCGGAGTCTTCATCGGAAAGATCCGATGGAGAGGGCAGCAACCGATCCACTTCCTTCTGTACAAAAAAAGCCAGCTTGCGCCGCCCTGCACGCGTGAAGCCCCGGCCATCCTCTTCCCGCAACTCACGGGATTGTCCATCTACCGCCGGACCCGAGGAGAGGTAGTTGCCTGCTTCATCCACAAAGCCATCCCACACATTCACAAAAGGCAGGCCAGCCTTTGCCGCACGGCTGCGCAACACATCGTTCAACCGGGCATAATCACGCGCCTGTCCCTCGTTGGAGACAGGTACAAGGCCGACAACAATCACGCGTCCTGCTTTGGTTCGCGCAGTCGCCAGCACTTCATCCACCCTACGTCCATAGAGTTCCAGCCAGCGATCCGAGAAGGGCGCAACCGTGAAGCCTGTATCGTCTATTGTCTTGAGATCATGTGCACCCATGGCAAGAATGGTGACATTCGGTTGCGCCAGCCTAATATCATCTGGCAACCGGCTAACCCAGTTTTCTGGTTCCGGCAGATAGCCCCCCTGCCCCGCTGGACGCGCGATAACGGCGAGACTGTCCCACTCACCCAGATAGGCGTCTGCCAGACCCGATGCCAAGGCCGCTCCCATGTCATCTCCGAGAACCAGAATGAACTGGGATGGAGTTTGCTTACGGCCTGCCTTGGCTTCATCCGCCGTTGCATAGACTGTTCCGGCCACAGGCACAGCTGCTTTTTGGGCCTGCGCGGCACGCGATCTGGAAGGTTGGGAAGGCCGCCTTTGTGTAGGAGCCTGATATCCTCTTCCTCCTCTGGGTGCAGGACGCACCTTCTCCTTCTGCGGAGACAGGAAGGGACGTAGAAAAAAGAAAGGGTCAAATGTAGCCTGGGCAGAAGCTGGCTGTGTGATCAACACAGATACCAGAAGCCCTAGCGCTACCCGAAAAAAGAGCCCCTGTCCGCACACCTTCAGGCATGCAACCAGCACAAAATTACCTGTGTCTCTCTCCATAACATGTTTATAAGATGCCTTACGCTTGGGGCATGCTGTAATTTCATGAATGGCTGGCTTGCTCTGGTCCATGCCATGAGTGTGGGATGGGCGTGCCCATTAGGCAAGACGCCTTATGATCAGCCATAAGTGACGTAAAAAGAAGTGATGCATAAAAAAAAGCGACTGCGCATCACCGCAGCCGCTTTGTTCTCGCATATCCAGGCAGTTGAAATACCAACTGATCCCGGTCCCATTAGATCAGTTCAGCTTGGCATTGACCTCGGAGATGGCGTTGGTGATGAGCTGATCACCAACGGCTCCCTGCGTGGCATTGCTGAGAAGGGTGGAAGCTGCGCGTGTCGCCGCATCAGCGGCCACAGCCTTCACATCTTCCAGAGCCTGCTTTTCAGCCTGCGAAATCTTTTCTTCGGCCATCTTGGTACGACGGACCACGAAATCCTCAAGCTTGACCTTGGATTCAGCAGCAAGACGCTCAGCTTCAGCCTTGGCAGCCGTCACGATGGATTCGGCTTCAGCTTCGGCTTCACGTTGCTTGCGCTTGAATTCAGCCACCAGCTTCTGCGCTTCTTCCTTGAAGCGGCGCGCCTCTTCCAGTTCGCCCGCAATGCGTGCGCCCCGGGCATCGAGTGCGGAGGCGATTGCGCGATGCACGCCCACATACAGCAAGGTCCCCACAAAAACCACGAAGGCAATGGCGACCCACAATTCTGCCCAACTCGATTCGTTCATGTCCGGTCCTCAGATCCATCCGAGCCCAGCACCAGCGCCCGGATGAGGGCTGCCGGGGCGACTTCTGGCGGCGACTTCAGGCGGCAAGAGGGCAATGACACACATTGCCCTCGCCTTTATTCATCCTGCCAATCAGGCAGCATCCTTCTGGGCCAGTGCCGTATCCACAGCCTGCTCCACCTCGGCCTTGGCGGGAGAAAAGCCAACCAATGAAGACACGATGGCTTCTGCAGTATCAACCGCAATCCCGCGCACATGGCTGAGAGCTTCGGTCTTGGTGGCAGCAATGCGCTGCTCCGCCGCCTCCAGCTTAGCCATCAGATCTGCTTCCAGAGCCTTACGATTGGCATCTGACTCTTCAGTGAGCTTGGCCCGGGTTTCACCGGCAATGGTGTTGGCCTTTGCCCGCGCCTCATGCAAGGCCTTCTCGTAAGCTGCCTGCGCAGCCTCGCTTTCTGCCTTGTGCTTGATGCCTTCTTCAAGGTCATCTGCAATGCGGTCACGCCGCTCTTCCAAGATCCGGCCGATGCGCGGCAGGGTGACCCGGCTCATCAGCAGATACAGAAGAACGAATGTCACCACCAGCCACAGCAGCTGGGAGGGGAAAGTGGTGACATCGAAAGGCGGGAAGTGCGCCGCATGCTCATCGACGATATTACCGTCGTGAGTAGCCTCGCCGTGGGCACCAGCCGCAGCATGTGCAGCGTCTTCAGCCGCTTCCGGAACGATGACCGTTTCGGTAACGACTTCATCCACCACAATTGCGGCGGGCGCCTCTTCAGAAGGAGCAGGCGCTCCATTCGGGGAAGCCCCCTCACCACCTTCGGCCTGAGCCATCCGGAGCCGCGCTCCGGAGGTCATATCCGCACGCGGTGCAGAGGCACCCACCTCACTCGTGGCGGAAGCCACGGCAAGGGGAGCAGCAGCAAGCGGGGCGACCCCGAGGCCGAGACCTGCAACTGCTACCGCGACAGTGAATTTCCATGGCTTCATCATGGCACGCCTGCTTCACTAGAACTCAGCCCCAGGCCGGAAACCGGCCTGTAAGCCCCGTGCCCTTGCGGACGCGGGGCCCGATAACGTGAAACCCGATCAGGCCACGAAGAGCAGGATGAGCGCCACGACCAGCGAGAAGATGCCGAGACCTTCAGCAAGAGCCGCACCGATGAAGGCGCGAGCGAACTGGCCATCGGCCGCCGACGGGTTGCGCAGCGCACCCGACAGGAAGTTACCGAAAATGTTACCGACGCCGACGGCGGCCAGACCCATGCCGAGGCAAGCGAGGCCGGCACCGATGAACTTTCCAGCTTCCATTTCCATTGGACTGCTCCTTGAGAAACTTTTGGATAGAGACAACCTGATCAGACAGAGCCTGGCACCTGCGCCAGCACTCAGTGGCCGGGGTTCACCGCATCATTGAGATAGATCGAGGTGAGCACCGCGAACACATAGGCCTGGAGCACAGCCACCATCAGCTCGAAGGCAGTGAGAGCCACAATCATGAAGAAGGGCAACACTGCGCCGAACCAGCCGGCAACACCCGCAGAGGCAAGCCCCACCACAAAGAAGGCGAACACCTTCAGCGCGATATGTCCGGCCAGCATGTTGGCGAACAGACGCAGCGAGAGGCTGATGGGACGGGACAGGAAGGAGACCACCTCGATCAGGACGAGGATGGGCAGAAGAAAGGCCGGCACACCCGACGGCACGAACAGGCCGAGAAAATGAGTGCCATGACGAATAAGGCCGTAGATCACAACCGTCAGGATCACCAGCAGCGACAGGGCCGCAGTCACCACAAGGTGGGAGGTGATGGTGAAGGTGTAGGGGATCAGGCCGATCATGTTCCCCAGAAGGATGAACATGAAGATGGAGAATACCAGCGGGAAGAAGACCATACCTTCACTGCCGGCAGAATCGCGCACCATCTTGGCGATGAATTCGTAACTCATCTCCGCGACAGACTGCGCCCGCCCCGGAACCAGAGTGCGACCACGCGTGGCGTAGGTGAGAAACAGGAAGATAACGGCCACAACAATACACATAAAGAGTGCAGAGTTGGTGAAGGAGAACTGCGCTCCACCGATATTCACCAGATCTACGAGCGGCTTGATCTCAAATTGGTGGATCGGATCGACGATCATCCGAGCGCGCCCCCTGCCATGCGACTAATGCCGCGAGAAAAACGTTGCGGCCCATGCCGCGCAATTACCCGAACGGCTGATGCCGCGAGATTTCCACTAAAAGCTTTCAAATTCAGGCTACGGCTACACGCGCCATTATTTTTCAGCTTTCCGCTGCGAAGGACCCTCCCCCGCAGCCCGCATCATGTTCAACACACCGGCGGCGAAACCCACCAGCGTGAAGAGGATCAGACCCCACGGGGAAATTGATAGCAGCGTATCAACCCCATAACCGATGAGAGCCCCCACCAGCGTGCCCGACACAAATTCCGCACCCAGCCGGAAAGCCAGTGCAGCGCCCGATTTGGCGGATGTGTCCCGCGCCGGTCGGACTGAATTCTCTTTCTGCCTTTTTGACTGGATCTGGCTCAACGATGCGTCGAGCCGGTCGAGCCGGTCAAAAAGCTCGGCCTCACTTGAGCCGGCCTCGTTTCCATGCGCGCTTGCCTTGCGCTCCCCTTTCGGAGGTTGTTCTGGCTCGGACATGGCTACCACCTTGGCCCCGGAGAAGAAGTGTTGCTCTGCTCCTTGAAACCGCGGCGCACCATAGTTGCGTCAAAATTAGGTGTCAAGGCAAACGGAGTTTTCCTTATCTAATTGATAAACAAGAAAAATATTATGTTCGCACCATAGCGTACAGCAGAAATGCCCTTTCGTCAGCCGGCTTCACGCATCTGTTCAGCGCTTTGAAGGTCAACGGAGACAAGGCGCGAGACCCCTCTTTCCGCCATGGTGACACCGAAAAGGCGGTTCATGTGCGCCATAGTGATGGGATTGTGAGTGATGGTGAGAAAACGCGTTTGCGTCAGGCGTGTCATTTCCTCCAGCAAGGTACAGAAGCGCTCCACATTGGCGTCATCCAGTGGGGCGTCCACCTCGTCCAGCACGCAGATCGGCGCGGGATTGGTGAGAAACACAGCGAAAATCAAGGCCATGGCCGTCAAGGCCTGCTCCCCGCCCGAGAGCAGGGAGAGGCTCTGGGGCTTCTTGCCCGGCGGCTTGGCGATGATGTCCAGCCCGGCTTCCAGCGGGTCTTCGGCATCCGTCAACACAAGCTGCGCCTCACCACCGCCGAACAGCGTATCGAACAATTTGCGGAAGTGCCCATCAACCACCACGAATGAAGCCTGAAGCCTCTCGCGTGCTTCACGGTTCAGGCTACCAATCGCCCCGCGCAATCGCCGGATTGCCTCAACGAGATCATCACGTTCGGTGGAAAGTTCTCCATGTCGGGTTTCGGCTTCCTCCAGCTCGATATCGGCCCGTAGATTGACCGCCCCCAGCCTCTCCCTGTCACGTCGGGCCTTTTCGAGAATCGCCTCGGTCTCTTTCGGGTCCGGCGCGGGAGAATCAGCTTCGAGGCCCGCTGCAGTACGGGCCATTTCGGGTGCGCCATCAAGAGCTTCGGCAATCTCACGCAGAATGTCATCGTGACGCTGGCGCGCACCATCCAGCAAGGCCTCGGCGCGGGCATGTTCGGCACGGGCGGTCGACATCGCCTCCAGTGCATCCCGGGCGGCCTTGTCTGCGACAACAAGGGCAGATTCGCCTTCAGCCAGCCTGTCGGCGGCATCGCGCCGGGCAGATTCGGCCTCCTCCAGCGCAGACAAAAGCGTGCGACGCTGGTGGAAGATGGTGTTGGGCGCATCCTCAAGTTCAAGAAGCTCAGCCTGCGCTTCCTCACCGCGTGCTGTCACATCCGCAAGGCGGTCGCCTGCCCCACCGGCGCGCTGACGCCAGGAACGTTCTTCCAAAGCGATGGCCTCCAGCCGGCGCTGGCGCGCGCTGCAGTCCCGCTTCAGGGCATCACAGGCGGCGCGGGCCTCGGCCAGTGCGGCCCGGCGTTCACTGGCCGAGGCCCGCGCCCGCGCCAGATCGGCCTCAAGAAGCTGGGGCGTATCCAGCGCCGCGATCGAATCTTCGACCTCGGTCAGGCTGTCCTCGCCTTCCTCGCGGGCCGCCAGAATGCGATTGCGCGCCTCCCCCAATGCCGCAAAGCGGGCCTGATGCTGGGCGGCCCGCCGTTCTGCAGCATCCAGAGCCGCCCGGCTGGCTTCAGCCTTGCGCTGGGCCTGCCGACGCGCCTCCCTTGCCTGTGTTTCGGCGGCCGCCGCCATACGCAACGTGGCGTCATGCTCATCCAGAACGGCGCGCAGTTCCTCCACCGCAGCAAGGGCTTCTTCAGCCTCCGCCTCGATATCGGCCAGACGGTTACGCTCGGCCAAACGACGGGCGGCGGCCGTAGGCGCATCGGCGGCAGCCACTACCCCATCCCAACGCCACAGATCCCCCTCCATGGAGACAAGACGCTGCCCTGGCTTCAGTGCCCCAGCCAGAGCCGGCCCATCATGTCGCGAGACAATGCCGACCTGACGCAATCGCCGACTCAAGGCTTCAGCGCCGGAAACAACATCAGCCAACGGGCGTGCGCCAGCAGGCAGATCAGGATCGGACGGCAAGGCCACGGCCCCGCTCCAGCGCGCTGGTGCATCAGCATCCAGCGGCAGATCCAGATCATCCCCCAAAGCCGCACCGAGGGCGGTTTCATACCCCTTCTCCACCCGCAACAGATCCGCCACCGGAGGAAAGCGATGATCTGCAGATTGCAGCAGTTTGGCGAGGGTGCGGGCCTCGGCGTCCAGCCGGCCGAAACGCTTCTCGGCGTCATTCACTGTCGGGCGCAACTCTTCCAGCGTCCGGCGCGCCTCGGCATGGGCCGTTTCGGCTTCTGATGCCGCATCTTCCGCCTCGACTAGTGATTCGCGGCTGATCTCGGCCTCTTCACGGATTGATTCGAGATTATCCGTTCCCGCATCCCGCTTCAGGCGAACCTCTTCAGCATCCACCGAAGCGCGCTCGGCAGCATTGCGCAGAAGGCGATCGCGAATCTCCTTTGCCATATGCTCCAGAGAGGTGCGGCGGGCGCCCAGATCAGCGAAATGGGTGGTTTTTTCCTCCAGCGCCTGTTCGGCCTCTTCCAGCAGGGCTGCGGCTTCCTCGCGGCGCTCATCCGCCATGACCTCCTGCTCGGCCGCCACCTCCAGTGCGGCGCGCAAGTCTTCCGCTTCCCCCACCAGCCGCTCAAGCACCTCTTCGGCATCGGCAGACAGGGCCTTTTCCCGCTCCAGATCCTGCTGGACCTGGGCAAGACGGCGTTCCAGTTCCTCCTTGCGGGCGGCCAGCCGCGCCTCTTCCCTGTCCAGTTCGCTGCGCGCATGGGTGAGGCGCTGTAGGGCGGCGGCGGCCTCGGCCTCGGCATTACGCAGGGCCGGCAAGGCATGGGCGGCAATGGCCTGAAGGCGGGCGGCCTCCGCCTGTGCGCGGGTCAGTTCCGCACCATCTCTCTGGGTCGCAGCCAAAGCGCGCTCCGCTTCCAGCACGGCTGCGCTCACCTCCTGCCAGCGCAGCCAGAGCAAGGTGGCCTCACAGCGGCGGATTTCGGCGGAAAGCGCCTTGTACCGCACAGTCTGGCGCGATTGACGGCGCAGGCTCTCCACCTGCCCGCTCATCTGGCCGATGACATCTTCCAGCCGGGTCAGATTCTGCTCGGCGGCCCGCAGGCGGGTTTCCGCCTCATGCCGGCGGGCGTGCAGGCCGGCAACGCCAGCCGCCTCTTCCAGAATGCGGCGGCGGGCGGCAGGCTTGGCCCCCACGATCTCGCCAATCTGCCCCTGCCGCACCAGCGCGGGCGAGCGCGAGCCGGTCGAGGCGTCGGCAAATAGCAGATGCACGTCACGCGCCCGCACATCCTTGCCATTCACCTTGTAGGCGGACCCGCGACCACGCTCGATCCGGCGCACGACCTCAAGCTGATCCCAATCATTGAAGGCAGCCGGCGCAGTGCGTTCGCTGTTATCCAGTTGCAGGGTCACCTCGGCCACATTGCGGGCCGGCCGGCCCGTGGTGCCGGCGAAGATGACCGATTCCATATCCTGCGCCCGGAAGGCCTTGAACGAGCTTTCGCCCATCACCCAGCGCAGCGCTTCCACCAGATTGGATTTGCCACACCCGTTCGGCCCCACCACGCCTGTCAGGCCGGGTTCAATCAGCAGATCTGTCGGCTCGACGAAGGTCTTGAACCCGACAAGCCGGAGGCGATCGAATTTCATTCCGTCAACGCCGAAGCGATGCGCATCTGAAGGCGCATCTGCCAGCTTGCGACCAGATGCGTCATGGCAGCACGCAACGTGGTGGCATGGGTCATGACCGCACATCTGCCAGCCACTGGCCGCGGCGTCAAATCCACGCGGACGCAAGGCATGCAGATTCAGCACTTGAGCTTAAAACAATGCGGCTGTCACGGGCGCTTCACGGCCCCATGCTTTTGCTGAAGGCATGGCAAGAACCGTGCGGGGCCCCATGAACAGACGCGTCACTCTTGATCCTGTCAAGCAGAACACCAGCGGAACAGAAACATCCACGAAAGAACGCTCCGTACAGGATTATATCGACGAAACCCCGATCTGGCGGGATGGCACCACGACCCCGTCCACGCCCATGACACGCATGCAATGGCGCATCTGGGGGCTGGCCGCCGCCGGCAAGTTCTTCGAAGGGCTCGTGGTGTTCATGACCGGCGTGGCCTTGCCGCTCATCTCGCGCGAATTCGACATGAATTCCATCCAGCATGGCGTGGTCGGGGCTGCAAGTCTGGCTGGCATTCTGGTGGGGGCACTGTTTCTGGGCAGTCTTTCAGATTATTTCGGTCGCAAGTCCATGTTCATCGTGGAGATGGTGCTGTTCATCATCTTCCTGGTCCTGCTCTCCCTCAGCCCTTCCTATGTCTGGCTGGTGCTGTTTCTGTTCGGCGTCGGGGTGGCGCTGGGCTGTGATTATCCCACGGCGCATCTGGTAATTTCCGAGAGCATCCCCTCCTCCGCCCGTGGACGGCTGGTGCTTTCCGCCTTCGGGTTCCAGGCCGCCGGGGCCCTTATGGGCACAATTGTGGGCTATCTGGTGCTCACCGCCGTGCCGGATGAAACCGCCTGGCGCTATATGTACGCCACGGCCATCATCCCCGCGCTTATGGTGGTGATCGGGCGGTTTTCCATTACCGAAAGCGCCTCATGGCTCATCGCCCATGGCCGCGAGCAGGATGCGGCGCGGGAAATCTCCCGCCTGTTGCATCGTGATCCGCCCTACCCCAAGGCCGTGAAGCTGAAGGCCCGCCACAAGCCTTTGGCCAAGCATGAAAACCACCTGACGGCACTGTTCAACCGGCACAACCGGCGCGCCACCATTCTGGCGAGCGTGCCGTGGTTTCTGCAGGATCTTGGCACCTATGGCATTGGCATTTTCACACCCACCATTCTGGCTGCCTCTTTAGGGCATGTGGCCACACACCACCATGATATTACCGATCTGATCACCAAGGACATCATGGCGGCCAAGGGCGCGGCGTTGATCGATCTGCTACTGATTGTCGGCATTTTCGCGGCCGTCATGCTGGCCGACAAGGTGGGGCGCATTCCATTGCAGATTGCAGGCTTCATCGGCTGCGCCGTCGGCCTGCTCATCAGCGCCCTTTCCGGCTATTTTACCGGCAACACGCAGATCTCGCTCATCTTCATCGGCTTCATGCTGTTCAATTTCATGACCAATATGGGCCCCAATGCGCAAACGTATCTGCTGGCTGGTGAAGTGTTTCCGGTGTATATTCGGGCGCGCGGCGCAGGCTTTGCTGCGGGTTTCGCCAAAATCGGCGCTGTCATCACCGCCTTTCTGTTCCCCATTCTGCTGCATCAGATCGGAACACAGGCCCTGCTGTTCGGGCTCATCGTCACCTCACTGCTGGGGGCCGCCATCACCTGGGTGTTCCGGGTGGAGACCAAGGGCCGCAGCCTTGACGATATCGACCCCTAGACGGCTGAGGCCGAACCGTGTCTGCTTCCCGAACTCTGCCGGTTTTCTGCGCCGGCGGTCAGGGAGTAGCAGATGAGATTCGGAAAGCTGATATTTCGCGCGCCCGCCACAATGGCGCTGACCCTCGCCAGCCTGCTGTTTCTGGTCACCACCCAGGGTCAGGCTGAAGAACAGCGCGTCCCGGAACCGCCGCTGCGCTATCAGGTGCAGGGCATTGGAGCGGGTGAGACGCTGGACATCCGCAAGCAGCCTGACAGCACCGCCTCCATTATTGGCACCCTGTCTGCGGATGACACCCGCATTGTTGTGGCCGGCACGCAGGTCGAATCGGATGATGAGGTCTGGTGGCAGATCTTCACGCCTGAAGGGCCGGGATGGGTGAACTCCCGTTACCTTGCCCCCGCAGAAGACGGCCTTGTGCGCGACACAACCTTCCCTTTGCGGTGCGCTGGCACCGAACCCTTCTGGAATACCACCATCCGGAAGGAACAGGCCACATTCTCCACGCCGGAAGCCTCCACCAACTGGCAAGCCGGGCAAATGAAGGCCGCCGCCGGTCGGCAGGGCCGTTTCATCGTCAGCATGCAGGCCAAAAACAAGCAGGGATTTCTGGCGGCATGGCGCAATCCGTCCTTCTGTACGGATGGCATGAGCGATATCGGCTTCCCATATGAAAGCATCCTCGTGGCGCCCGATGGAAACGTGTATGCTGGGTGCTGCCAGAGGGATGGATAGTCAGCTCATGCACGCTCCTGCGGTCGCATGATGGGAATTTGAGGGATCACAACACATGCTGTTCAACCAGCCGGGCGCCAATGGCGCGGGACATGACGGTGCGACCATGGGCGGCGAGGCTGTCATTGATGTCACCACCGAAAATTTCATGGCCGAAGTGCTGGAAGAATCACGTCACCGGCCAGTGCTCGTGGATTTTTGGGCCCCTTGGTGCGGCCCATGCAAAACCCTTGGCCCCGCGCTCGAAAAGGTGGTGAAAGCCACCAAGGGCAAGGTGCGGATGGTGAAGATGAATATTGACGAGCAGCCGGCCGTCGCCGGCCAGCTCGGCATTAAGTCCATCCCCACCGTCTATGCCTTCGTGAATGGCCAGCCAGTTGATGGCTTCATGGGCGCACTGCCCGAAAGCCAGTTGAAGACCTTCGTGGAACGCCTTCTGGGCGGCGCGGCCGAGGGCGGCGATGTCGCCGAGATTCTCGCCGCCGGCGAGGCTGCGCTGGCGGAAGGCAATCTGGCGGGAGCGGCGGAAATCTTCGCCGCCGTGCTGGGTGCAGAGCCCGACAATGTGGCCGCGCTGGCCGGGTTGGCCCGCACGCAGGTGCAGGCTGGCGCACTGGAACAGGCCAAGGCTACGCTGGGCTCCATTCCCGCCGAAAAGGCGAATGACGCCGCCGTGACCGCCGCCCGCGCCGCGCTGGAACTGGCCGAGCAGGCCGTCAGCCTTGGCGATCTCACCACGCTGGAAGCGAAGGTTGATCTTGATCCGGCGGATCATCAGTCCCGCTTTGATCTGGCCCTTGCGCTGAATGCCCGTGGACGCCGGGAAGAAGCGCTTCTGCATCTGCTGGATATCGTGAAGCGCGACCGCAGCTGGAACGATGATGCCGCACGCAAGCAGTTGCTCCAGTTTTTCGAGGCTTGGGGCGCAAGCGAGCCGCTCACCGCCGCCGGCCGCCGGAAGCTTTCGGCGATCATGTTCGCCTGAGCCCTTTCAACAAGTCCCCATCGGCCCCATCTTGCGGTGGAGTCGATGGCCCCTTTTCAGATCCATCACCTCATGCGACGGGCGGCCATGCACCGGAATTGCGGTGCGGCCTCGCCCCTGAAACGCTTTGAGAGGCACGATTTCGTGGCATCCAACCGCACCTATCTGACACCGGCGGACATTCCGGCGGTGATTCCCGTTTTTCCGCTGTCCGGGGCTCTGCTGCTGCCGCGCGCAGAATTGCCGCTGAACATCTTTGAGCCCCGCTATTTGGCCATGGTGGATGAGGTGATTGGTGGGCCGCGTCTCATCGGCATGGTGCAGCCGGATGAGAAGATCGCAGAAGAGCCGCAGGGGCCGGGCCTGTACAAGGTGGGCTGTGTCGGCCGCCTCACCCAGTTCCGAGAAACCGGTGACGGACGCTATAATATCATCCTCACCGGCATCAGCCGCTTCCGCATTGTGCAGGAGATGGAGAGCGATCACCCCTATCGGCTGTGCCGGGTGGACTGCACCCCCTTCGAGGCGGATTTCCGCGCCGATCCGGAAGCCGAGAAGGATGTCGACCGCAGCGCCCTTCTGGAAGCGCTGGCCGCCTTTCTGGAAGCCAACCAGCTGGAGACGGACTGGGAGGGCATCGACAAGGCCGGCACCGAGACGCTGGTGAACGCCCTCAGTGTCATGTCGCCCTATGGCCCGCTGGAGAAGCAGGCGTTACTGGAAGCTGAAAGCCTGAAGGCGCGCGCCGACATGCTGGTGGCCATTACCCAGATGATGCTGGCGCGCATGCCAGGGGATGGAGAGGGCTCGCTGCAATAGCGCGTGCCCGCCTGATGCCCCCCCTTTGCAAGGGGGACCGCGAACGGTGCCTCAGCGCGTGCCAGCTTCAGCGGCGTGACCTCAGCGACTCCCCATGGGTGCGGTTGCAAAGCGCAGCGTCGCGCCGGGCGCAAGGGTACGCAGATCGAAAGTGCGGATTTCGAGAGAGCCACCGACATCTAGAGTCACCACCACCACATCGCCCGAAACGGCGGTGGACACCACCTTCGCCCCCGCCGGTAGCATCGCCGTCACCTCTCCGGTGCCGATGGGCTGGGGCTTCAACATGCGATAACTGACAACGCCCAGCACCGCCAGAATGCCCACGAACATGATAAACATGGACATGGAAGAAAAGCGGCGGAACTTGGCGAGGACGCGTTCCTGCTCCGGGGTCAGCGGGGCTTCGGGAGCCTCATCGGCAGGGGGCGGGCGCGAGATCATGAAGGGCCGGAGCTCCGGTAAATGGCGAGAATGAACAGCATGGCCGAAAATGGCACGGATGACAGCCTTGAAGCATGGCAGGAGGAAGGGGCCGAGGGCACGGATGCTCTCCTCTCTTCCGAGAACCTGTCTTCCACGAGCCTGACCATCACGGCGCTGGCCGAGGATGACGGCCAGCGGCTGGACAAGGTGCTGGCCCGCCATGCGCCGGACCTCAGTCGCACCCGCATCCAGCGCCTTGTGGCGGAGGGGCAGGTCATGTCCGGCGGGCGTGTGGTAGTGGACGCAGCCGGTCGGGTCAATGCCGCAGACAGCTTCACCATCGCCCTGCCCGCCCCGGAACCGGCCGAACCCGAGCCGCAGGACATCCCCCTCACCATCGCCCATGAGGATGAAGACCTCATCGTGGTGGACAAGCCTGCCGGGCTGGTGGTGCATCCGGCTCCCGGCCATGCCTCCGGCACGCTGGTAAACGCGCTTCTGCATCATTGCGGAGACAGCCTCTCGGGCATTGGCGGGGTGCGCCGGCCCGGTATCGTCCACCGTATCGACAAGGATACATCCGGCCTGCTGGTGGTAGCGAAGAATGACAAGGCGCATCAGGGCCTTGCCGTCCAGTTTGCCGATCATGGCCGCACTGGCCCGCTGGAGCGCGCCTATCTTGCCTTTGTATGGGGCACACCCGGCACACGCGGCAGTGTGGATGCGCCCATAGACCGCCACCCGACCCATCGCCAGAAAATGGCCGTGCGCGGCAGTGGTCGCCATGCCATCACGCACTGGCGTGTTCTAGAAACATTCTCCGGTAAGGATGGCGCGCCGCTGGCCAGCCTTGTGGAGTGCCGGCTGGAAACCGGGCGCACGCACCAGATTCGTGTGCATATGGCCCATCTCGGCCATCCCCTGCTGGGGGATGAGGTTTATGGGCAGGGCTTCCGCACCAAGGCCAGCCGCCTGCCGGAGCCGGCCCGCGCCCTGCTGGAAGGGCTGGGACGACAGGCCCTGCACGCCGCCCGGCTCGGCTTCGCCCATCCGGCGCATGGAGAGCATCTCTCCTTTGAAAGCTCCCTGCCGCCAGAGCTGGAAACACTGCGTGCTGCGCTTCGGGGGGAAGATGCCACATAGGCGGCTCAGGGCTTGCGTATTATCCCGGATCTTGTTTTTGAAGGAAGGGAACATATCCGTGCCCTTTTTCTTATGTTCTATATAATGATCTGGCGGCAGGCGTCTGCGGCCGCATAACGGCTGCCCATTGTGGGGCCGGATGAATTCAGGAGGCCACCTATGGCTCAGGCCAAGAGCGCGGCGGCCAAAAGCGCGGCCAAAAGCGCACTCAAGAGCGCGCCTGTCCCCACTCCGGAAGGCGGCTTGACGCGGTATCTCGAGGAGATCCGCAAGTTTCCCATGCTCCAGCCGGAGCAGGAATATATGCTTGCCAAAAGCTGGCGCGAGCATGGAGACCGCGACGCCGCCCACAAGCTGGTGACCAGCCATCTGCGCCTTGTGGCGAAGATCGCCATGGGGTATCGCGGCTATGGTCTGCCCATTTCCGAAGTCATCTCCGAGGGCAATGTGGGCCTGATGCAGGCCGTCAAGCGCTTCGAGCCGGACAAGGGCTTCCGCCTGGCCACCTACGCCATGTGGTGGATCCGCGCGTCGATCCAAGAATATATCCTGCGCTCTTGGAGCCTAGTCAAAATGGGCACCACCGCCGCGCAGAAGAAACTGTTCTTCAATCTGCGCAAGGCCAAGAGCCAGATTTCCGCGTTGGAAGATGGTGATCTGCGTCCCGATCAGGTGAAGCAGATCGCCACCAAGCTGGGCGTTTCCGAACAGGATGTGGTGGACATGAACCGCCGCCTCTCGGGCGACGCCTCCCTCAATGCCCCCATTCGTGATGATACTGAAGGCGGCGGCGAGTGGCAGGACTGGCTGGTGGATGACCAGCAGCAGGATCAGGAAGAACGGCTCGCCGAAAGCGAGGAGCTGAATAATCGCCGCGCCGCTCTGGCTGGAGCCCTTGGGGTGCTCAATGAGCGTGAACGCCGCATTTTCGAGGCCCGCCGCCTCAGTGATGATCCGGTGACGCTGGAAGAGCTGGCAGGTGAATTCGGCGTCTCGCGTGAGCGGGTGCGACAGATCGAGGTGCGCGCCTTCGAGAAGGTGCAGAAGGCCGTGATGGAGCGGGTGCACGAGGTGGAAGAACCCACGGCCCATGCGGCAGCCCTGTAAGCCGCACATCAGGTCTGTCGCGTCCATCATCTGCTGAAATACAAAAGGCCCGCACCATCTGGCGGGCCTTTTTCATATCTTTCTTGCGGTCGAGACTGCGGTCTCCCCCTGCCTGCTCAGTTCTGCTCTTCCGGCAGAAGCGGCAGCGAAAACACCTCCACCTCATCCTTATGCAGGGCCTTTACCTCCTCAGATGTCGCCTCTCCATAAATGGCGCGGTGCTCTTCATCGCCCTCATGCATGCGACGGGCGAGACGGGCGAAATCATCGCCGACATAGTCCGCATTCTTCACCACATGCTCACGCACCTGCCGCATGAGCGCCTGCAATTCCTTCTCCGGCCCGGACACCGCCGCCAGTTGCGGCATTGCGGCCGAAGGGGACGCAACCTCTTCGGCAACGGATGCGGAAGAATTCTGGGCGCCCTTATCCGTCCGCGCGACGGAAGGGGCCATGATGGCCTTCTCCACATCCGTGGCCCCACATTCCGGGCAGGAGACAAAACCCCGCGCACGCTGCTCCTCATAGCTGGAGGATGATGGGAACCAGCTTTCGAAGCGGTGCCCCTGTGCACATTGCAGCGTGTAGAGAATCACGGAGTTTCTCCCACCGCATGGAGGAATCCGGCACCGGCAGCGCCCGGAACCTCAAAACGGCGACCATTGGAGAGGGAAGGAATACGACGACGCGCACTTTCCACCGCCCCCAGATCAATATCCGCCAGCACCACCCCCGGATTCGTCCCACCTTCGGCGATGACCCGCCCCCAGGGGTCGATCACCAGTGAATGACCATAGGTTTCGCGGCCATTCTCATGCTTTCCGCCCTGCGCGGCGGCCAGAACCCATGCGCCATTCTCGATCGCGCGGGCGCGCAGCAGCACATGCCAGTGAGCCTCGCCCGTGGGGCGGGTAAAGGCGGCCGGCACCGTCAGCACCTGCGCCCCGGCCTCCGCCAGCGCGCGATACAGAGCCGGAAAGCGCAGATCATAACAAATGCTCAGGCCCACATTGACGCCGTCCACATCTGCCAGAACCGCTTTATCACCAGCCTGATAAGCGGCTGATTCATTGTAACTTTCACCCTGCCCCAGATCCACATTGAACATGTGGATCTTGTCATAGCGGGCCGAAAGCTCCCCTTCCGGATTGATGACGAAAGCCCGGTTCACGGCCCGATTCTCGCTCACCTTCAAGGCCAGCGAACCGATATGCAGATGGATCTTCAACTCACCCGCCAGCACACGCAGCGCAGCGAGGGTCTTGTCCTCGCTCTCGGTGGCGAGGGCCTCGAACAGCGCGCCCCGGTCCATCTCCATGATGTTGGTGGTTTCCGGCGTCTGCACATAGCGCGCGCCTTCCTGCGCCGCCTCACGGATAAGGGCGGTGGCCGTTTCCAGATTGGCCGCCACATCGCGCCCCGTACGCATCTGGACGAGGCCGACGCGCAGATTCTTGCCGGAAGCATTCGGGCGGGCAGTATCGTGAGACGTCATCAGCTCGCTCTCTTTTGGACAGGTTCCCACAGACAGTATTCTGACATGAGAACCGTGCAGGGCCACCATACAACAAAAAGGTACAGCCTTGATCCGCACCCGGCCTCAGACCGTCATCAGCGCATCCAGCTTTCCGCTCTGATCCAGCGCATACAGATCATCACAGCCCCCCACATGGGTCTCCCCGATGAAGATCTGGGGCACGGTGCGCCGGCCGCCGGAACGGTCGATCATCTTCTTCTCGGCCTCACAGTCCATGGTCACATCCACTTCGGTGAAGGTCCAGCCCTTACGGCGCAACAATTCCTTGGCCGAATGGCAGTAAGGGCACCAGCTTTTGGTGTAGATTACAATGGGTTTCATGCAGCCTGTCACAACAGTGTCGCGTGACAGTGGACATACTGTCACGGAGATGCCTTAGCATAAGGACGCGGGTAGAATCGACAAGCTGCGACCAGCTTTTCAAGCCGTTCAGTTCACCTGAAAGTGAGATAGCCGGCTTCATTTCCAGGATGCGCTATCGTCTATCCGGGAAGTCAGCATCAGGCACATGCACGAAGGTCAGCACATCCACCCGTCTGGCCCCGCTGCGGCGCAGGGCTTGCGCACAGGCGTCCAGCGTTGCGCCCGTAGTGTAAACATCATCCACGAGCAGCGCGGCGCGCCCCTCCAGTTCCACCCGGGCTGAATCCGGCACGATGAATGCCCCGGCCATATTGGCCCGTCGCTGCATCTTGCTCAGCCGTGTCTGGGATGGTGTCATGCGACAACGTCGCAGCAGATCGGCGCGCACCGGGAGCGTCTGCCCGCTCTCCCGCAAGACCGTACGGATTTCACCCGCCAACATGGCGGCCTGATTGAAGCGTCGCCGCCACAACCGCACTGGATGCAGCGGCACCGGCACCATCAGATCCGCCTGAGCCAGAAGAGGCTGCCCCACCTGCACCATGAGCCGGGCCATGGGCCGGGCCATATCCAATCTGTCAGCATATTTCAGGCCATGCACCATGCGTTGAGCCATCTCATTGAACAGCACCGCCGCACGAGCGCTGTCAAAAGCTGGTGGCGCGGCCAGAGCGCGCGTCGAAAGCCGTGTCTCCGGCGGGCCCTCCCGCCCGTCCAGAGGCTCTCCCGTCCGTGCACATACTGGCGGTGTGATGAAATGCAATTGCCTCCAACAGGATGGGCACAGGCCAGACGCCTGGGCCATCACCTGTCCGCAAACATTACAGGTGGGCGGCAAGGCCAGATCTAGCATGGCCCTCCCAAACCCGCCCCCGGAACGTGCCAGCCATTGCAGGCCCGCCACAGGACGGCGCAAAAACCCACGGGCACGCCGACCCTCCCAAGTTGCGATTTCCTCCTCATCCGGCATGGCCGATCATCCCTTGCATCACCCCACCACATGCCGACTTTGCGGCCCCCAACCTCCCGCTCCCGGCATTCCCCACTAAAGGACTTGTTGCGCTGCACATATCGCCTCTGCCAACATGACGCCCTGCTCCGGATCAGGCAATGTTCCGGCGGAACCGGCGCACCTCATGGCATGCATTCGAGGGATGGATCTCAAGGCATGCGCCAGAACTGGTCTTCCGTCCCCGCAGGGCTTATGGGCTGAAGACCAGCAGAAAGACAGACTCTGGGGAAGAATGATGAGCAAGACCAACAAGGGCAATTTCTTCGAGGATTTCCGCATCGGTCAGGTGATCCGCCACGCCACGCCGCGCACGGTGACAGTCGGCGATGTGAGCCTCTACAGCGCCCTTTACGGCACCCGCTTTGCCGTACAGTCGGCAGACAGCTTCTCCCAGGCCATTGGCTATCCGCGCGCGCCGGTGGACGACCTGCTGGTTTTCCATGTGGTGTTCGGCAAGACCGTTCCGGATATCTCCCTGAACGCCGTGGCCAATCTGGGCTATGCCGGCGGGCGCTTCCTGGCCCCGGTCTATCCCGGAGATACGCTGACGGCTGTTTCCGAGGTGATTGGCCTGCGCGAAAATTCTAACGGCAAGAGCGGCGTGGTCTATGTGCGCTCCACCGGCTTCAATCAGGATGGCGCCGAAGTGCTTGACTATGTGCGCTGGGTGATGGTGCGCAAGGGCGATGTGAACGCCCCCGCGCCTGAAACCGTCATCCCCACCCTGCCCTCCGCCCTGGCACCCGATGCACTGGGCAGCGCCGTGCCGGTGCTGGACATGGAAGGCTGGCGCAATGATCTTTCCGGCTCCACCGCCCGCTGGGGCGATTATGAAGTGGGTGAGCGTATCGACCATGTCGATGGCATGACGGTGGAAGAGGCCGAGCATATGCTCGCAACCCGCCTCTATCAGAACACCGCCAAGGTGCATTTCAACCAGTTCACCGAGGGTCAGGGCCGCTTCGGTCGGCGTTTGATCTATGGCGGGCACGTCATTTCACTGGCGCGCGCGCTCTCTTTCAATGGATTGGGCAATGCCTTCCATGTGGCGGCCATCAATGGCGGCCGGCATGTGTCCCCGCTGTTCGCTGGGCTGACAGTTCATGCCTGGAGTGAAATTCTCGATCGCCAGCCCCTGCCCGGTCGTGAGGATGTGGGCGCGCTACGCGTGCGCACCATCGCCACCAAGGACTGGCCCACGGCTGATTTCCCCTACAAGGTCGACGAGAATTATGATCCCAGCGTGATTCTGGACCTGGATTACTGGGTCCTCATGCCGCGCTGATCGGGCGCTTGCAGTTCCGCATTGCGGACACTGCGCCCCAAATTGGAGAAGCCGGCCATGCTGCCGGCTTCATCACTCTACTCCCGTTACCACAGGGATGTGCCGCCGGCATCACCCCCAGAAGGTTGGCTCGCACGGCCCTCCATCTGTGGCGCATAGGCAGAAGGGTTCTGGCCCGAAGGGTCGGAGGGTGCATTGCGCGACGATGCGGCCACAGGCTTCTCCCTTTCTTCAGCTTTTGGCTTTGGCAGGGAGAAGGCCGACATGAACTGCCATGCTTCCTGACCGGCATCAATGTCGCGATTCCGTAGCCCCAGAAAGGATGCCGCCGCAGACATATCCGTCTCCACTCGCGCCGGAGACTGGTGTCCCCCGCGTTCAACCGTGAGAAAGCGCACCTTGCTGCCCTCCCGGCACTGCGTCCAGCTCTGCTCGCTCACGCTGGTGCCGTCCCATTTGTCGCGATCCGGCAGGCTGCGCTTTGTAGCAGCGCCACAGCCATTCAGGCGTGCAAACAGGGCTGCACTGTCCGGCGCGGAAAGGGTGGCTCCCAGCGGGGTCCAGAAACCGGCATAGGCGATCACCGAATCCGCCGTGCCATGAATGAACATGATGGGTACTGGGCGAGACGGACGGCACTCCTCCCGGTAATTGGTCGGAGCCGTGGCCATGATGACGGTATAGGCCGCAAAGACATGTGAAAATTCACAAGCCATGCGCTCCACCATGAAGCCGCCATTGGAAATCCCGACCAGATAGATGCGGGATGGATCGGCGATGCCCTCCTGCACCAGCTTGTGCGCCAGCGTGACCAGAAAGGGCACATCGTCCCCCGGTCGCAGCACACCTGTCAGCCGCATGGCGGCCGGACGGCCATCATCCCACACCCGTCCGTCTCCCTGCGGATAGACTGCGACGAAATCATTCGCCCGCGCCGTTTCATCCAGCCCGAAATAGCCTCGAAACCCTTCCGCCGACTGCCCGGCCCCATGCAGCCCAATCACCACCGGGCGCGGCCCCGGAGCCCCCTGCGGTTGCAGCATGAGATAGGAGCGCGTCTCCCCTCCCACCTGCAGACGATGCTCCGTCAGCTCTCCGGCATGGGCCGGCATCAGGCCACCAAACAGAAACAGGCACAGCATCTGCATAGCGCCTGCCCGCCTGGCAGGGTTTGCACTGCGACAAATTCGCCACAACTCCTTGAAATGACACATGCGCCATATCTGCCTAAAGAGGTAGTATATGCACGAAACGTGCTCGGCTGTTTTGCGCATGTGTTCTGAAACCCTTGTAAAAGCTGGAAATGGTGCACAGTCCTCAGCGCACGCAGCTAGACGAAATGATTGCGGCAGTCCCGCGGCAAGCCTGTGGCAGACAAGCCACAGAATGTGCATGATCCGGTTAAGAGTTGATTCAGATCAAACTCAAATCGGGGCTGCGGCGCGAAAGCTGCCCCTCAGATATTCATTTCAATTCCACTTCGGAGTTTAGGGGCATGAAGAAGTACGTTCTGGGCGCGACGCTCGCAGCTGGTCTTGGCGCTTTTGCGGCGGGTGAAGCCGTTGCTGCCGATCTGCAGGCTGCCCCTGTTTACAAAGCCCCCGTTGTGGAAGAACAGCAGAGCCCTTGGCAGATCCGTATCCGCGCCCTGGGCGTGCTGCCGGAGAATGGCGGCCATGTGAATGGTTTTCCCGGCTCCAGCCTAGATTACACCAACTCGATCACACCTGAACTCGACATCACCTACTACTTCACCAACAATATCGCGGCTGAACTTATCCTCGGCACCACGCGCTCGAATGTTGATGGCGCTGGTATTGGTCCTGTCTCCACGCTTGGCCAGATCGGCAAGACCTGGATCCTGCCCCCGACCCTGACCCTGCAGTATCACTTCACCAATTTTGGTGCGTTCAAGCCGTATGTCGGCGCGGGTGTGAACTACACCTTCTTCTACAGCCAGAGCGCCAGCTACCCCACGGTTGATCTGAAGATCAAGGACAGCTGGGGCTTCGCCCTCCAGGCCGGCTTCGACTACATGTTCGACAAGCACTGGGGCATCAACTTCGACGTGAAGAAGATCTTCCTGGAGCCGGAGTTTGATGTGGTCGTGGCTGGCGTTGGCGCAACCAGCGGCCGTGCAGACCTGAACCCCTGGCTGATCGGTGGTGGTATCACCTACCGCTTCTGAGCCACGCTCTCAGCCAAAACAGCTCACAGCGCCGGCTTTTGCCGGCGCTGTTTTCGTTTGAGCCCTGCCCACCTGCACGCCATATCCGGCAAATCACAGGTCGAAACCTGTTTTGCATGATTTCAGACTTGCGACATCGCCCCCTGCGGCGCATGGTGCAGCGCCATTACAGGCATTCCAACCCACCGTTCCGGGCCTCAGCTCAAGCCACTGCCCAGGCCGGAGGCAGAATGCCAAGCGCCCGACAGTTCCCGCTCCAACCTACGGACAATTGCAAAATTGCCACGCAGGGCGCATGAAACTGAAGCATTTCTGCTTTGGAATCGTTGCGAACTGGCCACGGTTGGGATACCTGATCGGTCAATTCTTGGAGGAGGCCCATGGCCGATAGCCCTTCGCGCGTTCAGCGCCCCCTGTCACCTCACCTGCAGATCTATCGTCCGCTGTTCACGATGGTGATGTCCATCGTGCACCGTATTACGGGCATCGGGCTGTATTTCGGCATGGTGATTTTTGTGTGGTGGCTGCTTGCCGCTGCATCCACCGTTTCAGCCTTTGATACGTTTAGCGCCATTGCCGGCTCCTTCATCGGCATGCTGATCCTGCTTGGCTTCACTTGGGCCCTGCTGCACCACGCTCTGGGTGGCGTGCGCCACTTCATCTGGGATTTCATCCGCGGTTTCGGCCCCAACGAGCGCATCCTGCTCGCCAAGCTGACGCTTGCCGGTTCCATCATTCTGACCATTGTGGTCTGGGCCATCGGCCTTGGACTGAAGGGCTGAGGAGAGCGCCATGAGCCGTCCCACCCATCCGACTCACACCCCCATGCGCACGCCGCTCGGCCGCGTGCGTGGTCTGGGCGCCGCCCGGAATGGCACCCAGCATTTCTTCATGCAGCGGGTAACCGGGTTCGCCAACCTGCTGCTGACGGTGGCTTTCATCATCATCGTCATCCGCCTCGCCGGGGCGAGCTACGCGGAAACCCGCGAAGTGATCGGTCAGCCACTGGTGGCCATCATCCTTCTGCTCACCCTCATTTCCGTCTGCACCCACATGCGTCTGGGCATGCAGGTGGTGATTGAAGACTATGTGCATGTCGAAGGCTGGAAGGTGTTCTGGATCATCTGCAACACCTTCTTCACTACAGTGATTGCCCTTGCCGGCGCCTTCGCCGTGCTCAAGATCAGCCTGGGAGGCTGATGATATGGCCGATACCGCAAACGGGACTGCCGCCCCCTCCAAGAGCGGCGCTGCTTACCCCATCGAAGACCACACCTATGATGTGCTGGTGGTCGGCGCTGGCGGCGCAGGTCTGCGTGCTGTCGTGGGCTGCTCCGAAGCCGGCCTGCGTACCGCCTGCATCACCAAGGTGTTCCCCACCCGCTCCCATACCGTTGCGGCGCAGGGCGGCGTGGCCGCCTCCCTCGCCAATATGGGCGAGGACAAGTGGGAATGGCACATGTACGACACCGTGAAGGGGTCGGACTGGCTGGGTGACCAGGACGCCATCGAATATCTGGTGCGAAACGCGCCCGCCGCCGTCTATGAGCTTGAGCACTGGGGCGTGCCCTTCTCCCGCACGGAAGAAGGCAAGATCTACCAGCGTCCCTTCGGCGGCATGACGACTCACTTCGGCAAAGGCACCGCCCAGCGCACCTGCGCGGCGGCGGACCGGACCGGCCACGCCATGCTGCACACCCTTTATGGTGCAGCGCTGAAGCACAATGCCGAGTTCTTCGTCGAATATTTCGCCATCGATCTCATCATGGACGCCGAGGGCAAGTGCCGCGGCGTGGTGGCGCTGAAGCTGGATGATGGCACCATCCATCGCTTCCGCTCGCACCTCACCATTCTGGCGACGGGCGGCTATGGCCGCGCCTACTTCTCCGCCACCTCCGCCCACACCTGCACGGGTGATGGCGGCGGCATGGTGCTGCGCGCCGGCCTGCCCCTGCAGGATATGGAGTTCGTGCAGTTCCACCCCACCGGCATTTATGGCTCGGGCTGCCTCATCACCGAGGGTGCCCGCGGTGAAGGCGGTTATCTGACCAATTCCGAAGGCGAGCGCTTCATGGAGCGTTATGCGCCTTCCGCGAAGGATCTTGCCTCCCGTGACGTGGTGTCTCGCTCCATCACCATGGAGATTCGCGAAGGCCGCGGCGTGGGCAAGAACAAGGATCACGCCTTCCTGCATCTCGACCATCTCGACCCGGCTATTCTCCATGAGCGCCTGCCCGGCATCTCGGAGAGCGCGAAGATCTTCGCGGGCGTGGACGTGACGCGTGAGCCGATCCCGATCATCCCGACAGTGCATTACAATATGGGCGGCATCCCCACCAATTACTTCGGTGAGGTGCTGGACAAGCGCGGTGACAATCCCGATGCCGTGGTGCCCGGCCTGATGGCCATTGGCGAAGCTGCCTGCGTTTCGGTGCATGGCGCAAACCGACTCGGGTCCAACTCGCTGATCGACCTTGTGGTGTTTGGCCGCGCCGCCGGCCTGCGTGCCGCCGAGGTCGTCAAGCCCGGCCAGAAGCATGAGCCTCTGCCCGAGAACAGTGCCGAACTGGCCCTGTCGCGTCTCGACAAGTATCGTTACGCCAAGGGCAGCACCCCGACCGCCGAACTGCGCCTGAACATGCAGAAGGTGATGCAGAACAACTGCGCCGTCTTCCGCACCGGTGAGGTGCTTGAGGAAGGTCGCCAGCTCATCCACAAGGTGTTCGATAGCGCCTCGGATATCGGTGTGAGTGATCGCGGCCTTGTCTGGAACTCCGACCTCATGGAAACCATGGAGTTCGAGAACCTTATTGGCCAGGCCGTTGTGACCATGGAAAGCGCAGCCAACCGCAAGGAAAGCCGTGGTGCCCATGCACGTGAGGATTATCCCGATCGTGACGACGCCAACTGGATGAAGCACACTCTGGCCTATCTCGATACCGAGAATGGCACGGTGCGCCTCGATGATCGCCCGGTACACACCTACACCATGTCGAGCGACATCGAATATATCGAGCCGCGCAAGCGCGTGTACTGATCCCGTTTCCTACAGACCGCGCGCTCTCTACGGTGCGCGCGGTCGTGGCAGACAACTGTGGGCGGTTACCGCTCCAGAGACCGAGGGCCTCCCATGGCTGAGTTCTCTCTTCCCAAGAATTCCCAGATCACACCCGGCAAGGTGTGGCCGAAGCCGGAGAAAGCCAAGCGTCTGACTGAGTTCCGCATCTATCGCTGGAACCCGGACGATGGCCGAAACCCGCACATCGACACCTATTATGTGGACCGCGAAGACTGCGGGCCGATGGTGCTCGACGGCCTCATCTACATCAAGAATAAGATCGACCCGACCCTCACCTTCCGCCGCTCCTGCCGCGAAGGCGTGTGTGGGTCATGCGCCATGAATATTGGCGGCACCAACACGCTGGCCTGCACCAAGGGCATGGATGAAGTGCTGGTGAAGGGTTCGGTAAACGTGTATCCGCTGCCGCACATGCCGGTGGTAAAGGATCTCGTTCCCGATCTCACCCGTTTCTATGCGCAGCACGCCTCCATCGAGCCCTGGCTGCAGACGGACAGCGCGCCGCCCGAGAAGGAATGGCGTCAGTCCAAGGAAGACCGCGAGAAGCTCGACGGCCTTTATGAGTGCATTCTGTGCGCCTGCTGCTCCACCTCCTGCCCCAGCTACTGGTGGAATGGGGATCGCTATCTCGGCCCGGCCGCCCTGCTTCAGGCCACGCGCTGGCTGAAGGATACGCGCGATGAGTGCACTGGCCACCGGCTTGATAATCTGGAAGATCCCTTCCGGCTCTATCGCTGCCACACCATCATGAACTGCGCTCAGGCCTGCCCCAAGAGCCTGAACCCCGCCAAGGCCATTGCCGAGGTGAAGAAGATGATGGTGGAACGCCAGCTCTGACCGAGTTGTTTCCTCATTTTTGAAAGGGCGCCTCACGGCGCCCTTTTTGTTTGTGCTTCTGACTGATCTGTCCTCACAACTGCGCCAGAAGATCCTCGAATTTCACGCTTGAGGCCTGTCCGAGATGGGTGCCGTGCTGCTGCAGGAACATCTCCGTCGCCTTGCGCCCCTCGGCCTTCAACCAATCAATGAACTCCCGTTCGGCGTTCAGCTTGGATGAGAAATCCAGCTCGTTCATCACCGGGTTGGAGACCACATGAATGCGCATGCGCGCCCAGTCCGCCGCCTCGTTATTATCCCCTGCCCCAGCAGCTGCGCGCTGCAGCAGGTCGATCATGTACAGTTCCTTCACCATCACGGCATTGAAGGACACTTCGTTGAGGCGGTTGAGGATTTCCGTCGGCGTCCGCGGGGTGCCCTTGCGCTGCAACGGGTTCACCGGCACAAGAATCGTGTCATCGGATTTTAGCTCCGTCACCAGCGGGGTCAGTGTGGGGTTACCTGAATAGCCGCCATCCCAATAGGGATCGCCATCAATCTCCACCGCCTGGAACAGAGCTGGCAGGCAGGCCGATGCCATCAGCACATTCGGCGTGATTTCGGCATTGCGGAAAATCCGCGGCCGGCCGGTGCGCACATTGGTGGCGGTGATGAACAGCTTGAGCGGCGATGTGCGCAAACGTTCGAAATTGATCTGCCGGTCCAGAATTGGAGCCAGCGCATTCTGCCCAGTCGGATTATACTGATAGGGAGATAACATTCGCGTCATGAAATCCATGAGCAGATATCCGGGAGACCGGTCCAAAGACCACTCCCCCATCATGCGCTCCAGCGGAGAACGCTGAAAGGGGTTGAACTGCGCGGCTTCCCACACATGACGCCAATAGCTGTCCAGCGCCTTGCGTGCGCCCTCGCGCCCGCCTGCGGCATAACCATCCGCCAGAACAGCGGCATTCATCGCGCCGGCCGAGGTACCGCATACGCCCTCAATCTCCAGCCACTCTTCTTCCAGCAGCCGGTCCAGTACCCCCCAGGTGAAAGCCCCATGAGAGCCGCCACCCTGCAGGGCCAGATTCACCACAACGCGCTCTCTTTGCATGTCCATTCTTTCTGTTCCGGACCGGGCATTGGTGTGTGCCCGGAAAATCAGATCACGAACCGCAATTATCTCACCATTCTTGCTGCAATGCGGCAATTTTAGATGCTGCGCAGCATTCTTATGGCGAAATGATGGACTTCATTTCACTCACACGGATACACTCGCTGCGTTGCAAAAGCGTCAGGGCGCGAGGAACTCACAATGAAACGGGTGAAAGTCGGCGGGCTGGATTTTGCCTGGCGGGAATGGGGAAGTGGCGATGTCACAGTGCTCTTCATTCACGGCAATCTCGCCAGCAAGGACTGGATTGAACTGGCCACCCCACATTTTACCCCAGGTATTCGCACTATTGCGGTGGATTGGCGCGGCTGCGGCGACAGCGACAAACCCGCCCCCCTTCCGGATTTCTCCAACTACTCCATCGCCCGCCATGCCGATGATATGCTGGGCGTTCTAGATGCGCTGAATATTTCCTTCTGCCATCTGGCGACCCACTCCACCGGCGGCATTATTTCGAGCCGTATGCTGCTCAAGCAACCCGAGCGCTTCGGGCGGGTTCTGGCGCTGGATCCGGTCGCCCCGCAAAGCTTCATCTTTCCCCCGGACAAGGCCGCCTTTTTCGGTCAGATGAAGATGAGCAAGACCCTGACCCGTCAGGTCATGGCCATGACAGCTGTGAGTCTTTTCGATCCACAGGCTCTGGCCACGGGAACCGTGCGCCTGCGAGAGAATGCCGGACCACGCGCCGCACTGTTCGAGAAAATCGCGGAGCAGGCCTTTTCCGTCTCTGATGGCATCTGGTTCGGTACGCCCTATGCCCTCACCATGGAGGCCCGCACCGGTTGGCTGAAGGCCCATATGGAGCAGCTGCATCACCCGCATCTCGTGCTTTGGGGCATGCTGGACAATATCATCCAGCTGGATGACCTACGCTACATGGCCAGCCATATGCCGGATTGCCGTCTGGTGACTGTCCCAGGTGTCGGGCATTCCATGAATGTGGAAGCGCCGGAGTTGTTTGCCGGGCACTATAATGGCTGGTTCGGTGGTTTGCCGCACTAGGCGATAAAAGCATGGAGAAAGGGGGCTTCCCTTGTATTTCTCCGCAGGTTCCGCAACGACATCTGCCATACTGTCTCTGGTATTCCAGCTTCGGAAATGCCATTGCTGTGCGGTATCCGGCGGAGGCATAGCTTTCGCCGGTTCGCCAAACCGCCAGAAAAGGGCAGGCGCGCACAGACGCGCCACCTGAAACAAGACCGTAAGCGCACACTGCCAACGCAGCTTGACCCCTGCCCTGCATGTGCCTTCCGGGAGGACACATGACCGATATTGCCACGCGCGTCTATAACCACACCTGGAAAATAGACCCCATCGTGCGCTCGGTGCTCGACACCGATTTTTACAAGCTGCTGATGGGCCAGATGATTTTTCATCGCCATCCAGATACGCGCGTCACCTTCGGCATTCATAACCGTACCACCCGTGTCCGCCTGGCTGAGATTGTCGATATCGGGGAGTTACGCGAGCAACTGGACCATGTGCGCACGCTCTCTCTCAGCCGGGGGGAATCCACCTGGCTGCGCGGCAACATGTTCTATGGCAAGCGGCAGATGTTCTCGCCGGAATATATTTCCTGGCTCGAGAATTTCCGTTTCCCCGCCTACCATCTGGAAGCGCATGATGGCCAGTATGAGCTGACCTTCGAGGGGCCATGGGTGGAAACCACCATGTGGGAAATCCCTGCCCTCGCCATCATCAATGAACTGCGCTCGCGCGCCGTGCTGCGCAGTCTTGGCAAATTCGAGCTGCAGATTCTCTATGCTCGCGCCATGGCGCGGGTGTGGGAGAAAATGGAATTTCTACGCACGCTCGGGGCTATCAATATCGCCGATTTCGGCACCCGTCGCCGCCATGGCTATCTCTGGCAGGACTGGTGCGTGCAGGCCCTGATGGAGGGACTGGGTGAGGGTTTCATGGGCACATCCAACTGCTTCATCGCCATGCGGCGGGAAGTGGAAGCCACAGGCACCAATGCCCATGAACTGCCCATGGTCTATGCCGCCCTCTCACGCAATGAGGCCGAGCTGAGCTACTCGCCCTATCGGGTACTGGAAGACTGGCAGCAGGATTATGACGGCAATTTGAAAATCATCCTTCCCGATACCTATGGCACCACCGGTTTTCTGGATCAGGCGCCAGATTGGGTAGCGCAATGGACCGGGATGCGGATCGACAGCAAGGACCCACTGGAAGGCGGGGAGGAAGCCATCCGCTGGTGGCAGACCCGCGGGCAGGATCCGCGCCAGAAGCTTCTCATTTTTTCTGATGCACTGGATGTGAATGAGGTTGCCCGTATCAATCAGGCCTTTGAAGGCCGTATCCGGCTCGGCTTCGGCTGGGGCACGCTACTGACCAACGATTTTCGCGGGCTCGTACCGGATGGGGCGCTGGACCCCATTTCCATTGTCTGCAAAGTGCTTTCAGCGGATGGTCGCCCAGCCGTGAAGATTTCGGATAACCCCACCAAGGCCATGGGGCCGGCTGATGAGGTCAAGCGCTATATGCGGGTGTTCGGTATCGAAAAAATGCCGGCCCGCCCACAAATGGTCTGATAGCGCGGGCTCAGTAACAGCGCTGAGGCCCGTACCTGTACTGGCTGGCAACCCACTGCGGCTGCGTGTCGGGTGCGCTCAGTGGCCAGCAAAGTTCACAAGGCTGCGCACAGGTACCTTCAGCGCCTCCAAGCGTGCATCGCCACCCAGATCAGGCAAGTCCACCACAAAACAGGCGGCTTCCACCACGGCCCCACAACTGCGCAGCAGTTTCACAGCCCCCTCTGCCGTGCCGCCGGTAGCCAAAAGATCATCCACCAGAAGCACGCGCTCACCCGGTGTGATGGCGTCGCTATGCATCTCGATCTCGTCCTCGCCATACTCCAGGGTATAGGCCATGCGCACGGTCTTGTGGGGCAGCTTGCCCTTCTTGCGGATGGGTACGAAACCGGCTGAAAGCTGATGCGCGACAGCCCCGCCCAGAATAAAGCCACGCGCTTCTATGCCAGCCACCTTGTCGATCTTCGCACCAGCCCAAGGCTGCACAAGTTCATCTACTGCATGGCGAAAGGCCCTGGCATCGCCCAGAAGGGTCGTGATGTCCCGGAAGATGATACCGGGCTGCGGATAATCGGGAATCGACCGGATCGTCGCGGCGAATTCATTCTGCGTCATCTGCTTTCCTTCCCGAAACCGCACGGCCCTTTATGCGATGGAATGCGCCCATAGGCCACGTCCACAAGCGCCAGACCCGAAGCGCCACGCCCGACATACAGGGGGGCGCACGAGATATAACGCAGTGTTGGGATACTCGACGGGGCACCATGAAAAAAGGGCCCGCAGGCCCTTTGATCTTTTTTGTCCCGGTCAAAGCCTGACATTATAAGGCCCTGAACCGAAAATGCATGCCGGCGGAAAGGCCGGTTAGCCGCCTCAATGTGCGACGTTCTTCCAGATCTTCTTCTTGGTGAAGTAGAGCAGGCCGGCCAGCACGATGAGGAAGATCATCACCTGAAAACCAATGCGCTTGCGCGTTTCCAGATGCGGCTCCGCCACCCACATGAGGAAGGCCGCCACATCTTGCGAATACTGTTCCACCGTCATGGGGGTGCCATCGGTATATTCCACCATCTCATCGCTGAGCGGCTTGGGCATCGCAACCTGGTTGCCCGGGAAATACAGATTGTAATGCAGGCCCGGCTGGACCTTCACACCTTCCGGCGCATCCTCATATCCGGTCAGCAGAGCGTGGATATAGTCCACACCATGCTCCTGATACTGGATGAAGGCATCCGTAATGAAGCCCGGAAAGCCCACATGATAGGAACGCGCCTTGGCCATGACCGAGAGATCTGGCGGCAGGGCTCCGCCATTGGAGGCACGCGCGGCCTGATCGTTCGGGAATGGCGCGGGCCAGTGATCCGAGAGGCGCGCAGGCCGCTCGAACATGTCACCGGCATCATCCGGCCCATCCTGCACCTGATATTCGCTGGCGATCTGCTTGGCCTGATCCTCGGTGAAACCGGGGCCACCGAGCTGAGCCAGATTGCGGAAGGCGAAGAAGTTGGCGGAGTGACAGGAGGAGCACACCTCCTTGAACACCTTGAAGCCACGCTGGAGCTGGGCCTGATCATACATGCCGAACGGGCCGGCGAAGGACCATTCCATGCGCTCAGGGCCGTGCCCACCTTCCGCCGCCTGGGCGGAAAGCCCTGGTGCGGCAGCAAGAAGCGCCGCACCAGCCACACCGAAGAGAATCTTACGAATATTCATCTGTTTCTCTCCGCACCGGCTCACTTCGTCTCCGGGGCAGCGGCCCCAGCGACTACAGTTGCCCCACCCTTGGACCGGGCGAGAACCGCATCATTGATGGAGGCCGGCATGGGCCTCGGCTTCTCGATGAAGCCCAGAAGCGGCAGGATCACCAGAAAGTGGGCGAAATAATACACAGCGAAGACCCGGGAAAAGATCACATAGATCCCGTCCGCCGGCATCGCGCCGAGATAACCCAGCCCCACGGCCACAATGGCGAAGATCCAGAAGAAGACGCGATACAGCGGGCGATAGCGCGCCGAACGCACCTTCGACGTATCCAGCCAAGGCAGGAAAGCCAGCACCACAATGGCTGCGAACATGGCCAGCACGCCGCCGAGCTTGTCCGGCACCGCACGCAGAATGGCGTAGAAGGGCAGGAAGTACCATTCAGGCACGATATGCGCCGGCGTCGACATCGGATTGGCCGGAATATAGTTGTCCGAATGCCCCATATAATTGGGGATATAGAAGATGAACCACGAGAAGAAGATCAGGAACACCACGATGGCGAAGATATCCTTCATCGTCGCATAGGGCGTGAAGGGCACGGTGTCCTTCTTCATGTCCTTCACGTCGATGCCATCGGGATTGCCCTGGCCTACATGGTGGAGCGCCCAGATATGCAGACCAACCACGCCGGCAATCATGAAGGGCACCAGATAATGCAAAGCGAAGAAGCGGTTCAGCGTGGGATCACCCACTGAATAACCACCCCACAGCCATTCCACGATCACCGGCCCCACCACCGGAATGGCGGAGAACAGGTTAGTGATCACGGTGGCGCCCCAGAAGGACATCTGGCCCCAGGGCAGCACATAACCCATGAAGGCCGTCGCCATCATCAGCAGGTAGATGATGAGACCCAGGATCCACAGCACCTCACGCGGGGCCTTGTAGGAGCCGTAATAAAGGCCACGGAAAATATGGATATAGACCGCGATGAAGAACATCGAGGCCCCATTGGCGTGGATATAGCGCAGCAGCCAGCCATAACTCACATCACGCATAATGTGCTCGACCCGGGCGAAAGACACCGGGGCGTAAGCCACATAATGCATGGCTAGCACGATACCCGACACGATCTGGCAAACCAGCATGAAGCTGAGGATCGCGCCAAAGGTCCAGAGATAATTGAGGTTCTTCGGCACCGGGTAAGCGATGGCTGAAGAATGAACCAACCCCACGATCGGCAGTCGGCTTTCAAACCACTGCGCAACCTTGCCCTTGGGCTCGTAGGTTGAGTGTCCTTCCATGGGTCCAACCTTTATTGATTTCAGGCGACGCGTGCGCGTCAGCCGATCACGATCGAGGTGTCGCTGACAAAGTTATAAGGCGGCAGCGCAAGATTGAGCGGCGCCGGCCCCTGGCGGATACGCCCGGAGGTGTCATAGACCGAGCCATGGCACGGGCAGAACCAGCCGCCATATGCCCCCTGATGTCCGAGTGGCACGCAGCCCAGATGCGTGCAGATGCCAATCACCACCAGCCACTCATCCTTGCCTTCCTTCACGCGGTCAGCATCGGACTGCGGATCGGGAAGCTTGGCGACATCCACTTCGCGGGCGGCCTCGATTTCCTTGGCCGTGCGGTGGAACACGAAAATGGGCTTGCCGCGCCACTGCACGGTAATCATCTGCCCTTCCGAAACGGGCGAGAGGTCCACCTCGGTGGTGGAGAGCGCCAGTACGGAGGCGTCGGGCTGCATCTGCGACACGAAGGGCCACACCATGCCCGCGACACCGACCGCGCCCACTGCGCCCGTCGCGATGTAGAGAAAGTCCCGACGCGAAGTCTGCGGATTCTGCGAGGTCTGCGAATGTGCCACGGCGTAAATTCCTGATCCTGATCGTCCGCCCATCCGCACATCCGAACTGGATACCACCATCTGTGATGGCTCTGTCGAATGGGCGCGAATATGGCGGCTCTGTGAAGCCTAAGTCGCCACCTTCGAGGGCCTCTAATTGCACCCTCTCCCCATCTTGTCCAGATCATGGCGATGCGGCAGGGCCTCATTTGGCATACAGAGTTCGGCTTATCCCCGCCCCAAAGGGGCCGACCAGCCGGATTTCGGATATGATTCTTGCGCTCTACTGCCCCGACATCGCACAGAATGCGGGCACCTGCCTGCGTACCGGCGCGTGCCTCGGGGTGCCCGTCCATATCATTGAGCCGGCAGGCTTTCCGGTTGGAAACGCCAGCTTCCGCCGGGCCGGAATGGACTATATTGATACCGTTAACTGGTGCCGCCACGACAGTTTTGAAGCGTTTGAAAGCTGGCGCCACAAGGAATTACGCCGGCTTGTGCTCTTCACCACCACGGGTGGGCAGCCTTATACGAATTTTTCGTTCCAGCCTGATGATATTCTCCTGTTCGGGCGGGAATCGGCTGGTGCGCCGGCCTGTGTTCATGCTGCGGCCGATGCCCGGTTGCTCATTCCCATGCAGCCGGGCCTGCGCTCTCTCAATGTGGCGGTGAGCGCCGCCATGGCTCTGAGCGAGGCCCTGCGACAGACTGACGCTTTTCCGCAATCGCCCTCCGCAGATACCACCATCTGATAGCGGATGCTGCCTGGGCCGGATTTGCCTTTCGCGCGCCGGCACGACACAAAGCAGACTGGCGCGTGAAAAACGCACCTTTGCGAAACGTGCGCCCACTGGAACAGGAATGTCATGACAGCCGCCACGCAGACCCCCGAAGCTGAAACCCGGCAGGCGACCGCCTCCTCCGCCGCCGTTCTGGAACAGCGCAAGGCGACGGCGCGGGCTTGGTTTGAGGATTTGCAGCAGCGCATCATCACCGCCTTCGAGACACTGGAAGACGAAGCCCCCCCTGCCCTTTATGGCAATGAGACGGGCCGCTTCACGCGTCGGCCCTGGCAGCGCACGGACCATAGCGGCAAGCCCGGTGGCGGCGGCACCATGGCGCTGATGCGTGGGCGTCTGTTTGAAAAGGTGGGCGTACATACCTCCACCGTCTTCGGAGAATTTGCGCCCGAGTTCCGGGGCCAGATTCCCGGCGCGAGTGAAGATCCGCGCTTCTGGGCTTCGGGCATTTCGCTCATTGCCCACATGGCCAACCCTCATGTGCCGGCCGTCCACATGAACACGCGCTTTGTGGTGACCAGCAAGGCCTGGTTCGGTGGCGGGGCGGACCTGACCCCTGTGCTGGACGCCCGCCGCACCCAGGTGGACAAGGATACGGTGGCCTTCCATGAGGCTATGCGCAGCGCCTGCACGCCCCACAAAGTGGCGGATTATGAACGCTACAAGAAATGGTGCGATGACTATTTCTTCCTGAAGCATCGCAATGAGATGCGCGGCACCGGCGGCATTTTCTACGATTATCTGGACAGCGCCCGGGAGGGGTATGGCACATGGGAGGAGGATTTCGCCTTCACCCGAGATGTCGGCCTCGCCTTTCTGGATATCTATCCCCGCCTTGTGCGCGCCAATATGCAAACCCACTGGAATGACAGTGAACGCGAAGAGCAGTTGATCCGGCGCGGCCGTTATGTGGAATTCAACCTGCTCTATGATCGCGGCACCGTGTTCGGCCTGAAGACGGGCGGCAATGTGGATTCCATCCTCTCCTCCATGCCGCCCGTGGTGAAATGGCCCTGATGCAAAGGGGGCCTCCGGCTGATCTGCCGGATTTTGCCTTGCTTTTTCCGGCGCGGACCTCAACTCTTCACAAGCATAGCCGCAACGCCCCTTCCGCAGGAACCTGCCGGCCTTGTGATGGAGGCGTCACTAAACCCGGCTATGGCTCCTTGCGACATCAACGGGCCCAGCCCATCCGGGAGTAGCAATCATGGCGTTTGAACCGGGAGAAGTCGTCCAGCTCAAGTCTGGCAGCCCTGCCCTCACTGTTGTTGCGGTGGAAGGCAGCCATGTCAGCGTGGTGTGGTACACGGATGACGTTGCCGAATTCCGCACCCAGACCATCCCCTCCATCGCACTGGAAACGCTCGATCTCACCGAATTCGATGAGGATGAGGGCAATGATGATGATGGCGATGATTCCGATGAGGATGAGGACTGAACGTCCCACCCCTAATGTCAGATAGCCGGGGTCACTGAACATGAAAGGTGGTGGGCCCAGGCTTCACCGCCTTTTATCTGCTCTGCCACTGTGTGTTTTCACGATTGCATGTCCAGTTCGGCCAGCATTTGCGCCACAAGGGGCTCCAGCGCTTCTGGCGACATGGGAAAATCCGCCGCGACCCAGGCTTGCTCCACCCGCTTCAGGGCGCGCCCCAGATCCGGCCCCGGCTTCAGGCCCCGCACCATCAGATCGGCAGCGGTGATGGGCAGATTCGGGCGCACCCAATGCCGCGCTTCATGAAATGCCGCCCTGAGATGCGGACGCGCGCTTTGCGCCACACCAGAATCTGCTGCGGCCAGCAAGGCCCGATCCTGCGCCGCCTGACGCCCCACCGCATGGAAAAAGGCCCGGCGGGCAGTGGCTTCGGCAAGATCTGGCACCGGGCCGGCCATTTCATCCAGTTGCCGGGCCTCGGCATTGGAGAGCCGCAGCCGCTCCCGAAGGCGCAGGGCATCATGGCGTGTCCATAGAGCCAGCGCGCCCAGATGGCGCATCGCATCCGGCGCAGCGCCCCACGCCGCCTCCAGCTCCACCAGCCGGCGGAACCGGACCATTGCGGCGATCCCTCCCAGAATCGGCTGCAACAGACCACTGTCACTCATGGTCTGGAGCGTGGAGGCCGCAGCGGGGGCGACCAGCAGTTTGCGCATTTCCGCCCCCACCCGCTCGCGGGACAGGCGCGCCAGCCCGTCGCGTTCGTGCTCACAGGCCCGCAGCGCCGTCGCATCCACCGCGCCGGCACCATAGGTGGCGTGAAAGCGGAACAGGCGCAAAATGCGCAGATAATCTTCCCGGATACGCGCCCGCGGATCCCCGATGAAGCGCACATGCCGGGTGGGAATATCCGCAAGCCCACCGACAAGATCGATCACCGTGCCATCAGGGGTGGCGTAAAGCGCATTGATGGTGAAATCCCGCCGCGCGGCATCCCGCGCCCAATCCCGGCCGAACACCACCTCGGCATGGCGGCCATCGGTCTGCGTATCCTCGCGCAGGGTGGTGACTTCATAGGGCGCGCCATCCACCACCACAGTGATGGTGCCATGGGCAAGGCCCGTGGGCACGGCTTTCATGCCCGCATCCGCAACGCGGCGCATCACCTCCTGCGGCAGGGCCGTGGTGGCGATATCCACATCCCCCACCTCAAGGCCCATCAGCGCATCGCGAACCGCCCCGCCGACCACGCGGGTCTCTTCACCCGCGCGGTTCAGAAGCTCCAGCAGCTGCCCCAGCCCGGGACGCGACCAGAAGGTCGCATCCGCCAGCCGGCCGGGCTCGCTTTTACCCTGTCCTGTCATGCTCATTCAAAACGCCCCGGAATGAAGACGCCATCGCGCATTTCAGCCGGCACATAGCGGGTTCCAGCCGGTGCGCTGTTACCGCTTTCGAACAGCATCAGCCCACCCACCATCAGGGCCAGCGCCACAACACCCAGCAGCGCAAGCACGCGCGGAGACCAGTGCGCCGGCACCACGGAGCCCTTCGTGGTCAGAAGCAGCGCCCCATACAGCACGAAGGGGGTGAGAAACAGGCTGGCTTGCAGCAAAATCTGACGCCACATCAGGCATAGACCCGTTCGTAAAGATTGCGCAGCATTCCCGCTGTGACCCCCCAGATGAAACGCCCTTCATAGGGCATGGCGTAATAATGGCGCAGCGTACCCTGCCATTCGCGCGAATGGCGCTCGTGATTGGCCGGCGTCATCAGGAATTTCAGTGGCACCTCAAACACCTCATCCACCTCGGAAGGGTTGGGCGTGAGCGTGCAGACCGGGTTCACCAGCCCCACCACCGGCACAATCCAGTAGCCGGTGGATGACAGATAGCCTTCCATATAGCCCAACGCATGGATGAAACGGGCCTGAAGCCCCACCTCTTCCCATGCCTCGCGGAAGGCGGCATCCTTTTCATCACGATCTTCCGGGTCCATTCGTCCGCCGGGAAAGGCCACCTGCCCGGCATGATGAGACAGATGGGCCGAGCGCAGGGTGAGCAGAATGGTCGGCTCCGGCCGCGCCATGACAGGCACCAAAACCGCAGCCTTGCGCGGCATCTTGGCCGGTGCGGTTTGCCCCGGCAGGGGAGAAATGGCGTGGTCTCCATTCAGCCGGGGGAAGGCATCCGGCGAGTAGGGCGGCGGCGGCGTGGAGGAAAGACCTGAGCGGGCACGCTCCAGAAAATCCGCAAGGGCGGAGCCTTCAGGCGCTTTCAGCCAGCCCTCATCATCCGGCAGGAGCATATCATCCCGTCTGACGCTCATGCCGCACCCGATGCATCGGTATCCGACCCGGCCAGCCGCTCCAGCTCATCCGCCGGCATGATGGGGAAGAACATTCCGCCGGACGCAATGCCGAACATGCCAGCCCCCTCCACGTCGCGCACCTCACCCTGAGCGATGAGATCGAAGGCTGCGGCACGGGTCAGCCGGGCTTCCAGCCCGTGGCGCACCATCACATAGGGGCGAAACTCGCCCGGCGCGTCACCGGGCGCAAAGCGCATCGGGTGTTCCGGCCCGCAGCGCACCACATCATCCAGATTGGTGCGAAACACCAGAACAGGCCCGTCCGTCCCATCCTCCAGAGCCATTTCCACGGCCAGAAAAGGGGCATCTTCCACCTGAATGCCAATCTTCTCTACCGGTGTCTTGAGGACGTAACGTTCGCCCTCACGCGCCAGAACCGAAGCGAACAGGCGCACCAGCGCCTGCCGACCGATGGGGCTGCCCATATAGTGCCAGCTTCCATCGGCCTTGATGTGCAGATCCATCTCCCCGCAATCTGGTGGGTTCCATAGATGAACCGGAGCCGGGCCGCGATTGCCTGCCGCACGCACCGCCGCCATCAGCCCATCAAGGCGCGAAGGGACCGTGTTCTCATGTTCCGCAGAATGTTCTTCACCAGAAACGGCAACCATCAAATCCGCCATCCAGAATCAATCAGCATTTGCCCACGCCACACACGGCCAGCGGGCCAGCATCAACCTGTCTTCAACACCATCGTACGCATTCTTGGTGGCAGGGGCGAGGCCAACGGCCTTGTCTGATGAGAGAAAACCGGCGCAGGAAAGGGCGAGGCGTGATATTGCCGCTTTTGGGCGCGAGCCTGCCCGCGCCATACATTCCGCTCCATGGCCCCGGCCATGATACAGATTGCTGCAAGGAGAATGCCTGATGGTGCCTGCCGGCGAGATTCACGACGCCGATCAGAAGCTGATCCGCGATGCACAGGCCGCCACCGACGCCATGCAGAAGGCGCATGCGGCCATTGGCGAAATCATCTTTGGGCAGGATGATGTGGTGGAGCAGGCACTTGTCACCCTTCTTTCCGGTGGCCATGCGCTGCTGGTGGGCGTGCCGGGCCTGGCCAAGACCAAGCTCGTGGAAACGCTGGGCACCGTGCTGGGGCTGGACAGCCGGCGCGTGCAGTTCACGCCGGACCTGATGCCCTCCGACATTCTGGGCTCGGAGGTGCTGGAGGAAGGCGAGGATGGCCGCCGCCATTTCCGCTTCATTCAGGGCCCGGTCTTCACCCGCCTGCTGATGGCCGATGAAATCAACCGGGCCTCGCCACGCACCCAGTCCGCCCTGCTGCAGGCCATGCAGGAATATCACGTTACGGTGGCTGGCGTGCGCCATGATCTGCCGCGCCCCTTCCATGTTCTCGCGACACAGAACCCGCTGGAGCAGGAGGGCACCTATCCCCTGCCAGAAGCCCAGCTTGATCGCTTCATGATGCAGATCGATGTGGATTATCCGGACAGGGAAGCTGAAAAGCGCATTCTGTTCGCCACCACCGGAGCACAGGAGCGCAAGGCCGAACCGGCTCTGGATGTGAATGGTCTGCTCGAGATTCAGCAATTCGTGCGGCGTATGCCGGTGGGCGAATCGGTAGTGGAGGCCATTCTCACCCTTGTGCGCTCGGCCCGCCCCGGCGAAGATACCCCCGAACAGAAACTGATCGCCTGGGGCCCCGGCCCGCGCGCCAGCCAGGCACTGATGCTGGCGGTGCGCGCCCGCGCCCTGCTGGACGGGCGTTTCGCCCCCTCTATGGATGATGTGATCGCACTTGCCACCCCGGTGTTGAAGCATCGCATGGCACTGTCCTTCGCAGCCCGTGCGGAGGGCGAAAACGTCAATGCGCTCATCCGCAGCCTTGCCGCCCGGCTAGGCTGAATCCGCATCCGAGAGACCGAGAAGAGAGCACGCCGGATTTGGTCGCACAGCCCACATCGCCAGACGCCACTCAGGCCCCGGATCTGCAGGAGGCCGCCCGTGCCCGCGCCGCCAGCCTGCGCACGGCTTCCGAACGCGCCCAGCATCTGGCCGCCGCCATGCCGCGCCTGATGATGGAGGCCGGGCGCATCGCCGCCAGCGTGCAGCATGGCCTGCATGGCCGCCGGCGCGCGGGCACGGGCGAGACCTTCTGGCAGTATCGCCATTTTCTGGATGGTGAACCGGCCGCGCGGGTGGACTGGCGACGGTCCGCGCGGGACGATCATCTCTATGTGCGCGAGCGTGAATGGGAAGCGGCGCACACGGTGTGGCTCTGGCCGGATCTTTCCGCCTCCATGGATTATGCCTCGCGCGGCCATGCCCCCAAGGCCGAACGCGCCCTGCTGCTGGCGCTCGCCCTTGCGGAGCTGATGGTGAAGGCCGGCGAACGGGTGGGCCTGCCGGAACAGATGGCCCCCACCGCCAGCCATCACATCATGCAGCGCATGGCGCAGGCGCTGCTGCTGAACCTGCGCAAGGGCCAGGTCCAGGAAAGCCTGCCCCCCGCTTTTGCCCCCGGCCCTCGGGCGGAAATGGTGCTGCTGGGTGATTTCTGGACCCCTGCGGATGAAACCATCTCCCTCATCCGCCATTTCGCTGCCTCCGGCGCGCGCGGCCATGTGGTGCAGGTGGTGGACCCGGCCGAGGAGAGCTTTCCCTTTTCCGGCCGCATCACCTTTCATGAGCCGGAAGGCGGGGGAGAAATTGTGGTCGGTCGGGCCGAAAGCTGGCGCGAGACCTATCAGCTCAAGCTGGAAGAGCACCGTGAAACCCTGCGCCGGGCGGCCATGCGCGCGGGCTGGAGCTTCCTCATTCACCGGACAGACAGGCCGGCGAGTGACCTGCTGCTGGCGCTCTATGCCCGTCTGGGGCAACCGGGCGGAGCCGCAGGCAATGTGAAGGAGGGTCGCACCTGATGTTCGGCCTGCCTCTTTCCGCCCTGCCCCTTGGTTTCACCACCCCGGCGCTGCTGGCCGCGCTTCTGCTGCTGCCGGCCTTGTGGGTGCTGCTGCGCGTGGTACCGCCGCGCCCGCGCGATATCAGCTTTCCGCCTGCGCGGCTGCTGTTCGGCTTGTCTGTGCGTGAGGAAACCTCCTCCCGTTCACCCTGGTGGCTCACCGCCCTGCGCCTGATTCTGGCGGCGCTGCTGATTCTGGCGGCCGCCGGCCCCATCTGGAACCCGCCACCAGCCGGCACGAAAGCCTCCGGCCCGCTGGTGCTGGTGGTGGATCAAGGCTGGGCCGCCGCCGCCCAATGGCAGGCCCGCATATCCGCCGCCCATGCGCTAGTTGATTCCGCCGAGCAACAGGGGCGCGGCATCGCCCTTCTGCCCACCGGCGATGTGCCGCGTGACACGACCCTGCTGACCCCTGCCGCCACGCGCGACAGGCTGCGCTCGCTCGCCCCCCTGCCCTATGCCCCGCCCCGGCAGGAGGCCCTGACCCGCGCCGCGGACATTCTGGCCGCAACGCCTGAGGCCAGCCTCGTCTTCCTCTCCGATGGCGTGGATGCCGCGACGGACGCCACACCTTCCAGCGCCCTCGCCGTGCTGAAAGATGAGCGCGCTCAGGTCATCAGCGGCGGGCTGCCCACACCTCTGGCGCTGGCCGCCCCTCATAATGCGACGGATGCGCTGACGGTGAAGGTTCTGCGTCCGCTCGGCGCGGCCTCCCTGCCCCGCAACGGCAAGGTGGAAGCGAAAGACCGGCGCGGCCTCATTCTGGGAGAGGCCCCCTTCTCGCTGGTCGAAGGCGTGACGCAAACAGAAGCCCGTTTCACCCTGCCCGTTAAGATGCGCAATGATATCACCCGGCTGGAGATTGCCGGCGAACGCTCTGCCGGTGCAGTGCAGCTGCTGGACAGGAATGCGCGGCGGCGCACGGTGGGCGTCATTTCCGGCACCAGTGCGGACAGAGGCCAGCCCCTGCTAGCGCCCACCTATTACATCACCCGCGCCCTTGCCCCCTATGCGGATCTGCGCGTTGCAGAGACCGGTTCGGCGACAGACAATATCAACCGTTTTCTGGATGAGCGCCTGCCCATTCTGATCCTCACCGACGTTGGCACCATTCCCGAAACCACGCGGGCACGGCTCCAGAGCTTCGTGGAACAGGGGGGCGTGCTGGTGCGCTTTTCCGGCCCGCGACTGGCCAATACGCGTGATGACCTTCTGCCGGTGCGCCTGCGCCAGGGCGGGCGTGTTCTGGGTGGCTCCCTCTCCTGGGAAGAACCGCAGAAGCTGGGAGCCCTTCCCGCGGAAGGGCCCTTCCATGAGCTTCACGTGCCGGCCGATGTCACCGTGCGCCGGCAGGTTCTGGCCGAGCCGGATGGCACATCGCGTGAGCGTACATGGGCCACGCTGGCCGATGGGACACCGCTTGTCACCGGGCGACGCATCGGCAAGGGCGCGCTGGTGCTGTTTCATGTCACCGCAGATGCCTCTTGGTCCAGCCTGCCGCTTTCCGGCACATTTGTGGACATGCTGCGCAAGATCATCACGCTGGCGGATACGCCACCCGCAGCGGCCCTGGAAAGCACGGACACCGCGCAGAATGCGCAGAACGCACCAGCCGCCCCGCCCCTCGCCCCCCGGCAGGTGCTGGATGGTTTCGGGGCCTTCACCACCCCCGGCCCTCTGGCGCGCGCCATTCCGGCAGATTTTCGCGGCGAGGCCAGCGCCCATCATCCGCCCGGCTTCTATGGCCCGCCGGAATCTCTGGTGGCGGTGAACACGCTGGGGCCGGATGCGCACCCTGTTCTGCTGGATTTCACAGCTCTCGGCGCAAGGGTCGAGGCAGTTGAAAGCGGCACCCCGCAGGATTTGCGCGGGCCGGTACTGCTGGCCATCATGCTGCTGATGCTGCTGGATTCTCTGGCCGTGCTGTGGCTCACCGGAGGGCTCTCCCGGCGGGGCGGGCGCAATGTCGCGGCCCTGCTTTTGGCTGGCCTTCTGGTGGCAGGCAGCACCACGCTGTGGTCCGCAGGTCCGGCGCAGGCGCAGCCATCCCCGGCGACAGACACCACCTCGACAAAACCGGCCACCGAAGCCGACGCCTTCGCCACGCAGGCCACCAGCCAGACCCGTTTCGCCTATGTGCGGACCGGGGATGCGGCGGTGGATGATATTTCCCGCCAGGGCCTGGACGCCTTGGGCAGCTTTCTGCGCCAGCGCACCGCCATCATGCCCGGTGACAGCATGGGGGTGGATCTGGAGCGCGATGAACTGGCCTTCTTTCCGCTCATCTACTGGCCCGTTTCACCAGACGCACCCCTGCCCTCGCCACAGGCTCTGGCGCGGCTGGATGCCTATATGAAACAGGGTGGCACGGTGGTGTTCGACACGCGCGACGCCATTGAGGGGGCAGACCAGCCCGGCATGCCGTTGACACCGGCGCGCGCCCGGCTGCGCGAGATTCTCTCCAGCCTCGACATTCCCGCCCTCACCCCCATTCCGCGCGACCATGTGCTGACAAAAGCCTTCTATCTGCTGCGGGATTTTCCCGGCCGTTTCACCGGAGGCACCACATGGGTGGAAGCCCTGCCGGAAACGCTGGAAGAGGCGGAGGACCGCCCTGCACGGGCGGGTGACGGGGTTTCGCCCATCATTATCACTTCAAATGATCTGGCCGGCGCATGGGCGGTGAGTGAGGATGGCGTGCCGCTTCTGCCCCTCACACCGGGTGCGCCCCGCCAGAGGGAGATGGCCTTTCGCACCGGCGCCAATATGGCGATGTATGTGCTGACAGGAAACTACAAGGCAGATCAGGTCCATGTGCCTTCGCTGCTGAAGAGGCTGGGGCAATGAATTACGGCCTGTCCTTCTTTCCCTTCGTGCCGTGGGAGGTGCTGGCCGCACTGGCCATGCTGGCGATGGTGCTGACCGGCCTGCTGCTGGCGCGGCGCACACGCGGGGCGGGCCTGCGAGCGCTAGCCATGGCCGCCGGGCTTCTGGCGCTGTCCAACCCCTCGCTGACCGAGGAAAAACGCGAACCACTCAGCTCCGTCGTCGCCGTGGTGGTGGATGACAGCCCGAGCCAGACCTTTGGCGATCGCCGCGCCCAGACGGATGCGGCGCGCAAGGCGCTGGACAGTGCCCTTGCCGCCCTGCCCGGCGTGGAGGTGCGCCATTTCACCGTGGATGGGCGCAGCGGTGCGGCAGATGGCACAAGGCTGTTCTCCGCCCTCGGCACCGGCCTTGCCGACGTGCCCCCCGAGCGGCTCGCCGGTGCCATTCTCATCACGGACGGGCGGGTGCATGATGTGCCCGCGCGGGTGGAGGATCTGGGTTTCAGCGCCCCTGTCCATGCCCTCATCACCGGACAGAAAGATGAGAAGGACCGGCGCATCACGCTGGAAAAGACGCCCCGCTTCGGCATTGTGGGGCAGGAGCAGGCTATCACCTACAAGGTGCTGGATGAGGGCCTATCACCCGGCGCAAGGGTGCCTATCACCATTCGTCATGATGGCGAGGTCGTGGCCCGTCGTACCGTCACGGCGGGCGAAACCGCCACCGTGCGGGTCGAGATCACCCATGCCGGCCCGAACATCGTGGAACTAGAGGTTCCCCCTGTCCCCGGCGAGCTCACCGAGGTGAACAACCGCACCGCTCTTTCCATTGATGGCGTGCGGGACAAGCTGAAGGTGCTTCTGGTTTCCGGCGAGCCCACGGCCAGCGAGCGCACATGGCGCAACCTGCTGAAAAGCGATGCGAATGTGGATCTGGTCCACTTCACCATCCTGCGGCCGCCGGAGAAGCAGGACGCGACCCCCCTGAACGAGCTGTCGCTGATCGCCTTTCCCACGCGCGAGCTGTTTCAGACCAAGATCAATGATTTCGACCTGATCATCTTTGATCGTTATGCGCAGATGGGCATTCTGCCCCAAGCCTATTTCGACAATATCGCCCGCTATGTGCAGGGTGGCGGCGCGTTGCTTGTGGCCTCCGGGCAGGATTATGCTGATTATGGCTCGCTCTATTATTCCCCGCTGGAAGAGGTGCTGCCAGCCGTACCTTCCGGGGCAGTGACCGATGCGCCCTTCCATGCCCGGCTCACCCGCGCCGGAAAGCGCCACCCTGTCACGCGGGATCTGCCCGGCAGCGCCAGTGAACCGCCCCAGTGGAGTCGTTTCTTCCGGGTGATCGATACCCAGCCACGTTCGGGTACATCCCTCATGGCGGCCCCCGGTGAGAAGCCCGTGCTGCTGGTGGATCATGTCGGCGAAGGCCGTGTAGGGCAGATCCTCACCGATCAGGTCTGGCTCTGGGCCCGTGGCTATGAAGGGGGCGGACCGCATGTGGAACTGCTGCGCCGCCTCTCGCACTGGCTGATGAAGGAGCCGGATCTGGAAGAAGAGCGCCTCAAGCTCACCGTATCCGGCCCGGATCTGGTGGTGGAGCGCCAGACCATGGAAGACAGCGCGCCGCCCGCGCAGATCACCACCCCCACGGGCGAAACCCGCACACTGGAACTGAAGGAAGCCAGCCCCGGCCTGTGGCGCGCCACCACTCCGGCGGACCTGCCCGGGCTGTGGCGGGCGCAGAATGGTGATCTGACGGCTCTGGCCAATATTGGCCCCCTGAACCCGAAGGAATTCGCCGAAGTCACCAGCACCACGCAGGTGGTAGCACCTCTTGTGGAGGCGACCGGCGGCGGAGTGTGGCGGCTGGCGGAACGCAATGGCGCATTACCGCGACTGGTTCAGATGTCCTCCGGCAGCCGCATGGCCGGCTCACAATGGATGGGCCTGTCCACGCGCGATGTATCGGTGGTGCGGGGCATCAGCCTCATGCCCCTGTTCGCCGGGCTTTCCGGCCTTATCATTGTGCTGGGCCTGCTGGCGGCGACATGGGTGCGTGAGGGACGCTGAGCGGAAAGGGGCTTCTTGGGACAAAGGGGGCCCTTGCGCTTCCGCCCTTCTCTCGCCGCTGACACAGATGCACCGCAAACGCAGAAGGGGCCTTCACCACAGCGAGGCCCACCCTGCATTTTCAGATAAAGTGCATCCCCGGCACTCACCCTTTTCAGGGCCGGCCCATGGCGATGGCCGATGCGCTGGCTGCGTCTTCAGTGGCGCAGCTTCAGTGACGTTGGCCAATCAGGGTATAATCACCCGCACGCACGCGTTCCACAAGGCTGGAAACATAATCAGCGCAGGGCTCTTCGCCATAGGTGGCCACGAGGCTGCGCAGCGCCGTGAACAGGGCCGCCTGAACCAGGCAATCCTCTTCCAGCCCGTCACGCACGGCCTCCACCCAGGCATCGTTCAGATAGGTCAGCGCGACGAGACGTTCGTCGTCCGCCATATCGGCGATATCGGGAAGGTCAATGGCGGAAATGGGCAATGTTGACACGTTTGGCCTCCGGACACGCTGCAGCGTCGACGCAGGATTGAGTAGCACGTTCATTCGCGCTCTTCGCGTCAGTTCTTACCAAAGGGTTAACAGTCACAAAGTGGCCATTGTGAGTCATCTACCCTCAGTTTCCGCCATACCGCACTACAACCTCATGTGCAAGGCGCGCCCCCTCCTTCAAATGGCGCTGCACGGCCAGCCGGGCTGAGGGGGTGCAACTGCGATAAACATTTGCAAAACCAGCATAACCCCGGTTGAAACTGGCGATCAGTTGCCCCCTGCGACTGGCGGAGGGCTGCTCCGCCTCCAGCAGAGCCGTCATCTCATCGCGCCAACGCTGGCCTTCCCCCTGTACGCCGCATAGCGGGCGCAGATAATGCAAACCGCCCAGAATTTCCGCGAGCCGCCGCAGCTCATCATCATAGGGCGGCGCAGCCCCCTGTGAGGCATCCGGGGCCGACGGGGTTTGGGCCGTGGAGGGGGTGGTACCCTGAAGCCAGAACAGCAGAGCCATGCCCAGAATGCCAATTGCAAGTACCCGAATGGTCATGAGCCCGATAGCGCGCCCATACCACACAGAGCGCCACCGGGTGCGAAGGCTTCGGAACATCAGAGCCTGCCACATATATTTGCCCATCTCACAGCTTTACCCTGTCATGCGGGCTGTGGTGTGCATCCTCAGCAGCAGGGTCAAGCGCCGCATCTTCAACCCTTCCCATCAAACCACACAGATCAGGATTCAGGTTTCAGATCATGACAGCGTGCAGCGGCGGCCACCACCTCCGCCAGCCCTTCCGTCGCCAGCAAAGCGGAAATTTCCTGCGGCAGAAACCAGCCCACCTCCTGCACCTCCCCGGAGCATTGCGGCACACCCGCACGCCACCGGGCGGCATGGGTCACCACCACATAATGGGCGCGCAACCCGCTAGACGCATCCCTCAGGATGACATCCCGGACAGCCGCAAGGCCGGTAATATCGGCCTTGATGCCCACCTCTTCACGTAATTCGCGCAGGGCCGCCTCCGCCATGGTCTCACCCGGCTCCACCTTCCCGCCCGGAAGGCTCCATAGTCCTCCATTCTCGCGCCCCGGTGCTGGCGCACGCCGCGCCAGCAGCACATGCGGCCCCCGAAACACCGCGATGCTGGTGGCGACAACCGGGCGAACGCCACACTCCACGGCAGGGATGTCGGCAGAAAGGTTTTCCACGCGCTTCTCCATCATGCCTCTCTCATCGCAAACTCTCCCACCCTGTGCGGGGCCCATCAGCCCCTCGTCCACAAGTCGCGGATCATATGAGAGAGAGCCCCTTGTCGCACCAGCCTGAGAGCCTACCTTCCCCTCACACAGGGAGCATGCGATTCGTGACAGCCGCGCCCGCAAAAGCCGGAACATCCAGAACCACTACCACGGAGCCCTCGGAAGAGAGGTCCCGGAGCAACAGCGTCCCTGCGCCTGCCCCACAGAAGACGCGCACCGCCCGGTCGGCAAAGGGCCGCAAGCCGCCACGCGCCTGGCAGCGCATGCTCTCCGGTCGCCGACTGGATCTGCTGGACCCCTCCCCGCTGGATGTCGAGATCGAGGATATCGCCCACGGGCTGGCCCGCGTGGCCCGCTGGAACGGACAAACCCATGGCGACAATATCTATTCTGTCGCCCAGCACTCCCTGCTGACTGAATTTCTGGTGCGCCGGGCGCATCCTGAAACCGAGCGCAACGGGCTGCTCTGCGCCCTGCTGCATGATGCCCCCGAATATGTCATCGGCGACATGATCTCCCCCTTCAAGGCGGTGCTCGGCGATGATTACAAGGGCGTGGAAGCCCGGCTTCTGGCGGCCATTTCCATGCGCTTTTCCCTGCCCGCCCACTGGCCCGCCTCGCTAGAACGCATCATCAAGACAGCGGACAGGGCCTCGGCCTATTTCGAGGCCATTCATCTGGCGGGCTTTTCCCCAGCGGAAGCCAAAACCATTTTTGGCCGCCCCCCCCGCCTCGACCCGCAGGACGAACGCGATTATCTTGAACCGTGGACCGCGCAAACAGCGAAGGATCGCTTCCTGCATCGCTTCGAGGAGCTCCAGCCATGATCCACGTCTGCTCTCTCTCCCGCCTGCATGAAACGGTGGAGACCACGGGTGCACGCCATATCATCACCCTTATCAATCGCGATACAGTGGTGACGCGCCCATCCAATGTAGACCCCACGAACCACCTGTTTCTGGGCCTCAACGATATCGAGCAGGAAATGGAGGGGCTGGTCGCCCCCGGACAGGCCCATGTGCACGAGCTGTTTGATTTCGTACGTGCCTGGCCGCGTGAGACACCGCTGGTGATCCATTGTTATGCGGGGATTTCGCGCTCCACCGCGGCGGCCTATTCCGCCTTGTGTGCCCTGATGCCGGATGCCGATGAGATGGAGCTGGCCCAGCGCCTGCGCGCCGCCTCGCCCACCGCCACTCCCAATCCATGCCTCATAGCGCTGGCCGACGGCGTGCTCGGGCGTGACGGGCGCATGGTGAAGGCGATCCGTTCCATCGGTCGGGGGGCGGATGCCTATGAGGGTTCGCCCTTCTCCCTCGCCCTGAACTGAAGGAATCATCTGGAAAGGACCCATCTGGAAAAATTCCGTCAAAAGAGGCGTACCCGGGCAGATCTCGCATAGAGACTGCGCGCTCCCCATATCGGTTGGGTAATACCACCGGACCTTGTGCCCCGAATGACCTTGCGCCCTGAAGATCTGCTGCACCCCACACCCCGGGGATTGTATTGCCCGGTGGGTGATTTTTATATCGACCCGGTGCGGGTGGTCCCGCGCGCCATCATCACCCATGGCCATTCCGACCATGCCCGCAAGGGCCACGGGCATGTGCTGGCCACCCGTGAGACGCTGGATCTCATGGCCATCCGCCTTGGCGCGCGGTTTGCCGGCAGCAGCGAGGCGCTAGCCTTCGGGCAGAGCACATCCATCAATGGTGTCCGCATCAGCCTTCATCCGGCAGGTCATGTGCTGGGTTCGGCGCAGGTGCGACTGGAATGGCGTGGCCTGGTTATGGTCGTCTCCGGTGATTTCAAGGATGTGCCGGACCCGACCTGCCCGCCCTTCGAGCCGGTGTGCTGCCATGTCTTCATCTCCGAGGCCACATTCGGCCTGCCGGTGTTTCACCACCCCGACCCATCGCGGGAGGTGGACCGGCTGCTGCATGCGGTGCGGCTGTTTCCCGAGCGTACCCATCTCATCGGGGCCTATTCGCTCGGAAAGGCCCAGCGCATGATGGCGCTGCTGCGACAGGCCGGGCAGGATGACCCGGGCCGGCCTCTGCTGCTGCACGGTACGCTGGAGCGCACCACCGCCTATTATGCCGCACAGGGGCTGGATCTCGGCCCTGTCGCCCCGTTGCCGGAAGAGGCCCCGGATGGACTTGCCGGGCGCATCGTGATGGCCCCGCCCATGTCCATGACAGACACGTGGCTGCGGCGCTTTTCAGAGCCGGTGCTGTGCCATGCCTCGGGCTGGATGCGGGTGCGGGCCCGCCAGCCGGGTGCCGGGCTGCCGCTCATCATTTCAGACCATGCGGACTGGGCCGGCCTCACCCAAACCATCCGCGCCACCCAGTGCGAGGAGCTATGGGTCACCCATGGGGCAGAGGATGCCCTGCTGCACTGGGCCACAAGCTGCCAGTTGCGGGCACGGGCTCTTTCTGCCGTAACTGCGCCCGGGCCCATCGCCTTCAGAGCCTGATGCTGTATAAGGCGTGCTGAGAGCGGAGGCCCCACGGCCCCGGACCGAGTGACCATGAGCGAGATTCTCTTCTATCATCTGGAGCGTCGCCCGCTGGAAGCGGTGCTGCCCACCTTGCTGGAGAAATCTCTGGAACGTGGCTGGCGCTGCGTGGTGCAATGTGGCTCGGATGAGCGGCGCGATGCGCTGGATTCCCATCTGTGGACCTATAATGAGGCCTCCTTCCTGCCTCATGGCACGGATGCCCAGCCCAAGCCCGAACGCCAGCCCGTACTGCTGACCACCACGCAGGACAACCCCAATGGCGCACAGGTACGCTTTCTGGTGGATGCCGTGGCGCTGGATGATTCAAGCCCCTATGTGCGCGTGGTGCATCTGTTCAACGGGCATGACGAGGAACAGGTGCAGGCCGCCCGTCAGCACTGGCGCGAAGCCCGTGAACAGGCCAAGACCCATTCTCACGAGCTGACCTACTGGCAGCAGGAAGACAATGGCCGCTGGGTGCGCAAAGCGTAACACCGCCTGAACAGAACTGGCGCAACAAAAAAGGCGGCGCTTGCCGGCCGCCCTCTTCATATCTACCGGCGGGCCGGATTTCAGCCTTTCACGCGCCAATGGAGCGGAAAACCGGGATCGAAAATGGTCAACATGCCGTCGGGCGTGGCGATCTTGCCTGGATGCGCCTGCGCCTCGCCCCTCACCAGCGTGATCCGTTCCTCATTCACCGGCAGGCCATAAAAGGCCGGGCCATTGAGGGACATGAAGGCTTCCAGCTTGTCCAGCGCGCCATCCTGCTCGAACACTTCCGTCACGGCGGAAAGAGCGAGAGTGGCGGAGAAGCAGCCCGCGCAACCACAGGCGCTTTCCTTGGCCGGGTCCAGATGCGGCGCGCTGTCTGAGCCGAAGAAAAAGCGCTTCTCACCGGAAACCGCAGCCGCGCGCACCGCCACCCGGTGTTCCTCTCGCTTGGCCACCGGCAGGCAGTAATAATGCGGTTTGATGCCCCCCGCCAGAATATGGTTTCGGTTGATGATGAGATGCTGAACCGTGATGGTCGCACCCAGATTGTCATTGCCCGCGCGTACATATTCCACCGCATCACGGGTGGTGATGTGCTCCAGCACCACCTTCAGTTCCGGCAATTGCCGGCGTAGCGGGTCCAGAATGGTATCGATGAAGACGGCCTCGCGGTCGAAAATATCCACCTCCGGGTCCGTCACCTCGCCATGCACGCACAGGGGCAGGCCAATTTCGGCCATGGTTTCCAGCACTTTACGCACCTTGGCAAAATCGCGCACACCTGAGGCGGAATTGGTGGTTGCGCCAGCCGGATACAGCTTCACAGCCTGCACGATATTGGCTTCCGCAGCGGCGCGCAGATCCGCCGGATCTGTCTCTTCCGTGAGATACAGGGTCATCAGCGGGGTGAAGGCTGCGCCTTCCGGCAGAGCGGCGCGAATGCGCGCGGCATAAGCCGCAGCCTGCTCGCCACGCACCACCGGCGGCACCAGATTGGGCATCACAATGGCGCGCGCGAAATCCCGCGCGGTCTCGCCCACCACGGCCTTCAGCATGTTGCCATCACGAAAATGCAGATGCCAGTCATCCGGGCGGCGCAGCGTGAGTGTGGTGGGGGCAGTGGCGGACATCAGATGATCCTCGCAGGGTTACAGCACTCAGTGCGGGCTGGGCCGAGATCAGGGCCCCACACTGAAACAGGTACAGAAAGCCTCTTGCAGAACGCCTCTTACGCCAAAACCCCGCCCTGCGACACCCACTTCCGATACCCACGTCCATACCGGATTCCACGCCGCCCCCATATCAAACTGCGCAGGCGACCGTGCTCCTGAAACAGGCTCCATCCGACTCGCTTTCATTGAAGTCGATCCAATGATAAAATGCCTGTGAATATCCGTTCATCTTCTTGTGGAGGGCGTTATGGCTCTTCGTCGTTTTGCCCTCTTTGTGGCTGTTCTGGTTGGTTTTTTGTTTCTTGCCACACAATTTCCGGAGCAGAGCTTCCAGCTCTTTGCCGGAACGCTGATTACCTTCAGCACAGGCAGCACGCTGATTTTCTTCGCCTTTATTGCCGTGATGTCGATTCTGGGCTTTGATCGCGCAGCCAACCGTCAGGTACATCAGGCTGAAGCCACGCATGCGCGCAAGGCGGATGACCACCCTATCCGCTGAAGGATCAGCAGCAGACACGCGGCAGAGGTTTCAGGATGCGTAGCACACATAAGAGGTGCGACGCCTGTCATCCAGAACCGGCCGCAAGTCCACTTCCTTGAAATAACGCCACAATTTGTGCTTGGGCGGCGGGCAGAACCGCATGAGCGCGGTTGTGGGATTGCCTCGCCAGCCATCCGGCAAGTGCACTTCAAGTGTAATGCTGTGGCCGGCCCTGTAATCGGCCTCCCGCGTCCACCAGCCTGTGGGCAGCACCTTCACCAGATAGCTGATTGCCTCCTGATGCGGATCAATGCGCACATATTTGCGATGTGCAGGTGGGTTGCGCGGATCTTCCACAAGGCTCTGGTCCAGCGTTTCAATCTGGGCACGCGCGGCGCCGCTCCACAGCAGAGCTGTCGCCAGCAAAGCTGACGCCAAAAGATGTCCTGCTCCAAAAATCGCCCTCATGCTGGTGCGCTGCACATTCACCACAGGCCTCATCCACACCTTGTTTCCATTGCATCTGTGGCACATCCTGACAGATGGGGGAAGACAACCCCTGCCTGATGCTCCATACTCCTTCATGATGCAATGGCCGTCATCACTCTGCCATGGAGGCGTGCGGAACATCATATCTCCAGCTGGCTGCGGCCAGACTAGCCATATTTTATTCTCCAGAACCCCAAGAATTGCAGCCCCTGCGTTGCGTTCCTCATCACACCTTCCTGCCTTCCAGAAAGCATGACGCGAAAAATTCCGCCCCTCGCGAGCCTGATCCGCAACCACTGGGCTTTTGGTGCCGCCATGATTGTGCGCGGCATAGAATTGGTGGGCAAGCTGGGCCTTTACATGCTCACGGCGCGGGTACTGGGTGTTTTTGAAGCTGGCCTTTTCTTCCTATGCAATACCTGGGTCGGGCTGGGTGCTACTCTCGCGCGCGGCGGTTTTGAAAAGGCGGTGATGCGCCATATTGCGGCGGAACTGGCCACCGGAAACGGGCCCGAAGCCCGCCGCGCCTTGCTGACGGGCACCTTGTGGACCCTTGTCGGCGGCATTCTCGTCAGCCTCTTGACCCTGCTCTTTGCCCGGCAACTGGCGGATCATGTCTTCCATGAACACGAGCTGGTGCATCCGCTGATGATTGCCGCAGCTTCCATTCTGCCGCAGACCCTGTGCATTTTCGTGGCGCATGCTCTCACCGGCTTTGGCAGGGGCGTGGCCGGGCAATTCGTGCAGAATGGCGTCTGGCCGGTTCTGACCCTTGGCGCGCTGGCCATCGGCATTCATTCGCTGAATGGCATTCTCTATGCCTTCGCTTTCGCCAATCTGGTGGGTGCGGTGCTGGGCGTGGTGCTGCTGCTGCCGGAGCGTCGGCGCTTCCGTCTGGTGCAGACGGGCCATGAACCCACGGAGAAGATGCCCGCCCTGTGGCGCACCGCCTGGCCTCTGGCGATTGTGGAGATGTCGCAGTCCCTGCTCAACTCCATCCCATTTCTGGTGCTTGCGGTCTACGCCACGGCGGAGGTGATGGGTGCCTTCTCGGTCGCTGCACGCATTACAGTGCTAATCTGGGTGGTCATCATTGCCATCTCTACCATTGCGGCCCCTTCCTTCGCCGCAGCGCATCGCCGGGGCAACTGGGACGAACTGCGCGCCCAGAACCGCAAGGCCCGCCTGGCCATCGCTTTTTTCGGTGTGCCGGCCATCCTCATCATGATGGTGGTGCCGACATGGCTGCTCCATCTGATCGGGCCCGGCTTTGAAATTGCGTCCACCGCGCTTGTCATCATGGCGGTGGGTCAGCTCATCAACTGCCTTCTGCCATGTCAGGATGTGATGCTGGCCATGACAGGCAAGGGCTATATCTTGCGCTGGCTCAGCGCGGCCCAGTTGGTCACCTGCTTCATTCTGTGCGCCCTGCTGATCCCCGCCTTTGGGATGACCGGCGCAGCGCTCGCCACCACCATCTTCATTGCGCAGGGCGCGATTGGCACAACTCTTGTTGTTCTACGCCTCATGCCCCGCGCTTATTGATTTCCTGAACTAAGGAAGGTCCCTCCAATTAACGGTAGGGTAAGGTAAAATCAGTGATCTTGGCACGCAGTGACTGAAAATGGACCGGATTCGGCCATGGATGTGCCCGGAACCGGCACATTGTATATGGCTTTTTAGGAAGGGGCGCGGGGGAACGCATGTCGACGCCACATATGGCAGGCCAGATCAATGATGCGGCACCGCCCGCCCCCATGCAGGAAGAGGGGCTGCCCAGCTTCACCCTGCGTGATTTTCTGATCTTCACATTCTACCACCTGCGCATCGTGCTTCTCGCGGCGCTTCTGCCCGTCATCATCGGCATTGTGGCCTCGCTTGTGGTGAAGACGGAATATACCGCCAATAGCCTTTTGCTGGTCATCGTGAACCGCGAGACCTCCACCGCACAGGATGTGACCGACAGTGGCCCCGCCGTGCTTTCGGTGGAAGGACTGAAACAGGTCGAATCCGAAGTGCAGATGCTGGAGAGCGCGGATGTGATCCGCGCCACCATCGAGCAGGTTGGCATCAACCGGCTGTTTCCGTCCAGCCCTCTTTCATCCCTTCTGAGCATCTTCAGCCAGAATGACGAAGACCAGATGGACAAGGATATCGCCCGCTTCCGCAAGCATTTGCGGGCTGGCGTTCTTTCCGGTTCGAATGTCCTGGAAGTCAGCTTCTCCAGCCCGAACCGCGACATCGCCATCAAGACCACCAATGCGCTGGTCCAGAATTACCTCTCCATGCGCAAGCGGGTATTTGAAAACCCCACCTCGCAGATTCTCCAGCTTGAGGTGGAGCGTTTTCGGCGCGATTTGAGTGCCGTGGACAAGGATATCGAGGCGCTGAAAAACAAGGTCAGTGTGATCGATTTCAATCAGGATTCCATTCTGGCCTCCAATCAGCTGGATGCCATCGTGCAGCGTATGCGGCAGGTGGAAGAGCGTGAGGTGACGCTGAAAGGCCAACTCGCAGAGGCGGAGCGCCAGCTCAAGGCCACCCCGGAATCCGTCTTCGATTTTTCGGAAAAGACCGACGCTCTCAGCGGCGACGAAACCGGAAACATCCTTTCCCGTCTGCTGATGGAGCGCGACAGGCTGGCGGCGCAATATGCCCCCGGCAGCCCGCTTCTGCGTGAGATCGACAAGAAGATCACCACCATCAAGCAGCGCATCAAGGACCGCGGCAACACCGCCTATTATACAGACCGCGCCGTGCGGAACCCGGCTGTGGCCTATACGGAAAACCTCATCATCAATCTGCAGGTGGAGCTCGATTCCATCGCCAATCAGAAGCAGGAACTGGAAGGCCAGCTCGCGACGTCCCAGGAGCGGCTGGATGTGCTGCGCGCGGCGGAAACCCGCCTGGTCGAACTGGAACGCCGCCGCACCTCCCTGAATGACGGTTTCCGCGAATATGAACGTCGGGCTGTGGCCGCAAAGATTGAGGAAACGGCAGCGCAGACACGTGAATCCAATGTGAGGCTTGTGCAGGAGGCCGGTGCGTCCGTCACCAAGCGCTCCCTCACGCTGCCGCTGCTGCTGGCGGGCCTGTTTGGCGGGCTTCTTTTCGGCATTGCTGCCGGCACCATCGCCTCCGTACTGCGCTCCATCTATATCGTGCCGCGCGAAGCGGAGCGCATGCTCGGCCTGCCCGCGCTGGTAACGCTGGATGCCGGAGCCGAAACAGCACCCAGCCAGAAGGTGGAGCAGACCATTGGCAGTTGCGCCACCTTGCTTCTCGATACCAAGGTGGATGGCAAGCCCCTGCGTGTGATGCATTTCATCGCTACAGCGCCCGATGACGCGCTGGTGTGGTTCAGCCACCGTCTCGCCGAGGAATTCGCCACGCAGCGCCAGATGCGCACGCTGATGGTGGATCTGTGCTCCCCGAGCCCCTACCCCATCAAGACGGCGGATATCCGTTCCGTCGGCGGCCTCGCCATTACCCCGACCCCGGTCGACAAGCTGTGGTCTGCGGCGGATGTCGAGAACTCCCCCCTGCTCAGTGTCCGTCTGCCTGTGGCCGAGGGTGAGGACATGCTGGACCAGTTGCGCAAAGATTTCGATTGCGTGGTGATCTGCTCCGTCCTCCATGGCACAGCCCTGGTTACACGTCGCCTATGCCATCTGGTGGACGGGAACGTGCTGACGGTACATGCAGAGGAAACCCGCAAGGCCGCCGCCGTCAATCTGCGCGACACTGTTGCTGAGAGCGGCGGAGCGCTGTTGGGGCTGGGCTTCTTCGGCCGCCGCTATTATCTGCCGCACTGGCTCTACAAGGTGACCTGAACAGCACCTTGCCCCCACAATATAAAGGGCCGCCTCTCAGGGCGGCCCTTTTTTGCGACCTTTTTTCGGAGCGTGCGACAGGATCAGAGCGTTCTGACGAAACGACAAAGGGGGCATTTCACCCCGTTACCGACTGGACCCCGCCGTCAGGAATATGGATCAGCGCGTCTGCCAGCGCGCGGCTGCGGTATCATCGTGGTCTTTCGCTTCCACCCACTGCCCTGCACCAGCCACGCGCTCTTCCTTCTTCCAGAAGGGCGCATTGGTCTTCAGCCAGTCCATCAGAAATTCGGCGGCCTCAAAAGCGGCCGCACGATGCGCCGAAGCCGTAACGACGAGAACAATCGGCTCGCCGGGGGTGATGCGACCATGGCGATGCACGATGATAGCCCCCTGAAGGGGCCAGCGCTGGCGGGCCTCATCCAGATGGCGCGAGATCTCCTCTTCCGCCATGCCGGGATAATGCTCCAGCACCAGAGCGCAAAGGGCCGTGCCATCCGCCGCCGGATCAGCCCGGCACAGACCGGTGAAGGTCACCACGGCGCCCACATCCGTGCGCCCAGCGCTCAGCAGCGCGCTTTCCACAGCAAGGTCGAAAGGCCCGGCCTGCACGCGCACCTGAAACAGCCCCTGTTCACCCGGGTTACCCTGCATTCCTCAGCCCCCTGTCATGGGAGGGAAGAAAGCGATTTCCCTTGCGCCTTTGATCGGCGCATCCGGTTTCACATGGCGCCGATCAATGGCGGCGCGCACCACCTGTGGCTTCTCGAAGGCATGGGCATGGGCCTCATCCCGGCCAGCCAGCCAAATGGCGAGGTCTGCGATGCTCACCACATCTTCGGGCGGAAACACTTCTTCTTCCGCACAGCCCACACGCTCACGCAGCCAGGCGAAATAGAGCACCTTCACCCTTCATCCTCCACCAGATGACGCGCACCGGCGCGGAAATAGTCATAACCGGTGTAAAGGGTCAGAACGGCGGAGATCCACAACAGCACGATGCCCGCCAGATTAAGCCCCGGCAGCAGCTTTTCCCCCGCCTGCCCGGTAATGAGCACCGCGATGGCCACTAGCTGCATGGTGGTCTTCCACTTGGCCAGCCGCGAGACCGGCACAGAAACCCGCAACTCCGCCAGAAACTCCCGCAGGCCGGATACCAGAATTTCGCGGCACAGAATCACCACCGCCGCCCAGAGCGACCAGCCGCGAATGGTGCCATCGGAGGCCAGCATCAGCAGGCAGGTAGAAACCAGCAGCTTGTCGGCGATCGGGTCCAGCATCCGGCCAATGGCGGATTGCTGCTGCCATGCGCGGGCCAGATAGCCATCAAAGAAATCAGTGATCGCGGCGGCCACATAAAGCCCCAGCGCCACCCAGCGCAGCCACAACCCACCTTGCAAGATATCCGACCAGAACAGGCACCCCGCCACCAGCGGCACCGCCACGCAGCGGGCATAGGTGAGCAGGTTGGGCAGGGAGAGTGCATGCCCCCTGTTGGCCGTTCCCCTGTTGACCGGCCCGGAGGTGGGAGAGGTGCGCGACGCGGCGTCAGACATGATCTCAACTTTACGCGGTGGACGCGCAGGCGCGCCCGGATGAAACTGATTCTGGGGCGCAGAATGCCCGCTCGGCCTCATGCGGTCGAGCCCTCTCACCCCGAAGGCCGCTCATGAAAATAATCATAAACGGCCTTTGCGATGGCGGCATTCACGCCGGAGACCTGCTCCAGATCCGCAAGAGAAGCATTTTCAATGGCCTTTAATGTACCGAAATGGCGCAGCAAGGCACGTTTGCGTGTGGGGCCCACACCGGGAATGGCCTGCAGGCCGGCCTCCGTCATATCCTTCTTGCGGCGCGCGCGGTGAGAGCCGATGGCGAAACGGTGCGCCTCATCCCGCAGCCGCTGGATAAAATAGAGCACCGGGTCGCGCGGCTCCATGCGGAAGGGCGTGCGCCCCGGCAAGAAAAACTGCTCACGTCCGGCCTCGCGGTCCAGACCCTTGGCGATCCCCACCAGTGGCACATCATCAATGCCCAGCTCATCCAGCACCTGCCGGGCCGCATTGAGCTGGCCCAGTCCGCCATCAATCAACACCAGATCCGGCCAGGGTGAGGCCCCGCCATCGCCCTTGAGATCCACCGGCCCGTCCGCCCCATCATCCTCCGGCGCGCTCACTTCATCTGAAGCAGGCGGCATGAGAGAAGCCGTGATGACGAAACCATGCTGAAGCGCCTGATCGACCTGCGTGTCGTTCTCGCGCTCTACACCTTCAGAAACCCGCTCTTCATCCGGCCCATGCCGGGGCGCTTCCTTCAGCAGCCGGGCGAAACGACGGCGCAGCACCTCGCGCATCATGCCGAAATCATCCCCCGGCACGATATCTGCGGACTTGATGTTGAACTTGCGATACTGCGCCTTGCGGAAGCCCTCCGGCCCGGCCACGATCATGCCCCCCACCGCATTGGTGCCCATGATGTGGGAATTGTCATACACCTCGATCCGCCGGGGCGGATGCGGCAGGTCGAAGGCCTTGGCCACACCTTCCAACAGCCGGGCCTGCGTCGCGCTTTCCGACAGGGTGCGGCCCAGCGCCTCCTTCGCATTCTGTGCGGCATGGGCGACGAGATCGCGCTTTTCCCCCCGCTGGGGCACGGCGATCTCCACCTTGAAGCCGGCCTTCTCGGAGAGCGCCTCGGCAATCAGCCCCTGCTCCTCCACCTTGTGAGACAGAAGGATGAGACGCGGGGCCGGCTTGTCATCATAAAATTGCGAGAGAAACGCCCCCAGCACCTCGGCTTCATCCAGAGAGCGGTCAGCACGCGGATAATAGGCGCGGTTGCCCCAGTTCTGACCGGTGCGGAAGAAGAACACCTCAATGCAGGTGGCCCCGCCCTCCTGATAGCAGGCGAACACATCCGCCTCTTCCACCGAGCGGGGATTGATGCCCTGCGCACCCTGAATGGCGGACAGCGCCGCCAGCCGATCACGTAGGCGGGCGGCGCGCTCGAATTCCAGCTCTTCTGCTGCCGCTTCCATTTCCCGCGCCAGCTCATCCTTGATGGTGCGGGAACGACCGGAGAGAAAGGCGCGCGCCTCACGCACCAGCGTCGCATAATCGGCTTTTTCGATTTCCCCCGTACAGGGGCCGGCACAACGCTTGATCTGGAACAGCAGGCACGGGCGCGAGCGATTCTCGAAATAGCTATCCGAGCAGGAGCGCAGCAGAAAGGCCCGCTCCAGCGCATTGATGGTGCGATCCACCGCCCAGACGCTGGCGAAGGGGCCATAATAATCACCCGGCCGGTTCCGTGCGCCGCGATGCTTGGCAATCTGCGGGGCGTCATGGTCGGCCGTGATCAGGATATAAGGGAAAGACTTGTCATCGCGCAGCAGCACGTTGAAGCGCGGCTTGAGCTGCTTGATGAGGTTTGCCTCCAGCAGCAGGGCTTCCGCCTCTGTGCGGGTGGAGATGAATTCCATGCGCAGCGTCGCCGCGATCATCCGCGCGATCCGGTTGGTGTGCCCCACCGGGCGGGTATAGCTGGTGACGCGCTTGCGAATGCTCTTCGCCTTGCCGACATAGAGTACGGTGTCATCCTGCCCCAGCATCCGGTACACACCCGGCCCGGCGGGCGCATGCTTCACCGCGCGCAAGATGGCGGCCCGGCCCATGGCCAGAGGCGAAGCCCCCTGCGCCTCCGCCTGCTCTGTCAGCTCAACGGCCCCTTCCGCATCCTCACCCGGCGGGTTCGGCTTCTCGCAGTCACGGTCATCCACCACCACTTCCGGCGGTCCTTCGGGATGGCGTGGGCCCGCAGGCTGCAAGGTCGGGTCCGGGCTGTTGAGGGGTCTGGCGCTCATGGCTGCAATTTAGGGAGTGGCGGGCGGAAGAACCAGAGGCAAGGACCCTGAACCCGCACCCGATCTGTTCATCATTCGGCAACCATGCCCCTCACCTGCGGAAAGGCTGCGATGTGGACAAAACGGGACAACCGCGCCATGCCTCCATCAAAACTGAATAAAATCATAGCATTAAGATATTAACGCAAGATTCAGCATGGCTCCTGTGATGGGTACCTGGCAGGAAATCAGCAAGATTCAGCCGCCATGATCGACCTCAGCGGGACATCACGGGAGCAAACCTGCCCCGATGATGCCACAGACAGACTATGGAACGACGGAGGTTTTGCAGATCCCACATCCTGAAGTTGTTTTTCATAGATTTCGGCCACGCGCCCAATACAGCGCAACAACTGAAAACAAAAGAAATACACCACAAGGAAAAGGATCCGTAAGAGACAGATATCTTGAGGAGAAGAAAATAAGGCATAACTGTGAACATCGCCACATTTGCCTAAAACTGAAACTCATGTCTGAAGATTGGTAAATAGTTATTCAGTATTTGCCACATCTACGCCTCTTTTTATTTTCCAGGTGTGGCGCGTTCGCTACAGACGAAACGCCCGCCGGGATGTACACCACACCCATCGAATTGGCCCGCCGCTCTCGGATGCGGCACAGGCCCAGTGCAGAGAAAAGGTATTCCTCATGTTGAAGCGTGCCCTTCTGGGCGTCTCCGCCCTTGCTCTTCTGGCCGGTACGGCATCGGCTGCAGATCTGGCCTACCGTTATCCGGTCAAGGCTGAGGTGGTTCCGGTTCAGACCTTCTCCTGGAGCGGCTTCTACATCGGTGGCAATCTGGGTTGGGGCTGGGCCTCCAACACTCTTGACTACAACATGTTCATGGGCCCCACCGTGTCTTATGACATGGGCAGCTCCAACGGCTTCATCGGCGGCTTCCAGGCGGGCTACAACTACCAGTTCGCCAATAATGTCGTGGTCGGCATCGAAGCCGATATCGACTGGGCCGACGTGAACGGCAACGCCATTCTATTCCGCGGCCCCCTGAATGCCGGCTCCGTGTCGCAGAAGCTGGACTATTTCGGCACCATCCGTGCCCGCCTCGGCTATGGCATGGACCGCTTCCTGCCCTACATCACGGGTGGCGCGGCCTGGGCGCACCTGAAGACCTCCGACATGTGGGGCATGTCTCAGGACAACACCAACTGGGGCTGGACCATCGGCGCCGGCATGGAATACGCCCTGACCAACAACTGGACCGTGAAGGCCGAGTATCTCTATCTCGACTTCGCCGACAACAAGTCCACCTATATCGACGGCTCTCAGCTCAAGTCCGGTACGGACATGAGCACCCTGAAGGCTGGTATCAACTACAAGTTCTGATCCATCTTTCGGCCTGCGCCGAATCTGTAGCGGAAGGGCTCTCCATCTTCGGGTGGAGAGCCCTTTTTGCTGCACTGCCCACAAGGCACGCCACAAAGCATGAGCCCGAATATTCCATGAAACGAACAAAAAATGAACAAAAGGGGAATATTTACAAAATAGGGCCGCTGCTTTCCACTTGTGATGCTTTGATGAATTGTCATATGCCCCGAAGCATGGAAGAACTCCAACGAAAGCTTGATGACGTAAAGGGGAGCCTGTGAGCATGAGCGCGGCGGAACTGCCTGAACGCGAAGGCATGGATTATGACGTGGTGGTGGTGGGCGCAGGCCCTGCCGGCCTTGCCACGGCCATCCGCTTGAAACAGCAGGCCGCCAAACGAGGGGAAGAGATCTCCGTCGTGGTGGTAGAGAAGGGCTCCGAAGTCGGCGCGCATATTCTCTCCGGCGCGGTCATCGACCCGATCGGCCTTGATGCCCTTCTGCCCGGCTGGCGCGAGGATGAGGCCTGCCCGTTGCCGCAGAAGGTCACGGATGACCACTTCTTCCTGCTCGGCTCGGCAGGCGGCACCAAGCTGCCGCACTTCATGATGCCACCCCTGATGAGCAATCATGGCAATTATGTCGGCTCTCTGGGCAATGTCTCCCGCTTCCTCGCCGCTAAGGCGGAAGAGCTGGAGGTGGAGATCTATCCCGGCTTCGCCGCCAATGAAGTTCTCTATGATGACAAAGGCGCGGTCATCGGCATCGCCACCGGCGATATGGGCGTGAACCGCTCTGGTGAGCAGAAACCCGAATATACACGCGGCATGGAACTGCGCGGGCGCTACACCGTGTTCGCCGAAGGCGCGCGCGGCCAACTCTCCAAGCAGATCATCGCCAAATACGAGCTGAGCGAAGGGCGCGAGCCGCAGAAATTCGGCATCGGCCTAAAGGAACTGTGGAAGGTGAAGCCAGAGAAGCACAAGCCCGGCCTTGTGCAGCACTCCTTCGGCTGGCCGCTGGACGCCAAGACCGGCGGTGGAGCCTTCCTCTATCATATGGAAGATGAACAGGTGATGGTGGGCTTCGTGGTCCACCTCAACTATCAAAATCCGTATCTGTCGCCCTTCGATGAATTCCAGCGCCTGAAGACGCATCCCGTCTTCAGCGACACCTTCGAGGGTGCCAAGCGCATCAGCTATGGCGCGCGCGCCATTACCGAAGGTGGCTGGCAGAGTGTGCCGAAACTGAGCTTTCCCGGTGGCGTGCTGGTGGGCTGTGCGGCAGGCTTCGTCAATGTGCCCCGCATCAAGGGCAGCCACAACGCCGTACTCTCCGGTATTCTGGCGGCGGATCATCTGGTCGAGGCGCTGGCTGCCGGCCGTGCGCAGGATGAGCTTTCCAGCTATGAAGAAGCCTGGCGCAGTTCGGCTATCGGCGATGACCTGAAGAAGGTCCGCAACATGAAGCCGCTGTGGTCCAAGCTCGGCACCTATATCGGCATTCCGCTGGGCGGGCTGGATCTGTGGGCCAATACGCTGGGCTTCTCGCTGTTCGGCACGATGAAGCATGGCAAGCCGGATTATGCCTGCCTGAAGCCGGCGTCTGAGTGCAAGCCCATCCCCTACCCCAAGCCGGATGGCGTGCTGACCTTCGACAAGCTCTCCTCGGTGTTCATTTCCAACACCAATCACGAGGAAGATCAGCCGGTGCATCTGCAGGTCGCCGATATGGAACTGCAGAAAACCTCTGAGCATGATGTCTATGCCGGCCCCTCCAACCGCTACTGCCCTGCAGGCGTGTATGAGTGGGTGGAGGAAGGCGAAGGCGCACCACGCTTCCAGATCAACGCGCAGAACTGCGTGCACTGCAAGACGTGCGACATCAAGGACCCGAACCAGAACATCACCTGGACAGCGCCCGAGGGTGGCGGTGGGCCCAACTATCCGAATATGTGAGACAGAAAAGGCCGGTCTTCTGACCGGCCTTTTTCATTCTTCAAATGATTGCACCATGGTAGTTTAGCTCACCTTGGCGCGTGACCATGGCAACGAGACTCTTGATGTCGGCAAGACCACCCGGCCCTCTTGTTCCTGCTGACGCGTCACGCAGCGATGCACATATATGGCGACCGCCAGCACCACCCCCAGCTCACCCGGCAGGAAAACAAGCGGGTAGATGGGCGAGGTCAGCAACAGATAGAGCACATAATCGCCCAGCACGATCTGGAAGCGATCTTTATCCGCCCGCCCGTTGCGGTTGATGGTGAGAAAGGCCCACACATAGACGCTCAGAATGAGAAGGGTCCCGATCAGGCCATATTCAAACACCGTGCCGAGTAAGCCGAGATCGGCAATGAAGAACTGATCGTAGCCGAAAATATCCTTCAGCGTGACTGAGCCAAACCGGGTCGTCGCGCCCACGCCAAAAAGCCATCGCTCTACATCCGTGCCCAGAAAGGAAAAGGCCAGCGCCGAAGAATTCTGCCGCACGGAAAGCGAACCGCCCAATCGCTCTCCCAGATCCGCCCAGCCAGCCGCTGTGAAAAGGCCCAGCTTCGCCATCAGGGCGACGAACACCCCGACACCCACCACAACCCCTGCCCCCATGGCGAACCGGCGCGGACGCGGCGGCAGGGACATGACCATGCCAAACACCGTGACCAGAAAAACCGCACCAATCGCGGCGCGCTGTTTGTAGATAAAGAGCAATATGAGAAACGCCGCAATGAGCCCGATCAGATAGATCACCTTGCGCGTTTCGATAAAGCTTCGACCCAGATAGAAAATATAAATCATGCCAAATATGGTGGCCATGTAGATACGCGTTCCGCGTTCCACATCATATTGCAGCATTTTTCCTTCATCAGGACTGGAACCATACCAGGAGGCTGGCACCAAGACCCACAGAAGCACAAACAGAATGAACGTTCCAAGCCCAAAACCGAGAAAGATCTTGCGCACGCGCCGGGCCGGCAAAGCCAACAGGCTCAATACACCGGACAGTGCAAAGTAATAGCTGTAAGGCCACGCCTTCACCGTTGTGATCATGGCATCGGAAAACCAGTTTCCGAGCTGCATCACGGATATAAGCGGCGTAAAGCCCAGCAAATAAGCCAGAAGGACCAGAAAAAGATTATGGCCCGGGAGGTTCAGCCGGACCATGGCATAGAGGGTGAAGGGCAAAACCAGAATGGGCCATGCCTTGGACAGGAAATAAGGCGGAGGCAACTCATTGAGATAATGAAAGACCTGCGCGAAAAAGGGCAGGCACAGAATAAATACCAGTGTCGCCAGCTTCTGACCTGAAGGCGATATCGTACCCGCCCCACCACGGGATTGCTCCCGCTGCAACGGCATTTCCACCCGATGCACCGTCCGGTCCTGCATCGCACCGCGATTGATATGGCGAGAATTGTTCATGGCTCTGGCTTCAGCACATCTTCCGGGACGCAGACCTCATGATTTGTGAGGCTTTTTCTTGTCTACCATGCCATAGGCCTCTGGCCTCACCCTGGCCTTGGTCGCGGTCAGAAAAATGGGCATGGAATCCACCATCACCCGGCGCACCATTTTCGGGTCCTGCATCATCCGGTGCAGCCATTCCAGGCCCCGCTTGCGATAGGCTTCCGGTGCGCGCACCGAGAGCCCGACCAGAAAATTGAGAGAATTGCCCACGCACAGGCCCGTGCCCACAGCGCCGCCATGCTGGTGCACGATCTGGGTGACATATTCCGAGCGCGGCGAGCCGGTGATGAAAAACACATAGCGCGCCGGATGATCCAGCACGAACTGCACGCACTTTTCCACCTCATCCGGCTTCTTGATGAACCCCATGGGCGGCACATGCATGTGCACATGGGTGAGATGATAACGCACACGCAGACGCCGCAACATCTCCTCACTGCCACCAATGATGGTGATAGGATCATCGGGCTGAACGAAATGATTGAAGAGCTCGGCCGTGATATCACTGCCCGCAGCCAAAGGAATGTGGAGGCCGAACATCTTGCGCGCCAGCGCACGCGGAATGCTGCCATCCAGCGTGTGCAGCCACGCATGGCGGTAGATCTCAATAAATTTTGGATCTTTCAGTTCGTTCAGGCGCACCAGGTTCGAGGCATTTGGCGTCACCACATATTCAAAGGGCGCACCGGGTGGCCGGGCCGCAATCAGCCCGGCTGCGCCATGCGCATCCACACAGGCAAAGGGCACGCCCAGAAAAGGAATGACCTCGTAAGACGGCCTGTCGGTGCCATGTTCAGACATACGCGCTCCACCCCTCCCCCGCCTGGATATGTGAGGCACTGTTGCACCAGCAGCACGGTCAGCGTCCGCTCAACTGCCCCCGTTCGTCACATAGCGAACGGATTGGCGCCACCGGTCTGCGTATAAGTGCCAATAGTATAGCTGAATGTCCGCTGGAACGGCACGACCTTGTTGATGAACTGATCAATCCACAGATTGACCTCAGCGATCGCGCTGTAGGGCACGAAGATGATATCACCGCTCATCAGCGGCACATCACTATCCGAAGCGCCTGTCTCGATGATTTCCTTCACATCGATCACCCGCAGCATGGGCAGATTATCCGGGCCACGTCGGATCACCGCCACCTGCCCGGTGCGCGCCACTTCCTGGAAACCACCAGCCATCAGAATGGCCTGAAGCACGCTAATGCCATTGCTTTCCAGCTTGTAGACAGCCGGGTTCTGCACCATACCGCCGACATAGATCTTAGGAGCAGCGGCCTCAGCCAGCCCCACCACCACTTTCTGATCCACCAGTTCCTTGCGGGATTCCCGGCGAATGGCTTTTTCCAGAGACCCAAGCGTCATGCCGTCCACACGCATCTGGCCAATGGCCCGCGGGGCGATGGAACCATCCGGCCCCACCATCAACTCCTCATCCATCTCGCGGGTGATGAAATATTTCACCTGCAGCTTGTCGCCCGGCCCCACGCGATAGGCAATGCGTGCATTGCTCCATGGACGGAAACGGTCGGCATTCACCTCGGTGAAGCGGTAGGAGTGCCCTGTTGTCAGCGGCGGGGTGCCGGTGTCCATCAGGGTGCCTTCGCGCTGATTGGTGGTGCAGGCCGAAAGCGCCAGCGCCCCCACGGTCAACCCGATCAGGGCCCGCGCCCGTCCACTCTGTCGTGAGAGATCCGCCATGGGCATGGCCTGTTCGGGCTTGCGAGCGGACGAAATCCAATCGCAGAAAGACAAGACCATCGAAAACTCCCGAAGCGGCGCGACCAATATATTGAAAAAACACGTTTTTCATCAGCACGGCACAACGGGACAGAGCAGGCTGACGAATCATGTTTTTGGTAAGCTAACTCTGAAGACACATAGTTAACACAGCCTTTACGCTGGATTGTCGCCCTGCCCACAACCTAGACAAACGCTGTTGCAACTTCGCATCGTTTTGTGCCGGCGGATTGCATTTTTGTCAGGAACGCCTCTTAAAAGCACCCAATAGTGCCACTCACAACCATACCGGAGTTTGACTTGCTGCCCCCAACTCGCTAACCCTCCAGGTATCGGGGAGTAGCCACCGCCTTGGGCGGGATCGTGTCAACACACTCGCGCTCAGCGCGTGGTGCGATCAGCCGAAATTCTCGGCCCGGCAAGACCGTCGCGTTCCAGACCTTGATACGGACAAGGTGAGGAGGACGCGCGGTGTCTTGTCCGAATGGCTATTTTGGCATGAGCATTCTTGCAATCATTCTTCTGGCATTCAGCATGTCGATGGATGCTTTCGTGGTTTCCATCGGGCGCGGGGCCGGGATGAAAGAGCCGCATTATGATGAGGCTCTGCGCACGGGGCTCATCTTCGGTGTGGTCGAAGCCATCACGCCCATCATTGGCTGGCTGGCTGGCATTGCCGCAAGCCAGGCCGTACAGGCCATTGACCACTGGATCGCCTTTGGCCTGCTTGGCGCTGTGGGGCTACATATGGTCATCGCCGCCTTCCGTCAGGAGGATGAAGACCAGCCGGAAAAGCCCCGCACCCCCGCACACGCCTCCTTTATCGTTCTGGTCATCACAGCCATTGGCACCAGCCTGGATGCCATGGCTGTTGGTGTTTCACTGGCATTTCTGGATCAGAATATTCTGGTGATTGCCCTGGCGATTGGCTGCGCCACCTTCATCATGTCGACCACCGGCATTCTGCTGGGCCGCATGATCAATGCCCGCTGGGGACATATTGCAGAAACCGGTGCAGGCCTCATCCTGATCGGACTGGGCACATTCATTCTGGCCGAAGCCCTGCTGAGCTGACACCACTCCACCTGCGCACCCAGAGAGTCAACAGAAAATCCGAGGTATTCAGCCTCTCCAGAACAGCTCAATACCTCTTTATAATAATTACAAACTTATATTCCCACAGAAATAGAGATGTGACGGCTCCAATCTCTGATGAATATCAAGGATTACATTCGCATTCACAGGCAAACCGTGATCATATTATGTGCTTCGGTTGATGGTGCGTCCTGCACCCTTTCAGCCTTCTGGCACGGTGATCCGAAAGGCATCAAGAATGGCGCAGATCAAACTTTTTGAGGTGACAAGCGGCAAAGTCCGTGTCCGCACCCTCAAAGGCGGCGCAAATGAACAAAAACGCCTGAGTGACCTTGGCCTGCATCCCGGCTCCCGCGTGGAAGTACTTCAGCACAATGGCGAAAATGGCATTGTGATTGCCGTGAATGATGATGGCCGCATGGTGCTGGACGCCTATTCATCGGAACAGGTTCTCGTCACTGTCCAGCAGCCTGTCACATCGGCGATTGCCATTTCCGCGCTCAAGCCCGGCGATCGCGCCCGTATTGTCGGGCTGGGGCGCAGCCGGCCGGAATATCGCCAGAAGCTCATGTCCATGGGGCTCACGCCCGGAGCCACCTTTGAGGTAACACGCATGGCTCCGCTGGGCGATCCGGTGGAAATTCGCGTGCGCGGCTTTTCACTGACCCTGCGCAAGGATGAAGCCGAAATGATTGCCGTGGAGAAGCTGTGATGGCCACAGCCAAAAACGCGAACCACGCCTTCACAGTCTGCGTGGCCGGTAACCCCAATTGCGGCAAGAGCACCCTGTTCAACGCCATCACGGGCGCGCGGCAGGAAGTGGGCAACTGGCCTGGCGTGACGGTCGAGAAGAAATTCGGCTCCTACACCCACAAGGGCGTCAGCTATCAGGTAGTGGATCTGCCGGGTGTCTATTCCATCGGTGCCACCTCGCAGATCTCGGAAGATGAACGCGTTGCGCGCGATTATATTCTTTCCGGTGAAGCGGATCTCGTCATCAACATCATTGATGCCTCCAATCTGGAGCGCAATCTTTACCTGACAACCCAGATTCTGGAGATGCAGGTTCCCATCATCGTTGCACTCAACATGATGGACATTGCCGAGAATCGTGGGCTGAAGCTGGATGCCGAAGCGCTCAGCGCCGCGCTGGGCTGCCCGGTTCTCGCGCTGGTGGCAGCACGCGGCACCGGCGTGAATGTTCTGAAAAACCAGATTGCCGAACTCACGGCCAATCCGTATCCGCCAACCGTTAAGCCGGATTATGGTCCGCTGATCGAAACATGCGTTGCGGATGTCGCCGCCAAGCTTCAGGAGATCAGCGCGCCGCGTGCGGAATGGCGCGCCCTGAAGCTGATTGAAGGTGATGCCCTGAACGCGGATGAACGGCGCGCAGGGCTTGAGGCCGTGGTGAACACGGCGCGTGAAACCATCAGTGAGACCGAAGAGGAAGACACCGATATCGTAGTGGCGGATGCCCGTTTCGGCTTCATCACCGCAATCGTGGATTTCGTTCTCACACGCCCGCGCGAAGCTTCACGCACCCTGTCCGACCATATCGACAGGGTGGTGCTGAACCGCTTTCTCGGCATCCCCATTTTCCTGTTCATGATGTACATCATGTTCGTGTTGACCATTTCGGTGGGCGGCGCGTTCATTGATTTCTTCGATCAGGCCGTGGGCGCCGTGCTGGTGAATGGCGGCACGCAGGTGCTTTCCGCCATTGGTCTGCCAGAATGGCTGGTGGTGCTGGTGGCCGAAGGCGTGGGCGGCGGCATCCAGACGGTGACGACCTTCATTCCTATCATCGCCTTTCTCTATCTCTTCCTCTCCTTCCTGGAAGATTCCGGCTATATGGCCCGTGCCGCCTTCGTGATGGACCGGGCAATGCGCACCATTGGCCTGCCGGGCAAATCCTTCGTGCCCCTAATTGTGGGCTTTGGCTGCAATGTGCCTGCCATCATGGCCACGCGCACGCTGGAAAGCCGACGGGATCGTATCCTCACCATCATGATGGCCCCCTTCATGTCATGCGGGGCGCGGCTGCCGGTCTATGCGCTGTTTGCGGCGGCCTTCTTCCCACAGACCGGGCAGAATCTGGTTTTCCTGCTCTATATCATCGGCATTCTGGCTGCCGTGGGCACTGGCTTTCTGCTGAAGAATACGGTGCTGAAGGGGGACGCCTCCTCCTTCGTGATGGAGCTGCCACCCTATCACCTCCCCACTTTGCGCACGGTGTTTCTGCGCGCGTGGGGCAGGCTGAATTCCTTCATCTTCCGCGCCGGTCGCTTCATTGTCCCGATGGTGGTGGTGCTCACCTTCCTGAATGCGCTGGGCACGGATGGCTCCTTCAACAATCAGGACAGCGAGAAATCCGTTCTCTCGCAGGTGGGGCGAACCATCACGCCGGTGTTCGAGCCCATGGGTATGCGTGAGGATAACTGGCCAGCTGCGGTAGGCGTCTTCACAGGCATTCTGGCGAAGGAAGCGGTCATCGGTACGCTGAACGCCCTTTACAGCCAGCTGGGTGATGCGGACGCCGCCAAGACGGGCAATGCGCCTGCCGAGGCCTCTGAAGAGGAAGAGAATGTCGGCGCTCAGCTTATTGGAGCCTTCGCCACCATTCCCGCCAATCTTGCAGATGTGCTGTCCAACCTGACCGACCCGCTGGGCATCAACATTTCCTACACGTCCAAAGGCCAGGACGCTGCGGCCGAAGAACTGGAGGTCGCCCCTTCCGCCTTCACTGCCATGGCGGCACGGTTCGACGGACAAGCCGGAGCCTTCGCCTATCTGCTGATGATCCTGCTCTATATGCCCTGTGTGGCCGCCGTAGGCGCGATCTATCAGGAAACCGGCTGGCGCTGGACGCTGTTTTCCGCCAGTTGGACGACGGGTCTGGGCTGGTGCGGGGCCGTGCTGTTCTATCAGGCCATGCGCTTCGGCCAGCACCCGGAATCTTCCACCTTCTGGATCGCTGTTTGTCTTGCTGTCCTAATCTCTGCGATGATCGGCCTCTATCAAACCGGAAAGGTCGTCGCTGCCCAGCATGGGAACGAGCGGGATCTGGCTCTGGCGGGCAATAGCGGGGAGATGTAGGCATGGCGACACTTTCGGATGTGAAACGCTACATGCGTCAGCACCATCGGGCGAGCGTTCATGATCTGGCCATTGGCCTATCCACCACACAGGACGCCGCCAAGGCCCTGCTGGAAATGTGGCGCAGCAAGAACAAGGCGCGCTTCATTGACACAACTTGCGGTGGCAGTTGCGGAAAATCAAAGTGGGGGGGCTGCAACTGCGCAATGGCCATGCTGACCCCCGAAATCTACGAATGGGTCGAAGACGAGGAGCCTCCGAGGCATGATACCTGATTTGTCGCCTTTCCTGCATCTTCGCCGGTTTGTGACCATCGTTCACCATGTGCCCGGACGCATTCGGATGAAACTTGATCTGAAGGCGCTTGCCCATCTGCCACGGGTTGACCCGGCTCCCTTTGTGGATCTGATCTCGCGTGTGCAGGGTGTGCAGGCGACGCGCGTGAACAAGGCTGCACTTTCGGTTGTGGTGGAGTACGATCCCAACAAGATCTCCTTTCCCGTATGGGAAAAACTTCTCAAGGCGGATGCGGCGGAAGTCGCACAAATCCTCAAACAACACACCGCCTGATCCTCACCCCTTCCTCTTTTGCTGTGGCTTGGCCCGTCATATCTGCGGAAGGGCTCGTCCAATTCATCAGTCCCCCAATTGTCTGAGGAAAGACCGATGTCGAATTACAATCATCAATGGGGCGCACAGCAGTTCGGCCCTAATGGCAATTCTGGTCAGGGTGGTCCCGGCGGCCAGAATGGGCAGGGAAGCTACGGGCAGGGCGCATATAACAATCAGGCCGGCTATGGGCCGGGTGCTGGTCAGGGCGCCGGCCCTCGTGGACCTCAGAATGGCACCGGACGGATTGATGCGCTGGATGTGCTGGAAGGCATGCTGCGCGATGGGTTCAGCCTGTCCAACTTCACCCGCATTGCCCGCGCCAGCGGTTCCAATTTCTGGATTGGCGCCGCCATTGGGGCGGGCGCGGTCGTGTTGCTGAACCGCCCGGATGTCCGCGGCGCGTTCACCAGCGCCTTCCGCAAGGCCAAGGATACCCCTCAGGACTGAAAACGGCACGGCGCTTCTCATAGCGTGCAGGCCTGACGGACGGTTCCCCGTCCTCCTTCCCCTTTCAGGAGCAAGAAGATGTCGGATAACAAGGGCAGCGATCAGGGCGTTCATTACCACTATCATTTCTATGGCTACGGCCAGCCGGGCCCCAATGGTGCGGACGCTTCCGCGCAGGGTGGCCAGCAGGCTGGCTATGGCCAGAATGGCGAAGGGTCCGAGACGGCCCAAGGCGGCTTTTCCGGCCAGCAGCCCCCCTTCCCGGGTGCAGGTTTTCCGGGCGCTGGCATGGCCCCGCCTCCCGGCTTCCCCTTCCCGCCCGGCGCACAGCAGGCCGGCGCAGCGGCTGGTGGCACAGCCAATGGCAATGCCAACGCCGGCACCAGCGGCCTCAACTGGCACCTGCACCCCAATGCGGATTCTCTGGTGAAGGGTCTCGCCGTTGGCGCTGGCGCCGCCTACCTGCTCACCAATGAGAATGCGCAGCGCACCATCATGCGCACCGCCGTTCAGGTCTGGGCTTTCCTCCAGAATGGCCTTGAAGAAATGAAGGAGCGTCTGCACGACGCCGAAGCTGAAGTGGCCGCCGCTGCCGCACAGGGCGGCCCGGAGCCGGAGGCATATGCGCCCGAAGCCTCCGCCGAAGAGGCTGAGCCCTCCACCACCAGCACCGGAAGCTGAGGTCGCCATGAAAGTCCGTGTCGCCCATGAAGTCGCCGATCGACTGCGCCTGCGGATCGACGCGGACCCGGAGTTCCTGTCGCGGGCCGCAACAGCGGTCCGCGATCTGCGCGGCGTGAAAGGAGTACGACTCAACCCTGGCTGCCGGTCCATCATCGTCAATTATGACGGAACGCCGGGTCTGAGATCTGAAATCCTGACCAATGCGGCCAGCCCACCCAGCAATGTGCCCCCACTGGCCCAACCGCCGGCAACCGACAGTTCGGAGCTGATTCTCGCCTCCGCAGCTTTGGCCGCCGGCATGGTGCTGCCCAAGCCCGTAGCCGGCGCTGTCACCTGGCTCAACATCGCCCCCACACTTGTGAAGGGCGCAGCCGCCGGTATTCAGCACGGGCTGAAGGTGGAGGTGCTGGATGCTCTCTCCATGGGCCTGCCCAGCCTGCGTGGAGATTATACCACGGCCAATTTCACCCGCTTCCTCGTGGAACTGGCGGATTATATCGAATCCACCACGGCCGAGCGTTCGGATGAGTTGCTGCGCTCCCTGCTGCATCACAAGCCGGATGATGTGTGGATCCAGTTGGAGGATGGCGATCAGGTGCAGGTGCCCTTCGATATGTTGAAGGGTGGTGAACATGTCATCGTCTCCAGCGGAGAAACCATTCCCGTCGATGGCACCGTCGTATCCGGTGATGCCTATGTGGACCAGTCAGCGGTCACAGGCGAGAGCCTGCCGATGCCGCGCTCTGCCGGCAGCCCGGCTCTGGCGGGCGGTATCGTCACAGATGGCAGCCTTGTCATTCGGGCCGAGCGGGTGGGTGACGCCACCACCACGGGCCGCATCACCCGCTATATTCAGGATGCGCTGGAGCGCCCGGCTGAAATCGAAGCCATTGCTGACCAACTCGCCGACAAGCGCGTAGGCATCACTCTGGCCTCTGCCGCTGGTGTTTATGCACTGACCCGGAATGTGCAGCGCATGGAATCCGTCTTCATGGTGGATTATTCCTGCACCGTGAAGCTGGGCACCCCCATCGCTCTGAAAACCGCCATGTATCAGGCCGCCCGGCAGGGATGTCTGGTCAAGAACGGACAGGCCATCGAGGTGCTGGCGGATGTCGACACCATCGTGTTCGACAAGACTGGAACCCTCACCCACAACACATTGCAGGTGACAGACATCTGCCCACTCTATCCCGGTGTGACCGAGGAAGAAGTGGTGGCGATCGTGGCCTCGCTGGGGGAGCACACCACCCACCCGGTGGCGCGCGCCATCGTCGCGCTGGCGCGGGAACGGCGTCTGGCCCATGTGCCGCATGAAGAGGTGAATTTCATCGTCGGCCATGGCGTGGAAGGCATGATTGAGGGAGCTATGGTGCGCTTTGGCAGCCGTCATTTTCTGGAAGATGACGAAAACATCTCCTTCGCCAAAGAGCGGGAGATGGTGCACAACTTCCAGGCCGAGGGCAAATCTCTGCTCTATGTCGCTCGCAACGATAAGCCCTTCGCGGTGTTTGCCCTGCGTGATGAGCTGCGCTCGGATGCCATATCCACGCTCAATCGCCTGAAAGAGCTGGGCGTCAAGCAGCTTGTCATGATCACTGGAGACGAGAAGGCCAAGGCGATCGCCTTTGGCGAGGCTCTGGGGCTCGATAAGGTGTATTATGAGAAGCAGCCTGAAGATAAGGCTCATATTCTTCAGGAACTGAAGAATAGCGGGGCAAAGGTGGCTTTTGTGGGCGATGGCGTGAATGACGGACCGGCCCTGATGACCGCCCATGTTGGCATCGCCATGCCCAAGGCGGCCGATATCGCACGGGCCACCGCCGATATCGTGCTGACAGAGGACCGGCTGGGGTCTCTGGGAGCGATTGTGGATATTTCGCAGCAGGCCATGAAGCTCATCCGCTCCAACTTCAAGGTGGCGGTAGGCGCGAATTCGGCCATTCTGGCGGCCGCAGCCGGGGGATATCTCTCCCCGATCGCTACCTCCGTGCTCCATAATGGCACGACCATTGCCGTGTTGATCCGCTCGCTTCTGGCCGGACGGGCCCATGCGGAACAGGCCCATCTGGATTCACACTGACGCAGAGCTTGATGAGCAACGGCCATGGGCTGTGCGAAACAACAAAATCGGCCGGATTCGACCCCGATCGGTTTTATTATGAAACGCACATCCGTTGAAAGCGCCTGATAGTCAGGTTTGGCCGCAACTGGTGCGCCTCCCCTCGCACGCCCTTCAGGCGCGATGATAGGGATGGCCGGATAGTATGGTCATGGCACGGTAGACTTGCTCGGCCAGCATCACCCGCACAAGCTGATGGGGAAAGGTGGCCGCACCAAAAGCCAGAAGCAGGTTGGCCTTGCTGCGCACGGCATCGCTCAACCCATCTGCCCCACCAATGACAAGGCAGACGGCCGGGCGGCCATCATCGCGCTCACGCGCCATGCGCGTTGCCAGATCCTCACTGGGCAAATTGCGGCCACTTGGGTCCAGCGCCACCAGAAATGTGCCGGGCGGACAGGCCGCCAGCAAAGCAGTGCCCTCTTCCGCCATGCGATCTTCCGCACGGCGGGCCGAGGATTCTGAAATTTCGAGCATCTGCACATCGCCGAAGCCGAGTGCGCGTCCAGATGCACGCGCACGCTCCAGATAACGAGCAACGAGATCGCGCTCTGCACCGGCCTTCAGCCGACCGACGCACGCCAGAAGAACACGCACCCGCCTTCAGCCTTTCTCAGCGCCGGTCAGGCCGGTGTGGTCTGGGTCCACATCTTCTCGATATTGTAGAAGCTGCGTACCTCGGGCTGGAACACATGGATGATGACGTCATTGGCGTCGATCAGCACCCAGTCACAGGCCGGCTGGCCTTCAACGCGCACTTGGCGCACGCCCGCAGCCTTCAAGGCCTCGACGAGGTGATCGGCAATGGCGCCGACATGACGCTGGGAGCGACCGGAGGCAACGACCATGTAATCCGCAATGGCCGTCTTGCCACGCAGATCAATGGAGACGATGTCTTCCGACTTGTCATCTTCCAGACGCGAATGAATAAGTGCGAGTGTTTCCTCTGCGCTCTCGAGCGGTTTAGAAACGGGAGCGGCATCTTCGGTCTGTTTGGCGACCTGATCTTCCGCTGAAAGAGCCGTCGTAGACAGGGCTCTGCTTCCTCTTCAGTTATGGGGTGCGGGACCATGCACCCTTACCCTTATAGAGTGCAGGCAAATGCATCATTTTTCAAGGGAGGCACGACAGGAGTCCGCTCTCTATCGCACGAAGGATGACGGATCGCCCCCTTCTTTCCCCAACTGAGCACGAATTTTTGAAGAAGACAGGGTCGATTTCATGCCATGCAGAAAGACCCATGCTGGCGGCTTCAGGGCTGGCAGGCGCGCGGCCTCATGCTCCGCCACCCGTCCATGGGCCAGCGTGCGGGCCGCAGGTGAAGACAGCGCCGAAAGGCTTGCCCCCATGCGATCGACAACCGCAATGGGCACGAGGCCGGCCAGATCCCGCCACCGTTCCCAACGGTGAAACTGAACCAGATTATCCGCTCCCATGAGCCATACGAACCGCACGCCCGGCCGGCGACGTTGCAGTTGACGGACCGTATCGTAGGTATAGCGTCCCCCCCATCGCGCCTCGCAGCCCGTGGCGATGATGCGTGGATGGCGGGCCAGTTTCTGCGCCGCCGCCACACGCTGCTCCAAAGGCGGCAAAGCGCGATTGTCCTTCAGGGGGTTACCCGGCGTCACCAACCACCACACTGCATCCAGCCTCAGGCGTTTCATGGCCAGAAGCGCCACGGCGCGGTGCGCGGCATGAGGCGGATTGAAGCTGCCCCCCATGAGGCCAATCCGCATGCCCGGCAAGGCCAGCGGCAGGCGGCGGACCTCAGCCTCCCCCACAGGCGGGAGAGACAGCGGGGGCCTGCAGAATGATGCCCCCGCGCGTGTCACGGACGTGTCTGTCCCGCGCCATGAATGCGATATTTGAAGGAAGTGAGCTGTTCAGCCCCCACCGGGCCGCGCGCATGCATGCGCCCCGTGGCGATGCCGATTTCCGCACCGAAACCGAACTCGCCGCCATCCGCGAACTGGGTGGAGGCATTGTGCACCACAATCGCCGAATCCACCTCCGCCAGAAAGCGGTCCGCCGTCGCCTGATCGCGGGTGATGATGCTGTCCGTATGGTGGGAGCCATGCTCCTCGATATGGGAAATGGCATCCGCCAACCCGTCCACCACCTTCACGGAAATGATGGCGTCGAGATATTCGGTATCCCAATCCTCATCATCAGCCGCCTTCACGCGCGGATCAACGGCCAGCACATCGCTGTCGCCGCGCACTTCACAATCCACATCCAGCAGCATCTGCACCAGAGGCTTGAGATGGGTGTCGGCGACAGCGCGATCCACGAGGAGGGTTTCAGCCGCGCCGCAAATACCGGTCCGCCGCATCTTGGCGTTCAGCACCACGGATTTCGCCATGTCGAGATCGGCCGCCTTGTCCACGAAAATATGGACGATGCCCTCCAGATGCGCAAACACCGGCACGCGCGCATCATTCTGCACACGGGCCACCAGGCTCTTGCCGCCACGCGGCACAATCACATCCACATTGCCACCGAGCCCGGCCAGCATGAGGCCCACGGCGGCGCGATCCGCGACATTCACGAACTGCACCGCATCCCCCGGTAGACCGACCGATTCCAGACCCTTCACAAAGGCCTGATGAATAGCGCCTGAAGAGGACAGACTATCGGAGCCACCGCGTAGAATCACCGCATTGCCGGCGCGCAGGCACAGCGCCGCAGCATCGGCGGTGACATTGGGGCGGCTTTCATAAATCACGCCCACCACGCCCAGCGGTGTGCGCACCCGCTCAATGGTGAGGCCATTGGGGCGAGTCCAGCTTTCCAGCACCTTGCCCACCGGGTCCGGCAAATCGGCCACAGCTTCCACACCGGCGGCCACGCCTTCCAGCCGCTCCGGCGTCAGGGTGAGGCGATCAATGAAGGCATCTGAAATACCTTCGCCACGGGCACGGGCCACATCCCGGGCATTGGCGGCCAGAATTTCGGCAGAAGCTGCGCGGATTGCCGCAGCGGCGGCGCGCAGACCGGCGCTCTTGGTTTCCGCATCGGCCAGCGCCAAGGTGCGGGCGGCGGCGCGGGCGCGCTTGCCCATCGCCATCATGGCAGCCTCCAGCTCCGCCGGCGGCACCTTCTCCGCCGTGGCGGGGGTATTCACGCGGGCGGGTGCTACAGGTAGTGTCATGATGTGATATCTCTCTTTTCCTGATCGAGGGCCATTCCTCTGGGGAACGCGCCTCTTCTTAACATTGAAGCCCTTCTGGGCAAAACGCTCCCTGAAAAGGACGCGGAACAAGGCGCAAGCCGGCACGGGCCAAAGCCCTGCCGTAGCCTCCCATTATTCTGAACTCAGCGCCATATCGTCCCGGTGCACCATTTCGGAGCGCCCCTTGATACCGAGCAACTGCTCGATATCGCTGGTGGGATGGCCGATGATGCGCTCGGCATCCGGGGCATCATAAGCCACAAGTCCGCGCCCGACCTCTCCACCATCCGGCCCACGCAGAATCACGGCGTCACCACGGTGAAAATCGCCTTCCAGTCGGCGAATCCCGGCCGGCAACAGGCTTGCGCCACGCCGCAGCGCCTCAACAGCACCCTTGTCGAGATACAGCGTGCCATGCGGTTCCAACGCCCCGGCGATCCAGCTTTTGCGCGCACTGCTGGAACTGACGGACGACAGGAACCAAGTGCAGCGACCGCCTTCCTGAATGCGGCGCAGCGGGTTTTTCACATGGCCTGTGGTGATGAGCATGTGTGTCCCTGCCGCCGTGGCGATCTTTCCCGCCTCGATCTTGGTAAACATGCCCCCGCGTGAAAGCTCGGAGGCCGCAGCCCCTGCCATGGCCTCGATTTCCGCCGAAATGCGCGGCACCACGGGAATATGCTCGGCCTTGGGGTTCAGGGCCGGCGGCGCGGTGTACAGGCCATCAATATCCGACAGCAGGATCAGCAGATCGGCGCTCGCCATGGTGGCGACACGGGCCGCAAGACGATCATTATCGCCATAGCGAATCTCATTGGTGGCGACGGTGTCGTTCTCATTGATGATCGGCACGGCGCGCAGTTTCATCAACCGCTTCAGCGTAGAACGGGCGTTGAGATAACGCCGCCGCTCTTCCGTATCGCCCAGCGTCAGCAGCACCTGGCCAGCCTGAATATCCTGATAGGCCAGCGCCTCGGCCCAGGTACGTGAAATGGCCACCTGCCCGACGGCGGCGGCAGCCTGCCCATCTTCCAGCTTCAGCTGTCCGGGCGGCAGATCCAGCATGGCGCGCCCCATGCCCACAGAGCCGGACGACACCACCATGACCTCACAGCCCCGCCGGTGCAGCACTCCAATATCCTCAACCAGAGAGTAAAGCCACGGCAGGCGTATCCGGCCCCTGTCCCGGTCCACCAGCAGAGCTGAACCAACCTTGATGACGATGCGGCGAAAATCCGCCAGCGCGGGTACGGAAAGGGGAGAATCCATGGCTCTCACAATATTGAGGACGAGAAAGCGCCACCATGCCAGGCATGGGCAACAGGCGCGGGTGAAAGGGCACAGGCGAAAAGGCGGCTGCGTGATACAGCCTTTTCCCACAGGCGTCGATGTGGAAGCACGGTGGGAAACCCCACGCATGTCCATGTCTGCCTCTCGAACGAGGCACGCTCAACTCCTTTTGCAGTCGCCGACACATGACGCGACGACAAGGCGCAATTGTGGTTTCCTGCTGGCCTCTTGTTGCCAGCTTGGGCATTGTAACACAAGAGAGCCGCCATGATCGGCCCGTGACGGAAAGAAGTGATGGACCACGCGAACATGCCATTACACATCCGCATCGCCCGCCCGCAAGATGAATTGCGCTGGCGCGAATTATGGGCCGGCTATAATCGCTTTTATGAGGCGCGCGTTCCGCAGGATGTAACGGCCCATACCTGGCACCGCATTCTGGATCCATCCGTTCCGCTGTTCTGCCTGATGGCGGAGCTTCGGACGGAAGCAGAGTCTCAGGAGGGAAATGCGGCGCCAGACATCGCCGGTTTCTGCACCTATATTCTGCATGAAGGGACATGGGTGAAAACCCCTGTCTGCTATATGGAAGACCTGTTTGTGGACCCGGCCCATCGCGGCCGGGGGGTTGGGCGCGCACTGATTCAGGATCTTGTGGATCGGGGCCAGACACAAAACTGGTCCACCCTGTACTGGCATACGCAGACAGGGAACCCCGCCCGCAAGCTCTATGACAGCTTCACCCTGGCGGATGATTTCGTGCGCTATCGCCTGCGCTTCTGACGACATCTTCCGCCTTCCCCTGACCTTACCCCTCCCATATGGGCCGCAGGCAGCTGCCGGCCAGCGTTATACATTAGTCTAACACCTTCCGCATAGGTCACATACATGCGCAAAAGGTGAAGCAATCTCAATCGTTTACGCGGCATCGCACAAAATGGCCTTTCTGTGTCAAAGGCATTGGAAATTCATGACTTTGCAGGTATATTACCTCCCGCATGTTAAATTCGTCAGTATAAAGAACGAACTTACCCAAAGTTTGCCCCACCCCGCGTGAAGGTTCAGCCCATCATGCGAGGAAATGACCTGAATCCATTTGCCACAAAGCAGATGGATAGATTCATGCTGTTTAAAACAATAATATATACGAAAAATCAAAGCCTTCGGGAGGCACTCAATGCTCAGACAACGTGAGCACGGGGCAGAACAGCCCTACTGGCCGATCGGACCGTTCAAGGTTCGCCTGCCATTTCTTCATTATCGCTGGGAATTTCCTGAAATGATTCAGGCTCTGCTGATGTTCGTCGTCAGCTTGGGCATGATTCCACTTCTCCAGCAGTATCTTGGCCTGCCTTATGAGGCAGCGCTGGCGGGCGTGGTCATCTGCGGGATCGGCTTCATGCTGCCGGCCCTTCTGGGTGTGCCGCTGGTGCCGGGTTGGATTACGCCGGCTATCCCGATCGTGCTTCTCTATCTGCAGAATTTCGAGCCCGGCCCGGAAGCCATGAAGGCGATGATGGCGCTGCAGATCGAAGTGTTCATCATCTTCCTGTTTCTCGGCATCACCGGGCTTGGCAACAAGCTGGTCACGGCCATTCCCAACTCGCTGAAGGCCGGCATCATCATTGGCGCAGGCATCGCGGCCATGATGGGTGAGCTGAAGGCCGGTGGCCGTGTGGAAGGGGCACCCGTATCCATCATCATCGGCGCGGTGATTGCCGCCTATATCCTCTTCTCCATCTCGTTTAAAAGCGTCGTGCTGAAAAACAAGGTGGCCAAGATGGTGGCGAATTTCGGCATGGTGCCGGGCCTTCTGGTGGCCATGGCCGTGGGCTGGATTCTGGGCGAGTTCCCGATGCCCACCATTGAATGGGGCATCACCAATCCAGATTTCGCCCTGCTGTTCAGCCATCTGCCCATCAATATCGGTTGGCCGGGCTGGGACATGTTCCTGCTGGCCATCCCCACCGCCATCATCGCTTATGTGATTGCGTTCGGTGACATTCTGGTGGGCTTCACGCTGGTGCAGCGCGCCGACCATCTGCGGACAGATGAAAAGATCGAGCTGAACGTCACCCGCGTACATCTGGTCACCGCCATCCGCAATGCGCTGCATGGCTTCATTGCCCCATGGCCCGGCCTGGCCGGGCCGCTGTGGACCCCCCATTCAGGCCACGACCGCAGAACGTTACGCTCTGGGGCGCAAGGCCATGGATTCGCTCTATGGCGGCCAGGGCACCTTCTGGATCGCAGGCTTCCTGGCGCTGTTCATCCTGCCTCTAGTGACGATGTTCCGCCCTGTTCTGCCGCTGGCGCTTTCGCTCACCCTCATCCTCACCGCCTATATCTGCATCATGGTGGGAATGGAGGAACTAAAGAACTCCACCCAGCGCGGCGTTGCCGGCATCGTGGCCGTAACTCTCGCCATGCCAGACCCGAAGGCCACCATCTACGCCATCGTCGTCGGTCTGGTGCTCTACTTCCTCATCGAGCGGCAGAATGCGGCCGAGCGCAGCGAAGAAGATCTCTCGCTCATCTCAAACGCCACCTCGGATATCGAGGCCGGTGACGAACAAGGAGTCGCCACCAGGAAGACAGCCCCCGCAGGCGAATAGACCAGTTGCAGCGGAAAAGTGCTCAATGAAAAAGCCCGGCAGGGAAACCTGCCGGGCTTCTTGATATCCAGATGCCATCAGCGGAGAGACAAAGCCGCGCCCTTACGGATGCCAGGACTCGTGCGCGGCAGCCTCTTCCTTCTCGTCACGCCGCGCCTCTTCCACGATGGAGAGCAAGGCCCGCAACGCCTCCTGAACCCCCTGCCCGGATTGGGCCGAAAGTAGCAAAGGGGTCTTTCCGGCCGCCGCCGTCACACGGGCGATCTGCTCGTCCAGCAGTTCCGGCGTCAGCGCATCCACCTTGGAAAGAGCGAGAATTTCAGGCTTTTCATCCAGCCCGTTGCCATAGGCTTCCAGCTCGCCCCGCACGGTTTCATAAGCCTTGCCGGCATCCGGGCTGGAGCCATCCACCAGATGGAGCAGCGCCCGGCAGCGTTCCACATGCCCGAGGAAGCGATCGCCAATCCCCACACCTTCATGCGCCCCTTCGATCAGGCCGGGAATATCAGCCAGCACGAATTCGCGCGCATCCACCTGCACCACACCGAGGCCGGGATGGAGGGTGGTGAAGGGGTAATCGGCAATCTTGGGCTGGGCCGCCGTGGTAGCGGCAAGGAAGGTGGATTTGCCAGCATTCGGCAGCCCCACCAGCCCGGCATCCGCAATCAGCTTCAGCCGCAGCCAGATCCAGCGCTCCTCGCCTTCAAGGCCGGGATTAGCCCGCCGGGGCGCCTGATTGGTGGAAGTTTTGAACTGGGCATTGCCGAAGCCGCCATTGCCGCCCTTCAGCAGGCAAATGCGCTGGCCCACTTCTGTCAGATCGGCGAGCAGGGTTTCCCCATCCTCGTCGAAAATCTGGGTGCCCGCCGGCACCTTCAATACGGCATCGGCTCCCTTGGCGCCGGTGCGGTTGGCGCCCTTGCCATGGTCGCCCTTTTTGGCCTTGAAGTGCTGCTGGTAGCGATAATCAATGAGTGTATTGAGGCCGTCGACGCACTCAATCCATACATCACCACCGCGCCCGCCGTCCCCGCCATTGGGGCCGCCGAACTCGATGAACTTCTCGCGCCGGAACGAGACGCAACCCGCCCCACCGTCGCCCGAGCGCACATAGACCTTGGCTTGATCAAGAAACTTCATGGCCGAGCAGGTAGAGGCGCGGCCCGCACAAAGCAAGAGGACAAAGGGGCGCGCCTGCCGATTTGATCCATTTTCACGGACAAACACCGCTTTACATCTGGCGAGAGGGCATCAGCGCCCCTCCCCGGACCCGTCAGGCCTTCGTCTGCCGGTTGCGGGCCATGCGCACCAGCGCCCCAACGCCCAGCAGCGCCGCACCCGCCAGAACCAACCCGGTGCCGACGCCCTTGCGGGCAGTCGTTGCCACAGCCGGGGACACAAAAGGCTGTCCCATCTGCGCCTGCTGCGCACCGGCCTGGTGACCACGCGCACCTTCCCCGCCACCACAAGCGCCTCCGTCACAGCTTCCACCACCCTGCTGGCCATGCCTCATACGACGACCCTGACCATTGGCGCCCTGACCCATCCCGTGCCCCATTCCGTGGCCACGACCCGGGCCCTTGTCTGGCCCTTCGCCAGAACTCTTGCCCGGACCTTTGCCCTGCCCCGCCCCCTGACGCATCTGCCCCTGCTGTCCAAACCCCGTCTGGCGGAAGCCCTGAGCTGCACCCTGTCTCATATCCTGTCCTTCATGTCGGTTCTGCCCCATGCCCGAAAGGCATCTCTGAAAAGCAGGCAGATGATTGTTTCCGGACGCATTTTTCAGCCGCTGGAACAGCCGCACCACGTCTGGTGGCAGAGGATAGGAAAGAAAGTCGTCATACATGGCGACATTATCAATCTCGCCCGCCACACCCGCAGCGCAGCATTCCTTCAGCGTCGCCGGCAAACGCACCTTCCCGGCCCAGTCATTCACCGGCAACCGGAAACCATGGTGCTGCATCTGGTGAATGATGGCGTTAGCGTGGTTCGCCTCGGCCTGCACAATATTCACAAAGGGCCGTACCGGCCCAAAGCGCGCAATCACCGCCTCATAGGTGGCCATGGCCTGCCACTCATCATACAGCGCGATACGCAGCGCCTGCTCCAGCGGACTCCGCGGATCCTGCGGATTGATACGGCGGGATTCGAGCAGACGTTCATCTGCATTTCTGGCGAACATCTCAGCTCTCCCTTCGTGGCCCATCTTTCAGGATCGGGCGGGAGACTGCATTGGTATTTCTCAATGCAACCGAACATACTGCTCAGCAGCAGGTTCCGCCCGACAAGACCCCGGCCAACCGGCGCATGGCATTCCAGTTGCGCCCGGTGCCGCGCACAATTTTACCGACAGAAAGGGTGGACGCCAGACGGGACCTGCCCATTCCTGCGGGAAAAACCGCATAAAGTGTCGCGCCACGCACCTTCAAGCGCTCCCCATTCCGACACAGTGCTTCGAATTTCTCCAGTTGCTCACCCCTCGGCTCCTGCTCAAGCAGCATCACGAGGAAGGCCGAAGGGTGTGCTTCGGCCTCATCCGGCATGGGGTTTTGCGCCAGCAGATCCGTGAATGCATCCGCACCCAGCACAAACAGATCGCAGGCCAGACCGGCCCCCTCTTTCAGCGCCTGTTGCAGCCGTATCCGCACGGTGTTGTCCGCTTCTGCGCCCCCTTCCACAATGAAATTGCCGGATTGCAGCACGCTTTCCACCGGGCCCAGCCCGGCATCTTCCGCCAGCGCGCGCAACTGCGCCATGGTGATGGAGGATGCCCCCCACATTCACAGCCCGCAACAAAACCACCCGACGCGCCATCACGCCCCCTTTGACCTTTCCGCCCGGTCGGATCAAAACACCGGCATGGATCTGTTTGCCCGCCCGCGCACTGTCAATATCCTGCTGCCTATAGCTCTGGATGCACCCTATAGCTATAGCGTGCCGGAGGCGCTGACGCGCAGCTGCGGGGACCTCGCACCGGGGGACATCGTGCGGGTGCCGCTGGGCAACCGCTCCATTCTGGGCTGTGTCTGGCCGCAAGATGCCGAAACCAACCGCAAGCTGGACCCGAAAAAGCTTAAGCCCATCACGGCCAAACTGCCCTATCCGCCCTTACCTGCGGAGCTGATGCGGCTGATTGACTGGATGGCCGATTATACACTCGCCCCGCGCGGCATGGTGCTGCGCATGGCTCTGCGCCATGGCGAGACACCGGGGCAGGCGCGCGAACGGGTGGGGGTGCGCGCCACCGGCAAACAGCCCGAACGCGCCACGGCGGCCCGCACCCGGCTTCTGGAATTCATGGCGGATGGCTTCTCCCGAGGGAAAACGGAGGCTGCCCGTGAGGCTGGCGTCTCCCCCTCCGTGGTGGATGGGCTGGTGGATGATGGCGCACTGGAAACGCTGGTTCTGCCACCTGAGCCAGCCGCCTACCCGCCCGACCCGGACCATGCCCCCGCAACCCTCGCCCCGGCCCAGGAGGATGCCGCCGCCATTCTGCGCCATGCAGTGTCTACCCGCAGCTTTCAGGTTTTCCTGCTGGATGGCGTCACCGGATCGGGCAAGACGGAGGTCTATTTCGAAGGCGTGGCCGAAGCCATTCGCGCCGGGCTTCAGGTGCTGATCCTGCTGCCGGAAATTGCCCTAACACAGGCTTTTCTGGATCGTTTCACAAAGCGCTTCGGCGTGCGACCGGCAGAATGGCATTCCGGCGTTTCGGCCCGCAAACGCGCGCGCACGCTGGCAGGCGTGGCTTCCGGCGAGGTGAAGGTGGTGGCCGGGGCGCGCTCCTCCCTTTTTCTGCCCTTCAGCGATCTGGGCCTCATCATCATCGATGAGGAACATGACCCCGCCTACAAGCAGGATGACGGCGTGGCCTATAATGCGCGCGATATGGCCGTGGTGCGCGCCCGGCTGGTGGGTGCACCCATCGTGCTGGCCTCCGCCACACCGTCCATCGAAACCGAGGTGAATGCAAGGCGCGGGCGCTATCGGCGGCTGGCCCTGCCGGTGCGTTTTGGCGGAGCGAAAGTGCCCGGCCTCTCTCCCATTGATCTGCGCAAGGAGGGGCCGCCGCGCGGGCGCTGGGTGGCCCCTCGCCTTGAAGAGGAAATCAACCAGACCCTTGAGGATGGCGGGCAAGCCCTGCTGTTTCTCAACCGACGCGGCTATGCGCCGCTCACTCTGTGCAATTCCTGCGGCCACCGCATGCGCTGCCCCTCCTGCACGGCGTGGCTGGTGGAACATCGCCATCGCCGGCGGCTGGAGTGCCACCATTGCGGTTATCAGGCCCCTGTTCCCAAATGTTGCCCGGAATGCGGGGCGGAGGAGAGCATGGTGGCCGTGGGCCCCGGTGTGGAACGCCTTCAGGAAGAGGTGGAAACGCTGTTTCCCCATGCCCGTTCGCTCATCCTGTCCTCCGACCTGCTTGGCGGCATGGAGCGCATGCGGGCGGAACTGGATGCCGTGGCCAAAGGCGAGGTGGATGTGGTGGTCGGCACACAGCTTGTCGCCAAGGGGCATAATTTCCCCGGTCTGGCGCTGGTGGGGGTGGTGGATGCCGATGTGGGGCTGGGCCATGGCGATCCGCGTGCGGCGGAACGCACCTTCCAGCTCGTGCATCAGGTGGCCGGGCGCGCCGGGCGCGGCAAGACGGAAGGGCGCGGCTTCATCCAGACCCATATGCCCGAGCATCCGGTGATGCGCGCTCTGGTGACGGGTGAGCGCGGCGCGTTTTACGATACCGAAATCGCCGCCCGTGAAGATGCCGTACTGCCGCCCTTCGGCCGCATGGCTGCACTCATCATTTCAGCCGGCACCGGCCCTGCGGCGGAAGGCCATGCCCGCCGTCTGCTGGCGAGTGCCCCCATCCATCCGCAGATCCGCATTCTGGGCCCGGCCGAAGCCCCATTGGCCGTATTGCGCGGTCGGCACCGCTGGCGACTTCTGGCCCGCTGCCCGCGCGAGGTGGACCTTTCCGCCTATCTGCGCGCATGGCGCGCCATTGCCCCCCGCCCCACCGGCGATGTGCGGGTGGCCATTGATGTGGACCCGCAAAGCTTCTTCTGAAGACACCCTGGCATCCCCCTTCCCGCCGACGCTGTACTCCGCGCTTTTACGCAAGGTGAAAATGCAAATGCATGCAAAATAGAAAGATCATTCTGATCCTGTCTTGCGTCACCTTGTGACATTCCATCAGCAGGCATGATCAAGATTGGCTGTGCCCCAGGATTGTAGGTGGCGGAACAGCCCCCTGCATCTGTCTCTTCCTGCCTGTCACCATATATGGACTGGCTTCACGCAGAGCTGCCTAACCTCTTTCTGGAGAAAATCCAATGTGACGACACGCAGATTGTGTGTGCAGGAGAATGCTGCTAACCGCTTTGGTTGGTAACTTACCAATTTACTTCACACAGTATCGGGGTATGACATGGCTGGGGCTTTGAAGGCGGACATGTGGCCGGATGCGCAGATCTATGGCGCTGCAAACTCCCCCCGGCCGGATTCATCTGGAGCAAACACGCGCACAATCCGGATGGGGCGCACGCTTCTCTCCTTCAGCCTGGTGGCGCTCACCCTGGCCATGCCTGAGATCGCGCGGGCGCTAGAATTTGATGCACAAGAAGCGGGTTCACAGGCCGGGGAAACCACCTCTTCCGGCAGCATAGATGTCATCGCACTGGATGAGCTTTCCGTCACTGCCCGAAAGATCAATGAAAGCTTGCGCGAGGTGCCCTTTTCCGTCACTGCCGTGACCCGCACCAAACTGGAAGAATCCAACATTCACAATACGGAAGAATTGTATCGCTGGATTCCCAATTTCAACTTCACGGAAAGTGGGCTCGGCTTTTCCAATCTGGTGAATATTCGCGGCATCGGCTCATCATCCGCAGTCATCGCTCCGGCGGTGAATTATTATGTCGATGGTATTCCCGTGCCCAACCGCGTCTTCGACCAGCGCTTTCTGGATGTGAGCCAGCTTGAGGTATTGCGCGGACCGCAGGGCACCTTGTTCGGCCTCAACTCACAGGCCGGTGCGGTCACCATTTCCACCGGAGACCCCACCACCAGTTTTGAAGGCATGCTGGGCGGCGAGATTGGCAGCAATGGCATGCGGCAGGCCACCGCCATGGTATCCGGCCCGGTGAATGACAAGCTGGCCATGCGCCTTGTGGGCCAGCTCTATGGCTATGATGGTGATATCGGCAATTATCTTCTTGCCCCCAATGGCGGCGTGGCCGCCATCGACAATAGCGTGCGCAAGGAACGCATGGGTGCGGTTTCCGGCAAGGTGCTGCTGACGCCGGATGACTCCACCACCATTCTGCTCTCCGCCCATTACCGCAAAAATGACGAAACACCAACCACCGGTGTGCTACTGGATGACCCTCATTACCCCCGGCAGGCTGCAAACCCGCTGGCAGACAACAGCGTGGAAACCGGTGGACTCGGCCTGACCATCACCCATGAAATGGGCTGGGCGCGACTGACCTCCATCACCGGCTTCTACGCCTATGACATCGACATGGAAGCCGACATAGTCGATGGCCTCATCGCCAATGCGCAAACTGGCTTCCCCCCCTATTCCGCTCAGACGGCTGGCATGAATGTGCGCCAGATCGACGAACATAACAGCCAGTGGACGCAGGAAGTGCGGCTGGACAGTGAAACCGATGATGGCATCCGCTGGGTGGGTGGCGCCAGCGCCTATTATTCCGCCTATCAGATCACCACGGACATCACAGCCTTCGCCATGGCGAACGGCGCCTATACGGCAGGCATAGATACCTTCAATATCGCCGCCTTCGGCGAGGTGACCGTACCTCTTACCGAAAAGCTGCGCTGGATGACGGGCCTGCGCGCCACCCATGAGCGCAAGAACTTCAACGGCACCTTCATTGGTCGCACCGGGGTGGTGCCTTCGCTTCCTGTCTTTCTGGAAGATGGCACCCAGAATTATGATTTCGTCACCGGTCGCACCGGGCTGACCTATGACATCACCCCCACTCTTGCCGCCTATGCCACCATTGCGCGCGGTGAAAAGCCCGGGGGCTATTCCATCTACAATCAGTTCGCGGCCTATGGCATCGCCACCTCGCCCTATGACAGCGCCGAGACATGGTCCTACGAAATCGGCCTGCGCGGACGACCTTTCTCTGACATGCTCGAAATCTCCGCCTCTGCCTTCTATAACGATACCAGTAACGAGCAGCTCTTTACCTATAATCCCGGCTCCGGTCGCTTTGATATCCAGAATGCCGACACCCGCACCTATGGCGCGGAATTCGAGGCGCGCCTGCGCCCGGCCGACCCCTTGCTGATTACTGGCACGCTCGCGCTGCTCAATACCCGCATCACCTCTGCCGACAGCAGCAGCCTGATCGGCAATGAAGCGCCTTATGCCCCCTCCCTCACCGCCAGCCTGGCTGCGGAATATCGCGTGCTGCTCACGCTCGGGCACATCTCCGGCACCGCTTTCTTGCGCGCGGAGTATCAATATGTCGGCAGCCGCACCATAGACCCCGCCAACAGCCGGGATCTCGAAGATTACAGCCTCGCCAATCTGCGCGCTGGCTGGCAACACCCGCAATATGATCTCTACGCCTATGTGGAGAACCTCACCAATGAAGGTTACACCCTCTCCGCCTATCAGGCCGGCACCACCGCCAATGGCACACCCGTTTTCGCCGGCGTGCCCGGCAAGGGTCGCAGCTTTGGCGGCGGCGCACGGGTGAGGTTCTGAGCATGCTGGCGCAGAACACCTCCGCGGTGACCCGGCCCGCACCTCAAACCGGGCGGGTTACCCGTGCCCAACTAGCACTGGCGCTGGCTTTGCTGGCGAATGCGGCCGGTCAGTCCCTGTTGTTCGTGATGCTGCCGGGCCTGGGCCGTCAACTCGGCTTCAGTGATCTCCAGACTGGCGCATTGCTAAGCGCCTCGGCTCTGCTCCTCATTCTAGCCGCCCCCTTCTGGGGTTTTGTGAGTGAGAAAACCGGGCGACGCCCCGTGCTGCTCATCGCTCTGACCGGCATCACGCTTGCCCCACTGCTGTTTGCAGCCATCGTGCAGGGTCGCATGGCCGGCACTCTGGGCATCCTTGCGGCGCTGACACTGTTCTTTCTGGCACGCAGTGCCCAAGCTCTTGTTTCCGGAGGGCTGATGCCGGTGGCGCAAGCCTATATGGCTGACACCACGGGAGTGGCTGGGCGCGCCGGAGGCATGGGTCTTTTGGGGGCCTCCTACGGGCTGGGTGCGATTGTCGGAGCTGCGATGGCCTGGCGTGTGGGCGGCAGCCAGCCGGTTCTGGCCTTCATGCTGGCGGCCGTTCTGGCGATGATCGGCTTTATCGCCCTCGCAGCCCTTGTGCCTGAACCGAAGCGCCGGGGTGAGGCCGTACAGCTCACCCATGCACCGCATCCCCCGGCTCATCTGCCATTGGCAATGCTGTGGCCCTTCCTACTCATTACCCTTTTCGCCATTACGGCCTATGGCTTGCTGCAACAGGTCACAGCCCTGCGCCTGCAGGATGCCTGGGGCCAGAGCGCCCCACAGGCCACCGCCACGGCCGGAGCGGTGATGATGGTGACATCGGTCGTGATGATCCTCTCTCAGGGGATCGTTCTGCGCCTGCTGCGCTGGCCTGCCACGCGATTGCTGCTGGTGGGCGCCCTTCTCGCCACGGCGGCGCTTCTGGTGGCCACACTCGCCCGAAACCCACAGCAATTGTTTGGTGCCATGGCCGTGTTTGGCGGTGCTGTGGGGCTGATGCTACCCGGAAACCTCGCCGCGCTCAGCCTGCGGACGGGGGTAGATACACAGGGCAAGGCGGCCGGCCTCAATGCCATGGGCCAAGGGCTGGGTATGAGTCTTGGTCCCATATCCGGTGCGGGCTTGCACCAGTTTTCCCCCGCCCTGCCCTTCGCCATGGCTGGCCTGCTGCTTGCCTTGTGCACAGTGTTGGCCTTGCTGGCGACACGACGCAGCGCGCTCGCCCCTCTCCGTCCTTCACAATCCGAGGCCCCTTCATGATCCCCTTCTCGCCCAAGGCTGCCGCTGATTATGACGTCCGCATTCCCCGCCTCGTTCCCGGTTATGATCTGGTGCAGGATCTGGCCGCTTCGCTCTTGGGCGCGGAACTCGGCCCACAGGCCCGCATTTTCGTAGCGGGTTGTGGTACCGGGTTTGAAATCGCGCATCTGGCGCGGACGCATGCCGGTTGGCTCTTCACGGGGCTGGACCCTTCCGCCGCCATGCTGGACAAGGCCCGGGAAAGGCTGGACAAGCTGGATATGACGGCACGCGCCATATGGGTGGAAGCCGCATTGGGAGAGGTTGCCGCCCCTTCTGGCGACCACCTGCCCCATGCCGGCGCACATGACGCCGCCCTCGCCTTTCTGGTGGATCATTTCGTGCCGGATGATGGCAGCCGCCTGCGCTTTCTTGAGGCGCTGGCCCAATCCGTGCAGCCCGGCGCGCCGGTGCTGCTGTTTCATCAGGATGCCAGCGGCTTCGAACCAGCCTATGTCCAGTGGCTGCGGGCACAGGGACACGATGGCACCTCCGCTCAGGCAGTTCTCACGCGCATCCGTAAACTGTGGTTTCCACTGCCTCCCGAACGCCTTGCCACCCTTTTGCAGGAGGCGGGGTTGAAAGAGGAAGGCACGTTCTTCCGTTCTCTTTCCTATCGTGGGCTCATTGCCCGACGGCTCTGACAGAACTCATGCTGGCCCCGACCTTGCTTTCTTGGTAACCATTCCAAATCAGCACGAGAGGGGCAGCAGATGGCGGGCATGGAGGGATCAATCCGGCAACGCATTCTGGAAGCGGCCCTCGATCTGGCAGAGAGCGATGGCTACAAGAGCCTGACCCAGCCTCGCATCGCCAAGGCCGCAGGGGTGCGCCAATCTCATCTAACCTACTACTTCCCGCGCAAGGCGGATCTGTTCATCGCCATGCTGGAAGCCGCCCATGAACGCGCCGCCCGCACCTGCCCACTGGATCTCGGAACGATTGACGGCAAACTCGCCTTCATGCACCGCCTGATGTTCGACAGGAAGCGCATGCGCTTCTTCCTCGGCATAGTGCTGGAAGTCAGCGAGGAGCCGGAGCTGCGCCCCATTCTGGAGGCACATACGCGCGAACTGGCAGGCGTCGTCGCCGGCATATATGCCCGTACGGTAGATGATGAGGCCGTTCTGGCCTTTGTAGATCGGCTGCGTGGCATGGGCCTGCGCCACCTGCTGGAACCCGGCCTGAAAGCTGATAAGGTGGATATGCACGCCCTCGCCGCCTCATGTGGCCTTCATGCACCATGAACGCCGAAAGGCAGGAAGCCACCCGGTTTCACAGATTGAACGGCGCACAATAGAAAAGCCCTCTCACCAGCGCGTGAGGCCTTTTTCTATTCAGCAAGACCCAGCTTTGACCCGGTTTCCGGAAGACCGCGTCAGACTCTGAAAAGAGCACGGCTCCCGAAAGGACCTGGCTGGTATCAGAGCGTCACAATATTGAACCAGAAATCGAAATTATCGATCAACCCGATGAATTCCGTGACCTTCTCCTGATTTCCGTCAATCGTAACATGTCCCCGCGTGATGGCCTCCGCCAGATTGGCCTGCTTCAGATTGATATCGTCCAGCAGTGAGCGGTTCATTGTCACCGTCGCATCGGCCTGCTTGTTCTGGGTTCCAAACGTATAGTTCATGACACCATTGGTGACGGAGAGCGTGAACTCCGCCGGCGTATTCATGAAGATCATGTCCACCCCATCCACCGTCTTCTTCTCGGTACTCGCCCTGGCCGCGACCGTGCTCTTCTAGCTCTGATTAACGAGTCTTGAGCCTAGAAGTGGCCGCGAAATTCATCGCCGCTGCGAAAGGGGCGCTGAGCTACCCTTTCGCCTCTCCCCTGCCAAGCCGACCCAGGCACCTCCATGCGGCAGGGTTTGTGTTTCGACCCCATTGAATGAACTACCTTGATTTTTAGAGACGATAGGTCTAATTAAAAATCATGAGCGAACAAACTCAATTAGTCCGTCGCCGAGGGAGGCCCCCCAAACAGCGCCAAGATCTTATCCAAACACGTGAGCTATTGTTACGTTCGGGATTGGAAACGCTGACAGAGAAAGGTTTCTCCGCCACTGGAATTGATGAAATTCTCAACCGTGTTGGAGTTCCAAAAGGCTCATTCTACCACTACTTCGACAGCAAAGAGGCATATGGTCTAGAGTTGATCGAATGCTACGGGGAGTTTTTTGCACTCAAGTTGAAACGACATTTCTGTAACAATGCGCTTACGCCGATGAACCGTTTGCGCGCATTCATCATGGACGCAACCGATGGGATGGCGCGCTACAATTTCCGTCGTGGATGCCTAATAGGTAACCTTGGTCAAGAAATGGGATCTCTTCCTGAGAGTTTTCGCGCGCGCCTCAAAAGCATATTTGAGGATTGGCAGGCCCGATTATCCGCATGCCTGATTGATGCGCAGAAGGCTGGCGAGATAGACCCTGATGCTGATACTGCTCAGCTTTCCGCATTTTTCTGGATCGGCTGGGAGGGGGCGGTTCTGCGTGCAAAACTGGAACAAAGCCCTGAGCCTTTAAACATATTCTCTAAATGCTTTTTTGCCAACATGCCAATGGCTTAAAAAAAATTGTCATTTAATAGACGATCAGTCTAATTTAGGAGGTGCATATGTTCAATGGAATTTTGATCAAGAAAGACGCTTCAGGTTACAGCGCAAGCGTAACCGAACTCAGTGAAACACAGCTGCCAGAAGGAAATGTGACAGTTCGCGTCAGCCACTCAACGCTGAATTACAAGGACGCTCTAGCCATTACCGGGAAAGGGCCTGTAGTTCGGAAGTTCCCGATGGTTCCCGGCATTGACCTCGCCGGGGTCGTGGAGGAAAGCAGCCATCCACAGTACAAGGCCGGCGACGCAGTGTTGCTCAATGGCTGGGGTGTCGGCGAAACGCATTGGGGGGGACTTGCACAAAAATCGCGCTTGAATGGTGATTGGCTGATACCTTTGCCGACGGCATTTTCGACCAGTGAGGCGATGGCGATCGGTACCGCCGGCTATACTGCGATGCTATGCGTGCTGGCCCTCGAACAGCATGGGGTCAAACCCGAACATGGTGAGATCCTCGTCACTGGCGCTACAGGTGGTGTCGGCAGCGTTGCAGTCGCAGTGCTTTCCAAGTTGGGCTATCCGGTCGTCGCGATGACTGGTCGCGCCCAGGATGCCGACTACCTAAAATGGCTTGGGGCTACAGAAATCGTCGATCGATCCCTCTTTTCCTCCCCGGGAAAACCGTTGGGTAAAGAGCGTTGGGCTGGTGCTGTCGATGTAGTTGGCAGCCATGTACTTGCGAACGTCTGTGCCACCACAAAATATCGCGGTGTCGTAACGGCCTGCGGCATGGCTGGCGGCTTGGATTTTCCCGCTTCTGTCGCTCCCTTCATCTTGCGCGGTGTCACTCTAGCGGGAATCGACAGTGTGATGCGCCCGTACACCGACCGCTTGGAGGCCTGGGAGCGTCTGGCGACCGATCTCGATCTGACCAAGCTTGGAGAGATTTGCAATACCGCTTCGCTGGAAGAGGTTATTCCCCTTGCCGACAGCCTTTTGAATGGCGAAGTGCGCGGCCGTGTGGTCGTCGATGTGAACCGCTGATCAGATTCAGGATCGGCACCCGCTGATTAAAGGAGAGCATCATGACTCAAGTTTCGCCCCTCCCCCCCGTAAGCCGGTTTCCCGTTCCCCAGCTCAAGGATATGCCAGACGATATCCGGTCGCGGATCGAAGCTGTGCAGGAGAAGTCCGGTTTCATCCCGAATGTCTTCCTGACTTTGGCCCATCGTCCAGACGAGTTCCGGGCTTTCTTCGCCTATCATGATGCCTTGATGGATAAGCCGGGCAACCTGACCAAGGCCGAGAGAGAGATGATTGTGGTTGCGACCAGCAGCGTCAATCAATGCCAATATTGTGTGATTGCCCACGGAGCAATCTTGCGCATCCGCGCCAAGAACACACTGATCGCAGACCAGGTCGCTGCCAACTACCGCAAGGCCGACATTACCGAACGGCAAAAAGCGATGCTTGACTTCGCGGTGAAGGTTTCCCAATCGGCACAAGTGGTGGGTGAAGCTGACTTCGATACATTAAAATCACACGCTTTCACCGAAGATGACATTTGGGATATCGTGAGCATCTCGGCATTCTTTGGCCTGTCTAATCGACTTGCAAACGTGACAAACATGCGTCCTAATGCTGAGTTTTATTCATTGGGCCGTTAAGATCCAGAGCCCAATAAATTAATAAATGAGAGGGCGATCAACCTGAATTGATGATGTTCGATCTTTGCTTTGATCGCCCCATAAATGTTCTAAATATCATAGACGTATTGTATTTTTAAAAAATATTGTAAAAAATCAAATGAATGAGAAACATAACTGTTGAATTGTGGCCGATATTTTTCTGATTTTAGCTGATTATGGAATGCAGAGAGTAAGTTTCTCTAGGCTCAGGACCTATTGATTGAGAGAGTGCGATATGATTCAGGCTCCGCAAGGAGACTGAACATGAGCAACCTGTATTGGCTGACGGACGAGCAGATGGCGCGGCTTTCGCCATATTTTCCCAAAAGCCATGGCAAGCCCCGGGTTGATGACCGGCGCG
>JBFWLR010000013.1:0-111965 GCA_050252035.1 Xanthobacter sp.
CAGCTGGCCGCCTTGTCTGCATGAAGCGGACCATTGGTGACGCCGAACTGGGGCCACAGCAGGGCCAGAAGAACCACGGCGACAAGCGCCGGCAGGAACGGATCGATTTTGAGACGGGCAGACATCGACTCAGACATATCGGCAGACAGCAGGGCCCCGGGCCATCACGCCGAAAATGGCCAGGGAAAATGTGCAGCCGGCAGAGTGCCAGCATGGAATCGTGAGTGCTCACAATAGGCGCAGACCCATGCCCTCCACCAGTACTGACTTTCTGGCTGCCCCACGCCCCTCTCCGCCTCCACATATCGGGCGGACGAAACATAAGCAGGCAAAGGGCACACAAAGAAAAGACCCGACCACCACAGGACGACCGGGTCTTCTGCTTTCATTCCCTTGAACAGGGCTACCCCCTGTCAGAACTCTGGTTTGCGAGGCTCAGGATTTCACCTTCACATACCGCCCCGGCGCATCCTCGATCGGCGTCAGCCGGCCGCCACCCACCGGACGGGCAGGCACGTCATCCGGATGCAGCTTGGAGAACCACTGGTACCAATCCGGCCACCAGGAGCCGGGATGCTCCTGCGCACCGGCGACCCATTCCTCGAAGGGCGCACCCGCCGGGCCATCGCTCCAATACTGGTACTTGTTGCGCGCGGGCGGATTGACCACACCTGCAATATGGCCGGAACCGGCCATCACATAGCGCAGCGGACCGGACATGAGATTTGCGCCGACATAAACCGATTTTGGCGGCGCAATATGGTCTTCCCGCGTGGCCAGTGAATAGACCGGCACCTGCACCTTGCTCATATCGATGCGGATACCACCAATCTCGGCCTCACCCTTGGAGATGCTGTTGGTGAGATAGCAATTGCGCAGATAGAAGGAGTGCCCTGCTGCCGGCATCCGCGTGGAATCGGAGTTCCAGTACAGCAGATCAAACGGGAACGGTGATTTGCCCTTCATGTAGTTGTTCACCACATAAGGCCAGATCAGATCATTCGAGCGCAGCAGGTTAAAGGAACGCGCCATCTGGCTGCCCTCCAGATAGCCTGCGGCCTTCATTTTGCGTTCCAGAGCGGAGATCTGCCCCTCATCCACGAACACCTTCAGATCGCCCGCATAGGTAAAGTCGATCTGCGTAGTCAGGAAGGTGGCGGAAACGATGCGATCATCGCCCGTGGCAGCCATATAGGCCAGTGTGATCGACAGCAGCGTGCCACCGATGCAATAGCCTACGGCGTGCACCTGCCGTTCGCCGGAGGCCAGAGCCACCACATCCAGGGCCTTCATGATGCCATCGCGCATATAATCGCCGAAGCTCTTCTCGGCGAGGCGCGCATCCGGATTGACCCAGGAAATGACAAAGACCGTGAGCCCCTGCCCCACCAGCCACTTGATGAGCGACTTTTCGGCCGTCAGATCCAGAATGTAGAACTTGTTGATCCAGGGCGGCGCAATCAGAACCGGCGTCTTTTTCACATTCGGCGTCGTGGGCTCATACTGGATGAGCTGCATCAGCTCATTCTCGAACACCACCTTGCCGGGCGTGGTCGCCAGATTGCGCCCTACCTCGAAGGCCTGAATATCAGTCTGGCGAATCTTGAGGTCGCCCTTTCCTTCTTTCAGATCTTCCGTGAAATTCTGCATGCCCTTCACGAGGTTTTCCCCCGAGGAGTTCAGCGTCTCACGAATAAGTTCCGGGCTAGTGAGCACGAAATTGGATGGCGCAATGGCGTTTGAGACCTGCTTCACCAGAAACTCGGCCTTGTGCTTCACATGGGGGTCGAGGCCCTCGGCCTCCTTCACCATGTCTTCCGCCCAGTTGGTCGTCACCAGATAAGTCTGCTTCAGAGCATCGAAGAAGGGGCTGGCGTTCCACCCTTCATCCTTGAAGCGGCCATCCCTTGGCTCCGGCGCGGCCACAGGCGCGACCTCTTCGCCGGATATCTTCTTCAGCGAGTTGGACCAAATGGACATATAGTCCGTCATCAGCCGGGTCTGGGCCTCCACCGTGCGCTGGGGGTCGCCCATCCAGTATTCCGCAACCTGGCTGAATGTCTTCAGCGCATCAGCGATGTCATCACTCATGTCATCTTTTTTCTGGCCCGCCTCACGCGGCGCCAGATAGGCGGCCATGGCTTTGCCCCCTTCTTCCACAAGCTGGGCCAGATTGTGGGCGAAGGTTTCAACATTGAGCTGACGATCATCCTGATCGCCCGGCCCGGAAGCACCCTGGCCAGGCGCCGCCTTGTTACCCGCTCCTGCACCAGCAGCCCCCGTGCTGCCGGCCTGCGCGCCCATTGCCCCGGAGCCTGCTTTCGCAGCGCCCTGAAGGCTCAGGCCTTCATCCCGTGCGGCATCAGAAATCCCCCCACCGCTGGAGCCCGTCTTTTCTGGTTTCTGCTCATTCGGCGCCATTCCCCAACCCCTTCATACGCACCATATTCGCATAAAATCCGGTGCGTCTTGTTTCACGCGTCCTGATTTGCGCATATTAACGGGTGAACCGGTTTCGAGCGAGCCTCGCACAAATACGAGGCGTCTGCTTTTTTTCAGGGATAAGCGACAGTCCATGTCCTCCATGCGACCCGACACGAACAGCACCCCCAGGCTCTTCGCACCGCGCCATTCCGCAACGGCATGGAAGGGGGCCCTGGTCATTGTGGCCCTGTCCTGCCTTGCGGCCTGCTCAGAGAAAGACCGTCTGACCCTGCCTCTACCTCCCGCTCATCCGAATGTCGCCAATGTGGAACACGATCAGTACCCTACTGTTGGCACAACCGAGAGTACAGGTGGCGCCGTTCTCAAACCACAACAGCGTGTCGCGCTTGAAAGGGAGCTGGCCATTTCCGGCAAGCAAAATGGCCGCAGCATTGAAAGCCGCCTTGAAGCGGAGAGCGCAGCCAATGCGGAAGCATACTGAGCCCTGCACAAGCGCATCAGCATCAGGCCACATTCAGTGCTTTCCGATTTGAAGATCAGTGTTAAAAAGACCGACCCCGCGCCAAAAACATGACGTGCGCGGCCTTGGAGCCTAGAAGATGACCACCGATTTCCACCGCATTCGCCGGCTACCGCCCTACGTGTTCGAGCAAGTGAACCGTGTGAAGGCCGCAGCCCGTAATGCAGGTGTGGACATCATTGATCTCGGCATGGGTAACCCTGATTTGCAGGCGCCGGACCATGTGCTCGAGAAGGTGAAGGAAACCATCGGCAAGCCGCGCACGGACCGCTACTCTGCCTCCAAAGGCATTCCCGGTCTGCGTCGGGCGCAGGCAGCCTATTATGAGCGCCGCTTCGGTGTGAAGCTGAACCCGGATACCCAAGTGGTCGCCACGCTGGGTTCCAAGGAAGGCTTCGCCAATATGGCGCAGGCCATCACCGCGCCAGGCGATGTGATTCTCGCACCTGACCCTTCCTATCCCATCCATGCCTTCGGCTTTCTCATGGCCGGCGGTGTCATCCGCTCCGTACCGGTTGAGCCCGGGCCGGAATTTTTCCATGCGATGGAACGGGCGGTGAAGCACTCCATCCCCAAGCCTCTGGCTGTGGTGCTGTGCTACCCCTCCAACCCCACAGCCTGTGTGGCGGATCTGGAATTCTACAAGGATGTCGTCGCCTTCGCGAAAAAGCATGAGCTGATCATTCTCTCTGATCTCGCCTATGCTGAACTCTATTTCGATGACAACCCGCCACCCTCTGTTCTGCAGGTACCTGGCGCGATGGATGTGACGGTGGAGTTCACCTCCATGTCCAAGACCTATTCCATGGCCGGCTGGCGCATGGGTTTTGCCGTGGGCAATGAGCGCCTCATCGCGGCGCTGGCGCGGGTGAAATCCTATCTGGATTATGGTGCGTTCACCCCTATTCAGGTTGCAGCCACCGCCGCGCTGAACGGCCCGCAGGATTATGTCTCGGAAATGCGCGAGACCTACAAGAAGCGCCGGGATGCTCTGGTGGACAGCTTCGGCCGGGCGGGCTGGCATATTCCCACCCCCAAGGCCTCCATGTTCGCTTGGGCCCCTATTCCCGAACCCTTCCGTGAGATGGGTTCGGTAGAATTCGCCAAACTGCTGATCGAGAAGGCCGAGGTGGCTGTGGCCCCTGGCGTCGGCTTCGGTGAGCATGGCGAAGGCTTTGTGCGCATTGCCGTGGTGGAGAATGAACAGCGCATCCGCCAGGCGGCGCGCAACATTCGCCGCTTCTTCGAGCATGATGCGCCGGCGCTTCATAATGTGCTGGCCATGGGCGCATCCGAGTAATTGCAAAGGCCGGTGCCTGCCCAGCGGCGCACCGGCCTGACCTTTGTCTGGCGCTGACGCGGTGTGCTCCGCGCATCTGCAACAGGCAAATTCACGCATGGGCCGGCAATATTGCTGACCGTGCCCTCACAAGGCGCAGCCTCTCTGAAGGCTACGTCAAAGTCTGACCAGTCGGGAAAATCGGTTCGTTTCATGAATGATCTGAAAGTGGGCCTCGCGGGCCTCGGCACCGTTGGGGCTGCTGTCATCCGCATGCTTGAGCGCCGTTCTAACGAACTGGCAGCGCGCACGGGCCGAGATATCAAGGTGGTGGCGGTTGCCGCCCGTGATCGCAACCGCGATCGTGGTGTCGATCTAACCGCCATGCGCTGGTATGATGATCCAGTCGCGCTCGCGCAGGATCCCGATATTGATGTTTTTGTGGAGTTGATGGGTGGCGCGGGTGATCCTGCCAAGGCTGCCGTTTGCGCCGCTCTGGAAGCTGGGTGTCCGGTCGTGACCGCCAACAAGGCCCTTCTGGCCGATTGTGGTGTGGATCTGGCCATACGGGCCGAGGCGTCCGGGGCAAGCCTCCATTTCGAGGCTGCCGTCGCTGGCGGCATTCCGGTGGTGAAGACCCTGCGTGAAGCGCTGGTGGGTAACCAGCTGGAGCGCGTGTCAGGCATTCTCAACGGCACCTGCAACTATATCCTCACCCGCATGCTGGACGAGCGCATCAGCTTTGATGACTGCCTCGCCGCCGCCCAGCGGCTGGGTTATGCCGAGGCGGACCCCAGCTTTGATATTGATGGCTTCGACACGGCCCACAAGCTGGCCATCCTCACCTCTCTGGCCTTCGGCACGCAGGTGGATTCCAAATCCCTCTATGTGGAAGGCATTCGTCAGCTCACGCTGGAAGATCTCGAAGCCGCAGATGACCTTGGCTACAAGGTGAAGCTCCTGGGCGTGGCCCAGCGTACAGAAACCGGGATTGAGCAGCGCGTGCACCCCACCATGGTGCCCAAGCACTGGCCGCTCGCCCGTGTTTCCGATGTCACAAACGCCGTCGCCATTGATGGGGATGCGGTGGACCTCACCCTTGTCGGCCCCGGCGCTGGTGGCGACGCCACGGCAGCTGCCGTGGTAGGGGATCTGGCCGATGTGGCGCGGGGCAATGCCTGCTACACCTTCGGCAAGCCTGTCAGCGAACTGGAAAAACTCTCCCGCGCGGCCATACAGCGTCATGAAGGTGGCTATTATATCCGCCTCACCGTCACCAACCGCCCTGGCACGGCCGCAACCATCGCCCGGCGCATGGCGGAAGAGAATATTTCGCTGGAATCCATCGTCCAGCACCGCCCGCCGGAAGGGGCCGGCAACCGGATGCAGGCGACAGCGCGGGTTATCCTCATCACCTATGCAACAACAGAACAGGCCGTGCGACGCGCCATTGCCGCGATTGAGGCGGATGGCGTCGTGGCCTCCCTGCCCCAGGTGATCCGCATCGAGAAGGATTGACCCGTATGAGCAATAACCGGATGCACCAGTCTCTTGATCGTCGACTGGCCCTTGAGCTGGCTCAGATTACCGAGCGCTCCGCCGTGGCGGCTGCGCGGCTGCGTGGGCGCGGGGATGAGCAGGCTGCAGATATTGCAGCATCCGGCATCTGCTATCGCGAACTGATGCGCACCTCGATTTCCGGAAGCGTGGTTGTGGGCGAAGGCGCGGAAGGTGAGGTCGAGCATCTTTTCGTGGGCGAGGAGGTCGGCTCCGGTGGCGACATTGTGGATGTCGCCGTGGATGCGCTGGAAGGCACCACGCTGTGCGCCAAGAATCTGGAAGGCTCGATCTCACTGGTGGCTGTGGCCGAGCGCGGCTCCCTGCTGAAGGTGCCGCAGGTCTATATGGAAAAGCTGGCCATTGGCCCCGGCTACCCCGAAGGCATTGTCTCTCTCAGCCGCCCGCCAGAGGGAAATGTGCAGGCGCTGGCAGAGGCGCGCGGCGTTCCACCTTCTGAAATCACCGCCTTGATTCTGGACCGCCCCCGCCATGCTGAACTGGTGGAAGCCGTGCGCAAGACCGGAGCGGCCGTGAAGCTGATTTCGGATGGAGACGTGGCTGGCGTCATCCAGACGGCCAATCCGCAGGAAAGCGGAATCGATATCTATCTCGGCCTTGGCGGTGCGGCCGAAGGCGTGCTGGCTGCAGCAGCGCTCCGCTGCATTGGCGGGCAGATGGAAGGCCGGCTGGTGCTGGATCACGAGAGCAAGCGCAAGCAGGCCCGCGCAGTTGGCATTACGGATTTCAACCGCATCTACAAATTGGCCGATATGGTGCGGGCGGACTGCATCGTAGCCGCGACAGGCGTAACAGACGGTGCGCTTCTGCATGGCGTGCGGTTCGGGCGCGATGTCATCAAGACCGACACCATGGTGCTGCGAGCTTCGACAGGCACCGTGCGGCGCATCGCCACTGAACATCGCGATTTCCGCAAATTCCATTTCTGAGCAGTCTGGACGCGCAATATTGATGTGTTCAGATGCCTGTTCTGGCGCATCTGCGGCATTGGTGCAGGTTGCTCAGTTGCTCTGCTCACCCGGTACACCTTGCCGTCTGCGAACAGACTGGCCAATGCGTTTCATCCAAGCATCTGGCGCCAGTATCCGATGCGCGGAGTCCGTCTGTAAAAACGTGCCCCCCTGCCTGAAAAGCCGTAATGTCGGCGTGATAGCAACCACCTGACCCCGCAGGCAAAGGGCCACCGATGGAACATCTGATCTTCCGGCTCGCCGTTTCTCTGGCCATTGGCCTGCTGGTGGGTGTGGAACGGGGCTGGCGTGAGCGGGAGCAGCCGGAAGGCAGCCGCACCGCCGGCATTCGTACTTATGCCCTGTGCGGGCTTTTCGGCGGTGTATCCGCCTTGCTGACCCAGGCGCTGGAAACTCCTGTGCCTCTTGTGGTTTCAGGCGTTGTTTATGCGGCGCTGTTCGCCGTCTTCAAATATCGCGAAATGGTGCAGGATCACGATTACTCCTTCACCAGCCTGATCGCCGCCCTGCTGGTGTTCGCACTGGGGGCGCTGGCCGTGCTTGGCAATGTCTCCGTAGCGGCGGCTGCCGGCATCGCCACAACGGGCCTTCTGGCCGCACGCGGTGTGCTGCATCAGGCTGTGCGCCATATCACCTGGCCGGAATTACGCTCGGCCCTGCTGCTTTTGGGCATGACGGTCATCATTATGCCTCTGCTGCCCAACCACACCATAGATCCGTGGAACAGCATCAACCCCCGGCAGATCTGGCTGTTCATGGTGCTGACCGCCAGCATCTCCTTCGCCGGTTATGTGGCGGTGAAGGTGGCCGGCCCTGAAAAGGGCATTCTGTTCAGCGCACTTGGCGGGGCCATGGTGTCGTCGACCGCAGTCACCATTGCCTTTGCGCGGCGCTCCAGCAATGGCGAAGCGCCCGGCCTGCTGGCGGGTGGCGCGGCTCTGGCGGCCATGGTGTCCCTGCTGCGGGTGCTGGTCATCTGCGCTGTGGTCGCACCGGGATTGCTGCCTCCTCTTGGCCCGCCAGTGATTGCGGCTGCTAGCACCTTCGGCCTGTGTGGCGCGCTGCTGATGCATCGTGGCGCACCGGCGCGGGGAGAGACGAATCTCGGCAACCCATTTGATCTGATGCCCCTCATGGCCTTCGCCGGCATGTTCGGGGCAGTTTCCGCCCTCAGCGGCTTTCTGATTCAGACCGTGGGGCCGCAAAGCCTGTATCTGGTGAGCGCTGTCGCCGGCATTGTGGATGTGGATGTCCCCTCGCTGAATGCCGCCCGGCTGGCGGGGGCCGGCCTGTCCATGGAGGGTGCAACCTTGTGCATTCTCATCGCCATCAGCATGAATGCGCTGGGCCGGGCCGGCTTCGCAGCTGCAGCGGGCACCGGCACGTTTGCCCTCCGTTTCGGTGCAGCCACACTGGCGCCTCTCATTGTGGGCTTTGCCGTTCTGGGACTGATGAGAAGTCTATGACAGACCGTCTCTCGACGCACAGGCCCCTCAGCGGCTAGATAGAGAACCGTGATTGTTCAGCCGATAAAACGCCACTTCCTCAATGTCTCCCATTCCGTCACCGGGCGCGCCTGGCGCGAGCGGCTGGATGTGCGCGGAGCACAGACCAGTCTCGCCATGGTGCAACGCTATGGCATCAGCGAACTTCTGGCCCGTGTTCTGGCCGCCCGGGATGTCGCACTGGAAGATGTGGAAGCCTATCTCGATCCCACCATCCGTGCCCTGCTGCCAGATCCCGACACGCTGACGGACATGGCCAGCGCCGTGAACCGGCTGGCCGACGCCGTGCAACGTGGTGAGAAGGTCGCCGTCTTCGGAGATTATGACGTTGATGGCGCCTGCTCCACGGCGCTGCTGGTCGGCATTTTGCGCGACTGTGGGCTGGACCCGCTCTTTCATATTCCAGACCGTATCTTCGAGGGTTATGGCCCCAATGTGCCGGCCATAGAGCAACTTGCCGGACAGGGCGTGCGCCTGCTGGTGACGGTGGATTGCGGCACCACGTCGACAGAGCCTCTGGCTGTGGCCCACCGTCTGGGTATGGATGTGGTGGTTCTGGATCATCATCAGGCCAATGAGGCCCTGCCGGAAGCCTGCGCCATCGTGAACCCCAACCGGGAGGATGATCTTTCCGGCCTCGGGCATCTGTGTGCGGCGGGCATCACCTTTGTCACTATGGTGGGCCTGCTGCGCGAACTGCGTCAACGCGGGCATTTCACAACCGCCCGCCCGGCGCCCGACCTTCTGGCCGCGCTGGATCTGGTGGCTCTGGCTACGGTAGCCGATGTGGTGCCGCTACGCGGGCTCAACCGCGCCTTTGTCACCAAGGGGCTTCTGGCCATGCGCCAGCGCCGCCGCATAGGCCTGACGGCGCTGATGGACGTGGCGCGGCTGGATGGGCCGCCCCGCCCCTTCCATCTGGGTTTTCTGCTCGGCCCGCGCATTAATGCCGGCGGGCGCATCGGCGATGCCACATTGGGAGCGCGCCTTCTGCTGACGCAGGACACGATCGAAGCCCAGACTATCGCCGCCGAGCTGGACCGCCTCAATGCCGAACGGCAGGAAGTGGAACGCAATATCGTGGCCGCCGCCGAGGCTGAAGCGGACATCGCCATGGGGCAAAGTGATTCTGCCTCGGTCGTGGTTGTCAGCGGTGCAGGCTGGCATCCCGGTGTGGTCGGGCTTGTCGCCTCCCGTCTGAAAGAACGCTTCCAGCGCCCGGCCTTCGCCATTGCCATGACGGGGGAAACCGGCACCGGCTCCGGGCGCTCCATTCCCGGTGTGGATCTGGGCCGGGCCGTGCGTGAGGCTGTGGAAAGCGGGCTTCTGCTCAAGGGTGGCGGGCACGCCATGGCGGCCGGGCTAACAGTGGAAAAAGCCCGCCTTGGTGATCTGCGCGCCCATTTTGAAAGCCGGCTGGCGGGCGATGTGGAGCGTGCTCGTGCGGAAGGCTCCATGAACCTTGATGGCGCGCTGACAGCCACGGCCGCCAAACCCGCACTGGTGGAAACCATCATGCGCGCAGGCCCGTTCGGGGCCGGCAATCCGGAGCCGGTCTTCGCCTTTCCCAACCATCGCATCAGCTATGCGGAAAGCTTCGGGGCCGGCCATGTGCGGGCCCGTATTACCTCACCCGATGGCACCAGCCTGAAGGCCATCGCCTTCCGCTGTGCGCAGGAGCCGCTGGGGCAAGCCCTGCTGAATGCACGCGGCCACCCTTTGCATGTGGCCGGTGCGCTGGAGCTGGACAGCTGGCGCGGCGAAACACAAGTCACCCTGCGCCTGAAAGATGTGGCCGAACCGGCATAATCTCTTCTTCCGCGTAGAAATTGCCCTCATTTCTTCACCGGAAGGTGCAAAGCCGGTGCCCACTTTACGTTGAAACCGCTATAAGCCAGTAAATGACATGTACCGGATGTGGAGCAGCGCCGTGCTGCGGGCTGCTCCACATCCGGTAACCGCAATCAGGAGCAGATGGCAGGTCACGCCGGGCCATCTTATTGAGGGGCAGCGTATGTTCTCTTCGCTTATCGCTCAGATCAGCCAGAAATTCGGCCTCAGCGCATCTCAGGCAGAAGCCGTTGTGCGGGCTGCACTGGGCTTTCTCGAGCAAGCGCCGCAGGGGCTGGCAGAGGTGGTGGAACAGGTGAAGGCCGCCGGCCTTGCCGGTGAGCCCGAAAGCTGGGCCAATCTTTCCACCCCCGGGCTGGATGCCGATGGCGCAGGCAAGGTGATGGGCAGCGTGGCCATCTCCTCTCTGGCGATGCTTCTGGGCGATGCGGCCCAGAAGGCGGCCAATGCTGTGGGCTATGCCCTGCCGAAGATTCTGGGGCTTGTGACCGATCACGGCCTGCTCCCCGCCACCCTGCCGGATGCCGCCCGGCAGTTTCTGAACAGCGCCGGCATGCCCGCCGGCCTTCCCGCCGATGCTTTCGTACCCTCCAAGATGGGGGACTGGCTGGCGCGCGGCGTTCTCTTCTCGGCCATGCTGGGTGTGCTCGCCTGGCTGACGCCTTGGCAGTCCCTGCCGTCCACTCCGGGCGCGGCGGAACCTGCGGCGGAAGCCGTGCCCGCATATGGCGCGCCTGACCATGGCGCACCTGCTCATGAAGCTCCGACGCAAGCCGCACCCTCACATGCGGCACCCGCTCATGGCGCAGATGAGGCCGCGGCGGAAACGGCCCCCATTCTGCCGGCCCAGCTCATCCTGAAGGACAACAATGGCGTCCTCACCTATAGCGGTGTTGTCGCTGATGACGACACCCGCGAACTGGTGCTCGCCGCGCTGGAGAATGCCTTCGGCGTAGATGCCATTCGCGGTGACATCAAGGTGAACCCGCAGGCGACCAATGCGCCGTGGCTGCCCAATATCGACACCGAACTGGCGGCCCTGAAGATGCCCGGTCTCGATGCGGCATTTGATGGCAACAACCTCAAGATCAACACCTTGCCGGCCGGTACGGACCGTGACGCCCTTCTGGCGGCGCTGCGTCAGGCTTTTACGCCCGGTTCCATCACCCTGCCCTCCGCCATGCAGCCGGCTGCAGACCGCCCCGCCCGCCTCTCCCTGCGCGCGCTGGGGGACAAGATCCTCTATCGTGGTTCCGTGCCCACAACGGCGGATGCGGATTCCATCAAGGCCACGCTGGCGCAGCTCTTCGGCGCGGACAATCTCTCCGGCGATCTGCGGGTGGACCCGCGCTACCAGACCCCGGGCTGGCTCTCTCGGCTGGGCGAAATTCTCGGCCTGCTGAAGAGCCCCGGTTTCAATATCAGCTTCAATGGGCCGGATCTGAACATCCGTTCCCTGCTGCCGGGCGTGGATCAGGCGGCGCTGGTGGAGAAGCTGAAGGCGCTGCTGGGCACCGATGCGCAGGTGAAGCTGCCTGATCTCTCCACCCCGCGTCTTTCTGCTGAAAAAGCCCTGAATGCGCTGAACGCCCTTCAGTCCGGCTATGCGGGCAATGATGTGGCCAACACGCTGAACCGCGTCGCCATCGAGTTCCAGACCGGCAGCGCCACGGTGCCGGCCAGCGGGCATGAGGTGATTCTGAAGGCTGCACAGCTCATCAAGGCCCTGCCCAATGGCGCGCAGATCATCATTGAAGGCTACACCGACAATGTCGGCGAAGATGGCATGAATCTTCAGCTCTCGCAGCAGCGGGCCGATGCGGTGAAGAGCATCATGGTGGAAGCAGGTATTCCCGCCGACGACATTTCCGCCACCGGCTATGGCAATGCGAACCCGCTAGATACCAATGACACGCCGGAAGGCCGGGCCCACAACCGCCGCATCACCTATGAAATCGTCGCCCGCTGAGGTGACGTCCTTCTCCCGCATCCCCGGATGCGGGAGAAATTCAAGCCCGGTGCGGCAGGCAAGTGAATAAAAAAGGGCGCTCCATTGGAGCGCCCTTTTTCTATTTCATTCTGGAAGGGCGGATGCCTCAGGGCATCAGCGCCACCTGCTGCAAACCTTCCGTTTCGGCAAAGCCCAGCACCAGATTCATGTTCTGCACCGCCTGCCCGGATGCGCCCTTCACCAGATTATCGATGGTGGAGAACACGATGGCCCGGCCCGGCACCCGATCTGCCACCACACCGAGAAAGACCATGTTGGACCCGCGCACATGGCGCGACTGCGGCACCTGCCCCATGGGCAGCACATGCACGAAGGGCTCGCTCTTGTAGAAGCTGGCCAGCACACCATGCAGATCTTCAGCGGTGCCACCCGTGGTGCGCACATAGATGCTGGCATAGATGCCCCGGTTCATCGGCACCAGATGGGGCACGAACATGGGCGAAACAGGCCGGCCGGCCGCCCTGGAATATTCCTGATCCAGTTCACCCATATGCCGGTGGCCGCTGGCGGAATAGGCATGAATACCCTCCGAAACCTCGGAGAATAGCATGGCTTCCTTTGCCGCACGTCCGGCACCGGACATGCCCGTCTTGGAATCCACCACAATCGTTTCAGGGTCGATTGCGCCGGCTTCCAGCAGCGGCACAACCGGCAGGATGGAGGTGGTGGTGTGACACCCCGGATTGGCCACAAGACGCGCCTTGCGAATATCTTCCCGATAGATCTCCACCAGACCGAAGGCCGCTTCCTTTTGCAGGTCCAGCGCGGCATGAGGGTGGCCATACCACTGCTCATAAGCCCCTGGATCCTGCAGCCGGAAATCGGCGGAAAGATCCACGATCTTGAGATTCGGGTAAGTATCCAGAAGCTTCTTGATGACCTGCTGCGTGGTGCCATGGGGCAAGGCGCAGAACACCAGATCAACGCCGGAATAATCCACCTCATCAATGGTGGTCAGCCTCGGCAGATCATATGGGGTGAACTGAGGAAAGACTTCCGCCATGGATTGGCCGGCCTTCCGGTCTGCCGTGAGCGCAACCAGCTCCACGCGCGGATGGCGCAGCAACAGGCGCACCAGTTCAGCGCCGGTGTAACCGGAAGCGCCCAGAACCGCGATTTTCGCCTTTGCTTCAGCCATCGTCCTCTCTCCATTTTCCTCCGGTCCGCGTCAGCGTATCTTCACCGGGTAAAGCTATCTACACGTTTCCGGCACCAGACGAAAGCGCAAGGCGTAGGCCACACATCCCTGCAGACGCGAGATGGCTGGCCATATGTTTTCATTTTGTTCCGGATGAGACTCGGCCTGAGACAACTTTCATGCCAGTATGGCGCTTTCAGGTACAGATTCCCTCTGCCTTGCTGGTCGTTGCCAAGTTTCCCCTTGTTAAGCTTCATGTGGCAGAAGGGGAATCGCATTCTCCGGCATCGCCGGGAAGGCTGTTGCTGTGCCTGCTCAGGCTTCTATCCGGCTTTCGAGGTCCATGTCCGAGTCCGACGATCTTTTCGCCGCTCCATCCGCCAGCCCCAAGGCCTCCGGTTCATCCCGGCCGGCGCGGGCGAAGGCGCCTGTCAGCGTGCCCACCATGGCGACCGAATATACCGCTGCGCATATCGAGGTGCTGGAGGGGCTGGAGCCCGTGCGCCGTCGCCCCGGCATGTATATTGGCGGCACGGACCAGAAGGCTCTGCACCATCTGTTCGCCGAGATCATCGACAATGCGATGGACGAGGCCGTCGCCGGGCATGCCACCTTCATCGAGGTGCAGCTCTCAGTCGATGGCTTTCTCTGCGTCTCCGACAATGGCCGCGGCATTCCGGTTGAAGACCACCCCAAATTTCCCGGCAAATCGGCGCTTGAGGTCATCATGACCACGCTGCATGCTGGCGGCAAATTCGACAGCCAGGTTTATGAAACCTCCGGCGGCCTGCATGGTGTGGGCGTCTCTGTGGTCAACGCCCTTTCAGATGTGCTGGAGGTGGAGGTTGCCCGCAACCAAACCCTTTATCGGCAAACCTTCTCGCGTGGCTTGCCGCAAGGCCCGATTGAGGAAGTCGGGCGCATCAACAACCGGCGCGGCACCCGTGTGCGGTTTCATCCCGACCCTGAAATCTTCGGCGACAGCGCCCGCTTCGAGCCGGCGCGCGTCTTCCGCATGGCCCGTTCCAAGGCCTATCTATTCGGCGGCGTGGAAGTCCGCTGGAGCTGTGATGAAACCCTGCTGAAGCCGGATGGCGATATTCCCGCCAAGACCATCTTCCGCTTTCCCGATGGCCTGAAGGATTATCTCGCCAGTGAGATTACCGGCCATACGCTGGTGCATCCGGATATCTTTGCCGGCCGCCTGAAGAAAAAGGGCGGCCATGGCTCCGTGGAATGGGCCGTGGCCTGGCTGGCGGATGCCGATGGCAGCATCGATTCCTACTGCAACACCATTCCTACCCCCGATGGGGGCACCCATGAAAACGGACTGCGCGCCGTTCTGCTGAAGGGGTTGCGCGACCATGCGGAACGCTCGGGCCATGGCAAACGTGGCGGCATCATCACGGGCGATGATGTGATGGCGGGCTGTTCTGCCATGCTTTCCGTCTTTGTGCGCGAACCGGAATTCCAGGGCCAGACTAAAGATCGCCTCGCCACGACGGAAGCTGCGCGCATTGTCGAAAGCGCTTTGCGCGATCCGTTCGATCACTGGCTCGCAGCCAATCCGACGCAGGCCACCCGCCTTCTGGACCATGTGATCGACCGGGCCGAAGAGCGCCTGCGTCGCAAGCAAGAAAAGGAAGTCGCCCGCAAGACTGCCGTGCGCAAGCTGCGTCTGCCCGGCAAGCTGGCCGATTGCTCCAATACCGATGCAACTGGCTCCGAACTGTTTCTTGTGGAGGGCGACTCGGCCGGTGGCTCCGCCAAGCAGGCGAGGGATCGCAAGACACAGGCTGTGCTGCCTCTGCGCGGCAAGATCCTGAATGTCGCCAGCGCCGGGCGCGATAAGCTGGCCCAGAACCAGCAACTCACAGATCTGGGGCAGGCGCTGGGGTGCGGCACTCTCAGCCATTATCGTGATGCGGACCTGCGCTATGAGAAGGTCATCATCATGACCGATGCGGATGTGGATGGCGCCCACATCGCCTCCCTGCTCGTCACCTATTTCTTCCGGCAGATGCCGAAGTTGATCGAGCATGGCCATCTCTATCTGGCCGTACCGCCACTCTACCGCCTTACGCAGGGGGCCAAGACCCTCTATGCTCGCGATGACGCCCACAAGGATCAGCTTCTGAAGAAGGAATTCAGCAGCAAGGGCAAGGTGGACATTGGCCGCTTCAAGGGCCTTGGCGAAATGATGCCCGCCCAGTTGAAGGAAACAACTATGAGCCCGCTGACCCGCACGCTGCAACGGGTCTCCATCGCCGATGCGGAAGAAGCGACCACGGCGGATCTGGTAAACAGGCTAATGGGCAACAAGCCCGAAGCCCGCTTCAGCTTCATTACCGAACATGCCGCTTTCGCGGATGAGGAACTGCTGGATATCTGACGCGGCTTTTTCCCGCAGAAATACCTATGCTGCCCCCTGACAGAGCCCGTCAGAGATCAGGGGTAGTGACATGTCTGCAGCTTCCCGCGAAACGCTCCATGTGAAACGGATCAATGCGCCAGCAAAACCGGATGACGGTTTCCGCATTCTGGTCGATCGAGTTTGGCCACGCGGCATGTCGCACGAAAAAGCGCATCTTGATCTGTGGCTGAAAGAAATCGCGCCGAGCACAGAGCTGCGCCAATGGTTCGGGCACCTTCCAGAACATTGGGCGGTTTTCAGGCAACGTTATTGGGATGAACTCGGGGCCAATGCAGAATCTGTCGCCACCCTGAGAGAATATATGAAGCGCGGGCCTGTCACCCTGCTCTACTCAGCCCGTGACGAGGTGCACAATCAGGCGCTTGTGCTGCGGGATTATCTGCTGACAGAAACCTCAAGGTACTAAATACCCGTGCCAGAATAAAAAAGGCCACATGCATCTCCACGTGGCCTTCCCATCTGCTTAAAAATGCGTGCTTCTCAGCGCCCGTTCAGGCGTGCTTCCAGCGCTTCATACAACGGATTATCCGCGGCGAAGACATATTCCAGCGGGCTCACAGTCACCATGCCAGCCCCCTTTTCCCGCAGGAAACGGGTCAGTCCATGAAGGGTGGCCGGCGGACAATGCAGTGTCAGCATGCCGGAAGATGTCGGCCCGCCAAAGGGGGCGACGCACTGATAGGTCCGTACGGCTTCATCCACCAGAGACGCATCAAGGCCGGCGCAGCGCGTGCGCACCTCACGCATGGTGCGGGCCCGCTTTTCCGCCCCCAGCCTGTCGAACATATCACAGGCCGCAGCGCGGGTGGTCTCATCCCATTGCGCCGTGAGAGAGGCGACAAGATTGGCCTGTGATTTCAGCATCACGCCATCATCCACCACCTTCAACCCGTTGGCGGTGAGGGTCGCGCCCGTGGATGTGATGTCGACAATCAGTTCCGCCGTGCCAGCCGCCGGCGTGCCTTCCGTCGCCCCCGCACTCTCCACGATGCGGTAATCAATGATGCCATGGCGGGCGAAGAAGCTGCGCGTCAGATTCAGATATTTGGTGGCGACGCGGATGCGCTGGCCGGTGCGGCCATGGAAATGGCTGGCCACATCATCCAGATCCTCCATGGTGCGCACATCAATCCAGGCCTGCGGCACGGCCACCACCACATTGGCATGGCCAAAGCCCAGCGCCTCCAGAAGGGTCACGCGGCTGTCCGCATCCAGAATATTCTCGCGCACGAGGTCTTCGCCCGTCACGCCAATATGGGCCGTGCCGGCAGCCAGCGCACCGGCGATCTCGGAGGCGGAGAGATAGGCCACCTCCACATTCTCGACACCGGCCAGCGCACCGCGATATTCCCGCGCGCCGCGCGCCTGCTTAAGCGGCATGCCGGCGCGGGCGAAATAGGCGTGCACATTCTCCTGAAGACGCCCCTTGGAGGGCACGGCGAGGATCAGGGGGCCGCTCATCATGCACCTTCCTGCACAGAAGTTTCCAGAAGCGCCAGACGTTCCAGCCAAGCCGCCAGACCTATGCCGGGCACCGTTTCCGGCGCACCGAGCCGCCCCAGCAGCTTGTCATAACGCCCACCGGCCACCAGCGGCCCATCGGCCCGGCCAGCCGGGTCATGCAGCTCGAAAACCATGCCGCTATAATAATCCAGTGGGCGACCAAAAGCGGTGGAGAAGCGCACGGCGGACAGGTCCACACCCAGCGCCGTGAAGAATCCGGCGCGTTGATCGAACTGCTTCAGCGCGGCGGAAAGGTCGATACCCGCCTCTTGCGCCAAGGCGCGCATGCGGCTGGACGCTTCATCCGGCTCCCCGGAAATGGTGAGGTAGCGGGAGAGAATATCGGCGGCCTCATCGGAAAAGGCGCCAGCATCCAGCTCCGCCTGCTCCAGAAAGCGCTCGGCGATCTCGGTGACGGAGCGCCCGCCCACCGTGGAAATGCCGGCGATGGAGAGAAGGTCGGTAATCAGGGCGCGCGCGGCTTCCGGGTCTGCCCCGTTCAGTGCCGCGAGCACGCCGGCATGGCGGGCCTGTGTCTGCCCTTCAGCCTGCGCGATTTGAGGCTTGCGGCGAAAATCCGTGCTGATGCGCCCCTGCCCGAAATCCTTCATCAGGCGGCGACGCTGGGCCGGAGCCAGTGGCAATGCATCCAGAAGGGCCGAGAACAGGCCGACATCGCCCAGCCGGATCTCCGGCGTATCGAGCCCGTAAATGGCGCAGACCTCAAGACCCAGCGCGAGCATCTCGGCATCGACGGCCTCAAGATCCGTCCGGCCGAAAGATTCCACGCCTGCCTGCAAAAACTCGCCCGGCGCTGCGCCACGAAACCGGAACACCGGCCCCAGATAGCTCACCATGGCCGGAAGCGTCATGGCCTCTTCCAGCACGGTGCGCGCCACTGGAATGGTCAGATCCGGCCGCAGGCACAATTCATGGCCCTGTGCATCATTGGTGAAATACATCCGGCGACGTATGGATTCGCCAGAGAGATCCAGAAACACATCCGCCGGCTGCAGAACGGGGGGATGAACGCGCCGGAACCCGGCAGCGTCGAAGTGCGCAACGAGCGCCTCCTCAAGAAGGCGCGGGTCTTGGGTAAGATTGGGCGCGAGCACCGCGGCAGACATATCTTGATCTTCCATGGGAATGTCAGCGCGCTTCTAGCAAAGGTGCGCCCTTTGGACCACCCCAATGGCGTCAGCCCGGCCATGCTGGCCAAACCTGCCGGAACCGGAGCCGGCTTTCTCCACAGGCCGGCTTAAGCGACGGGCGCGGCTCGTCTATGCTGGGTGCAAACCAGCCGGAGGAGTCAGACATGGCCGAAATGGAAACGGGTGCAGCAAGGGGCAAGGCCAGCGCAAAGGGCGTGGATGTGAACACGCTGAGCTTTGAACGCGCGCTTGAGGAACTGGAAGCCATTGTCTCCAGTCTGGAAGCCGGCAATGTGCCGCTGGAGCAATCCATCGCGATTTATGAGCGCGGAGAGGCCCTCAAGGCCCGCTGCGAGACGCTGCTGAAGGCCGCTGAAGCACGGGTTGAGACCATCACCCGCGATGCTGATGGAAACCCCGCCGGCACGGCCCCGCTGGACCCGCGCACCTGACAGGGACGACTGGGCTCGCCGGGCCGGACTCAAACCTCCACAGCGATGGCTGTACCATTCTGATACGCCTTTCCTCTCGCGCCCCCCTCAAGATGAGGGGAACAGGAAGAGAGCACGGACACATCAGGCCCGAATGGGATCTGTGGATAAAACCTGTTTTATTCTGCAAACCGGAAGCGGGCGAAGGTCGAATCGCCCCCTCCCCGCCCTGATCCGTCTGGTGCCCCGAACTCAGTAAATGCCGGGAATGATGCGCTTGCTGCGCTGCATATAAACATCATATTCAGGGCCGAAGGCTTCCCGCATCATCTGCTCTTCGCGCCCGACACGGAAGAAGAACAATATGCCGAAACCGATCAGCCCGGCGGGGCCGGCGATCAGGTTCGGCAGCAGCAGAAGCTGCGCCACGGCCCAGAGGAAGAAGGCCGAATACATGGGGTGGCGCACATGGCGATAGACGCCATCCGTCACCAGCTTGTGCTGCTCCTTGATCTCCAACGTCACCGACCAGTCCCGACCAATGGCCTTGTGCGTGTTCCAGAACAGCCAGAGCGCGCCAATGAACACCACGATGCCCGCCACCACCTGCACAGCCGTAATGGGATAGGACGCGCCCACCGGCCAGCCGGTTACCGCATAGATGCCCGGAATGATGCCCAGTCCACAGGTAGAGATAGTGAGCAGCGTCATATCCCGCAGATTGCGGTGGCGCGCATCCTTCACCTTCTGCCGGCGGGCCTTGCGCTGGAAGGGAATACGCAGCACGTACCAGCACACGACACCCAGCGCCCAGGCAATTTTCGAAATGGCAAGCAGGCTCATCAAACAGTCCTGAAAACAGAGGAAAGGCCAGCCGGGCGCGACATGCCCATACGGCAGCAGAAGGAAACACACACAGAAAGCCGCGCTGGCACGGCAATGCAACCGGAAAAGGGCGTTTCACTCATCCCGCAGCAGCCCGGTGGATTGCCCCTTATTCTGCCCACTATCATCCGAAGAATGACGCAGAGCGCCAGTCTCATCCACAAAATCCATCAAGCCGCTTGTTGTGGCAGCCAGCTGGTCAAACCGCACCGGGCCGCAGACATAGGCATGGAATTCATGGGTGGAGCGCTTGTCATTGGCCAGAAAACACTGGCAATGCAGGCGCATGATATCGAAATAGAAGCGCCGGTAGGTGGCCGGGGTCAGCATATCCTCAATGGCCGTGTGGCGGATCAGCGGACGCGCCGAGAAATCCCCCACCACGCTGTTCTGATCCATGATCTGCGCCGGTGCCAATGTGACCGGATTGACCTTGTAGAAGCTGACAATGTCATCACGGGACTGGATCTCTAGCCAGCCGATCCAAGAGGCGCCCGCCACCTCACGCGCCGCCTGGCGCAAGCGCTCACCGGCCGGATGCAGGGCAAACTTGATGGTGGTGCTGCCAAGGGTCAGCAGACGGACCGGCACATGGCGTCCAAAATCCGGATCGTCCCGCAGAGCTTCAGCCACCGCGCTCACCAGATGCATCGCGCCAAGGCTGTGGCCGGTAATGATAACCTCATCCAACCCTTCGGCATCGGCCTGCTTCACCACCTCGGCGATGCGCCGCCCAAAGGCCCGTACCCGCTCATCCAGCGCCGGATGACGGTTGCAGGCATAATCCACCGAGAATTCGGCCAAATCGAGAGACTGCTGCAGCCTCAGCCGTCGGCCGGGCCAGCGCATCAGCCCCAACCCGCAGGCAAGGCCCGCAAGCACGGCGACAAGCACGGCCGGAGCCATGCCCAGATGTGGCGCCAGAAAATGCCCCACCACGAAGCCCAGCCCCGCAGCCAGCGCCCAGATGATCAGCAAGGCCAGGTAGGTGAAGAGGAAGAATAGCCCGTAGCGACGACTGGCCCCGAAATAGCGCTTCAGCGTTCCACTCGTGAACATGTCGGCCAGCGCCCGCACCGAGCCTGCAAAATGGGACCAGAACGGGCGCTTCATATCCGCCCGCACCAGATCATCCCACGCCAGAAGCTCAAAGGTCGCGTCGGTGTCCCAGCCCTGCCCCTGCGTATGCACATGCCAGAGCGCACCGGTGGGTGTGGGAATGGGGCGGGTATCCTCACACTGCACAGACACCGACCACACCGAGGCAAAACGCTGCAATTCCCGGGTGAAGACCCGGAAATGCTCATCCGCTCTCATCGGATGATACCCCGCCACGAAGAAGATATGGCGTCGCTTCACGCGCCTCGCGCGGCCTTGCTGCATGCCGGCCTTCTAGCCGAGAGCATCGCGCTTGACCAGACGGGAAACAGCCCCCCATGGCTGGCCTGCTTTCCTCAACCCGCCGCGCATTCTACGCTGCGCATGCTAATCTGCCGCTGAAATGCGGGCTGGCGGGCCCTGAGTCCCTTCCCGCCATATGGTACCGTCAGGAGTTCTTTCATGTCGCACGACACCGAGACCCAGTTGATCCACCTTGCCGATTATCGCCCGCCTGAATGGCTGGTTGAAACGGTTCATCTCGATGTGTCGCTGCACCCCACACAGACCCGTGTCACCGCCCGCCTCGCGCTTCAGCGCAACCCAAAGGGCACGGCTGGCACGCCCGTGGAACTGGAAGGCGATGGCCTGACCCTGGTGCGTCTGGCCATTGATGGCACGCCCCTGGCCGGCTCTGGCTACAGCGCCTCGCCCGACAAGCTGACCCTGCCCAACCCGCCAGCAGACAGCTTCACACTGGAAATCGAGACGCTGGTCGACCCCACGGCCAATACCCAGCTCATGGGCCTTTACCGCTCCTCCGGCAATTATTGCACCCAGTGCGAACCGGAAGGCTTCCGCCGCATCACCTATTTCCCGGATCGGCCGGATATCCTGTCCGTCTACACCACCCGGATCGAGGCCGATCAGGAGGAGGTGCCAGTGCTTCTTTCCAACGGCAATCTCGAAAAGAGCGGCCCGGTAGAGGACAAGCCCGGCCGTCATTATGCGGTGTGGCACGACCCGTGGCCGAAGCCCTCCTATCTGTTCGCACTTGTCGGCGGCAAGCTGGCCAAGGTGGCCGACCATTTCGTCACCGCGTCCGGCAAGCCGGTGGCGCTGGGCATCTATGTGGAGCAAGGCAAGGAGAAGCTGGCCGGCTATGCGATGGATTCCCTGAAGCGTTCCATGCGCTGGGACGAGGAAAAATTCGGCCGCGAATATGATCTCGATGTGTTCAACATCGTCGCCGTGTCGGATTTCAACATGGGCGCGATGGAGAATAAGGGGCTGAATGTCTTCAACGACAAATATGTCCTTGCCAGCCCGCAGACCGCGACCGATGGGGATTATGCCGGCATTGAGGGCGTGATCGCCCATGAATATTTCCACAACTGGACCGGCAACCGCATCACCTGCCGCGACTGGTTCCAGCTGTGCCTGAAGGAAGGGCTCACCGTCTATCGTGATCAGGAATTCTCGGCGGATCAGCGCTCACGGCCAGTGAAGCGCATTTCGGATGTCCGCGTTCTGAAGGCGGCCCAGTTCACCGAGGATGGCGGCCCCCTCGCCCATCCGGTGCGCCCGAACGCCTATCGCGAGATCAACAATTTCTACACGGCCACCGTCTATCAGAAGGGGGCCGAGCTGGTCCGCATGCTCAAGACCCTTTTGGGCGAGCAGGGCTTCCGTGCTGGCATGGATCTGTATTTCCAGAACCATGATGGTGAAGCCGCCACGATCGAGGATTTTCTCTCCTCCTTCGCCGAAGCCACCGGGCGCAATCTCTCCCAGTTCGCCCTGTGGTATGCGCAGGCTGGCACGCCTCAACTCAAGGTTTCCGGCACCTATGATGCATCTGCCGGCACCTATCGGCTGGATGTGACGCAGACCGTGTCCCCCACCCCCGGCCAGAGCGACAAGCAGCCAATGCTTATTCCGCTGGCGCTGGGCCTTGTTGGCCCCGATGGCGCCGACATGCCGCTGATGCTGGGCAACCAGCCGGTGGAAAACGGCGTGGTGGAGATCAATCAGGCGCAGCAGAGCTTCCTCTTCACCGGGCTGGATGCCGCACCGGTCCCCTCTCTCAATCGCGGCTTCTCGGCTCCGGTCAATGTGGTGAGCGATCTCACGCAGAAGGATCGTGTACTGCTGGCCACCTCTGACAGCGATCCCTTCAACCGCTTTGACGCCTACCAGGGCATAGCCCTCGACATGTTGAAGGCCGCCGCACGCGATGGCCGTGAGATCAATGTGGACGCCCTCGCCAGCGCCGGACACCGCCTGTTGCTGGACAAGGCGCTCGACCCAGCCTTCAAGGCGCAGACCCTTACCCTGCCCGGCGAGCAGGAGGTGGCCCGCGAACTGGGGCAGGATGTAGACCCGGATGCAATCCACACCGCCCGCAAAACCCTGCATGAGGCGCTGGGCACCGCCCTGCAGGCCGAGTTCTCCAGCCTTTACCAGAAACTTGCTCCGGAAGGCGTATTCAAGGCCGATGCCGCCTCAGCAGGCCGGCGCGCTCTGCGCAATCTGGCGCTGGACTATCTGGCGACAACAGGCAATGTGAATGGGATTGCCCGGGCGCACACGCAGTTCAATGTGGCAGACAACATGACAGAGCGTTTCGCCGCTCTCGCCACGCTGAGCCGGCACGATGTGCCCGAGCGTGAGCAGGCCCTTAATGCCTTCTATAACCAGTTCCGGAATGATCCGCTCGTGATCGACAAATGGCTGATGCTTCAGGCCCAGATCGCCGCGCCAGATACGCTGGACCGGGTGAAGGGGCTGATGACGCACCCCGCCTTCTCACTGGGCAACCCCAACCGTGTGCGGGCGCTCATCGGCGTATTCGCCCATGGCAATCCCACCCAGTTCAACCGTGCGGATGGCGCAGGATATGACTTCGTGGCCGATGTGGTGCTGAAGCTGGATGGCAAGAACCCGCAGGTCGCCGCGCGCCTTCTCTCCTCTTTCCGCAGTTGGCGTCAGTTGGAGCCCGTCCGCCGCGCCGCAGCCGAACGCGCCCTGCGCCGGGTCGCGCAGACAGAAGGCCTTTCGGCGGATGTGGCAGACATTGCCACTCGATCGCTCGCCTGAGACTACATACGACGCACCCAACACCCGGTGGCCTGCCATCGGGTGTTGTTGTCCGGGTCCAGAAACAAACCAAATAATGGAACTTACGTTTCGCCACGCCTTTTGCGAGCAAAACGATTTAAAAACCGCTTCACATCACGATTTCGCCATTTATCCCCTTCTTCCACAAGCTTGGGAAAATATGGTTAACCGACTTTCCATAGCTGCCGCGGCCTCTCAGGGAATCACCTGAAAAATTACGTCCCTTGACACCCCTGTCACGCTGGACAAATCACCCCCGATTCGATTCCAATGGACCCGATTCGGAGAGATGCGGCACGTCCCTCCAGATCGTGGACGTGGGGGCATAGAACTTAGGCCGTTCAAGCCCCCGAAGGACCCTGAGGAGACCGGCGATGGCACGCGCCAACGCGGCGAGCGCCGGCGCGCGCGACCCGGCCATTCGTGGCCTGGCGCGGTCGATCGCGCGCCCTGCGTATCAGCGTTTGCTCGATGCAGAACCCATTCTGCGTCGCATTGTACCTGCGCTCATCGTCACCTTTCTGGTGGTGATCGGAGTGGGTGCACTGGTGCAAGTGCACACGCAACGCATCACAGTTCTGGATAATGCGAAGGATGACCTTTCGCTGCTGGCTCTTGCCACTAGCGAAGGGCTGGCCCAACGCGTGGTTTCCACTGTTGATGGTGTGGAAGACGCCCTGCAGGCCGCCCTGCCCCCTCGGGCGACGGAACAGGGCCGGCGCATCTATGTCACCGATAGCACTGGTCGCATCATCGCCACCGCTCCGCAGACCCTCAAGGTACCCACGACCCTCTCGCAGTTGATTGACCCGGCGCAGCCCCTCGTTGTGTTTGCGGAACATGCCGGCGTGCTCGAAGTGCCGGTCGCCGGGCAAAACATGCTCGCCACGGTGCACAATCTGCGCGGACCTCTTGGCCAGCTTGTCTATCTTCAGCCAACAGAACGGGCGCTCTCCACATGGTCTGACACCACGGCCCTCACGGTGACGCTATTCACCACCACGGGCGCGGTGCTTCTCATTCTCGGCTTTTCCTTTCACTGGCAGGCGCGGCGCGCCCGCGAAGCGGACCATATCTATGACACCGTCCAGCGGCGCATTCACACCGCGCTTAACCGCGGCCGCTGCGGCATGTGGGACTGGGACATGGCGCGCGGGCGCATGTACTGGTCGGACACCATGTATGAAATCCTCGGGCTGGAGCGGAAGGACGAACTGATCTCCTTCGGTGAGATCCGCAAGCTCGTGCATCCTGATGATGGCGACCTGTACGAGCTGGCGCAGGAACTGGCCGACCGCCCCGGCTCTTCCGTGGATCGTGTCTTCCGCATGCAGACTGCCAAGGGTCACTATGTCTGGCTGCGCATGCGCGCCGAAGTGGTGCAGCAGGTGGGCGAGGAAGGCCCACACCTGATCGGCATCGCCATGGATGTGACAGAGGCCCAGCACATGGCCGAGCGCACCGTAACGGCGGACATGCGCCTGCGCGACGCCATCGAGAGCATCTCAGAATCCTTCGTGCTGTGGGATAATCAGAACTGTCTCGTGCTCTGCAATTCCAAATTCCAGACCCTGCATGATCTGCCGGATGAGGCCATCCGCGCTGGCACCTCTTTCGACACCATCGCCTCACTCGGTCGCCACCCGGTTACCCGCATTCCCCTCACCCCGGAAGACAAGCCCGAAGAAGGCACCCGCGCCTTCGAGGCCCAGCTTTCCAATGGCCGTTGGCTCAAGATTGCCGAGCGTCGCACAAAGGATGGCGGCTATGTGTCGGTGGGCACTGACATCACCACCATGAAGCGCCATGAGGAACGCCTCATGACCAGCGAAGCGCGCCTGATGACGCTGGTCTCTGAACTGCGCAGCTCGGAAGACACACTGAAGCATCAGAAGAAGCAGGTGGAGCAGCAGGCCCAGCGTCTGGAACTGAATGCGCAGGAACTGGTGGAACTGGCGCAGAAATATTCCGAAGAGCGCAACCGCGCCGAAAGCGCGAACCGCGCCAAGAGCGAATTCCTGGCCAATATGAGCCATGAACTGCGCACGCCGCTGAACGCGATCATCGGCTTTTCCGAAATCATGGAAAGCGGCATGTTCGGCCCGCTGGGTTCGGCGAAATATTCGGAATATTGCTCGGATATCAAGGATTCCGGCAAATATCTCCTCGACGTCATCAACGATATTCTCGACATGTCGAAGATCGAAGCGGGGCGGATGCAGCTTGAGGTGGAAGAGATCGCTCTGGGCGAAATCATCGCCGACGCCATGCGCGTGACCGCCGTGAACGCCAATGAGAAAAACATCTCCATGACGGCGGAGCCCGAAGAGCCGCTGGATATTCATGGCGACCGCCGCGCGCTCAAGCAGGTTCTGCTCAACCTGCTTTCCAATGCTGTGAAGTTCACGCCCGAAGGCGGCAACATTACCGTGAAGGCCCGTATGCGCGGCGACACGGCCATGATCGCCATCGTGGACAGTGGCATTGGCATCGCCCGCGATGCGCTGGCGCGTCTGGGCCGGCCGTTCGAGCAAGTGGAAAGCCAGTTCACCAAAACCCACAAGGGCTCCGGCTTGGGGCTGGCCATCGCCAAATCCCTCGTGGAACTGCATGGCGGAACCATGCGCATCCGCTCGGAGGAAGGTTCCGGCACAGCAGTGGTGGTGCGCCTGCCCGCAGAGTGTTGCCCACCCCAGTCAGGCGAGCCACCCAAGATGGCCGCCAACGCCTGAGGGGCGCGATACAATCTGCTTTTCCACGAAACGACTGGCCCTCAGGGCGCTGAAACCGCCAGAACTTCCGGCACCATCAGTGCATCGCACCCCACGCCCGCCAGAACGGATTTGGCCGTGCTGCCCAGCAGCAGTTCCAGAAATGCACCCCGCCCTGCGTACCAAGCACCACCAGATCTGCCCCAACATGGCGCACATAAGCCTGAATAAGTTGCCAAGGCTTGTCCCGCTCCACCAGAACCGATGACAATTGCCCGGCTGGCAGATTGGTCTTCACAAACGCCTCGATCTCCTCCCGCGTCACCTTTCCATAACCCTCCTGATAGGTGTCCTGATCGCTGATCAGGCTGCCCAGCGGGGGCTGAAAAGCACGAAAAGCCGTAAGGGGCACATCGGGGAAGAAGGCAGGAATCGTGGCCAGCGCCGCCTGTGTGGCACGGTAAACATCCGTGTCGCCACAAAAAGCCTGCCGGGCGCGCGAGCGCACCACCAGAACCGGTACGTCCGCCTCGCGCACAAGCCGATCCACTGTGGCCTCCAGCGCAAAACGCCCCAGAGCCTGCGCCACGGCAATCGCGATGAGATCGCATCCGCGCGATCCGCTACTTCTTTCAAAATGACCTCAGCCGGCTCGCCTTCCTCAACGATCGGCATAAAGGGGTAATCCACCCCTTCGAGATCGCGGTGAAGACATGCCTGCGCCAACTCCAGCGGTTCGGTCCCCCGTCACCAGAAGGGCAGATCAGCTGCAGGAAACAGGAAGGGCGGCGCGCTGTTTCGATCCAGCACATGCAAAACCAGCAGTTCGGCCTGCCATTGACGGGCCAGTTAAACCGCCTGGTCCAGCGCGCTGCCACTGCGTGCGCTTAGATCCGTGGCCAGCATGATGCGTCATGCGGATATCATCCTGCATCGCGCACACCTTCCCTGTTTCAGGTGGTGAGCGCCAGCATAGCGCAGGCCTCGCGCGGGTTCATCTGGCGTGATCGGCCAGAATACGGGTGAAAAGCTCGCGCACACGCGCCTGCGTCTCGAAAAGGTGGGCGCTCAGACTCTGGAAATCCGGCGTTTCACCGGCACGCGCCAGCAGCGCCCGCAAGGCCGGACTGGCATCAGCCGGCACCACATGCGCATCCACCGCCAGCCGCAGCACTTCTGTCAGGTTCTGATACAGCCGGCAGGCACTGGTCAACACATGCGCATCTTCCGTTTTCAGCAGGCCCAGCTTGCCAGCCTGCGAGAGAACGCGGGCTGTGGCCGTGCTCACAAGATCCGGGTATTCGCAGGAATAGGCCAGCACCAGATACTGGGCGATGAACTCAACATCCACCTGGCCACCAGCGGCGTGCTTGAGGTTCCACTTGTCATCCTCGCCCTTTTCGGCGGCGATGGCGCGGCGCATGTCCAGAATATCCCCGGCCAGAACCGCCGGATCTCGCGGCTGGGACATCACCTCATGGATAACGGCCTCCACCCGCTGCTGGAAATCCCCATCGGCGGCAATCACGCGGGCGCGGGTCAGCGCCATATGCTCCCAGGTCCAGGCTTCCTGCTTCTGATAATTGGAGAAGGCCGCAAGACGCGTCGCCAGCGGGCCGGAGCGGCCAGAAGGACGCAGGCGCAAATCCACCTCATAGAGCTTGCCCGCATTGGTCAGCGCGGTCAGGGCGCTGATGAGGCGCTGGGTGAAACGCGCGAAATATTGCGCCCCGATCAGCGAGCGCGGACCATCGGAATTCGGATCAGCATCCGCGTCATAATCATACAGCACGATGAGATCGAGATCGGAGCCGGCTGTCATTTCACGCCCGCCCAACTTGCCCATGGCCAGCACAGCAGTGGCGGCGCCGGCAATGGTGCCATGCGCCTCGCGGAAACGCGCCCAGACGCGCTTATGTAGGGCACGGATGATGACCTCGGCCAGACGCGCATAAGCCTCACCCGCCCGCGCAGCCGGCAATGTACCGGAGGCGATGCGCACGCCAATCAGCACATGCTGCTCCTGCCGGAAGCGTCGCGCCCTGTCGAACTGCTCTTCCTCGGTCTCCGCCGTATCCAGCAGATGGTCAAGATGGGTCTTCAGCGCCTCTTCATCCGGCAGCACATCAAAGAAGGCCGGGTCCAGAAGGGCATCTGCGAGGGAAGGCTGACGGGCCAGTGTTTCACCCAGTCGCGGGGCAGCGGTGAGGATGGTCGCCAGCAGGCGTACCACATCCGAGTGGCGCTCCAGAGCCGCCAGAAGATTTGGGCCAGGGAGATCCGTAAGGAAGCGGTCCGCTGCAATCAACGCGCCATCCGGGTCTCCGCCACGGGCGAGGGATTCCAGAAGCAAGGGCACGAAACGGCCCAGATGCAGGCGCGCCGTTTCGCCCTTCAGCGCCCGGTGGTTACCACCAAGCCAGCCCCGCACGATCGTGCTGGCTGCACCGGGGTCCTTGAAGCCCATCTGCGCCAGCGCCGCGAGGGTCTGGCGATCATGCCCCTCCTCGAGGAAAACCAGCCCGCCATCTGGCATGGCGGAGGGCATATCCTCGAAAAGCTGGGCATAATGCCCCTGTACACGGCGCATATGCGCCACCAGCGCGGCGGCGAAACTGTCACGCGTTTCATACCCCATGAAGCGTGCAAAGGCTTCAATCGCCTCTGCACCCTCCGGCAGCTCATGAGTCTGGGCGTCGGCCAGCATCTGGATGCGATGCTCCACCCGTCGTAGAAAGAGATAAGCCTGCGTCAGCTCATCACGCACCTGGGGCGCAATCCAGCGATGCGCCGTCAGCGCCCCCAGCGCCTCCAGCGTGCGCGGCGTGCGCAGCATCGGGTCACGGCCACCGGCAATGAGCTGCTGGGTCTGCACGAAAAACTCGATCTCGCGGATACCACCACGACCGAGCTTCACATTGTGCCCTTCAACCGCCACCACATCATGGCCACGGAAAGCGTGGATCTCGCGCTTCATGGCATGCACATCGGAGATGGCCTGAAAATCCAGCACGCGCCGCCACACGAAGGGCGAAAGCTCCGCCAGATATTCGCGCCCAACCTTCAGATCCCCGGCGACAGGGCGCGCCTTGATATAGGCAGCACGCTCCCAGGTTGCGCCCTCGCGCTCATAATAATCCAGCGCCGCATTCAGGGAGAGGGCGACCTGCGTAGAGCCTGGATCCGGCCGCAGCCGTAAATCCACCCGCAACACATAACCATCACCCGTGCGCTCCTGCAGCATGCGCACGAGGCCCTGTGTGATCTTCACGAAGAAGGGCGAGGCCATCACATCATCCCGCAGGGGGGCGACGTCGCGGTCGTAAATGATAATCAGGTCAATATCGCTGGAATAGTTCAGCTCCCGCGCGCCATGCTTGCCCATGGCGATTACGCCCAGCCCACAGCCCATGACCGGATCAGACGCATCCTGGGGCAGCAGACGGCCAGCACGAGCAGCATCGGAGAGCAGAAAGGTCAGCGCCGCGCGCACGGCAGCATCCGCCACATCGCTCAGCCCCGCCGTCACCTGAACCAGATCGAACACGCCGCCAATATCGGAGAGCGCGATCAGCAGCGCGGCTTCCGCACGCATTCGCCGCAGAGCGCGCATCACCTCGCCCTCCTGCGTGCTGCTCGCCGCGACAGCCGCGCATGCGGTGAGAAGCGTTTCCAGATGGGCATGCGGCGCACTGGAGAGGCACCGCAGCAAGCGGGCAGGCTCGGTGCGGACCAGATCCGTCAGGAAGGAGGACCCCTCCATAACCCCCAGACACACCTGCCGGCTGAGCGGATAGGTGGTGAGAAGCTCTTCCAGCCGAGCGCGGTCTTCTGTGGTCAGGCTTTCAAGAGACTGGGCAAGCCGCAGGCTTGCCGCATCCTCATTCTCGATAACAGGTGCTTCCCGCATACCGGCGGCGAGGATCTGATCTGCAATCGAAACGGAAGAAGATGCGGGCATGAACCATCCCTGAAGGCAAGAAATGCACCTCTCCAACAGCCGTGCAGTGGATGGAGGTGCATGCCCTCTTTTCAGGCAAAAAGAGTATTGCGCACCAAATCGCCACAAGCCGACCGTGAAGAAGCCTCAACTGTTATCAGCAATAAACCATTTCAATGTTTCAGAAAAACTTAAAACGTAGCAGAAAGCCGGCTTCATCCAGATGGAAGCGCTTGAAACAAGATCTCATCCATCTGAAAGGCCCTGCGAAAAACAGATAATCCCGCGTTCCAGCCCGGCCCGCCACAATGGCCCGCGCCTCAGGCCCAGCCGTCACGCCGATGTTCCTCGTTTCAGCGGCAAGCGCAAACGCACGATCAGGCCTGGCCCATTGTCATCCAGCTCCATGCAGCCATCATGCAGATGCGCCACCGCTGCCACCAGAGACAGGCCGAGACCGGAACCCGGCAATGTACGGCTCGCCTCCAGACGCACGAAACGCTCCACCACGCGCACGCGGTCTTCCTCTGAAATGCCGGGACCACTATCCGCCACGCTCAGCATGGCGTCCCGGCCATCGTGGGCGAGGGTGATGGCGATATGGCCGCGGGCCCCATCCGCCGGGCGCCCATATTTAATGGCGTTATCCACCAGATTGGACAATGCCTGCGCCAGCAGTTCACCCACCCCATGCACACTGACGGGTACGGTTTTCACTGTCAGCTCCAGCCCCTGTTCATCGGCCAGCGGCTCATACAGCTCCCAGACATTTTCCGCGATATCAGCCAGATCAACCGCGCTCATCATGGAGCGCGCCTGCCCGGCCTCCGCCCGGGCGATCAGCAGCAGCGCGTTGAATGTGCTGATCAGTCTGTCACTTTCCTCGATGGTGTTTTCAAGGGCAGTTCTCCATTCCTCCTCGGAATGCCCCGTGCGCAGCGCTTCTTCCGCACCATTGCGCAGGCGGGTCAGCGGGGTTTTCAGATCATGGGCGATATTGTCGGAAACCTCCTTCAGCCCCTGCATCAATGTCTCGATCCGGTCGAGCATCGCGTTCAGGGACAGGGCGAGGCGGTCAAATTCGTCTCCTGTGCCATCCACGGCAAGGCGACCTGACAAATCGCCAGCCATGATGGTGGCGCTGGTTTCGGTCATCGCATCAATGCGCTTCATCACCCGCCGGGTCACGAAGATGCTGCCGGCCAGCCCCAGAACCACCAGAATCACGACAGCCCACTGCGCCGGCCGCGCGACCAGATCGCGCATGGTGTCGCGCTCCTCAATATCGCGCCCCACAAGCAGCCGATAGCCACCCGGCAGCTGCACCACCTGCACGAAGGCCACATGGCTGCGCACATCTCCGCTGTCATCCGCGCGATTATAGGCGGTGAAGCTGGTGCCCTGCTTGTCCAGAAGCCCGAGGGAGAGATCGCTCACATTCGCGGCCAGAACTTCCCCCTGGAAATTGGTAAGCATATAGATAGAAGAGCCTGGCCTGCGGGAGCGACGGTCAATCACAAAAACAAGCCGCTGAATGCCACCATGGCGATACTGGCTGGCCAGAAAGCCCACCTCGCCATTCAGATCATCTGCGACCTGATTCTGGATCAGCTCCCGCGTATGCCAGGCCGTGTAGCTGATGACGGATACCGCAAACAGCGCAAACACAATCAGATAGGCCGCCAACAGCTTAAAAGCGGTCGTGCGGATCAGGCGTGAGGTGTAACGCACAAGCCGCATGGGCCCAGACAACCCGGCCACCTGCCCTGTCCGCAAGGCGGTTTTTTGCGCGTCTGCTGATGAGATTCCTTGGGATGAGGCTTCGTGCTGCGTCTTCCCAGCGGGCTTCGCCATCGCCTAACCCTGCCCGCCAGCCCGCACCATGTAACCAGCGCCGCGCACGGTATGGATGAGGGGCACATCAAAGCCCTTGTCCACCTTTCCGCGCAGGCGGGAGACATGCACATCGATCACATTGGTCTGCGGATCAAAATGATAATCCCACACATTTTCCAGCAGCATGGTACGTGTCACCACCTGCCCGGCATGGCGCATGAGAAACTCCAGCAGACGAAACTCGCGCGGCTGAAGCACGATTTCCCGGCCATCACGGCTTACCCGATGCGCCAGCCGGTCCAGCTCCAGTTCGCCCACCTTGTAAACGGCATCCGAAGCCTGCGGCCCGCCGCGCCGCGCCAGCGCCTCCACCCGGGCCAGAAGCTCGGTAAAGGCATAGGGCTTTGGCAGATAATCATCACCGCCCGCACGCAAGCCCTGCACCCGGTCATCCACCTGCCCGAGAGCTGAAAGAATGAGCACCGGCGTGGCATAACCACGCCCACGCAGCTCCGCCACCAAAGACAGGCCATCACGCAGGGGCAGCATGCGATCCACCACCAGCACATCATATTTGCCGTCGAGCGCAAGCGTCAGCCCCTCTTCGCCATCGGCCGCGTGGTCCACCACATGGCCGGCTTCACGAAAAGCCTTACGCAAATATTCCGCAGCTTCGCGGTCGTCCTCAACAAGGAGGATACGCATGGGGGAGAGACAATCCGGATCGAGATTCGTATTCATTGCACTCTATCCCAGATGAGCGTCAGGTCCATGCCGCCGGCTGTCCTGCGGGAGCCGCTTCAACGGCACGGTGTCCCGGGCTGGTTGCGACACATCGGGCATGGCATATAAAAATGCGCGGGAAGCCGGTATCGAAGGCTTCCCGCGCGTTCGGAACCATGCGGCTGAGGGGGCGTCCGCCATGGCGCCGATGGGACCCACCCCAGAGGCCAAAGCCCCCGAGGCAGGGTATTGCCTGAATTTGCCAGCCTTACTTGCTGGCTTTACTTGCCGGCCTTCTCGTTGAGCGGGATGGCCACGAAGCGCACACCCTGCTTGCTCTTCACCTGCATCAGCACGGCCTTGCGCTTTTCCGGGCCATCCTTGGCCGCCAGCATGCCGGCGCGCACATCCTGCGGAGTGGAAACCTGTTTCTCACCCACCTTCAGAATGACATCACCCGTGCGCAGGCCCCGCTCGGCAGCAAGGCCACGCGGGTCCACGCCCGTCACGACCACACCTTCCTCGCCTGCACCTTCCACGCTGCTGGCCGGAGCCAGCTGCAGGCCGAGGCGCGGCAGACCCTTGGCATCAGCGCTGTTTTCCTCAGCCGCCGAACCCTTGCCGTCCACATCGCCGGGCAACTGGGCCAGCGTCACCGGAATTTCAAGCGGCTTGGCGTTACGCAGCACGTTCAGCTTCACCACCTCGCCCGGCTTCATCATACCGATGGTACGGGTCAGTTCGCGGGCATCCTTGATCTGCTCGCCATTGACCTCAACGATCACATCACCCGCCTTCAGGCCCGCCTTGGCACCCGGCGTACCAGCCTGCACCTGCGCCACAAGTGCGCCTTCCGCCTGCTTGATGCCGAGACCGGAAGCCAGTTCATCCGTCACCGGCTGGATCTGCACACCGATATAGCCACGGGACACCTTGCCATGAGCGCGGAGCTGATCCACCACCGTCTGCACGGTTTCGGAAGGAATGGCGAAGGCGATACCCACATTGCCGCCCGAGGGTGAAACAATGGCGGTGTTCACACCAATCACTTCACCATTCAGGCTGAAGGTCGGACCACCCGAATTGCCGCGATTGATGGGGGCATCAATCTGGAGGAAGTCATCATACGGGCCGGAGCCGATATCACGACCGCGGGCCGAGACAATGCCTGCCGTGACGGTTCCGCCGAGGCCGAAGGGGTTACCCACGGCGATCACCCAGTCACCCACGCGCGGGGCGGCAGGCGCCAACTTCACCCATGGCAGGCCGGAGACATTGTCGATCTTCAGAAGGGCGATATCGGTGCGCGGGTCCGTGCCAATCACCTTGGCCTGATATTCCTTGCCATCGGTGGTGGTCACATCCACCTCGTCAGCGCCGTCGACCACATGATTGTTGGTGACGACATAGCCATCTTCAGAAATGAAGAAGCCGGAGCCCTGCCCCACAACCGGGCGCTCACCACCCCGCGGCCCACGCGGACCGCGCGGTCCCATCGGGCCCTGGCCTTCACCAAAGCCGAAGCGCTTCATGAACTCTTCGATCTGGGGCGGCACATTGCCACCAAAGCCGCCCATCGGGCCACCACGGGCATCCTCGTCCACATCCTTCTTCACCTTCACCGAAACCACGGCGGGAGACACCTTCTCCACGATATCGGCGAAGGAGAAGGTATTGGCCGGCTCATTGGTGGTGATCTGCGCAAAGGCGGGGGTCGTCGTCACCGGGGTCAGCACCCCGGCCATCACGCCAGCCATTGCAAAACCCATGACACCGGCCATCAGCACATTGCGACGGCGGCGGGTGGAAGAGGTCTTGGTTGCCAGGGCCTTTTCGGAACGATTCATATCTCTCGCATCTCTCTCATGGGCCGGGCACACGCACTGGGTGGCGTAAGCGCCCCGGCTGCCGGCAATTTCATGAGAGGACCCTAGCGGCAGAATTCTTACAGCTGTCTGGCGGCCAGATTAAGCTTCTGTAATGTGCGCGCCCGAAGGAGGCTAACGGGCCGAACGACGCGACGTGCGCTGTTGCGGCTCATCCTTCAGCAACCGCTTGAGCTGCGCCTCTTCTTCCGCGGAAAGGGGCGGTGTGCCAGCGGTATCATTGCGCCGACGTGCAAACACCAGAAGAGACAGCGCCCCCAGCACCAGAACCAGCACAGGGGCCACCCACAGCAGCGCATTCTGCGTGGAAAAGCGCGGGCGCAACAGCACGAACTCGCCATAGCGCTGGACCATGAAATCCATCACCTGACTGTTGCTGTCACCGGCCACCAGACGCTCCCGCACAATGAGGCGCAGATCACGGGCCAGAGGGGCATCGGAATCATCAATGGACTGGTTCTGGCAAACCAAGCAGCGCAGCTCGCCTGAAATCTCCCGCGCGCGCTTTTCCAGCGCCGGATCTTTCAGCACCTCATCAGCCTGCACCGCCAGTGCCACACTGGCGAGCCCCGGCGCCCCGGCCAACATCAGGCCCAGAGCCGAAGCGGCCAGAAGCTGGCGCAGGCTTGCGCGCATCCGGGTTACAGGCTGCGGTCTCGACACGCTGTTCATGCCCCTACTCCGCCGGTACGGCTGCAACCCGTCGCCGTGCGGGCTTGGGTGCGCCGATGCGCAACCGCCTGTCCGCCAGAGACAGAATACCACCAATGGACATCACCACCGCGCCCCACCAGATGAGCGTGACTTGAGGCTTGTAAGCCGCGCGCACGGAAACCGCGCCGCCCTTCAGTTCCTCTTCACTCACACTCACATAGAGCTGGCTGAAGCCGAATGTGCGGATCCCGGCTTCGGCCGTAGCCATCTGACGGGCAGAGAACAGACGCCGCGCGGCTTCAATCGTGCCTTCGGGCTTGCCATCATTCACCACGGTGAAGATCGCCACGCGGGCATCAAAATTCGCGCCTGCGCGGTCTTCCTGTCGGTCCAGCGTCAAGGTGCGCGTCCCCACGCTGATGGTATCGCCCGGCTTCATGGCGGCGATGGTTTCCAGCCCCCAGGTGGAAGCTGTCACAATGCCCAGCAGGGTCACGCCCATGCCGAAATGCGCCAGCGCCGTACCATAGGCGGAACGCGGCAGCCCCCTCAGGCGGGCGAACATGGCCCGCAACGGCACCCGGCCCATGCCGGCGCGCTCGGCAATATCCGTCACCGCGCCCAGCATCACGAAGGCTGCAAGGCCCACAACAACCGGCGCGAGCACGGGCCCGCCCGTCGTGGCCGCCGCCGTCACCACCGCAGCGACAACAGCCAGCCCCAGCGCCCAGACCAGACGCTGCGCCACACCCAGCAGGTCACCGCGCTTCCAAGCCAGCAATGAGCCAAACGGCATGGCGAACATGAGTGGCAGCATCAGCCCGCCAAAGGTCAGATTGAAATAGGGTGGCCCCACCGTGATCTTCGCGCCCGTCAGCGCTTCCAATGCCAGCGGATAGAGCGTGCCCACCAGCACGGCCGTGGTGGCAGCCGTCAGGAACAGATTGTTCAGCACCAGCCCGCCTTCACGCGAGACCGGGGCGAACAGCCCGCCCTTGCGCAACTCGGAAGCGCGCAACGCAAACAGGGCCAGCGCACCGGCGATGAAGAACACCAGAATGGCCAGAATGAACACACCCCGCGTCGGGTCCGTCGCAAAGGCGTGCACCGATGTGAGCACCCCCGAGCGCACCAGAAAGGTGCCCAGCAGCGACAGCGAAAAGGCGAGAATGGCGAGGAAGACGGTCCACACCTTCAGGGCATCGCGCTTTTCCATCACCACGGCGGAGTGCAGCAGCGCGGTCGCGGCCAGCCACGGCATCAGCGAGGCATTTTCCACCGGGTCCCAGAACCAGAAGCCACCCCAGCCCAGCTCGTAATAGGCCCAGTAGGAGCCCATGGCGATGCCCAGCGTGAGGAACACCCAGGCCGCCAGCGTCCATGGCCGCACCCAGCGCGCCCAGGCCGCATCAATCCGTCCCTCGATCAGCGCAGCAATGGCGAAGGCGAAGGAAATGGAAAGCCCCACATAGCCCAGATAGAGAAGCGGAGGATGAATGGCGAGGCCGGGATCCTGCAGAATGGGGTTGAGATCACGCCCCTCGGCAGGTGGCGGCACCACGCGCAGGAACGGGTTGGACGTGAACAGGATGAAGGAGAGGAAGGCCGCGGCAATGCAGCCTTGAACCGCCAGCACATAGGCCTTCAGCCGATCCGGCAGATTGGTGCCGAACACCCCCACCAGCGCACCGAAAAGCCCCAGCACGAACACCCACAGCACCATGGAGCCCTCATGGTTCCCCCATGTGCTGGTGATCTTGTAGATCAGCGGCATGCGCGAATGGCTGTTCTCCACCACATTCACCACCGTGAAATCGGAGGTGAGATACAGCTGGATCAGCGCCCCGAAGGCGAAGGTGATGAAGGCGAAGAAGCCGACGGAAAGGGGAGTCGCCGCGCCCATCAGCACCGCATCACCACGCCCCGCGCCCCATGCCGGAAGAATCACCTGAAGGATGGAAAGCGCAAAGGCGAGCGCCAGCGCATATTGGCCCAGTTCCGCAATCACGCCATCAGCTCCCTGAAGCCGGAGAAACCGTCATGGGGCTGGCCGGAGAGGCGGCTCCGGGCGCAGGTGCGCCCTCCCCGCCCTCATGCTGCCACAGGCCCTGCTTTTTCAGCGCATCAGCCACTTCACGCGGCATGTAGCGCTCATCATGCTTGGCCAGAACGCTGTCCGCCATGAACACGCCATCGGGCGCAAGCGCGCCTTCCGTCACCACGCCCTGCCCCTCGCGAAACAGATCCGGCAGAATGCCCGTATAGGACACCTTCACCGTGGCATTGCCATCCGTCACCGTAAAGGTGGTGGTGGTGCCCGCCTTCGCGACGGAGCCGGTTTCCACCAACCCGCCAAGACGCACCCGCTCACCGGGGCCCACCTGCCGCTCCGCCACCTCTGTGGGGGTGCGGAAGAACACGATGGTGTCATTGAGCGCCGAAAGAATAAGCCCTGCGGCCAGCGCCAGCACGCACAAGCCTGCGGAAATCAGCACGAGGCGACGGCCCTTGCGTGTCATGGTCCATTTCCTTCCAGTGCGAGAGCGCGCGCGGCCTGCCCGATCTGCTCCAGCGCCTGCGGATCACCCGCGAACGCGGTGCGGGCCTTCTCTAGGGCGCCGGTCGCCTTGTCCTTCTGCCCCATGACTGTAAAGGCGCGCGCCAGACGCAGCCAGGCATTCAGATCATTCGGCTCTTCATTCAGGCGGTCCTCAAGGCGTGAGACCATGCCCTCAATCATGGCGCTGCGGTCCTGCGCAGACATCTGGGCGGCATTGGCCACATCCTCAGCCGAAGGGCCCGGCATGACAGGGCCACCCGAACCGGGCGCTCCCCGTTCCGCCTGCATGGATTCTTCCTGCATGGCCCGCGCCATGGCACGGCGCAGCATGGGCAGATAGGGCGCATCCGGCGTGGCCCGCTTGTCCATCGCCTGCCAGATGACCAGCGCCTTTGCCAGCTGCCCGTCCTGCTCGGCCGCAGCACCCAGGAAATAATTGGCGCGCTCTTCAGTCGGGTCCAGCTTCACGGCTTCCTCGAAGGCCTTCACGGCCTGAGCGGAAACAACGCCATTTTCCGCCATCACCATCGCCTCGCCCAGCGCGGCATAACGCTCTGCCGTTGGCCCCAGCAGGCGGATAACCTGAATATAGGCCTTGGCGGCATCCTGAGGACGCTGCATACGCAGATAAATGGGCGCGAGAATGGCGTAGCCCTGCCCATCCTGCGGGTTGGCGGCGAGATGTTCCTCTACCTTGCGCACCAGAATGGCGACATCATCCCGGTTTGGCGGTGCGGCAAGACGGGCCGCCAATGGCGCTCCCGGTATCTGCGGCGCGCCAAGCCAGCCATAGACCCCGACGCCCAGAAGCGGCACCACGATCAGAGCCATCACAGCCGCCATGCGCCGGCGCAGCAGACGCTGGCGCGTGCCAGCCTTATCCTGCGCATCCTGCATCCTGTCAGCGGCGATCAGCCGGCGGGCCACTTCCGTGCGGGCAGCTTCGGCCTCGGCCGGGGGCAGACGTCCGCTGTCCCGGTCGCGGTCAATCTCCGCAAGCTGGTCGCGATAGACGGCCAGATCCGCGTCATGCTCGCTCTTCAGCGTGCGCACACGCGCGAGGGGCCACAGCACGATCAGAACGGCCAGCGCCGTCATGGCTGCGAAGGCTATGAAAAGAGGAACCGAGATCATGTGGTAGCCGTTACCCTGTAAGCGCTCCAAAGCAAAGGGCAGAAACGCCACCAGCGGCGTGGGGCCGCAGGGAAAGGTCCCATATTTAAGAGAATGAGACCATCACAAGCACGCACGGGCTGCCCGTCATTCGTAGCACGCCCTATTTTGCGCCCCGCAGTGCCATAGCCACTCTTTTGGATCTTCCTCTTGCCTCTACCCGTCCGGCCAATATCGCAAGGCCCGCCGCCCTGTATGATCAGCAGCGATTCGGCCTTGCTTCCCACGCGGGCTCCGGAAAAGGAAATGACAATGGGACTGTTCGACCAGATGATGGGTGGAGCGCTTGGCAACATGCTGGGCAAGGCCGGCGGATCCGACATGATGAACGGCCTGCTCAACACCGCCCTGAGCGGCGGTCTGGGTGATGCCCTGCCCGGCATGGTGAACAACGCACTGGCCAAGACCGAATTCGGCAATCTCGAGGGTCTGGTCACGGCGCTGCAGAATAATGGCCTTGGAGATCAGGTCTCTAGCTGGCTCTCCAGCGGGACCAATATGGATGTGTCCACCCAGCAGATCATTGACGCCATTGGCGCCGAGCGACTGGCCAGCATTGGTGGCGCTGTCGGTCTTCCGCCTGAAACCCTTGGCGATCTGCTCTCCCAGCATCTGCCCCGGCTGATCGACAAGCTGAGCCCGAACGGCACGCTGGAACTGCCGCAGGGCTGAGCCCCGGCCCAACATGCTCTGTGCTGGCGGCCGTCGCCGCCAGCCGCTAAGCTGGCCTTCGATTTTCTCATCCGGTGGCGGCAGGCTTGCGGCAGGCACGAAGGTATCGCCCTGAAGGTGCCGGCTTTGGCGAAAATCATCGTCTGTCCGTTCTACTGCAGAGCTTCGCCCTTTGTCCGAGCCGCCCACACCAGAGCCCAGCCAGAGCGCACCCGGCGCGCACGGCCCGGAAAAACACCCGAGTTGGCGGCTGCGGCTCAAGCAGCGCCTGCTGGGTGCAGACGCCCTGCTGGACAGCACGCTCTATGCCCTCGCGGCCGGCAGTCGGCGCGCCATATCCTCCTATGCCGCCTTTACAGAGCGCTTCAACCTCACCGGTATCTATCGCCTTGTGGCCAATACGGCCTCTGAAGCTCTGACCCTTGGCGCAGCCGGGGCCGTACTGATGCTCGCCCTCGCCCTGCCCGCCTTCCGCGAAACCTCCGATGACTGGCTCAAGCGCACGGAACTCGCCGTCACCTTTCTGGATCGTTATGGCCATGCGATTGGCGAGCGCGGAGTGCGCCAGAATGACACCGTGCCGCTGAGCGAGTTTCCCGATCCCCTCATCAAGGCTGTTCTGGCCACGGAAGACCGGCGCTTCTACGAACATTGGGGCATCGACATCACCGGCACGGCCCGCGCCCTTGTTTCCAACGCCCGGGCCGGCGGCGTGGTGCAGGGCGGGTCTTCCATCACCCAGCAACTGGCGAAGAATCTCTTCCTTTCCAACCAGCGCACGCTGGAACGCAAGGTGAAGGAGGCCTTTCTTGCCTTCTGGCTGGAAGCCCGGCTGAGCAAGAACCAGATTCTGAAACTGTATCTGGATCGCGCCTATCTGGGCGGGGGCTCCTATGGGGTGGATGCGGCGGCGCATTATTATTTCGGCAAATCCGTGCGCGAGGTGAATCTGGCGGAAGCGGCCATGCTGGCCGGCCTGTTCAAGGCCCCTTCCAAATATGCCCCCCATGTGAACCTGCCCGCCGCCCGCGCCCGCGCCTCCACCGTTCTCGACAATCTGGTGGAAGCCGGTTTCATGACGGAGGGTCAGGTATTCGGTGCCCGCCGCAATCCTGCCACTCCGGTGGATCGGCAGGATGATGGCGTACCGGATTATTATCTCGACTATGCCTTTGATGAGGTGAAGAGGCTGGTCGGCCAGTTTCCACCTGGCATGACCGAACGTAACTTCACCGTACGCACCGGTCTGGACCCGAATATCCAGAAGGTTTCCGAAGCCGCGCTTGATCAGTCGTTGCGCCAATATGGTGCGGACTACAAGGTCTCCGAAGGGGCCATTGTGGTGATGGAGCCGAACGGCACGGTGCGCGCCATGGTAGGCGGGCGCGATTATGGCGAGAGCCAGTTCAACCGCGCCACGGATGCGTTGCGTCAGCCGGGCTCATCCTTCAAGCCCTTTGTCTATACGGTCGCGCTGATGAATGGCTACCGGCCGGATACCATGGTGCGTGATGCACCCATCTGCCTTGGCAACTGGTGCCCGCAAAATTACGGGCGATCTTATCGTGGTAGGCTGCAACTCAAGACCGCCCTGCAATATTCGCTCAACACCGTGGCGGTGCGATTGGGGCAGACCTTCGGCGTGGGGCGGATCGCCGCCTTCGCACAGAAAATGGGCCTGACGCACCCTCTCCTGGCCAATGCCGCCCTGCCTCTCGGAGCAGCGGAAGTCACGCTGATCGACATGACCTCAGCCTATTCGGTCTTCGCAAATAATGGGCTGAGCGTTTACCCCCACGCCATTGTGGAGATGCGCACCGGCAATGGCCATGTGGTCTGGCGGTTTGATCGCGATGCCCCGGTCCCGGTGCGGCTCATCCCCCAGCAGACCGTGACCGACATGAACTCCATGCTCAATCTGGTGGTGGAGGCCGGCACCGCCCGCCGCGCCCGGTTGGCGAACAGCAAGGTGGCCGGCAAAACCGGCACCACCAATGCCTATCGCGATGCCTGGTTCATGGGGTTCACGGGCAATTATGTCGGTGGGGTCTGGTTCGGCAATGATAATTACACGCCCATGAACCGCATGACGGGCGGCTCCCTGCCGGCTATGACTTGGCAGAAAGTGATGGCCTATGCCCATCAGGGCATTGAGATCAAACCCATTCCCGGCGTCACCTCGCCCATCCCGACACTGGACCCTGCGCCTGCGCTGATCGAGGTGCCCGGCCTCGTTAGTACCCGCCGCCCGGTGACGCTTTCCCCCCAGTCTGCAGCACAGCTTGTGGCGCTGGAAAAGGTGCTGAAAGCGGCCGAAACCGAGACGCAACCGGGCAAGATGCCTGCACCTGCCGAAACGCCGGAGCCGCAATATGCACCCCGGCCTTCAGCTGCGCCGGCCTCCATCCGTCCGTCAGGTAAACCGAACACAGTGCCGCCTTCACGCAGTTGAAGCGCCGCATGGAATGCCATGGGCTCGCTCTGTTCTCATCACTCGTCTGCCAGAGGCGCCAGATCATCGCGCACCGGATTGGTGCAGCTCAGGGCATCTTCCGCATCCTCGTGATATGCAGCGGAAACGAAGGAGCAGTGGGTCTTCTCCGCCTGTGCCAGCCAGGAAACGACCTTCTGGCTCAGGGCTGCAGCCGCTTCTCCATTGTCCACCGGCTTGAAAGCCTCAGCCTCAGGGACAGGCGCATTTCGAGTCTTCTTGCCCTGCGCTTCGCTCACATCGCTCACGGACACCAGGAGCGAGAAGGTTTCTGCCGTATCTGCCGCCGTCACCACGGGCTGAACAGCAAGCTGGAACCGGCTCCACATACCCTTCTCCAGCCCTGTTACATCCGCGCTAGCCGTGAGGGTGGCGGTAAAGACAGGGTGATTATTGGAATTGCGCTCAACCTTCGCCTGCGCCAGTTCATAGCGCTGCTTGCCTAAAGCCCCCTCTGCCGGATCCCCCCCTGAAAGCTGACGCACCAGCATCTCTTCCAGATAGGTTTTCAGCTTGGTATCAGAGATCTTGTCTCCATCCATAATGCGGGGGCGCGGCACGGAAACCAGCGCCATCTCCCGGCAATTATTGGGCAAGCCTACGGCGACAACGGCAGGCAGGCTCCGCACGGCCTCGGCTACTCCCGCCTCACTGCCAATGGGCACGGCGATATCCACCCGCACATCCTTACCTCCCAGGGCAGCAAGACGCAGCCGATCCCACAAGACTTTCATCTTTGCGGTGTGCACCTCTCCATCGGAAGAGGACAACACCACATTCAGTGTTTCAAGATCTGCCGGAGGGGCACTCATGCTGCGCAAGGATGTGGCGTGCAGCGTGACAGAGAGCCCGCCCACCAGTACGCCGCACCAGTCATCAGTAAGATGCTGGATGGCGCGCCCGGCATCCGAAAAACCTGCCTGTGGACGAAACAGCACCACATCTTCCACACCGGGAATATAATCTGCCTCACCCCACACCACCTGCCCACTGCGCTCGCTGCGCAACAGCTTCAGATGCACCTCTTCCCCACCCTTGCCGATGGTGAGGTCCATTGTGTCACCATCCAGCTTGCCATTAAGCGGCAAGGGTGAACGTGGATCCCCCTTTGGAGGCGCAATCGCGCCCTTGATATGGCCTCCCTCCTGCACATCCAGCGTGACAAGGGCTATGCGGTAAGGCGGAAAGAAAGGCGCGCCCTTGGCCATATATTGCTCAGCGCCCCATGCCGTGGAGAAGGGCGACAAAGCTGCCAGAACCAGCGCAGGTACAGCCCAACGCATCTGCTTCGATATCATCCTCGCCACCATTCCGGTGCTCCTGAAACGTCTTCCGGCCATGTCCATCCCGGTGGATGTGATGCACAGCTTCTGCCGTAGCAGACTGCTATATCCCCGCTCCTGACAGAAAGGGCCTATCGCACCAAGCCACCCGGCCGACCCCTTGCAGAAGGGCCAGCAGAATTTCTACTCTGTCGCCCTTACGAAAAGTCTGTGGCAGAAACCGGCCCTTCCCTGCCTCTTCGGGCGCTGTCACTGTTTTATCCCCCTGTCCTGCCAGACGAAAGCTCATGACCATATCCATCAATCCACCAGCGCCCGCGCCTTCAACGCCCCAAACTCCCCCCTTGCAGCGGGATGTACTCACGCCGGATGGGCTGCGCATCCGCACCCATCAATGGGGCACGCCAGAGGGGCAAGACGTGCTCTTCATCCATGGCTTTTCACAAGCCGGCCTGTGCTGGCAAAAGCAGGTGAACGCGCCGGCTCTCGCGCATCTGCGCATGGTGACATATGATTTTCGCGGCCATGGCGCTTCGGACAAACCCGTTGACGCCATTTTCTACAGGGAGCCGGAACGCTGGGCCGGCGAACTCGCCGCTATTCTCGAACAGTGCGAACTCAAAAAGCCGGTTCTGGTGGGCTGGTCTTATGCGGGGCGTATCATCAGTGATTATCTGTCCATTCATGGCAGTTCCGCGCTGGGGGGCATTGTTTTCGTCGATGCGGTGACCAGCAATGAGCGCCATTTCTACGGCAGTTGCAATCGCCTCATGCGGCAGATGTATTCCGAAAACCTTGAGGAAAATATCGCTGCGACCTGCACCTTTCTGCGCAACTGCTTTGAAGTGCAGCCCGATCAGGACCTGTTCCAAACTCTTCTGGCGGCAAACATGGTGGTGCCAGCGCCTGTGCGGGCAGCCCTGTTCGGCCGTCCATGCGAGCATGACGCCATGCTGAGCGCCCTTGATCTGCCTGTTCTGGTGACGCAGGGAGCGCAGGATATCGTCGTCGCCCCGGCCATGGCAGAACATATTGCCGCGCTCATACCGCAGGCCGGGCTGGAAATGTTTGAAGGTATTGGCCACGCGCCCTTCCTCGAAGCCGCAGACCGCTTCAACGCTTCCCTCGCCACTTTCATCCGCACGCGCTGCGCATAAAGGCGCAGCACAACAAAAGCCCGGGTCAGAAACTGATCCGGGCACATACAAACAAAGCTGACGAGAAAAGCTGAAAGACGCCCCCTGTTCGCTCCTCCACCTGTCATCGGCGCGATTTTAAGACTGCGCCTGAAATAATGTGGAGGAACGAACGCCTGATGCCGCGGCAGGATCGGAGTACATCCGTCCGTCTCCCACCACTATGGATCGCTAGCAAACCCATATAAACGGCCTCAGGGGGCTATTATAGAGATAGGCGGGGTTTAAGCCGTTTCAAGTGCTGCGGTGAAAATTTTTCAACCGGATTTTTCATGAAATCGGCCATGCACCTCGTAGAAATTCTGTGATGATACCTTGAACATCAGACCAATAGCATGGCGAGCCTGCATCAAGGGACCCGGCCTTTTTCAGGCCAAAGGTTCACATCTGTGTCAGACAAAGGGCTCGGGAAAAGGGCGGAAGACGCCGCCTCATCAACCCTGGTAACTGCGGTATTTTCAGGCGCATGGCACGCAAGCGTGGCGGCAGGTCAAGCCTGCCTACCACCCTGCACACCATATGCGCTGCTCCCGAAGGGCCGGCGACCGGCCCCGGAATATCTGGAAAAGGCCTGAGAGGCCTTTTCCCAACCTGCCGCAAACACAAGCTTGCAGCAGGACAGGCTCAGCGACGGCGGAAGTTCTGGCGGCGCATACCGGGAGGCGGGGCGGAGCCCTCAGCCTTGTGACGGAAGTTGATCCGGCCACGATCAAGATCGTAGGGGGACATTTCCACCACCACGCGGTCACCTTCAATGGTGCGGATGCGGTTCTTCTTCATCTTACCGGCCGCATAGGCCAGAATCTGATGATCATTGTCCAAGCGCACGCGGAAATTACCGTCCGGGAGCACTTCAGTGACAATGCCCTCAAACTCCAACATCTCTTCTTTCGCCATATAGTCGTCTCCATTGGCCCCGGCGGGGGCGATGCTGGCGGGCTTATCTCACGAAATCGCGCTTCAGCCCATAGGACTCTTGCGGGAGCCCTCAAAACTTGAGGCCCCCCGCAGGTTCAGGTCAGCCGCACGAGGCGGCCGGCGATATGATTCAGTGAGAGCCTTTGCGCAGGCCACCCTTGTTGACGCCACCCTTGTTTGCAGAACCCTTGCGGGCGCCATCGCGATTGGGAACGGCCTTCATGAAGCCCAGAGCGCCCAGAGCGCCATTTTCAGAAGCGGCGCGCTGGCCACGGGCACCGCGGGATTTGCCGCGCCCCTCGCCACCACGGTTCTCACCACGCGGGGCTTCCGCGCGTCCTTCACCCTGGAAGCTGGCGCGCTTTTCGCCACGCGGGGCACCTTCGCCACCATTGCCCTGCCGGGCCCGGCCACGGTTCTGCCCCTGCCCGTTACCGCCACGACGCCCACGACCGGGCATCGGATCGGCAGACGGTTCCGGCAGAACGATCGGCTCACCGGCCGGCACTTCAAAGCGCTCCCCGGCCCCACGACGATCACTATGCGGAATCTGGATCTTGATGAGGCGCTCGATGGAACGCAGATAGGCGCGCTCTTCCTGATCGCAGAAGGAAATGGCGATGCCTTCGCGTCCGGCGCGTGCGGTGCGGCCGATGCGGTGCACATAGCTTTCCGGCACATTCGGCAAATCGTAATTCACCACATGGCTCACGCCGGTCACATCAATGCCGCGCGCGGCAATATCCGTGGCCACGAGAATGCGCACATGCCCGCTGCGGAAGGCAGCAAGCACACGATCACGCTGGTTCTGCGACTTGTTGCCATGAATGGCTTCCGCCGCGATGCCGGTGCGCGCGAGAGTGCGCACCACCTTGTCCGCCCCGTGCTTGGTGCGGGTGAAGACAAGCGCGCGGTCGATCGGCTCACTGGAGAGCACCTCGGCCAGCAGACGGCCCTTATTGGCCTTGTCCACCAGCACCACGCGCTGGTCCACCTTGTCGGCGGTCCGGGCCACGGGCGTGACGGCGACCTGCGCCGGCTCATGCAGCATGGAGGCCGCGAGATCCGCAATCGCTTTCGGCATGGTGGCCGAGAAGAACAGCGAATGACGCTGGCGCGGCAGGCGGCGCAGAATGGCCCGGATGGCATGGACAAAGCCCATGTCCAACATCTGGTCGGCTTCATCCAGCACGAACACCTCGACCTGATCGAGGCGCACCGCATTGTTTTCAGCCAGATCCAGCAGACGGCCCGGCGTCGCCACGAGCACATCGGTGCCGCGATGCAACGCGCGCACCTGTCGGCCCATAGGCACGCCACCAATCGCCAGCCCCACCGAAATGCGGCCATGACGGCTGAACGCCTGGAAATTATCCACGATCTGACCGGACAGTTCGCGGGTGGGAGACAGCACGAGTGCACGCACGCTCTTCGGTTCCAGCCGACGCGGCTGGCGCATCAGATGGTCCAGAATGGGAAGGGCGAAGGCGGCAGTCTTGCCAGTGCCGGTCTGTGCAATACCAATCAGGTCGCGACCGGAGAGAATTTCAGGAATGGCCTGCGCCTGAATGGGCGTGGGGGCCTGATAACCCGCGTCATTGAGGGCGCGGAGAATAGGCTCGGCAAGGCCGAGACTGGAAAAAGAAGTCAAGTTCTGTCTTTCATGGCGCAAATCACACCAACATACAGCCCCGGCGCAAGCCGGAACGGGACGGCGCTTTGGCAAGACGCCCGGCAACAAGAGGCCGGCCAGCGAAGCCATGCGGAAACCGTCTGCCGATGCAGTCCGCGAGGTTTCCGACATCCCGCGTGGCCTGGGGTGTCCAGAAGGAAAAGCAATTCGGGCTAAGATCCATGTGGCTCTTTCCTGATAAGGACAGGAAGAAGATACCGGATGTCTCCGCTACGCGGCCCGAAAGCGCTTCGCCACACTGTGCCCCTGCCTTGCGCACTGAACGCCCAGAACATGGCAGCGCGAAACGCTACAGGTCGGCATATGACCCATACCCGTGACAATTTCAAGGCATTCTACCGGATCACCCGTTTTTTTGCCGCAGTGCTCTGCCACTGAAGCCGGCATAAACAGCCTGGTGCATGCATCATGCGCCCCGCATGTCCGCCCTGCCGTGAACCCGCGCGGGGCCCAAACACCGCCAAACGGCGATGGAGACCAGATGTTTGACATGCAGGCCCTTGTGGACGCCACAACCGCCTTTGTGAAAGAGCACCATCAGTTGGCACCACTCGTGGTGTTCGCGCTCGCCTTCGGCGAATCCATCGCGCTGCTCTCCTTCTTCATCCCCGCGACGGTTCTGCTGCTGGCCATTGGCGCCCTTGTGGAGGCCAGCGGACTGAATTTCCTGCCCATCTGGTTCGCAGCGGCATTGGGAGCCACGCTGGGCGACACCGTTTCCTACTGGTTCGGCTTTCACTACAAGGAACGGGCCAAGATGTTCTGGCCCCTTTCCCGCCGGCCGGATCTCGTGGCACGGGCGGAAGGCTTCTTCTCCCGCTTCGGCATCTGGAGCGTGGCGATCGGGCGCTTCTTCGGCCCTATTCGCGCCGTAGTGCCCTTGATAGCCGGCATACTGGCAATGCGGCAAAGCCATTTCCAGGTGGCCAATGTCGCCAGTGCTATTGTCTGGTCCTTCGCCATGCTGGCCCCCGGCGCACTGGCTCTGAAACTGTTTGGCATGTGACGCGAAACCGCAAAACATACTGATATAATTATATATTCAGATTTCCAGAGCATGTGCGAGACCCCATGCGCGCCACACCTTTGCGTACACAAGCTATATACAGTTGAACATAACTGAATGTCTCTTTATCGTGTCCGAACCTAAGGAGACATTCTGGCATGCTGAATTTTGGTTTGCGCCGCCGGGGCCTGGTTCTCGGCCTGCTTTTCGCATCTGCTCTCGCCATTCCGGCGCAGGCGGAAAAACCTGCTGCGGCCACGAATGCGGCAGCCACCACCACCATCACCTTCGCAGCGGCCAGCCTGACAAACGCCGTGCAGGACCTTGAAAAGACATGGGAAGCGAAAGGCAACCCTGTCGTGAAGCTCTCCTTTGCAGCCTCGTCCGATCTCGCCCGGCAGATCGAAGCCGGCGCGCCAGCCTCCATTTTCGCCTCTGCCAATGTGAAGTGGATGGATTATCTGGAGAAGAAGGACATGATTGTCCCCTCCTCCCGCGTCACGCCCATCGGCAATGCACTGGTGCTGGTGACATCCGCCTCTTCGGAGGTGAAGCCCGTTGAAATCAGCAAGACCCTGGATCTTTCTGCCATGCTGGGCAAGGATGGGCGCATTGTCACCGGGCTGGTGGATAGCGTCCCAGCCGGCATTTACGCCAAGACCGCTCTCACCAACCTGGGCATGTGGGACAGTGTGAAAGCCCGCATTGTCGGCGCTTCCAGCGTGCGTGCGGCCCTGGCGCTGGTGGAGCGCGGCGAGGCCCCCTTCGGCATCGTCTATGCCACGGATGCCGCCATTGCGAAAAATGTCAAGGTCATCGGCACCTTCCCTGCGGGAAGCCATCCGCCAGTGGAATATCCCTTCGCCCTGATCAAGGGTCACGATACGCCGGAAGCCAAGGCCTTCTTCACTTATCTGACAGGGCCGGAAGCCAAGGCCGTGTACGAGAAGTACGGCTTCTCCATCTACTGAGCCGACACCTCACACAACAATGACAACAGGATGGGCCGGATTTTATGATGGCCCACCCTGCCTTGTACACAGCTTGACACTGGCCGCGTCCGCCCCGGATGCATTATTCTGCGCCAGTTCCTTCGCCCTGCCCCAGAGATATCCAGATGCTGACACCTGAAGAATGGACTGCGGTCGCGCTCAGTCTGCGCGTTGCCTTCTGGGCAACGCTCTGGACCATGCCGCTGGCCATTCTGGTGGGCTGGATGCTGGCGCGGCTCGATTTTCCCGGAAAGGGCCTGTTCGACGGATTGGTGCATCTGCCGCTCGTGCTGCCGCGTGTCGTGGTGGGCTATCTGCTGCTGCTCGCACTGGGCAGCCGGGGCTATCTGGGCCAGTATCTGCATGACTGGCTGGGCATCAATCTCATGTTCAGCACCGCTGGCGCCACCGTGGCTGCCGCGGTTGTGAGCTTTCCTCTCATCGTCAACGCCATTCGCATCGCCGTGGACGGTATCGACAAGGGCGTGGAAACCGCCGCCCGCACACTCGGGGCCGGCCGTCTGGACGCCTTCTTCACCATCACCCTGCCACTGATGTTGCCGGGCATTCTTTCTGGCTGCCTGATTTCGCTGGCTTCGGCGCTGGGTGAGTTTGGTGCGACCATCACCTTCGTCTCCAATGTGGAAGGGCAGACCCGTACCATTCCCCTCGCCATCTACAGCGCCACCCATATGCCGGATGGAGACGCCAGCGCCATGCGCCTCACACTTGTCTCCATCCTTCTGGCCCTTGGCGCGCTGATGCTGGCTGAAATGGCCGACCGTCGGCTCAAGCTGGCTCTGGGGCGCGTATGATTGAGATCGACATTGCGCTGAAGCGCGGCACCGGCTTTTCGCTTTCCGCCCAGATCAATGTTCCGGGCTCCGGAATCACGGCCCTGTTCGGTCGCTCCGGCTCTGGCAAGACCACCATCATCCAGACTGTCGCAGGAACGGTGCAGCCTGATAGCGGGCGCATTCAGGTGGGAGACGAGGTGTTTCTGGATGTCGCCCGCGGCATCAATCTGCCCATCGAGAAACGCCGTGTGGGCTATGTGTTTCAGGATTCCCGCCTGTTTCCCCACATGTCGGTCAACAGCAATCTGCGCTACGGCCTGCGCAGGGCCAGAGGGCCGGCCTTCATCAGCTTTGATACGGTGGTGGAACTGCTGGGCATCGGCCATCTGCTGAAGCGCCGCCCCCACACGCTTTCGGGTGGTGAAAAACAGCGCGTGGCCATTGGGCGAGCCCTGCTCTCCCAGCCCCGCATTCTGCTGATGGACGAACCCCTCGCCTCACTAGATGAGATGCGCAAGCGCGAGATCCTGCCGTATCTGGAGCGTTTGCGGGATGATCTGAACCTGCCCATTCTCTATGTTAGCCACTCCATTGAAGAAGTAGTACGCCTCTCCGATACGGTGGCCATGGTTCATGATGGGGCGATCGTAGGCTCTGGCCCGCTGGCTGATGTGCTCACCCGGCCGGAGGCCCTGCCTGTTGTCGGGCGATTCGATTTAGGCAGTGTGTTTGAATGCCAGGTTGCGGAGCATGACTCCGAAATGGCGCTCTCCACCCTGCGTTTTCCGGAAGGCGAATTGCGCGTGCCGCAGGTGGATCTGCCCGTGGGCGCCCCCGTACGCGCCCGTATCCGTGCACGTGATGTCTCGCTCTCTCTCTCGCGGCCCATGGATGTTTCCATCACCAACCGCCTGCCCGGTATCATCTATGCCCTGCGGCGGGAGGAAGGGCCCTATGTGAATGTTGAAATGGCGCTGGGCAAGGATGGTGAGGACAGCCGCCTGCAAGCTCTGGTGACCATTGAAAGCGTTGCCCGGCTGGCGCTGGAACCGGGCATGACCGTATGGGCTATGATCAAGACGGTGGCGGTGGACAATCGCTCGCGTCACTTCGCCCCGCGTAGCGAACCACTAGCCGGCCCGCCTAGCCGGCCTGAACGCGCGCCTCCGGCTCTTCATCTTGTTCAGACGGAACGGAAAGAGCAGCCGTAATTTCATCCAGCGTGGCCTTGTTGCTGCGATTGGCCCGCTGCTCCATGGCCCGGTAGAGTGCGATAAGGCGCTCTCCGAACGCCGTCACCTCCGTTCCCGCGCCACGACGGCCGGGATGGGTGATGATGACCTTCTGTTCGAACATCCGGTCCAACTCATCCATCAGCAGCCAGGCATGGCGATAACTCATGCTGATAGCCTTGGCTGCGGCCAGCATGGAGCCATGGGTGCGAATGGCTTCCAGCAGCGAGATCTTGCTGTCATCAATGTGGCGTCCGTCTGCAAAACAGACCCGCATGGAAAGATGTGTGCTGCTCTTCCGGCTCACGTCATGGTCTCCGGCTATGGCAGGCCTATCACAAACAAGGCCCTGCGCCGCGCGGCTCTGTCGCATCATTCACGAAAGCATCAGCCTGCGTGAAAATATAGAGGTGCCCCCTCCACAACAGCAAGGCTAGTTCTGTATTATTGGCCCGGCCTGTGATCGGACATGCTTCCGACACCTGCCTTCGCTAGATTGCCATGCACATCCGTTCACACGGAAGTGTGTTTCATCCGAAACGGTTGAGCCCTTCCGCATTCTACACTTGGCACACAAGACTGGGGCCGCGCTCCTCAAGACGCCTCCACCGGAATTGTCTGGCCGTCCTGCTCCGTCCCCATACGGACGGGCTGCCAATATGGGAAGCTGCACATAATGGCACCACACCCTTCAGCACATCCTGTTCCGGCCACCTCCTCCCAAGGTGTTGCCCGAGGTCTCACCCAAGAGCCTGTCGTGATCGGGCTGGCCTTGGGTGGGGGTGCGGCGCGGGGGCTTGCACATCTGGGGATCCTGCATGTTCTTGAGCGCGAAGGGCTCCTTCCCCATCTTGTCGCTGGCACATCCATCGGCGCGGTCGTTGGCGGGCTGTGGTCAGCCGGTCGACTGCGTGAGCTGACCGAATGGGCCTTGCAGATCAATCGCCGCAACATGCTCAGCTATCTGGATTTCACGCTTGATGGTGGCGGCATCATCGCAGGCCGGCGGCTGATGGAGAGAATGAAGCAGGAGGTTGGCGAGGCCCGGCTGGAGAATCTGCCAATTCCCTTCACGGCCGTAGCGACGGAATGCGGCACGGGGCGTGAAGTTCTGCTGACACAAGGAGACTTCGTCACCGCCATTCGCGCCTCTTATGCCATTCCGGGCATTTTCACACCGGCTGATGTGGAGGGGCGCTGGCTTCTGGATGGCGCATTGGTGAACCCTGTTCCGGTTGCGCCGGTGCGGGCTGCGGGCGCGGATGTCATCATTGCCGTTGACCTGAACGCGGATGCGCTGGCGCACTCCTATCCCATGGATGACCCAGTTCCGGCGCAGGAAAGACCTGTTCCAGTCGAAACTGAAGACGTGCAGGGCATCGAAAATATTGGTGATTTGCTGAAACCGGAACGGCTGCGCCAGCAATTCCTGGGTCCCAGAACGCGCAGCAGCCAGCATACGCTGTCATCCGTCATTCTGGACGCCTTCACTATCACGCAAGATCGCATAACCCGGGCGCGGCTGGCCCAGGATCCACCCGATATTCTGCTGGTTCCACGCCTGCGAGATATCGGCCTGTTTGATTTTCACCGGGCGCGTGAAGCCATGGATATTGGAGAGGCCGCCGCCGAGGAGGCCCTGCCCCGCATGCGTGAGGCTGTGGCGAAAGCCGCCTCCAAAAAGCACAGCTTCCAGACCTAACAAAAGGCCCGCCGGTTTCCCGGCAGGCCAAACACTCAGGGCCTGTGCTGCGGTTTGCAGGGGAAGGAGCGCTCTGTCGGCGCATAGATCAGAATATCCGGCTTGAACCGGTCAATCACACCCTGATCGAAGCCGCAGCTATTGTGGTGAATCCACACATAGGCAGAGGATCTGTCGGCCAGAAGGCCACGCCAGAAATTCTGCGTGAAAGAATCTCCAACCACCATGATCCGTGGGCCAGCATGCCCTGTTTCAAACACTTGCGGCGGGAAGGGTCCAGGCTTTTCAAGCGGCTTCGCAATCCCTTCCAAGGGCTTGAGATTCCCCTTCGGCAGCAGGGCCCCCTTGGGCTGGAAATCCACATCCGGCTTATCGGCCTTGGTGCCACCGCTCAAGCGTACCAGATCGCCATCATCGCGCAAATAACGCTCACCCAGCACATCCTTCGGATCATAGGCCAGCTCAGGATGGCCAATGCCACGCATGGTGGCGTTAAAGGCTTCCAGCGCGCCGTGCCAGTTCCAGTGGGTGTCATTATTACGATAGACGGGCCCATCCTTCTTGGCCTGCGCCATTGTTTCGCGCAGATCTACGAAATGAATCCCCCTGTCCTTCAGAGCCTTGGCTAGAAGGTCATATTCAGTTGGGCTTTTGCGGCTGTCACGGGCATAGGCAGGGAGGTTTTCGGGGTTCACCGTCTGGCTGTTGGGCGGCACACTCATGACGAAGGTGCCACCATGCGCACGAGCTTTCTGGTCCATCTGACCGGCCAGCTTGACGGTGTCCTCTACCCTCTGCTCACGAATGACCTGTCCGATGGATTGCTCCAGCGCCCACTCATCCCGAATGAAGAGCGCGCCATTTTCGCCCTTCAGCACCCGCTCATTCTCCCCCCCCCCCAGCCAGCGGCCATAGGTATCATGCGCTGCCAGAACCGCACCACGGAACCCGAAGACATTGTTGATATAGGGGTCCAGCCGGCCCGAGGCCTTCATCCACCACTCCTCCTCCGGAGCCGCTACAGTGCGCACCGGCGCCGGCAGATCCGGCGCAAAGAAGCCGATGGTGGGCAAAAGCAGCACCAGAAAAACGAAGATGGCCCAGAAACGGCGGAACTTCATGATCAGTGGCATGGGTTCCTCCCGCTCAGAACTGGAAATAGAGGAACGGGCTGTAAGCCGCCGCACCCACGGAAAGCACGCAAAGCGCAAACAGCAGCAGCATCACGATTGTATCGCCCGCGCCATAAATGGCATAGCGCACTTTTTGCGGCCAGGCCTTCAGGCCCGGGCGCGGCAAGCCCCAGATGGCCAGTGGCCAAGCCAGCACCATCACCACAATGGTAAACCATTGCAGTTCGGCCATCAGCCCCACGGAAAGGCCGCCAATCCCATTCAGCCCCACGAGAGAGCGGAACAGGATAAAAGCCTCATCCAGCGTACTGGTGCGGAACCAGACCCAGCTCGAGAACAGCACAAGCTGCGTATAGAGAAAGCCCACCACGGCCGGAGCGCGCGCCAGCCATACACCCAGACGGGTGCGCTCCAGCGCCAGGAAAATACCATGATGAATGCCCCAGATCACATAGTTCCAGCTTGCGCCATGCCACAGGCCACACAACAGGAACACGGACCACAAATTGAGAATGGTGCGATGTTCGCCCAGCCGGTTTCCACCCAACGGAATATAGACATAATCCCGGAACCAGCTTGAAAGGCTCATATGCCATCGCCGCCAGAACTCGCCAATGGAGCGGGAGCGATATGGCAGGTTGAAGTTGCGCGGGAATTTCAGCCCCATCGCCACGGCAAGGCCAATGGCCATATTGGAATAGCCGCCGAAATCGAAATATAGCTGAACCGCATAGGCGCTGATGCCCAGCCATGCCTCGGCCATGGTGGGCAGGGCCGTATGATCATAAACCTGCGCCACGATGGGCGCGACCTCATCCGCGATCAACACCTTCCATGACAAGCCGATGATGAAGATGCGCAGACCCGCCGAAACCCGCCCCAGTGTGGTGCGCCGCTCGCGAATGCGGTGCGAGATGGTGGAGTAGCGCACGATAGGGCCAGCCACCAACTGCGGGAACATGGTGATATAGACAGCGATTTCCTCAAACCGGCCATTGGCCCGCGCCTTCCGGCGATACACATCGACCAGATAGGAAATGGCGTGGAAGGTGAAGAATGAGATACCCAACGGCAGCTCGGCCTGCAACACCGGTACATTCAGCCCCAGCGGGGAGAGCAGCAGATTCAGGTTGGTCGTCAGGAAGAAAATATATTTGAAGGCGATCAGCCCGGCCAGATTGACCGCCACCGCTAGCCCCAAAGCGCGCAGGCGCGTCTTGTCTGGTCGTGCATCAATGAACAGCGCCAGAAAATAGTTGGCGACAATCGAGACGCACAGGATCAGAAGATCAACCAGCCCGCCCCATGCATAGAACAGCAGCGAGAAGAGTAGCAGGATGAAATTCTTCGCGCGCACATTCGGCATGAGGAAGTAGCATGCCAAAAATGCAGGGAAGAAATAATAAAGGAAGGAGACTGACGAAAAGACCATGCCAGGACCAAACGCCCCTAATACACAAATTGTTCATGCAGAATACGCTCTTCAAGCCCGTGATCGGGGTCGAAAAGCATATCAATGGCCGAGGATGTATCCAGGCGCGCTGTTACCGCGACGATATTGCGCACCTCGAAATGATCGGCCACGGCGCTCACAGGCCGCTTTCCCGCTTCCATCACCGCAATATCCACACGCACCTTGTCCGGCACCAGAGCACCGCGCCAGCGCCGTGGGCGGAAGGGTGAAATGGGCGTCAGCGCCAGAAGATTGGTGCCAAGCGGCAGAATGGGACCATGGGCAGAAAGATTGTATGCCGTGGAGCCAGCCGGCGTCGCCACAATCACGCCATCACAGATCAGCTCTTCCAGCCGCACCTTGCCATCGATGGAAATACGCAGCTTGGCCGCCTGATAGGACTGGCGCAGCAGGGACACCTCATTGATTGCCGGTGCCCGGTGACGCACGCCATTGATATCCATGGCTTCCATCAGAAGCGGGTGAATGCGCACATGCTGGGCGGCAGCCAGCCGCTCCACCAAATGATCCTCGGCGTAGGTATTCATCATGAAGCCGACAGAGCCACGATGCATGCCGTAGATCGGAATGCCCCGATCGCGGAAGCGATGCAGGGTCTGCAGCATGAGACCATCCCCCCCAAGCGCCACGATCACATCTGCCTCATCCTCTGGCACGCCATCGTAGCGAGCATTCAGACGCACGCGCGCGGCTTCGGCTTCCGGGGTCTGGCTGGAAACGAAGGCAATCTTCCCCACTGCTCAGGCCCCCTCATGTCTATGGGCGGCGCAGGCCATTGCATCGCGATTTTCGGCATCGCTCATGATGGACGCGGCATCCTCTGGCGTGGCGTTGCGGGGCACGCCCACCGGGACAAGATGGAATCCCCCGATGCGCGAAACATAGTGTTTCCGTCTAAACGCCTTGTCCGGCGTTGTCGAGTTCTCCGCCGGCTGACGAATACGATTCCATGGGTCATGATGTCAGGCCATGCCGCAAGAAGGAGGCTTTCAGGATGGAAACCCAAACCGCTCCCCACAAGTCGGCAGAAGGTGCCCAGGTGGCCCAGCCAACGGGCCCTTGTCTGGTCTATTCCACCTTTCCGGGTTTCGGGCCGGCAGAGGAAGCCGCCCGGGAACTGGTGCAGAATGGCCTTGTAGCCTGCGCCAATATCGTGCCAAGCGTGGCCTCCATCTATCGCTGGAAGGGCGTTCTGGAGCGGGCGGAAGAAGCGGTTCTGCTGCTGAAAACCACGCATGATCGCACGCAGGAACTCACATGCGCCCTACAACAGATGCACCCCTATGATGTGCCGGCCATCATCGTTCTGCCGCTGGCAGGCGGCCTGCCCGCCTATCTCGACTGGATCAGCGCCGAAACACGCCCGGACAAGGCCTGAGCCGGCCTAAAGCACCGGATTCCACAAGATCGGCACATAACGATACCCCTCTCCGTCGCGGTCAATCCAGGCCCCGCCGGGGAAGGGGAAATGATAACCAGCCACCGGGATACGCGCGCTGGAAAGGCGATCATAAATACGCTTGCGGGTCTGGGCCGCCTTGTCGCCATCCATGTCGAACATCACCTGCCAGTTCGGATGACGTACGAACAAGGCCGGAATATTGGTGAGATCAGACTGAATGAAGAGCACATCCTTCCCCGAATTCAGCTCAAACGCGGTGTGGCCAGGCGTGTGGCCCGCTGCTTCCACAGCCACCAGCCCTGGAGCCAGTTCATCCTTCCAGCCATAGGTTTCCACCTGCTTCAGCAAGGGCTTAAACACCCGTCGGGCATTGGTGAACGTGCCCTTCAGCCCTTCCGGCGCGCGGCCCATCTGGCTTTCATCCATCCAGAACGCCCACTCCACCTGCGGCACCCGCACCCGCGCCTTTGGAAAGGCGCTCACGCCTTCGGCCGTCAAAAGGCCATTGATGTGATCACCATGGAAATGGGAGATCACCACCTCATCAATACTTTCGGGCGCAATCCCCAAAGCGGCGAGCGTGGGCAGCAAAAGACCTACACTGGAGCCCTTTGAAACCTTTTCCGGTGTCCCATTGCCCGTATCCACCAGAATACGCCGGCCATCAATCTCCAGCAGCAGAACAGTGAAGGGAATGGACAGTTCATCCGCTGGCAGATGCGCCTCCACCAACGCGGCGTTTACATCTTCGCGTGCCGCATTGCGCACAAAGCCCTCAGGCATGGGAAAGGTGCGCAGCCCATCGGCAATAGCTGTCACCGTGACATCGCCCACCATGTAGCGATAGGCGCTTGGCCATTGGCTCACGGTTGGCTTGGGGGAAAGGATGGACGCGAAAGGCCCCGCCTTTTCCGGTGCGGCCGCAGCGCTTGCACCTACCAGAAGCCCGCCACCGGCAAGCCCGGCTGCGCCAGCCAGAAATGTGCGACGGGATACTGTGTTCATCTCGTTCTCCGGCGTTCCGTTCCGGGCGTGCCCCGCGCGATCCGCAATGGGAGCGGCGGTTCCAGTGTGCCCGGATGACAGGTCAGCATGACCTTTACGATGCACGTCCGCACCGCGCCTGAAAAGCGGTCTGCTCCCATGCCCACCTGAAATGAACCCGAAATCCCCGCAATAAAAACGCCGCTCGGATGCATCCGGGCGGCGTCTCAATCTGCGCGGGTATTTCCCTGGCTGGGCGAGCCTATTTCACGGGTGGGGCATACTGGATGCCCCCCATATTCCAGAGCTGGTTGATGCCACGCGGAATACCCAACTTGGAGCCGGTGCCCACATTGCGCTCATAGCTCTCGCCATAATTGCCGACAGCCTTCACCACCAGCACCACATAGTCATTCGGCAGGCCAATGCTCTCGCCGACCGTGCCATCCTGCCCGAGAAGCTGCTGGACCTGAGGCTTCTGAGATTTCAGCGCCTCATCCATATTCTGGGAGGTCACGCCCAGCTCCTCGGCATTGATCATGCCATAGAGCACCCACTTGACGATGTTGAACCACTGGTCATCCCCCTGACGCACCACCGGGCCCAACGGCTCCTTGGAGACGACATCCGGCAGCACGATATGGTCGGCCGGCTTGTCCAGTTTCAGGCGTAGTGCATAAAGCTGGGACATGTCGGCACTGATCACGTTGCACTTGCCATCCTTGTAGGCGGCTACAACGCCGTCGGAATCCGGCAGGGTGACGAGTTCAAGCTCCATGCCATTGGTCTTGAAATAGTCTTCCACATTGCCACCGGCTGTGGTGCCGGACTGGACACACACCTTCGACTTGCCCAGTTCAAGGGCAGAGGTGAGGTTGCGTGAGAAGGGCACCATGAAGCCCTGCCCGTCATAATAAGAGATACCAGCGAACAGCAGGCCGAGATCCCCCTCCCGCTCCAGCGTCCAGGTGGAATTGCGCGAAAGCACGTCAATCTCACCCTTCTGCAGGGCGGGGAAACGCTCATCGGCAGAAAGCGGAACAAACTTCACCTTCTGGGCATCACCCAGAACGGCGGCGGCAACGCCCCGGCACAAATCGACATCGAAGCCGATCCACTTGCCATCGGCATCCTTGGCGGAGAAGCCGGGCAACCCCTTGGAGACCCCGCAGATCAGTTCGCCACGTTCCTTGACTTGGTTCAGTGTCTGCGCCGAGGCGCCTGTGGCCGCAGCCCCTGCGGTGATAAGCGCCGCAGCGCCGGCCAGAAGGCCCAGGATCTTCTTCATGCATGCCCCCGGTTGAAATGCTGGATAGGCAGTGGATTCAGTTCGGTCCGCAAGCGACCCCTCACAGGGTCGCTTTCTGGCGCACCACCACCTTGGTGCCCACGGGCACGCGCTGATACAGGTCGATGATGTCGCTGTTCACAAGACGGAAACAGCCCGATGACACCGCATAGCCGATGGTTTGCGGCTGGTTGGTGCCGTGGATACGGTAGACGGTTCCACCGATATAGAGCGCACGCGCCCCCATGGGGTTACCCGGACCGCCGGCCATGAAGCGCGGCAGATAGGGCTGGCGCTGGATCATCTCTGGTGGCGGACGCCAGTCCGGCCACTCGGCCTTGCGCACAATCTTCTTCAGGCCGGACCACTGGAATCCATCGCGCCCCACGCCAATGCCATAACGCATGGCACGATTATCGCCTTCCACCAGGTAGAGAAAGCGCTCATCCGTATGGATGATGATGGTGCCCGGCAGCTCTGTGGTGCGGAAATATACAGGCTGGCGGCGGAAGGCCGGCTCCAGCATGGCGGAATCATCTTCCGGCGGGACGTAGCCGGGCTGATCGCCAATATCCATGGTTGCGCCCACGCCACGCGGCGGGACCGGCGCCTGGGCCTGTGCGGAAAGCCCCAGAAAACCCGTCTGCAGCACCGCAGCGAGGGCCAGGGTCTTGATGGTGCGTGATATCATTCCGGCCTCATTCCTCGCGTCCCGTTCGGGCGCATGTTTCACCGGGCTTAATTAACTCCTGCTTAACGCAGGCGAAGGATGTGCCCTGCCATCCTTCGACGCCAGCCTCACCACATGGTTCAATCCTCGCATAACGCTGTATCCTGACAGCATCATTCAAACGAACCACACCCCCGCCCCTGAATTAACCGAGCCGGCCTGATGGGAAAAGGGGACAAAAGCAGAAGCCCGCCAGTTGTTGCCCCTCAGCACGCCCATTCGGTTGTAATTCGCACTTGCGCACGCGGATTTTGATCCCACGTCGCGCCTCTGCCTCATCCGCATGGCAGATATATTGAGGTTTGCAGGCTCTGGACGCAGCGGCTCTTCCCTCTTAAAGGGTGCCGTCCCATATAGAGACAGATTCAGCCTACCTGCGTGGTCCGCAGGAGTGGGCAGGAGGACCAAGATGATTGCACTGACGTTCCCCGATGGCGCCAAGCGCGAATATCCCGCGGGGATTTCCGGCGCAGAAATTGCCGCCCAGATTTCCAAGTCTCTGGCCAAAAAGGCCGTGGCCGTCACACTGGATGGCGAACTGGCCGATCTGGCAGCCCCCATCAGTCAGGACGCTACATTCGAGATCGTGACACGTGAAGACCCGCGCGCGCTTGAAATGATCCGTCATGATGCCGCCCATGTGCTCGCCGAGGCGGTGCAGGCGCTGTGGCCGGGCACGCAGGTCACCATTGGCCCGGTGATCGAGAACGGCTTCTATTACGATTTCGCCCGCAACGAGCCTTTCACCACCGAGGACCTGCCGGTCATCGAGAAGAAGATGCGCGAGATCATCGCCAGGGATCGCCCCTTCACCAAGGAAGTGTGGGGGCGCGATGAGGCCAAGCGCGTCTTTGCTGAAATGGGCGAAACCTACAAGGTGCAGCTTGTGGATGCCATTCCTGAAGATCAGGATGTGAAGATCTACAAGCAGGGCGAATGGTTCGATCTATGCCGCGGCCCGCATCTGCCTTCCACGGGCAAGGTCGGCAACGCCTTCAAGCTGATGAAGGTGGCCGGGGCCTATTGGCGTGGTGACAGCAACAACCCCATGCTGACCCGCATCTATGGCACCGCTTGGCATGACCAGAAGGAGTTGGACGCCTATATTCACCGTCTTGAAGAGGCGGAAAAGCGCGACCATCGCCGCCTGGGCCGCGAGATGGACTTGTTCCATTTTCAGGAAGAAGCCCCCGGCACGGTGTTCTGGCACCCCAAGGGCTGGACCCTGTTCCAGGAACTGGTGGCCTATATGCGCCGCCGCCTGAAGGCCGACTACAAGGAAGTCAACGCCCCACAGGTGATGGATTCCGTTCTCTGGGAAACCTCCGGCCACTGGGGCTGGTACAAGGAGAACATGTTCAAGGTGCAGTCTGCCGGTGATGAAGTGCGCGATGAGCGCGTCTTCGCCCTTAAGCCGATGAACTGCCCCGGCCATGTGCAGATCTTCAAGCACGGCCTGAAGAGCTATCGCGACCTGCCCCTGCGTCTGGCCGAGTTCGGCGTGGTGCACCGCTATGAGCCTTCCGGCGCGCTGCATGGGCTGATGCGCGTGCGCGGCTTCACGCAGGATGACGCCCATGTCTTCTGCACCGAGGAGCAGATGGCGGAAGAGTGCATGAAGATCAATGATCTCATCCTCTCCACCTATGCCGATTTCGGCTTTGACAAGATCATCGTGAAGCTCTCCACACGCCCGGAAAAGCGCGTGGGTTCGGATGCCGTGTGGGATCACGCCGAAGATGTGATGCAGCGCGTGCTGAAGCAGATCGAGGAGAAGTATGGCGACCGCATCACCACCGGCATTCTGCCGGGTGAAGGTGCGTTCTATGGCCCCAAGTTCGAATACACGCTGAAGGACGCCATCGGCCGTGAATGGCAGTGTGGCACCACGCAGGTGGACTTCAACCTGCCGGAACGCTTCGGTGCCTTCTATGTGGATGCGGATGGCCGGAAAAAGACTCCGGTGATGATCCACCGCGCCATTTGCGGCTCCATGGAGCGCTTCACCGGCATCCTCATCGAGCATTTCGCCGGGCATTTCCCGCTGTGGCTTGCGCCGACGCAGGTGGTGGTCGCCACCATCACCTCCGACGCGGATGATTACGCACATGAGGTGATGGCGAAACTGCGGGCAGCCGGCCTGCGGGCAGAGGTGGACGTGCGCAATGAGAAGATCAATCTCAAGGTGCGCGAGCACTCCCTCTCCAAGGTTCCGGTGATGCTGGTGGCCGGCAAGAAGGAGGCGGCCGAGCGCACCCTCTCCATCCGCCGCCTTGGCTCGCGCGACCAGACCAGCGGATCGCTAGATGAGGTGGTGGCCGCACTGGTGAATGAAGCCGTGCCGCCGGACCTAAGCGACAAGGCCGCATCTGCTATCTGAATGGGCCCCCACGCGCGCATCAAACAACAAAAGCCCCGGAGGAAACTCCGGGGCTTTTCATATCCGCATCGCGAGGTTCACGGCGGAAGCTCAGGAAGAATGGCTTATTTGGCCGCCTTCATCTGCACTTCAATCTGCTGGTTGCTCCCGGCTTCCACCTTGAACTCACGGCTGTAATTGGTGCCATTATGCCGCCCGATAGCTGTATAGGCACCTTCTGAAAGCACGAAGGTCGGCTCTGCCCCGATGGATTCCTTGATGGTATCACCACCGGGGGTAATCACCGTCCACTGCGTGTTCTGCACCGCCTTGCCGCTATTATCCTGCACCAACTTCATGGCCACCTCGGCGGCGCGATGGTGCATGGTCGCGTCCGTGAGCTTGCCGGGAACCACATTCACATCCGCGCTCACCACCGCATTGGCATCGCCATAGGTGGAAACCACGTGATAAGTCCCTTCCGGCAGCAGCACCACCTCACCCGGTGCGGCCCCACGATAATAGGGCTGGGATGAAGCCCGCCCCTGAAGGAAGGAACCTTCAAAAATATCGAAGGTCAGCAATTGTGCGGAAATGGGATGGTCTTTCACATCCGCCTTCAGCCGCAACCCACCGGCTGGCAGCACGAACTCCTCACGCACCGGCAACTGGTCAATTTTCAGTTCTTTCGCTGCAGTAGCGAGCCCGAAGGCGGCATGCACAATATAATTGCCGGGCGTGAGGAAGAAGACAGGCGCAGAGCCCTCCTGCTCCGCCACCAGAGGAAAGGCCCCGGTATCTGAATCCGGCTGAGCCGCAAAGACACGCCAGACCACCCCCCGTGAGATCGGCTTCTTGCCTTCACCAAAACTGGCGAACACGCCCAGCGTGACCTTGCCCTCCGGCGCCTCGGGCAACACCACATGAGGTCCCTGCCGGCCCTCACCCTGCGCATCCGACTGCAGCAACTCATCTCCCGAGCCCGAAAATGGCCCGACAGTCTGTTTCGAAGGGGGGGTGACCCCCAGAAACTGCATGGTCTGCGCATGAGCCGGGAGGGCCACCATCATGGGGCCACTCATGACCAGCACAGCGGCCAGAGCCACCCGCGCAAAACCATGCCCGGGCACACAGGGCCTGAGCGCGGAGGAGAGAAGGCGAAAGCGGTCGGGGAGCACCCGAACCATCCACGAACTGTGCAGCGGGGTCATGTTCCTCAGGTGCACAAATTTCAAGGCGCTTTCAAGTCCATGTTGAAAGATCGCACTGTAGGACGCGTCAAACCCGCCCAAACCTCCACGAAAGGCTGCCTTTCCGGCAAGGCTGGGCTATAGCTGGGCTTTCCGGCTTGTGGGGGTTTATACTTCTGCACAGCCCGTTGTCATGAATCATTGCTTCACTCATTTGGCCCTGCCTCACACAGGGCTGTTCGGAGACATTGCCCCCATGAGTGGTTCCACCTTGAATGCCCCCATGCCTGAGGCACTGGAGCTTCTGCGCACGCGACGCTCCTTCCGGCTGATGGACCTCAAGGCCCCTGCCCCGGCTGGAGAAGATCTTGAAACCCTGCTGACCATCGCCTCCCGCGTGCCGGATCATGCCCGCCTTGCCCCTTGGCGCTTCATTCTGTTTGAAGGTGATGCACGGGCCCGCGCAGGTGAGGTGTTCGCGCGCATCTGGTCGCAGGACAATCCGGACGCCGACGAACAGAAGCTGAATGAAGAACGCAGTCGCTTCCTGCGTTCGGCCATGGTCATCGCCGTGGTGTTCAGCCCCCAACATCATCCCAAGATTCCCGAATGGGAACAGATGATGTCGGCTGCGGCCTGCTGCCAGAATATTCTGCTGGCCGCCATCGCTCTGGGCTATGGTGCCACCTGGATTACCGAATGGCCGGCTTTTGACGCCCGCGCCCGTGACGCGCTGGGCCTCAAAGAACAGGAACGCGTGGCCGGCTTCATGTATGTAGGCACCCCGGTGCAGAAGCTGGAAAAGCGCCCCAGACCCGATCTGGAGAAAATCGTCACCCGTTTCTGATTGGCTGCCGCATCCGCACATATGAAGGCGAAGCGCCAGTGCAGGCGCCTTGCCTTTCAGGCTTTCACTTCAGACCCGCGCGCATTCATTCTGACGCACAATGACAGGCAGCCAGATGGTCATTCACCAGCCCGCAGGCCTGCATGGCGGCATAGACAATGGTGGGGCCACAGAATTTGAAGCCGAGTCCCTTCAGGCGTTTTGACAAGGCCTTTGAGGCTTTTGTCTGTGCAGGAATATCGCTGAGGCGTTGCGGGCGGTTCACCTGCGTTTCCCCATTCACCGCATCCCACATCAGATCCGCGAAGGAGATGCCCTTCTCCTGCAGATCCAGATAGATACGGGCAGAGGCCACTGCCCCCTCAATCTTGGCGCGATTGCGCACAATGCCGGCATCGTGCATCAGCGCCTCCACTTTTGCGGCATCATAGCGGGCCATCAGAGTGGGGTCGAAGCCATCAAAGGCCCGGCGGAAATTCTCCCGCTTGCGCAGAATGGTGATCCAGGACAGGCCAGCCTGAAAGCCATCTAGTATCAGCTTTTCAAACAGGGCCCGGCTGTCACGATCGGGCACGCCCCATTCGGTATCGTGATACGCCATATAGAGCGGGTCGGCCCCGCACCATGGGCAACGGGCCAGACCATCCTCATGCAGCAGAGCATCGTCCTGCATCTCAGCCCCCGGCCTTCAGCACGGTATCGAGCGGGCTTTCCTTGCGGGTCCATGTCATGTCGAAATGCGCCCAGGCGGGGCGTTGAAGCTCGATTTCCACCCCATCCACCAATAGGGGCACGCCTTTGGCCTGCGCGTCTCCGGTCCGGTCCAGCCGCACGCTCGCAATGGCCTGTCGACCGGCTGCGGAGGTGATGCGCCCCGCGACCTTCTCTCCGGCCAGAATTTCACCCCCTGCGATTGCCTCCTGCGGAAACAGGGCCTGCACGATGCGGTTGCGTGGTGTGGAGCGATGTTCCATGCGGCTCACCACTTCCTGCCCCACATAGCAGCCCTTGTCGAAATCGACGCCACCAAGCTGGTCCATGTCCACCTCATGGGGGAAGGCGTCGCCATATGCGAAATCCACACCGCCCTTCGGTATACCCAAACGGATGCGATGTGCCTCGTACAGAGCCGTATCCTGCCGAAGTGCTTCCGCCGTCGCGCGCGGCATCACCAGACGCGGACCCAACGCGTCCAGACGCGGATCGGCATAGGCCATGGCGCCTTCAGGCATGGCCTGCGTATCAAGAAGCGCCGCGACAGCAAGATCATCCGGCCGCTCCAGCGTGAGCTGCGCCCGAAGACGCAACAGGGTAAGGCGCTTGAGCAGGCTTTCCGCCACATCGGCCGGCGCATCCAGAAGAAAGCTCTCCTCTGCCTCACGATAGAGCAGAAAATCCGCGATGATCTTGCCCTGCGGCTGCAACATGGCGCCATAACGGGCCTGCCCCTGCGCCAGATCAACGACATTGCAGGTGACAACCCCGTGCAGAAAATGGCCGGCTTGCGGGCCAGCCGCACGCATCAGCACACGATCAGCCAGATGAATGGCGGGCATTGCAGCCTCTCCCTGTTTCCGAAATGTCAGGTCTTTCAGCCCCGGAGGGGCGATACAACACGAAAATGTTCCGTAATGCCCCCTTACCTCTTCACGAAAAGGCGAGGATGATATATCCAGAAAGTGAAATCATTTTCTTGATAGGAATTTAATTCCTGAATATCCATTCAGGCGCAGCTTATGAAACGGGTCATGGCAATGATCATGACAAGGGTGCCGAGCATAGACGTGATTGACTCAAAGGCGAAGAGGCCCGCCCCGCCGCATCCCATCGCGGCAGATGGCGACGTTATGGAAAACCGAATGGGAAATTCGCAGGATTCGCCTCCTATTGCTTGCCTTGAGCGCACAGGCGGAGTTGATTGCGCCCTTTCCGAAGCCCGGCTTCACTCGGTTCCGTCCACACAATCGGCTCGGCCTCTCATGTCTGCATCCCTGTCCGCCGCCTTTCATTCTGCCCCTTCCCGTACTCTCATGGCCTGTGGCCGTGCACTGACGCTGGGACCGAAAGCGCTGGTGATGGGAATCCTGAATGTCACGCCCGATTCGTTCTCGGACGGCGGATGCAGTTTTGCGGTGGAGGATGCGCTGGCCAATGCGCAGCGCATGGCGGCCGAAGGCGCGGATATTCTGGATATTGGCGGGGAATCCACCCGGCCCGGCCATACCCCCCTCTCCACGGAGGAGGAATGGGCGCGTCTGGCCCCGGTGATGGCGGTCTTGCCGCAGCACTCTTCGCTCCCCATCTCCATAGACAGCTACAAGGCTGCTGTAGCGCGTCGGGCGCTTGAGACTGGCGCTTGCATCGTGAATGATGTCTGGGGCTTCTCACGTGATCCGGAGATGGCCCATGTGGTGGCGGATTTCGATGCCGCCGCCATCATCATGCACAATCGCGAGCAGATTGATCCAGCGCTGGATATTGTGGACGACATGCGCGCCTTCTTCGACCGCACCATCGCACAGGCGGAAAGGGCGGGCGTGCAACGCGAAAGGCTGGTGCTGGACCCGGGCATCGGCTTTGGAAAGAGCCTGGAACAGAATCTGGACGCGATCCGTCGGCTGGGGGAATTGCGCGTTCTGGGCCTGCCCATTCTGCTCGGCACCTCGCGCAAATCCTTCATCAGCAAGCTGGTGGAGAGTTCACCCGAGCAGCGCCTGCCCGGCACCATTGCCTCCAATGTCATCGGCCTGATGGCCGGGGTGGAAATTATTCGCGTTCATGATGTGGCCGCCCATATTCAGGCTGCCCGCATCACCGAAGCCATAAGAGACGTGTCATGATTCAGGAACTCGCCATGCCGCCGGTGCCGGCCGCAGCGCCGCTGAGTGGTGAAACCGCCTATCTGTGCCTCGGCGCGAATGTGGGAGACCGCGCCGCCACGCTGGCGCAGGCGCTGGAGATGCTGGAGGCGGCGGGCGTGCGCGTCATGGCCTGTTCCGCCCTTTACGAGACGCCGCCATGGGGGCCAATTCCGCAAGGCCCCTATCTCAATCAGGTGGTGGAGGTGGCCAGCCCCCTGCCCGCACATGATCTGCTGGATCTGGCCTTGAGCGTCGAGCGCACGCTGGGGCGGGATCGCGCGCGCGAAGTGCGCTATGGGCCAAGGCGCATTGATATCGACATCCTGCTGTTCGGCTCTCATGCCTGCGACGATGACGTACTGCAGATTCCCCATCCGCGCCTTCTGGAACGCGCCTTCGTGTTGGTGCCGCTGGTGGAGATTGCGCCGGATCTGGTGGTGGACGGAACCCGTGCGGCAGATGCCCTGCGCAAGGTGGATACCAGCGGAATTCTTCGCATCGCCTGATGGGCACACACCACAATTGCCGGCCTGCCCACGCCCTCCGACACAAATAGGGCTGGACTTTACCGCCCGGTCATGACGAGTTCCCCCATGCATTCTGAACAGGCGCCAGACAGGTGCGGGAGGGACGAAAGGCATGACGGCCGTGCGGAACGAGGATGACGTCAAGCTTGCCGAAGGCGTGATGAAGGGCGAACGCGCCGCGTTGGCGCGGGCCATCACGCTTGTGGAATCGCGTCGCAGCGATCATCGCCAGCGGGCGCAGGCCCTGCTGCAATCCCTGCTGCCACGCACCGGCAATGCTTTCCGGGTAGGCATTACGGGCGTGCCCGGCGTTGGCAAATCCACCACCATTGATGAGCTGGGCACCTATCTGACGGGTCAGGGCCACAAGGTGGCAGTGCTGGCAGTGGACCCCTCCTCGTCCCGCACCGGCGGTTCCATTCTCGGGGACAAGACCCGCATGGCCCGGCTCGCCGTAGACCCAAACGCCTTTGTGCGCCCTTCCCCTTCCGGCGGCACGCTGGGTGGCATTGCCGCCAAAACCCGCGAAACCATGCTACTGTGCGAAGCCGCCGGCTTTGATGTGGTGCTGGTGGAAACCGTGGGCGTTGGCCAGTCCGAAACCGCTGTGGCGGATCTGACCGACACGTTTCTGGTGCTGATGCTGCCCGGTGCGGGCGATGAATTGCAGGGCATCAAGAAGGGCGTGCTGGAACTGGCGGATATCGTGGCCGTCAACAAGGCCGATGGCGACAACATCCCCCGGGCACGAGCTGCCGCCAGCGAATATCGCGCCGCCCTTCATCTTTTGGGCGCACGGCAGGCGCACTGGTCTCCGCCGGTGCTGACCTATTCCGCACTGACGGGCAATGGGGTGCCGGAAGTCTGGGAACAGGTGGAGCTGCATCGACAGAAATGCGAGGCGGCCGGCAGTTTCCAGGCCACCCGGCAGGCCCAGCAGGTGCGCTGGATGTGGACCCTGCTGAATGAGCGCCTCAATGCGCGCGTGATGACCGACGCCAGCGTGAAGGCCCGCCTGCCGGCCCTCGAAGAGGCGGTGGCGCAGGGCACGCTTGCCCCGGCGATCGCGGCTGCGGAGATCGCTCATCTGATCGGCCTGTAACAGCTTGCCACACATCTTCCGGATGGCGACCCGTGCCCTTACACGGGGTGTTTCAGGGCCTGATATCCGGAAGATGGAGGCCTTTCCGATTGCATCTTTTTCCGACTCCGGGACCAATGACGTACAGTTCGTTTTTCTCCCCCTGACCTGTGACGGGTGGGCCTCGTGACCATTTATCTGCCGATCGCCGAATTGCCGGTGGCGATTTTCACCATCTTCGCCATGGGCCTCGCAGTGGGCTTCATCTCTGGCATGTTTGGCGTGGGTGGCGGCTTTCTGCTGACGCCGCTGCTTATCTTTACCGGCATCCCCTCCACTGTGGCCGTGGCCAGCGTCTCGCCCTATATGGCTGCCTCCTCCTTTTCCGGGGCACTGGCCTATCTGCGCAAGGGGCTCGTGGACCTGCCCCTTGCCGGCATATTGCTCGCCGGCGGTGTGATTGGCACAGGCTGTGGTGTTGCGCTGTTTACATGGCTCAGCAGCATCGGGCAGGTGGATCTCATCATCCGCATTTCCTACACGCTGCTGTTGGGCGGCATCGGCCTGATGATGCTGACGGAAAGCGTGCGCGCCATTGTGCGCACTCGCAAGGGCGACAAGCCGATAGTGCGCCGGCCCGGCACCCATAGCTGGATCATGCGATTGCCGCTGAAAGTGCGCTTTCGCCGCTCCCGCATCTATGTTTCCGCCATTCCCGTGGCCGGGCTCGGCTTCATCATTGGCGTGCTGGGCGCCGTGCTGGGCGTGGGCGGTGGCTTCATTCTGGTGCCGGCGCTGATCTATCTGCTGCGCGTGCCCACCACCACGTCTGTCGGCACATCCATGGTGCTTACAGTCGCCACCATGGCGTCCGCTACCATTCTGCATGCTGCTTCCAATGGCTCTGTGGATGCAATACTGGCCTTTGTGCTGATGATTGGCGGCACCATGGGAGCACAGTTCGGTGCGCGAACCGGACAGACCATGAGGCCGGAAAATCTGCGTTTTCTGCTGGCGCTTCTGGTGCTCTCGGTGGGGGTGCGCGTGGCCGTGGATCTGGTCCGCGCCCCGCATGATCGTTATGTGGTGACAGAGACGGAGCTGGCGCCATGATCATTCCGGACATGACCGTTCCGCACATGGAAGCGACGCGCGGCATGGCCCGGCTGCGCCACGTCAGCGCCTCTCATACCCCCTTCCGGTGCGGACTGGCCCTCATCTTGGCGGGCCTCCTTCATGCCCTGCTGGCATCTGCAGCCAGTGCGCAGGAGAGCGCAAAGGCCGGGGGAGCACGTGCAGAGGAGGCCAAGGCTGAGGAGGCAATGGCTCAGATTGCCCCCCCTGTTGCAACAGCCCCCCTCACATCCGCTGGCTCTTTGCATATGGCGGGACCAAAAGAGAAGGTTGTCCTCTCCATTTCTCAGCCGGATGTGCGCATCACCTCCAGTTTCACCGGTGCGGAACTGGTTCTGTTTGGCGTGGCCGAAAAGGCTGATGAAAAAGACCCCGATCCCGACGTGGTTATGACTGTTCGCGGCCCCAAGGCCAGCTTTGTCACCTGGCGCAAATCGCAGGTTCTGGGGCTGTGGGTGAATACGGACAGCCGAAGCTTTGTGGAAGCGCCTTCATTTCTCAGTGTCCAATCATCCCGCCCGCTTGAGGAGATGGCTGCGCCGGCTCAGTTGCGCAACGAACAGCTTGGTCTTGTCCGCAATATCCTGCTGCAAAGGATCGGGCCGGATTATGCCGATGTGGTGCCGACAGACCCCTTCCGCACCGCCTTTCTGCGCATTCAGGAGAGCGAGCAGTTTTATCAGGAAGACGAACACGGCGTGCGCTTCATTGCGCCCGGCGTCTTCCGGGCGGAGCTGCAAATTCCCGGACGCGCGCCGCTGGGGCAATATGAAGTTGAGGTGAAGGTTCTGCGCGATGGGCATGTGATTGCCCGCACCACCAATCATTTTCATGTTCAGAGAAGTGGCTTTGAGCAGGAACTGGCCACCTTCGCCCAGAATGATGGCCTGTTTTACGGTATCGTCGTGGCCATAGGTAGCCTGTTTGTCGGCTTTATTGGCAGTATCGTTTTCCGCAAAGAATAAGCTGGCTCCACCTGCCTGAAACCCTATTTGCTTCAGAAAAATGCCGCACAAGGCCATTTGATCGAAAAAAGGGCCAATGCGCCCGGAATTCAGCCGCTTTGACCTTGAAGTTCAACGCATAAGGCGTCAAAGAAGACCTCAAGCTGAATCGATTTAGATCACAAGATGGCCAGCCATTCTTGACTTCGGGTGCCTAGCCCTGACCGGCACCCGTCGGGACGGGACGGTACCTTACGGTGCCGTCCCGTTTCGCCTTCCACGCCATCCTGACAACTTCTTGCACGCGGCCATGGCCATGCTGCCGCTTTTCAGGCAAGGTGCTGCTGCGTGCAGCCGGAATGGCTGCCACCTCCATGGCCATTGAAGGCTGCGGAACAGGCTTGTGAATGGGAGATCCAGGTGGCAGGCTCCATCGCCATTACCATTGAGCAGGGTATTGCCCGTCTCGTGCTGTCCAACCCCGATCGTCGCAACGCCATTTCCTGCACCATGTGGCAGGCGCTCGCGGCTTTCGCCGCAGAAGCCAGGGGGCGCAATGATATTCGCGTGGCCATTTTGCGGGGCGAAGGCGAAAAAGCCTTTTCCGGCGGTGCAGATATCTCTGACTTTGACGCGGCCCGCTCGGATGCTTCCGGCGCGCAAGGCTATGATGATTTTGTGGAAGCCGCCTGTTCAGCGATAGAGGCCCTCGCCTGCCCCACCATCGCTCTGATCCATGGGGCCTGTGTGGGGGCGGGTGCAGCCTTGGCGGCCAGTTGTGATCTGCGCATCGCCTCAGATGACGCCTTCTTCGCCATTCCCGCCGCGCGGCTGGGGCTGGGGTATGATCCTCGCGGCATGAGCCGCCTGCTGCGCGCCTTTGGCAGCCAGGGCACACGTCAGCTTTTCTTCACGGCTGATCGCATTGGGGCCCAGCGCGCCTATGAGATGGATGCCCTGGACCAGCTTTCCACGAAGGATGGCGTGGATGATGCGGCTGAAAAGCTGGCGCGTCGCATCGCTGAAAACGCGCCCCTCACGCTGAAGGCTGCCAAACTTGGCGTACGCGCTGCGGAGAGCGGGGCGCACGCGCTGCTCGCCGAAGCCCGCAAAGCTACGGCACAGGCCAATGCCAGCGCCGATTATCGTGAAGGCCGCCTTGCCTTTGCCGAAAAACGTGCTCCCCGCTTCAGCGGAAGCTGAAACTGGCGGTCACTTCAAACAAGATGCGCCAGCTCCTGCAATCAAACCGGGCGGGTGGGGCAAACGGGTGAAGACCGTCTTCACTCATCTGTACATGTGCTAGCGCCCTGAACGCTTCAGGCGCGCATTGCAATCACTCCAGAATTGCGGCCACTTCTGACCGGCCGGGATTTTTCCCGCGGCCTTCTGCTTGCGCCACTCCGCACCGCATGTCTTCTGCCGCTCCTGGGCCGCACGCTGACCAGACGTCAATTCCTTTTTCCCATCCTTCTTGTTTTTCGTATCCTGCTGACCCGGCTTCTGCTGGTTCGCTGCTTTTCGGGTGCCTTCCAGCTTATGACCGGAAGCCGACGTTTTTTCGCCCGGCTTATGATTGTCCTTCTGCCTAGCAGAATCCTGTGCTTTCAGACGCGCACTGCATTGTGAATAAAATGTCTGCCAGTTTTGCCCGGCTGGCACCTTGCCCGCATCCTTGGCCGCCGACCATTCCTTGCTGCATGTCTTCATGCGACTGTCACCCGATGCAGCCTGCGCAGAAATGGGCTGCACCAAAACAAGCCCCAGCGCCAGCGTCAGCAGGCCGCCACAGCAAACACCACGCACATGAAAGCCTTTACCCGGGAAACGCATCCGCTCTCTCCATCTGTCATCCGGATACAACCAGATAACACCCGAACATTGAAAACGGGCCTTCAAACTGAAAACGGATCTGTCTTGCACAAATGTGCACACCTCTTTTTCCAAGGGATTGGACAGACGGCAGCAGCAACGATATGTTTCGCGCCCGGTCGTATTGGGGCGTAGCCAAGTGGTAAGGCAGCGGATTTTGATTCCGCCATTCGGAGGTTCGAACCCTCCCGCCCCAGCCAGTTTTTCCTTTGTTTTCAATTGAGTTCTGGCAGGACAAGAGCGAACATACGGAGAATTCTGGACGCACAATAACGGGCACAATATGTGCCTCATTCGTTCCGGGCCTATCTCACATTGTTCTCATAATAGAATCACGCCAGCGATATCCCGCAGCAGATGCAGTGCATCACGCGGGGTGAGCGGCACACGCTCTGTCGCCCACCCCAGCCAGTTTCCTTCTCGTGCCCGATGCTTTCCGGACATCTACTTTTTGATTCCATCCGGATCAAAAAACTTCACGCTGCTCCAAACCCGTGGAAGGCACCAAGGCATCACGCATATTCCGTCGTGACCAATACTCCCACACATCAGCAGCGCGTGATCTCGCAGCAGAAATATAAATGCCAGAAACCTTCAATTGTGAGGTGCTAAGCATCATTTTCCAGAGACACGACGGCATTTCCGCGCTTTCTCCTCGCGGCCACCTTCCCCGCTGCCATAAAATGATGCCTCCCCTCACCTGAATCCGAGGCTTTCGCTTTCCGTAAAAATACGTAATGTAGCGCTGCGTTCTGGGGTGCCAGGCGAGAGTGAGCTGTGTTTGCTCAGCGAGTAAGGTGTAATGCGTCTGTTCAAATTGTATGCAGAAAGGCGAATTGCTCTCCTTATCTCCTTCATTATCATACTTTTTTTCGCCTATTGGGTGCATCTGGAAGGCACCTATGCAGAACGTCGAAATGCAGCACGCAGCGCAGCTCAGGCGCGGGCAACTCAGGTTGCCCATGTGCTGGATCAAGAGTTCGAGTCGACCTTCCGAGCCATAGATCGCTTCCTTCTGGGCGTGTATCTCGAAGGTCTTCGCACACCGCAGGATTTTGAGAACTCGGTGGCGAAAATGCTCACCTTCTTTCCCCTACCGGGAGAAGCGCGCATTTCCCTGTATGATGCAGCTGGAGAATTACAGGCCTCAACTGCGCCCACAAAAGTACCTGGACGTCTTAGCACTGCCCAAAACACTGTGTTAAAAGCGACACATCTGCCTCTGAATGGGCCTTATCTGATCGCCGGCGCATATGATGACGCCTCGAAGAAAGAGGCAGACATACGCTTTGCCCGACCCTTGGTGGAGGGTGGGCGCGTGATCGGCACAATGGTTGCCGATATTCCGCATGCTTATTTTTCATCCCGACTGGCCAGCATCAGCCAGTCGGCCGGGGACAGCTCTAATCTCGTCCTGCTTCCTGGTGGAAAAATACTGGCCAGCAGTCAGGCCGGCCGGTTTGGAACTGATGTCCCCGCCGATGCGCCCTATCTGGCAGCTGACGCCCCTCAAGAGGGCACCATAGGATTCAGCAGAAAAGACCACACCCCTTCTAAAGCAGCAGAGGTTCTAGCTTGGCAGCATATTGCCGCTTACCCAGTCGTTGTGACAGTTATACTCTCAGAAGACAGCATACTCCATGAAGTGAATGATCATATACTGCAGAATCGCACATATGCCATTACCAATCTGGGGCTGGCATCCATATTAATACTGGCCATTGTACTTCTGATAGTGCGCTTGGACCGTAAACGTAAGGAACTGGTCAAACAGGAGGCTCTCTATCACGGATTATTTGACCAGAACCATTCGATCAAGATCATTTCAGACCCGAAAACCGGGCGTATTATTGAAGTGAACAAGGCTGCCTGCGATTTCTATCATTATACGCGAGAACAGTTTCTCAAGCTTCAGATCAGTGATGTGAATTGCCTGCCGGTTGAAGAAATTCGCCAGCATATGAGTGAAGCTCTGACGGCCAGGCGCCCCTTTTTCCTCTTTCCACACCGTCTCTCGAATGGGGAAATCCGACAGGTGGAGGTTTATGCGGGCCCGGTCAATCTACCGGGGCGCACAGTGCTGTATTCCATCATTCACGATGTGACCTCCCGGTTCCGCCTTGAACGCCAGCTGAAGGAAAGTGAAGCCCGCTATCGCACCATTTTCGAAGCCGTGCCAGCAGGCATGGTGATGGTGGATGGGCAGGGCCAGTTTGTTGCCTATAATAGCGCTGCACTGGAGATCCTCACCACCCATGAAGACGTCCTCAAGCGTCGCGCCAAGCCTCTATTTGATCCCTCAGGACGTGAACTGAAGGAGAAGGAGCGCCCCAGCTGGCGGGCGCTCACACAGGATCTGCAGGACGAATTGCTTTACACGCTGGATAAACACAAGCAGCGCGTGTGGGCGACCTTCAACTCCAGGCGCATGCCTGTAGATTCGGAAGGCAAATCTTCAGGTGCGGTGATCGGATTTGCCAATGTCACCGAACTGATCCGCCAAAAGGAAAAGCAGGTCATCAGCCAGCTTGTCTTCGACTCCACCACTGAAGGCATCATGGTGACAGATGCAAGAGGTGTGATCCGCGCGGTCAACAAGGCCTTCACCAAAATAACCGGCTACAGTGCCAAAGAGGTGATCGGCAAAAACCCCAGCGTTCTGTCTTCCGGTATGCATGATGCCGCCTTCTATAGGGCCATGTATGAGAGTCTGGCCTCCAAGGGCTCCTGGGAAGGGGAAATCACCAATCGCCACAAAAGTGGTCGCATTTTTGTGGAACGCCTTGTGATCAACGTCGCCATTCACCATTCAACAGGTGCGCGTACCGGCTATGTCGGTGTTCTTTCCGACATTACCGAGCGGAAGGAGAAGGAAGATCAGCTTTGGCATAAGGCGAATTTCGATGCGCTGACCGGCCTGCCGAGCCGCACCCTGCTGCTGGATCGCGCTGAACAGGCCATTGCCCAAAGCCAGCGGCGCAATATGCCTGTCGCCATTCTGTTTGTGGATCTGGATCGCTTCAAGCCTGTGAATGATACCTATGGCCATGCTGTGGGTGATGCCTTGTTGAAGGCGGTCTCAGAGCGGCTGATCTCCTGCGTCCGCGTCGAAGATACGGTCGGGCGCCTGGGTGGGGATGAATTCGTCGTATTGCTGCCCATGGTCTCGGACAAGGCCAGTAGCCTTCTGGTGGCGCATAAAGTGCGCGAAGCCCTGTGCGAGCCTTTTATCCTCGAGGATCTGACGGTTTCAATTGGTGCCTGTGTGGGTGTGGCTGTGGCCGAGCCGCATGATGACATCACCGCGACCGCCCTTCTCGATGCGGCGGACCATGCCATGTACAAGGCCAAGGAAAATGGTCGCGGCCGGGTGGAAATTGCATCTGGCTGAGATATCCGACGCAGCTCGCAAACCGATCTCCCATTCCCGAAGACAGGAGAGGGACGATCAGATGGTGAATCTGCGCGGGAGGTGCCTTGAAATCTCTGGAGAAAGAAACATCTGGAGAACAATGCACTTCAGGTCGTATCGCGTCAAAATACGGAGCCATCCACTCCGCGCATGTTTCAGCGACATGGCAAAGGAGTGATACCCAAAGAAGTGACACCCAAAGACATGGGCGACCAAAGATATCATGGGCGATTTCAGCCGCCCAGCGCTTCCTCGAGCCGGTCTGCAATGGTGCGCAACACCTTCACGCGTGCATAACGCTTGTCCTCAGCTTCAACCAGCGTCCATGGCGCGATACGGGTGGAGGTACGATCCACCATTTCAGTCACCGCAGCCTCATAAAGCGACCATTTGGCCCGGTTGCGCCAATCCTCCGGCGTCAGCTTGAAGCGCTTGTAGGGCACGGTTTCCCGCGCCTCGAAGCGACGGGCCTGCTCATCCTGACTGATCGCCAGCCAGAACTTCACGACAACCAGACCAGAATTTGACAATTCCGATTCGAAATCGTTGATTTCACTATAGGCGCGCCCCCAGTCCGCGGGGGAGCAGAAGCCTTCCACCCGCTCCACCAGCACACGCCCGTACCAAGAGCGATCAAAAATCGCCGTCTGGCCAAGTGAGGGAATGCGCCGCCAGAAACGCCACAGATAGGGCCGCGCCCGCTCTTCATCTGTCGGCGCAGCAATGGGGTAAACCCGAAAATAGCGCGGGTCCAGAGACTGCCGCAGCCGCATGATGGCCGAGCTCTTACCCGCTGCATCGCTCCCCTCGAAGGCGACCACCAGCCCCCGTTCGGAAAAGGCCTTGGATGAGGTGGCGACAGTGATGCGATGCTGCTCACGCGCCAACTGCGCCTCATACTCCTTCTTCTCCAGATTCTGGGAAAGGTCCAGCGTGGAAAGAATGGAGAAATGCGGCAATGCGCTCGGATTATGTGAGGAGACGGCTGCGACAGATGCAGATTCGTCTTCAGCTTCTGTCTTGTCTGCGGTCATACGGCGCAGCTTTTCCAACAGCACACCGCCAATGGTCGCGTCACGATAATTCGCGTCACTGGCTGGAACCACCTGCCAGGGCGCATAATCCGTGGAGGTGGAACGCGCCACTTCCTCGGCCACCCGCCCTAGTCTTTCACGGTCCTTGCGCGAATCCAGCTGTTCCCATTCACGCACCACCGGGCGCTGATAGGCCCCCTTGGCGAGAGCCTTGAGGCGTTTGCGCGCCTCTTTCTGATCCATATAAAGCCAGATCTTCAGCAGGCTCACGCCTTCCGCATCCAGCATCGCCTCGAAACGACGGATACGGTCAATATCACGGGTCAGGTCCGCATCATCACTGTGCCCCTTCACCCATTTGCAGATGGGCTCATGATACCAGGACCCCAGCATGAGGCCGATATCCCCAAAGGGCGGCAGGCCGCGCCAGTATTTCCACATGGGCGGATGCGCCCGATCCTCCCCCTCTCCCTTGGGGTGGCAGGGAGATTTATAGGTTAGCGTATCCAGCTTACGGATATCCAGCCAGTCATACAGGCGATCAAGCACGGCTCCCTTACCGGCGCCATCCGGCCCATGGATCAGCACCAGCAGGCTGCGCCGGTTCTGATCGATGAGCTGGAACTGAAGGTTGAGCAACTCTTCCCTCAAGCCCAGTTCCAGTGCCTTGAAGGCCGCCTTGTCGAGCGTGTGCTCCACCTTCGCCGATTCAAACATGCACACACTCCCCCAAAGATGCACCGGGCAAGATAATGGTGCCCGGTGTCGTCTGTTCTGGTTCATTCAAACCAGAGCTGTCACGCCGATGGTGTGCTCTTTGCACCGGCATCCTTAGGCACGGAGGATGGCACCTTCACCCAGGCCTCGCCATCCAGCACCACCTCACCCTTCACGGAGCAAATACATGAGAGCCGCGCCCGGCATTTCTCCGGCATCAACTCTACCACCTTCACTTCCACATCCACCGTATCACCAATGCGCACGGGTGCACGGAAGTTCAGGGTTTGGGAAATATAGATAGCGCCCGGCCCCGGCAAACGGGTGCCCAGCACAGCAGAAATGAGCCCGGCCGTGTAAAGCCCATGGGCGATGCGCCCACCAAACGGGGTCCGCGCGGCGAAATGCTCCGAGAGATGAATGGGATTGCGGTCGCCGGTCAGTTCAGCAAAGCCCACAATATCGGCAGAAGACACCGTTTTGGAGAGACGCTCTGTCAGCCCTATTGTCAGATCTTCAAAAAACAGATTTTGCAGTTCGAGGAACATGGCCCACCATTGGTGTTTCAAAGTCGGGCCCGGACTGTAGGCATTTTTGCAGCGCAATGAAATGCTGAAAGGTTCATTCTTTCGGCAATATTCGCAAACTGTGCGTTCATCGCGCGCAATTGATGTGCACCAAACGCGAATTTTAACCGTGCTCGATGCACATCAAACGATCGACTGACAGGGGGAGGCTGGATGATGCGGCTCAGCCGGCCGCATCCCTGCGCTTGTGCATCAGTGCGATCAATTCCTCATCCTTACCCTCTGGCAGGACGATGTTGAGCCGCACCTTCATATCCCCATGACCGCCCTTTTCCTTGGGCAGCCCCTTGCCACGCAGACGGAATGTGCGCCCACCGGATGTCCATTCCGGCACGGCCAGCTCCACCTGCCCTGTCAGCGTGCGCACGCGCACCTTTGCGCCCAGCACGGCATCAGGCAATGGCACATCGACATTCTGGCGCAGATCGTCCCCATCGCGCTCGAACACGGCATGCGGCGCATAATTAATGGTGACATAGGCATCACCCGCCGGCCCACCTGTCGGGCTGGGCTGGCCCTGCCCCTTCAGGCGCATGCGATGCCCCTCGCGCGTGCCGGCAGCAATCTTGATCTCAATCTGCTTGCCATTGGGCAGGGTCACACGCTTTTTCGCGCCAACGCTTGCATCTTCCAGGCTCACTTCGAGAGACAGCTCGACATCCGCACCGGGTGCGGGCCGAAAGCCCCCACCTGCACTGCGGCGCTGGCGACCAAAGCCGAAAATATCACCCAGATCCTCAAAATCGGCCCCGCGCCCACCTGCATTCTGGCGGCGCACGCCTTCCGGCCCGAAAGAAAAGCTCTCAAAGATGGTATCACCGTCGAAACCTGAGAAGCCGCCGGGCCCACCCGCGCCACCGCGCCGGCCCCCGAAGCCAGAAAATTCCGGCGCACGCGGCTTGCCTTCGGCGTCGATCTCGCCGCGGTCATACTGGCCGCGCTTGTCCTTGTCCGCGAGAATCTCGTGGGCGGTATTCAGTTCCGCAAACTTGTCCTGCGCCTTGGGGTCATCGGCATTGGCATCAGGATGCAACTTCTTCGCCAGACGCCGATAGGCGCGCTTGATCTCGGCTTCGTCGGCAGTCTTGGAAATGCCGAGGACGTCGTATGGATCGCGCATGAAAATTCACCTCGCCGGCCAGCGCTTCTGCTGCCGGCCGCATGAAGGATGTGGGCCCGAACGGCAGAAAATGCAATGCCCGGAAGAAATGCAACCCTGATTTTTGCTGCATTGCAAAGCCGGAGACGGCTTCAGGTCTTTTCCAGCAGCCTCACCCCGGAAAGTACGGTCTTTCCGGTAGCCCGGCAGGCCTGCCCGCGCACCCATCTGTCTGTCGTCTGATCGGCCAGAATGGCGATCATGAAATCACGGCACTGGCCATCTGCTTCCACACCGATGGGGGTGGAGGTGCCCCGCGCGCCTGTGATGGGGTTTTCCCATGAAATGCTGGTGTCGATCTGGGGGGCATTCAGCGCCTCATCCAGCGCCAGCGTGGCCATGCGCCAATCCGAGACGGAAACCCCTTCCGGGGGTTTTCCGACCGGGGGCTCAAACACACCCTGCCGCACCGGCACAGAGCCGGTTTCCACCATCGGGTCATCATCCGTGCCGCCCAGCCCCGCGCAGCCTGTGCATGCGACAAGAAGCAACAGCACAAGCATCACACGGCCCGCACACAGGCCTTCGCGAATGCCGGCAGGGCTTCTATAAGGGGGCAGCCGGCCCCGTTCGGGCATGGCCGGAACTGGCAAAGACACTGGGGGCTCCCACAATGACGACAGATCAACCCAAGGAAGCCCGGAACTCCTTAACATCCGGTGATTTTACCGAGGCAAAAGAACCTTTTCGCCTGTTTTCGGAATGGCTTTCCGATGCCGGAAAGAGCGAGCTGAACGACCCCAACGCCATGATGCTGGCTACGGTGGATGAAGATGGCATGCCCGATGCCCGCATGGTGCTGCTGAAGGGCGTGGATGAACACGGCTTCGTCTTCTACACCAACACCGAAAGCGCGAAGGGCCGCGAACTGGCCGCCAACCCGCGGGCCGCTCTGGTCTTCCACTGGAAGAGCCTGCGCCGTCAGGTGCGTGTGCGTGGCCCTGTGGAGCGGGTTTCGAATGAAGAGGCCGATGTCTATTTCGCCAGCCGTGCGCGCCTCTCTCAGCTTGGCGCATGGGCCAGCCAGCAATCACGCCCGCTGGAGGGACGCTTCGCGCTGGAAGCGGCTGTCGCCAAGACCACCGCCAAATATGCGCTGGGCAGCGTGCCCCGCCCCCCGCACTGGACGGGCTTCCGCCTCGCCCCCATCTCCATCGAATTCTGGCACGATGGCGCGTTTCGCCTGCACGATCGCATCGTGTTCCGCCGGCCCGCCCCGGATCAGGACTGGACACGCACCCGCCTGTATCCATGAGGGCTCTGGCCCTTGTGGCGCAGGACCATGTGACAAGGTCCGACCTGCCCGAGCAGGTGCAAACAGAAGGGGCGGCCCGCCACGCGCCGCCCCTTTCCATATCCCCAGCGTCACACTTCAGTAGCGTGCATCTTTCGGCTTGGGCTGGTTGGGCCAGTCCCCCGCCGTCTTGGCGAAACCCGGGCGCGGCTGATGGGTGAAGAATTCCGACACATCCACCGCATCCTGATCGCTCAGAACCCCGCCCTGCCCCAGTGGATGTTTCTGGTTGATGCTCATGGGCATGGAATATTTCACGAAGGCTGCGGCCTTGTAGGTGCGCGCCATGCCGGCACCGATATTGAAGGACTCATCCCCCCACAGGGGCGGGAAGATGAAATTCCCGGCCTGATCCTTCATGCCCTCACCATTGGCGCCATGGCAGGTGGCACATTCACGAGCATAGATCTGCTCGCCCCGCACCGGGTCCGGCACCAGTGACATATCAATGGGACCGGCATTGACCACCTTCACCCGGTCGCCCTTCGGCACACCGTTCCTCAGCCAGTCCATATAGGCGATCATGGCCTGCATCTCGCGGGATTCAGGAGCCAGAGGCTTGCCATTCATAGAGCGCTGGAAACAGCCATTGATGCGCTGCACAATATCAATCACCTTGCCGGCGCGCGGCTTGAAGGTAGGGTAGTCATTGATGGTATTGATGTAGGGCGCACTGTAATTGACCTTGCCTTCACCCAGATGGCACGAATTGCAATTCAGCTTGTCACCCACATGATCCGGCAGCAGGCGCGCCGTCTCGTTGAGCAGGCGCTTGCCATAGAGCACAAGCTCCCCATTCGGCAGGCTTGGAATCTCTGTATCATCGGGGATCTGGTAGACACCGACCTGCTGCCCCTGCTTGTTCACGACCGGGTAGGTCTGGGGTGGCGGCGCATTCAGGGTGCGGTTGAAGCCCAGTGCGGCATAAGCCCCACCGCCAGCCAGAATGACCACGCCAATGATGGTGCCCACGATCTTGTAAGAGCTAGCCATTATGCGCCTCATTCACCGGGCCGCGTGTTTCGCCCTGCACCTTTGCCGGGTATCCGGGCACGAAATTCACGGGCTTGTTCTCGATGATGCCCCGCATCCGCGACACATCCTCCTCTGTTACCGGCTCGGCATGGTTGCCCCAGCCATTGCGGATGAAGGTGAGAATCTGCGCCACATCATGATTAGAGAGCTTGTCGAAGCCCGGCATGGTGAAGGTCATCACATCTGCCGGCGTCTGCGCCATTCTGCCGCCTGTCAGCGTGAACTGGATAAGGGATGACGGGTCTTCTGCAAAGACGATGGAGTTGTCCTTCAGGGCCGGGAATATCCGCGGCGCACCGCGCCCGTCCAAACGGTGGCACAAGGAGCAATGCTCCACATAGGCGGCCGCGCCCGGCGCAGTGTAATCGCCATCCATCAGGGCGGTGGTCGTCACATCCGGGTTCGGCTTCCACTCCATGGGATGCCCCGGACGCGCAGGCAACTGCTTGAGATAGCGGGCAATGGCCGTGAGATCCTCCGGGGTGAGAAACTGGGTGGAATGGCCCACCACATCCGCCATCGAGCCAAAGGCCGCCGTGCGTGTGGTGCGCCCGGTCTTGAGGAAATCAACGATCTCCTCCTCGTTCCAGCTGGAAAGGCCCCGCGCCTCATGGCGCAGATTCTTGGCATACCAGCCTTCCAGCACCGAGCCCGAGAGATACAGGCCCGCCGGATCATTCTTCAGCGCCCTTTCCTCAAATGCCAGACCACGCGGCGTGTGACAGGCACCACAATGGGCCAGCCCTTCCACCAGATAGGCCCCGCGCGCAATCACCGGGTCCGTGCCTTCCGCCACCTCGAAAGTCCGGGGCTGGGCGAACAGCAGCTGCCACCACGCCAGAGGCCAGCGCATGGACAGGGGCCATGGCATGGTGGTGGGCGCGTTGGGCTGGTTCACGGCCTCAACCGAACTCATGAAATAGGCATAAAGCGCCTTCATGTCCTCATCATTCACCACGACATAAGACACATAGGGCATGGCTGGATAAAGCGGCGTGCCATCAGGCCGGAAGCCACGACGCACCGCGCGCTCAAAATCGCCGTAACTATAAGCGCCAATGCCGCTTTCGCGGTCCGGCGTCACATTGGTGGAATAGATGGTGCCCATCGGGGTCTGCATGCCAAGACCACCGGCAAAGGGCTTTCCACCGGGGGCGGTGTGGCAGGCCACGCAGTCTGCTGCACGGGCGACATAGGCCCCACGGGCCACAAGTTCAGGGTCATGTATATCGACATCGGCCACTTGCTGCGGCGCAAACCAGTAGGGTGTGGAGAGCGCAACACCATAGGCAGCTGCAAATGCAATCAGGCCGAATACGACGATGACGGCAAGCTTTTTCATGCTTTCACCATTCGTCAGAATAGCGCCATCATCTTTCAAGTTATTGAATGTTCACATTGATATAAATCAAGAATATTACATGACGTAACGGCATGGCAATTTCATCTTTTTGTTTTTCCATGGCTTTTGATTGCATGCGGCTTTTTTTGGCAAAAGCAAATCAGCCCAGAAGGGCCGATCCAGACGGAAAAACACACCACCCGAAGTATAAGAATTGCCACTACAGAGCGAACAAAAACAAATATTCGCTACGGCTTCCCATCCGCAACAAGCCAGCTCATGTCACGATAGGTGAAGGCCAGACATTTGCATCAGTCGCACCCGAGGGCGCATGATCTGTGCTTCTACAAAACATGCGGGGCGAAGCACCAGGTGCCCGCCCCGCATCTTCAATCGTTTTCAGGTGACTGATCAGTCCAGTTTCAGCACAGCCTCGCCACTGGCCAGGCTGTGATAGCCACCAGCCACGATCTGCTCCAGACCTGCTGCCTGTGGGCACAGATTTTCCGCGAAGAAGCGGGCCGTGGCGATACGTGCGGCAAGGCGCGGATCAGTCTGGCCTTCGCTCTGCGCACGAGCCGCAGCCAGCGCAGCACGTGCCAGATAGGCGCCACCAGCGGCGCGGGCGAACAGGCGCAGATAAGGCGTGGCGCCAGCCAGCACCTTCTGCGTATCCGTGCCCAGCCAGTCCATCATCTGGCGGGTGGAGCGACCCAGCGCTTCCACAGCTTCGGCCAGACGCAGGCCGGCATGGCCGAACTGCGCGCTATCCAGCGCCTTCACCTCGTTTGCGGTCTCGCGATAGCTGTCGATCAGCGCATTGACGACATCGCCATTCTCCTGAGACAGCTTGCGGGTCACCAGATCAATGGCCTGAATGCCGTTGGTGCCCTCATAGATCGCGAAGATGCGGGCATCGCGATAATGCTGGGCCGCACCGGTCTCCTCAATGTAGCCCATGCCGCCATGCACCTGCACGCCGAGCGAGGCCACCTCAATGCCGATATCCGTAGAGAAGGCCTTGGCCACCGGCGTCAGCAGGCTGGCTTCGGCATGCGCAACAGCACGCGCCGTCTCATCCGGCAAGCGATGATAGCGATCCAGCGCATCGGCGGTCATCAGGCAGATGGCGCGGGCGGCGTCGGTCTCGGCCCGCATAGTCAGCAGCATGCGCTGCACATCCGGATGCTCGATGATGGGGGCCATACCTTCACCCTTCCAGGTGATGGCCTTGCCCTGCCGGCGCTCCTTGGCATATTCGAACGCGCGCTGTGTGGCGCGTTCCGCCACGGCCACGCCCTGAATGCCAACAGCCAGACGGGCATTGTTCATCATGGTGAACATGCAGGCCAGACCGCGATTTTCCTCGCCGACCAGCCAGCCGATCGCGCCCTCGCCCTTGTCGCCAAAGGTCATGGTGCAGGTGGGTGAACCATGCAGGCCAAGCTTGTGCTCAATGCCGGTGCACCACACATCATTGCGCGCACCCAGGCTGCCATCCTCATTCACCAGGAATTTCGGCACCACGAAGAGCGAAATGCCACGGGTACCCGCAGGGGCATCCGGAAGGCGCGCCAGCACGAGATGGACGATATTCTCGAAGATATCGTTCTCACCATAGGTGATGAAGATCTTGGAGCCGAAAATGCGATAGGTGCCATCATCCTGCTTCACGGCCTTGGCGCGCAGGGCCGCAAGATCGGAACCGGCCTGCGGCTCCGTCAGGTTCATGGTGCCGCTCCACTGACCGGAGACCAGCTTTTCCAGATAGGTCTTCTGGAGATGGGCGGAGCCATGAGCCGTCAGCGCTTCAATCGCGCCCATGGTGAGCACGCCACCAATACCGAAGGACGGAGATGCGGTGTTCCAGAATTCCGTCAAAGCCGAGGTGACGGCGAGCGGCAGGTTCTGGCCACCGAACTTTTCTTCAGCCGCCACCGAGCTCCAGCCGGCCTCACCCCAAGCTTTGTAGGCTTCTTTCCAGCCTGTGGGGGTGGTGACAGCACCATCCTTCAGAGTGCAACCTTCCTTGTCACCCACCTGATCCAGCGGCTCGACCACCGAAGACGCGAACTTGCCCGCTTCTTCCAGGATCGGGTCCACGACATCGAAGGACACATCAACGAGCCCTTCATCAATGAGTCGCGGCAGCGCGGTGCAGGTCTTCAGGAAAAAGGAAATATCCTCGACCGGTGCACGATAAGCCATCACATTCTCCTCGAGATGCGCGGTTCCGCAGAGGACGCGGGCGCGCGACTTGACCCGACCCGCCGTCCGCGCTCTAAGCGCGGGCAACGGCCCGCTCCAATTCGTGGCGGGACCCCTCTCCTCGTCAAGAGGCCTTCGCATGATACGCGTCTGCTCACTCCCGCAACAGGAGAGAGCAAGACCTTATCCAGTACAACATGCCGGGGCTTCCAGAAGATGCAGCAGGATGAACCAGCGCATGCCTTCTCATCGCACCCGGATTCTCCCGGCCTCAGATCCCGCTTCCATCGACATTGCTGCCGATCTTCTGCGGTGCGGAGGCCTCGTCGCCTTCCCCACCGAGACTGTTTATGGCCTTGGTGCGGATGCGTCGAACCCTGACGCAATAGCGCACCTTTATGACGCAAAGGGAAGGCCTGCTTTCAACCCGTTGATCGCGCATCTCCCCCATGCGTCAGACGCAATGCAGATCGGCATATTCAATGCCGCCGCCCGGAAACTGGCCGCTGCCTTCTGGCCCGGCCCGCTCACTCTTGTGGTGCCCTATCAAGGCGGGGCGCGGGTTTGCGAGCTAGCGCGCTCGGGGCTCGGCACCGTTGGCATCCGCATTCCGGACCACCCTGTGGCCCATGCCATGCTCTGCGCATTTGGCGGGCCGGTGGTGGGGCCCAGCGCCAACCGTTCGGGCCATGTTTCCCCAACTGAAGCAGATCATGTGACCGAAGACCTCGCCGGGCGGATTGATGCCGTGCTCGACAGCGGGCCGACTCAGGTGGGTGTGGAATCAACCATTATCGACGCCACCGGCCCGGAACTGCGCCTGCTACGCCCCGGCGGCGTTACCCGTGCGCAGGTGGAAGCGCTGATCGGCGCGCCATTGCTCGATGCCGCCACGGATGATGCCGCCCGGCCCGCCTCTCCGGGCCGCCTGCTCTCCCACTATGCGCCGCGGGCGCGGGTGCGGCTGGAGGCCACCCATGTGGAACCGGGTGAAGCGCTGCTGACCTTCGCCGGCGCCCGACCACCGGGCGCGGAGCAGGCTGCCACCATTCTGGATCTCAGCCCTGAAGGCCGGCTGACCGAGGCCGCAGCCCGCCTCTATGGCGCATTACGCGCGCTGGATGAAACCGGCGCGCCCTCCATTGCCGTGGTGCCCCTGCCCCGCAGCGGAATGGGGGAAGCCATTGCGGATCGTCTGGACCGGGCGGCAGCTCCCCGATCGGGCTGACGCCGCCCCTTTCGGCCTTTCACCAGCGCGTGCAAAGCAACATCGCCTCCCCCTACGAATTGAGGCGTCTCAATGCTGTATGCGGGCAGCCTGAATATGGTATGGCTCAAAGAAAACCATGCCGCTGGGAGGCGCCCGAACCATGTCTACGCTGCTCGTCACCCATCCGGCTGGCCTGAAACATCTTACGCCGGAAGGTCACCCCGAACGCCCGGACCGGCTGCGCGTTCTGGACCGGATTCTGGAGCAAGAAAAATTCTCCCTGCTCGCACGCGATCTCGCCCCGATGGGGGAGCGAGAGGACATCATCCGGGTGCACCCGGCGGATTTTGTCGATGCCATGGGGGCAGCCACCCCAGCGGAAGGCATTGTGCGGATCGATTCCGATACCATCATGTCTCCCGGGAGCTGGAATGCCGCACTCCATGCCGTAGGTGGGGCGTGCTTCGCGGTCGATGAGGTGATGGAAGGCAAGACGGCCAACGCCTTCGTGGCCATGCGCCCGCCCGGCCACCATTGCGAACCACGCAAACCCATGGGTTTCTGCCTGCTCAATCAGGCTGCCATCGCCGCCCGCCACGCACAGGCCAAATATGGCATCGAGCGCGTGGCCATCGTGGATTTCGATGTGCATCACGGCAATGGCACCCAGGCCATTTTCTGGGATGACCCTACGGTACTGTATTGCTCCACCCATGAAATGCCGCTCTTTCCCGGCACGGGTGCGCTCAGCGAAACCGGCTCGGCCAACACCATCGTCAATGCGCCGCTGAAAGCCGGTGATGATGGCATCGCCTTTCGCGAAGCCATGATGACACGCATTCTGCCGCGCCTTGAGGCCTTTCACCCGGAACTCATCATCATTTCCGCCGGCTTCGACGCCCACAAGGATGACCCCATGGCCAACCTGCTGTTGGTGGAGGCCGATTTCGTGTGGGCCACCCAGAAGCTGATGGATGTGGCGGACAGGCTCTGCAACGGGCGCATCGTGTCCCTGCTTGAAGGCGGGTATGACCTGAATGCGCTGGCCAATTCGGCGGCCGCCCATGTCACCACACTCATGCGGGGCTGAACTTGGCCGTGTGTGGCAGGGCGCTTCTGAACTCGCCTGCCCTTCTGCCTGAATTTGCTTTGATGCGAGAGGAGGCCGCACCTCTCTTGCAATTCCGCAAACATGCCCTTGCCAAGGCGCGCATTCCGTTCAGGCGGATCCGGTCCATATGATGGGGAAAGGCCGCCACATGACGGCGTATGAGGATCTTCCCCGATGACCTCCAATCCCACATATCAGGCAGATCCGGCTCAGGCCGGAACCGGCAGGAGGCTGCCAACCCTTTTCATTCCCCATGGCGGCGGCCCCTGGCCCTTCCTGAAGCCGCCGGCCGGCCAACCCGACCCATGGGCCTCTCTGGACACCTACCTGCGTGGGCTGGATCAATCCATCGGCACCCGGCCTCGGGCTGTTCTGGTCATTTCCGGACATTGGGAAGAGCGGGTGCCCACGGTTGCCACCAACCCGCATCCGGGCCTGCTTTATGATTATTATGGCTTCCCGGAGCATACCTATCAGCTCAGCTACCCAGCTCCCGGTTCGCCGGAACTGGCGGTGCGGACCCGCGCCCTTCTGGCGCGTGCGGGGATCAACAGTGCCGAAGACGCCTCGCGCGGCTTTGATCACGGCACATTCATCCCCTTCATGCTGATGTATCCGCAGGCGGATGTACCGCTTGTGCAACTCTCGCTGCAGGCAGATCTGGACCCGTCCTTCCATATGGAACTGGGCCGTGCCCTCGCCCCGCTGCGCGATGAAGGCGTACTGATTGTGGGTAGCGGGCTCAGCTTCCATAATCTGCGCCTGTTCTGGCGCCCGGATGAAAAGACGCGGGCTGGAGCCAGACAATTTGATGACTGGCTGACCCATGCCGTGGAACAGCCGGACCCGGAAGTGCGGGCACGTCATCTGCAGGCATGGGCAAGCGCCCCCTCCGCCCATCTGTGCCACCCCACCAGTGAGCATCTTGCACCATTGTTCGTGGCGGCAGGCGCGGCAGGTGCTGATCAAGGACGACGCACTTATTCCGATACGGTCTTCGGACTCGCCCATTCCGGCTTCCGGTTCGGCTGAAGGCCAGAGCGAACACCAACCATTCCGTGCAGAAATCACCTGCCCGGAATGTCTATTCCGCCGTGAGGCGCGCCTCCACGAGATCCACCTCCTCCACCAGCTTTCGCACTGCAGTATCTGAAAGCCCCATATGGCGGCCGCGACGATAGAATTCCTCGCGCTCGGCCCGCAAGCCAGCAAGCCGCAGCTCCTTCTCGATCTGCTCAGCCTCCCGACACCGCTCGGCATCCTCTCCCGTGACATTACGCCCATCAATGCGCTGACGGTACAGCGCCATCACCCGCGCGCCAATCTCGGTGTAAAGGTCGGCATTGCGCCGGCCGCCGCCCAGAACATGCAGGGCTTGTTCCACGGCTTTGATCGCCGATTGCGCCGCGGCAATACGCGCACGCGTCTCTTCCTTCTGCACCGTGGATTCTGCCGGAAGACGCACGCCCTTGAGCAGGAAAGGCAGGCAGACACTGGCCAGAATGAGGGACAGGATAATGACTCCAGCCGCCAGAAAAATCGCCAGATCACGTGCCGGAAACAGGGAGCCGTCTTCCATAAACAGAGGCAGGGACAGTACGCCCGCCAGTGTGACCGTGCCACGCACACCGGCAATGGCGGTGACAAGAATGAGCCGCCAACTCGCTCGCTCCACCGGCTGCCCCCTGCGCCGGGCACGATACATGGTGATCCGCAATGTGATCCACGACCACAGTAGCCGCAGCACCACCAGCGCGCCCGTAATGGCCGCCACATAAAATAGCAGCCACATCGGATCACGCTCACCGGCCTCACGCACCACCTGCGCCGCCCCATCAATGATGCGCGGCAACTGTTCGCCCAGCAGCACGAAAATGACGCCATTGGCGGCAAATTCGATCATGTCCCACACGGCGGAACGCCTCATCCGGGTGGCGGCCAGAATCTGACCGCCCAGCTCCACGAAACTCATGGTGATACCGGCTGTCACCACCGCCAGGATGCCCGAGCCTCCCAGATGCTCTGCGGCCAGATAGGCCCCGAAGGGAATGAGCAGGCTGATAAGCACCTGCGAGCCGCTTTCCTCGCCCAGCCGCCGCGTGAGCCACTGCTTCACATAGGTCACCGCCAATGTGGTGACCACACCCACCGAAGCCCCGCACACCACCAGCCAGACAAAGGTACCCACGGCATTCACGAGCGAAAAAGTGCCAGTGAGAACCGCCGCCACGGCAAAGCTCATGCACACCAGACCGGAGGCATCATTCAGCAGCGCCTCTCCATCCAGAATATTCATCAGACGGCGTGGCACCGGCACGCGCTCGGCAATGGCGGCAACGGCGATTGGATCTGTTGGTGACAGAATGGCCGCCAGCGCGAAGGCGACCGCCAGCGGCATGGCGGGGATCAGCCAGTGGGTGAAGAAGCCCACCCCCAGCACGGTGAACACCACCAGCCCCAGAGCCAGAGAGAGAATAGGCGTCTTGTCCCTCAGCAACCCTTCCTTGGGAATGCGCCAGCCATCAAGAAACAGCAAAGGCGGCAAAAACAGCAGAAAGAAGATATCTGGCCGCAGTTCCACCGCCACATCCGCCATCTGCGCAATCATCGCCCCAAGGGCAATCTGGATCAGCGGCAAAGGCACCGCCACCGGCGAAGCCCGCGTGATCCATCCGCTGACAACAACAGCAACAAACAGAACAAGAGCAGTCGTGATTGTTTCCATCAGAGGCTCGGTCGCAGGCAATTCACAAGAGGCACGGCCCCTTCAGGGCCGTACAGGCGCAAAGGACATCTTGTGCCGCCCGCACATGGCATACGCATGGCGACAGCATGGCTGATCCACGCCAGCAGTTGAGAATGCAGATAGACCCGAATCACAACAGGCGCCAGAGATCGCGTGGCCCTCATATGTCGCTTCCCCGCTGTTCCCGGTGCAAACAGGGGCTGAAGGGCAGCACAAGATGCACTTTGGCCGTTGCGTCCGGCGGGCGGCCCGGCTACCCCTTTTCACATGAAAGAGACGGCACTGCGTACCGCCATTTATGGTGGCTCCTTCGACCCCATGACCAATGGTCATCTGGATGTCGTGCGTTCGGCCTGCCGGCTGGCCGACAGGCTGGTGCTGGCCGTGGGTGTGCACCCCGGCAAGACACCTCTGTTCTCTGCCGAAGAGCGGCTGGCGATGCTGCTGGAGATTTGCGCCCCCGTGGCGCAGCAGGAAAATGCCCGGCTCGAAGCCATCACCTTTGATGGCCTCATTGTCGACAAGGCCCGCGAAATCGGCGCGCGCCTGCTCATTCGTGGTCTGCGCGATGGCACGGATCTCGATTATGAAATGCAGATGGCCGGCATGAACGGGGCCATGGCGCCGGATATTCAGACTGTGTTTCTGCCGGCTTCCCCACAGGTTCGCCCCATCACCGCCACGCTGGTCCGTCAAATCTCGGCCATGGGTGGGGATGTCTCCACCTTCGTGCCAGCCGAAGTGCTGGCGCGGCTGAAGCAGAAATTTTCGCGCTGAAGCGGACAATGAACCCCATATGTCCGCCCCGATGCCTAGCCTGTATGGCAGGCAACCCCTGAGGAGACCTTCATGACGCGCATTCTCGCCCGCCTGTGTGGCGGCCTGCTGCTGGCTCTGGCCTTCGCCCTGCCTGCGGCCGCGCAGGGCAAGGCAGACCCGCAGAACACCCTGATTCTCGAAACCACTCAGGGCCCTGTCGTCATCGCCCTGCGCCCGGATCTTGCACCCAAGCATGCCGAGCGCCTGAAGACCCTTGCGCGCGAGGGCTTCTATAACAATGTGCCCTTCCACCGCGTGATTGACGGCTTCATGGCCCAGACCGGTGATGGCCAGCGTGGGGATGGGACTGGCGGTTCCAAATATGCCGATCTGCCAGCGGAATTCTCCAATGTGCCGTTCAAGCGCGGTGTGGTGGGCATGGCCCGCGCCGCCTCGCCCAACAGCGCCAACTCCCAGTTCTTCATCATGCTGGATGAAGCCCCCAGCCTGAACGGCCAGTATACCGTTGTGGGTGAAGTGGTTTCCGGCATGGACAATGTGGACAAGATCAAGAAGGGCCCTGCCGCCCTCAATGGTGCTGTCACCAACCCGGACCGCATCGTGAAGGCCAAGGTGGGCGGCTGATCGCCCCTGAAGCCCTTTCAAGGCATCCACGAAAGTGAAGCCGTGCAGGCCGCCCTGCACGGCTCCCTGCCGGGGCTGGCGCCACGTCATCCCGGCTTCGCCCGGACGGGCCGGCACATCACCGGCCCCCTCCCCGCACAGACAAGGATTTCGACATGAGTGAGGAAGTGCTGGTTCTGGAGACCACCAAGGGTCCCGTCACCATCGAGTTCCGCCCCGACGCTGCGCCCGGTCATGTGGCCCGCATCAAGGAGCTGGTGTCTCAGGGCTTCTATAATGGCGTGCCCTTCCACCGCGTCATCGAAGGCTTCATGGCCCAGACCGGTGACCCGACCGGTACCGGCATGGGTGGCTCCGGCAAGAAACTGAAGGCCGAGTTCAATGCTCTGCCGCACAAGCGCGGCACCGTCTCCATGGCCCGCGCCCAGAACCCCGATTCCGGCGACAGCCAGTTCTTCATCTGCTTCGCTGACGCCCGTTTCCTGGATGGCCAGTATACGGTGTGGGGTGAAGTGGTCTCCGGCATGGAAAATGTCGACCAGATCAAACGCGGCGAGCCGGTGCAGGACCCGGACAAGATCGTCAGCGCCAAGCTGCAGCCCAAGGGCTGAGAAGGGCTGAGCAAGGGCCTGAACCTGGCTGGGCAGGACTGAGCCCTGCCTTTCCGGCCACACATCGCCCAGATATGAGAAAGGGCGCCTGCGGGCGCCCTTTTGCATTCACGTCATCGGTTGCACGCGCCTCACACGGCTGCGACATCCTCCTTGCGGCTCTCGCCATGCCCGCTTTCAACGGGGCGGATCTGCTTGAGATAAGGCGGACGCGGAATGGAGGCATGGGCTGCCCGCAATGCCGCAGACCAGCGTTCGCGCAAATCATGAAAATAAGGATCGCCCGCCTCGATCCGGGCGTTCAGCTCGGCCTGCAGTTTGTCCGTGCACAGCACCAGCATATCCAGCGGCATGCCTACCCCCAGATTCGAGCGCATGGTCGAATCCATCGAAATCAGCGAGGCCTTCAGCGCGTCCGAAATCGGCATGTCATAATGCACAGCGCGATCCAGAACTGGCTTGCCATATTTATGCTCGCCAATCTGCAGGAAGGGCGTATCCGGAGTGCATTCAATGAAATTACCGGCTGGATAGATCATGAACAGGCGCAACGGCCCGCCCTGAATCTGCCCGCCCAGCAGGAATGACACCTCAAAATTGATGGAACTGCTCTGCTCCATCACCACACCATTCACCTTCTGCACATGGCGAATGGCCTGCCCCACAAGCTGTGCCGCCTGAAACATGCCATGGCAATCCCGCAACTGGCGGTTCTCGCCCGTTTCCTCATCCTCGAAGCCTTCACGCAACAGGCTGATGACGGATTGCGTAACCGACAGGTTGCCTGCCGAGGCGATGCCGATCACGTGGTGGCCGGGCTCTTCAAAAATGTGAAGCTTTCGGAAGGTGGAAATATTATCCACCCCGGCATTTGTCCGGGTATCCGCAAGCAGCACCAGCCCTTCACGCACAAGCACGCCGCAACAATATGTCATCACACACCCCTTATTGAGGACGTGAAATTATAAAGAGTGGCGGGCCCGCCCTGCAATGCGAGATCAGCAACGGCGCTGCAGCGCAGACCAGATGCGGCACATCCGCCACACCTGCCTTAACATGCCGGACGGGCGACACCTCGCATTCTTTCCTTTATATGCGGTGGCTCACTCCGGCAGATCGGCCGTGGTTTATCTTTCCGCCGCTCCGGCGGCAGGCATCGAGAGGAAACAGCCCATGTCCAACGGGACCACCGAAAACAGCGCTGAAGATGTCATCCTCGTAGAGCGTGAGGGGCGCGTCGCCATCATCCGCCTCAACCGTCCCAAAGCGCTCAATGCCCTGAATTTCCAGGTGATGAACGCCGTCGCCAAGGCCATCACGACGCTGGATCACGATGCCGAGGTGGGCGCCATTGTCGTGACGGGTTCCGAAAAGGCCTTCGCGGCCGGTGCCGATATCAAAGAAATGGCCGAACGCTCCGCCGTGGACATGATGCTTGATGACTGGTTCGCCGATTGGCAGATCGTGGCACATTGCCGCACGCCGCTCATCGCCGCAGTTTCCGGTTTTGCGCTGGGTGGCGGCTGTGAACTGGCCATGATGTGCGACCTCATCATCGCATCTGAAACCGCCAAGTTCGGCCAGCCCGAGATCAAGTTGGGCATCATGCCTGGCATGGGCGGCTCACAGCGCCTCACCCATGCCATCGGCAAATACAAGGCCATGGACATGGTGCTGACCGGGCGCATGATCAATGCGGAAGAAGCCGATCGCGCCGGCCTCGTCTCCCGCGTGGTGCCTGCCGATCGCCATATGGAAGAGGTGATGGAAACCGCCCGCACCATCGCCAATTATGGCAAGCCCTCCGTGCTCGCCGCCAAGGAAGCGGTCAACCGCGCCTTCGAGGTGAGCCTGAATGAAGGCGTGCTGTTCGAGCGGCGCACCTTCCATGCCTTGTTCGCCACGGAAGACCAGAAGGAAGGCATGCGTGCTTTTTCTGAAAAGCGCCCGGCAGATTTCAAGCATCGCTGAGCAGATCATCTCGGTATCCAGCCTCTTGCAAAACGGCGCCCCCAGGGGTGCCGTTTCTGTTTCTGGCCTATGGAGCGGGACACACGCCTGAGTTCATAGCCGGAAAATGTTGCAACACCGCCACAGTGTTGCCCAATTCAACCCGGGTCCATTGACGCTTGACGTTGCGCATCCCTATTTTCCACCGCGACGGTATCCTTTCCAGAAGGATGAAAAGGGAACGTGGTGCGGTGCACATGAGCGGCATCAAATCCATGGCTGCCCCCGCAACTGTGAGTGGCGAGCCTCTCTCCAACACACCACTGGGCATCAGGAGCCTGGGAAGGTGGAGACAGGCAGGGACCCACAAGCCAGGAGACCTGCCGTCACCCGTGGTCACACGCGAGCACGTCGGGCGGGGCTCCCCGATGCGGTGAACGTCTTCATCTCTTTGAGATGAAGACTCATCCTCGTTCGCGGTGACGTGTCCACAGTGGCGTCCCGCCAGAGGTTCCCATGCCGCGTTCCGCACCCTCCAGCCATCATCCCTGTGCTCTTGTTGGCCTCTCCAGACGTGTTACGGGCCCCAGTCTGCTGGCCATCGCCGTGGCTCTGGCGTCTACACCGGCTTTCGCACAGTCTGCCGAAAACCCGCAACAGACAGAAGATATCCAGATTCAGGAACAGATCGCCCTGCCGGATGTGGTGGTGAGCGCCACCGCGCAGGCCACGCCCAGCCGCGAAGTGGCCAGCTCGGTGACTGTGGTGACCGGTGAGGAGATTGAGCAGCGTCAGGAGCGCAGCGTTCCTGATGTTCTGCAATCCGTTCCCGGCCTGAATGTGGTTCAGACAGGCGGTCCCGGCGGCGCAACTTCCGTATTCATTCGCGGCTCCAGTTCCAGCCAGGTCAAGGTGATTCTGGATGGCATTGAGCTTGCCGATCCATCCAGCCCCGGCAATACATTCGATCTCGGCTACATGTTCACCAATGACATGGCCCGCCTTGAGGTTCTGCGCGGTCCGCAGAGTGGCCTTTATGGCTCGGAAGCCATTGGCGGTGTCATCTCCATGACCACCGAGCGCGGCAGCGGCCCGGCCCAGCTCTCCGGTTATCTGGAAGCCGGCGGCCTTGGCACCTTCAATCAGGTTGCGAGCCTGAAGGGGGCCATGCAGGGCTTCTCCTACAATATGAATATCGGCAATTATGCCAGCACAGCCATTCCGGTCACGCCGCAATCCATCCTTCCCCTCGGCACGCCGAACAATGACAACCGGAATGAAAACCTCACGCTCTCCGGCCGCTTTGACCTGGATGTGAGCGACAATTTCACCATCAACTACACCGCGCGCTACATCAATGCCTGGCTCGATTACACCTCGGATCTATGGAACAGCACCACATATCTGAGCGAGCCGGCTCCCTTCCAGGATACGACCCACGCCACCACCTTCATCACCAAGGGGGAAGGCATCTGGTCTGCGCTGGATGGCGCGTTGGTCAACACCTTTGGTGTCGCCGCCACCAATTATGCGCGCGACAATACCAGCCTCTACAAGAACAATCTCAGCGCATATTCCGGCGATCGCCAAACCTATTACTGGCGCTCCAGCTATGATTTCATGCCCGGCCAGAACCTGATGGTGGGCGTGGAACACAAGCGCGATTACATGACATCCGAATCTGCCTGGAGCAACATGGATGCCAGCACCTATGAAACGGCCGGCTACGCCCAGCTTCAGACATCCTTCTGGGATCGCCTCTTCATCGCGGCCAATATCCGTTACGATGATTATGACACTTGGGGCAGCCACACCACCTGGCGTATCGCGCCCGCACTCTGGATTCCAGAAACCAACACCAAGCTGAAATTCACCTATGGTACCGGTTTCAAGGCACCAACCCTTTATCAGCTCTATGCTCCTCTTTACGGCAACACCAATCTCAAGCCTGAAGAGAGCAATGGCTGGGATGTCGGTTTCGAACAATATCTGTGGGACAATATGGTCAGCTTCGGCGTGACCTATTTCTACAATGATGTCACCAACCTCATTGTCACCGCCCGCAACATGACGACCGGCAACTACACCAACGAGAACCTCTCCAGCGCCACAAGTGATGGTGTGGAAGCCTTTCTGGCATTCCAGCTTTCCGAGCAGTTCTCCATTCGCGCGGATTACACCTACACCAACACGATCGGCCATTTCCCGCTGGGGCAGTCCTTCGGCACCAGCTGCGCGCAGCGCACCGCCACATCCTGCTATCCTCTGCGCCGGCCGGACAATAAGTTCAGCGTCGCGCTCAACTGGCAGCCCATCGAACAACTGCTGCTGACGGCAACACTGGTGAATGTCTCCGACTGGTGGGATATCAACCGCGTCACCTCCGCCATTGTGGAGCAGCCCGGCTATACGCTCGTGAATGTCTCGGCGAACTACACGATCAACGAGAATGCAACGGTGTTTGGCCGCATCAACAATCTGTTTGATGAGAGCTATCAGGACCCCAACGGCTGGGATGCTCCCGGCCTCACCGCCATTGCCGGCGTGCGCCTCACCTATTGAGATGCGCCACATGAACTGACAGATTTTGAGGCCGCGCCGCAGATGTGGCGTGGTCTCATGCTGTCATACCGCATCTTCCTGTTTGGGCAGGTGGTGTTCGCAAAGCACGTCTGTCTGGCTGAAACAGCGCAACATGAAAGAGCCCGCTGTGCTAAGGCCCTGCATCAAGGCTGCCATCTCCCGAAAGGCCGCGTCCGGCATTCTGTGCCCGATCCCGCCATTGTGGCTGGCTGTGCTGATGATGGTTTCCGCCCCCGCAGCATTCGGCCCGGCGCACGCCCAGCAGATGGTGGCGCAACATGCGCCTGCATCATCATCGAAACCTTCCCGCATCGTCTCGCTCAATCTGTGCGCGGATGAATTGCTGCTGCGGCTGGTCCCGAAAGAGCGGATTCTCTCCATCACCACGCTGGCCACCGACATGGTGAGTTCCAGCGTTGCCGATCTGGCGCAGGGCGTGCCCACCAATCGCGGGTTGGCGGAAGAGGTGATCCCGCTGGGGCCTGATCTCGTTCTGGCCGGTGCCTTGACCACGCGGGCGACTGTTTCCACCCTGCGCCGTTTTGGCGTGGATGTGATGGACCTTGCCCCACCCCAATCACTGGATGAGGCCTATGCGCAGATCCGCGCGGTCGCGACCCGGCTGGGTGAGCCGGAAAAGGGCGAGGAGATGGTGCGTGAACTGCAGGCTTCCATTCCGGCCTCCCCCCCCCGGCAGACGGAACAGCATCTGCCGCGCGCTGTGGTGGTGCGCCCCAATGGCTTTACCGCCGGACGACACACGCTGGCAGATGATTTGATCCGCCGTGCCGGGCTCGACAATGTGGCCGCCCGCCTCAAGCCGGACAAGCTGGGCCAGCTCTCACTTGAGGAAATCGTGACAGCCCGCCCCGAAGTGGTCATTTTGGATACGGACCCGAATACACCGGCCTCCATTGCAGGCATGATCATGCATCATCCCGCCCTCACGCAGGCGGTTGCGGGGGCACGGGTCGTGAATCTGCCAACGCGCCTTTGGGCCTGTGCTGGCCCTCAACTGGCAGAAGCTTATGCACGGCTTACGGGCGCGGTGCAGGCCAGCCCCTTCCCTTCGGCATCTGCGGGCAATCCTCCGGCGCATCACGCCGCCCATCGGCGTGACCCCACGGACACTGCGACTGGAGAGACACGACCATGAAGCGGCCTAGGGCCCATATGGGTGGTGATCGCTCTGGCCTGTTTGTGCTCGTCAGCCTGCTGTGCATGCTGGTGGCGGCGCTCTTTTTGCTTTCTCTGGCCATCGGTTATGCCCCGCTGGATTGGCGCGCAGCGCTGCACCAGATCATGTCGGGAGAAGACGGACTGGCAAGCATCGTGCTGCTGCAGCTGCGTCTGCCCCGTGCGCTGCTCGGGATTCTGGTGGGGTTCAGCCTTGGGCTAACGGGGGCCGCCCTTCAGGGCCTGATGCGAAATCCGCTGGCGGACCCGGGCGTTGTTGGCGTCTCCGGCTGCGCCGCGCTGGGGGCGGTGGCGGCATTCTATTTTGGCGCCGCAAGCCTGTTCTCTCTGGCCCTGCCACTGGGCGGGCTTCTGGGCGCAGGCATTGCCACGGCTCTGCTGCTGGCGCTGGCCCGACGCGGCATATCCACCACCGCCCTGATTCTGGCCGGCATCGCCCTCAACAGCCTTGCCGGAGCGCTCACGGCGCTGGCGCTCAACCTCTCCCCAAGCCCCTATGCCACGCTGGAAATCGTCTTCTGGCTCATGGGCTCTCTGGCAGATCGCAGTCTGGATCATGTGCTGCTGGCCACACCCTTCATTGTGCTGGGCGTTGTGCTGGTGCTGGCCACACGGCGCGGGCTGGATGCGCTGACACTGGGGGAAGACACTGCCGCGAGCCTTGGTTTTTCCCTGCGCAATATCCGCCTGCTCGTCATTGCCGGCACGGCAGCCTCCGTGGGGGCGGCGGTTGCGGTTTCGGGAACCATCGGCTTTGTCGGGCTGGTGGTGCCCCATCTTCTGCGCCCCTTTGTAGGCCACCGCCCCGGACGTCTGCTTCTGGTGAGCGGTCTGGCGGGAGCCGCGCTCATTCTGGGGGCGGATATATTGGTGCGGCTCATTCCCACCCGGCCGGAGCTGAAGCTGGGCGTGGTGACGGCTCTTGTGGGCGCGCCCTTCTTTCTGGCCCTGCTGCTGCGCCTGAGAACGGAGGCGGAATGATCGTCGAAGCGCGCGACATCACAGTCCGCCGTGGTGCTCGCACCGTGCTGGACAAGGTGAGCCTTCAGGCCCGCCCCGGCGAGATGCTGGGCCTGCTGGGCCCCAATGGCGCCGGCAAGACCACGCTTCTGCGCATGTTGAGTGCGCTGGAAGAGCCGGCGGGCGGGGCCATCCATTATGGCGGGCGCACGGCACAGGAATTGGGCCGGCACGAGTTGGGGCGCACCATCGCCTATCTCGCGCAGAGCGGTTCCATTCACTGGCCGATGACGGTGGAGCATGTGGTGGCGCTGGGCCGCCTGCCCCATGACAGTGGCCCGCAAGCCGATGATACAGCCATTGCCCGCGCCATGGCCGCCGCCGAAATCATGCCGCTTGTCGGGCGCACCACCGGCACCCTTTCCGGCGGAGAGCGCATGCGCGTGCTGCTGGCCCGCGCTCTGGCAGTGGAAGGCAAGGTGCTACTCGCGGATGAACCCGTGGCCGCGCTGGACCCGTATCACCAGCTCCATGTCATGGAACTTCTGGCTGCACAGGCGCGCGCCGGAACCACAGTCATCGTGGTGCTGCACGATCTCACGCTGGCCGCCCGATTCTGCCACAAGGTTGCACTGCTGAATCAGGGCCGGATGATCGCCATGGGCCAGCCGGAACAGGTGCTCACCCCCGAAAGCCTGCGCAGCGTCTATGGCATTGAGGTGGAATGCGGTCAGCGTCAGGGCCAGCCCTTTATTCTGCCCTGGAGCCGTGCCGGCCAGACAGACACGCCGGAAACGGGTGCATAAAAAAGCCATGGCGCATGAGAGACGCCATGGCTTCAGAACATCACAGCCAGCGCGGCATTAGTGTGCCATGAGCACCGGAACGCTCATGCTGGTAAAGATTTCCCGCGTCACACCGCCCAGCACCATTTCGCGCAGGCGGGAATGGCCATAACCGCCCATCACGACCAGATCAGAACCAAGCATGCGGGCCTGCTCCATGATGACACCTGAAACTGACTGACCTGATTCCAGAGCAATAGTGTGCATCTGCACTTTCAGCTCATGGCGGGAAAGATGGCGCCCCAGCGCCTCAATAGCAGCTTCGTTTTCTTCCGTTTCTCCACCAACGCGCAGCACATCAATGGCGCTGGCCTGATGCAGCAGCGGCATGGCCTCCGCCAATGCCCGCGCGGCAGCGCGCCCGCCATCCCACGCCAGCAGAATGCGCTCCCCCTTAAAAGGTTCGGTCTGCTCATAGGGCACAACCAGAACGGCGCGGCCGGACTCCATCAACACATTCTCGGCAATCACCTCCTCAGGGCCCGGCTTGTCCGGGTTGGGCTGGGAGACAACCGTCAGATCATACAAACGCGACATTTCAAGAAACTGCTGAGCCGCAACACCCAAGGAGGCCGTAAGGGTTTGCACCTCATGCGGCACATTCAGGGCCGCGATTTTCTGCCTGAACCGCGCTGCCGCCTTCTTCGCGGCCTCTTCATTCTCGCGAAACTGCGCCTCGATGAAGTCCGTCGGCAGGGCGCCCATATAGAAGGGTGGCACATCAATCTCATAAGAGACGGAAACACCCGTCAGATGGGCATGAAAACGTAGCGCCATGCTCGCCGCGAAATCGCAGGCAGCATCCTTCTCAACCCCTTCGGTGAGATTGACCAGAATATCGCGGATCATTTGCCTTCCCCTTTGCCTCTTCGGGCGGACTGGATTCGCCACATTCTATCAAAATCCACCATTTCCACGAGCCTAAGCAGGCGTGGCGAGGAAATGAGACGCGAAAATGAAATGACAGGATGAGCACATGAAATGTGAATGCAGCCGCAACAGAAAAGTGGCGCGACCACCTCAGGGGCAGGTGGCCGCGCCCGGGCACGGTTTCATGGGGGGCGCAACCGCGCTCGCTGATGGTGAAACGCAGCTCAGGCGCTCAGGTTCCCCTGTCGACGCAAAAGAAAGCCTCCTGCACCACGGCCAACGATCACGCCAAGAAATGACTGACCTCAATACCAATTGGAATTGTCACGACAAGAGCAAGAGACGTCAGCAACAACATGGAAGCTGCCTCCCCCTCCTCCTCTTCATAGACCTCAGCAAACAGCAAGGCCTTAGTTCCCACAGGAAGCATGCAAACCATGAAAGCAGCCTGCGCCACCGGCCCTGATATGCCGAACAGAACCAGCAGACCAAAGAACAAGGCCGGTATCACCACCAGATTGATCAGCCCCCCCACAGCAATGACCGGCGAGCCAAACTGCAAGCGGAACGTCGCCATGCCGAGCCCGGCGGCAAAAATAGCGACAGCACCGGCAGACTGCGCCAGCGGTTCCAGCACATCGCTCACCAGAAAAGGCAGCTTGTAACCGCTCAGCGCCACGACAGCACCCAGAGCAGGGGCAACCACCAGCGGATCCAAAGCGGTCCGGCGTATGGCCGAAATGATACTGGGGCGCTCTCCCCCATCAGCAGATGCGCTTTTGAAGAGATAAACCGCCACCGAAAGCTGCGTGAGATTCATAATGAGCGCACACAACCCCACCATGGCGCGCCCAAGATCCGTACCGAAAAGCTGCACCAGAACAACAAGTCCGTAGACCGTCGCAGCTTTGGAGGTGCAGGCATAGGAAATCAATGCAGAGCGCAGCGGCTGCTGCTTCATCATAAGCAGCAGGCCATAACCCAGCACGAACAACCCGCTGTAGAAAAACAGCATGACGATCACGAGCGGCCCCTGCTGCACCAGCAGATCCCGATCGAAATGCGCCATGCCCAGAAACACCGCCGCAGGCATCGCATAGCGCAGCACCAGCAGACTCAGTCCTCGCATCTGGTCATTGTCGAACTGCTTGGTCCGGCCGGCAAAATAGCCCAGAGCCAGCAAAATAAAGACAGGCCCAACAACATGAATGATCCGTGAAAGATCCATGATCCGCCTATCCTGACCCTGAACATGCGACATATCGGCCGCGACGGCACGAACACATTCAGCTCAAAAGAAGAAGGGCCCGGAGACGTGGTGCTCATCCCAGCCACCCGGCTCTCAAGACCCTGTCTTCAGACAAACGCCCACCCACGGACGAAGACGCATCAGCCCGTATGGTGAACGTGATCAACTCTCTGCCGGAGCCGCCGTCTTGGCCGGAGGAGCGGTTTCCACCCCCGACAGACGCAAGGTACGTTCCAGCAGTTGCTCATAGATGGGCCGCCCGCCAAGTGCATTGGCCACAATGCTGGAACAGACAGCAGCCACCAGAACCGGCACGGCGAGGCTGATTGTCCCCGTCAGTTCCATCACCAGAACCACCCCCACCAATGGAGAGCGCACGGTGCTGGAAAACAGGGCAGCCATGCTCGCAACGACAAAGGCGATGACGGCCCCGGAAGGCAGCGGCATGACCAACTCCAGCAAACCGGCCAGAAATACACCGATTGTTGTCGCCAGCGAGAGAATGGGGGCAAAGATACCGCCCGGCGCACCTGCCGAATAGCTGGCCGCGCTCAGGAAGAAACGCAGCAGCAGAATGATGGCCAGCATGCCCAGCGGCAGGGGATTGTTGGCGACGCTCACCACAAAGGCTTCGCCACCGCCGGTCACATCCGGATAGATCACCAGAAGCGGACCAATCACCACACCCAGCAGGATCGGCACCACATAGGGCGAGACTTTGATTCCGATCCGCTCAGAAATATCCAGCCCCTTCAGGATGGCATTGTTGAACAGATAACCGATCACCCCGAAAATCAACCCCAGCACAACAAAGGCCAGCGTGAAGCTCGCCGGCATCTTCGTGCCCGACAGCTCCATATAAGGGGTAGAGCCAGTCAGCACCGTGGTGAGAATGGAGCTGAAGGCGCAGGCCAGAATGACGGCACTGTAAGTGCGGAAGCTGTAGGGGAAGGAATTGCGGGCCTCTTCAATAATGAAAAGAACAGAGGCCATCGGCGCATTGAAGGCGGAAGCCAGACCCGCCGCACCGCCAGCCCCCAGAAGGCCCCTCGCCTCCTGCACCCCCATGGCCAAGCGTGAGCCAATCGCCTTAGCGATAGACGCCCCCATATGGATGGTGGGCCCTTCACGACCCGTGACCAGACCACCGGCCAGCACCATGAGGCCGCCAACAAACTTGACCGGCAGCACACGGGCCCAGTGCACCACGCGCAGCCCCTGCATGGCGCCCTCAATTTCCTGCACGCCAGAGCCGCTCGCCTCAGGCGCAATATTGCGCACCAGCGCAACACCGCCACAGAACAGGGCCGAAGAAAACACCGCCATGAAAATATAGAGCGGCATCCCCTCCAGACCAGTAATATCTCCCATTTGGTAGGACTGCTTCGTGAAAAACTCAATCAACAAATGGAAAACAGACCCGATCACCCCGGTTAAGGCACCTATAACCGCGGCAACGATGTAGTAGGTCAAATCACTGATCTGGCGTGGAGTTTCAGAGGCTGATGGTTTCACGGCAAAACCTGACGAGCTGATGGAGCCTATCCTAGGGCATACTCACTCCCTTACCGGAGGATTGAAGCCTGCGGCAAGTGCGGAAACGGTTTTTCTTGCGACACACGCCAGAAAGACCGCAGCCTCTCTCGAAAAGCCGCGCAGATAAAAACTGCGGACCAAAAGGCCCGCAGCTGATTGGCTCACATTTCCTTTGCGAGAGACCGCAACCGGAATTTCTGGATCTTACCGGTAGAGGTCTTCGGAATGTCCTCGAAAAGAATGTGACGCGGACATTTGTAATGCGCCAGATGCAGTTTGCAGTGGGCGATCAACTCTTCCGCAGTTGCAGAACCCCCCTCGCGCAACTCCACGAAGGCCAAAGGCGTCTCGCCCCACTTCTCATCCGGCTTGGCCACAACCGCAGCCGCACTCACAGCCGGATGCTTGTAGAGCGCATCTTCCACCTCGATGGAGGAGATGTTCTCACCGCCGGAAATGATGATGTCCTTCGAACGATCCTTGAGCTGGATATAGCCATCGGGGTGCTTCACCCCCAGATCACCCGAATGGAACCAGCCACCAGCGAAAGAGGAATCCGTGGCGGTGGGGTTCTTGAGATAGCCCTTCATCACCGTATTGCCGCGGAACATCACCTCACCCAGCGTCTCACCATCGGCTGGCACGGGTTGCATGGTTTCGGGATCCAGTACATCCACCGCATCCATGGCGGCATAACGCACTCCCTGGCGCGCTTTCTTCACCGCGCGCTCCTTGGCCGGCAGCTCGTCCCATTCGGCGTGCCAGTCATTCACCACGGAGGGGCCATAGACTTCAGTCAGGCCATAGACATGCACCACATTGAAGCCGGCATCCTGCATGGCGGCCAGAACGGCTTCCGGCGGTGGCGCGGCAGCGGTGATGAACTCCACCTTGCCGGGCAATTCACGCTTTTCAGCATCAGGCGCGCCCAGCAGTGTGGACATGATGATGGGTGCACCACACATGTGGGTCACGCCATAATCGGCGATAGCGTCGAACATGGCCTTGGCGCGCACCTGACGCAGGCACACATGCGTGCCCGCAACCAGCGTAATGGACCAGGGGAAGCACCAGCCATTGCAGTGGAACATGGGCAGGGTCCAGAGATAAACCGGATGCTTGCCCAGCCCGCAGGTCACTGCATTGCCAACAGCAAGCAGATGCGCCCCGCGGTGATGATAGACCACCCCCTTCGGATCACCCGTGGTGCCGGAGGTATAGTTCAGCGCGATGGCATCCCACTCGTCATCCGGTCCCTTCCAGTCGAACTGCGGATCACCGTCGGCAAGAAAGGCTTCATATTCATAGGTGCCGATACGGTCGCCCTTACCGGTATATTCCGGGTCATCATAATCAATGACGATGGGCTTGCGCACAGACATGGCCAGCGCGGCGCGCATGAGGGGAGAGAATTCACGGTCCGTAATGAGTACCTTGGCTTCACCATGATCGATGGTGAAAGCCAGAATCGCGGCATCCAGACGCGTGTTGAGAGCGTTGAGCACCCCTCCCGTCATAGGCACGCCATAATGCGCCTCAAGCATGGCCGGCACATTGGAAAGCATCACGGCAACGGTGTCGCCCTTGCCGATTCCCAGCTTCTTCAGCGAGGAGGCCAGACGCCGGCTGCGTTCATAGAATTCGCGATAATTGAAACGCTGGGAACCGTGGATAATCGCGGTGCGTTCTGGAAACACGCTGGCCGAGCGTTCCAGAAAACCGATGGGGGTCAAAGGTCTGTAATTGGCTTCATTCCGGTCGAGATAGTAATCGAAAATATTGCCCGCCATGATCTCCCCCTGGAGCATAAAGTTGCTTCCCGCCCGCAGTTTGTTTCCCTTCGGGCCGGATTGCCTGTGAAACCAGGACGGGTGAAATTAGCTAGGCTCCGTAGTTCGCGCAATCGTCAGAATAATACAACTAAAGTATTATAAAGGCCAGCTACCGGGCCATGCCCTACCAAGGTCTTACGCAATAGAGCGAACTTGCGATGTAAAATGCCGGCCTGCACTACAAAGCCAACAAATGCGTGAGGAGGAACACGTCCATGGGAGACATCACCAGCAGCCGCTATGCCGAGACTTATGCGCGCTGGCGCGAAGATCCATCGGCTTTCTGGGGTGAGGCTGCCCGCAAAATCGACTGGATCAAGCCCGCCACATCTGTCTTTAACGATAAGGCCGGCATCTATGGCCGCTGGTTCGCCGGCGCAACGGCCAATACCTGTTACAATGCCGTGGACAGGCACGTGGAGGCAGGCCGGGGCGATCAGGCCGCCATCATCCATGACAGCCCCGTCACCGGCACCAAGCGGACCCTGACCTACGCCGAACTTCAGGATGATGTCAGCGCACTGGCTGCCGTTCTGCAGGATCTGGGCGTGCGCAAGGGGGATCGCGTTCTCGTTTACATGCCCATGGTGCCGGAAGCCCTTGTCGGCATGCTCGCCTGTGCGCGTATTGGCGCGATTCACTCCGTGGTGTTTGGCGGCTTCGCAGCCAAGGAACTCGCCACCCGCATTGAAGACGCCGAGCCGAAGGTGGTTCTGGCGGCCTCCTGTGGCATCGAGCCGAACCGCGTGGTGCCCTACAAGCCGCTTCTGGATCTGGCCATCACCATGTCGGCCGTGAAGCCCGAAGCCTGCCTGCTGTTGCAGCGCGAACAGGCCTCCGGCACGCTTGCTGAAGACCGTGACCATGACTGGGCCAAAGCTGTCGCCGCCGCAAAGACCGCCGGCAAGGCCGCAGAATGCGTGGAAGTGGCGGCGACCGACCCGCTCTATATTCTCTATACCTCCGGAACGACCGGAAAACCCAAGGGCGTAGTGCGTGATACCGGTGGCCACATGGTGGCGCTGACCTGGACCATGGAGAATCTCTACGGCATCAAACCGGGCGAGGTGTTCTGGGCCGCGTCCGATATCGGCTGGGTCGTGGGCCACTCTTATATTGTGTATGCGCCGCTTCTCGCGGGCTGCACCACCATTGTTTATGAAGGCAAGCCTGTTGGCACACCGGACCCCGGTGCATTCTGGCGGGTGGTCGCCGAGCATCGCGTCTCGGCCCTGTTCACGGCCCCCACGGCTCTGCGCGCCATCAAGAAGGAAGATCCGGAGTGTACCTGCAAGGAAGGTCTTGACCTGTCTTGCATGCGCACCCTCTTCCTCGCTGGCGAACGAGCCGATCCAGATACGGTGAAATGGGCTGAAGACAAGCTAGGCGTGCCGGTGGTGGACCACTGGTGGCAGACAGAAACCGGCTGGGCCATCGCGGCCAACCCTGTGGGCCTGGGCCTGCTACCCATCAAGCTTGGCTCCCCCACTGTGGCCATGCCGGGCTATGATGTGCAGGTGGTCGATGAGGCCGCCAAGCCTGTGGCCCGCGGTGAAATGGGCTCCATCGTGGTGAAGCTGCCTCTGCCTCCCGGCTGCCTGCCCACCTTGTGGCAGCAGGATGAGCGCTTCGTGGAAAGCTATCTCAGCGAATATCCCGGCTTCTACAAGACGGCTGACGCCGGCTATATTGATGAGGATGGCTATATCTTCGTGATGGGCCGTACCGATGACATCATCAATGTCGCCGGCCACCGGCTCTCCACCGGCGGCATGGAAGAAGTGATTGCCTCGCATCCAGATGTGGCCGAATGCGCCGTGATCGGTGTCAAGGATGCCCTGAAGGGTGAAGTGCCCTGCGGTTTCGTAGTGCTGAAAGCCGGTGAACGCCGTTCGACGGATATCATCGAGAAGGAGCTTGTAGGCTTGGTGCGTGAACGTATCGGCCCGGTTGCCGCCTTCAAGCTGGCCGTAACGGTGGACCGCCTGCCCAAGACCCGCTCCGGCAAGATCCTGCGTGGCACCATGAAGAAGATTGCCGATCACGATGCCTGGTCGATTCCCGCGACCATTGATGACCCGGTGGTGCTGGAGGAGATTGAGGGGATTCTGAAGGAGCGCGGCATTGGCTGAATCAAGCCCCGCTCTCAAACGCAAGTCCTGAAATGAAAAGCCCGCCAAAAGGCGGGCTTTTTATATTGCGGCTCAATCAAATCGGTTATCGAGAAAGGGCGTGTAACAGGTGTAGCCGATGAAACACTGCTTCTGATCCCGAGTCGGCACCCATTCCGGGCGCAATGCATCACCCATGGCACAGAAGTTCAGGTCGCTCACATAGCGATCAAAGGTATTTTCCCCCGTGCGCAACACCACACCCCCCTTCCGGGCAACAAGGTTTGCAGCCTGCTCACAGGTCATATCGCGTGTATTGGGCATTTGCTGAGCCTGAACCACGGTATTTCCACCGATCAAGAGACCCATCACCCCCACCAAGGCTGCGAGAGTACTCACACCAATGACATTGAACATTTGTGATTTGAAAGAAGAGTTACACTTCATGGGCCATCTCCACAAAGGGGTTGCGAGTAGGTGATTCCACCTTAGCCGCCATTCTGATCGAAAATGATCGGCCTATATTTACACTTCATTTACAAACGGAAGCGTTCCGACGCTACGAAATCATGACCAATTAAGGCAATTGTGTGAAAGTGGTATTATAGTAGGTTTTTTCGCATAGAAAGGCCTTCCAATTTTTCCGACTGTGGCATGAAAGCTACGGACATTCCCCTGACACCCTGCTACAACCACTTTCATTGGACGGGCCCGAGGGGGTAACGTTCACGATCAGAGAGGCCCGGTATCAATCGGGTAGCAAACCCATCAAGGGGGATAATATGAAGCGGTTCCTTCTCGCCACTGCTGCTGTGGCTGCGCTCACTGTTCCGGCTGCTGCTGCCGATCTGGCGGTGAAGTATCCGGTCAAGGCCATCCCGGCCCCCGTGTTCTCTTGGACCGGTTTCTACATCGGTGCCAACTTCGGCTTCGGCGGCGGCGACACCAACGTGTCTTACGCCACTCTGGCCCCGGTGACCATGCCGGGCGTTGACCTGAACAGCTCCGGCTTCTTCGTCGGTGGTCAGGTCGGCTACAACTATCAGCTGGCCAACAACGTCGTGATCGGTCTCGAGACCGACCTGCAGTGGTCCGATATCGAAGCCAAGTATAACGAGAACTGGATTGGCGGCCAGAACGCCAACGTCAAGCTCGACTACTTCGGCACGATCCGCGCCCGTCTCGGCTATGCCTTCGACCGGTTCATGCCCTACATCACTGGTGGTGCGGCTTACGGCAAGGCCAAGTTTGATACCAACTACTATCCGAACGTCCTGAACTCCTCCAGCACCCGCTGGGGCTGGACCATCGGCGGTGGTGCTGAATACGCCATCACCAACAACTGGACGTTCAAGGCTGAATACCTGTACGTCGATCTGGGCTCTGCGTCGGGTTCCACCAACAACATCCTGACCAACATCCCGACCTTCGAGCACGACAACAAGTACCAGACCATCAAGGCTGGTGTGAACTACAAGTTCTGATCCCTGCGGATCGACTTGGTCGGGAAGCCCGCTGCGCAAGCAGCGGGCTTTTCCTGTTTCCAGAACGCTTGCATGCCTGTTTACAACAGCATAACCGGGAAGCATCACGTTAGCCCTCCCCGTTTTTCCTTGTTCAGTCGAAACGAAAATGCTCTAGCTTTAAGGCATGAGTGCGGACATTCCCTTCAGGCGTGAATTTGATGCTCCCGCAGGACGGGTTGAGCAAATCACCCCGCTTGTGCGGCGCATCGTGGCGCCAAATCCCTCTCCATTCACATTCACCGGCACCTGCTCCTACATTATCGGTCACCGGCGCGTCGCCATTCTCGATCCTGGCCCGGATCTGCCAGAGCATGTGGAAGCCTTGCTGCATGCCGTGAAGGGTGAAGAGGTCAGCCACATCATCGCTACCCACACACATCGCGATCATTCCCCTGCCGCTGCCCCTCTCCAGGCAGCAACAGGCGCGCGAACGGTTGGCTCCGGGCCGCATATCGCAGCACGGCCCCTGCATATTGGCGAAGTCAACCGGCTGGATGCCAGCGTGGATACGGAGTTTGACCCCGACCTGCGCTTGCAACATGGGGACACCATCACCGGCCCTGGCTGGACCCTGACCGCTATAGCTACCCCCGGCCACACGGCAAACCACCTGGCCTTTGCACTAGCGGAAGAGGCACTGCTCTTCTCCGGGGATCATGTGATGGCGTGGGCCACCTCCATCGTGGCACCCCCGGATGGCGCAATGGGGGATTATATCCGCTCGCTTGAAATCCTCGGCCACCGTGAAGAACAGCTCTATCTACCCGGCCATGGCGGCCCAGTTCTGGATGCGCCCTCATTCGTCAAACATTATCTGGACCATCGCATGGCCCGCGAAACTGCCATATTGCGCGGGCTGGATCGCAACACCACCACCATTCCGGATCTTGTGCGTGGAATCTATATCGGCCTTGATCCTCGTCTCGTGGATGCGGCCTCGCTGACTGTGCTCGCACATCTGGAGCACCTTGTTTCAGAAAACCAGGTCTTCACGGATGGCGAACCATCCATGACCGGGCATTATCGGTTGATCCGCTGATCTCATGTGTGGTCGCTTTGTTCAGCAGATGCCTCCCACAGCCTATGCGCGCCTCTATGGAGTAAAGGGGGAAGAAGCACCCCTCCCCAACACAGCCCCGCGCTACAATGCTGCCCCCACACAGGATCTGCTAGTCCTGCGCCGCAATCCGCAGACTGGGCAGCGTGTCCTCTCCCTGCTGAAATGGGGGCTTGTGCCCGCCTGGGCCAAGGAGAGTTCTGGAGGTGCCCGGCTCATCAATGCGCGGAGTGAAACTGTGCGGGACAAACCCTCCTTCCGCGCAGCATGGTTCAAAAAACGGCGCTGCATCATTCCGGCAGACGGGTTTTATGAATGGCAGCGTCAGGAAGGTCGCAAACAACCCTTCTATATCACGCTGAAAAACCGCGCGCCTATGTCTTTTGCAGGCCTTTGGGAAGGTTGGAAGAACCCGAGTTCCGGCCAGTGGATGCGCACCTTCACTATTCTCACCTGCCCCGCCAATGAGGCCATTTCGGCGTTGCATGAGCGCATGCCTGTCATTCTGGCGCGCAACGACATTTCGACCTTTCTGACAGCCGAAGATCCGTTCCACCTTTTGCACCCTTGCCCTGCGCAAGATATTGAAACCTGGCCCGTTTCAAGCGCCGTGAACAACGTCCACAATGACGGGCCAGATCTCATGCAGCCCGCACCGGTCTGATTCACACCTCATCAGGAAACACCACCTGCATCGGTCATTTGAAATGCGTCAGAATGGCCTGTATCTACGCCTCGGCGTTCTCAGCATTGGCCCATGCGTCACGCAAAGCACAGCGCATATGCAGTCCCGCCACAGCAGTCACTCCCGAATGCAAAGGCTGATGTGAAAATAGAATCCCCTTTAGAGAGAAATGGCAACAGCCCCCCAGAAAATACTGCGCAAAATGTAATCTAACTGTCATGCAGGACTTGGAAGTAAAATGCCAGCCCTGCATATGGAATTCCACCTAGGCTCAGGAGCTATTGATTGAGAGGCTGGGCTATGATTCAGGCTCCGCAAGGAGACTGAACATGAGCAACCTGTATTGGCTGACGGACGAGCAGATGGCGCGGCTTTCGCCGTATTTTCCCAAAAGCCATGGCAAGCCCCGGGTTGATGACCGGCGCGTTTTGAGCGGGATCATCTTCGTCAACCGGAACGGGCTGCGCTGGCGGGATGCGCCGA
>JBFWLR010000014.1:0-101180 GCA_050252035.1 Xanthobacter sp.
CATGCGTCACCGCCACACCAAGGCGCGCCGCACGGGCCAGACCATCCGAGTTCGGATCAATCCCCACCATCGCACCCATCGCAAGATGCGACGCATTGCGCAGGATCTTGATCATCAGGTCCGTCCCGATATTCCCCGAACCAATGATCGCGCAAAGAAGTTTTGCCATCACGCGTCTTCCTTCGCAAATGCGGCGCGCACGGAGCCTAGCCCCTCGATGCGGGCTTCATAGACACTGCCCCACTGCACCTGAGCCATAGGGCCGAGTGCGCCGGAAAGCACGGTATCACCAGCCTTCAGCGGTCTGCCGACGCGGGCCATGGTCCGGGCCAGCCACAGCACGGCTGAGAGCGGGTCTCCCAGACAGGCTGCGCCCGCTCCGACGGAAACCGGCTCGCCGGCGCTTTCCATCACCATGCCGGCGGTGCGCAATTCTAGATGCTCCAGCTTTTTCGGTGTGGAACCAAGCACATAAAGGCCGGATGAGGCATTGTCGGCGATGGTGTCGAGAATGCCGATCTTCCAGTCGGCAATGCGTGAATCCACGATCTCGATCGCCGGCAGGGCGAAGGCGATGGCGCGAAGCACATCAGCGATGGTGAGGCGCTCCTCGTCGAGATCACGTTCCAGCACGAAGGCGACTTCCGCCTCCACCTTGGGCTGGAGCAGGCGGCCCTGTGTCACCTCCCAGCCATCCAGCACGGCCATGTCATCGAACAGCATGCCATAATCGGGCTGGTCGACACCCAGCTGAGCCTGCACGGCGCGTGAGGTGAGGCCAATCTTGCGGCCCACCAGACGCCGGCCGGCCTCAAGCGCCTGCCGGGTATTCACATCCTGCGCGGCATAGGCCAGACCCAGCGCCCCTTCAGGCAGAAGATCGCGCACCGGGGCGCAGGCGATGCCTGTGCGCCGGGCTTCGGCCAGCCGTTCCGCGACGGTATTGATCGCCTGTTCGCTCACCACTCTTCCCCCTCAAAGCTTGATGCAGACATTGGACAGCTCGGTATAGAATTCGAGCGAATGGACGCCGCCCTCGCGGCCGATGCCGGATTGCTTGGAGCCGCCAAAGGCCGTGCGCAGATCTCGCAGGAACCAACTGTTCACCCAGCAGATGCCGACGTCCAGCTTGCCGGCCACGCGATGGGCGCGGGCCAGATTCTCCGTCCATACCGCGGCGGCGAGGCCATAGCGGGTGGAATTGGCGAGGCGGATGGCTTCCTCCTCGGTATCGAACGGGCGGATATGGCAGCAGGGGCCGAAAATTTCCTCGTTCACCACGCGGGTATCATCACCAAGGCCGGTCCAGATGGTGGGCTCGACCCATGCGCCATTGGCCAGATCACCCGGCATGTCCGGCACGCCGCCACCGGTAATGACCGTCGCGCCCTCATCCACAGCAGTCTTGTAATAGGAGAGCACCTTCTCGCGGTGCTCCTGACTTACCAGCGGACCCATGGTGGTGGAGGGCTCTTCCGGGCGGCCCAGACGCAGGCCCTCGGTTCCGGCCTTCAGCTTCGCCACGAAAGCCTCGAAGATGGGCCGTTCCACATAGACGCGCTCAGTGCCGAGGCAGACCTGCCCGCAATTGGCAAAGGCCGAGCGCAGCGTGCCTTCAACCGCCTTGTCGAGATCGCAATCGGCAAAGACCAGCGCCGGATTTTTGCCGCCCAGTTCGAAGGAGACCTGACGCAGCCCCACGGCGGCCTGCTTCATGATGGCTTCGCCGGTGCGGGTTTCCCCGGTGAAGGTGATGCCATTGACCAGCGGATGCTGGGTGAGGAATTCGCCAGCCGAATTCGGGCCGAAGCCATGCACCACATTATAGACGCCCTTCGGAACGCCCACCTTGTTCATCACCTCGCCCAGAAGGGTGGCGGTAAGGGGCGTTTCCTCCGAAGGCTTGACGACAACCGTGTTGCCGCAGGCCAGCGCCGGGCCGACCTTCCATGTCATCAGCAGCAGCGGCAGATTCCACGGTGAGATGACGGCGATGACGCCCTTGGGCCGGCGCAGACCATAATTGAGCGCATTGGAGCCATCCGGCGTGTCGAGAATGAAAGTCTCGGTCGAGACATTCTTCACCGTTTCGGCGAACATTTTGAAATTGGCGGCCCCGCGCGGAATGTCGATATGGGAAGCCATGCCATAGGGCTTGCCGGTATCGAGGCATTCGGCGGCCAGAAAATCATCGAAGCGATTGGTGATCTCGTCCGCCACGGCGGCCAGCATGTCGGTGCGCTGGGCTACGGTGAGTGCGCCCCAGGGGCCCTCCAGTGCTGCGCGGGCGGCGGTGACGGCAGCATCCACCTCGGCTGTTCCGGCTTCCGGTACATGGCCGATCACGCTGTTGTCCAGCGGGCAACGGTTCTCCCAGCTCTTGCCTGTGGCCCCCTGCGTGAAGGCCCCATTGATGAAATGCGCAGCATCGCGGCGGGCGCTTGCAATGCTCGGGCGCGCAGTGTGGGTGGACATGCGGTTTCTCCTCAATCCTGTGGGCCCTGCATCGCGCGTCGCCTGTCCGGTTCCGGGCAAGGGCCGGGATGCGGAAAGGGGGCTGGGCAGGGATATCGTGTTGGCCCGGTGGGGATGTTCAGCCGGGGGCGGAAAGGTTCGAAGATGCAAGCCCCAGTGCAGCAAGCCCGGCCTGCGCACAGGCCCGGTCATCGTCTTCCGATCCGCCGGACACCCCGATGCCGCCAATCACCTCCCCCTTCTCGACGATGGGAAACCCACCCCCGAACAGCACCACGCCGGGCCGCAGGGCAATGCCCTGATGGAGGGGGGAGCCGGCCTTGAGATCCGCGTTCAGCGCATCCGTGGACGTGCCGAACACCGCGGCGGTATGGGCCTTGTCATGCGCAATGGTGGTGGAGGCCTTGAAGGCGCCATCACCCCGCAGCAGGGCGATGAGGTCTCCGCTGGCATCCACCACGGCGGCGACCACGGGCACCTTGCGTGTGCCATGGCCATGGGCCACGGCGGCATCCACCGCGGCTCGGGCGGACTCTGCGCAGATGGTTCGGCGAGGGCGGGAAATCTCCATGATGACGCTCCTCGTCAGGTCACGACCGAGAGGAAGGCCTCATTGAGCTTGCGCTCATAATAGAAGATGGCCTTGCCGATCTGGTCGCCCTCCCAGCGGCGGGTGGGGTTGTCGGGGTAATAGGTGTAGCCCCCGGCGAAGACTTCGTTGCGATTGCCGGAAGGGTCGAAGAAATAGATGGTCTGGCCGCGTGTAATGCCGTGGCGGGTGGGGCCGACATCAATCGGAATGTCATAGCGGGTCAGAATATCCGCCGCATTGCCCACCGCCTGCCAGTTCTCCAACTCGAAGGAGACATGGTGCAGCTTGTTCATCTCGGGGAAGAAGACGAAAGCGATATCATGCGCCTTCATGCCGCTGGTAAGCCAAATACCCAGAATGCCATCCGGTGTTTCCACCTTTTCGGCGAGGTCGAAATCCAGCACGGTGGTGAAGAAATCCAGCACCTCGACGATGTTGGGGCCGTAGAACAGCGCATGGTCGAAGCGGCGGGCGGCCATGCCGTGGGGCTCCAGCTCCCACACATCGGGGTTCACGATGCGCGGCTGTGGCTCGGAGGTTTCCGCATGGGCGTAAAGCTCAATGCGATGGCCGGACTGGACGGTGAAGCCGATACGCCGGCCAATGCCCGGCTGCTCACCGGCGGGAATATGATCCACGTTAAAGCCATAATCACGGATCCGCTTCTCGAACATGTCGAGGTCGGCATCCTGATAGACCTTGAAAGCCATGGCGTCATAGCCGGCGCTTTCAGCCGGGCGCAGCACGATGGAATGGTGGTCGAACTCATCGGCGGCTTTCAGATAGACACGTCCATCCGGGCCTTCCATCACCTTATGAAGGCCGACACGCTGAGTGTAGTGCGCCACGGATGCATCCATATCCATGGTGCACAACTGGATGAAGCCGGGGCGAAGCACGCCGCGAAGAGCCATTTCATATCCTCCCAGGAAATATCATGTGCCCGGCCGGCTTATGACGCCGGTCCGGACACGGTTCATGGCTGGGCCTTCTGCTGGTTTGCAGGGCCTGTTGTCTTGTCCGGCTGGGGGCGCAAGGCGATGCTGGCCCCGCCCGGAAATGTGACGAGCTGAAGTTCCTGCCCGCAAAAGCGGGGCATGCGCGCCTGAGGGGCAGGCGGACCTATGCTGCGGAAAGACGCGTGTTTCTCATGTCGATCCTCCCGTGGTGGCGCTGTTGGTGCGCCTGTCTCTTGTTGAGGAAAACGTATGGCATAATAAATCGACGGTCAAATAAAATGTCGATATTTTTGAAATGTTCGTACAAACTACTGAGGGGGCTTCGTGATGGGGTGCCATCTCGGCATCAGAATCTACAGGCGGTGTTTTTTCCGCTATGAGGTTGTGTTCCGTTATGGAGGCCGGGGCAGGGTGCGGCCGCAAAGGGTGTGCAATGGGAAGCGCAGGCGACAGGCAGGCAAACGCAGGGCGTGCCGGCGACGGGCTGGCGGGTGACGGGCAGGAGGGCGGCAGCCGGACGCGCTCCGATGCTGCGCGGACGTCACGCAAGGGGGCGGATGCTGTCGTTGACAGCCTTTCCGGCAGCAAGACCCTCGTAGAGGGGGCGTATGAGACCCTGCGCCGGGAAATTCTGGATGGCGTCTTCGCCCCCGACACCAAGCTGCGGATGGAAGAACTGCGCAGCCGCTATAATGTCTCGGGCTCCACGGTGCGCGAGGCGCTGACCCGTTTGCTGGGTGAGGCGCTGGTGACATCGGAGGGCCAGCGCGGCTTCCGGGTAGCACCCGCCTCGCTGGAGGATTTCGAGGATCTCACCCGCGTGCGCATGCTGGTGGAGACGGAGGCCCTGCGCCAGGCCATCGCCCATGGAGATGAGGCCTGGGAAAGCCAGATCGTGGCCACCTTCTATCGCCTGTCCAAGGTGGAAGAGCGCCTGATGGAGGACCGTCAGGGCGCGATTGATGATTATGAGGCGCGCAACCGTGATTTTCACAGCGCGCTGATTGCGGCCTGCCCCTCGCGCTGGCTGCATCACATCATCGCCCTGCTGTTCCAGCAGTCGGAGCGCTACCGGCGCATGGCGCTCTCCAGCCCGCCGGTGCCGCGGGATCTTCATGCCGAGCATCAGGCCATTTTCGACGCCACTCTGGCGCGCGAGGCCGACCGTGCGAGCCGTCTTCTGGCCGACCATATCGAGCGTACGCTGACTGCCCTGCGCACCCCGCTGGAAGCGTTCGACAAGGCCCCCGCCGCCAGAAGCGGCAAGGTGGGAACTGTCAAGACCTCTGCCAGAGCAGCCAATGCTAAGATAGCTACTGCGAAGGCCATGACGGCTAAGACATTGGCAGCGCACGCATCCGCGCTGGCGCAGATGTCGTTGCAGGAAGATGCCCCCGAAGAGGGGAGCACGATTTCAGTCGCCTCCGCTCTCCCATCCGCCGCAGATAGCCGCAAGCATGGTGCGACACGCAGGCCCCGCTGCGCCATCGCGGACGAAAAGAAATAATGCCGAGCGTGCGGGGTAAGTCTCCCGCATGCTCTTCGCGGTCGGATCAGGCCGCGAGCGTATTCTTGAAGATCTGTCCGCCCTTCATGATGAGCTTCATGTTGCGTTCCGGGTCCCCGATCAGGTCGATATTTTCCAGCGGGTCGCCATCCACCACCAGAAGATCGGCCCATGCGCCCCGGCGGATGACACCGAGATCTCCGGGATAGGGATTGCGCGGGCCGGAGAGCTTCAACAGTTCGCCACTGTGGCTGGTGGCCATGCGCAGGGTTTCTGCCGCGCCGAACCATGAGGCGATCTTGGCCAGTTGGCGGCCCTGCCCGCGGGTGCCGGCGGGGTTGAAGAGGATATCCGTGCCCCAGGCCATCTTCGCCTTGAACTTCTGCCCCCACTCGAAGCAGCGCACTGTGCCCTCGGCAATCTGCTTTTGCTGAAGCTGTTGCTCGGGCAGGCTTTTCGGGTTGGCGTCCAGATCGGAGAGAAAGGGCTGGATGCTCCACCAGATGCCTTCGCCGGCAATGCGCCGGGCGGTTTCCTCATCGGCGAGCTGGCCGTGCTCGATGCATTTCACGCCATGGTCAATCGCCCGGTTGATGCCGCCGGACATGTAGACATGGGCGCAGACATAGGTGCCCCAGTCCGCAGCCGCCTGCACCGCGGCCCGGATTTCCGCCGGTGTGAACTGGATGGAATCAAGCGGATCATGCAGCGAGGAGACGCCGCCCCCCAGCATCACCTTGATTTGGCTGGCCCCCAGCAGAAGCTGCTCGCGGGTGGAGCGCAGGGCCTGATCGGCCCCATCCGCGATGGAGGCGATGCCGGCGCGTTCGGAAACGCTGAGCCCCATCTCGAATGAGTGGGGCAATTCATTGCGACTGCGGAAATCGCCATGCCCGCCGGTCTGGGTGATCATGGCACCGGAGGGGAAAATGCGCGGGCCGGGCAGGCGCTTTTCATCAATGGCGCGCTTCAGCGCAAAAGCCGGTCCGCCCACATCGCGTACCGTGGTGAAACCGCGCATCAGCGTCTTGCCGGCTTCTTCCGCCGCCACCAGATGCAGGAAGGGGATATCCGCCGTCATGGCCACGGTCTGCGGCACGGCGGCGAGCAGGGCATGCCAGTGCGAATCAATCAGACCGGGCATGATGGTGCGCCCGCCGCAATCGATCACCTCCACATTCTGAAGGGTCTCTGCGGCTCCCTCACCTGCTGCGGGCAGATCGGCGATACGATCCTGTTCCACCAGCACATCGCGTCCCTCGATGAGCCGGCCTTCCACACCATCAAAGATGCGGGCATTGGTGAGCAGAAGGCGGCTGGAGGGGTTGGCGTGCGCGGGTTTCGGCAGGCCGGAGAGCAAGGGCAGGGCCAGCCCAGCGGCCAGCCCGCCCAGAACGGAGCGGCGGGAGAGCGCGCCATCCAGCCGAGCATAGATGGCCATGATTTCAGGCGTATGGCAGGCGCAGCCCATGCCATGGGGGGAGGCTTGTGCTCCGGCGTCGGCCGCGAGCCCCTCTTCTGCATCGGAACGGTGGAGAAGGTCGCGATATTTGTTCCGGGGCGGCAAGCGCATGGTTTCACCTCATGACGAATCGCCTGCAGCCTAGGCCACGCTTGTGATGAAATCATGCGGCGGGTGCAGGTTTGGGGGCTTGCTCTGCAGTGCCGGGCCGTATCCTGCGGGCCCGGCCCGGCATCCACAGGCCGGATGGGCGAGTTGGGATGTTTTGCGTGCATTCCTGCGGTCGGGCGTCTTTTCTCGGCCCGGCATCGGATCAGGCATGGTTTGGCCATATCCGGCGGGCCTTATCGCCTGTGGCATCATCTTTCACATCACACCGGGGAACAGCATGCGTTATCTGCACACCATGATTCGTGTTCGCGACCTTGAAGCTGCACTCACCTTTTTCTGCACCCATCTGGGGCTGAAAGAGGTGCGCCGCATGGAATCGCAGGAGGGACGCTTCACGCTGGTCTATCTGGCTGCGCCCGCTGATCTGCCTGCCGGAGAGCCTGCGCCGGATGCGCCGCTGATTGAGCTGACCTATAACTGGGGCTCGGAAGAGGATTATGGCTCTGCCCGCAATTTCGGCCATCTGGCCTTTGAGGTGGATGATATCTATGCCACCTGCGCCCGTCTTCAGGCCGCCGGTATCACCATCAACCGTCCGCCGCGCGATGGCTGGATGGCCTTTATCCGCTCCCCGGATCTGATTTCCGTGGAGCTGCTTCAGAAGGGCGAGCGTCTGACCCCGGCAGAGCCCTGGGTTTCCATGCCGAATGTCGGCGAGTGGTGAGAGCGCGCACTTCAGGCCGCTTCTGGAAAGAAGATGGGGAGGCTGGGCCTCCCCTTTTTTGTGTCCACAGGGTGCGCGGAGCTGATTCGCGATTCGGATGTCACGCTTGTGCTGTCATGCCGGCTGGCTATTCGGTGCATGGACCATATGCATGGTTTGCGTGGCATGCCGGCGAAAATTAGTTGTTCTGCATTTGTTCTTATGGAATCCATAGTCCTGAATTTCAGGAGATATGCCATGCCGCAACAGGGTCGGGTTATGGATTTCACAGGGCCACAGCCTGTCAGTGAAGGCGAAATAGATGCTGTGCTTGAAGCCTGTGCGGGCGATGCGCGCGCCTCGATTCGCGCCCTGCTGATCGGGCAAGCTTTTCTCCAGCAGGAGCTAGTGCGCATTAAGGCGCGGGTTTCCAATGGCTATTGCCGCGGCAAGGGGCCTGAACGACGCGGATGATGCACAGGCTGGGGGGAGGTCGCCGGTATGTGCTCCGCGAATCTTCCGACGCAGATGGCGTGAGGCCGCTGATTTGGATTTGAAGGGACAAGGCGGATCATCATGTGGCCCGCCACGGTTTCACTGTCATGTCCGCCTGCGAATCATGACCGGTCGTTAAGTATCCGGCAGCACGATTTTCTCACGCTTGAGTGCTGCTCCTGTGAGGATCTTTGTGCGCCGGGGATTTTCAGTCGAGAAAGTTGATGACATCTACGCGAGGAGCCGATCAACATGCTTTTACATGCTGCGCTGTATTTAAGACTACTTCGGAGGAGAATTTGAGCGCGCATTGCGGTGGGTTGATGAAGCCGGGAAGATCAACCCTTTGAAATCACTGGTCGGAGTAGCAGGATTTGAACCTGCGACCCCCACGTCCCGAACGTGGTGCGCTACCAGACTGCGCTATACTCCGTGACCAGAGGACGCCGCATGTAGCATGGGTTTTTGGGGAGCGCAAGGGGCTTTGATGCGTCAGTTTGCTTGAATGGGGGAGGGGGGCATGTCATAGGAAAGCCGGCATTGCAGAATGCTGGCTCACCGGCCTGCCCGGCGAATTCAACGAATTGATAATGTGGAGTATCAACACATGGCGACAGACAGTTTCGCGAACGGTCTGCTGAAGGGCAAGCGCGGGCTGGTTCTCGGCGTCGCCAACAATCGCTCCATCGCCTATGGCATCGCCAAGTCTGCCCGCGCGGCGGGCGCGGAAATTGGCCTGACCTATCAGGGTGAGGCGATGAAGAAGCGCGTGGCTCCGCTGGCGGCGGAACTGGGCGCGCAGATTGTTGGCCATTGTGATGTGACCGAGCCGAAAACCATCGACGCTGTCTTCGCCGAGGCGGAAAAGCTGTTTGGCACGCTGGATTTCGTGGTCCACTGCATCGCTTTCTCCGACAAGGATGAGCTGGATGGCCGCTATGTGGACACCACGGCGGAGAACTTCACCAACAGCTTGTTCATTTCCTGCTATTCCTTCACGGCCATCGCCCAGCGGGCCGAGAAGCTGATGCCCGATGGTGGCTCGCTGCTCACGCTCACCTATTATGGCGCCGAGAAGTGGATGCCCCATTACAATGTGATGGGTGTGGCCAAGGCCGCTCTTGAAGCCTCCGTGCGCTATCTGGCCGCCGATCTCGGCCCCAAGGCTATCCGCGTGAATGCGGTTTCCGCCGGCCCGATCAAGACGCTGGCGGCCTCCGGCATTGGTGATTTCCGCTATATCCTGAAATGGAACGAGCTGAACTCGCCGCTGCGCCGCACGGTCACCACCAATGAGGTGGGGGATACGGCCGTTTATATGCTCTCCGATTTGTCGCGTGGTGTGACCGGTGAGGTGCATCATGTGGACGCCGGATATCATATTGTGGGCATGAAGCACCCCGAAGCACCGGACCTTGCGCTGGCGCGGGACTGAGTGCTGCACTGAAGGAGAGCTGCATGCAGGCCGGTTTGCGCGCGTTTCTGTTCTCTCTGGCTCTGCCACTGGCCAGTGTGCTGTCGGTTGTGGGGCTGGGAGCTGGTGATGCGCTGGCGCAGAGCCCGCCCTCTTTCCAGCAATATCCGCTCAGGGAGCGGTTGCTGGGCCCGGGCGGCGCGCTCTTCCCCAATTATTCCTATCCCAGCGAACAGGGCATCGCCTATGTGCTGGGCCGGGGAACGCGGCGGAATGATATTTTCGCCGCCGGTACGGTCGATTTCAACTGCCAGCAGACGCAAGCCCCGCAGGTTCGGGTGCTGTCCGCCCCGCCGCGTGGCCGGGTGTCTATCCGGCTCGCCAGTTTCCGCATCACGGGCTTTGATGCCGGGCTCACCAATTGCCTGGGGCAAACCACAAAGGGCATGGTGGTAAGCTATAGTGGGCCGTGGGCACCGGGCGCGATGGTGCGTCTGCGGGTGATCTATCCCACCTTGGGCACCTGGTATGACCATGATGTACCGGTAAGCCGGTAAGCGGGACAAGGCTAGGCGGGACAGGGCAATGAGTGGTGGGGCTGAAACGCGGCGTCTGTTTTTTGTGCGCCATGGGGAAACGGACTGGAATGTCGCCGGACGTTTGCAGGGGCGGCGCGATGTACCGCTGAATGCGCTGGGCCGTGTGCAGGCGGGCCGCATTGGTCGCCTGTTGCCGCGCCTTACCGGTGAAGTGCCGGAAAGGCTGCAATTCGTCTCCAGCCCCATGGCCCGCACACTGGAAACCATGCGCATCATGCGCACGACGCTGGATCTGCCCGTCAATGAATTCGCGACAGATATCCGTCTGGCGGAACTGTCCTTCGGGGACTGGGAGGGCAAGACATGGCCGCAGTTGCGTCGCAGTGGTTTTGTGGATGTGCGCCGGCGCGATGAAGACCCCTGGAATTATGTGCCGCCCAATGGCGAGAGCTATCAGGCCCTGAGCGAAAGGCTGGCGCAGGCTATTTCCGATATTTCGGGTGATGCCGTGGTGGTGACCCATGGTGGCGTGATTCGTGCAGCCCTGCATGTAATGGCTGGCATGCCGGCCGAGGAAGCCACCAGCCTGCCGGTGCGGCAGGGGGCGGTTTATGTGGTGCAGGGCGGCAGCTTCCAGGTCGCGAGCTGAGCTCAGGCCAACAGAGTGCGCTTCAGGCCGGGCGATGTTCCTGAAATGGCTTGAGGTTCTTGTCGCCCGGATGAATTGCCGGGTGAATGGGTGTGGCCAGAGGTGAACCGTCTGGTCCGGCCGCGAAAGCTAAGCCGCATTCACTCTTACATTCCATGGTTTCATGTTCGCAGGGGCTTTCAAGCCCCTTGCTCTTTGCCGCGCATCTTCATGCCCGGCCGCTCAGGAGCATGTGGCGCCATGGCCTTTAGCCGGGCAAGCGGTGCGTCAGGCATGATGTGAAGCCGTTTGTCGGGTCGGCGAACACCTTTCACAGGCAGAAAAAAGCCCCGCCCCCGGTGAGGGGCAGGGCTCGTATCATGCAGGCCCGTGCGTGCCCAAGGGCATGTCCTGCTGGCATGTACCTGCGGGTGCGGGCTCAGTGGCGGAAGTGACGCACGCCGGTGAACACCATGGCGAGGCCAGCTTCATCGGCCGCCGCAATCACCTCGGCATCGCGCATGGAGCCACCGGGCTGGATCACCGCCGTTGCACCGGCTTCCACGGCGGCCAGCAGACCATCCGCGAAGGGGAAGAAGGCATCGGAGGCGACTACGCAGCCCTTGGTGAGTGGCTCGGCAAGGCCTGCGGCTTCGGCAGCATCCACCGCCTTCCGGGCGGCAATCCGGGCCGAATCGACCCGGCTCATCTGGCCCGCGCCAATCCCCACGGTCGCGCCATCCTTGGCATAGATGATGGTGTTGGATTTCACATGCTTGGCCACGCGGAAGGCAAAGCGCAGATCGGCCAGTTCCTGCTCGGTGGGGGCGCGCTTGGTGACGACCTTCAATTCCAGATCATCAGCACTGATATTGTCGCGGTTCTGCACCAGCAGGCCGCCGGCCACACTCTTCACCACCAGGCCGGGCGCGCGCGGGTCCGGCAGGGTGCCGGTCAGCAGCAGGCGCAGATTCTTCTTCGCGCCGACAATGGCGATGGCCTCTTCAGTGGCCTCGGGCGCGACGATCACCTCGGTGAAGATATCCGCCATGGCGCGGGCCGCATCGGCGTCCAGCGTGCGGTTGACGGCGATGATGCCGCCAAAAGCCGATACCGGATCACAGGCCAGAGCCTTGCGATAGGCTTCCTCAAGCGACGCACCCTCGGCCACACCACAGGGATTAGCGTGTTTCACGATCACCACGGCCGCGGACCGGGAGGGGTGGAACTCGGAGACGGCCTCGAAGGCAGCGTCAGTATCGTTGATATTGTTATAGGAGAGTTGCTTGCCCTGCACCTGACGGGCAGTGGCCACGCCGGGACGGATCTCGTCAGAGGCGTAGAAGGCAGCATTCTGGTGCGGGTTCTCACCATAGCGCAGCGCCTCAATGAGCTTGCCGCCGACAGCACGATAGGCCGGAGCGGTTTCCTTCAGCTCACGCGCGAACCAGTTGGAGATGGCTGCGTCATAGGCAGCGGTGCGGGCATAGGCCTTCTGGGCCAGCTTGCGGCGCAGGGCCAGCGTGGTGCCCCCATGGGCCTTCACCTCGGCCAGCACGGCCTCATAATCGCTGGTGTCGACCACCACGGCCACATCTGCATGGTTCTTGGCCGCACCGCGGATCATGGAGGGGCCGCCAATGTCGATATTCTCGATGGTCTCGTCGAAATCGGCCCTTCGGGCGACGGTAGCCTCGAACGGATAGAGATTCACCACCACCAGATCAATGGGGGCGATGTCATGCTCGGCCATGGCGGCCTGATGGCCGGCATCGGAACGGATGGCGAGAATGCCGCCATGCACCTTGGGGTGAAGGGTCTTTACCCGGCCATCCATCATCTCGGGAAAACCGGTGAGGTCGGAAACGTCACGCACCTTCAGCCCGGCATCGGCCAGTGCCTTGCAGGTGCCGCCGGTGGAAACGAGTTCTACGCCACAGGCCGCAAGGGCCGTGGCGAAGGGAACCAGCCCCGCCTTGTCGGACACCGAGATGAGGGCGCGGGTCACGGGACGGATATCGGCGGTCATGTCTGGGCTCCAGCTCCGGGCTTTTGCGCCTGCCGGGCGCATGAGCGGGGCCGGCAGGTGTCTTCATGAATTCAGTGTTTCCGGCAGGGCGGATGCACGGGCCATGAGGCGGTGCACGATCATCCGGGCCAGAATGGGGTTTCGCCTATCACTATTGGGCCGGGGCCGCCAGAGTTTGCAGGCCCATGAAGGGGGTGATAACGAAAAAATGGCCGCGACCCTGCCGGACGCGGCCATTGTGTCTGTGTATTTCCCTATCCGGGCATCACTGCCGTCTCCGGCGGTGGAGGCCTCAGTTGGCGGAAGCGGGGGCCTTTTCAGCGCCCGTGCCTTCGGCCGGTGCAGCCTCTGCGGGAGCAGCTTCAGCAGGAGCTTCTGCCGCAGGCACCTCTTCAGCCGGTACTGCCGTCGGCAGGGGCTGCGGGTCGTGCGAGAGCGAGTTTAGATAGGCGATGAGATTGGCGCGGTCCTCAGCCTTGCGCAGGCCGGCGAACGCCATGCTGGTGCCGGGCACCACCTGCTTCGGGTTGGTGAGGTAGGTGTTCAGCGCCAGTGCATCCCACTTGCCACCATGTTCCTTCATGGCCTCGGTATATTTGAAGCCGGGGAAGGTGGCGGTCTCACGGCCCACGACGCCATAAAGCTCGGGCCCGACCTTGCTGCCCTGGCCTTCCTTGAAATTATGGCAGGCGGCGCACTTCTTCGCGACCTTTTCGCCCTTCTCGATAGAGGCGGTGGCGAAGAGTTCCTCGATCGGCACTTCTTTCGGCTGCGCGGCGGTTTCGCCCTCGGCCAGCACGACGACCTCGAACCCGGGCTGCGCCGGGATGTGGGGCGCGAAGAGAAACTGCGAAACGTAACCAAGACCGAATGCCAGCACGAGGGCCAGCACGATCCCAACCACAGCCTTGATCAACAATCCAAGTACGTTCATTGGCGCTTCGCCCCTCGGACCCCTTACTGATCGCACCCTTGCCGGGTTTTGCCATCGGCGGACGCGGTGTATTGCAGAACGCGCGCGGGTGGGTGCGCGCAAGTTGGAACGACACTAAGCACTTTGATTGAAGCGGCGCAACCCGTATTAAAGCCGGTGATCACAAGAGAAAGCGGGCTGTTGCGCCGCATCGACGACCAAGGGATAGCTTGCGGGTGTTTCCCGGAGTGCGGGTCATGATGCTGCAATGCAGCGGTAAATGAGGGCACAGGCATGTCTGCAGAGGCAACACTCATTCTCATCCCCGCGCGTCTGGCGGCCAGTCGTCTGCCGGGCAAGCCTCTGGCGGATGTGGGCGGCCGGCCGATGATTGTGGAGGTGGCACGCCGGGCCATGCGGGCCGGAATCGGCCGTGTGGCAGTGGCGACGGATACGCCGGAAATTGCGGATGTGGTGCGTGCAGCCGGTTTTGATGCGGTGATGACGCGGCCGGATCATCCTTCCGGTTCGGATCGTATCTTCGAGGCGCTGGGCGCGCTGGACCCGGAAGGCCGGATCGAACGGGTGGTGAATGTGCAGGGAGACCTGCCCACCATTGACCCGCAGAGCATTCGCCGGGCGCTTGATCCGCTGGATGATCCGGCGGTGGATATCGCCACTCTGGCGGCCGAAATCCACGAAACCGGCGAGCGGGAAGACCCCAATGTGGTGAAGATTGTCGGCTCCCCGCTCGGGGCGGGGCTGTTGCGAGCGCTTTATTTCACCCGCGCCACGGCCCCCTATGGCGAGGGGCCACTTTATCACCATATCGGTCTTTATGCCTATCGCCGTCAGGCGCTGGAGCGCTTCGTGGCGCTGCCCCCCTCGGTGCTGGAGCAGCGCGAGAAGCTGGAGCAGTTGCGCGCGCTGGAGGCGGGCATGCGCATTGATGTCGCGGTGGTGGATACGGTGCCGCTGGGTGTGGATACCCAGGCCCATCTGGAGCGGGCCCGGGCCATTCTGGCGACGGAGGAAGGCTTTTAGGCATCTTCATGCTACAGCCCTGCAAGGGCATGTCCGCGCGCTTCGTCTCCGCAAGCAGGACACCGCATGAGGGGGCCACAAGGGGCGGCGCGCCAGCGCTGCTTCATGCCGGTAGAGGAACATCAGGTGAGCGAACACAAGATCAAGCCGCGCATCACGTTTCAGGGTGAGCCGGGCGCGAATTCCCACATTGCCTGCCGGAATGCCTTTCCGGGCCATGAGGTGGTGCCCTGCGCTACCTTCGAGGATGCCTTCTCGCCGGTGGAAAAGGGCGAGGCCGATCTGGCCATGATCCCCATCGAGAATTCGGTGGCCGGGCGCGTGGCGGATATTCACCACCTCATGCCGCGTTCCAGCCTGCATATTGTGGGCGAATATTTTCTGCCGCTGTCCCATCAGCTTCTGGGGGTGAAGGGCGCAAGCTTGGCCACGCTGAAGACAGTGCAGAGCCATGTGATGGCGCTGGGCCAATGCCGAAAGGCCATTCGCACGCTGAACCTGCGCCCCGTGACCGCCGCTGATACGGCCGGCTCCGCCCGCGAGATCGCCGAGGCGGGGGATGTGACGCGTGCTGCCATTGCCTCGCGTCTGGCGGCGGAAATCTATGGGCTGGATATCCTCTCCGAGAATATCGAGGACGAGAAGCACAACACCACGCGTTTCATCATTCTCTCGCGCGATGGCCAGTGGACGCCGGCCGGCCAGGGCCCGGTGGTGACCACGCTGGTGTTCCGCGTGCGCAACGTACCGGCAGCGCTGTACAAGGCGATGGGCGGTTTCGCTACCAATGGCGTGAACATGACCAAGCTGGAATCCTACCAGATGGACGGGCATTTCACCGCCACCCAGTTCTATGCCGATATTGATGGCCACCCGGATGAGCATCCGGTGAAGCTGGCGCTGGAAGAACTGGCCTTCTTCTCGCGGGAGGTGCGCATTCTGGGCGTCTATCCGGCCTCGCCCTTCCGCGCGACCCTGCATGAAGATGCCGCCTGATGCGCCATGCACGGTGAAGATTCAGGCCGGATCTGGAAGGGTCCGGCCTTTTGTATGCGCTTTTGATATGCGTTCAGCGTGTCTTTTCCATAAAAGCGCGCATGAGGTGGTGGGCAATGGCCTCCGGTCCGGGTGCAAACAGCTCCTGTGGATGGGTGCGCGCCAGCATCTGCGCCACCTCATCGCGATGCACCCAGCGCACGTCTTCCAGCTCGTTCGGGTCCATGGTGATCTCGGAACTTGTGGCTTCGGCCAGAAAGCCGAGCATGAGTGACATGGGAAACGGCCAGGGCTGGCTGGCGAAATAACGCACCGGGCCGAGCTGGATGCCGGCTTCTTCCAGCGTTTCGCGGCGCACGGCCTCTTCCGGTGTTTCGCCCGGCTCCACGAAGCCGGCCAGACAGCTGTACATGCCGGGGCGGAAATGCGCCGACCGGCCCAGAAGCGCCTGATCGCCCCGCGCCACCAGCATGATGACCACCGGGTCTGTCCGCGGAAAATGCTGGCCGTTGCAGGCCGGGCATTCCCGTCGCCAGCCTGAATCCATCATCTGGCTTCGCGCCCCGCAATTGGAGCAGAAGCGGTGGCGGTCGTGCCAGGACATCAGGGCCTTGGCGCAGGCCAGTGCCCCCAGTTGCGTGTCGGGCAACAGCCCTTCCATGGCGATGCCGCGCAGATCCTGCACCCGCAGCCCGGCCTCCTCCATTTCCTCCTGCCGGGCAGGATCAAAGGAGAAGGCGAACAGCGGTGCATTGTTCTCAAGGCCGATGAAGATGGGCTGGCCGCGCTGCCAGATGCGCGCTTCGGATATGGAAAACAGGGCGCTGCCGGTTTTGGAAGGGGCTGTCGTTCTCATGGCCACCATTTCCGCACCGATCAGCAGCCCGCGCGCCTGCGGGTCATCCAGCAGGGGCGTTGAGCAGGTGCGCAGATGGGCGGCGCGATCAAAGCCGCTTTCGGCATAGGTGATGGGCGCGGGTGCGGGAGACGAATCTGGCAGCGAAAACAGTGAGGAGTTGGTTGGCGAGGACATGGAACGGGGCGCTTCCGGCAGATGAAACGGCGGAAAACTGGCATGGTCGGTGCGCCGGGCGCAAGGCAAAGCAGAATCGTGGGGGGCGAATATCGCTTCGCCCCGCGCCATGGCGTGCGCTCTGTCTCGGTACAGGTGCCCGGCTTGCCGCCCTCAGGGCGTTTCTGCGGCGGCAAAAGGCGGGGGCGTGCATTGCGTCTGCGGGCGGAAGGCATAAGTAAGGGGCCAAGGCGTGGCCCCGGCCCGCCGGATGCAGATGAAACAAGCCGGCTTCAGCCGGGCCGCTCCATCATTTCAGGGGCCGCCCGCAGGCCCGCCCGAGCGGAGCGTTGGATGCACTCTTCCCCTGATACGATTTATGGCACCACCATTGTCTCCATTCGCAAGGGCAACTGCGTGGCCATTGCCGGTGATGGGCAGGTCACGCTGGGCCAGACCGTGCTGAAGGGCAATGCCCGCAAGGTGCGGCGTCTGGGGCGCGGGGATGTGATTGGCGGTTTCGCCGGCGCAACGGCCGATGCCTTCACCCTGTTCGAGAGGCTTGAAGGCAAGCTGGAGCAGTATCCCGGACAGCTTCAGCGCGCAGCGGTGGAACTGGCGAAGGACTGGCGCACAGATCGCTATCTGCGCCGCCTGGAGGCCATGATGATCGTGGCCGATGCAAACGTCACGCTGGTGCTCACCGGGACGGGCGATGTGCTGGAGCCGGAAGAGGGCGTTACGGCCATCGGCTCCGGTGGCATGTATGCGCTGGCCGCCGCCCGCGCCTTGCTGGATCGCGAGGAAGACCCGGAAATCATCGCCCGCCGTGCGCTGGAAATCGCCGCGGATATCTGCGTCTACACCAATCGCAACATCACGCTTGAAACCATTTCGGCCTGAGCCTTCGGGCCGCCTGCATCAAGAAGAGAAGCCTCCCGCCATGAGCGACTTTTCCCCGCGCGAGATCGTCTCCGAGCTCGATCGCCACATTGTGGGCCAGACCAACGCCAAGCGCGCCGTGGCCATCGCCCTTCGCAACCGCTGGCGTCGCCAGCAGCTTGATGAGAAGCTGCGTGAGGAGGTTCTGCCCAAGAACATCCTCATGATCGGCCCCACCGGCGTGGGCAAGACCGAAATCTCTCGCCGCCTTGCCCGTCTGGCAGGCGCGCCCTTCCTGAAAGTGGAAGCCACCAAGTTCACGGAAGTGGGCTATGTGGGCCGCGATGTGGAGCAGATTATCCGCGATCTGGTGGAAGTCGGCATAGGGCTGGTGAAGGAAAACAAGCGCAAGGATGTGCAGGCCAAGGCGCATCTGGCCGCAGAGGAGCGGGTGCTGGATGCGCTGGTGGGCAACAATGCCTCCGCCACCACGCGCGAATCCTTTCGCACCCGCCTGCGCAATGGCGATCTGGATGACAAGGAAGTGGAGATCGAGGTCTCCGCAGGCAATGCCGGCATGTCCATGTTCGAGCTGCCGGGCATGCCCGGTGCGCAGATGGGGGCGGTGTCGCTGGGCGACATGCTGGGCAAGGCCTTTGGCGGGCGCACCAAGGCGCGCAAGGTCACGGTGAAGGAGGCCCATCCGCTGCTGCTGACCGAAGAGGCCGACAAGCTCATCGACCAGGACGCCACCGTGCAGGACGCCATTCATGCGGTGGAAAATAACGGCATCGTCTTCCTCGACGAGATCGACAAGATCGCCGGCCGCGAGAACCGCTCCGGTGCGGATGTCTCGCGTGAGGGCGTGCAGCGTGACCTGCTGCCCCTGATCGAGGGCACCACTGTTTCCACCAAGCATGGCCCGGTGAAGACCGATCACATCCTCTTCGTCGCATCCGGCGCTTTTCATGTGTCGAAGCCGTCCGACCTGCTGCCGGAACTGCAGGGCCGCCTGCCCATCCGCGTGGAGCTGGAAGCGCTGACCCGCGCCGATTTTGTGCGCATACTGAATGAGACGGAAGCCAGCCTCGTCAAGCAGTCCATCGCGCTGATGGGTACGGAAGGCGTGACGCTGGACATCACCACCGATGCAGTGGAAGCCATTGCCGATGCTGCCGTGGAGGTGAACTCCAATGTGGAAAATATCGGCGCACGTCGCCTTCAGACCGTGATTGAGCGGGTGCTGGATGATCTGTCCTTCACCGCTCCCGACCGTTCGGGTGAGACGATCGTGATCGATGCCGAATATGTCCGCTCCCGCGTGGCTGATCTGGCCCGCAATGCGGATCTGTCCCGCTTCATTCTGTGAGGCCGGGCGCCGGGCAGGTTATGCTTTCCCGGCGCTATCTTCGTACGCTACAGTCTGTGGAAGGCGGAAACCTTCAGTCCTTTAAGCGGGGCGCTCATGCCGCATCTCATTGTTGAACATACGGCCAATCTTGGCCCCGTGGTGTCTTCAGCCACCTTGCGCAGGCTGAATGCCGCTCTGCTGACGTCCGGACAGTTCGATGAGCAGGCGATCAAGAGCCGGGCGGTGGTGGTTGACACCTTTGCCATCGGCACGGCAGAGGCCGGGCGCGCCTTTCTGGCCGCCCGCCTGTGCATTCTCAGTGGTCGCACGGCGGAGCAGAAACGGCAGGTCTCGGAGATTCTGCTGGAGGCCCTGAAACAGATCGCCCTGCCGTCGGACCTTGAAACGCAGATCACGGTTGAGGTGCTGGATATGGACCGGGCCAGCTATGGCAAGGTGCTGCTGCCAGTCTGATCCTGAAAAGTGGCGGATTTTTCCTTGCTTGCTGTCGTGTGCGGGTTTCAGCGCCCGCAGCTGGCGCCCTGCGCTTCGCGGGTGCGCATGAAAGTCCAGATCACACGCGGATTTTCGGCCATGTCGCCGATCAGCACCAGTTGCGCGGTGCGGCGTGGCCCATCCGGGGCCGCCAGATAGATGCTTTCCTCGATCAGAACCGGCAGATGCGGTGCGGCGAAGGCCCAGGCCTCGCCATTGGGCAGGCACAGCAGCGCGGTGTGCGGATCATCAAAGCGCTCGACCGAAACCGTCGGGTGCAGATGGAAGCGGATGGCGAAGGGCGTGGCCACAGGAAGGCGGCTGTCGCTGGAAAGGGCCTGTTCGCCCACGGGCTGGAACACGTCTTCCCCATCCAGCCGGTTGCCATCCTGCGCCAGACGCCATGAGCGGCGGTGCAGAAGGCCGAAATTCTCCCGATATCCATCATGGCTGGCGCGCAGCAAAATGGCGTCAGGCCGGGTGTTGCGCTGCACGTCCACCGTTTTGGGGCCGGCAATCACCGGTGCGCCTAGCCAGCGGTTGAGGCGCGGACCCTGCAGGAAGTGGCAGGAGGAGGTATCGGCCACAATGGCGGTGGAATGGGCCGCGCTGGCCCGTGCCACCTGTCGCCACATCTCGCGGTTCACGGCGGGCGCGCCGCAATTCACCACCAGACGGTTGCGACCGGAGGACAGCTCGAAGGACAGGCAACTGGCATGGGCCTCCCGACTCACAGAGAAGGGGGGCGGCGCGCCGGTATCGGCAATCAGCACCGTGCCATTCGTCTCCAGCCGCTGATAGCCGCTATAGGGCGCATTGGCCACGGGCGCACCACGGGCGTCATCATGGGAGAGAATAGTGGCGAGCTGGTCTGCCGCCGTATAGCCCATGCCGTGAAAATGGGCGAAGGCCCCATCGCCATGACGGAAGAAACGCAGCATGGGCATCATGCGGTCCATGGCGTTCATCAGGGCGGGCGGCGATGGCAGATTGCGCGCCGTATAGGCTTGCAGCAAAGGCAGCAGATCCAGCAGCAGCTCGATCAGCATGCCGGGATTTCGGGTGATCGGCCCGCCATCGGGCAGGATCTGCCGGTCCAGCTCTTCTTCCAGCCGGCGCTGGGCGGCCTTCAGCAGGCGCGGCTGATCGGACATGCACAGCCCGGCGAACACCAGCGCGATGATGGTGACAAGGCGCGGATAGCCATCTTCCGCCTTGTGGGCCGCACGCTTCAACTGGCGCACCTGCCGGGTGAGCGAGCGGGTGAAGCGGCGGTAGAAATCCAGCTCCGCATCCTGAAGGATGAAGGTGGCCTGCGCGAGCCATGACATGATACGCCGGGCGGTGACTTCCGGCTCGCAGGAAATATCGCGGGCAAGGCCGGGGTCGCGCATCCAGTCGCCCACAAGGGCGCGGGCATTGGCGCGGGCAATGGTGGTGCCAGCCGCGCGCAGATGGCGCAGCCAGCCAAAGCCATGCAGCACCTGCGCCCATTCCACGGAAGGCGGATCAAGCTCGAACACGCTGCGCCCGTCGAGCACCAGCGCTTTGCCGGCAAAGGCGAAGCGGCCGGAATAGATTTCACTGGCGAGGGCAGCATCCGCAGTATGCAGATCCTGCGGGGCGATCAGCAGGCGTTCGGGCGCGGGCACGCTGGCATAGGCCAGCGCCAGCGCGCTTCCGGAGAAGCTGTCCAGCACGGCGCGCGCCTGTGCCCCGGCCAGCAATGCTGCAAGCTGCAGTCGCTCGGCAAGGCTGTCTCGGCTCACACGCATCCCCGTCACGGGCGCAGTGCTGGGGGTGATGGAATGGAAGCGCCCCGCCAGTCCATGCCACATGGCTTTGCCCATCTTCACGCGAGGCCCCATGGCTGGCGGCCGGTGCCGGACAGGCACAGGCGTGCGCAACCTGCCCGTGACCTCTTCGGGCAGCAGCCTACTGGACGCGTTCAAGGCGGGCGGCGAAAAAGCCATCAAGGCCGGACCGCTCCGATTCTCCCCGCATCCAGTAACTGGGAAGAGTGCGCACATCACCTTGAGGAGTTATGAACGCGGCGACGGCTTGTGCATCTTTCGACAACTCTTCCGCCGTGACAGGCCGCCGGCGCAAATCCTTGCGGGTCTTCAGCAGCCGGGCGATCTGCTCTTCGCCTTCCTCCGGCTCCAGCGAGCAGGTGGAATAGACCAGCACGCCACCGGGCTTCAGCAGGTCTGCGGCATGGTTCAGCAACTCGCCCTGAAGCCGGGCCAGCGTGGCAATGTCGCCGGGGCGCTTGGTGAGGGCGATATCCGGGTGGCGGCGCAACGTCCCGGTGGCCGAGCAGGGTGCATCCAGAAGGATGGCGTCGAACGGGCCGCCGAGGAAACGGGTGGCGTCAGCCTCGCGCACATGGGCGTCGAGCTTGAGGCGGGCGAGATTTTCACGCAGCCGGTTGAGGCGCTGGCCGGATCGGTCCACCGCTGTCACCTGCGCGCCGGCGGCGGCCAGCTGGGCGGTCTTGCCACCGGGGGCGGCGCACAGATCCGCCACGGCAAGGCCGCGCACATCTCCCAGAAGACGGGCGGGCAGGGCGGCGGCGGCATCCTGCACCCACCATTCCCCTTCCGCAAAGCCCGGCAGATTGCGCACCGCACCGGCCTGCAAAACACGCACCGTGCCGGTGGGCAGGACCTCACCGGAGAGTTTTTCGGCCCAGCCTTCCGGGTCGGCCTTCACGGAGATATCCAGCGGCGGCTCGGCCTGATGCAGGGCGGCGATGGCGCGGGCCTGTTCCTCGCCATAGGCGGCGCTCCAGCGGGCGCGCAGCCATTCCGGCGTATCGGCCTGATAGGGGTCGATCCCCTCCAGCAGGGCGTCCTTCTCGCGGATCAGACGGCGCAGCACCGCATTCACCAGCTTGGCGAAACCGGCGGTGGAGCGGTCCGTGCGGGCGACATCTACGCTGAGGCCCACGGCGGCATGATCCGGCACATCCATGAACAGGATTTGCGTGGCGCCGGCCAGCAGCACCGGCTCCAGACGCGGCGCACTGCGCGGCAGCCCGCGCTCCAGAAGGGGGGAGAGCACCGCGCGCAGCGTGCCGATTCGCCGCAATGTGGTGGCGATGATGCGGAAGGCCAGCGCCCTGTCGCGTGGTTCTAGATGGGCCGGTAGGGTCTCCAGCGCATCTTCCAGCCCCGCATTGTGATGCAGAATGAGGTCCAGCCCTTCCACTGCAGCGGCGCGCGCGGCGATGCCAGCGGGGGCTGGACGGGGCGCGCGGCCTTGCGGCGCACGGTTCTGATGCGGACCCCGGTTCGCGCCATCGCGCGGGCCGGAGCGGGTGTGGGGCGGGCGGCCGGAAGAGCCGGGAGTGCGGGGAGGCATCGTCATGCGGCAGATAGAGCACGAAGTGCGCCGGTGCGCCATCCTTCCGGCACATGGGGGGTGTGACGCTCCGGAAGGGCTTTTCACCCGGTTTGCGGAACTGGCGGGGCGCCGCTATCTGGAACCGCACCGGAGTGAGGGCCGGGTGGTTGCCCCCGCGCGGAGTTGCGGCTATTGAGGCGCACCAGTGTTTCGCGCGTCCTCACCCCCGCGCGTCAGGGTTCATCGGGATGTTCCGCTTCGTCACTCCAGACCGCTCCATACCATGCGCAACCTTGCGCGGGGATGCGCTCAAACGTCGAAAATGACGCCCGCCCACGCGGTGCGGCAAGCTGGCGGGTTTTTTCCCGCATCTGGCCTGCCTGCCCGCATTCGCCCGACAATCCCTTCTTTCAGGAAAGGCACGAGCGATGGCTCGGCTGGTGATGAAGTTCGGCGGCACATCCGTCGCCAATATTGAGCGTATCCGCAATGTCGCGCGCCATGTGAAGCGCGAGGTGGAGGCGGGTCATCAGGTCGCGGTGGTGGTTTCCGCCATGGCCGGCAAGACCAATGAGCTGGTGGGCTGGTGCAAGGAGGCCGATCCGCTCTATGACCCGGCCGAATATGATGCGGTGGTGGCTTCCGGCGAGCAGGTGACATCCGGCCTTCTGGCCGTGACCCTGCAGCAGATGGGGCTTCCCGCCCGGTCATGGCAGGGCTGGCAGGTGCCGATTCTCACCGATGACGCCCATGGCTCGGCCCGCATTCTGGATGTGGACGGCTCGCGCCTTGGCGCGGCGATGGATAGCGGGCAGGTGGCGGTTCTCGCCGGCTTCCAGGGCATTCATGCCGAAAGCGGACGCATCACCACGCTGGGGCGCGGTGGTTCGGATACCAGCGCGGTGGCAGTGGCTGCGGCGCTGAAGGCCGAGCGCTGCGATATCTACACCGATGTGGATGGTGTCTACACCACTGACCCGCGTGTGGTGCCCAAGGCGAAGCGTCTGGAAAAGGTGGCCTTCGAGGAGATGCTGGAAATGGCGTCTCTCGGGGCCAAGGTTCTGCAGGTGCGCTCAGTGGAGCTCGCCATGGTTCATAATGTGCGCACCTTCGTGCGCTCCAGCCTCATCGACCCGGATGCCCCCGAGGCGCATGTGGTGGAACAGGCCGGTACGCTGATCTGTGATGAGGAGGAGATCATGGCAAGCCAGATGGAAGCCCAGGTGGTGACCGGCATCGCCTTTGCTAAGGACGAGGCCCAGATTTCCATTCGTGGCGTGGAAGACAAGCCCGGCATCGCCGCCGCCGTCTTCATTCCGCTCGCGGATGCCCACATCAATGTGGACATGATCGTGCAGACCACCTCTGCCGACGGTTTCACCGACATCACCTTCACCCTGCCGGTGGCCGATTTCGAGCGCGCCAAGGCGGTGCTGGAAAAGCTGCGCGACACCATCCATTTCCGCGAGCTGCAGGGCGATACCGAGGTGACGAAGGTCTCCGTTATCGGTATCGGCATGCGCTCTCACGCCGGTGTGGCCGCACAGGCTTTCGGCGCGCTGGCAGAGAAGGGCATCAACATCCGCGCGATCACCACGTCGGAGATCAAGGTCTCCTTCCTGATCGACTCGGCCTATACAGAGCTTGCAGTCCGGACTCTGCATTCGCTATACGGGCTGGACAGCTGAAAAGGCGCCGGGCCTTCCCGGCATGAACGGGGGCTTCGACACAGTGGCGTTCAGGTCGCTTGTGCCGGGGATATCCGGTTTCGCTGACAGATAAGGATGCGGCCGATGCGTGGCGCGCTCGGCGGTCCGCGTGTATTGCTCCGCCGTCTCCGCGAGGTGATGGCCGAGCCTGTGAACGCGCAGGATCGTCTCGACAAGATCGTGGTTCTGATCGCTGCCAATATGGTGGCGGAAGTCTGTTCGGTCTATGTGTTGCGCGTTGACTCGACCCTTGAGCTGTACGCCACCGAGGGACTGAAGGCCGATGCGGTTCACCGCACGGTTTTGCAGGTGGAGGAAGGCCTTGTGGGTCATGTCGCCCGCGAGGCCCAGCCACTGGCCCTTTCGGATGCGCAAAACCACCCGGAATTCTCCTATCGGCCGGAAACGGGCGAGGAAATCTACAATTCCTTCCTCGGTGTGCCGATTCTGCGTGCGGGTAATACGCTGGGCGTGCTGGTGGTGCAGAACACCGCCCGACGTACCTATACCGATGAGGAAATCGAGGCGCTCCAGACCACCTCAATGGTGCTGGCGGAGATGATCGCATCGGGCGAACTGACGGCTCTGGCGCCTCCCGGTGCGGAGCCTGCAGTACGCCGCCCGCTGCATCTGGAAGGCGTGGCGCTGGCCGATGGGCTGGGGCTGGGCCATGTGGTGCTGCACGAGCCGCGTGTGACGGTGACCAATGTCATCGCCGACGATGTGCCGAAGGAGACCGCGCGCCTCGATGCCGCCATCCACAAGCTGCGGCATTCTATCGATCTGCTGCTGGAAGAGGACGGCCTCTCCAAGGCGGGTGAGCATCGTGAAATTCTCGAAGCCTACCGCATGTTCGCCCATGACCGGGGCTGGATCCAGAAGATGCGTGAGGCGGTGCTTTCCGGCCTGACGGCGGAAGGCGCGGTGGAGCGGGTGCAGTCTGATACGCGCGCCCGCATGATGCGCGCATCAGACCCCTATCTGCGCGAGCGTTTGCACGATCTGGATGATCTGGCCAATCGCCTGCTGCGGGTGCTGACCGGGCGCGGGCGCGGCGTTGGCCGGGAAGAACTGCCGGAAAACGCCATTATTGTCGCCCGCAATATGAGTCCGGCGGCCCTGCTGGATTATGACCGCACCCGCCTGCGCGGCCTTGTGCTGGAAGAAGGCGGCACCACCAGTCATGTCACCATCGTGGCCCGCGCTCTGGGCATTGGCGCGGTGGGGCAGGTGGAGAATGTGACCGGCCTTGCCGATTCCGGCGATGCCGTCATCGTGGACGGGCAGGCCGGCGAGGTGCATCTGCGTCCGCCGGGAGATGTGGAAATTGCCTATGCCGAGAAGGTGCGTTTCCGTGCCCGACGGCAGGCGCAATATGCCGCCCTGAAGGTCCGCCCCTGCGTCACCCGCGATGGGGAGAAGATCGACCTGCTGCTGAATGCCGGCCTGCTGGTGGATCTGCCCCATCTGGAGGAAACCGGAGCGGCGGGCATCGGCCTGTTCCGCACCGAACTCCAGTTCATGATCGCTTCGGCTTTCCCGCGTATTTCCGAGCAGCTCAAGCTGTATCGGGCGGTGCTGGATGCGGCTGACAAGCGCCCGGTGACTTTCCGCACGCTGGATATCGGCGGCGACAAGGTGCTGCCCTATATGCGCACCGTGGAGGAGGAGAACCCGGCTTTGGGCTGGCGCGCCATCCGCCTCGGGCTGGACCGGCCGGGCCTGCTGCGCTCTCAGGTGCGGGCGCTGTTGCGTGCGGCGGCCGGGCGCCAGTTGCGGCTGATGTTCCCTATGGTGGCGGAAGTGGGAGAGTTCGATTCTGCCCGCGCCATTGTAGAGCGGGAGCTCACCCATCTGCGCCGCCATGGCCATGGCATCCCCGAGCATGTCTATGTGGGCGCCATGCTGGAGGTGCCCTCCCTTCTGCTGCAACTGGATGAATTGCTGCCGCGGGTGGATTTTCTCTCCGTGGGATCGAACGATCTCGTGCAGTTCCTGTTCGCGGCGGATCGCTCCAATGTGCGGGTGGCGGATCGTTTCGATGCACTTTCGGCCCCGGCCCTGAGGGCCTTCCGCATGGTGGCGGATGCCGGGGCGCGCTATGGCAAGCCCATTACCCTGTGTGGTGAACTGGCGTCCCGCCCGCTGGAGGCTGTGGCGCTGGCGGCGCTGGGGTATCGGGCACTGTCCGTCTCTCCGGCCTCTCTGGGCCCGGTGAAGGCCACCTTGCTGAATGTGGATGTGGCGGCGGCGCGCGAGGTGCTGTTGCCGCTTCTGGATGACCATAGCGGCAAGGTGAATATCCGCGAGGCTCTGCGCGCCTTTGCCCGGGAACAGGAGCTTTCCCTCTCGTGAAGGCTCTCCCAGCATGATGACGATGAAGCTGCCGCGCGCCAGGCTTGACCAGTTGCTTGCCCGCCATGCGGAGGTCGAGAATGCCCTCGCCCATGGCGCTGAGGGTGATGAATATGTGCGTCTGGGGCGCGAATTTTCGGACCTTTCCCCGCTGGTGGAGCAGGTGCGCACCCTGAAGACTGCCGAGCAGGATCTGGCCGGTGCGCGCGAACTGCTGGCCGATTCCGCCTCTGATCCGGAGATGCTGGCGCTTGCCCAGAGCGAGGTGGAACGGCTGGAAGAGCGCATTGAGAACCTCTCCCATGAGGTGCGTCTGGCCCTGCTGCCGCGTGACGCCATGGATGAGCGCAGTGTGATTCTGGAAGTGCGGGCCGGCACGGGTGGTGATGAGGCGGCGCTGTTTGCGGGGGATCTGTTCCGCATGTACAGCCGCTATGCCGCCGAGCATGGCTGGAGCGTGGAGGTGCTCTCGGAAAGCGAGGGCACCATGGGGGGCTATAAGGAAGTCATCGCTTCAGTGCAGGGGCGCGGGGCCTATGCGCGCCTGAAGTTTGAGAGTGGTGTGCACCGGGTGCAGCGTGTGCCGGCCACCGAGGCGGGCGGACGCATCCATACCTCCGCAGCCACCGTGGCTGTTCTGCCCGAGGCGCAGGAGGTTGATTTCGAGATCAATGATGCGGATCTGCGCGTGGATGTATTCCGTGCACAGGGCGCCGGCGGCCAGCATGTGAACAAGACCGAAAGCGCCGTGCGCATCACCCATGTGCCCACGGGCACGGTGGTGGTGGTGCAGGATGATCGTTCCCAGCATCGCAACCGGGCGCGGGCCATGGGGCTTCTGCGGGCGCGCCTGCTGGATGAAGAGCGCCTCAAGGCGGAAGCTGGTCGCGCCGCGGAGCGCAAGGGGCAGGTCGGCTCCGGTGATCGTTCAGAACGCATTCGCACCTATAATTTTCCGCAGGGACGGGTGACGGATCACCGCATCAATCTCACGCTCTATAAGCTGGATGAGGTGATGCAGGGCATTGCGCTGGATGAGATTATCGCGGCCCTTCTCACCGAGCATCAGGCGGCTCTTCTGGCTGCGCAGGATCATGATCAGGCCCGGGGATGAGTGGGGCGCGGAGAGACATGCCGCCTCGGCCCTGTTTACCGCTTGAGGAGGCGCATTGTCTGATATGAGGGATGTTGCCAATCTGCGGGCTTTGCGTCGCCAGATGACGGCAGAGCTGGTGGTTTCCGGCGTGAGTGCGCCGGAGCTGGAGGCGCGCCTGCTACTGGCCAGCGCCATGAACTGCGCGCCCGGCGAGTTGATCCAGCACGATGACGAGATGGTGACACCAGACGTCGCCAAGCGAGCCATGGCGCTGATGATGCGCCGGATCACCGGGGAGCCGGTGGCGCGCATTCTGGGCCGCCGCGAGTTCTGGAGCCTGGATTTCCAGCTCTCGCCCGATACGCTGGTGCCGCGCCCGGATACGGAAACCCTTGTGCAGGTGGCGCTGGATGCTTTCCCGCAACGGGATGCGCCTTTGCGGATTCTGGATCTGGGCACCGGCTCGGGCGCAATTCTGGCCGCCTTGCTGGTGGAGCGTCCGCAGGCGCTGGGCGTGGGTGTGGACCGGGTGGAAGGCGCCGCCCGTACCGCGCAGGACAATTTCGACCATGCCGATGTGGGCGAGCGTGCTTTCGCCATGGTGGGCGACTGGGGGGCGGGTCTGACCGGTGGGTTCGATCTCGTCGTCTCCAATCCGCCTTACATCACCAGCCGTGCCATGCTGCTGCTGCCCCGTGAAGTGCGGGGGCATGATCCGGTGCTGGCGCTGGATGGTGGGGAAGATGGCCTGAACGCCTATCGCGACATCATTGCGGACGTTCCACGCCTGCTCCGCAGTGGGGGGCTTGTGGTGCTGGAGCTGGGGGTGGGGCAGGCAGAGGTCGTCGCCAGCCTGCTGAAGGCCGCCGGCCTTGTGCCGTGTGGCCCGGCGACTCCAGACCTTGCAGGAATTCCTCGCGCGATTTCTGCCCGCAAACCCTGAAACTGCATTGGGGGAGGGCACTAAATCCACGATTGTACAGAAAAAATGCTTGGAAGCAGGCCCGGAAATGGCTAGTGTCTCTCTAGGAATCGCGCCGGGTCATAGGTCGAGGCCTGTGCAGGTGCTGGGAATCATAGCCTTGTTTCCGGCCCAAAGGTGGGCATGTTTGGTAGCGCGCACATGCGGCTGCGCCCCCGACACTTTCCTTTTCCGGGCGATCGCTTCATCGTGTTGAAAGTGCTCCGCTCCTGCGGGGTCGGGAATAGGATAAGCGCCCGCATCTGTTGATGCGGAAGTTGAGCTCAATGAGCGGACTGATCCTTAATTTTTGGCACTTAAACTGAAGGTGTCATGAGTAGCGGTGGCGCGTTGCTGGCGTGCGCCGTGCAAACAGGCCTTGTCCTGCGGATTGTCGGGCAGGCTCCTGCGGATCACGGCCGGGGTTGTCCCGAGACCGTGGCGGAGCAAGCCGGGCATAATGGCGGGTGAACGCCCCGTGAGTAGAGAACGATCCTGATGAGAAATGGTCAGCCGAAGCGTATGCGGGGCCGCAATAATAATCGTCGCAGCTCCAACCCCCTGACCCGGGTCTATGAATCCAATGGGCCGGATGTAAAGGTGCGGGGAACGGCGCATCATGTTGCCGAAAAGTATCAGCAGCTTGCGCGTGACGCCCAGTCTTCGGGTGATCCGATCGCAGCTGAAAACTATCTCCAGCATGCCGAGCATTATCTGCGTCTGATCGCTTCGCTTCAGGGTCAGTATGCCCCGCAGTCTGTTCCCGGGCGTGATGATGACGTCGAGGATGATGACGGCCTGGACGATGTTTCCGCACTGGATGCTCCACAGCCGATGATGCGTGGCGAGCAGGGATCTGGCCAGCAGGGGCGTGAACCCCGTGAGCCGCGGGACTATCGGGAAGGTGGTCGCAACTCGCGTGATGGCCGGCAGAGCAATTATCGTCGCTCGTCCCGGTCTTTCGAGGATGCTGAAGGAAACGCCGCACCGTCTGCCCGCGAACCCGCGAGCCGTGACGTTGCCCCTCGCGAATCTTCGGTTCGTGAATCTTCTGTCCGCGAAACTGCAGTGCGTGAAGCCGCCGTCCGCGAGCCAGCCCCTCGCGAAGCTGTTTCGGAGGGGGGGGATGATGCGCCCGTGCCGGCCAGCCGCCCGGTGCGCAGCCGCAGCCGCAGCCGGACTACGCGTGCGGAAGTGCCTGCGGAGAATGATGAAAAGCTGGGTTTGCCCTCCTTCATCACGGGTGGCCCTGTCGTGGCGCGGGAGCCGGTGGAGAAGGATGCTTCCACTGCCGATGATGGCCAGGAGGATGGCGCTGAAGGCGAGGTGCGCACAGCCCGCCGCCGTCGCCGCTATCGCCCGCGTTCGGAGCAGATGGATGAAGCCGGGGAGGCTTCTGAAACCTCTGAAAAGCAGGCCGTGCCCGGCGAATGAGCCGATGACGATCTGATTGAAAAAGGCCGGTTGCGAGAGCAGCCGGCCTTTTTCATGGACTGAACTTGAAAGCGCATTCCGGCATGGGATTTGCCGGTAGGAGGCTTGTGCTCCTGTGCCGTTTTGCATCCATCTTCTGTCAGCAAGGCTTCTTGCGCGGAAGGTTAGAGCCGGCGCAGGCTCACCTCTGCCACTTCATGGTCACCAGCCTTGCGCAGAATGAGATCGGCGCGCTGGCGGGTGGGCAGAATATTATCTGTGAGATTGGGCAGGTTGATCGAGCGCCAGATGGAGAGCGCGCGGGCCTGTGCATCCTGTTCCGTCAGTTCCGAATAGCGGTGGAAATAGGAGAGGGGATCCACGAAGGCGGTATGCCGCAGGCTCATGAAGCGCTCCACATACCAGTTCTCCAGCACATCTTCATCGGCATCAATATAGATGGAGAAATCGAAGAAGTCTGAGACGAACGGGCTGGCCTTTCCATCTTTTGGCGGACGCGTGGTCTGCAGCACATTCAACCCTTCAACGATGAGGATGTCCGGCCGGTCCACCTCCACCATCTGGTCTGGCATCACATCATAAAAGAAGTGGGAATAGAGCGGAGCGCGAACTCTGCGCCGCCCGGCCTTGATCTCCGAGAGAAAGCGCACCAGCAGCGGCAGATCGTAACTTTCGGGGAAGCCCTTCTTGTCCATCAGCCCTTCACGCTTGAGCACAGCATTGGGCAGAAGGAACCCATCCGTGGTGACCAGATCCACCTTGGGCGTGTTGGGCCAGCGCGCCAGAAGAGCCTGCAGCAGGCGCGCTGTGGTGGACTTGCCCGCCGCGACAGAGCCTGCAATGCCAATGATATAGGGCATCTTGCCCTCACCATCCGGCATGTCCTCGCGCGTATCGCTGGAAGGTTGGCCAAGGAAGTAACTCATGGCCCGGAACAGCTTCTGCGTCGCCCCCACATAGAGCGACAGCAGGCGGGAGAGGGGCAGATAGATTTCCTCCACCTCGGCGAGGGAGAGATGCGCGTTCAGCCCCTCTAGCCGTGTGATCTCCTCTGGCGTGAGGGTCATGGGGGTGTCACGGCGCAGCTCGGCCCATTGCGCACGTGAAAAAGTGCGGTATGGCGACAGGCTGGGATCGTGGGGCTGATCCATGGCGGGGCCTCGCGGGTCAGGCAACCTGAGTGGAGATCAAGCGTGAGGACGACTGGCCTTTTCCGCCAGACCGGACTGACCGGTGCGGCGGGCAAGCTCATCATGGATGGCGGAAAGAGGAATATTGCGCGCCTTGAGCACCACCATGAGATGGTAGAGCAGGTCGGCGCTTTCCGAAACCACATCGGCATCCTCGGCGCTGACGGCGGCGATGACGGTTTCCACGGCTTCCTCACCCAGCTTTTGGGCGCATTTGCCAATACCCTTGTCCAGCAGGCTGCGCGTGTAGGACTGGCTGGCATCGACCGCAGCGCGGGCAGCGATGATGGCTTCAAGCTCGGAAAGGGTGAAAATGTCGCTCACAATGGTGCTCCTGAAAAGGCGACAGGCCCACACGCCCCGTGCCACCCGCACAGGCGCGGCAGCAGCACGGAGCGCGGCACGTTTCTACACATCCAGCCTCACCGGAAGGCCGGCGGCGGCCATATGGGCCTTGGCTTCGCCAATGGTGTAGGTGCCAAAATGGAAGATGGAGGCGGCCAGAACCGCCGTGGCCCCGCCATCGCGGATGCCTTCCACCAGATGATCGAGATTGCCGACCCCGCCGGAGGCGATCACCGGCACACTGACGGCGTCGGAAATGGCGCGGGTCAGGGTGCAGTCAAAGCCCCGCCCGGTGCCGTCGCGATCCATGGAGGTGAGCAGGATTTCACCCGCGCCCAGATCCACCACCTCACGGGCGAAGGAGATGGCGTCGATGCCGGTGGGCTTGCGCCCGCCATGGGTGAAGATTTCCCAGCGGTCCGGCTCGCCGTCCGCGTTGACCTTCTTGGCGTCGATGGCCACCACGATGCATTGCTGACCGAATTTTTCCGCCGCCTCGCCCACAAAGGCGCGGTTATTGACGGCGGCTGTGTTGATGGAAACCTTGTCGGCTCCAGCATTCAACAGGGCGCGCACATCTTCCACCTTGCGCACGCCACCACCAACGGTGAGCGGCATAAAGCACTGTTCCGCCGTGCGCTGCACCACATCCAGAATGGTGCCGCGGTCCTCATGGCTGGCGGTAATGTCGAGGAAGGTCAGTTCGTCGGCTCCGGCCGCATCATAGGCGCGGGCAATTTCCACCGGGTCGCCGGCGTCGCGCAGGTCAACGAAATTGACCCCCTTCACGACGCGGCCATCCTTCACATCCAGACAGGGGATGACACGAACCTTCAGCATGGCAGTTCCTCAGCGGCCGGCGACGAGGGCCAGAGCCTCGCGCGGGTCGAGACGGCCATCATAGAGCGCACGGCCGGAAATAGCGCCTTCCAGCTTGGCCGCGCGCGGCTCCAGCAGGGCTTCCACATCCTTCAGGGAGGCCAGACCGCCAGATGCGATGACCGGAATGGAAATAGCCTCGGCCAGCGCGATGGTGGCGTCCATATTCAGGCCCTTCAGCAGGCCGTCGCGGGCGATATCTGTATAGATGATGGCGGAAACGCCGACATCCTCGAAGCGCCGGGCGATATCCACGGCGGCCAGGTCAGAGGTTTCCGCCCAGCCCTGCACGGCCACCCGCCCATCACGCGCGTCCAGCCCCACGGCCACCTTGCCGGGAAAGGCGCGGGCGGCTTCGGTGACGAATTGCGGATCACGCACGGCAGCGGTGCCGAGAATGACGCGGTTGACTCCCTTGGACAGCCAGGCCTCCACGGTCGCCATGTCGCGAATACCGCCTCCCAGCTGCACGGGAATGGAGACGGTTTCCAGAATGCGCTCCACAGCGGCTGCATTCACGGGCTTGCCGGCGAATGCACCGTTCAGGTCCACCAGATGCAGATAGTGGAAGCCGAGGGTTTCGAATTCCTCGGCCTGCGCGGCAGGATCGCGGTTGAACACGGTGGCGCGGTCCATGTCGCCCTGTTCGAGGCGCACGGCGAGGCCGTCCTTGAGATCGATGGCCGGAAAGAGAATCACGGTTGCCACTTCAGAAAATTAGCGAGCAGCGCCAGGCCCAGTGCCTGGCTCTTCTCGGGGTGGAACTGCGTGCCGGCGACATTGTCGCGGGCCACGATTGCGGTAATGGGGCCGCCATAATCGGTGGTGGCCACAAGGTCTTCCGCGTCTGCGGGTTTCAGCTGGTAGGAATGCACGAAATAGGCGTGCAGTCCCTTGTCTCCGGTGCGAATGCCAGCCAGCAGCGGATGGTCGCGCACGGGGGAGATGGTGTTCCAGCCCATATGCGGCACTTTCAGGTGCGGGTCCGAAGGCAGGATGCGGTCCACCTCGCCACGGATCCAGCTGAGCCCTTCGGTGACGCCATGTTCGCGCCCGCGCTCGGCCAGAAGCTGCATGCCCACGCAGATGCCGAGAAAGGGGCGGCCCTTCTGCTGCACAGCTTCCGTCATGGCCTCCACCATGCCAGGCACGGCATCAAGGCCGGCGCGGCAATCGGCGAAGGCGCCAACGCCGGGCAGCACCACGCGGTCTGCCTTGCGCACGATCGCAGGGTCATCCGTCAGCACCACGTCGCAGGGGCCGAGCCCTTCAGCCTCGCTCGCCGCACGTTCCATGGCCTTGGCTGCGGAATGCAGATTGCCGGATTTGTAATCGATGATGGCGACGATCATGCGCCGGAACTCCAGATCACGTCAGGCTCCCGATGACGTAGGGCTCTGTCGCGCCCCGCGGGGAAGAGGGGGCCGGGCGCGGCGAGGGTGTGGTGTCGGAAGGTGATGAAGGTGCACTTGCGCCCGGCTGCGCTGTTGAAGCGGAGGCCGGCTGTATGGCGCGCCGGGGAGCTGCGGCAACTGAATGCGCAAATGCACTCACGGGCGCATCCCAGATTTTGAAGAAACGCCGCTCGGCCATTTCGCGATTCGGGGCGATGATGACGTCTTCTTCTTCATAGCCCTGCCGTTCCAGCTTGCGCATGCGCAGCATGGACAGTTCGAAAGCGAAGAGCAGGCTGATGCCGAGCATGGCAAGGCCCGGCACATCGTCCGGCAGATTGGCGAGGCTGGATGAGATATGCACCAGAATCACGGCGGCGACATAGACCGTCAGCCCCAGCCAGAGCCGGTGCCACAACAGCACAATGGGGGTGAACAGAAGGGTGAGCCAGGAGAAGCTGTCCCGCACGAAAACAACACCTTCCGCCGCCTGCACAGCCTGCTGCGCCGGCGTGCGGGGCACCATCTTTCCCGCTGCTTTCCCGTTCACCCGGGACAGGACGATCCAGCTGGCCATCGCCGTTCCTAATTGCCGAGGGCACCCTTGGTGGAGGGGATTTCGCCGGCTGAGGCCGGGTCCATCGCCACTGCCGCACGCAGAACGCGTGCCAGCCCCTTGTAGCAGCTTTCGGCGATATGGTGCGAATTCACCCCATACAATGTTTCGATATGCAGGGTGATGCCGGCATTCATCGTGAATGCCTGGAAGAATTCGCGTACCAGCTCGGTATCGTAGGTACCGATCTTCTGGGTGGGAAACTCGGTGCGGAAGACGAGGAAGGCGCGGCCGGAAATATCAATGGCGGCGCGTGTCAGCGTCTCGTCCATGGGCATCAGGCAATCGGCATAACGGGTAATGCCGCGCATGTCGCCCAGCGCCTGCTTCACGGCCTTGCCCAGCACGATGCCCACATCTTCCGTGGTGTGGTGATCGTCAATATGCAGATCACCCACGGCCTTGATGGTCAGATCCATGCGGCCATGGCGCGCGAGGGCATCCAGCATGTGGTCGAAGAAACCGATGCCGGTGGAAATATCGCTTTTGCCGGTGCCGTCGAGATCAACGGATACGGAAATGCGGGTTTCCTTGGTCTCGCGGACGATCTGTGCGTTGCGCATGGAATGCCTCCAGAAGGCCCGCTTCTATCAGCATCATGGGTGCGATGCCATATGGCGGGCGGATGACAGGCACGAATCTGCGCAAATTGTCGAATTGCGAACAGCCTGTTGCCCCTTCAGGGGCGGATGAGCGGGGCAAGGCCGGTGCGGATGGCCGCAAGGCGGGCCTCACACAGGGCTTTCTCCATGGGCGCGCGCACCCCCACGCCGAAGACCGGGCCGGGCCATGCAGCATCTTCCGGGTTGCGGGCGACAAGATGGACATGTAGCTGCGGCACCATATTGCCTAGCGCCGCCACATTCAGCTTGGCGCAGCCGGACGCGTCCTTCAGCACGGTGCCGGCTGCGGATATCTCCTCCATCAGCAGGGCGCGGCCTTCAACATCGAGATCCATGATTTCCACCAGACTGGCGCGGCGCGGCACCAGAACCAGCCAGAAGAAACGGGCATCATTCACCAGCCGCACATGGCACAGTTCCAACTCGGCAACCATGGGGCCATCGGCCTCAAGTCGCGGGTCGAGCCTGAATGGTTCATGCGGGTGCGACATGCCAGTTCCTTTCATATCCCCTTCATGCCAGCTGCCGTGTTGCGCATTTCGGGGTGCGGCGCTGTGCGGTGATGGGGGGCACAATAGGCCATCACCGGGGGATATTCAGCCGGATATGTGCCTGAAAGCATCAGATGCTGGGGAGGGGTGCGCGGGCCTTGCTTGCGCCTGCCGCAGCAATCCCGTAAGACGCATGGGTAACGCCCCGGACCAAAACCGGGGCTTTGCTTTGTTCGCGCGGGCCGATGCGACCCGCGCCGCGCGAGGAGGCATTCAAGCCGTGGCCAACGTTGTTGTGGTGGGCTCCCAGTGGGGCGACGAAGGTAAAGGCAAGATTGTAGACTGGCTCTCCGAGCAGGCGGATGTCATCGTCCGCTTCCAGGGCGGTCACAATGCCGGGCATACTCTGGTTATCGGAGGTGTCACCTATAAACTGTCGCTGCTGCCATCGGGCGTTGTGCGACCGGGCAAGCTGTCTGTCATTGGCAATGGCGTGGTGCTGGACCCGCAGGCCTTGGTGGCCGAGCTGGAACGGCTCGCCGCACAGGGCGTTGTGATCGGGCCGGAGCGTCTGCGCATCGCCGAGAATGTGCCGCTCATCCTCCCGCTGCATCGTGAGCTGGATGCTCTGCGCGAAAGCGGCAGCGCTGGCACTCGCATCGGCACCACCAAGCGCGGCATCGGCCCGGCCTATGAGGACAAGGTGGGCCGTCGCGCCATCCGTCTCGTGGATCTGGTGGATGCCGAGGCCTTGCCGGCCAAGGTGGAGCGTCTGCTCTCCCACCACAATCTGCTGCGCCTCGGGCTTGGCATGGAAGAGGTGAAGGCGGACGAACTGGTCGCCGAGCTGCTGGCCATCGCCCCCAAGGTTCTGCCCTTCATGGACCGGGTGTGGGAACTGCTGGATCGTGCCCGTCAGGATGGCAAGCGTGTGCTGTTTGAAGGCGCGCAGGGTGCCCTGCTGGATATCGACCACGGCACCTATCCTTTCGTCACTTCCTCCAATACGGTGGCGGGCTCTGCGGCAAGCGGCACGGGCATTGGCCCCGGCTCGCTGGATTATGTGCTGGGCATCACCAAGGCCTACACCACCCGCGTGGGTGAGGGGCCGTTCCCGACCGAGCTGAAGGATGATGATGGCGAGCGCCTCGCCACCCGCGGCCGCGAGGTGGGCGTGGTGACGGGCCGGGCCCGGCGTTGCGGCTGGTTCGATGCGGTTCTGGTGCGCCAGACGGTGCGCACCTGCGGCATCAAGGGCATCGCCCTGACCAAGCTGGATGTGCTCGACGGGTTTACTGAACTTAAAGTATGTGTCGGTTATAAGGTGGATGGTCGCGAAGTGGACTATCTGCCGGCCGAAAGCGGCGCCCAGGCCCGCGCGGAACCCATCTATGAAACCATGGAGGGGTGGCAGGAATCTACGGCAGGCGCTCGTTCGTGGGTGGATCTGCCGGCAGCGGCTGTCAAATATGTGCGGCGCGTCGAGGAGCTGATCGGCTGCCCGGTGGCCGTGTTGTCCACGAGCCCTGAACGGGATGACACGATTCTCGTGCACAACCCGTTTCAGGACTGAAGGGAGCCCTCGGGCCCGAAAGCGAAGCAGCAGCACCCATGGCTGACTATTATCCGCTTCTCGTCCGCGCGATTTCGAGCCTGCCGCAAAATTCGGCAGAGGCTCGGCGCGCGGTGTTCGACCGGGCGCGTGCAGCCCTTCTCAAGCAGTTGCGGAGCGTCAGCCCGCCCTTGCCTGAAGGGGAAATCACGCGTGAGCGGCTTTCTCTCGAAGAAGCCATTCGCCGCATCGAAGCGGATCTCGCGGCTCAGGATAATGACACTCCTGATGAGGATCTGTCCGCGGATGCGGCAGGTGACGAATCGGGGGCGGAGCAGTCCTCGGGTGGCAACATGGCCGGGGCGGGGGCTTATGCACCGCCCGCCGGGCAGGGTGCCGCAACTGATGACAGCCATGATGATGCGCCTGCCGCACCTTCCGAAACCGATGGTGCTGCCGGTGATGAGGGCGCTGAAGCTGCCCCCCCTGAGGTGCAGCGTGCTGATGCTGCGACAACGGGCGCGGCGACCGGGCCTCTGCCGCGTGGTCAGGTGCGTAGCCGTGATGCGGCGCGCGAGGCGGGTCTGCGTCCCGGTCTGAAGAGGGCTGAAAAGCCTGCCTCATCCTGGAAAAAGCCAGCGCTCTGGGCTCTGCTGGTTGTGGTGGCGCTCATCATTATTGGTCTTGTGTTCGTGAACCGTTCGGCTGTTCTGGACCATGAACCCCAGACTGCAACTGCTCCTGCGACCACGCAAGCTCAGCCGGACCGGCCGAAGAATGCCGACCGCATGGCTTCGGCTGCCGATGATGCTGCCCGTCGCGCGCCCGATTCGGCGCGTCAGCAGGCTGCCGGAACCCAGCGCGCCGTGCTGCTGGAAGAAAGTCCGGGCGGCAATACACCGCCCCAGAGCTTTGAAGGCACCGTGACTTGGAAGACGGAAACCTTCGAGGCTGGCCCCGGCCTGCCGCCCGAGCTGGGCGTGCGTGGTGTGGTGACCGTTCCCGAGCGTCAGATTTCCATGGAGTTCGTGCTGCGCCGGAATATGGACCAGACCCTGCCAGCCTCGCATACCATCGAGCTGTCCTTCGACCTGCCCAAGGATTTCGCCTTCGGGCCGATTGCCAGCATTCCCGGCATTCGCATGAAGCCGACCCAGCAGGCGCAGGGCGTGCCGCTGGCGGGGCTCTCCGTGCGGGTGAACCCCACGCTCTTCCTTGTGGGCCTTTCCACCGTACCGGCCGAGCGGCAGCGTAACGTGACGCTAATGCAGCTTTATCCTTGGATTGATGTGCCGTTTGTCTATGAGAACAACAAGCGCGCGGTCATCCTGTTCGACAAGGGGACGACCGGTGAGCAGGCTTTCCATGAAGCCTTTGCATCCTGGGGAGAACTGGTGGAACGCACGCCGGAACCACCACCTGCCCAGCAATGAGCCTTGAGACATGCACAAACGGCCGGATCATCCAGATCCGGCCGTTTGTGCATCCGCAGGCTCGCATTCAGTTCTGGAAGGGCGTGCTGAACCCTTTCACCCTGCATATTTACATCAAAGGATGTGTGTACTCACAAACAACAATTGGTTGTTCGTGAGGGATGGTCTGCGACATGTTGCAACGAGATGATGTGGGTGTAGCGTTTCGTCTGCTTCTGGATCGTGACCCTGAGAGCGAGGAGCCGATCCAGCATCACATGCAGTTGGTTCTCATTACGCGTTACGGGGTCATCGGACGGTTTCCGAAGAGTTCTAGGCCCGCGCACGGCGCAACAGCCAGCTGGAAGACCATTTTGCGAAATACACTGCCCTCAATCCCGAGATCGCAACGGATGAAGATATTCTCCATTGCTTCAGGGGGGCTTCTGGGCCGCAATACGAACAGGGAGGAGCTGCTGCCCGGCCATCTCAGCTATGCGGGGACGAAACTGGAAGATGTCGTTCGCAATTTTCTCGGGTCGGAAGAATTTTCACACCGCAGGCTGATGATGCCCCGCGCCGAGGATGTCGCGCGGCATGATTTGGGGCATTCATCATCTATTGCGATCCCGAAGATCCGAATATCGGCTTCTTCAGCATGTTGCTAGCTTCACTGGCGGGCCGATGGGCATGTTGTCAGCGTGGAGCCGAACCGTGACAATGCGCGGCTGCTTGAAGCCAGCCGCCGGATCAATGGTTTTGATCATGTCGAGTTACATTGCGTGGCGGCGTCGGATCGTGCCGAGACGCTTGTTCTGCACACGAACTTCATCAATGGATCTGTCAGTCGTGCCGACGATGATATCCACACGCTGCTGGGCAGTACGCTGATCCCGGTGATGCCGCTGGATGCGATTATGAACGGGCGGCGGTCGACTTCATCAAGATTGATTTGGAGGGGTTTGAATACAAGGCCCTACAGGGTGCGCGCGGAATTCTGGAACAGGCGGCGGCCCCGTCATCACAAGCGAATATGCCCAGACGGCCATTGCAGAGGGGAGAGGCCTATCTCTCCTTCCTGATCCAGAAGGGATATGATCTGCACGTCATCTGGCCGGAACAGATCCGGCCGTGCGGGCCGGGTCATGGCGGCCTTCGCCGGTGTGGGGGCGGACCCTATCGATATTCTGGCGACACTCCATCAGGACTGAGCCTGAAGGAAGGCCGGCCGGACCCTGAGGCCCGACCGGGCCGGATCACACGAGGCCGGTAGTATAGTAGAGGCCGATGGCGAAGAATACTGCCATGGTCTTGATGATGGTGATGGCGAATATGTCTGGATAGGACTGACGATGTGTCAGGCCCGTCACCGCCAACACCGTGATGACCGCACCATTCTGAGGCAGCGTATCCATGCCGCCGGACGCCATCGCCACGATACGATGCAGCACTTCCATGGGAATGCCGGCTTCCGTCGCCGATTTCACGAAATGCTCACCCAGCGCCGCAAGAGCAATGCTCATGCCGCCGGAGGCCGAACCGGTGATGCCTGCCAGAGTGGACACGCTGACGGCCGCATTCACCAGCGGATTGGGAATGGCGACCAGCGCCTCCTTCACCAGCAGGAAGCCCGGCAGGGTGGCGATCACCGCGCCAAAGCCATATTCCGAGGCGGTGTTGATGCCAGCCAGCATGGCACCGGCCACGGCCGCCTTGCTGCCCTCGGCCACTTTGTGGGCGATGGTGCTCCAGGCGGTGACGAGGATGAAGAGGATGCCCGCGACCAGCGCGCCTTCCACAGCCCAGATGCCGACAACGCCGGAAATGGGGGTGATGAGCGGTTCTTTCATGCCGGGCATCATCACGGTGCTGGCATCCCCGTACCAGACCGGAATCATGCGGGTGAGCACGAAATTGACGACACCAATCAGCACCAGTGGTGAAATGGCCAGAATAGGGTTGGGCAGATGGGCCCGATCCACCGGCTCCGGCTCGTTCAGCAGGGGGCCAGAGGCATAGCCTTCACCGGCCGCCACACAGCTGCGTCGCCGCCAGTTGAGATAGGTGATGCCCAGCGCCAGAATGAAGATGGACGACACAATACCCAGCGCCGGCGCGGCCCAAGTGGTGGTGCCGAAGAAGGTGGTGGGAATGATGTTCTGGATCTGTGGGGTACCCGGCAGCGCATCCATGGTGAAGGAGAATGCGCCCAGCGCGATCACACCGGGGATGAGGCGCTTCGGGATATCATTCTGACGGAACAGTTCCGCCGCGAACGGATAGACCGCAAACACTGCCACGAACAGCGAAACGCCGCCATAGGTGAGCAGGGCGCACACCACAACGATGACCAGAATCGCCTGATCGGCACCAATCCACCTGATGACGGCAGCCACGATGGCCTTGGAAAAGCCGGACAGCTCAATGAGCTTGCCGAAGATGGCGCCGAGCAGAAACACAGGAAAATAGTTTTTCAGGAAGCCGACCATGGCCACCATAAAGGTGCCGCTGAACATGGGCGCGACACTGGATGGCGAGGTGAGCAGCACCGCAGCCAGCGCGGCCACAGGCGCCATGATGATGACGCTGTAGCCCCGATAGGCGGCAAACATAAGAAATGCCAATGCCGCCAATACGACGATCAATGCCATTGATATCCTCCAGGGATGATGTGGATTCGTGCTGGAATGTGAAGACGCATGCGCCCGAGCGGAAGGTCTTTATCGCTTATGTGTGGGCCCTGTTCGACTGCGGAAGGTGAGGCGAAACGGGCGGAGAGGATCCTTCTTCTCGGTTCAGGCCAGCATGCCATGGGCCCATATGTTGCACGCCAGTCAATCGAGCGAAAGGGTGTCCCCTCTGTGTCGATATCATGGTGACATGTTATCTCCACTTTCCGTAGTGGCATTTTGATACCATTTTGAAGGCTTTCCTGGCGGTTCCATCAGATGTTGTCCGATGTGCGGGAGGCTCTGGGTGAAGAGCATCCAGCCTGTGGGTGGCCTTTTCTCTTGAAGCATGGCTGAGCCATTGGCAGGGCAGGGTAAAACGCATAGTTTCCGCAACGCACAGCTGTTGCCCGACTCTTGCCCGGTTCGCTTTTCCGGGCCGGGCGCTCCCGCCTCACAGGGGTTTTGTTCTGATGCGTATTCTGATGATTGGTTCCGGCTATGTGGGCCTCGTCTCCGGCGTCTGCTTCGCTGATTTCGGCCATGATGTCGTGTGCATGGACAAGGACACCGCCAAGATCGAAGCGCTCAGGGCCGGGCGCATGCCGATTTATGAGCCGGGGCTGGACGCACTGGTCGAAAACAATGTGAAGGCGGGGCGTCTTTCTTTCACGACCGATCTGACTGAAAGCGTGGCTGAGGCGGATGTGGTGTTCATCGCCGTGGGCACGCCCTCACGCCGGGGCGATGGCCATGCGGACCTGTCCTATGTCCATGCGGCGGCCCGTGAGATCGCTGCCGCCGTGAAAGGTTTCACGGTGGTGGTAACGAAATCCACCGTGCCGGTGGGTACGGGCGATGAGGTGGAGCGGATCATCCGGGAAACTAACCCCGAGGCAGATGTGGCGGTGGTCTCCAATCCGGAGTTTTTGCGCGAAGGGGCGGCCATCGAGGATTTCAAGCGGCCGGATCGCATCGTCGTCGGCCTGCAGGATGCACGGGCGCAGGAGGTGATGACGGAAGTCTATCGTCCGCTCTATCTTAATCAGGCGCCCATGCTGTTCACCACGCGGCGCACGTCCGAGCTGATCAAATATGCCGCCAATGCCTTTCTGGCGCTGAAGATCACCTATATCAACGAGATCGCCGATCTGTGCGAAAAGGTGGGCGGCAATGTGCAGGAAGTAGCCCGTGGGATCGGGCTGGATGGACGTATCGGCTCCAAGTTCCTGCATGCGGGGCCGGGCTATGGCGGCTCCTGCTTTCCGAAGGACACGCTGGCGCTGGTGAAGACCGCGCAGGATCATGACAGCCCCATGCGGCTGATCGAGACCACTGTCTCCATCAATGAGAACCGCAAGCGGGCCATGGCGCGCAAGGTCGTGCATGCCTTGCAGGATGATGTGCGCGGCCGGCGCATCGCCATTCTGGGGCTGACCTTCAAGCCCAATACGGATGACATGCGCGACAGCCCGGCCATTTCCATCATTCAGGCGCTTCAGGATCATGGTGCGCAGATCGCCGCCTATGACCCCGAAGGCATGGAGAATGCCCGCAAGGTGATGGACGATGTGCTCTATACTGAGGGCCCCTATGAGGCCGCCGAGGGTGCCGATGCGGTGGTGATCGTGACCGAGTGGAACCAGTTCCGCGCGCTGGATCTGCCCCGGCTGAAGGGGCTGATGCGCCGCCCGGTTCTGGTGGATCTACGCAATATCTACCGCGCCGAGGAGGTCACCCGGCACGGCTTTGTCTATGAAAGTGTGGGCCGTCCGCAATAGGTCCGGCGGAAGACCAGGCGAGGCGTTGAGGCCTCGCTTTTTCATCTTGCTAAATTGCCGGAGGGATCAGGCCGCAGTGTTATCGGGTGCCGGCATTTCCAGCCCCACGGCTTTCATGCGCTGCGCCAGTTCCGGGGGCAGCTCCATGCCTTCCATCCGCAGCCCTTCGGCCAGATAATGCAGGAAGTGGGGATTGTTGCGCCATTGCTGTTCACGCATGAACAGTTCCGGGTAACGATCCGGATGCTTGCGCATCAACCGGGCATCCTTGATGAAGAAGCGGGAGCGCTCGGGCAGGCTTTCCCTTTCGATGGAGCGCAGATGTGGCGGGTGATAGAGCCACGCCTCGCGTGAGAAGGGCACAGGCCCCATCTTCTCGATGCGCCAGCCCAGATCCGTATCCTCGCGGAAATGGGGGTTCTCGAAGCCGATATCGAAGCCGCCAATGGCCTGAAACACATCCGCCCGCACAAACAGGTTCGCGGTCATGAAGCCGATGCCGTCCATGCCCTGATTGGTGACGGGGCGATAGGCGGGGTCGTGCACCTTGTCCGACAGGATGAGCCCTTCCAGCCCGGCAATGTCTTCCGCCTCGAAGCATCCGGCGGCTGCGGCCAGCCAGCCGGACGGAGGCTGGGTGTCATCATCGGTAAAGGCCAGAATCTCGCCGCTGGCTAGAAGGGCCCCGGTGTTTCGGGCGGTAACAGCCCCGCGCACATCACTGTGCACATAGGACAGATCCAGTCCGAAATCCTCCTGCGCCCCCTCCCATGGGGCGGCACTCTGGTCGATCACGATCACCTCGAAATCGCGAAACTCCTGCCGCGCAAGGCGCTGGATGACATCGCGCAGCATGTCATGGCGCTCATAGGTGGGAATGATGACGGAGAATTTCGGCCGGGCTTTGCCATGACCCGGCTTCGCCATCAGGCCGGGCCGGGTCATGGCCTTATACTGGCGCGTGATCATGCGGCCGAGATTGCGGGAGATGCGTTCCCATGAATAAAAGCGACGCACCTGTTCCAGCGCATGGGTGCGCAGGCGGGTGCGCTCCTGCACACTTTCCGCCACGCGGGCGACGGCATGTGCGAAGGCAGGGCCGCTGGCGACCACAAAGGCTTCCGCAGAGGTCTCGATGCCTCGCGCGCCGGTGGGTGTGGCGATGGTGGGCAGGCCGCAGGCCATGAATTCCAGCATCTTGATATTGGTGCCGGAGCCGCTGAACATCGGGTTCACCGCCATATCCGCGGCGGCCAGCCAGCAGTCCTTGTCCTCTTCACCAAGACGGCCGGTTATGGTGACATTGGCGGGGCTGCTATCCGGATTGCGGAGCGCTTCGCCCACACCGCCAGCCACCACGAAATGCACCTGCGGCAGTTGAGGGGCAAGGTCCGAGATGATGAAGCGGGCGGCTTCCACATTCGGCTCATAGGCGCTGCCGAGGAAGATGGCGAGCGGCTCCGGCCCCAGCTTCAGCCGGGCTTTTGCCGTAGCGCGCCCGGCGGCCTCCACCGGCGGGTTGCGCTCCGTGAACGCCCCATTGGGCACAATGCGGGTTCTGGCGGGAGAGGTGCCGAACAGGCGGGTGAAGGCGCGGGCATCATCGCCCGAGCAGGCCAGAACCAGATCCGCCGTCTGGCACAGCATGCGCTCGATGCGCACCACCTCCCGCACGATCTGTGTGCCGGTGCCGCCATCATCCAGCAGCTTCATGCGCAGAATGCTCTCCACATTGTGGGAGTCATAGATCACCAGCTGGCGGGTGCGGTCCAGAAGGTCTGCCGTTGGAGGGTAGAGCCAAGGGTGGGAATAGATCACCACATCGGCCTCAGTGACGGCCTGGCGGGTGCGTTCCAGATAGTCCGGCGAGAGATCCACCTGGGTGTGGAAGGCGGAATCGATCACCGTGCGCCCACTGGCGGCCTGGGACAGTTCGGATGCCGCGCGGAAATGCGCATCGGAAAGCGGCACCATCACCTCGCGCAAGGTGGGCGAGAGCATCTGGTCACGCGGCTTTTCGCCCGGCCAGTCATAGGTGCCGACATAGGTGGCTTCGATATTTTCACCCAGCCCATGATACAGCCCCAGAAGGCGCAGGCGGCCCCCGCCCACGGGCGGATCAATGGGTTGCATGTCCAGAATGGTGACGCGCAGCATGTCCGCCCTCTTCATTTGGTTCGTGCCGCAAGAAAATCTGCATAGCCCAGCGCCGTGCCCAGCCTGTGGGCCACATTCTGCCAGGAGATATGGGCGATGCTGTCACGCCCAGCGGCCCCCATGGCGGCGGCGCGGGCCGGGTCTGCCCACAAGGTTTCCATGGCGCGCGCCAGCGCCGATGGCTCCGGCGCGCAGACAAGGCCGGTTTGCCCATCGCGCACGATATTAGCCGGCTCGCCACTGTCATGCACCGTGATGACAGGGGTGCCGGAATGAAAAGCCTCGAAGGTGATGAGCCCCATATCCTCACGCATGGGCACGAAGAGCGCCGCGCGGGCATTGGCGTAAAGATCCGCCAGTTGCTGGTCGCTCACCCGCCCCAGAAACACGATGCGCGGATCGCCTTCAGCCTCGGCATGAAAGCGGGCTGCATCTTCGCCATCACCGGAAATGAGCAGACGGGCGGGTATCTCACTCTGGCGCATGGCGGCGATGGCCAGCCCCACGCGCTTCCAGCGATGCAGGCGTCCGGGCAGGAAGAAATAGTCCGCCTTGCCCTCATGCAGCCCGCCAAGAGTGGTGGGGTGATGGACAATCTCCTGCGCCTCCAGCCCGTTATAGAGCTTCAGCCGGTCTGACACCTCCTGCCCGATGGCGAGCAGCTTGCGGGTGCGGGGCGTCCGCAGCAGGGCGGTATCCAGCAGCTGGATGACATGGCGCTGGGCGCGTAATTCCTCGCTCGGGGTTGGGAATTCCAGATCGAACATGTCATAGAAAACCCGCATGGTGTGTTGCAGGTAGCAGACATGGTTCGGGTGGCGCAGCGCATAGGAGGGTGCCTTGGAGCTGATGACCCCGTCAAAGCGGGACAGGTCGAGATCATAAAAGCGCAGATAGGAGCGCTGAATGGCCTCGAACGAGCTTTCATCGCTGGGCACGGCCACAAGTTCGGCGTCAAAGCCGGCATTGCACAGGGCCTGAGTCAGCCCCGTGAAAAAGCGCTCCGCCCCGCCCAGTTCTCCGCGTGCGGAACCGGCGGCTACCATGGCCAGTTTCGGCTTGCCGGACATGGCCTCACCCCCGGCTGGCGGGGGATGAGGACGTCTCTCCCGCAGACAGGGCTTCAGTTCGGGAGGCCTCGACCTCTTCGCGGATCCGGGTCATCAGGCCATCCAGCTCGGTTTCGCTCAGTTCACTGGCCCCGGCGACGCTGCGCCAGGCCGTGAAGGGGCGCGGGCCGGCCGACGCCACGCGCAGATGCGCCGCAGAAGGCGCGTGATGTGCGCCGGGCAAAGCGAGATAGGCCGGCCCAAGCATCCATTGCCGCATCCAGCCGCGCGGTTCGCCGCTGGAGCGTACCACCCAGCCACGGAACAGGCTGCGGGGCTTGCCATTGGCGTGAAAAAGCGTCTTGCGCAGGGCGCGGATGGGGCGACCATCCTGCCGGAACAGCAGACGCCCGAGGGCGGAGCGCTTGCGATACATCATTTCATCCGCCTGCCATCGTGTTGCGATCTCCAGCGCGGCATGCATCCGCGTCAGTTCCTGTTCCAGAAAGGCGAGCCGCACATGGGTCGTGCCCTGCGCGGCAATCTGCTCGTTCCGCACTTCACCCAGCCGGCGTCCCAGCTCATCCAGACGGGTTTTCTGCTCTTCATGCAGCATGGAAAGGGCCGGGAAGCGCCCATCCAGCGCGCGGCCATCCCTCAGCCCGGCGGCGAGACTGGCGTCGCTGTCAATGCTGTTGAAGGCCCCGAAATGGTTCAGGGACAGCCGCAGACGGTTGCTCTTGTGCAGTGGTGAGGGCGCGTGCGAAAGGGGCTGGCAGCCCAGAATTTCGGCCCAGAAGTCCGTGCCAAGGCAGGCTTCACCGATGCCGACATAGCCCGGCCCGGTCTGCGTGCCATTGTCATCTTCCCCGGCCAGTGGACATAACGCGGGTAGCAGCCCCTGCGCCGCCTTGCTGAAGAAGGTGGCTTCCTGCGCCTGATCCCCGCTCAGGCTCAGTGTGCTGTGAATATGCGGGTGGGACAAAAGCGCATAGAGCGGCTCGCGGCGCTCTTCAGCCTCAATGCCCCATGCATGCAGAAGAGTCAGGTGATGAGGGGCTGCCGTATCTTGCGCTACGCCCTCCGGCAGCGGGCGATCCAGCATGGGGCGATAATAGATCCGGCCTCCGGGATGGCGCGCCTTGTGCGCCTCCACGGCGCGAAGCACATCTGCACGAAAATCCTCCAGCCGGGGGAGAGACCGCCCTTCAAAGGGAGGGGTGTCGTCCGGGGCGCTGTCCAGAAGCAGCAGGCTGTCGGGCGCGGGTGTAAAGCTGCTGCGGGTTATGGCTGCGGCTCCGGCAAGGGCCGCCATCATCCGCAGGTCATCATGGCGAATGGCGTGGCGGGCCAGCGTCTCCTGCAGGTGCGGGCTGGACCCGCGAAAGGCGAACAGCAGATCATCCAGAAAGCCAGCCGGGTGCAGGCGGATATTCAGCAGTTCCGCGCCTTGCTTCACCAGTGCCCGTTCCAGAACCGGGGGCAGGGCGAACCCGATGACGAAGGCGCCGGAAAAATGATGCGCGACAAGAGCATCCAGCGCGGCGCAGCTTTGTTTGCGGGCCTGAAGCGCAGCCCAGCCTTCGCGCGCGGGCGGCAAAGCGAGATCGTCATAGATCCCGCCAATATCATCATCGCTGAGCATATGGGATGCGGCTGAACCCACACCCCAGCCAATAGTCGCCGGTGCCTGCCCGGTTGCACGTTTCACCTGCCAGCCAAACAGCCGCGACAGCCACATCACGCGCCCGGCATCTGCGGAGATGAACCGGTGAGGAGCGGGCTTGAGAAAATCGCCGGTGAAGATCACGCGGGAGGCGGTCTGGTTCATCATGCGTGGGGCAATCTGGTTGTATTGCAGCTGTGTTGGAGAGCCATGCTCCCATAGATATTGGAACAGGACGGAAAGATACAGCGCGCACAGGCTGTCTTCATCAGTTTCGAAACCCAGTTGGGAGCCGATGTCGCAGCACCCTCTGCGGCTGACGTATTACGTGCATCTGTATAATTTGCAAGCTTAAGGTGGTGACAATGGCGGGGCCACATGCGAATATGCAGCAAGAAGCAGAGTGGCCTTCAGTGGGTGAAGATGCTTCCGGTTTCTTCAAATATATAAGTATTGTGTCTATATGGCCTGTATATGCGTAGTTTCTGTCAGACAGTAATTGCTGTTATAGAATGTGGTGATCTGTGAAGCGCATGTCGGATCTAGGGATCTCGCCAGATATTCTTTCCGGGCGCTTGCGGCAGGAGGCGCAGCGCCTCTCTTCTGCTGCGTCGCAGGGGGGGGAGGCCGGGCTGTCCGCGGGCTTTGAGGTGCAGGTGCAGGTTGTATCAACATCAAGCGTGGCGTCTGAAGGGGGCGATGTGATCCGCCGCCGGCGCTCTTCCGCGCACGCTCTGCAGGAGATGCTGAAGAACCTGCCCGGAACGTCCCCGATCCGGGAATGGAACCGTCGTCGCCGGGCGCGCCGTCGCCTGAGGCGGGAGATGTTCCTGCCCGTGGTGTCACCTCCCGCTGCGGTGGAGGAGGGCGCGACACAGTCAGCCACAATATCAACACCAATGTCCGCATCTCCGGCGGCTCTGGCGCAGGCGGCCTTGCCCTTGCTGCTGCATGCGTGCGGGCCGAATGGCACGGGGCAGGGGGCAGTCATTGTCATCGAGGGGCTTCCGGCTGATGGGCTCCGGGGCGTCTGGGCCAATGTGCTGGGTGAGGCCGGTCTGGCGGCACGGGATGTGCTGGCGGCAAGGCCCTGTCCTGTGCCCATGGATTTCGGGCTGACCGTTCTGCGTACGCTTCAGCCCGGCCGGCAGGGTGCAATCGTGCTTGCGGATCTGGACGATGGGCTGACACTGGACGCCATGGCCCCGCTGATGGAGCAGGCGCGCGAGGGGCTCGCACCCGGTGGCCTGCTGATTCTGGCAGGTGCGGCATCGCATGCCGCACCGGTCATGATGGAGCGGGCGGAACATCTGCTCTCACATATGGCGCGCCATGGTTTTCATCACACTGGCCTTCTGTGGTTGCAGAATGAGCCCCGTTTTTTTGTGCTGTTTGCCCGCAAGGCCTGAGCATTTCCTTTCCTGAAATCCAATATTGCCGCCCAAGGCAGGAATTACACTGTGCTGTTTGCCGAAATTCACCGTCATTTCATCGCGCCGCATCTGTTGGGTGCGGATGCTGCCTTCGCCAATGATCATCTCACGCTGCTGCATGTCGGGCAGGGGGAGCATCTTGCCGCTGTTCTGGAAGCCTTCGGCAGGTTACAGCGGCCGGGAGCCGTGCCTCTGCGTCTGGTTCTTGCCGGTTCCGATGCGCAGATGCAGGAGGGGGCCGGCGCAGATGTGACGGCGCACAGGCTGGATGATGCCGCAGGTTGCACCTCTTTCTGGCCGCTGCTGACGCAGGCCGGCCTTGTCATCTGGGATGGCTCTTCTCAAGCCATGCCCCATGTCCTGAAAACCATGGGGGCCGATGTGCCGGTGGTGTGTCTGGCGTCGTTGCAGGAGGCAGGCAGCCCGGCGCTGGCGCAGGGCATCCGCGCCGCCGGGCTAGAGGCGCAGGGCACGGCGCCGGAGCAGATTGCGGCGGCTGTGCGCGTGGTGCTTGAAGAGCCCTGGCTGCGGCGGGAACTGGTGCGCCGCCAGCGCGCTTTTCTGGAAACACTGGATGAGGGGGCGCTGGACGCCGCATTTGGCCCGCAGCCGGAAAATGGCGCGGGAGAGAACAGCCATTTGGGTGGTTGGCGCATCGAGGGCCCGTTCGACAGTTCCTACAGCCTCGCCATCGTCAATCGCTCTCTGGCGCTGGAGCTGGAACGGCAGGGGGAGGATATGGGGCTGGTGAGCATGGATGGCCCCGGCCGCCTGCCGCCAGACCCGGCCTTTCTGGCCGCAGAGCCGGAGGTGGAGCGGCTGTGGCAGCGTGCTGCGGCCATGGCCATGCCGGATGTGGTGACGCGCAATCTCTACCCGCCTCATGTGCTGGACATGCGCGGCCTCACCCGCCTGCTGAGCAATTATGCATGGGAGGAAAGCGGCTTTCCGCCTGCCCATGTGGCGGCCTTCAACTCGTCCCTGAACCTCATCACCACCACCAGTCATTTCGTGACAAAGGTGCTGCGCGATAATGGCGTGCGTGTTCCCATCGCCATGGTGGGCAACGGCATTTTTGAACTGCCTTGCGACCTGCAACGACAGGAGGAGCCGCCGGCACGCGATGCCTCCATCTATCGCTATCTGCACATTTCCTCCTGCTTTCCGCGCAAGGGCGTGGATGCCTTGCTCGCGGCATGGGCGCGCGGTTTCAGTCGGCAGGATAAGGTGGAACTGGTCCTCAAGACCTTCCCCAATGAGCATAATGACGTGGCCGGGCAGATCGCGGCTTTGCAGCGGGACTATTGCGAACTCGCGCCCATTCATCTCATTGAGAAGGATCTCGACGAGGCGGATATCCACGCGCTTTACGCGGCTGCGGATGCGGTGGTGTGCCCGGCCCGTGGCGAAGGCTTTGGCCTGCCCATGGCCGAGGCTCTGGCCCATGGCAAGCCGGTGGTGACAACCGGCTTCAGCGGCCAGCGTGATTTCTGCACGCCGGAAACCGCGTGGCTGTGTGATTTCAGCTTTGGCTGGTCTCGTGCGCATCTGGGTGTGACGGCTTCTGTCTGGGCGGAGCCGGATGTGGATTCCCTAATCGCGGCCATGAAAGCCGTGCGCGACGCTCCAGCGCAGGAGGTCGCGGCGCGTGTGGCGAAGGGGCAGGCCCTGCTCCATGAGAATTATCGCTGGCCGGTCGTCGCCCGCAAGACGCGCACGGCCATTGCGGCGCTGGAGCATCTGGACAGCTCCGTGTTGCGCCTGCCGAAAATCGGTTGGGTTTCCACCTGGAACACGCGTTGCGGCATTGCCACCTATTCCGAAGCCCTGACGCGCGAGATTCCGCCGGAGCGCCTCGCCCTGTTCGCCAATCGCAATGCGGTGTTGGAAGGGCCGGATGCCCCGAACGTGCGCCGCTGCTGGACACAGGGCTGGGTGGCGGATGATCTGGAAGAGCTTTATGCCGCCATCCACGCCGAAAAGGTGGATGCGCTGGTTCTTCAGTTCAATCTCAGCTTCTTTCCTCTGGATGCGCTGTGTCGGCTGGTGGAGCGGGTGGAGGAGGAGGGTGTGCCCGTCTTTCTCTGCTTCCATTCCACCATGGATGTCGAACGGCCAATGGAGGCCGGTGGTGGCTGGGTGCGGCTGGCGGAAGGGCGGCAGAGTCTTACCCGCGCCACGCGTATTCTGGCGCATTCCGCCAGTGATCTGAACCGCCTGAAAGCCATCGGGCTGGTGGAAAACGTCACCTTGCTCCCCCATGGCCTGCCCGAACCCTTCGCGGGGGACCGGGCACAGATGCGGCGCGCGCTGGGGCTGGAGGGGCGCACGGTTCTGGCGACCTTCGGTTTTCTTCTGCCTCACAAGGGGTTGCGTGAAATCATCCTTGCGGTGAAGCAGATGCGCGCCACCTTGCCGGATCTGCATCTCCTGATGCTGAATGCGCTGTATCCGGCCGATGTCTCACGCGCGGAACTGGAAGCTTGTCAGGCGCTGGTGAAGGCGGAGGGGCTGGAAGACTGCGTGACCATTGTCAGCGATTTTCTGGAGGATGCAGACATCATGGCCCGTCTCTCGGCGGCGGATGTGATTGTCTATCCCTATCAGAACACGCAGGAATCAGCGAGTGGCGCGGTGCGGTTGGGGCTGGCTTCGGGCACGCCGGTCGCCTGCACGCCCCTGCCCATCTTCGAGGATGTTGCGCCCATCACCCGCACCTTGCCGGGCATCTCACCGGATGAACTGGCGACCGGGCTTTCCGATATGCTGGCAGATCGCGCGGCGCTGGCCGAACAGGCGCAGCGGCAGGCACAATGGGCCGCGCAAATCATCTGGCCGGTGATGCGCAATCGCGTTGAGAGCATGATCCGCGGCCTGCTGCTGGATCGGCAGATGGTGCGTTTCGGCGCGCCTTTCATTCCCGCCTCCGCCAGTTCTGCGGAACCGTCCTCTCCCTGTTTCATTCAGCGCCCCACCCTCTCGGCCCGGCAGGCGCATTATATTTTTGAAGGTATGGCCCATATTGAAGGCTGGGGCATAAACGCCTTTCTGGCCCAGTGCCTTGTTGTGCTGGATGGGGCGCAGAAAGAGGCCGGCCTTACAGGCGCTCTGTTCGAGCTGGGCGTGCACCACGGCAAGACCACGGCTCTTCTGGCCATGTTGGCCGGTCGGGAAGACGCGGTGGTGGCGCTGGACCTGTTCGAGGGCCGGCAGGATGAGAATATCGACCAGAGCGGGCAGGGCAACCGCGCCATTTTCGAGGCCCATATGCGAGCCTGGGTACCGGAGGTGGAGGTGCAGGCCATAACCGCCAGCAGCCTGTCATGTGATCTGGCGAAGGTGCCCGCGCTCGCGGCGGGTATCCGCCTCGCCCATATTGATGGAGCCCATTATGTCGAGGCTGTGCTGAAGGATTTGGCGCAGGTGGAAGGTCTGCTGTGCCCCGGTGGAATTGTGGTGATGGATGACTTCATGCATTCCGGTTTCCCGGGCGTGAATGAGGCCTGCAATCTCTATTTCAGCCGGGGGCTCGGGGCGCTGGTTCCACTGGCCATGGGCGAGAACAAGCTGTTTCTCACTACGCCATCCCATCCGGAGCGCTGGCAGGCGGCGCTTCAGTCTCACCTGATCGCGCCGGTGGGCAGGAAGGTCAGCTTCCATGGCCACATGGTGCTGTGTCTGGATGCGCACTGAAGGGATGCGGCCTGCCTTTTGTGCGGGCTGGTTGCTCCCGGTTCAGTCTGTCGGCTGATCCAGAAGCCGGCGCGCCCGTTCGGCAACATTTCGCTGAAAGCGGTCCAGCGTGAATTGACCGATATAGGTCCGTGCCGCTTCATCAAAGGCAGCAAGGCTGATGAGCCCCTGATCCAGCGGTAGACGGGCCGCCTGCGGATCTGCAAAGGCTGCGGGCAGCGCCTGCATGATAGCGAGAAGCCCCTCTTCCAGCCGGGCGATGTCGCCAGCCGGGCTCATGCGGCCAAGACCATTGGCGATATAACGCAGATTATAGGCATCATATCCCACCGGAATCAGCCCGGCCCGCAAGCCTTCAATCACCGGCTTGCAGAAGCCTTCATGATAAGAGGGGATCACCAGCATGTGGCTTTGATGATAAAGCTGCTCCAGCTCTTCATCGCTGGCCGTGCCCACAATCTCCACCTGCTGCTGGAGCCTGGCCTCGGCGATTGCATCCTTCACCTGCTCAAGATAGGCTCTGTCAGACCAATCCAGATTGCCGACAATGCGCAGACGGAAGGCAGGCGCCCCACGCGCTACCACGCCCCTGAGTGCGGCGATAAGATCCAGCACACCCTTGGAGTGCACCACCCGGCCCACAAACAGCAGTTCCAGCTGTTGGGGGGCGGCTTTGGACGCCAGCGTCATCAAGGCCGGGCTATTCACCGCAAGGGGAATGATGTGAATGCGGCTGCTGTCGAAATCGCGCGCATGCAACTCATCAGCATTGACCTGGCTGACAGGCCAGATCTCATCCATGCGACGAAAATTCTCCATCTGCCGCAGGGATTTGGCGATCAACCCATGGTTCGCCTCCGGCACAAAACGGGCCGGGGTGACATTATGGAAGAATACGGCCTGCCGGGCATGGCCATTGCCCATCACCATGGCGTCGAACAGATTCACATGGATGCCGAAATGATAGATGATCAGGTCCGCATCCAGAAAATCATCATCCAGCAAAAGGTCGGAGAGGTCTCCGGCGCTTTTCCAGTTCAGGCCCGGCACGTCGCAGCGCCATGAGGTGATCTTCACATCCAGATCCGCCATTGTGGAAAGCGCGTGGAAGGTTTCGCAGACGGATGTGGAGATGGCATCAAACCGGGTGACGGAGGGCACCACGATCAGGGCCTTTTTCCGCGCCGGAGCCTGTTGTGTGTCAGCCGGTACGGAAGGGGAGTCCTGTGTGGTCATGGTGCGCCATGCTCTTGTGTGGGCCGGGATGCATTCAGTGCGGTCAGCTCCTGACGCAGCCTTTTCACCCCATGTTCCAGTTCCACCCCATGGGCGACAGCTTCAACGAGAGTGGGGCTATGGGCCCGCCAGCCTCTTTCCAGCCGGTGAGTGCGTGCACCAAGATGCTGCAATTGATCCTGCAGCTGTGACAATTGTCCTTCAAGTGTGCCGGCACGCCGGTAGAGTTCCTGCTCGGTATGGGCAGATCGTGCGTCCAGCGCATCCAGCCGTGCCCGAAGCTCGGCTTCCAATGGGGCGACGCGCCGTTCCAGCATTTTCTCGAAAGGCCGCCAGACCGGACGCAGAAGCCAGACAAGGCCACCTCGCAAGGTCGCTTTCACATCTGCCTCCTGTCATGCTCACAAGAATGGAGCCGGGCAACAGCATATATGTGCGCCAGCCCGGTTGCAGTTCGATCAGGCAACGTGCGGATAATCAAATGTGCCGATCAGGCTGATGGTGGAGCCGTCATCCATTGACCAGGTGACAAAATGGATATTTTGCCCCGCATAGGCCATGCGGGCATCATAGATCACGACATCCGAGCCATAGCTGAAGGTGGATGTGTTTCCATCCTGCAGCACATAATCCGTGATGAAGTCTTTTGCAGTCTGATCGAAAGCATAGACATTATCCGAATATTTGACGCGTTGTGCATTGATATCCAGATAAGGCGCAACAGCCTTGAGGATGTCGGCGGTGTTGACACTCACCTCTGGCTGTGAGGTGGGGGGGGCTTCCGCCGGGAGCGTATCTGCGTCCGTGTCCGAATCTGAATTCGTCGTTCCATTTGTCTCGCTGGTCTTGGTGCTGACGGAAAACGAAACGGTCGAACTGCCAGACTTCAGATCGACAGAGGCATCAACAAGAGTCTTGATGGATTGATCTGCAGATGATGTCGCCGTCTGCGCCCCATCATTTTGTTCATCCTCAGAGGAGGATATGCTGAGGGTTTGCTGAGCCAGCTTGAGCAGATTGGTCGTGCTGTTGGCAAAAAGTGCGCTCAGGGCAATGGCGCCATCGCTTTGCAGGCTGCTGGCCAGACCTTCGATTTCCTGATCCGCAGACTGATGCGCATGTGAGATTTCAGAAAAGTCGAGATCAAGGGTCTGCTCCATGTCGAGCAGGGAGGAATCCTTGATGAGGTCCGACAGCGCCTGGTCAATATTGCCATCGCTGGTGACATATCCTTCCTGCGGGCCTTCATGAAAACCCGAGGCGATCACGTCCGACATATTGGCGCGTTGTGCAGTGTCATGCGTCAGCCCGGTCGCGGCCAGCATGGCGGAGAAATCCTCGTGAGACGAGGCTTCCTTCGCCGTCAGGGACGTGGAACCGAAGGACGAGGCGATGTCCTGATCCATGTCGCCATGAAGCTGGCTGGTGACGACTGCAACCGCAGCGAGAACGACTAGAGACTGGCGGCGATCCATTTCGGCGCTGGTCTGGGCCGGGGTTTCATCCCGGTCGTAAAGATCCCCATCTTCGGGGCCATCATCATGCCCGGCAGCTTCGGCATCGGTGATGGACAGCTTGAAGAAGGCCGTGGCCACCAGAGCCACCAGCAGCGCGCTCGGATGAAGGCGCACATTGTTCTTTTTTTCCGGCGTATCAGCTGGCGGCAGCACCAGCGGATTGCGCTCCAGAAAAGTTTCCACAAGCGTGCGGAAATCCGGCCCGCGCAGCACCTGATCAAAGGCGGCGCTGGCGATCAGATATGCGCCATCGGTGCGTGCGCAATGCACGATGACATCGCCGCTATTGGCATCTGCAAAAATGAACCAGGGTTCCCCCTCATCTGTCAGGCCGCGGTCCGTATCCACACGGAAACCAACCGAAAGCAATGCGCTCTCGACCCGATAGAATTCGGCGAGTTCCTGATTGTTCCAGTCCCGGTTTGCGGGCCGGGTGCGGAACAGGGAAACAATATTGCTGCCAGCCATGCCTGCTTCCAGAAGGGATACTTGATAAGGTGAAAGATCAGACGCCTTCTGCGTGGGCTATTTCAGCCGTGACGTTTTCATCCTCAAAGAGGATTTCATAGGTCAGGGCGTCATAGTAGCGCAGAATGGTCCGGACAAATTCACGCGGATTCATCTCCAGCGCGGTGGCCCATGCACGGTAACGCTCCGGTGGAATACGCCCACGCCCGGCCTCAAGCTGGGAAATGAAGGTGTAATATTCCGTGCCGACAAGAGCGGCCAGTTCCCTCTGGGAAAGGCCCAACCCTTCCCGGCGCTGCTTCAGCCAGCGTCCAGCTTCCCGTCTCAGTTCAAGTGCATCGTCGGATAACCGACGTTGGCTGCTGCCGAGCATAATCGCCTCACAATCATAATGCGCTAGTGATGCACTATGCACGTGACGCGAGTAGAGCGCAAGATAAGTGTACACCAATCACTGTACATTTGATCTCATGCCTTTCACCTGCGCTCAGCGCTCGCGCATGGAGCGGCCCAGCGCATCCGTCAGCGGGCGCACAAGGTAGTTGAGAACCGTACGTTCGCCGGTATTGAACACAATCTCCGCTGGCATGCCGGGGCGCAGAGCCTGCTTCATATCCGCCGGAATGTCGGTGTCGGAAATGGCCACGCGCGCCAGATAATAGGGTTCATGTGTGGCCTCATCGACCAGCCGATCCTGTGAGACGGACATCAGCTTGCCGAGAATGAGCGGTGTGGTGCGGGAGTGGAAATTGGGGAATTTCACCTCCACCGTCTCGTTGTTGCCCAGCCGGTCGATATCCTGCACGGGCACGCGGGCATCCACGACCAGATCTTCATTGTCGGGCACCACTTCCAGCAGGGTGTCGCCCGGGCGCACCACGGCCCCCACGGTGTAGATGCGCGGATTGATGTTCTGCACCGTACCTGCGCGCGGGGCGCGGATATCCACGCGCTCCAGCGTGTTGCGGGCCACATTCATGCGCTCGCGCAGATCACTGAGCTTCTGGCGGATGTCAACGAGCTGCTCTCCCACCTCTTCCGCGCGCTGCTGCCGCAATTGCTGGATCTGCATCATGATCTCGCCGATGCTGCCTTCGGATTTGGCGCTGTCGGCAATATTGCGGCCGACAATGCCGAACAGGCGGGCCTTCTCGCGCTCCAGCGAGGAGACACGGGCCTTGGTCACCAGCCCTTTGGCCGCCAGCGTGCGGGCCCCTTCCAGTTCATCATCGATGAAGTGAAGCTGCTGTTCAGCGGATTTCTTTTCCTGCGCGAGGCCTTCGATCTCGGTGCGAAGCTGGCCGATGCGATTGTCCAGAATTTCTTCCTGCCCATCCATCGCGGCCTTGCGGTCCCGGAACTGGGCGGTCTGGTCGGCAATCACCTCCTTCACCAGAGGAGATGAGGCGCGGGCCAGAAGATCCGCCGGAAAGGTGATGGTGTCGCTGCGATCACGCTCGGCCACCAGACGGGCCTCAGTGGCGAGGGCGGCGTCAAGCTGGGCGCGCACGGCGTCATAATTGGCCTGTGCGGAGGTGCGATCGAGGCGGAAGAGGATATCGCCCTCCTTCACCTTGTCGCCTTCGCGCACATTGATGTCATCGACGATGCCGCCTTCCAGATGCTGCACCATCTGCCGCTTGCTTTCTACCGAGATGACACCCGAGGCCATCACGGCGCTGTCGATGGAGGCAAAGGCTGCCCATCCGCCAAGGCCGAGAAAGGCAAAGGCGATCACGGCATAACCGGTCATGGCGACAGCGTGAAAATCGCTGCTGGGCCGGGGCGCCTCTCCCATGGGAAGCTCATCCTGTTTGGCCAGCTTCTCCTTGAGAAGGGCGATCAGATGCTGAGCCAGCGCTTCGGCGCGCTCACGCGCGGTGGCCAGAAGCGCCTTGAAAGAATGCGGCATGAATTACGTCTCGCTTAAAAGAGCGGCAGCCTCTGGGGCCGGTGCGCCCCCATTTTCAGTTGCTGCAGTTTTGGCAACAGAAGGCTTGAAGGCCCGGAAGCCCCCCTGAAAGCTGGCGCGGCCGGCCGTGCTGGACGTGGGTGTCGTGCCCATTGCAGGAGCCGTGGACTGCTGTGCCGACGCTTGCTGGGGCGCGGCGGGGGCGGCCCTCATGGCAGCTTGTCCTGCTGCTTGCCCGGCAGCAGCAGCCTGTGCAGCGGGAGGAGCACCGACGGCCTGGGCAACTGCCTGCATGCCACCCTGTGCAGCGGCGGCCTTGCGGGCGGGTTCGGCCTGCTCCTGATCTTCGGCGGAATGCACCACGCGCGGACCCATGAGGCGGCGCAGCACATCATCACGCGGGCCGAAGGCCTGCACCGCGCCATCCTTCATCAGCAGAACCAGATCACACAAGGCGAGGCTGTTGGTCTTGTGCGTGATGATGATAACGGTCTTGCCGGCTTCCTTCAGGCGGCGCACGGCATCCATCAGGGCCTGTTCGCCGGTGGCGTCGAGGCTGGCATTGGGTTCATCCAGCACGATGAGGGCCGGCATGCCATAAACTGCGCGCGCCAGCCCGATGCGCTGGCGCTGGCCGCCGGAAAGCGCCTGTCCGCCATCGCCGATCTGTGTATTGTAGCCAGCCGGCAGGTTCTGGATCATCTCATGCACGCCAGCCATCTGCGCGGCGGTGATGATCTTCTCGTCATCGGCGGTGCGGAAGCGGGCGATATTCTCGGCGATGGAGCCGGAGAACAGCTCCACATCCTGCGGCAGATAGCCCAATGCTCGCCGAGCTGATCCGGGTCCCAATGGGAGAGATCGGAGCCATCCAGCCGCACGGCGCCATTCAGCACGGGCCACACGCCCACAAGGGCGCGGGCGAGGGAGGACTTGCCGGCCGCGCTGGGGCCGATGACACCCAGCACCATGCCCGGAGCCATCTGGAAGGAGACACCGCGCAGCACAGGGGCTTCACGACCGGGTGCGCGCACCACCAGATTTTCCACCGAGAGCGCGCCGGTCGGGTCGGGCAGGCGCACGCGCTTGCCATTGGGCGGCAGGGCGGAGAGCAGCTTCTGCACCCGCTCATAGGCCGAGCGCATATTGACGACGGATTTCCAGTTGCCGATGGCCATTTCCACCGGCTGGATGCAGCGGCCCACAATGATGGAGGCGGCGATCATCATGCCCGGCGAGATCTGCCCGGTAATGGCCAGATAGGCGCCCAGCCCGAGAATGAGGCTCTGCACGAAGGCACGGTTGAATTTGGTGGCGGCCATCAGGATGCCGGCCCTGTCTGAGGCCAGCGCCTGCCAGCCCAGCGCGCCGAGATGGTTCTTGTGCCAGCGCTCGCGCAGCTGACCCACCATGCCCATGGCCTGCAGCACCTCGGAATTGCGGAAGGTGGTGAGCGCCTGATTGCTGGCCTGGATATTGGCCTTCGTCGCCTCGTTGAGGGAGCCGCGCGTGGCCCTGTCATTCGCGATGGCGAGCAGACCGGAAAAGATGCAGCTGACAATGGCCATCAGCCCGAAATAGGGATGCAGCAGGGTGGCGACGATGATGTAGATGGGCACCCAGGGCAGGTCGCACATCGAGATGAGGCCTTGCCCGGTATAGAATTCGCGCACCGTATCGGTATCGCGCAGAGCCTGTGCGCTGCCGGCTGAGGGGTTGAGCAGGCTCATGCGCTGGACGGCCACGAACATGGCCGGGCTGGCCACCTCATCGAACTTCACGCCAGCGCGCACCAGCACCCGGGAGCGCAGAGATTCCAGTGCAGCCCAGATGAGATACAGAAAGGCGATGATGAAGGTGAGCACCACCAGCGTGGTGATGTTCCGGCTGGAGAGCACCCTATCATACACCTGCATCATATAGAGCGGCCCGGTCAGCCCCAGCAGGTTGATGAAGAAGGAGAACACGATGGCGGTGATGAAGGCCGGCCGCGTGAGTTGCAGGGCGGCATCCAGTGCCGTGCGCGCCTTCTGCTGCGGGCCCGCCTGAGCCTTTGAACGCATGTTGCTCATGAAATCCGTGCTGCTCCTGACCCGATTGTGGGTCTGTTGCTGATACAACTATAAGGGGAATTTTACTAAAAAGCACCTAATGATTGCATTTCGCAACCGGTGACGCAGCGTCCTGATGCAAAAAAGACCCCGGCGCGATGTGCGCCGGGGTCCGTATTGTCTGCCTGTTTGATCTGGAAGGATCAAACGAAGGCGAAATCAGTCTGGTTCACGTCGCTGACGCCAGCCAGCTGGACCAGATCCGTGAGATCGAAGTTGTAGGAGTAGCCAGTCAGGAAAGAGCCCTGGGAGGAAACAACCTCAGCGGCGGACAGGTAGGTGTTCCCGCTGTTGTCCTGCCAAGAAACCATAATGGAGTCATTGACTTCAAGGTCATTTCCGAGTGCGGCGGTGCGCAGCTGCAAGGAGCCACCCGTCTGGATGGCGGTCTGAACGGAGGCCGCATCCGAGAAGGTTCCATCCAACTGGAAGATGGAAGCGCCAGTCAGATTGCTCTGGCCAGTCACAGACTGGAAGACCACGGGCGAGCCCGCATTGATCGCGCCATCGGTGCCTGTCCGCAGATCAAAGCCACCAGCGGTTTCAAGGTCGGTAACACTGAAGTTCAGCGTGTCGCTGCCCAGACCGTTAAAGTCTGTGATCACGTTGTCGCCGATACCCAACAGGTTGATGGTATCGTTGCCAGCGCCAAGAGTGACACTGTTGTCGCCACCATCCTGAATAAAGACGGTATCGTTACCGGCACCAAGATCAATCACATTGTCGCCGCCTGCACCGGAGCTCACGATATCATTGCCGGCACCGGTATCAATGTCATCGCTTCCCAGGCCGCCAGTGATAATGTCAGCATTGCTGGTGCCCAGCAGTTCCACGCCACCATTGTCATTCACAAACGACACGTTGACGCCAGAACCTGTCAGGCCGCTGAAGTCCTGAGAAGCAATCGCCTGATCGGAGAACGTGAAGTTACCAATCACTACACCTGCGCCGGAAACAGTCAGGCTTCCACTGTTGTTATCAAGATCCCACACCCCGTTGGTAATGTGGAACGCACCACCGCTGCCAATGGTGATGTTGGCTTCTGCCACATCACCAGCAAAGAGATTTGTCAGTGTAACATCAGAGTTGTTGCCGACTGTGATGTTGAGCTCACTGATCGTCGACTGCGGGGCATCAAGCAGGCCGATGTTCGCAGCGCCGCGACCCGTCGCCGAAATGTTGACGTGGTCAACCTCGGCACCTGCACCGATCGCATCAATATTAATCACACCAGCCTGATCAGCCTGAATGTTCAGGTTTTCAAGCTCATTCACAACCGGCATGACGACAGTTGTAATCGTGCCGCTGTCAGTGGTGACAAATGACAGGTCAGTAACAGATTCGGTCCCCATGATGCTGGTGCCGAAATCCACAGCGCCAGTACCATTATTGGTGATCGTGAGCGTTTCCGTCGTGCCATCAACGGTGAGACCGACCGGACCAGCGAAGTTCGTGTCCAGATCGCCATCATAGTTGAAAGCAACCGCTGCGGCATTGCCGATGGACAGGCTACCGGTGTTGTTGGCAGCAGTGTTGGTGGCGCTGGACTGGTTGGTCCAGTTCACCGTCAGATCGCCATCAGCGTCGCCGGCATAGTTCACAGAATGGTTGCCATTGGCAGCCACAGCCTGCGGGCCAGACACGTTCAGGGTGGTGAAAGTGTTGTCCAGACGGGTCAGGTCAATGCGGTTGGTGCTGGAGGCCACATTAATGGTCTCAACATCATCCACATTGCGGAAGTCCACGCGTGCATTGGCATTGAACGTCAGGTCAAGAGTCTGAACCTGAGAGATCGTCGCAGTGCGGGTGCCGGCCGAGGTGAACACTGCGGACAGACGGTTGTCGCCTTCGCCGCCGCTGATCACGTCGTCATTGTTCAGGGTGTTGCCGGTGGCCAGAACGTCGTTGCCCTTGCCGAGCTGGACAGTGAGGGCTTCTCGGCCAGCTTCACTGACATTCAGGCTCAGGTCGGATGCGACTTCGCCAGCGTTGATCGCCGTCAGCGTGCCATCAAGGGCTTCGGTGATGGTGAACTTGCCACCCTCATAGCCGCCGTCGATGTTCAGGGTCGTGGTGCCATCGCCCTGCAGGTCAGCAAGGGTGGAATCATGACCTTCGGTGTCGTTGATGGTCAGGTTGATGGTTTCGATGGCTGTCGCCACCTGGCCCTGGATGCCGGCAGACACGTTCGCGAAGGTCTCACGCACACCGATATTGACGGCGCCAGCGTTCGCAATCACGCCCTGGGCATCATAGGTCAGGTCGACGGACTGTGCGGGGCCCTGATTGGCATCATTGATGTCAACCTGAGTCGCACCGGACTGAATGTCACTCACCAGCACATCACCGCTCGGCTGGTTGATGTTCAGTTCCTGCGTGCCGTTCCAGCCCTTGGCGGAAACGGATGTGGGGCTGACGCCGGTTTCCAGGTTGATGACCGGGATATCGTTCAGGGTCACCTGAGCGGTCACGTCACCATTCAGCTTGAAGTCGGCGACATTGTCGCCGGTGCCGTTCACGGTGCCGGAAACATAGGTGTTGGCAGGGCTGTTGCCATCGGCCTCAGCCACCAGACCTTCACCGCTGATGAGGTCAACGATACCGGCGGTGCCTTCATGCACGCCCGGCGCAGGCTCGGTGCCAGGCCAGTAGCCAGTCTGGATGAAGGTTGCAATACCGACATCAGCCGCAACGACAGAAGCATCGGTATCATTCACATCGGTGACGGCGAGGTGGGCGCTTTCCACAGTCCAATCAACATTGGCCTGGGCCACGGCGTCGGCATAGGTCAGGCCGACATCGGTCTTGTTGGTCAGGGTGGTCAGGTCCTGGCCGGCAGCGGAGTTGGTCGCGCCACCCGCCACGGAGGCGATGAAATCACCCACCGGCACGGCGCCAGAGGTGAGCTGCTCGGTCCAGTACGCAAGGCCTTCCGCGTCCGGGTCGCGGTTGAACATGTTCTGGTAGATTTCGGTGATGAACTGCTCGGTGTCGCCCTCAAGCAGGTTCGGGTAGCGCAGATAGGGGTAGGTCTCGAGCGCTTCGGGCTGCTCGGAGAAGCTCTGCGCGATCTGGTTGATCGTCATCTCGCCGGAGTTCAGCCGGCCGATCCAGTAGTTCAGGCCTTCCGGATCGGGAGCGCGGTCGAAATAGCCCACATAGAGCTGGGAAATCTGCTGAGCAGAAGTAAGTGCCATCTTGAACCTCTTATGAACTCGATGCGCGTCCGGGTGCCCCCGAAACAGGCGCGAATGGCGATATTTGTCGCCCCTTCCGCACCGGGCCTTCAGTGAAGGGCCCCGGAGTGCATCGGGACAGGTACAGCAGATACACTACACCTCCGGTGCTGTACAGCCATAAATTGCAATTTTAAGTACAGCTACTCATAGGTTGTAGACCTATACGGATCGCCATAAAAGGCAGATAATGAATACCTTTGATATGCATATTCGTGAATAACAACCTAAAGATGAGCCGCCTGAGCGCTGGCTCCGGTGCCGCCGCAGCGTGAGCCGGGAAAGGTATGACAGGGACTGCACATGGCGATGTTCAGACGTCTGGGACTGGGGCCGCACATTCCGCGTGAGCGGCCTGTACCGTCTGTTTACAGGCCATTGCGGCGTGCACCGCTGAGCAGGGATTCTCTTGCCCTTTGGGGGCTTCTGCACTCGCAGATCGGCATTGGTTCCTCGGCACGCGGCTATGCCCGCCTGCTGCGGCAGATGGCCCCGCAATTGCTCGAACAGGATATGGCGGCGCATGTACAGTGCCACGCCATGCCGCTGCCCGGGCGCGACGAGGTGGCGTTTCCCGTCGATTCGTTCCGGCAGCGGGCCATCCGCAACATTGTGGTGCTGAACCCGCCGGAATTGCTGGCCGGCAATCTCTTCTTTCCCGCAGATCTGATGCGCGACACCTATGTGATTGGCTACTGGGCGTGGGAGCTGCCGCATATTCCCGATGACTGGCGACCGGCCTTCAACCTTGTGGATGAGGTGTGGACATGTTCCACCTTCGCGGCGCGTGCCTTTCGCGATGAAAACGGTCCGGCCGGGGGCGGGACCGCAGCGCATCTGCCCTCCGCCGCCGGCAAGCGGGTGAGCGTGCTGCCCCATGTTCTGGAAGACTGGGCCCACACGCCCCGTGCGCAGGCCCGCAAGGCGCTGGGGCTGGAGAGCGACGCCTTCACCTTTCTGAGCGTGTTCGATTTTGCTTCAGGCCTCTACCGCAAGAACCCGCTGGGGGTCATAGCCGCTTTCCGCGCGGCCTTTGGCGATGGGTCGGACGGGCCGAATCTGGTGCTCAAATATCACAGTGGCGATCAATATCCGGAGCATGAGGCCGCAGTGCGCACTGCGGCGGCCTGTTGCCCGCGCATTCGCATCATCTCATCCGTCCTGAGCCCTCAGGAGATGCACCATCTGTTTGATGGGGCGGACAGCTTCATCTCACTGCATCGCTCGGAGGGGTTCGGCCTGAATATCGCAGAGGCGATGATGGCGGGCCTGCCGGTGATCTGCACGGCCTATTCCGGAAATATGGATTTCACCAGTGCCGCGAACAGCCTGCTGGTGGACTGGAACCCGGTGCCACTGCGCGAGAATGAGTATTTTGGCTGGCAAGGGCAAAGCTGGGCAGAGCCGGATCAGGCCAGCGCTGTGGCCGCCATGCGTCATGTGGTGGAGGATGAGGCGTTCGCGCAGGCCATTGGTGCCCGCGCCCGCGCTCATGTGCTGCAAATCCTTTCGCCCGATGCCATCAGCCACAAGATGCTGGATCTGCTGCACTATTCCGAGGCGCGGTGTCGTTCTGGGTTGTGGGGGCGAATCAGCGCGCGCATGCGTGGAATGTTGCATGGCTCCCCCAATGCCTCCCCTCAGGCTCGGCCTGGGCAATCCGGGCGCGGAAGGTCTTTCCGTCGCCCTCCAGTGATCTGACAAGAATATGCAGAAGGCATCCATCATGGCACATGGTCTTGCCGGGGCCGGCCAGGCGCAATCCGGTTCCGTGGATCGGCGGATTATCCCCGTCATTCTGTCCGGGGGTACGGGTTCGCGTCTGTGGCCGCTCTCGCGGGAGGCTTATCCCAAGCAGCTTTTGCCATTGGTTTCAGAGCGCACCATGTTGCAGGAGACGGCCTGCCGTTGTGCAGATCGCAGCATGTATGGGGCTCCGGTCGTCATCGCCAATGTCGAGCATCGCTTCGTCATCGCCGAGCAGTTGCACACTCTGGGCATTGGAGACGCCTCCATCGTGCTGGAGCCGGAGGGGCGCAACACGGCGGCGGCTGTCACCGTGGCTGCGCTTTTGGCTGCGGCGCGCAATCCCGACGCCCTGATTCTGGTGATGCCGGCGGATCACAATATTCAGGATGTGGCAGCTTTCGACGCCGCCGTGGCCCGGGGGGCGCAGGCCGCGCGGGCGGGGCAGTTCGTGCTGTTCGGCATTCAGCCGACCTATCCGGCTACGGGCTATGGTTACATCAAGGCGGCGGCGGATGGGCGGGAGGGGGTTTTCCCCGTAGCCCGGTTCGTTGAAAAGCCGGAAGAGGCGACCGCCCGCAGTTGGCTGGAAGAAGGTGGTTATTTCTGGAACAGCGGCATGTTCCTGCTGCCCGCCACCACATTTTTGGACGAGCTGGGCCGTTTACAGCCGGAGATTCTGGCTGCCTGTCAGCAGTCCGTCCGCAATGCGGCGCAGGATATGGATTTCATGCGGCTGGCAGCGGAGCCCTTCGGTGCGCAGCCTTCCATTTCGGTGGATTATGCCGTGATGGAACATACCGCGCGCGCCATGGTGGTGCCGGTCGATTGCGGCTGGACGGATGTGGGCTCTTGGTCTTCCCTGTACGAGATTAGCACGCAGGATGATGCGGGCAATGCGCTGGTGGGCGATGTGGTGGCCGAGGATGTCTCCGGCTGCTATCTGCGCGGCGAAGGCCAGCTTGTCACAGCCATTGGCGTGGAAGATCTGGTGGTGGTGGCCACACCCGATGTGGTGATGGTGACGAAACGCGGCCGCGATCAGGATGTGAAGAGGCTGGTGGAGCGGCTCAAGGTGAATGGCCATGCCGCCGCCACGCAAACCGTGCAGGTGCATCGGCCTTGGGGCTTCTATCAGTCCATTCATAATGGCGACCGCTTTCAGGTGAAGCGCATCACCGTGAAACCGGGCGAGAAGCTCTCCCTGCAGAAACATTACCACCGCGCCGAGCATTGGGTGGTGGTGAACGGTACCGCTCTGGTCACGCGTGATGACGAGCAGATTCTGCTGCGGGAGAATGAATCGGTCTTCCTGCCGCTGGGCAGCGTTCACCGGCTGGAAAACCCTGGCAAGGTGGAGCTGAATGTCATCGAGGTTCAGTCCGGCCCTTATCTGGGAGAGGATGACATCATCCGGTTCGAGGATGTGTATCAGCGCGCCTCGGCGGAATAAGGCGGGTTCTTGATGCTCAACAGAAAAGGCCCTGTCGGTGCATACCGGCAGGGCCTTTTTCGTGTCAGCTCACCCGAAGGCTTCAGAAGGTCATTTCAATACGGGTGCCGAATATGGCGGCATCCTCGATCGCTGCGCCGACAATGCTGTTCGGGTCCATAACATTGCCGCCGGGATGGAACACATATTGGAAGAAGGGCTGGACCGAGAGCCAAGGCGCGACAGCTGCCTGATAGGTGATTTCTAGCACGGCTTCATAATCAGGCACGGGCCCGTATGTGCCGTTCAGCAGATTGTTGAGGCGCACATTGTCCGCGAGGGTGGAGCTGATATTGGCATAGGTGAAACCCACGCCAAAGACATCCCCACCGCGGCCCCGGCAGCAGGCCGGTATAGGCGAGGCCGACATCCATATACCAGTCGATCATGTTGCGATTCTGCTGCGGGCTGATGGTGAAGCGCGCAAAGCCGCGCAGGTCCCGATCCTCAGTGCCTGGCTCCTGCCAGAGCGCCTGATCGATAATGGCGTAAAGGGCATAGTGGCCGGTATATTGTAGCGGGTCATCAGCCGCATTGCCGGAGGTGGCGAGGCTGTCAAATTTTTCGGACTTGTACCAGCGCCGACCTTGTAGATGCTGGACTGAAATTCGCTGTCCCCTGAGGCGTATAGATATAAGCAGCTTCGGCAATGGAGAAGACGCCATCGCCAATGGGGAAGGTCATGCCATTGCTGTTGGCGCCGGCGCCTGTGGGATTGCCGTTGAAAATGGCCGCCTGAAGCAGCCAGGCGTCATCAGGCTGAAGAACAACCTGCACGCCCGGAACGGCCATGGGGTAGGCCGGGCCACCATCTGGAAGATCCGTGCCAAAGCTGCCGGGGAAGCCGAATGTGGAGTTGACGAAGACGCCGGCAGTCTCGCTGATGACGAAATTCTCATTCACCAGAATCTGACCGGCCTTCACCTTCAGCACGCCATCGAACAGGCTTTGTTCCAGCCAGATCTCGCCCAGACGGACTTCATCCGGCGCTTCTACCGATGTGACGGTCAGCAGGTTGCCGATATAGTAGGTGGACAGGCCGTGGCCCTGAATGACATAGCCGGCAGTATAGAAGGTGCCGCCCTGCCAGCCGATGAATTTCTCGAGATCAATCGTCACTTCCAGCTTGAACACACCATCATAGGCCGAGGCCTGCCGGATGCCGCCGGAGCTGTTGCCTAAAATATCCATGGTCTGGGTTAGGCCGGTGGTGATGCCATGGTCTTCTTCCAGCCTAGTGCGCAGGCCGCCCCAATCGCCGGTCAGGGTTTCCTGTTCCAGCAGGCTGGTGAGGGAGGGAGACAGGGCCAGGCTGGGTGTGCTGGCCTGTGGGGTCATCAGATCCGCTGCATGGGCGGGGCTGGCTGCTCCCAGGGTGAGGGCCAGGCTGAGTGCGCACAGGCTGGTGCTGCTGAGAGGGTGCCGCGCCGGGCGGTAGGCCGAAAATGCGGCGCTGGAAATGAAGGACTGGCGAAAGAATGTGCTCATCGTTGCCCCGCAATGCGCGGGCCGGGAGCGGAAAAATCTTTTCAGACGATACCCTCCCGGGTGGGGATGATGCAGGCAAAACATAAAATAATTAAATTGAAAGGAATAAAATATGTAATTTATTATATTATTGTAGTTTTAATATTTTTTCAGTTTATTTATTCTGTTGTATTCATGCAAAAATAATACGGTGTTCTGGTTTTTACTTATTGTCTGCTGTCGCCGGGCGCGGGCGGCCATGGTGTGGATTCAAATGGTGTGGATTCAAAAAGCCCGGGCACTGGCCCGGGCTCATATGGCGCTTTGTCTGAAGAGGCTGGGAGGATCAGTCCTTCGCCCGCTCCACATAGGAGCCGTCTGACGTCATCACGACGACGCGGGTTCCGGTGGCGACATGGGGCGGCACAGAGGTGCGCACGCCATTGGAAAGAATGGCCGGCTTGTAGGAGGAAGAGGCCGTCTGGCCCTTCACGGTCGGCTCGGTCTCAGTGATTTCCAGCACCACGCGCTGCGGCAGCTCCACGGCAATGGGGTTGCCATTATGGGTGGAGAGAATGCACTCCATGCCTTCCTGCAGATAGACAGCCTGATCGCCCATCACATCCTTGGAGACGATGAGCTGGTCATAGGTCTCCGGATTCATGAAGGTGTAGCCGTCGGAATCTTCGTACAGATAGGTGTGCGGGCGGTCTTCCACGAAGGCGCGTTCTACCTGCTCGGTGGTGCGGTAGCGCTCGGAGATCTTCACGCCGTCGGAGATGCGGCGCATGTCGAGCTGGGTCACCGGGGTGCCCTTGCCGGGGTGGATGTTGTCGGCGGTGATGATCACATAGAGCCTGTCGTCGATCTCGACCACATTGCCTTTGCGCAGGGAGCTGGCGATAACCTTGACCACGTCGCGTCTTCCTCGAACTTTTGCGGCGGCGGGCCGCTATATGTAGAGATATCGGCGCGCACCATAACCATCTTCGCGCCAAGCGCCACCCTCGTGGCGGCCTTTGGCGCGCCAATTGCCCGCCGCAAGGACGTCTTCTCGTGAAAAAGGTATCTGGTTCCCGCCAAATGCTGGCCCCGAGCCCCTGGTGGGCGCGCACCGTGCATCAGGATCGTCGCCCCTTCCTGCTGGCGCGCGGGCGTATCACGGCCGCAGTGCGGAGCTGGTTTGCAGGGGAGGATTTTATCGAGGTGGAAACGCCGGTGCTCCAGCGTTCTCCCGGCAATGAGGCGCATCTGCATGCCTTCGCCACGGATCTGATCGGGCCGGATGGGGTGTGTGATCCACTTTATCTGCGCACCTCACCGGAATTCGCCGCCAAGAAACTGCTGGCCGCCGGTGAAGCGCGCATCTTCGAGCTGGCGCGGGTGTTTCGCAATCGCGAGCGCAGCGCCTCCCATCATCCCGAATTCACCATGCTGGAATGGTATCACGCCGGTGCGCCCTATGAGCGGCTGATGGAGGATTGCGCTGCGCTTCTGGCCCTTGCGGCGCGCGCTGGCGGCATGGAGCAATTCCTGTTTCGCGGGCAGGCGTGTGATCCTTTCGCTGAACCGGAGCGGCTGACGCTGGTTCAGGCCTTCCAGCGCCATGCCGGGCTGGAGCTGGAGCGTTTTCTTCCAGAACCGGGCGCAGACCATGGCTCGCTTGTCGCTCCTTTCGCACAGGCGGTTGCGGCCACGGGCGTACATGTTGCGGAAGATGATGGCTGGGCGGATCTCTTCTCCAAAGTGCTGGTGGCGCATGTGGAGCCGCATCTGGGTCTGGGGCGGCCCACCGTGCTGTGCGAATATCCGGTGAGCGAGGCGGCGCTGGCTCGCCCGAAACCGTCTGACCCGCGTTTTGCCGAGCGGTTCGAGCTTTATGCCTGCGGGCTGGAGCTGGCCAACGCCTTTGGCGAACTGACTGATCCGGCCGAGCAGCGCCGACGCTTCATGCTGGAGATGGATGAAAAGGCCCGTCTCTATGGGGAGCGCTATCCTCTGGACGAAGATTTTCTCGCAGCCCTTGCCGAAATGCCGGACGCCAGCGGTTGCGCCCTGGGGTTGGATAGGCTGGTGCTGCTGGCCAGTGGTGCGCGCTGTATTGAAGATGTGTTGTGGGTGCCGGTGGCACGGCCCGGCTTGGGGGATGAGAGTGCGCGATGAAATGAAGATTCGGCTATATTTAGATGTTTCTGAGCCTTTTTGCATCGCACATTTTTTTGGTCGAACAACATCACGCTTTCAGCTGAAGTAAAACGTTTTAATTTTTTCGATGTGCATTTCATCTGCATATGGAACTGTTGTTTTTTTGCTACAGTCTTGCTGCGGCCTTGTCATTTTGTGTCATTTTCAGCTGAAGTGGGTGTGCTGGCATATTGAAACAAAATTTATAAGCCATATGCTTCCCTGCAGTCGGGGGGATTGTTCGGTTCTTTACTCTGTTTCTCCTAGAGAAAATCATACAATATGGGAGATGTTCTAGAGTATGTTCCAGGCTGTACAATAAAAACAAAAAAATCCGGATCTGATCTGGATTACGCCCCCGCATGGGTTGGAAAAGGCTTGTGGAGGTTCTGGATGTATAAAAGGCTGCTCCTGAGTGGTGTGTCTGCCTTTGTGTGTGTCGCGGGTGCGCAAGCGGCGGATTGGTCTGTGAAAGCCAGATCCGTTGAATATGTGCAAGTCTGTTCGGCCTATGGGGCAGGCTTTTTCTATCTTCCCGGTACAGATACATGCCTGCAGGTGAGCGGTTATTTGCGCGCAGATTTCTATGCAAATGGTGTTGCGGCTTTCAATCCCTATATTTCCGGGCAGATCAGCAATGATAACCTGGATCGTTACACCAGTTTCGCGCGCGGTATTGTCTATCTCGATGCCCGGACGGAAACGGCGTGGGGGACGCTGCGCGGCTATATGGGGGTCGGCGGCCATGTATTCAGCTGGGACAAAAATCTCATTGCCAGCCATTATTTTCCGCGGGCTTTCCTGCAGTTCGCCGGGCTGACGGCGGGCTATACGCAATCCTTCTTCGATCCGGTCGATGCGGGGCGTACCTTTCTCTACACCACGGCCTATACGCGTTCGGATCGCTGGACCAACCTGCTGGCCTATACGCATGAGTTCGGTGGCGGACTGAGCGGCACGGTTTCGCTGGAAGATGGCACGTTCCGCAATGAGGGGATTGGCCCTTACTACAATGCTGCGCGGGGTGAGGGGGATGAGCAGGGCGGCAACGCCATGCCGGATGTGGTCCTTAATCTGCGCCTTGAACGGGACTGGGGCGCTGTGCAGTTGAACGGGGCCTTGCATCAGGTCCGCGTGGCGACACTGCAGTCCGATTATGACTCATCTGTTGACAAGATGGGGTGGGCGCTCGGTGGCGTGGTGTCGTTCAAGCTGCCCATGCTGGCGGCGGGAGACGAGATTTATTTTACCGGGGCTTATGCCGATGGCGCTATGAGCTATGCGGGTCTTTCGGGTAATCCCACCTCACCCAGCCCCCGTGTGTTGGGGCAGATCAATGGTGATCTACAGGGCGGTGCCTATTATCTGACCGCGGATGCCGTGTGGAATGGGGTGAATGACTATCATACGTCTACGGCATGGTCTGTCTCCACGCAGTTTCGTCATTATCTCCTGAAGAATCTGCGGGCGAACTTCTATGCTGGTTACATCAGCGTGGATACAGCGGATTCGGCCTATGGCAAGCAGCATGGCTATATGGATCTTGATCTGTGGCAGGTCGGCGGCGGCATGGCCTGGTTCCCGGCCCGGCAGCTTGAGATCGGCGTGGAGGTGATCTATTCGCGCATTGATGGCAGTGAGCCCTTCATGGTGAATGGATGTACCAGCGCCTATAATGGCGTGAACTTCAGTTGTGGTGGATCTGTCGGCACCTGGACAGGTGGCCTGCGTTTCCAGCGTTTCTTCTGATGTGGAAAGGGGCGCTGTCATGCGCCCCTTTCTGTTTCATTTCTTTGGCTGGTGAAGCCTCTTCAGCCCGGCATGTCTTCCAGAAGCTGCTGCCATAGGGCACGCATCTGGCGCTGGCGAAAATCCAGCGCGGCTTCAATGGCCTCGCGCCGGCTTTGCAGGGCCGGGCTCTTGAGGAAGGCAATCTGCCCTTGAATGAGACGGCTGCTTTCCAGTTCCAGCTCACGGATGGCTAGCATGAAGGGTGACTGCGGGTCGGCTTCAGGCGGAATGGCCGTGGCCGGGCGAATGCCGCCATAAAGGGCGTGACCAAAAGCGGAAAGCTCAATGGTCATGTCTTCCAGAGCAGGGCCCGCAGGTTCCAGCTGGGCAGGCAGCCATGCCGCCTCCCAGCCCATGGTGAGCAGGGGCAGCATCGGGTCCATGACCCAGTGTGTGGAGCGGGCCAGCAGGGAGACAAGTTCCGTTGCACGGCAATATTCAGTGTGGAGGATCATTTGTCCGCCATTCTCCACCGGCCCCGCCAGAGAGAGGGTCAGTCGGCGGGCATGGGCGCCATGTGCGGACATCAGAAAGGCAGAGATGCGGGTCTGCTGGGCGGGAATGATGCGCCCGGCCTCATCCAGCGTGACCATGGGAGCAGGGGATGTCTCGGTCATGTCAGGCTCTCCGGGGGCGCAGGCACGGCGCGCAGATGGTCGAAGCCGGCGGGGAAGGGCAGCAGTTCGCCTTCATCTGTTTCCGAAGCGATCCAGATGGAGCGCCCGCCGGTGAAGAGGCCGTTCCGCACACGCTCTGCAAAGCGGCTCATCAGGCTGGCGGTCAGAGTGGGCTTTTCCAGCGTGAAGGCATGATAGGCGTGGGGAATGATGACCAGCGCACTGTCGGGAATGCCGAGGCGCAAGGTTTCATGCAGGGCACGAGGCGTGAGGAAATCGAATTCCCCGTTCAGGATCAGGGTCGGCACCGTTATGCGGGGCAGGTCTGGCGTCAGCGGTTTGAAATCCATGAAGGATTCCATGAGGTTCTGCAGTGCGTAAACATCATTGGCCAGCCAGCCGGGTCGCTTGATGGCTTCCAGATTGTCCATCTGTGCACCCAGCCACTCATTGGAGAGGTTCATGGGCAGCAGCAGATCCTGCAGATAGCTGATGCCGCCCAGCACCAGCCCGTTGCGCAGCGCGGTGCCCAGCAGCAGCAACTGGGGCGAAAGCTCGGCAAAGGTGCTCATGGCCACAAGGCCGGTCAGCTTGTCCGGATGCGCAATGGCATAGCGCAGGGCGATGACACCGCCGAAGCTGATGCCGGCAAGGTACACCTCACCCTGGCCCAGCGTTTCCACCAATTCATGGATGATGGCGACCTGATCATCCTGCGAGATGAAAAAGGCCGGCTTGTCGGAGACGCCCTGGCCGAGAAGATCGAAGGTCGCAACCCGGAACCCGGCTTGCGCCAGCGCCGTCACATAAGGCTTCCACAGGCTGGAATATTGGGTGAGGCCATTGACCATGATGAAAACCGGGCCTTCTGACGGGCCGGAGATCTCATAATAAGCCTGATGGTTGTTATGGGATATGAATGGCATGGAAAGAGGGTGCCCATGTCGCGTAGATACTGTGATGAATGCGCATCATCGCGACATTCCGTGTGAGCTGCAATATCAGATTTGCTGTCCTTCTGTATTGTTTGAGTGATAATTCTGAATATGCGGTAGGTGTTGAAAATAATCTGAGTTTTTCGCGCCAAATATGCTGCATTGCAACAAAAAATCGTTTGAAATGCCTTCTGAATTTCAGATCTGCGTGGAAATGTGAAGCATTTCCCGCAGATATTGATTTTCAAGGCTTCTCTTGAACTCAAAACTCTGCTTCAAGTTATGAAAGAATGAGGCTGCCAAGGGGATTTCTGTTTTCAAGAGAGCCCAGCATTTTGCCAGTTGTTTTCTCTGGTCCGCCAGGAGCAGAACAAGGAGGCCCGGCGGAGCCTCCCTTCTTGCTTGTCAGCTCCTCCAGCCCGAAGACCTCTGGCTGGCGCTGGCGCAGGAGGTCTGGAACAGCCCCTCTCTCAACAACAACGCGCTGACGTCTTCATGAACAGCTGGAGGAGCGACATGAGGCAGAAATTATGGATGGCGGCCCTTGTCGTCATGACTGCAAGTCCGGCCATGGTCCTGGCTGAGAGCCCCGCATGGGCGCGTGAAAAGGGGGCCCAGCTCGCGCAGAAAGCGCCTGCAACGCCGCTGACCGCAGCCTGCGCGCTGGAGCAGCTGTGCCATCTGAAGCAATATTATGAGGTGTCCGATTTCCGTCTCGGCGGCACCTATGATCTGGACAATCCGGTTGCGTGGGAAAATGGCGGTGCGGGTGGTACCACGCTTGAATCGTTGGGCGCGGGCAAGTTGCGCACAGCCTATATTGCGGTGGGAACCCCGCAGCGCAATGAGGCTGGCGAGATCACCAATGCGGTGATCGTTAATTCCTATTATTCCGGTGACGCCACCAACATGTATGCCCAGTGGGTGGAGGGCACCGCGCTTTCGGGCGGCCCTGTCATCGGGCCGAACCGGCCGCTGGATACGAACAAATATTATGTGGTGATGCTGGATGCGCTGGGCCTGTGGGGGGCCAGCAAGCCTTCCGACGGGCTGGGGCAGAAATTCCCGCAATACAGCTATATGGATATGGTGCAGGCCAATTATCGCCTGCTGCGCGATCATCTGAACATCAGCAAGGCGGCGCTGGTGACGGGCGTCTCCATGGGCGGGACGCAGAGCTATGTCTGGGGCGTGATGCACCCGGATTACATGAATGGCGTCATGCCCATTGGCGGCAGCACCCAGTCTGACGGGGAGGACCCGGTTGGCAACTGGACTTTCCAGCTCATGTCCGCCGCCATTGAATCCGACCCCAACTGGCGCGCGACAGGGGGCAATTATTACAATCTCCCCAAGGACAAGCACCCCAATCAGGGTGTGGCCTTCGGCTGGTCGCTGCTGAGCCTGACTGGTTTTGACCTGAGCTTCCGTTCCACGCAAGATTGGGCGAAGGTGCAGCCGGATGTCTTCTACTGGAACCCGCCGAATGAAAAGGCCGGTTCCTCAGTGGCCGCGCTGGCGCAGAAATTCGATGCGGTGGACCTGCTCTGGCGCAATCGCGGTGGTGAAAACTACAACATCAACAAGGATCTCGGGCGCATCAAGGCCCGCACGCTGGTGATGCATATCGAGAATGACCAGTGGCTCATTTTCGATCTCGCCAAGCGCGCGGCCGAGAGGGTGCCGGGTGCCGAGCTGGTGTCGGAAAGCAACCCGCTGGCGCATTATGGCGTGTTCGCCATTCTCAACAACAAGGCGTTCGACCCGACTGTCGTGCGTTTTCTGGATGATGTGTCGCGCACCACGCGCAATACGCAGTTCACGGCGAAGAATTACCAAACGCCGGGTGTCGCGACCAAGATTTCTCCAAAGGAGTCATTCTGGAATACGGCTGTCACCTATCCCTTCCCGGTCAAGAAGGCCAAGGTGAAGGATGGTCAGGGCGTCGAATGGGATATCGGCTATATCGATGAATATGACGGCACGGATCCGAACCCGGATGTGCTGGTCATCGTGCATGGCAAAGGGGCATTTGCCGGCCATTATGGCAATGTCATCCGCGTTGCCCTGGAGCGCGGCTTACGCGTGATTGCTCCCGATCTGCCGCATTATGGCATGTCCGCACCCGGCAATCTCGACAAGAACCGTGCCCGGACCATGCAGGACATGCGCGAGGTGGTGCATGGCCTCGTGGTCGACCAGCTGGGGGTGAAAAAGGCTGCTTATATGGGACATTCCCTCGGCGGGCAGATCGTGATGGGCTATACGCTGACCTGGCCGGACGCCGTGTCCAGGCTGATTCTGGAAGCCCCGGCCGGGCTTGAGGAATATCCGCGTGAAGTGGCGATCGGGCCGGACAAGAAGCTGGATCTGTTCAACCCGGACTATGCCCGTAATTTCGACAAATGGGCCAAGACCTGGGATCAGATGGGCCTTCGCAAGGCCGAGATGAACAAGACCCCGCAGCAGGTGGAGGATTTCTTCAATTTCCGCCAGCGTGATCCCGTCACCGGGCAGACCTCGCCCGCGCCGTCCGGCTACTTCATCCGCGATAGCGAATATGCCCGCCTGCATACGGACCAGCGCGTGGGGCTCATCAAGGGTAAAAAAGAAGAGCTGCAGCAGTGGGTCGATGTGTTCATCTTCGATGTCTACGGCATGGTGTCCGAACTGCAGGAAAGTGACCCGAAGAACCTGTATCAGCGCCTGACGGACATCAAGATTCCGATCTTCCTGTCCTTCGGTGACAAGGAGCCCTTCATTCCCGGCACGCCGCTCAACGGCAAGCAGGATCTCAGCCGCGACATCATCCTGCCCTTCATGCGCCGGATGGATGCTGCTGGCGGAGACCTCCAAGTGAAGCTCTACACCAATACGGGCCACTTCATTCATACCGACAACCCGGTGGAATTCGCCGAGGACGTGGTGGATTTCGTGGAAACCGGACGGGTCGAAACCACCACACCGACCGTGATTGACGCCCTGATCCATGGTGCGCCTTCTGCCACGGCAGGTGCGGCGGCTGCGGCTCCGGCTTCCAAGCCGACTGGCCTGAACAAGTGAGGGGGAGGCGCGGATGGCTCGCATAAAGGCCGGCAACATTACTCTTGGCTGGCGTGAATGGGGCAAGGGTGACACCACGGTGCTGTTCATCCATGGCAACCTGGCCAGCAAGGACTGGCTGGATCTGTCCGCGCCCTTCTTCCCACCCGGCATCCGCACCATTGGTGTGGACTGGCGTGGCTGCGGGGAAAGTGACAAACCCCCGGCGGCTCCCGATTTTGCCAATTACAGCATGCGCCAGCATGCCGAGGACATGATCGCGGCGCTGGATGCGCTGGGGGTGGAGTTCTGCCATCTGGCCACGCACTCCACGGGTGGCATTATTGCTGCGCACATGCTGCTCATGCAGCCGGAGCGCTTCGGCCGGGTGCTGCATCTGGATCCGGTTTCGCCGGCTGGTATCGCTTTCGGGCCGGAGCAGGTGGCGGTGTTTGACGCCATGAGTCACAGCCGCGAGGTAACACGCACGGTGATGGCAACGGCGGCGACCTCGCTGTTTGATGCCCGCACGCTGGCGCCGGGCCAGATGCCGCGTTTCACGCAGACACTGGCCGATGCCAGCCGGGCGGCCTTCGAGCGCATCATCGACCAGACCTTCGGTGTCTCCAACGGGATCTGGATCGGCACGCCGGTCAATCTCGACAAGGAGCACAAAACTGGCGAACTGGCCGCGCGCATGGGCGAGATCCATCATTCCCAGCTTATTCTCTGGGGGGAGCATGATGGCTGGATCTTGCGGGCGGATCTGGAGCGGATGGTGCGGGAGATGCCGGATTGCCGGCTGGTGACGCTGCCGCGTGTGGGGCACTCCGCCAATATCGAGATGCCCCAGCTTTATGCGGGCTATTTCGGGGCGTGGTTCGGGGGCCTCTCTGGCTGAGGCGGCGTTATGATCACGGAAGATGGTATGTCAGGGGGGCGCTTCGGCGTCCCTTTTCATTTTCCGGTAATGAAGACAGACTAACCCTGTATACAATCACCTAGCAGAGGCGTGCCGGCAGGAAATGGATGGGTTGATGGCAGATATTGAACCGTTTCTGGAATATTATCCGAGTTTGACGACTGGATTGTGGATCCTTGCGCTGATCGTGGGGGCGCTGATTGTCCATTTCTGCGTGAAGTTCGCGTTGGTGCGTCTCACACGTCGTCTGATTGACCATGCGAAATTTGTCCGTCTGCGGGATATTGTTGAATCCGGTGTGATCCGGCGGCTGGCCATGGCGGTGCCTGCCATGCTGATTGCCAGCTGGGTGGAGGAGGTGCCGGGTCTCAACGCGACTATTGTTTCTGTGGTGCAGCATGTTGCGATCGCCGGTATCATCCTGTCGGTCGCCATGGCCATAGCCGCAGGCCTGCAACTGGCCGGCAAGCTCTGGCAGAGACGCCACAAGGGCTCGGGCCATTCCATCACCGGCTATGTGCAGGTCGCTGCGATTGCGGTTTATGGTATTGCCGCCATTTTGATGATTGCCGAGATCGTCAACCGCTCTCCCCTGCTGTTGATTTCAGGGCTGGGCGCGCTGACAGCGGTGCTCATTCTGGTGTTTCAGGATACGCTTCTGTCTCTTGTCGCCTCCGTGCAGCTGTCCTCAACCGATATTGTGCGGGTAGGAGACTGGATCGAGATGCCCTCCATGAATGCCAATGGCAGCGTGGTGGATCTGTCTCTTTATACGGTCACGGTGCGCAACTGGGATAATACCTATACCAACTTCCCGGTACGCAAGCTGGTCTCCGATCCATTCAAGAACTGGCGGGGCATGTCCGAGTCTGGTGGACGGCGGATCTGCCGGTCTATTCCGATTGACCAAAGCACGGTGCGCTTTGTGGGTGATGATGAACTGGAGACCTTCTCCCAGTTGCGCCGCCTGAGTGATTATATCAAGCAGCGTGGTACCGAGATCGCGCGCTGGAATGCGGGACTGGGGCAGGCTGCGGAAACGCAGGCGAATCTGCGGCGCATGACCAATCTGGGCCTGTTCCGGGCCTATATGGACAATTATCTGAACGACCACTCCATGCTGCACAAGGACATGACCTTGATGGTGCGTCATCTGGAACCCGGCCCCTATGGCCTGCCCGTTCAGCTTTACTGCTTCACCAGCACCACGGACTGGAAGGCCTATGAAGGCATACAGGCCGATATTTTCGACCATATGCTGGCCATGCTGCCGGAATTCGGGCTGAAGGTTTTTCAATCGACATAAATGTCCGGTACAGGCCTTTTGCGCTTCTGAAAAATGCAGGCCGTTATTTCCCAGTGCCCAAAACTGTGCTAGGCAGGTCCTGTTCAGTATCAGACTGCTGTAGGAAAAGACCTGCGACCATGCCGGGCGAAGGCGACAGTACAGGCGATAGTCGATACCGATCCAGGCCGGTCTCCCCGGTGCGGGAGCGGCCATTTCCTCATATCTTGACTTGCACAATTGCAAAATGCGCCTCGGATGCTCTCCGGGGCTTTTTGTGCTTGTCGGATCTCTCTTGATAGGCGTTGAAGATGGAGCTTTTTGCAGATCCAAACATATGGATCGGCCTTGTGACCCTTGTGGTGCTCGAGGTGGTTCTGGGTATCGACAATCTCGTCTTCATCGCCATTCTGGCAGATAAGCTGCCACCCGAGCAGCGCAACCGGGCCCGCATTATCGGTCTGGGTTGCGCGCTCATCATGCGTATTCTGCTGCTGTTTTCCATTTCCTGGATCGTCACGCTCACCAAGCCGCTGTTTTCGGTGGCGAGTTTTGATTTCTCCGGGCGTGATCTCATTCTCATTGTCGGCGGCATCTTTCTTCTCGCCAAGGGTACGATGGAGCTGCATGAGCGCCTGGAGGGCGCCCAGAAACCACAGGAAGGGCGTGTGGTGCACGCCGTCTTCTGGCAGGTAGTGGTGCAGATCGTCGTCCTTGATGCGGTCTTCTCGCTGGACAGCGTGATTACCGCTGTGGGTATGGTGAACCATCTGTGGGTCATGATTGTCGCGGTCTGTGTGGCGATGGGCATCATGATGATGGCCTCCAAGCCGTTGATGACATTCGTGTCCCGCCACCCCACAGTCATCATATTGTGCCTCGGTTTCCTGCTGATGATCGGCTTCTCGCTGGTGGTGGAAGGCTTCGGGTTCCATATTCCGAAGGGCTATCTCTATGCGGCCATCGGCTTCTCGGTGCTCATCGAGGCGGCCAACCAGCTTGGCCGGCACAATCGCGAGAAATACATCACCACCGGCGATCTGCGCGAGCGCACGTCCGAGGCCGTTCTGCGCCTGCTGGGCGGGCGTGTCGGCAATGAGCCTCTGGGTGAAACCGTTGATGTGATCGCCGAACAGGCCGCTCAGGGCGATCTGTTCAACCCCAAGGAAAAGGAAATGATCCGTGGGGTTCTGGATCTCGGTGAGAGGCCCGTCAGTTCCATTATGTCACCGCGCAATGAGGTGGAATGGCTGGATCTGAATGAGAGCCCGGAAGTGTTGATGGCTGAGATCCGGGAACTGAGCCATAGCCGCGTCATCCTCGCGCGTGAGCAGGTGGATGAATTTGTCGGCGTGGCCATCACCAAGGAACTGCTCAATCTCATGATTGACGGCAAGGCGATCGACTGGGCCAAGGTGTCCCGTCAGCCGGTCATCGTGCATGAGACGACGGATGTGCTGAAGGTGATGGAACAGTTGCGCCGTTCGCCCGTGCAGATGGCTATGATCGTGGATGAGCATGGCTCGCTGGAAGGCATTGCGACACCCACCGATATTCTGGAGGCGATTGCCGGCGAGTTCCCCGATTTCGACGAGGAGGCCGCCGTGCTCGACCGGCAGGAGGATGGCTCCTGGCTGGTGGATGGCTTCGTGGATGTGCGCCAGCTCAGCGGGATCATTGGCCATGATCTGGTGGATGATGCCAACCGCTATTCTACGCTGGGCGGCTATATCCTCACCCGGCTGGGGCACTTGCCTGTGGAAGGGGAAACCTTCGAGTCGGAAGGCCTGCGCTTTGAGATCGTGTCTCTCGACAAGCGTAGCGTCGGCAAGGTGCGGCTGATCGAGATCTGAGAGGGGGCGGGCCGGTTTGGGAACCGGCCCCTTTCAGTGTGGCCCGCCTGATGCGTTAGGCATTGCGGGCCGCACCATAGGCATTGGCCAGCGCGACAAAGCCGGGAATGTCGATTTCCTCCGCACGGGCGGTTTCGGCAAGACCCGCCTGCTCCAGCAGTGGCAGAGGGTCCATGCCGAGAGATTTCAGGCTCTGGCGCAGCATCTTGCGGCGCTGGCCGAAGGCCGCTCCCGTCACCTTTTCAAGATGCGCCAGCGCGCAGGGCGCCGGATCAGGGCGCGGCACCAGATGCACCACGGAAGAGGTGACTTTCGGTGGTGGCACGAAGGCCGAGGGAGCGACATCAAAGGCAATGCGCGCCTGTGTGCGCCATCCCGCCAGCACCGCCAGCCGGCCATAGGCCTTGCTGCCTGCCGGGGCGACAATGCGCTCGGCCACTTCCTTCTGGAACATGAGGGTGAGCGAGCTGAACCATGGGGGCCACGGGTCCGTGGAAAGCCAGCCCACCAGCAGAAGCGTGGCCACATTATAGGGCAGATTGGCCACGACACGCGCCGGTTCGTCGCCCAGCAGGGGGCGCACATCCACCTTCAGCGCATCGCCTTCAATCACATCGAGATGGCCGGGATAATGGGCGGCGATATCAGCCAGCGCATCCATGCAGCGCCGGTCGCGCTCAATGGCGATGACACGCCTGGCCCCCAGCGCCAGCAGGGCGCGGGTCAGGCCGCCGGGGCCGGGGCCGACCTCGATCACGGTTGCGTCTTCCAACGGGCCGGAGGCGCGGGCAATACGGCCGGTGAGGTTCAGATCCAGAAGAAAATTCTGGCCCAGACTCTTCTGCGCGGAAAGGCCGTGTTCGCGGATCACATCCCGCAGGGGCGGCAGATCATCCAGCGCGCTCATGACGCGGCTCCCGTGGTCTGTCCCGCGGGCGGGGCCGGCTGGTGGCGCGCCTCTTCATCCGTCAGCCGGCGGGCGAGGCGCAGGGCCGCGATGAGGCTGGCCGGATTGGCGCGGCCCGTGCCGGCAAGATCAAAAGCGGTGCCATGGTCTGGCGAGGTGCGGATAAAGGGCAGGCCGAGCGTCACATTCACTCCGTCATGGAAGGCCAGGGTCTTGGCCGGTATCAGCACCTGATCGTGATACATGCCCACAACCACATCATAATTTTCCCGCGCTTCGGGATGGAACAGCGTATCGGCGGACAGCGGACCGTGCGCATCAATGCCGGCTTCTCGCAGGGCCGCGATGGCGGGGCGGACGATTTCCTCATCCTCCCGGCCCAGCGTGCCATTTTCTCCGGCATGGGGGTTGAGGCCGGCGAAGGCGAGGCGCGGATGCGCCAGTCCGAAGCGACAGGCCATGTCACGGGCGATGATGTGTCCGGTTTTCACCAGCAGTTCCACCGTGAGAAGCTGCGGGACATCGCGATAGGGCACATGAATGGTGGCTGGCACTACGGCCAGAAGCGGCGACCAGATCATCATGACCGGACGGGGCGCAACACCATCCGCGCCCCGGGCGCAGGCGGCCAGATATTCGGTATGCCCGGGAAAACGGAAGCCCGCCTCATACATCACGGATTTGGCCAGCGGGTTGGTGACGAGAGCCGCAGCGCGATGCGCCTTCACCAGTTCTACGCCCTTTTCCAGTCCGGCGAGCACGCAGGCGGCGCTGCTGGCATCCGGTGTACCCGGCGCGGCGGTGGCTTCCGGGCCGGTGGGTAGAATGGGCAGGGCCTCGGCAAACAGGCCGGGGGCTTCTTCCGGAGTACAGGGCGCCAGAGGTAGCGCAACCCCAAGATGGGCAGCGCGCCGGGCCAGAAGGGCCGGGTCTCCCACCACGAGAAAGGCCGGCAGATCTGCCGGCCCCCCATCTTCCGTGGCCCGCGCCTGCCAGGCGCGAATAGCCAGTTCCGGCCCCACGCCGGCCGGCTCGCCCAATGTGAGGACGAGCGGAACGTGTTTCCGCGCGTCCATCAGCGATACTGGATCAGCGCAGTCTTGCGCAGTTCGGCGAGCAGATTGTCCGAGGCTTTCTTGAACTGGGCCTCGCTCAGCTCATCCTTCACCTCACGCTTGGCGGAACTTTCACCGCGGATCTGCCGCTTCTCACAGATGGCAAAGGTTTCCACGCCAATCTGGGTGGTTTCCGGCGGGGTCAGGCCGCCCTCTGGGGTCTTGTCGAGGATCTTCTGCAGTTCCTTCGGCATATCGGAGGACAGACGCAGGGCCTGCGGGCGCACCACCACTTCCGTCATGGCCATGGCCATGGGAATGCCGGCCTCGCAGCCTTTGAAGCGGGAGCGCAGGCGGTTTGCATCTCCCATACGGTTTTTGCCGATGAGAATGATGGGGCGCAGGACATATTCCGTGGCGATGTTTTCCGTCTGTCCACGCTGCTGGAGAGCTGCGGCCACATCGGCATCGCGAATGTTCACATTGCCCACACGGGAGCGGACATACTGGCTCCATACATAATCCGCAGCCAGCTTGTTCTTGAACAGACGTGGATCCAGCCCGGACTGCTTGAGTGTGGCAGCCAGTTGCTCGGAGGTGCGGCCGGAGCGGGAGGCGACGTTCGCGAACATCTTGTCGAGATCCTCCTGCCCGATCCCCTCATTGAGTTTACGGGCCTGCTGCAGCTTCAGCTGCTCATTGATGACTTCTTCAAGAGCCTGCTTCTGGGAGAGGCTCTTGCGGTCCAGCATCTGGCTTAGGCGCTGGCGCTGGGAAACATCATAGGTGGTGATGGGATCGCCATTCACGATCACCACGACCTGTTGCGCATGTGCCGCAACCGCAGGCCCCATGACAGCCAGAAAAAGAGCGGCCAGAAAACCGAGACAGTGTCGCTTGATAAGCATGAGCCGTTCCGTACCCTCGTCCCCAGACAGATTACCGTGAATCATGGCGCTTTGCGGACATCCGATCATCCCTCAGGCATGGCGGGTCCAGTCCAGGCCGGCAGCATACCGGCATGTGGCCTGGCTCTCAAGCCGGCCGCGCCATCAGCCGGGCAGCAGCCTTTCGCTTTCCAGATAGCCGGTGAGCAGGCCGAAGCCGAACAGCATCACCAGAATGGCGGCCAGCAGTTCAACGCCGCGCATCAGCACCCGTGCGCCACGCCCGTCACGTCCGGCAAGGCGCACCGCAATGCGTTTGCCATAGACGGCCAGCGTGGCGATGCCCGTTACCGTCAGCGCCGTGCCCAGCCCCATGGCGATCACGGCCAGAATGCCGGAAATAAACACGCCCTGCGAAAGCGCAAATGTCAGCACCAGAATGGCGCCCGAGCAGGGGCGTGCACCCGCTGAAATCACGGCGATGGCGGCGCGTTTCCAGCCGCCGTCGCGGATCAGCGCCGGGTCCGGCATATGGGCGTCACCACAGCCGCAATCATCGCCATGTTCATGGTCCGGCACGCCGCGCAAGGCGCGTAGCAGCGCCCGGGCCTTGGAAAAACTGAGCCAGAGACCGAACAGGGCGATGCCACCATAAGCCGCGATCTCGATGACATTCATGGCTTGCGCCATGGAGGCGGCGGTCGCGCCCAGAATAGCGGCCAGCAGGCCCACAAATACTATGGCGACCAGCGCCTGCACCATGCCGGCGGCAAGCGACAGCGCGGCGCCGCGCCGCAGGGTGCCGCCATCGGCCAGCAGATAGGAGGAAATCACCGCCTTGCCATGGCCCGGGCCCGCAGCATGAAACACGCCATAGGCGAAGGAGAGGGCGGCCAGCATCCAGGTGGCATTGCCATCGGCCTTGGCGGCGCGCACGGCCTGCACAAGTGAGCGGTAGAATTGCGCCTGCTGTGCCAGAATATAGCCGCCAATGCCGCCCGTCTGTTCCGGCCTTGACGCCATGCCGAAGGGGGTGGTGCGCGGGCCTGCGCCCTGCTGGTTCACCATCTGGCCGAGCGCCTGGGCGAAGGCGAAATCGGGAAACAGCAGCAGGGCCGCCAGAAGCCCCCCGGCCAGCAGGGCCGCCAGCGCCAGAAGCATGCTCCAAAGGTTCAAGTGGAGAACGCGCATGTGCAAACCGCGCATTTGCAGATGGGCGCGCCTGTTCACGGGCATTTCACCACGATCTTGTCTGCCATCTGCATGCTGAAATTATTGGCCTGGGTGAGGTTCTCGAAGAAGGATTCCGAGAGTTGTGTTGTAGCTTTCTGTGCCGGCACAATGACGTTTTCAGTACATCCGGCCGGGGCATCCAGAAGTTTCGCCGGGCGTGTCTGGGCGAATTCGAAGGCGACGAAATAGGTCGGGTCGTAAATGTCGATCGAAACCATGCCGCGGGCGGGCAGGGGCCGCGCCAGAGGCAGGGTGAAATGCAGGGTGAGGGCATCATCCCCATAGGTCAGATAATAATCGACCGGGTCTTTCAGCGGAATTTTCGAGGTCGCCGTCTTGGCGGTGACGAAATAGTCGAACTCCTTGAGAGACGAGATGTTCAGCTCTGCAAGGGGCTTGAGTACGTCATCGCCATAGGTGCCGTCCGCCTGTTTGGCTAGACCCTGCAGGGCAAAGGCGCTGAAGGCCTCATCGAAGGTCCAGTTCTGGCGGATGCCGGTCAGGGTCCCATCGGGCGCATAGACAAGTTCGGAACGCATCACGACCCACACATGGGGATGGGCGGCAGCCGGGCGCGGTTGGGCTGTGACCAGACCGGCCACCAGCGCCCATGCGCCAAGATGCAGAAACAGCCGCCGCCACATGATTATGCTCCCCCGGAATGATGTGCCCGGACACGCGCCTTACCACATCCGCTCCTGTGAAGCGGCATGTGAGGGCAGGACCTCCTCCCCTCACGACCATGAATGACGACTTCGGCAAAAACACGGCTGCCGGGCAGCTCTGCGCGCGGGCGGCGTTACAAAACCGGTGCTGTCAGACCTGAGCCAGCAGGGCTTCCAGCTCGGTGCGATATTGCGGTTCGATATCGGGCCGCGAGAGAGCATAAGCGGCATTCGCCATCAGGAATCCGATCTTCGAGCCGCAATCATAGACCCGGCCCTCGAAGGTGACGGAGAAGAAGCGCTCGCGCTCATTCAGCTTCAGCATGGCGTCCGTCAACTGGATTTCGCCACCTGCGCCGGGGTCTTGACGGGCCAGCAGGTCAAAGATGGTGGGCTGGAGAATGTAGCGCCCGGAAATGGCGAGGTTGGAGGGGGCATCCTCGCGGCGGGGCTTTTCGACCATGGAGGTGATGGCCTGCGCTTTTCCGGGCCGGGGTTCGACCCCGACAATGCCATACTGGTGCACCTGATCATCCGGCACCTCGTAGACGGAGACAACATTGCCGCCCGTCTCCTGATAGGCCTCCACCATGTCGGAGAGGCAGCCCTGTCCCTCTGGCGTGAAGTGCAGCATATCCGGCAGCAGCAGGGCAAAGGGCTCATCCGCGATGATGTCGCGCGCGCACCACACCGCATGGCCCAGGCCAAGGGGGAGCTGCTGGCGGGTGAAGGAGGTGGTGCCGGGCTTGGGTGTGTCATCGCCCAGTTCTTCCAGAAGCTTCTGCTTGCCGCGCTCTTGCAGGGTACGCTCGAGCTCGAACTGGCGATCGAAATGGTCTTCAATCACCGCCTTGTTGCGCCCGGTGACGAACACGATGTGCTCAATACCGGCCGCCAGAGCTTCGTCCACCACATGCTGCACCACGGGCCGGTCCACCACCGGCAACATTTCCTTCGGCACCGCCTTGGTGGCGGGAAGGAAGCGCGTGCCGAGGCCGGCCACGGGAAGGATTGCCTTGCGAATGGGTTTGCGCATCAAAAAGCTCGTCCTGAATTCTGAAAACAGACATGCCAGCCCCACAGGGCCAGCCCACATCGAGCAGCACTCCGGGAAGGCGGACCGTGTTGGCGCCGGTTTAGCCGGCCCTGCCGAAACCTGCAAAGATTCCTTTTATCGTCTGCCCTGAGCACGCCTCTCATGCCTCATGATCGGCACATCGTTGCCCAACGTTAACCGCCAAGCAATCATATGTAGGCTGAATAGGGAGAGGATGAGGCGATGCGCAATTTGCGTCGCCTCCGACAGGACAGGCGACAAGGGCTGAGGCAGATGGCGAAGACGATTTCCACAGGCGCGTGGCTTCGGGGCGCATGGTGTGCCACGCTGGCGCTCGCGGCGACCGCCTTCATCGCGCCCGCTCATGCGCAGGCGCAGACAACAGGCTCGCTTTCCACCCATTCCAGCCACCCGCTCATGACGCCGCAGGCGCTGGCGCAGGCGGAAGCGAATTTTCCGCGCTGCATCGCCTCGCTGTGGCCGGAGGCGCAGGCCAAGGGTGTGTCCCGCCAGACCTTCGAGCGCTATACGCGCAATCTTCAGCCCGACATGCAGATCATGAAGTATCTGGACAGTCAGCCGGAGTTCTCCAAGCCCATCGGCGATTATGTCGAGATGCTGGTGAGCAATTACCGGGTGAAGAAGGGCCAGGAAATTCTCGCCAAATACAAGAATGTGTTTGATGCGGCCGAGCGCGCCTATGGGGTGGACCGCTATGCCGTGGCGGCCATCTGGGGCATTGAATCCTCCTATGGGCATCCCTCGGGCATCGGCAACCGTAATGTGCTGGAAGCGACGGCCACACTCTCCTGCATTGGCCGTCGACAGGACTATTTTCGCACCGAATTCATCGCCACCCTGCAGATTCTCGAGCGTGGCGATGTGCCTTACAAGGATCTGAAAGGCTCATGGGCCGGCGCTTTCGGCCCCACCCAGTTCATGCCCACCTCCTTCCATCGCTTCGCCGTGGATTTTGACGGCGATGGCAAGCGCGATGTTGTGAATTCCATTCCCGATATCATCGCCTCCACCGCCAACAATCTGAAGCTGGATGGCTGGCAGTATGGCAAGACATGGGGCTATGAGGTGAAGCTGCCGCCGGGCTTCGATTACCGCTATGCCAATCGCAAGTTCAAGCAGTCTCTCGGGCAGTGGGCCTCTCTGGGGGTGACCCGCCCGAGCGGCTCGGGTTTCCCGCGTCCGAACGATCAGGCCTATCTGCTGCTGCCCTCCGGCGCGAAGGGGCCGGCCTTCCTGATGCTGGGCAATTTCGACGCCATTTTGAAATACAACCCTGCGGATGCCTATGCGCTCGCCATCGGTCATCTGTCGGACAGGCTGCGCGGTTATGGTGGTTTCGCCCAGAGCTGGCCGAAGGAAGAGCGTGGTCTGTCTCGTGCCGAACGCGTTGAAATCCAGAACCGGCTCACCCGCATGGGATACGATATCGGCCCGGTGGATGGCATTCTCGGTTCCAAGTCCCGCGCGGCCATTCAGGATTTCCAGGCCCGCTCCGGCTTGCTGCCGGACGGTTATCCGGATGTGGCGCTGCTGCAGCAGATGCGGCGCTGACATCAGGTTCTCTTTCTGCAACAATGTCCCGGTGCCCATCCGCGCCGGGGCGTTTTGCGTTTCCGGCGGGGTTATCCTGATCTGGCGCGTTTCAGATATGGCTGCATGGCCTGTTCCAGTGATGTGAAGATGCGCTCATCCGTGCACTGGGCCACGTTGAAGCGCAGGAAGCCGCTGGCCGTGCCGGTCGGACTGAAGGCATTGCCGGGGGCCAGCACCACATCATCCTTTAGGCACATGCGGGCAAGATCGGCGGCATCCACGCCTTCCGGCAGATGCGCCCAGAGAAACATGCCGGCCTGCGGCACCTGCCATGGCGTGATGCCGAGCGGGGCGAGTCGTTTGACCACCTGTGTCATGGCCGAGGCCAGTCGCAGGCGCACCTGCTCCATATGTTTGCGATAGCCGCTGTCCGTCAGCGCCACCAGTGTCAGTTCCGCTGCCAGCTGGCTGCCACCGAAGCTGGTCGCGATCTTCAGATCCACCAGACTTTCCACCCAGTCCGGTCGGGCGGCGATGTAACCACACCGTGCGGCGGCCGATAGGGTCTTGGAGAAGCTGCCGATATGCAGCACGCGGGAGAGCCCGTCAAAAGCCGCAAGGCGCGGGGAGGGGCTGTGCTCGAAATCGGCGTAGATGTCATCTTCCACAATGGTGATGTCGGCCCGCTCCGCCAGTTGCAGCAGGCGATGCGCCGTCACGGGGGAAAGTGTCGCTCCGGTCGGGTTGTGGATGGCGGCATTGGTGATGTAGAGGCGCGGCGCGTGGGCTTCTGCTGCGGCCTCGAAGGCGGCGATATCCGGGCCGTGGAGCGTATAGGGCACACCAATGGCCCGGACCCGGTGGGCTCTCAGCAGGGCATGGAAATTGAAATAGCAGGGATCATCCACCAGCACCGTATCGCCCGGCTCCAGAAGGAAGCGGCAGATCAGGTCAATGGCCTGGGTGCTGGAATCCGTGAGCAGGATCTGCTCCGGGGCGGCTTCGATGCCGTTTGCGGCCATGCGCCGCGCCAGCACCTGCCGCAGGGCCAGCAGACCCAACGGTGGGGCGTAATCCGTCAGAGCCGCCGCATCGGCACGGGCCAGTTGACGCAAGGCGCGGCGCATTCCGGCCTCATGCATCCATGAAGCCGGTAGCCAGCCGCAGCCGGGCCTGAGAATGTCCGCCCCCACATCCAGCGAGTGACGGGAGATCCATAAGGGGTCCACCTCCCGTTCCAGCTGCGGTTCCATCTGTGCCAGGGCCAGCGGGGCAGCCGGGCTGCAGACATAGAAGCCGGAGCCGGGGCGCGCGCGGATCAGCCCTTCGGCCGCCAGCCTTTCATAGGCCTCCACAATGGTGGAGACGGAAACGCCCATGGCTCTGGCCTGCACCCGCACCGAGGGCAGCCGCGCGCCGGAGGGCAACTGGCGCGCATGAATGCGGGTGCGCACGGCATCCATCACGGCATCAATGCGTGTTCCGCTTGAAGCAGGTGCGGGGGGTTGTGTCATCCGTACAGCTCCAGATACCATAACAGTTCGGTGAAATTGTACTGTATTGTGTCTGGTTCGTCGAGCCGTGCAGGCACAGGATGCGCCCATCAGAAGACCCGAAAGGCGCATCACATCATGGACAGGACAGCCAGCGGCTGGCTCAATGGTTTCATAGGCATGGTCATTTTCTCCGGCTCCTTGCCGGCCACGCGGGTAGGGGTGAGCGGGTTTGATCCGTTCTTTCTCACCGGTGCGCGTGGTGCTATCGCGGCTGTTTTCGGCATCGCCATGCTGGCGGTGATGCGCCAGCCCCTGCCGCGCCGGGGGGATCTGTTCTCACTGGTGGTGGTGGCGTCGGGCGTCGTGCTGGGCTTCCCGTTGTTTACGGGTCTGGCCCTGCAGGAAATCTCCTCGGCGCAATCTCTGGTGTTCATCGGACTGCTGCCGCTGGTGACGGCCTTTTTCGGCGTGTTGCGCGGTGGTGAGCGTCCGCGCCCGGCCTTCTGGGTCTTTTCCGGGCTCGGCAGTGCGCTGGTGGTGGCCTATGCCGCCGCGCAGGGGCTGACGGCGGCTCCCATGGCGAACCTGATGATGCTTCTGGCCATTGTCACCTGCGGGCTGAGCTATGCGGAAGGCGGACGGCTGGCGCGGCGTCTGGGTGGCTGGCAGGTCATCTGCTGGGCGCTGGTGGTGGCGTTGCCGGTGCTTCTGGGGCTGAGCTTGTTCACCATGCCGGCGGACTTTGCCGCAGTGCCGGCCCGCGCCTGGATCGGGCTGGGCTATGTCGCGCTGTTCAGCATGCTGATTGGGTGTGTGTTCTGGTATCGCGGGCTGGCGCAGGGCGGTATTGCCGCCGTGGGGCAGTTGCAGTTGCTCCAACCCTTCTTCGGCCTCGCTCTGGCGGCCCTGTTGCTGCATGAGGAGGTGCGTCCGGAGATGCTGCTGACGACGCTGGGCGTGGCCCTGTGCGTGGCTGCCGCCAGTCGCTTTTCGGCGAGGGTGCCTGCTGCTGTACCTGCTGCTGAGCCTGTCGTGGAAGCCCAATCCTGAACAGGGTGGGTGCTTTCCCGGTTCATCGGTCGGGAAAGCGCCCGATATGTATGATGTAGCTTCAGTCCGTCTTGCGCCGCAGGGCGGCATCCCCATAGCCCCCGCCGGTGGGCGTGATGATGATGACCGCCTCACCCGGCGCAAGACGCTTCTGGTCGCAGCCGGCCAGCGCCTCCAGCGTGCCGTCAGCGCGGCGCACGAAGCCCTCTCCTGCCTGTCCTTCCTCTCCGCCCAGCAGGCCGAAGGGCCGCACCTTGCGATGGGAGGAGAGCAGCGCGCATTCCATCTCCTCCAGAAAACGGATGCGCCGGTAGGTGCCGCCGCCCGCATGCCATTGCCCGCGGCCCCCTGAATTCTGGCGGATGTGAAAATCTTCCAGTACCACGGGAAAGCGCGTCTCCAGCACTTCAGGGTCGGTCAGGCGCGAGTTGGTCATGTGCACATGCACACCATCGGTGCCATCAAAGCCGGGTCCGGCGGGCGAGCCGGAACACAGCGTCTCATAATACTGATAGGTGGCGTTGCCGAAGGTGAGATTGTTCATGGACCCCTGCGAGGAGCCCAGCGCCTTCAGCGCACCGAACAGGCAGTCGGTCAACATCTGCGAGGTTTCCACATTGCCTGCCACCACGGCTGCCGGATAGACGGGCGCAAGCATGGAACCTTCTGGCACCACGATGCGGATGGGGCGCAGGCAACCCGCATTCATAGGGATATCGTCTTCCACCATCACCCGGAACACATAGAGCACGGCGGCGCGCGTCACCGGAGCGGGGGCGTTGAAATTGTCGCCCTGTTGGGGGGAGGTGCCAGTGAAATCCACCACCGCCTCGCGCTTGTCTCGGTCCACCGTGATCTTCACGGCGATACGCGCGCCCTTGTCGGTCTCGCAGGCGAAGGCGCAATCTTCCAGCCTGTCCAGCACCCGGCGCACGGCCTCTGCGGCATGGTCCTGCACATGGCCCATATAGGCTTCCACCACATCCAGCCCGAAGGTGGCGATGGCCTTGCGCAGTTCCTGCACGCCCTTCTCGTTCGCCGCGATCTGGGCTTTCAGATCCGCGATATTCTGTGCCGGGTTGCGGGCGGGGTATGTCGCCCCGGTGAGCAGGGACAGCATCTCCGTCTCCCGGAAGCGTCCCGCCTCGACGAGGTGGAAATTGTCGATATAGACGCCTTCCTCCTCGATGGTGGTGGCGTTTGGGCTCATGGAGCCGGGGGCGACGCCGCCCACATCGGCATGGTGCCCGCGCGCTGCCACCCAGAACAGCAGACGCCCGCCATCGGGCTGTGTCTCATCCTCGAACACCGGCGTGACGACCGTGATATCCGGCAGATGGGTGCCGCCATTATAGGGGGCGTTGTGCGCGAACACGTCGCCGGGGCGGATGCGCCCCGCATTCTCGCGCAGCACGGTTTCTACCGAGCGGTCCATCGAGCCCAGATGCACCGGCATATGCGGGGCATTGGCCACCAACGCGCCTTGCGCGGAGAAGATCGCGCAGGAAAAATCCAACCGCTCCTTGATGTTGACGGAGCTGGCGGTGTTCTGAAGCGTGACGCCCATCTGCTCGGCGATGGACATGAACAGATTATTGAACACCTCGAGCATCACCGGGTCGGCATGGGTGCCGACAGCTTCGGAGCGGACCAGAGGCTTGGCGCGCGAGAGGATGAGATGGTCGCGCGCATTCACCTCGGCCTGCCAGCCGTCTTCCACGATGATCGTCTGGTTCGGTTCGATGATGATGGCCGGACCGGGCAGGTGCATACCGGGGCGGAAGGTCGCTCGCAGAACTACAGGCGCGTCATGCCATGCCCCGCGCGAGAAGAAACGTGTGGTCTCGGTTGTTGCAGGAGTGCCCTCGCTAAGAGGCTGCTCCGGCTCGTCCACGCCCGCGCCGCCACCGGATGAGGTGACGGATATGGCTTCTGCCACCAGTGCCTTTTCCGGCGAGATGAAGCCGAACTGCGCCTTGTGGCGGGCCTCGAAATCCCCCCGCATCGCCTCCGGTGTAGCGAGGAGCACGGGAAGCGCCGTATCGGTGCCGGCATAGCGCAGATGAAGGCGCGCCTCTGTGGTGGCCTCACGCGCGCTCACGCCCTGACCTTCCAGCTCGTCCAGCGTTTCGGCGGCCAGACGCGCGTGCATCTCTTTCAGTGACGGCACCAGTGCGGGGGTGAGGTCTTCTCCCAGTGAGCCGCTACGCTGCGCACGCACCTGCGCCAGCCCCATGCCGTAGGCCGAGAGCAGGCCGGAGAGTGGATGAACAAGCACTTTCGTCATGCCCAGCGCATCGGCGACAAGGCAGGCATGTTGTCCACCTGCACCGCCAAAGCAATTCAGCGCATAGCGGGTGACATCATGGCCCTTCTGCACGGAGATTTTCTTGATGGCATTGGCCATATTCTCCACCGCAATGGTGATAAAGCCATCTGCCACATCTTCCGGCGTGCGGGTGCCGCCCATCTCTTCTGCCAGAGCTGAGAATTTCGTGCGCACGGCCTCGGCATCCAGAGGTGCATTCTGGCCGGAGCCGAAAATCTTCGGGAAGTAAGCGGGTAGCAGTTTGCCCAGCATCACATTGGCATCCGTCACTGCCAGCGGGCCGCCACGGCGATAACAGGCCGGCCCCGGGTTCGCCCCGGCACTGTCCGGCCCCACGCGCAGGCGCACGCCATCATAAGTGAGCAGCGAGCCCCCGCCGGCCGCCACCGTATGAATGCGCATCATCGGCGCGCGGATGCGTACGCCCGCGACCTCGGTATCGAAGGCCGTTTCCAGTTCCCCATCATAATGGCAGACATCGGTGGAGGTGCCGCCCATATCGAAGCCGATAATGCGCGAGAAGCCGGCCAACGCTCCGGTTTCCGCCGCGCCAACCACGCCGCCGGCCGGGCCGGAAAGCAGCGCATCCTTGCCCTGAAACAGATCCGCCGCCGTCAGCCCGCCCGATGACATCATGAACATGAGGCGGATGGGTTCGGCCACATTCGCGGCGGACGTATCATCACCGGACAGTTCATCAGCCACCTGCCGCACATAGCGCCGCAATATGGGGGAGAGATAGGCATCGGTCACCGTGGTGTCGCCCCGCCCCACCAGCTTGATGAGGGGGGAAACCTCATGGGAGACGGAGACTTGCGGAAAGCCTACCTCGCGTGCCAGTTTCGCCACGGCGGCCTCATGGGCCGGGTAGCGATAGCCATGCATAAAGAGCACCGCCACGGCGCGCAGGCCATCATCCCATGCCTGCCTGAGGCCGGCGCGCACCGCCTCCATATCCGGCGCTGCCTCCACCGTGCCATCGGCGCGCACGCGCTCGTCTACCTCCAACACACGGGAAAACAGCATGTCCTGCAACACGATTTTCTTCGCGAACAGATCGGGCCGCGCCTGATAGCCAATGCGCAGGGCGTCGCGGAAACCGCGTGTGGTGATGAGCAGTGTCGGCTCGCCCTTGCGCTCCAGCAGTGCATTGGTGGAAACGGTGGTGCCCATCTTCACTGCCGAAACCTGATCCACCGGCACGGGTGCGCCTGGGGGCAGGCCGAGCAGGGTACGGATGCCCTGAACAGCGGCATCCCTGTAGGCTTCCGGGTTTTCCGAGAGCAGCTTCAGCGGGTGCAGCTGACCATCCGGCGCACGGCCTACAATATCGGTGAAGGTGCCGCCACGATCGATCCAGAACTCCCAGCGGGCCGCAGGCTGGCCGCAAGAGGCCGGCTGCCGTGAGGCGACAGGGCTGTTCTGGCTGGATGATGTCGGCATGTTGCTCCCCTTCTGCCGGCTGTGCGAACCGTGCGGCCTTTTGGCGCCGTGATGTCCGGTCGTCCGGATTCCTGATGTCACATCACCGCATAGCATTTCATCGCATATGGGTCGTCTGCGGGAAATGTCCGTGCCGCCATTCCTGCGCAGCAAGAAAGGGGTAGGAGAACAAGGTTGAGGTGATTTAGACTGCGATACAACCACAGGGCCGTGCCTGAATGTGAAACGGGGCTGAGACTCTCACCATGTGGCTTGACGAACTGCGCCCCCTGACCTTGGGCCCCCACGGTGCCGACTGGCGCCAGAATGATGCAGCTTTCCGGCCGTTCGGTATCCATCGTATCCGTACGGAACGCGGGCTAGTTGCAGTGCGCACCCATGTGGAGGCCACGCTGCCTTTCGGTCAGTTGCGTATTTTCACGCGGACTGGCGCGCCCGTGCAGCGGCGCATTCTGGTGGTGGCTCCCCTGGCGGGCGGCTACCCCTTTTTGCTGCGGGATCTGGTGGTGGCTCTGCTGGGCGTGGCGCAGGAGGTGGGCATTACCGAATGGCCCAATGCCCGCCATGTGCCGCTTGATGCCGGGCCGTTCGATTTCGATGCCAATTGCATTGAAACAACCCAGATGATCCGGGCCATGGCGGCTCGCGCGCCGGCTGAAGCTGCGTTGCATGTGGTGGGGGTATGCCAGGGGGCGGTGCCGGCGCTGGCGGGTGCGTCCATTTTGGCCGAGATGGATGCGGCTCCCCTGAGCCTGACGCTGATGGGCGGCCCCATCGATTCATCGCGCAACCCCACTCGTCTTTGGCGTCTGCTGCAGAACCGGGCGATAGAAAGTCTGGAAAAAAAGGTGGTGGAGACCGTTCCGCCGCGCTTTGCCGGGTCTGGACGGCAGGTCTTTCCGGGGTGGCGGCAGACCGATACTTTCGCCTTCTATCTCTGGCGTCAGGCCATGAGCGGCGGGCGTCTGCCCTTCCAACTGGCCTTTGATGATGGCGATGATCCGTGGCGCTACCCTCTGGCCCGGTTGTGCTGGACCTTGATGGACGTGCCGGCGGAGTTCTTCACCAGCAATGTTGAAATTCTCTTCCGCGCCAATGCTCTGGCGCAGGGGCGGCTGGAGATTGCCGGCCACTGGGTGCGGCCCCAGTTTTTGCGCCATACCGCATTGCTGACTGTAGAGGGGACGGAGGATGATATTTCCGGCCCCAGCCAGACAGAGGCGGCCCATGGGCTGTGCCCCAACATTCCCCGCACGCTGCATCAGCATCTGCTGGTGCAGGGGGCCGGACATTTCGCCCTGTTCTATGGCCACGCCATGCGCCAGACCATTCTGCCGGCCATCGTCACCGCCATGATAGCCGGTGAGGGGCAGGGCAGGCCGCAGATGGAGGCAGGTTCCGTCAACGTAGGATAAGGCGCGCGGCTGGGGCAGGTGGGTTTCGACGCAGGCTCATATGTTGGCCAGATGCGCCCTTATAAGTGCGGCAGCAGGCCCGGCATGGGTCTGGGCCAGATCATGGTCACCCCCGGAGATGACATGCAGTCGGGCATTCGGTAGCAGATGTTGCAGGCGCTGGCCGATGGCCGGCGGGCTGATGGGATCTGCATCGCCCCACAGCAGCAAGACGGGCATGGTGATCTCGCCCAGCCGCGGGGAGAGGTCTTCATGCGCCGCCCCAATCCAGCGGGCGGCATGGGGAAAGGCGGCATAATAATCTGTCCGCCAATCCGCCCCGCCCAGATCGGCCACCGGCACGCCGCCAGAAGTTGCGACCAGCACCATGCGCCGCACACAATGGGGCCGCTTCAGGGTGGCTTTCAGCGCCACCAATCCCCCCATGGACTGCGCAACCAGATCTACCGGTTCATCCATATGCGCACAGGTGCGGCTGACCAGATCATCCATCCCTTGTATCTGCGGCTCTGCAGCTTCGGCCCCAAGGCCGGGCCAGGAGAGAAAGACAGGATTGGAGAGAAAGTCAGCAGACGCGGAGAGTGCTGGGTGATTCTGCCCTTCCGCCAGCCTTTCAGCGACAGGGCGCCAGAACCCGGCACTACCGCCAGCACCCGGCAAAAACAGGATTTTTGTCATTTCGGGACCGAGTCATGCACAGGGTTGGCAGAATTTTCGTGAGGAGGAAAAACCATCTTGCGTCAGCCCCCGGAGAATGTATAGTCCGCCTCCACGTTGGAGCGGCACACTCAACCGGTGCCCGGCTTGTCTGCATAGGCAATCAGCCCCAGCGATGCGGGGGTTCCCGCATATGGATGGAGAGGTGGCCGAGTGGTTGAAGGCGCACGCCTGGAACGCGTGTATACGGGCAACCGTATCGAGGGTTCGAATCCCTCTCTCTCCGCCACTTCGGTATAAAACCGGGAACGCCGATTCCCGCCGATTTCCCTCCCTTGGTGGCTACCAGCGTCCTCAACAGAGTGCTTTTACTACCTTTGATGTAGATCGCGTCGTCTGCAACCTCGACGCGCTGTGCGAAGGCCCGGACGTGTTCCCGCCGATAGCCGCCCTTTCCAAGCCGGAGCCGGGTGCGGGCTTCGCTCGCCAGTTCCCGCACGGCTGCCCCTGTGAGGCCCTGATGGGCAGAGCTTTTCAGCATGGCCTCGGTCCTCTCGGCGTCGGCGCGTGCCTGATCCCGTAGTGCGGTCAGCCCCGCGATCCGCTCGCCAAGGGCGGATTCGGCCGGGTCGAGCGAACCGGACTCGATAGCGTCGTAAAGCCGCTTGAGGCGCATATCCGCCTCGGCCGCGCGCTGGTTCAACTCGGCGATATGCTGGCTGCGCCGCTCGACGCTCTCCTGCCGGCGATCCAGAAGCGAAGCGAGCATGTCTTCGATCCGCTCGGGGTCGAGTAGCCTTTCCTCGATATGTGTCACAACCATGCGGTCGAGCTTGTCCATGGGGATCGCACGGCCTTTGCAGCCGGTTTCGCCCTGCCGCGCCCGGATCGAGCAGGCATAATAGCGATAGCGACCGTTCTTGCCGGTGCGGAGCGTCATCGCGCCTCCGCAATTGCCGCAATGACAAATGCCGGTCAGCAGGTTCGGGCCACTGACGACGCGCGGCGGCGTTACCTTCGGATTGTTGACCTGCAAGCGCCTCTGCACCGCCTCGAAAATCTCAAGGTCGATCAGCGGCGGCACCGCGACGGTGACGATTTCTTCCTCGGGTTTCACCTCTCCCTTTTTGGAGCGGCGGTTGAACCGATGTTCGCCGATATAGGTGCGGCGGGTCAGGATGCGATGAAGCTGCCCGATGCCCCAACGCCCACCGCTGCGGGTGAACATGCTGTTCCTGTTCAAGTGGCTGACGATGTTCTTGACGCCCATGGGGCCGGACGTGCCGTCGCCTTCCGTTGCAAGGCGGAAGATCAGGCGCACGGTGTCGGCGTGCAGCGGGTCGATTTCCAGCTTCTTCTTCATCTTCGCGCCACGCTGCTCCGCGTCGATGACGCGGTAGCCGATGGGCGGCAGCGAGCCGTTCCAGAAGCCTTGCCGGGCGTTCTCCTTCAAGGCGCGCAGAACGTGCTTGGCGTTCTCCTTGGACTGGTATTCGTCGAACAGCGCCATGATCTGCCGCATCATGACGTGCATGGGATCGTCGCCCATCTCCTGCGTGATGGAGACCAGCTTGACGCCGTTCTTGGCGAGCTTCCTGACGTTGAACTCCAGCTCGAAGTGATCGCGGAAGAAGCGCGAGAAGCTGTGAACAACCACCACGTCGAACGGTGCGGGCTTACTGGTGCCGGCCTCGATCAACCGTTGGAACTCGGGGCGGCGGTCGTTGGTCGCAGATGCGCCGGCCTCCACGAAGGTTTCGACAAGCTGGTAGCCGCGCGAGGCGCAATATGCCTCGCCCTGCTTTCGCTGGTCGGGGATCGACACGTCATGCTCGGCCTGCCTCGCCGTAGAGACGCGCAAATAGAGCGCGGCGCGCAATGCGACGTGTGGGGACTGGATATTCATCACCGGCCTCCTTTCGCCGCTCGGCGCTCGATCAGCGGCAGCTCCAGCGCCACGCGATCATGCAGCACCTTTGGAACGACCTTCTGGCCCTCGCCGGGGTCCATGCGGATAAGGCCGTAGTTCGCCATTGTCTTGAGGGTTCGGGACAGGCTGGGTTTTGACCGCCCCGTGATCCGTGACAATTCCTCCAGCGAGCCGGGCGACTGCTCGTCAATGAGGCGCAGCAGCTCGCGATTCCCGCTGGACAGGATTTGCGCGAAGGATTCCGTGGACGTGAACCACACTTTCGGATCGTCCGCCGCCGGCTTTTCCTCGCCGCGCGCGATCCGCATGGTGCGGGCCTTCATCTCGTCGTAGCCGGCAATCCCGACTTTCAGGGTGGTCATGTTACGCCTCGCTCCTTCAATACCGCGTCCACCGCCTGCCAGAAGTCGGCCAGCAGCGTGGCCGCATTCTCGTAGGCGTAGGGCTTCACGGTCTGGAGGCGGTGCCGATGGTCCATCGGCTCGCCCCTCCTGCCTCGGCCGACCGGATGGGCATTATCGAAGCCGACCAGCCGTTCGCCCGAAGGCCCGAAGGCCCGTGAAGCGTGAGCGAGTAATCGAGGCCGTGCGGCTTTTCCGGCGATGCCGGAACGCGGGTGACAACGAACTTCACCCAATGGCCGCCCTCGGGATCGACAACGAGCACCTGTCCGTCGAGGTCCAGAAGCGTGTCGAGGCTCGGGTCACGTTCCTCGCTCATGACTTATCCTTATCACTTTCTGATAAGTGTGGCAAGGATTTATTCTCGGATTCAAGGTCGATTGGGCCGAACAGCCGGTCGAGCACATGACCGAAATACCGCTCGAAGATTTGCAGTTCTTCCTCGGTGATCGGCACCTTCTCGGGCCAGTCGTCGAAGACCGGCAGCGTCTCAACATCGACGATGCGAAGCGGCGAGCTGCGGCGTTCCCGGCCGTCTGGTGTGGGTTCGTCGGCGTAGTCGAAAAGATCGTCGGGAAGTGCTTCGGGGACCGGGTGTCGCGGTCGCCCTTTGCGGGCGCGGCGGCGCTCTGCGCACATGGAATCCTCCTTGGTTCTGGTGGATTCCGGGGCGCTATAGGCCCCGGAATTAGGCGAACCATGGAGGGCAGTCGGCGGCCTGTAGCGTGCCGCATTTGCGTCTATGCGCTGGCGGCACCCCTGCTGGAATGGGACTTAGCTGGCGGCCCGCCGCGCCTTGGCGAAACCGCGATCCGTAGCGATGAAGTGTTGAAGCATCGGCACGATGAGCTTGGCGGGATCGGCGACAGGCTGGCCGCTCTGGCGAGCCAACACCTCGGCATAGGCGATCAGATCGCGGTTGAGGGTCGCGGGCAGCTCCAGCATGACCTTCACGGGCTTGTCGTCGGGAAGCGGGGCGAGTTTCAGTTTCGTCATGGTCAACCTCCTGCCGGTTCGAACACAAGATCGCGGGTGACGATGATCCTGACCGGGAAACCGGGCCGGATGGTAAGCGTTGGCGCAACCTGCAACTGGCGCTGGACGATCTGCTGGCCGGCCTGATTGACGGTATCCTGCGCCCCGTCGCGGATGGCGCGGATCAGCCGGTCCTCGTCCCTCGTCGCCAGCTCCGAACCGACTGCAAGCAGCGTGGACAGCCCTGCGGCCTTCATTAGATCCCACCAATGGTAATCAACCCCGTCTTCCAGCCCGGCATAACCGCTGGCGTCCGCGCCCGGCAGGCGCTCCAGAACGATGGAGCGGCCGCCCGGCAGGATCAGGCGGTTCCAGACCAGCAACACGCGGCGCTGGCCGAAGGTCACGCCGTCGTCGTATTGGCCGATAATGCGCGTGCCTTGCGGGATCAGCAGCAGCGAGCCGGTCGGGCTGTCATAGACGTTCTCCGTCACCTGCGCGGTGATCTGGCCGGGCAGATCGGAACGGATGCCGGTGATGAGCGCGGCCGGGATCACGGCCCCGGCCTGAAGGATATAGGGCGACGCCAGCGGCGTGACACGATCCGGCGCAACGGTCTGCCGGTCCACGGGTCCATTGAGAAATGCTGCGTGGCGATCCTGTGTCGCGGGCTGTCCGCTGAGGCCAAGCCCGGCGAGGCCGGGCATGGCAGTTCCTGCCGGCGCTCCCGTGCGCGGGCCGGACTGGAAAAAGACGTTGCTCAAGCGCGCGGCTTCTTCCTCGGCCCTGCGGCGTTCTTCTTCGGGATCGACGGCGGGCGTCGTCATGACGGGCGGCGCGACCGGCTGTCCC
>JBFWLR010000015.1:0-86839 GCA_050252035.1 Xanthobacter sp.
GACCGGAAAGTGAGAGACAGATCCAACCGCCGTTCAGTGGTGAGCGGCGGTGGCTCGTCGTTGGTGAGCGCTTTATAGGGCCACCAAACCCAAACCGTCAAGAACACAAAAACACAAAAATGAAACCAGCATCTCGACGGTGGATAAAATCCCCCTTCTCTCAACAGAAACCATTCTAATAAAAGGAAACCTTCCCTGTGCACAATCTGCCTTTAACGGCCTTAGAAGCGCATCTCGTACTCCCAACCCCTCATGAGGTGGCCATAGAATGCCTGCTAAATGCACTTATTTTAGTATTATAATACCATCAGGCGACCATCACCGCCTCAGCCATCAAGAAACGATATGCACATGGATCTACCGCTTGCCCTCCCCCTGATTTTAATCGGCGCTGTCGCAGCCAGTTTCATTCAGGGGCTTTCCGGTTTCGGCTTTGGCCTTGTCGCCATGTCCATCTGGGCCTGGGGGGTAGAACCCCAACTCGCCATTGTCCTTTCCGTATTCGGTGGACTGACGGGGCAGATCACTGCGGCTATTGCCTTGCGCAGGCGCATGGGCTGGCGCGTTCTGGGACCATTTCTGATTGGTGGCCTTGCGGGCATTCCCATCGGCATCGCCATATTGCCGCTGATTGATCCTTATCTTTTCAGGATCATGCTAGGCACGTTTCTGGTGCTCTGGTGCCCCTTCATGCTTCTGGCCAACCGTCTGCCGCCGCTATGCATGGATGGTCATCCGTTAGAACGACTTGCAGATGGGCTGATCGGGCTTGGTGGCGGCATATTGGGTGGGCTTGGTGGCCTGACAGGCGCCCTGCCCAGCCTGTGGTGTACATTGCGGCAGATGGGCAAGGAGCGGCAGCGGGCCATTGTCCAGAATTTTAATCTGGCCACGCTGGCCGGCACCATGGTGGCCTATAGTGTCAGCGGAACAGTGAAACTGCACATGCTGCCGACGTTCGGGGTGCTTCTGCCCGCGATCTTGCTGCCGGCGCTTCTGGGCTCACACCTGTATGTGCGTATGAGCGAAATGGCTTTCCGCACCTTGGTGCTGCTTCTGCTCACCCTTGCCGGCATCACCCTGCTGATGAGTACGCTGGCATGAGGCTCCCGGCCCACACAGGCCCACGCACACGAACTACTCAGCTTATACGGGTTGCAGAGCCTTCAGCGCGCCGGCCAATTGCAGGGCAAAGCGCGCCGACGCCACCGGCAGGGTGCGCCCGCGCCTCTGGCCCAAAATGAGATTTCCGGCTGGCATATCCCGCGCCGCAATAGGACGACAAACCAGCCCATCCACACCCACGCTGCCAACGGACCGCAAGCCGATGGGAATCTGAAAGCCCACCAGCTTTTCGTGCAGCACATAATGGCACATCAGTTCAAAGCTCTCCGTTTCCACCACGGGGGCGACCTGACGGGAGCTTTTGTTCGCCGCAAAATCCAGCAAATGCCGCACACCATAGCGGGCTGAAGGCGCGATGTGCGGATGATCCAGACAATCACGCAGACGCAATTCCGGGCGGCTGGCCAAAGGGTGATCCGCCGCCATCACCGCATGCACGGTCTGCGGCACAAGCTGGATGACCTCGAAATCCACCATATAGATAGGCTCGAACACCAGAGCCAGATCACTGGCATAGCTGGCCAGTTCCTGTTCAGCCTGGTCCCGGTCGCGCACATTTACGCTGAAGGTCACGCGGGTGTGTTCGGTGCGGTAGGTCGCGATCTGCTCCGGCAGGAAATAGGGCAGAAGCGCCTGCGAGCAGGCAATGGAAACATGACCGCGCCGTTCGCCGATCAGGTCCGCCACATGCCCCTGCACCCGCGCGAGGTCTGAGAGGGTGGCGCGATAATGGTGCAGCACCAGTTCGCCTGCCGGATTGAGTCGCACCCCATTGGGCAAACGCTCGAAAAGCTCGGAGCCGAACTCCTCCTCAAAACGACGAATGCGCCGGTTCAGGGCGGAAGCGGTGATGTTCATATCTTCTGCCGCGCGCCGCATGGAGCCTGCCCGCGCAACGGCCTCGATCAGCCGAAATGTCTGCAAGTGTCTCATATTAAATAATATTATTTGAGCGTTCTAATTTTTGCAACGGGCTGGTGAAATCATAGCAATTTATCGAACGCCTCGGAGCGCGCAGGGTTAGGTCAACACTTATTCCCTACCTGCCCCAAACGAGGACTGGCATGTCTATCTCCCGGCGTGATTTTCTGAAGACCAGCGGCGTCCTGCTTGGCGCTCTGCCCTTTGCCCGCTCTCTTCCCGCCCATGCGGCGAAGCGCGACACCCTTGTCGCCGTCATCAGCCAGACCGTGAACAGCCTTGATCTGCACCGCGTGGGTACCAACCGCGCCAGCTATCAGGTTGCCGTCAACTGCTATGACCGTCTGGTGACCTTCGGCAGCAAGACGCTGCCCTCCGGCGAGCTTTCCTATGACTACTCGAAAATCGAGCCAGAGCTGGCGGAAAGCTGGACGGTCTCCGAGGATGGCAAGACCCTCACCTTCAAGCTGAAGAAGAATGCCGTCTTCTTTGATGGAACCCCCGTCACCGCCCATGATGTGAAATGGTCGTTCGATCGGGCCGTATCGGTTGGCGGCTTCCCCACCACCCAGATGAAGGCCGGCGGCTTCGAGCGCCCCGACCAGTTCGAGGCGGTGGATGACGAAACCTTCGTTGTGAAGCTGGATCGCCCCTCCAAGCTGTCCCTGCCGGATCTGGCCGTGCCGGTGCCCTTCGTCATCAACGCCAAGCTGGCCAAGCAGCACGCTACCCAGGAAGACCCTTGGGCGACCGACTATCTGCACAAGAACACCATTGGCTCCGGCGCCTACAAGGTCACCCGCTGGGATGCCGGTCAGCAGGTGGTGTTCGAGCGTAATGACAAGTGGGTCGGCGGGCCGCTCCCAGCCGTGCGCCGTGTCATCATGCGCGAAGTGCCCTCCGCCGCCACCAGCCGTGCGCTGATCGAGCGTGGTGATGTGCAGGTGGCCTTCGATATTCCCGACAAGGATGCCGCCGAACTCGCCAGCAAGGTGCAAGTCTATTCCACCCCCATCGAAAACTGCCTGCACGTTCTGTGCATGAACACCAAGTTCGAGCCCTTCCAGGACGAGAATGTACGCAAGGCCGTGGCCTTTGCCGTGCCTTACGAGGCCATCTTCAAGGCGGCCGCCTATGAGCGAGGCGCACCCATGTGGGGCGGTTCCGAAGAGGTGACGAGCATCGCCTGGCCGCAGAAGTCGCCCTACAGCACCAATCTCGACAAGGCGAAGGAGTATATGGCCAAGTCCGGCTTCGCGCAGGGCTTCGAGACCACGCTGTCCATCTCCACCAGCCTGTCCGCCTGGATGGAGCCTGCCGCCCTACTGATTCAGGAAGCCCTCGCCAAGATCGGCATCAAGACCCAGATCGAGAAGATCCCCGGCGCCAACTGGCGTACGGCCGCCCTTGTCGAAAAGCGCCTGCCGCTGCACCTCGAGAACTTCGGCGGCTGGCTGAATACACCGGATTACTACTTCTTCTGGGCCTATCAGGCCGGGCATCTGTTCAATTCGTCGAACTATGACAACCCCGAAGTCAACAAGCTGGTCGACGAAACCCTGCGCATGCCCATGGATAACCCCGAATATGCGCCCAAGATCAAGCGCATCATCGAGATTGTCTTTGAAGATCTGCCGCGCGTGCCCCTCTACCAGCCGGCTCTCAATGTCGCGCTCAACGGGGCCACGGGTTACGAGTTCTGGTTCCACCGCCAGCTCGACCTGCGCACACTCAAGCTGGAGGGTTGATCATGGCCGGGCGTTCGGGAGCTATTCTGGGGCGCATTGCACAGGCGGTGCCCGTCATTCTGGGTGTGGTGGTGATTTCCTTCATTCTCACCCGTGCACTGCCGGGAGATCCGGCCGTGCAGTTCGCCGGCCTTGCCGCAACGCCCGAGTCCATTGAGGAGGTGCGGGCCCAGCTCGGCCTCGACAAACCCATGCCCGAGCAGTTCGCCATCTATGTGGGGCAGTTGCTCCATGGCGATCTGGGCCAATCCGTCGCCACCGGTCGCCCGGTGGCGGAGGAACTGGCGAGCCGTCTGCCTGCCTCACTGGAACTGACGTTCTTTGCTCTCATCCTGTCCTGCGTGGTGGCGGTGCCGCTTGGCATTCTCGCCGCCACGCGACCGGGAAGCTGGGTGGATCAGCTCTGTCGGCTTCTGGTTACGGCGGGTGTCTCGCTGCCCACCTTCTTCACCGGCCTCGTGCTGATCTATGTCTTCTATTATCAGCTAGGCTGGGCCCCCTCCCCGCTTGGACGACTGGATTTCATCTTCATCGAGCCTGAGCGCGTCACCGGCTTCTTCCTGATTGACGCCGCGCTGGCGGGGGATGCAGAAACCTGGTTCGGTGCGCTGAAGCAGCTCATCCTTCCGGCCATTACCCTGGCCCTGTTCACGCTGGCCCCCATTGCCCGCATGACCCGTGCCTCCATGCTCTCAGCCCTTTCGGCGGATTATGTCCGCACCGCCAAGGCCGCCGGCCTTGGGACCCGGCAGGTGCTGTTCACCTACGCCTTCCGCAATGCGCTGCTGCCGGTCGTCACCACGCTGGGCATGGTGTTCTCCTTCGTGCTGGGCGCCAATGTGCTGGTGGAGAAGGTGTTCGCCTGGCCAGGCATCGGCTCCTATGCCGTGGAGGCTCTGGTGGCCTCCGATTATGCGGCGGTTCAGGGCTTCGTGCTCGCCATGGCACTGCTCTTCGTCGTGCTCAACCTCATCATCGACCTCACCTATTCGGCCATCGATCCGCGCTTCGGCACGGGCACGCGATGAGCATGCAAGGCGAAACGGAAAGGAAGGTCCCCATGGCCACCGCCATTGATGCCCCTGCGGCCTCCGGCCAGCCCCCCCGAACGGTGAAACCCGCCGCCGCGAAATCCGGTGCACTGGCGCACGCTCTCTATGTGCTGCGCGAGAACCCCGTCACCGCACTGTCCTTCGGCATGTTCGCCTTCTTCGTCGCCTCGGCGGTGATCGGCCCCTCCCTCGTGCCCTATGACCCGCTGGCGACAAACTCCGCCATGGTGCTTCAGCCGCCCTCCTTCTTCCACTGGTTCGGCACGGACAATCTGGGTCGTGACGTGTTCAGCCGGGTGATCGTGGCGACCCGTCTCGATCTCATCATCTCGGTGGCGGCGGTGGCGCTGTCCTTCGTGATCGGCTCGGTCATCGGCGCTATTGCCGGCTATCGCGGCGGCTGGCTCGATATGGTGCTGAACCGCTTCCTCGACATCATCATGGCCTTTCCGCTGTTCGTGCTGGCCATGGGCATCGTGGCCGCGCTCGGCAATTCGGTGGCAAACATCATCTACGCCACGGCCATCATCAACATTCCCTTCTATGCCCGTGTGGTGCGCGCGGAGGTGAATATCCGCCGCGAGGCCGGCTTCACTCAGGCCGCCCGCCTGGCCGGAAATTCCGATACCCGGGTTCTGGCCCTGCACATCTTCCCCAACGCCTTGCCGCCCATGATGGTTCAGGTCTCGCTGAATCTGGGCTGGGCGATCCTGAATGCCGCGGGCCTGTCCTTCATCGGTCTGGGCGTGCGTCCGCCTACCCCGGAATGGGGAATCATGGTGGCGGAAGGTGCGAACTTCATCGTCTCCGGCGAATGGTGGCTCGCGCTCTTCCCCGGCCTCTGGCTCATGCTCGCCGTCTTCACCTTCAACCTGATGGGCGATGGCCTGCGCGACATCGTCGACCCCCGGCGGAGGACCTGAACATGCTTTCGGTCAAGGATTTTGCAGTCGCCTTCCGCACCCGGCAAGGAGAAGTCAACGCCGTCAAGGGCATCAGCTTCGAGCTGGCCAAGGGTGAGCGCCTCGGCATTGTGGGCGAGAGCGGTTCGGGCAAGTCCGTCACCTCCTACGCGCTGATGCGCATTCTGGACGCTAACGGACAGATCAAGGCTGGCGACGCCATCTATTCCGGCATTGATCTGCGCCGCGCCAGCGAACGGGAGATGCGCGACATTCGCGGCCGGGAGATCAGCATGATCTTCCAGAATCCGCGTGCCGCTCTCGACCCCATCCGCAAGGTCGGCCACCAGATTGAGGATGTGCTGCGCCGTCACAACCAGGCCAGCGGCCATGATGCCCGCGAAAAAGCCATCGCCGCGCTGGAGGCCGTGAAGATCAACGATGCCGCCAGCCGCTATGATGCTTATCCCTTCGAGCTTTCGGGGGGCATGTGCCAGCGCGTCGTCATCGCCATTGCGCTGGCCTGTGACCCCAAGCTGCTGATCGCCGACGAGCCCACCACCGGCCTCGACATCACCACCCAGAAAGTGGTGATGGATCTGGTGGATGAACTGGTCCGCGCCCGTGGCATGTCCTCCATCCTCATCACCCATGATCTCGGCCTCGCATCGGAATATTGCGACCGCATCGTGGTGATGAAGGACGGGCAAATCGTGGAAAAGGGCGACCCGGTCGCGCTCTTCACCAATCCGCAGCATCCCTATACCCGCAAGCTGGTGGAGGCCACGCCCCGGCGCAACACCTCCATCCGTGATCTTCTGCCAGAAGATGAGCGCACCCCTCTTGCGCCCCACACCATCTCGGAAAAGCCGCTGCTGGAAGTGCAGGACCTGAACAAGGTCTATGCCGGCAAATCCGGCCCGGTCCATGCGGTGCGCGGCGTCAGCTTCACCATTCGCAAGGGTGAGAGCGTGGGACTGGTGGGCGAAAGCGGATGCGGCAAGTCCACCACCTCCTCCATGCTGGTGCGGCTGATGGATTCCTCATCCGGCCAGATCCTGTTCCAGGGCCAGAACATTGCCGACATGCCGGCAGAGAATTTCGCCCGCAATCCGCTGCGTGGACGCATCCAGATGGTGTTTCAGGATGCAACCGACAGCCTCAACCCCCGCCACACGGCCCGCCAGTCCATTGCCGAGCCGCTGCGCCGGCTGATGCGCATGTGCGGCAGCAAGCTGGATGCGCGGGTGGAAGAGCTGGCCCATCTCACCGGCCTGCCACCCCATCTGCTGGATCGCTTCCCCCACCAGCTTTCCGGCGGCCAGAAGGCCCGTGTGGGCATTGCCCGCGCCATCGCCACGGAACCGGATTTTCTGGTTCTGGATGAACCCACGGCCGCACTGGATGTCTCCATTCAGGCCGTGGTGCTCAACCTTCTGGCCGATCTGCGTGCCCGGCTGGGTATGAGCTATCTCTTCGTGAGCCATGATCTGAACGTGGTGCGCCTGCTGTGCGACCGCGTGATCGTGATGAAGGGCGGCCAGATCATTGAATCCGGCCCCACCGAAGAGGTGATGAACACGCCCAGCCATCCCTATACGCGTGAACTCCTTTCCGCCGCGCCGCAGCCCCCGACGCGCCTGACCGCAGCGTGATCCGTCACGGTTTCCCCCGCCCTGACCGCGCTCCGGACCACCCCAATGCTGGATCAAGCCATGCCGGATAATGCCCTGAATGCCCCGCTTTCCGCCCTGCCCTTCACCCTGCCGGCCCTGCGCCGAGCCTATGCGGAGGGTGTACGCCCCGAAGCCGTGGTGGCGGAAGCCTTTCGCCGGCTGGATGCGGTCGCGGACCCCGGCATCTTCATTCATGACGCGCGGGAGGCCGCCCTTGCAGAAGCCGCAGCACTGGGTACGCCGGATAGCCGCCCGCTCTGGGGTATCCCCTTTGCGGTGAAGGACAATATCGATGTCGCCGGCATGCCGACAACCGCCGCCTGCCCGGATTTCGCCCATATGGCGCAAGAAGATGCCTTTGTCGTCGCGCGGCTGCGGGCGGCGGGCGCCATTTGTCTGGGCAAGACCAATCTGGACCAGTTCGCGACCGGCCTTGTGGGCTTGCGCACTCCCTATCCCGCGCCCCTGAATGCGGTAGACCCGACTATTGTTCCGGGGGGCTCCTCCTCCGGCTCCGGCGTGATTGTGGGGCAACAGATCGTGCCCTTCTCGCTGGGTACCGATACGGCCGGTTCCGGGCGTGTGCCGGCGGCGCTGAATGATGTGGTCGGGCTCAAGCCCAGCCTCGGCGCACTTTCAGCAAGCGGAGTGGTGCCGGCCTGCCGCACGCTGGATACGGTGTCCATCTTCGCGCAGACGGTAGCGGATGCGTGGGACATCTATGCGCTCACTGCCACCCATGACCCGGCGGACGCCTATTCGCGCACCTTTCCCACGCCAAAACTCTCCGCTTTACCCCCCTCCATGCGCATTGCCGTGCCGGACGTCACATCCCTTCTCACATTTGGAGACAGCGTTCAGGCCGACTATTTCCGCGATATCATCGCCCGCCTGCGCACCATCGGGGCCGTGGTGGAAGAGGTGGATTTTACCCCTTTCTACGCCATTGCCGAAATGCTCTATCAGGGCCCCTGGGTGGCCGAGCGCATTGCAGCCGTGGGGGCACGACTGGATGAAGCCCCCGAGACACTGCACCCCACCACCCGCGCCATTCTGGAAGGCGGCCGCCATTTCACTGCCGTGGACGCCTTCCGCGCGCAATATCGTCTGGCAGAGCTGAAGCAGCGCTGTCTGGAAGAGATTGCGGAAGCCGATTTCATCTGTGTGCCCACCATTCCGCGTTTCGTCAGCGTGAAGGAGGTGAAAGCCGATGCAATGGGCCCCAATGCCCAGCTCGGCATCTATACCAATTTCGTCAATCTGCTGGATATGTGCGGTCTGGCCGTGCCCACTACGCCCCGCGCGGATGGCAGGCCCGGCAGCCTCACCATTCTGGGCCGGTCGGGCGCAGATGCCAGCGTCGCCGCCCTGGCTCTGAAGATCGAGCGCGATGCCGCCAGCGGGCCTGTGATTCTGGATGATCTGACCCCCGATGAAATCGCACTGGCGGTGTGCGGGGCGCATATGTCCAGCCTGCCGTTGAACCCGGAGCTGACCTCCCGCGGCGGGCGCTTCCTGCGCGCCTGCCGCACCGCTCCGCATTATCGCTTCTACGCACTGGCCGGCGGCCCGCCAGAGCGTCCGGGCCTTGTGCATACGGGCGATGAACCGGGTGCCGGCATTGCGGTGGAAGTGTGGGCTCTGCCCCGCACCGCGCTGGGAGATTTCATGGCCGGCATTCCCGCCCCGCTTTCCATTGGCACCGTGGTGCTGGAAGATGGCAGCAGCGTGAAGGGCTTCCTGTGTGAAGCCTATGCCAGCGCAACGGCCCGCGACATTACCGCAAGTGGCGGATGGCGCAGCTTCCTGCGTCCGGCCAGACATGGCGAAATGCGGCAGATGCGCGCCTGAAAGCAAGGCCGGGGCATATATGCCTGCCCTGCCCCGGCTTCTCTCCCACATACTGACGGGTGACACTCCGCGCCCGCGCCGAAACCCACGCGCCCGCAGGTCGCGCCCCTTATTCTCTCTCTTGCGACCTTCTTGCCGCTTTCCCGGCACTCTCTTGCAAAGGCACCACGCCTCCGGCATCACAAGGCCGCTTTCGCCGATGCCCGCAGGAGCCTGCCCCATGGCCGTTCGTCCCCTCGTCATCTTCCCGGACCCACGCCTGCGCACCATTGCCGCAGCGGTGGAGCAGTTTGACAATGCCCTCGCCACACTGGCGCATGATCTTCTGGACACCATGCGCGCCGCCCCCGGCGTCGGCATCACCGCCCCGCATATTGGTGTAGCCCAGCGCCTCGTGGTGCTGGAGCTTTCGCCGGAAGACGGGCCACGCTTTTATGTCAATCCGCAGGTACTTGAAGCCTCGAAGGAGACGATGCGCCATGTGGAAGGCAGCGTCTCCATGCCGGGCGTGACGGATGAGATCGAGCGCCCCGCCCGTATTCGCCTGCGCTATCAAGATCTGACCGGCATGATCCATGAAGAGGACGCAGAAGGTTTTGCCGCCATATGCCACCAGCATGAAATTGACCAACTCGATGGGATCTTCTGGGTTCAGAGGCTCTCACGCCTCAAACGCGAGCGCCTCGTCAAGCGGTATGAAAAGCTGCGCCGCTGACGCCTCAGGCTGTGACAGCCGCCAGCGCCTGAAGATGGGCCTGCAGATCTTCCCCAACCCCACCGGCATTGAGCGTCTCGAAATAATCATGCCAGCCGGAAAGGGTGATCCCCTCCACCAGCGTCTTCAGTCCCTCCGCATCCGGCGCCTGCCAGATCGCGAAGAAGCGCTGGGGCGCGCCATGAGCCAGTGCGCCATCCACGGCCCCGAAAGCCATGGGTCTGATGCCCCGGCCCAGCAGCTCTTCCATGCCCACCGCGATGCGCGCGAAAAAGGCCTGACGCGCAGCCTCATCCAGAGCCAGCCAAGCCGCACGCGGCGTATAAAGCTCAATCAGCATATGGCTCATGATGAACCCTTCTTTGGTTTGTCGAGAGAGCGCAAGGCGCGCCGTGCGATCCGCGCCGTATGGGGCGAGGGCGAACTGTCCAGCCACTGCGCCACCACGCTGCGCACCCAATCCGGCCGGGATTTGGCGGCGTCATTGAGCCAGTTGCCGACGGAATCCTGCACATAGGGCGAATGGTCCGCCTTCAATGCCTCCAGCAATGGCAGCCCCACCGCCGGGTCGGTTTTGAGAGCGGTGATATGACGACACCACACACCACGTGGCCGCGTGGCTTCGCTGGCGAAGCGGCGCAGAAAGGCCGAAGGTTCCCGCGTCCAGCGTATCAGCAGCGCAAGGGCGTCCTCCAGATTATCCGAGATGGCCGGGCGCACCGCCAGCCACGCCCATTCCCGCACACCGAAATGCGGATCATCCGCAAGCGGGCGTATGGCCGAGAGCTGATGGGCAAGTGGAAGATCCTGCGCGGCGATCATGAAACAGGCCCAACCGCGCACCGTATCACTGCCATGCGTCTGTAGATCGCCCAGGTGCCCCGGCCCCAGACAGGCGAGCAAAAGCCGGCCGGTTTCCGCCATGCGGGCGGAAATGCCCAATTCCTGCAAGCCCGCCACCTTTTGCGGATAGGCTCGCACCACATCCGGCAGAACCGCCTCCAGCAGAATCGGAAAATCGATTGCCAGTATTTCCGACAGATTGGAGGCCTCAGCCTGCCCGGCCTGCGCCTTAGCAAGATGTGCCGCTTTCTTCAGTGCAGCACTGTTCTCAACCATCGGCCGGCTCCTGCATGTGCGCGCCGGCCTGTGCGCCCTGCCGCCCGGCATCCGTCCGCGCGAAGGCCTTGTCCAGCAGGCGCGACAGCTCGGCGCCTTCTTCCGGCGTGAAATCCGCGAACAGTGAACCGATCCAGCGATTATGCTGCGCCACGAGCTTTTCACTCATTTTGCGCCCCTCGGCAGACAGGCGGATGGTGAGCCGTCGGCGATCTTCCGGGTGGGCATGGCGTTGCACCAGATGGCTGCGCTCCAGCCCATCCAGCAGACCTGTCACCGTGGCACGGGTGACACCCGCCTGTTCCGCCAGTTCATAGGGAGACAGACCATCAGGGGCCCTTGCCAGCAGATAGAGCAGCACAAACTTGCCTTCGGAAAGCTGGTGCGCACCAAGGCGCGATGCGCAATCGCGATCAATCGCCCCGGCCAGTGCCAGAACCTCGAAGCACAGACGCATCTGCGCAAGCGGCAGCGCGGCATCCGCACCGGCTAGAAGGGCCTTGTATTTCTGTTCCAGAATCATGATAAGCATACTTATGATATGGCACCTTACTTTTTGCAAGTCTTGCCAGCCACACCAGAGCTGTTGCCCATAAAAAAACCGGGGCCACCCAATGGATGACCCCGGTTTTCTGTCTCTGGAATGAAAAGCCTTCCGGCGCATGGCGGAGGCGATCCGCCGGAAGGCTGTCATACCGGCCCCATGACGGGAGACCGATTATTTCCACCATATCGCGATCTGCGGGAAGATGATGACCATCGCCAGCGCAAAGGCCTGAATGGCGATGAAGGGCAGCAGCGAGCGGAAGATCAGCCCCAGCGATATCTCCGGCGGCGCGACGCTCTTCAGATAGAAGGCCGCAGGTCCGAAGGGGGGCGAGAGGAACGACATCTGCATATTCATGGAGAACAGCACGCCGAACCACACCGGATCATAGCCCAGCTTCACGATGATCGGCACGAAGATGGGAATGCACAGCAGCGCAATGCCCACCCAGTCCAGGAACATGCCCAGCAGCGCCAGGATGAACATCATCAGAAGCAGCACGACAATCGGCGTATCCGACACATTCAGTAGCAGGCCTTCCACAAAGCGGATGCCGCCCATGAGATTGTAGACGCCGATCAGCGCGCTCGCGCCAATGCCGATCCACACGATCATGCCGCAGGTGGAGAGCGTCTGCAGGGCCGCCCCCTTCATCATCTCCCAGGAGAATTCACGCCGCAGAATGGTGGACAGCACCACACCGGCCACACCGATGGCCGAGGCTTCCGTCACCGAGGCAATGCCGCCATAGATGGAGCCCAGAACGAACACCACCACCAGAATGGGCAGAACAAGCCCCTTCAGCAGCTTCAGCTTTTCCGTGGTGCTGATGGTCTCATCCTCGGTCGGCACGGGGGCCAGCGCAGGGTTGAGATGTGCACGCAGCAGCACATAGCCGGCATAGAGCGAGGCCAGCATAAGGCCCGGCAGGAAGGAGGCCGTAAACAGTTCGCCAATGGAAACATTGGCCGAAAGCCCATAAATGATGAGCACGATGGATGGGGGGATCATGGTGCCCAGCGCACCGCCGGAGCACACCACGCCAATGGCCAGCTTCTTGTCATAGCCCAGACGCAGCATCTGCGGCAGGGCCAGAAGGCCCAGCAGCACAATCTCGCCCCCGATGATGCCGGACATCGCCGCCAGCACCACGGAAACCAGCAGCGTCTGCACGCCCACGCCACCGCGCACGCGCCCGCCCACAAGCTTCATCGCATCGAACAGATCCCTGGCAATACCGGATCTGTCGAGCACCGACGCCATGAGCACGAACATTGGCACCGAAACGAAGACATATTGGGAGATAAATGAATAGATGCGCGTGGTGATGATGGGCATCACCTGCGGGCCAAACCAGCCCAGCGCAAAGAACAGCGACACCAGAATGGTGACGAATGCGAGCGGCATGCCGCTGACCAGAAGGCCCAGCAGCATGGCGAACATGAGCACGCTGCCGCCATCAATGCCAAGAGCCTGCAACTCAAGCATCTTCATACACTCCGGCATTGGTCTGGCCATGATGCGCATCGGCATCCGGCTTGCGGCGCAGATGCCCAATGAGCTGCCCGAGGAACTGCAGCGTCATCACGATCAGGATGAGAAAGAGAAAGGTCTTGACCATTGCCGGAAAGGGCGGGTTCCAGGCGCTGCCGCTGGTTTCCAGACGCAACGCACCCCAAGGCGTGAACAGCGCCTTGTAGACCATGCCGAAGGAGGCATAGCTCATCAGGGCGCATACACAGGTGCACACCGCGCTGATGCCCACATCCATCCAGCGCTTGGCAGCCGGTCCGACATGATCATAAATCAACACCACGCGAATATGCTTGTCTATCGCAAGGCAATAGGCCCCACCGAAAGCAAAGCACAGGGCCGTCAGCGCGGTGGTGGTTTCATGCACCCAGATGGTGGGGGAATCGAAGACATAACGCATGATCACTTCGAGCACCGCAATGGCGGTGGTGAAGATGAAGATGAGGCTGAAGGGCTTACCCAGCCAGGCAACGCCCTTCGAGACCACATCTGAAGCGAGGGGCTCCGGGGCCTTGTGCTCCATATAACCTCCATTGAGGCCGGATATCGTCGCACCCGGCCCCGTGTTGCAATGTCCTGAACAAGAAGAGGCTCAGAGCAGGCCCTGGCTGGTGAGGAATGCCGTCAGCTTCTCATAAACCATCAGCGCATTGGGTGATTTCTTGGCGAATTCGGCCCACTGCTGCTGCGCGATCTCGCGGAACTTCTTACGCTCTTCCGGAGACCAGTCATGCAGCGTCACATCACCGCTCTTGGCGAGCCTGGTCGCGACCTTCTTGTCTTCCATCATGATACGGGAGACAGCATCCTCGCCCATGTCATTCACCGAAACGGTGAGAATGGCCTTCAGATCGTCGGGCATCTCATCCCAGAGCTGCTTGTTGATGGAGACATCAACGATAGGCAGGGAGTGGAAGCCGGGATAGATCGGATGCTTGGCCACATTGTGTAGGCCCATCGTGTCATTCACGGCCAGGGTGGTGGCGTCAGCAGCGTCGATCACGCCCTTGTCGAGCGAGGTGAACACTTCGGACTGCGGCAGGTTCACCGGGGACGCACCGGCTGCGGCAAAGGTGGACTGCACCAACCCTTCCGGGGCGCGGATCTTCAGGCCCTTCAGGTCGGCCACACCATTGAGCGGCACCTTGGCGGGAATGGATTCAACCGTCGCGGCGGACGCGCCGATGAATTCCACGCCATAGGGATTGACGATCTGGTTATAGGCTTCCTTCCCGCCGCCATAGCGAAAGAAGCGCAGCATGTCATTGGGGTCGGACCAGGCGCCGACAGGGTTCGCGATCAGCGAAAATGCCGGATCCCGACCAGAGAAATAGGATGCATCCGTGATGTGGCCCTGAAGAATGCCGGAGCCCACGGCATCCAGCGTCTCGTTATATTCCACCACGGAACCGACCGGCAGAAGATCGATCTTGATACGGCCGCCACTCATCTGTTCCACGCGCTTGGCCCAGTCGCTCTGGATCTGGAAGGCCAGCGAGCCGGATGTCTCGTTGGTCTGGAAGCGCAGTTCATAATCCTTGGCGAAAGCGGCGGCAGGCAGCGTCGCGGCGGCAACAGCCACGAAGCCGGCGAGGAGCGCATGCTTCATTTTGAACCTCTCCTTGGTAGATCGCGGGTCTGCATTCTCGGCTTGGAGCCCGCTTTTCCCGGCCTTGTCGGCTGAGTTGACACACCTAAACAGAGAGATTTGCGTTTTTCAAGGGATCATTATTGAATTTCATCCCATCTAATTGAAAACACGCCCTTCAAATCGGGCGATGCATCCGATGAAATAGGTTATGATCGTCCCGCAACCCTTTGAGGCAGGAAAAGGCAGGGCATGGCGCGGAAAGAACAAGGCGGGCATCAAAAAAGTGCGAGCCGTGTCGAGGACGTAGCGGCAACCATCGGGCGCTGGATCGCCGAAGGGCGTTATCCGGCCGCTTCTACATTACCTACGGAATCAGAAATCGCCGACAGCCTCGGTGTAGGCCGCAACGCCGTAAGAGAAGCTGTGAAGATGCTCTCCGGCAAGGGCCTGCTGCGCACGGAACGGCGGGCAGGGACGATCGTTCAACCGCAATCCGAATGGAACATGCTGGATTCGGACCTGCTGACCTGGAGCCTCGATAATCAGGAAACCCGTGAGAAACTGGTTGATGAATTGATGGAGCTGCGGCGAATTATCGAGCCGGAAGTCGCCGCTCTGGCGGCCGAACGGGCCTCCATCGTTGAGGTTCTGCGCCTGTGGGAGGCCTATGAGCAGATGGAAACCTACCGTATGGACCCGGTGCGCTCCATTGATGCCGATGTGCTGTTCCACCAGCGCCTGTTCGAGGCGGCCGGCAGCAGACTGCTGCTCTCGGTTTACCAGTCCATCTCCCTGCTGCTACGAGTGAACTTCGCCCTCGGCAATCATATGGGCGGGGCTTATATTAATAATCTGGAGCCCCACAAGGTGGTCTCGGACGCCGTGCAGCGCCATGATGCGGATGCTGCGCGGGCAGCGATGCAGGGCCTGCTCAGCAAGAACCGCAAGGATGTGGAGCGCACGCGCGATCTCACCCGGGAGGAGGGGCAACAGGCATAAGCGCACGCTGGCGCACCGCTTGGCGCACCGCCTCAAGACAATGATGCGCGGCGGGGGACAACTCCTTACCCCGCATGCGGATCAGACCATAAGGCTCCACCACGACCCGCTCATCCAGTGGGAGAATCACGAAACCACCGGCGCTGCAAAACAGATCCGCCACGCCCGCTGCCAATGCCACCACCATATCGCTGCTGCGCGCCAGCGCCATGGAAACCAGAACCGAAGACGTGTTGATGACCCGGCCCGGCACCGGCACGCCGTGACGCCGGAGCATTTCCTCCACCCGCAAGCGCAACAGTGAGCCCTGGGTCTGCAACACCCAGTCCTGATCGGCCAGATCCTCCGGCTTCACACGCGCACAGCCGGCCAGGGGGTGGCTGTCACGCACCACGAGGCAGCATTTTTCCACACCGATTTCCTCATAGGCGAAGGGCTCCGCATCCACATCCCCGGTGATGCGGGCGATGGCGAAATCCAGTTCACCCGCCAGCAACTGGCGCGCCAGCGCCGGGCTGGTGTTCACCTCCACATTGACCCTCAGACCCAGTCTCTGACGATGCAGGCTGTGGAGCGCATCCACCACAATGTCACAGGCCGGCGCGGTGACCGCGCCGATGGTGACAACGCCCCCCTCTCCGGCTCTCAGCGCCTTAAGTTCCTCATCCGCCAGATTCAGCTCCGTCAACATGGCCCGGCTCCGGCGCACCAGCACTTCACCGAAAGCCGTAGGCTCTACCCCACGCGGCAGACGCTCGAACAACTGGACGCCCACCAGCGCTTCAATCTCACCCAGCAATTTGGAGGCCGCCGGCTGGGACAGATTGAGTGCCGCCGCCGCATGCCCCAGCTTACGGCAATCATCCAGCACGATCAGCAGGCGCAGATGGCGCAGTTTCAGCCGGCTGCGGAGCAAATGGGAGGGGATATCGGCGTGGTCCGCCATCGTTCAATCCATATCATTTTATATATGTCAGATCACAAAACTAGCATTAGACTGTTATATTTTCCATGGATAAGTTCGCTTCCAAATGCCCCCGGGAGGCGAAAGAAACACCCATGTCAGAGAAGAAATTGCGCAGCCAGGCTTGGTTCGGGCGCCAGGACAAACTGGGCTTTTATTACCGCTCCTTCCTCAAGAACAGCGGCACCCCGCAGGACCAGTTTGAGGGTCGTCCGGTTATCGGCATCTGCAACACCTGGTCGGAGCTGACCCCCTGCAACGCCCATTTTCGCACCATTGCCGAGCATGTGCGGTTCGGCATTCTGGAAGCTGGTGGCTATCCCCTTGAATTTCCGGTTTCCTCGCTGGGCGAGGTCACCATGCGGCCCACAGCCATGCTGTTCCGCAACCTTGCGGCCATGGATGTGGAAGAGGCGCTGCGCGCCCATCCTCTGGATGGCGCTGTTCTGCTGATGGGCTGTGACAAGACCACACCGGCCCTGCTGATGGGCGCGGCATCCGTGAACATGCCCACCATCGGCATGTCCGGCGGGCCGCAGCTCAATGGCCATTATCAGGGCCACACCATCGGCTCAGGCACCAACATCATCTCCATGAGCGAGCAATTGCGCGCCGGGGAAATCACGCTCGAACAGTTTCATGAGGCGGAAGGGGCGATGAACCGTTCCGCCGGCCACTGCATGACAATGGGCACCGCCTCTACCATGGCCTCTCTGGTGGAAGCTCTCGGCATGGGCCTGCCCGAGAATGCCGCCATTCCCGCCACGGACGCCCGCCGCAACCTGCTGGCGCGCATGGCAGGACGACGCATCGTGGAAATGGTGCGTGAAGACCTCACCATGTCGAAGGTGCTCACAAGGCAGGCATTTGAGAACGCCATCCGCACGCTGGCGGCCATTGGCGGCTCCACCAATGCCGTGGTCCACCTTCTGGCCATTGCCGGGCGTATCGGCGTGCCGCTCACGCTGGATGATTTCGACATGCTGGGCCGCGATGTGAACTGCCTCGTGGACCTGATGCCCTCCGGTCGCTTCCTGATGGAAGATTTCTACTATGCCGGTGGCCTGCCCGCCGTGCTGCGCCGTCTGGGCGAGCAAGGCCTGCTCAATCGCGAGGCTCTCACCGTGAACGGGCGCACCATCTGGGACAATGTGGAAAGTGCGCCCTGCTGGAACGAAGAGGTCATCACCCCTATTGAAACCCCTTTCAAGCCAGATGCCGGCATCGCCATTCTGCGCGGCAACATTGCCCCGGATGGCGCTGTCATCAAGCCATCCGCTGCCTCGCCCGAACTGATGCAGCATACCGGCCGCGCCGTTGTCTTCGAGACGGTGGAAGAGATGCATGCGGCCGTGAATGACGATGATCTCGACATTGACGCCAGTTGCATCATGGTGCTGAAAAACTGTGGCCCCAAGGGCTATCCCGGCATGGCGGAGGTCGGCAACATGCCGCTGCCGGCCAAGCTTCTACGCCAGGGCGTGCGCGACATGGTGCGCATTTCCGATGCTCGCATGTCCGGCACGGCCTATGGCACCGTGGTGCTGCATGTCGCCCCCGAAGCCACCGCCGGAGGCCCGCTGGCCTTCGTGCGCAATGGCGACACCATCACGCTGGATGTGCCCGCCCGCAGCCTGCATCTACATGTGGATGATGCCGAACTGGAACGTCGCCGCGAAGCCTGGGTGCCGCCAAAACCCCATGCTGAACGTGGCTATGTGAAGCTCTATATCGACCATGTCCTTCAAGCCGACAAGGGTGCGGACCTGGATTTTCTTGTCGGTTGCAGCGGCGCGCCAGTGGCGCGTGACAACCACTGACGCTCTCGGGAGGAGAATACATCATGACCGCCCCCTATAAGGGTGTTTTCCCTGTCGTTCCCACCATCTTCCATGAAGATGGACGTTTCGATCCTGAAGGCCAGCGCCGGTGTGTCGATTTCATGATCGACGCTGGCTCCAATGGCCTGTGCGCGCTCGCCAATTATTCCGAGCAGTTCGCGCTCTCTGATGCGGAGCGCGACGAAGTGATGCACACCGTGCTCACCACCACGGCGGGCCGGGTGCCGGTGATTGTCACCACCTCGCATTATTCCACCGCCGTGTGCGCCGCTCGCAGCCGCGCCGCGCAGGATGCGGGTGCAGCCATGGTCATGATCATGCCGCCCTATCACGGCGCCACACTGCGTGTGGGTGAAGAAGGCATCTATGCCTATTTCAAGGCCATTTCGGATGCGATCGACATTCCGATCATGATCCAGGATGCGCCCATGTCCGGCACCATCCTATCCATTCCGCTTCTGGTGCGCATGGCGAAGGAGATCCAGCATGTCTCCTATTTCAAGATCGAGGTGCCCCAGTCCGCCAACAAGCTGCGCGCGCTGATCACTGAAGGTGGTGACGCCATTGTCGGCCCGTGGGATGGCGAAGAAGGCATCACACTGCTGGCCGATCTGGACGCCGGCGCGCAGGGTGCGATGACGGGTGGCGGCTATCCCGATGGCATGCGCTCCATCGTTGACGCCTATCTCGCCGGACGCCGCGATGAGGCTGTCGCCGCCTATGCCAGCTGGCTGCCTCTCATCAATTACGAGAACCGTCAGGCCGGGTTCGCCGCAGCCAAGATCCTGATGAAGGAAGGCGGCGTTATCGCTTCCGACGCGATCCGCGCGCCTTTCCCTGCTGTTCATCCCGAAACCCGCAAGGGCCTTATCGAAATCGCGCGCGGGCTTGATCCGCTGGTTCTGCGCTGGGGCCGCTAGGAGAAAAGACATGTCCACACTGACCGGCGAAATGCTGATTGGTTCCAGCCGCCTGCGTGGCACGCATACTGCCATTCGCGCCATCAACCCGGCCACCGGCGAAGAACTGGAGCCGGTATTTGGCGGCGGCAGCGCAGGCGAGGTGGAACAGGCCTGTGCACTGGCCGACGCCGCCTTCGACACCTATCGCGAAACCTCCCAGGAAGCGCGTGCAGGCTTTCTGGAAACCATCGCCGAAAATATCCTCAATCTCGGTGATGAACTGATCGCCCGTGCGATGCTTGAAACCGGCCTGCCCCGCGCCCGGCTGGAAGGTGAACGTGGCCGGACCGTGGGTCAGTTGCGCCTGTTCGCCAGCGTGGTGCGCGAAGGCAGTTGGCTTATGGCCCGGATCGACCCGGCCCAGCCGGAGCGCCAGCCCCAGCCGCGTGCGGATCTGCGCCAGCGCCATATTGCCCTTGGCCCGGTGGCGGTGTTCGGCGCCAGCAATTTTCCGCTGGCCTTCTCCGTGGCAGGTGGTGACACCGCTTCCGCCCTCGCCGCCGGCTGCCCGGTGGTGGTGAAGGGCCACAGCGCCCATCCCGGCACCTCTGAACTGGTGGGTCGCGCCATCCGCGATGCCGTGGCCAGTTGCGGCCTGCCGGAAGGTGTGTTCTCGCTGCTGTTCGGCAATGGCAACGCCATTGGTACGGCGCTGGTTGAAGATCCGCGCATCAAGGCCGTGGGTTTTACCGGTTCGCGGCGCGGCGGCACCGCGCTGATGGCGGTGGCGGCGGCCCGCCCCGAGCCCATTCCGGTCTATGCCGAGATGAGCAGCGTCAACCCCACCATTCTCATGCCCGGCGCACTGGCGGCACGGGCCGAGACCATGGGTAAGGGCTTTATCGGCTCCCTCACCATGGGGTCCGGCCAGTTCTGCACCAATCCCGGCCTTGTTCTGGCTGTTGACGGGCCCGATCTCGACCGCTTCCTGACGGCGGCTGTTGACGCCATGACGACCGCGCCGGCCACCACCATGCTCACCCCCGGCATTCATGCCGCCTATGCCAGCGGCGTGGCGAAGCTGGAAGAAAACCCCTCGGCCAGCCTGCTGGCGCGCGGACAGGCCCCCACAGGACCGAACCAGGCCCAGGGTGCGCTCTTCAATGCCCCCGCGGCGGAATATGCCACCGACCGCGCCTTGCAGGAAGAAGTGTTCGGCTCCACCTCCCTGCTGGTGCGCTGCGCCTGCCTTGAGGAACTACGCCAGACCATTCTGAAGCTGGAGGGCCAGCTCACCGCCACGGTGCATACCGAGGCCGGCGATCTTGAAGATGTGCGCCAACTGCTGCCCGCGCTGGAGCGCCGGGTGGGCCGCATCCTCTTCAATGGCTGGCCCACGGGCGTGGAAGTGTGCCACGCCATGGTGCATGGCGGACCTTATCCCTCCACCTCCGATGGCCGCACCACCTCGGTCGGCACTCTGGCCATCAACCGCTTCCTGCGGCCTGTCTGCTATCAGGACATGCCCTCCGAGCTGCTGCCCGAGGCACTGGCTGAAGGCAACCCGCTCCAGTTGTGGCGGCGCATTGACGGCACCCTGGCTCGTCAGTAATCCGCTTTTGACGGTCGCTGCTTTCCCTCGGCAGCGGTCGTCAGCCCTTCCCTGTCTACCCCGACTTGTCCTGCTGCCGGCTTTGGCCTCGACATCTGGCCTCGAAACGCGGCGGGCACCATAAACAGCTCTTCCTTCTGTGAAGAATGGTATCGGCGGCATGGGCTGATGAAGATGTGAGCCCCTTTGGGCGTCATATCCATATATTTTTCACCCCACCTGTCCTAGTTTACCGTGAGGAACAGCCAGATCAGGTGTGGAAATGGATTTCACGATTGCGACCAAACTGTTTGCCGCGCTTTTTGCAATCATGAATCCGCTCAGCACCCTGCCGGTCTTTCTTGCGCTGACGGCGGATCTGACGCCGGAGGACCGGCGCAGCGCCATGCTGAGCATGCTGGTGACCATCGTGGTGGGCGCGCTGGTCTGCGCCATTGCGGGGCAGTTCCTGCTCGCCATGTTTGGCATTGATGTACAGAATTTCCGCCTTGCGGGCGGCCTCATCGTGCTTCTGATCGCTCTCAACATGCTGAATGGCGAGGAAAGCAGCGCCCATCACGGCACCGATGAGGAGAAGGACAATTTCAAGGCCGCATCCAGCTCCGGCGTGTATCCACTGGGCATTCCGCTGACCTTCGGCCCCGGCACCATCGCGACGCTGATCATCTTCGCCCCCTATACCCACACCTTTGAGGGAGCTGTCGGCTATTATGCAGGGCTTGTGGGCTATCTGGTCTTCTTCGGCATTCTGCTGGTGCTGGCCCCCAGCATCGCCAAATGGCTTTCGCCCATGGCCCTCTCCATCTCCCGGCGCATCATGGGCATGATCCTCGCCGCCATTGCCGCAGAGATGATGACCGGCGCGATGGGCAAACTCTTCCCGGCGTGGCTTGGATAGTGTGGTTCGGCTAGATCGGCTCGACTAACTTCCGGGACGGCGACACGCTCTCATCACTCCCAAGTGCAAATCGCCGGATCAGCCGGAAACGCGCCTGAGGCGAAGGCTGGTGAAACAGCGCCAGTTCCACCACTGGAACCGGCGCTGCCGCACCGCTTCGGGCATAGGCGCGGCGCAACACGTCCTCGGCCCGGTCTGCCTCTTCCGGCTCCAATGTCCCTGTCAGGGTCATGTGAAAGCGGAACTCCTCCCCCACATAGGGGTAGCCATAGGTCTCCAGCATGGCCAGCTGACGCGGGGAAAGATGAGCTGGCCTGCGCCGTGCCCTATCCGCCGGCGTCAAAGGCGCGCGAAAACGGTCCAGATCCCATACGGTGCGCCAAGCCAGATCATCCAGCGCAGCCACTTGGTCAGCCAGTTGGGCACCCAACTGGCAAGACGGGACAAGAGCGCAGAAATGCCCTAGCCGGGCCAGCACAAGTGGCGGCACCGTAAAGGGGTGGCAGGCCGCAGCCAGAGCGGAAACCGCCGCCATCAGGCGTTCTTCGTCGCAATCCGGCGCAAGGCAAAAGGGGGCCTTCAGCGTGGCATGAAAGCCGTAGAGGCGGGGCTTCTCGGTCCATGCGCGCCACTGCGTGGCAGACTCAGGCGAGAGTTCCGGCAGATCGGGCATTTCGGTTTCCACACCACTCTGCGCATCATAGCCCAGCCAGGCGGAACCGAAGCGCCACAGGGCGCTCTCTTCCGGCGGCGCGAAATACAGCGCATAGCGCGGCGCATCGACAGAGGGACAGGAAGGGGCGCTGCGATTTTCTGCCACCGCCTCACCCTGCCCGCCTGAATCCCCCATGCAGGAAACGGTCTTCCCCATCTTTCAGGACGCCGGCTCAGTCCTGCAGGAAGGGATTGCTGGCGCGTTCATCGCCAATGGAGGTCAGCGGTCCATGACCGGAGAGACACACCATGGAATCGCCTAGAGGCAGCAGCTTCTCCCGGATACCGGTAATAAGCTGCTCATGGTTGCCATAGGGGAAGTCCGTCCGGCCCACCGAACCACGGAAGAGCGTATCACCCACCAGAGCCACATTCGCTGGCTTGTGCACATAGACCAGATGGCCCGGCGTATGCCCCGGCACATGCAGAATATCCAGCTCCAGCTCACCGATCCGCACGCTCTCGCCTTCCGCAAGATAGAGATCGGGCTTCACCGGGCGCGCGCCTTCCACCCCATAACGGGCCCAGTCCGCATCCAGCGTATCCATAAGGAACTGGTCCGCCGCCGTGGGGCCTTCCACCGGCACGCCCAGCAGTTCGGCAAGTTCGGCCGCGCCGCCGGCATGGTCGAGATGACCATGGGTAAGAAGGATCTTTTCCACCTGCACTCCGGTTTCCTTCACTGCGGACTGAATCCGGTCCACATCGCCACCAGGGTCCACCACCGCAGCCTTCATGGTGCGGGTGCACCACAAAATGGAGCAGTTCTGCTGAAAGGGCGTGACAGGCACGACGGCGATCTGCAGCGGCTGCGTGGGATGCGACATGGTGATCTCCCGTCCCGGCATGCCGGGGCTATTGTGCTTCAGGGTCGTGATGTGCGGCATGGGCATTGCGGATGCGCCGCACCACCCACCACACGGCCAGAACCACCACCGGCACGAGCAATGCCGAAACCATGCCGGCCTTCAGGTGAACCCCGAGGGAATTCTCCACGCCAGCCTCGAACATGCCCTTGATGAGATAGTGGATCAGGCTCACCACATAGTAGGAAATGGCGGCGACCGAAAGACCTTCCACCGTGCTCTGCAACTGAAGCTGCATGCGGGTGCGCTCATTCATGGAGGTGAGCAGGTCCCGGTTCTGCTGTTCCAGCTCCACATTCACGCGGGTGCGCAGCAGATCCGCAGCATTGGCCAGCTTGCGCGCCACCTTGTCCTGCCGCTCCTCTATGGAAATACAAGTGCGCATGGCCGGCGTCATCCGCCGCTCCAGAAACTGCCGCCATGTCGTGAAGCCCTGCATGGGCACCTCGCGGATGGAGGCTAGGCGCAGATGCACAATCTCCATATAGGCCCGGCTGGCGCCGAAGCGGAACATGCTACCCGAACTGTCGGCCTCCAGTTCGGCCGCCAGCGCCACCAGTTCATCCAGCAGCTTGTGATTATAGTTGAAGCCGGATGTGCGGGTCATTGCGGAAGCCGCCACGGCCAGCCGACTTTCAATACGGGCAATATCCGGTGCCAGACGCTGTGCTTCCGGCAGACTGAGGAGGGCCAGCGTGCGATAGGTCTCGATTTCCAGTAGCCGCTGCACAAGCGCGCCGGCGGCATCATCCCCTAGCCCGCGGTCACGCACCAGAACTCGCACATAGCCAGAAGGATCGGCCCGGAAATCGGTAGCGATTTCAGCAAGGCCGTCATTCACCTCAGCGCGGGCCAGACTGGCAGTGTCAAAGAGCCGCTCCAGCATCTGCTCTTCCGCGCTGTCCGGCAGGAGATGCAGATCCACCGCCACAAGCAACGGACCAGGCTGAGGCACCTCCGCAAAAGGGCTGGCCAAAATCACCGCCGGAGGCTGGAAGGGCAGTTCTCCGAGCTTCGGGGGGCTGCAGGGCAAATCCCACGTATAAGTGCAAAATTCAGCATGGCTCTCCCAGCGCAGGCTGGCACCGCCAAAAGCCACATAATGATGCCGCGCGCCGGGTGCAGGTGCGGCCACCCCGCGCGCCTGACACAGGCGGATCAGGGACTCACGGTCCTTCTGCACACCGGCGGTATCCAGCAGAAAGGCTACATGCAGCACCCGGCGCGGCGTTTCCACCGCAACAAAAGGGCGGGCGTGAAGCTCGCCCAGAACTGCTGCCCGCAAGGGATGAGCCACAAGCAAATGCCCTTCGCCTATCTGCAGATCAATCCGGCCGGAAGGGTGACTCGTATTCGTGTCGCTGTGCGCCATCTGCGCTCCCCAATGCAACTTTCGTATGGTGCTGACATGAGAGCAAGAGCAGAATCAAGCTTTGTGAAACTGAAGCCGGCAGAACTTCACAGATGACGCAGCACGCGCGCCGGAGCCTGCCCCAGAGCCCGGTAGGTGCCCAGCAGGCCGAACCCCACGGTGAGAAGCAGCGCACCGGCCACCGCAGCCAGAGCGGCCCCCGGCGGAAAGACGAAGTTGATATCCATCACCTGTGTCGTCACACCCCAGGCTGCGAGCGCGCCAGCGACGATGGCGAACAGCGCCGTCACCAGCCCCAGCCCGGCATATTCCAGCACATAGGCCCCCAGCAGGCGGGCCCGCGTCGCGCCCAGCGTCTTCAGCACCACCGCATCATAGACCCGGTGCTGATGCCCCGCCGCCAGAGCCCCGGCCAGCACGAAAATGGAGGTCAGCACCGTGACAAGGCTGGCGATGCGAATGCCGAAGCCCAGATCGTCCAGCATCTGGCGCGCCTGTTCCAGCGCTTCTTTCACCCGCACGGTGGTCACCGCCGGCCAGGCTTGCGCCACGGCCTTCAGCACCTCCACCTCCCGCGCCGTATCCGCGCCCTGCGGCCAGCTCAGTGTGGCCAGAATGGAATGCGGCGCACCGGCGAATGTGCCCGGCGAAAACACCATGACGAAATTAATACCCAGCCTTTCCCATTCCACTTCCCGCAGATTGGCGATGGTGGCGGTAATGGTGCGGCCCAGCACATTCACGCTCACCGTATCCCCCAGCGCCAACCCGAGGCGGCCCGCCAGTTCCGCATCGAAAGAAACCAGAGGCCGGGTCTCGCCGGGCGCCCACCATTGGCCGGCAACCAGACGCGAACCTTCCGGCAGCGCATCCGCCATGGAGATGCCCCTGTCGCTCTGCAGCACCCATGCGGCATCGGCCGGCACCTTGTCGGCATCCGCAGGCGCGTCATTCAGGGCCATGATGCGCCCGCGCAGCATGGGCACGCTCTTCAGTTCCGCACCGGGGGCCTGCTGTTGGATGAAGGCGCGGAACTCATCCTCACGATCCGAGGGCACATCCACGAAGAAGAAGCTGGGCGCTTCCTCCTGTAGGTGACCGGAAAGTTCATAAGAGAGGGAGCGGTCCACCAGCGTGATGACCACCAGCAATGTGAGCCCCAGCCCGAGGGAGAGCACCACTGTGGGCGTGAGTGCGCCGGGTCGGTGAATATTGCCCAGCGCCAGCCGCGCCATGGGCGCATGGGGGCGCGGCAGATGGCGGGCCAATACCATCATCCCCTGCCCCACCAGCCGCAGCAGGGCGAAAACCAGCGCCGCAGCCAGAAGGAAGAAGCCCGCAATTCGCATGTCTTCAGCGCTCAGCACCGCCAGCGCGGCGAGCAGGGCCACCAGCACAGCCATGAGCCCCAGCGCCAGCCCCATGGCCTTGCGTGACCCGCGCGGAGGGCGACCATCAAATCCCCCCCGGAACAGCACCGAGACCGGAGCCTCCTGCGCCCGCGCCAATGGCCACACGGTGAAAGCCGCCGCGACCAGAAAGCCATAGAGCGCGGCCAGCCCCAGCGCCGGCCAATCCACAAAGGGCTGCAGCGGAAACGGCAGGAAAGGCGCAACCGCCGCACTGGCCACGAATGGCAAAGCGGCTCCCAGAAGCAACCCCAGCACGATGCCAAACAGGGCGATCAGCGCAATTTCCACCCCATAAGTGGTAAAAATTACTCGGCGTGGCGCACCCAGCGCCTTCAGCGTGGCGATCACTTCCTGTCGCGTCGCCAAATGGCTGGCAACGGCATTGGCCACCCCCACACCGCCCACCAGCAGCGCCGTGAGCGCCACAAGGATGAGGAACTGGGCAATGCGTTGCACACTGCGCTCCAGCCGGGGGGCGGCGGCCTCACGCGTGCGCATCTGGAAACCACCTTCCGCAAGCGCGGTTTCTGCCTGCGCCATCACATGCTCAAGGGCCTGCGGACTGGTGTCCGGCAGAAGCAGGCGATAGCTCCAGCGCACCAGGCTGCCGGGTTGCACCAGATGGCTGGCCTCCAGCGCCCCCATGGACACAAGGAGCCGTGCCCCGAAACCAATGCCGGCGGAAAGCTGGTCCGGCTCCTTTTCCAGCACGGCGCGGATCTCGAAGGTCGCCTCTCCCACCTGCACGTGGCTACCGGGGGAAAGAGAAAGACGGGCCATCAGCACCTCATCGGCCAGCGCCCCCCATGCGCCATCGCGATAAGCCAGAAGCTCCGGCAGGGGCCGGGCCGGCCGGGTTTCGAGCGCACCGACGAGCGGATATGCGCCATCCGCCGCCTTCAGTTCCACCAGCGCGGCATCACCATCTGTGGCCCGCGCCATGGCACGCAGCAGCGCCACCTCACCCAGCCTGCCCTGCCCTGCCAGAAAGGCGCGCTCCTGCGTGCCGGCCTGTCGCTGCACAAGGGTGAAATCCGCATCTCCGCCCAGAATGGCCCGCCCCTCGCGGTGCAGACCTTCCGTCAGCGCCCCGGCAAAACTGCCTATGCCGGCAATGGCCATGACCCCGAGCACAAGACAGGCCAGAAACACCGTGAAACCCCGTTTCGCCCCACGCAATTCCCGCAGGGCCAGACGCAGCGAAACCGAGAACCACGCCCCGCTCTTCATCTGCCCTACGCTCATGCTGATGCTCCAGCCGAGTGAGGCGCGACGGCCCCGCTGCTGTCTTCCACAATGGAGCCGGACCGCAACCGCAACACTCTTTCACATCGTGCGGCCAGCGTGGCATCATGCGTCACCAGCACCAGCGTGGTGCCGCGCGCGGCATGGGCGGCGAACAGCAGATCCATGATCTGCCGGCCTGTCCCTTCGTCGAGATTGCCCGTCGGCTCATCCGCCACCAGTATGGGCGGCTCCGGGGCCAGGGCGCGCGCGACAGCCACGCGCTGTTGCTCCCCGCCGGAAAGCTGGGCCGGATAATGATGCGCACGATGACCAAGGCCCACCGCCTCAAGCTCCTGCGCGGCGCGGGCAAAGGCATCCGCCCGGCCCGCCAGCTCCAGCGGAACGGCCACATTTTCCAGCGCCGTCATGGTGGGAATGAGATGGAAGGACTGGAACACAATGCCCACATGCTGCCCTCGGAACCGGGCCAGCGCATCCTGAGTCATGCCGGTGAGATTTTGCCCGGCCACCGTGATCATCCCGCGATCCACCTGCTCCAGCCCGGCCATCGCCATCAGCAGGCTGGATTTGCCGGAGCCCGAAGCCCCCACCAGCCCCACCGTTTCCCCCGCCGCAATCGTGACAGAAACCTGCCGCAGCACATGCACCCGCGCCGCCCCATGTCCCAGGAACAGATCCACCCCGCTCAAAACAAGCGCCGGAAGGCCGGAGACATGAGCAGATGCGCGGGTGACAGGGGATGAAACCATGGTGCGGACATATCCATGTGTTTGAGAAAGACAGACGGCCAATCTGCAGCGCAGCATAAAGCCTGACGCAGCGGAAATACGAATGAATCATCGGCCTTGAGGCCACAGGAGAATGAAACATGCTGTTCAAGGCGCTGCGAGGGCTTCTGCCGGAACTGGCTCTGCCACTGGCCCTTCTGCCCGCTTTGCTGTTCACGGCCCAACCGGCTGCGGCGGATACCCGCACCACCTCCCCCCTGCGCATCGTGGCGCTGGGAGACAGCCTGACGGCCGGCTATGGCGTTGCCCCGGCCGATGCCTTTCCGGTGCAGCTGCAAAGCGCACTGAAAAGCCGCGGCCATAATGTGGTGGTGGAAAATGCCGGCGTCTCCGGCGACACCACGACACAGGGCCTCGCCCGGCTGGACTGGTCTGTTCCCCCCGGCACGGATGCAGTGATTGTGGAGCTGGGCGCCAATGACATGCTCCGTGGCCTGCCGCCGGAGGTGCCGCGCGCCTCGCTGAACAAGATCGTCACCCGCCTGAAGGCGCGCGGGCTCGTGGTGCTGATCTCCGGCATGAGGGCCGCACCCAATCTGGGACCGGCCTATCAGGCCCGCTTCGATGTCATCTTTCCAGAAATCGCCACCAGCCATGGCGTGCTGCTGCACCCCTTCTTTCTGGAAGGGGTGGCCGGCAACCCGCAGCTTCTCCAGCCGGACGGGCTGCACCCCAATGCCGAAGGCGTCTCGCGCATTGTCGAGGGCATTTTGCCGGATGTGGAAAAGCTGATCGCCGAAACACAGGCGGCCCGCGCCACACCCTGAGGTGGCGCAAGCAGCTGGCACAAGGCCAAAAGACACAACCAATGGACATGGCCACGGAAAAGAAAAAGAAAGCACCAGCCGGCCTGTAAGCCGGGTTCTGTATGGCGGGCCGAAGCCCACGTGGCGGCCATTCATCTGGGACGCCGGTTACCCGACGCCTCTGGCAGTCAACCCGGACAGCGCCCCGCAAACAAGGGTGGTTTCCCGTGCTGTCCCTATTCGACCTTGCTCCCGGTGGGGTTTGCCGTGCCGCTTCCGTTGCCGGCCGCGCGGTGGGCTCTTACCCCACCGTTTCACCCTGGCCTGCGCACGCGCAGGTGGTCTGATTTCTGTGGCACTTTCCCTAAGGTCGCCCTCGCCGGATGTTATCCGGCACCGTGTCTGCGTGGAGCCCGGACTTTCCTCGACATCGAAATGCCGCGGCCGCCCAGCCGGCTGGTGGGGCGCAGACATGGGCCGCAGCGGGCGCGACGTCAAGAGCCTCACATACAAAAGCATGGGAGAAGCCCGCACCGCACATCTGCTAGGGCACACGGCCCGAACATCCACATCTGCGTGAGATGTTCCCCATCACCGGTGAAGAGTGCTATCTCAGGCGCAGCCACACGGCCCTTTCAGCCCTCATCCCGATCCGGGTAACGGAAGCTTCTGCCGCCATGACCACCTCTGCCGTCACCTCCGCCCTCGCCACGCTGCGCGCTGAACAGGACGGGCTGGAAGCTCTTTCCGCGGCTCTGTCCAGCTCGCTGGGCGCGGCCTTTGAAAAAGCTGTCTCCACCATCCGCACCGCGCAGGGCCGTGTGGTGGTGACGGGTATGGGCAAGAGCGGGCATGTGGCGCGCAAGATCGCCGCGACCCTCGCCTCCACCGGCACCCCCGCCTATTATGTACATCCGGCTGAAGCCAGCCATGGCGATCTGGGCATGATCGCGGCGGATGATGTCATCATTGCCCTGTCATGGTCCGGCGAAACGGCGGAACTGCGGGATATGGTGCATTATGCCGGGCGCTTCGGCGTGCCGCTCATCGCGCTCACCTCGCGGCCGGAAAGCGCGCTGGGCACTGCGGCCGATGTGCTGCTGGCCCTGCCTCTGGCCCCGGAAGCCTGCCCCCATGGACTGGCCCCCACCACCTCCACCCTCATGCAACTGGCGCTGGGTGATGCGCTGGCCGTGGCCCTGCTGCAGAGCCGTGGCTTCACGGCGCGCGATTTCCGCCAGTTCCACCCCGGCGGCAAGCTGGGCGCCAGCCTCAGCTTCGTGCGGGATGTGATGCGAGCCGGCGATGCCGTGCCGCTGGTGAAGCGCGGCACCACCATGGGCGACACACTGGTGGAGATGAGCGCCAAGGGCCTTGGCTGCGTGGGCGTGATGGATGATAAAGGCCAGTTGGTGGGCATCGTCACCGATGGCGATCTGCGCCGCCACATGACTTCAGACCTCACCATCCAGCCTGTGGAGGCCATCATGACGCCCGCCCCCAAGACGGTGGAGCCGGACCAGCTCGCCACCGAGGCGCTGGCCGTGATGAACGAGAAGAAGATCACCGCCCTGCTGGTGGCCGCGCATGGCAAGGCCGTGGGCGTGCTGCACATTCACGATCTGCTGCGCACCGGCGTGGCCTAAGGCCGAACGCTGGAGTGGAAATTCTACTCCGGCACGCCCCCTCCGCATCTGCGGACACGCCACCCTTCTGCGCCGGCCGGCTGCCTGCTCAAGGGAGCAGGCCTGCATTCACCGCACGGCTCAAAGCATATGGGCATATCAGGGCCCGTGGCAGACAGGCGAACTCAGGCCATAGGCCTGTCCACCGGCACATCACCCGGCCGACTGGCCAGCAGATCCCGCAGGGTCATGATGGTTCCCGCATCCGCCACCCCATCCACCCGCGATCTGCGGAAATGGCGCTGGAAGGCCCGCACCACCGCTTCTGTCATGCTGTCATATTCACCGTTCACCGTAAGGCCATAGCCATACAGGGCCAGCATGGCCTGTAGCGCCTCCACCGGCTGGCCGGCATCGCCCGGCATGAGAAAACGCCCGCCTTCCACCTGCACCTCCGGCACCAGATGGCCAATGCCGGCCTCATGCAGCCCATCCCATGGAAAGCGTTCGCCGGGATCATCCTTGCGATCCGGGGCCACATCGGAATGGCCCAGCACCCTGTCGGGCCGGATATCATGGCGGGAGAGAATATCCCGGCACAGCGCCACCACGGCCCTGATCTGCACCGCCGGATAGGCGGGCAGCCCGCCGGAATGGCCGGGATTGATGATCTCGATGCCGATGGCGCGCGAATTGATGTCGCTCACGCCTTCCCACATGGCGCGCCCGGCATGCCAGGCCCGGTGCACCTCGGCCACCATCTGCACCACACTGCCATCTTCCAGCACCACATAATGGCAGGACACCTCGGCCTCCGGCTTCTGCAGAATGGCGAGTGCAGCCTCGGCACTGTCCATGCCGGTATAATGCAGCAACAGCATATCCACCGGCAGGCGACGCGCGCCAAAATTGGGGGAAGCCACCACAGACTGCACCAGCGATGTGTCGGCGCAGGAGAGAAGATCACTCATATTTGCAAACCATGAGCTCGGGCGTCCGGTCAGGCCGGCGCGCGCATGCTGGTGATACGGGCATAGGCGGCATTCAGGGCGACCACCCTGTCATGCGCCAGTTTCAGAGCGGCCGGCGGCAGGCCACGGGCCGCCAGCCTGTCGGGATGGTGCGTGGCCACAAGGGCGCGCCAGCGGGCCTTCACCTCAGCATCGCTGGCTTCCGGCCCCAGATCCAGCACCGCGAAGGGATCATCCGGCCGGCGCACATGGCGTGCCTCGATCCGCTCATAGGCCGGCCCTGTAAAGCCGAGAATCTCCGCGACATCGCGCAGGAAATCCAGTTCACGCGGATGCAGGGCGTGATCCGCCTTGGCGACATGAAACAGCGCGTCCAGCAGATCTTCGCGCGTATCGACATCATCGGCGAACATCTGCGCCACCTGCCGCGCATAGGCCCGATAGCCGGCCGTATCGACCTTGGCGAGATTGAACAGCCGCGAGACGGCATCAAACTCACCGGGCGGAATGGTGAAGACCTCCTGAAAGGCCTGCACTTCGGCAGGCACCACCACACCATCGGCCTTGGCCATCTTGGCGGACAAGGCGATGAGCGCGATGGAAAAGGCAGCCGGTCTGGGCGCCGGAGCCAGAAGACGCGCCAGCACATGGCCGGCCAGTGCGCCCGCCAATGCGCCCAGCGGCCCGCCCAGCGCAAACCCCAGACCTGCACCTCCTACCAACCCGACGCCACCCAGCAGGCGTGCCCCGATGGGTGCACCGGCCTGCACTGGAACCGGCAGGCCCGCCTTGTCCTTCTGCCCGGAAGTCAACAAACACTCTCCCAAATGACCCTACCGGAGAAATCTAGAGCATTCGCGCGGCGCAGGCACCCGGCAAATGGCCTCACAGCCCCGCAGCGCCCGGTCTCTCCTCACAGGGCAGCCACAAATGGAACCGCGCGCCTTCTCCCGGTGCACTTTCCACCCCCATTTCACCTTCGGCCTGTTCCACAAGGCTGTAGCTGATGGACAGGCCGAGCCCCGTGCCTCCCTGCCCCTTGGTGGTGAAGAAGGGATCAAACAACCGCGCCAGATGTTCCGGCGCAATGCCCTTGCCGGTATCGCACACCTCCACCGCCACACCGGGGCGGCCATGGCGTGTCTCATCATGGCTGCGCAGCGTGAGGGTTCCACCCTGTGGCATGGCATGAATGGCATTGACCATGAGATTGATGAGCACCTGCTGCAATTCCACCCGGTTGATGCACACAAGGCCCGTTGCGGCGTCTGCACGCACCACCTCGATCCCGGCATTGGCGAGCAGATGCTGCACCAGCAGCAGGCAATCGCCCATCACATCCGGCACATGCACCGGCTCGCTGGTGCCGGCGAACTCTCCCGGCCGGGCGAATTGCAGCAGCTTGGACACGATAATGTTGATGCGGTGCACCTGCTGGTCGATCAGGTTGAACTCCGTGCGCACCGGGGCCATGGCCGGGCCCAGCACATCGCGCGCCACATCCAGATTGCCCTGAATGACCGCCACCGGATTGTTGATCTCATGCGCCACCCCGGCCGTGATCTCACCAATGGAGGCCAGCTTCTCGGACATCACCAGACGGCGCTGGGTGGCGGCCAGTTCTGCATTGGCTGCCTCAAGCTCGCGGGTGCGGGCGGCCACGCGCTTGTCCAGTTCCTGCGCCCAGCCACGCAATTGCGCATCGCGCTGCTGCACCAGATCCATCAGCGCATCAAAATGATGGGCAAGACGGCCAATCTCGTCGCCAGCCGCATGGCGAATGCCAGTGCGGGCCTCCAGATCTCCCGCCTCCACGCGGGAGATGGTGTGGTCCATCACCTCCAGCGGGCGGAAAATGGCGGCGGCCCAGCGCAGTAGCAGCGGAATGGTCACCAGCGCCACCAGCAGGAAGCCCACGCCGGAGGCCACCAGAACCGCCCGCTTCAGCGCCAGAAAGGGAGCTTCCAGAAAGCCGACATACAGCATGCCGACCCGTCGTCCCGCACTGTCGACAACCGGTTCATAGGCCGAAATGTACCAGTCATTCACCACAAAGGCGCGATCCAGCCAAACCCGGCCCTGCCCCAGCACCGCCTCGCGCACCTCGCCCGAGACACGCGTGCCCAGCGCGCGACGCCCCTCGAACAGACGTACATTGGTGGAGACACGCACATCATCCACAAACACCGTGGCCGTGCCTTCACTGCCCTCCGGCAGGCTGCCGCGGCGATAGACCAGATCATTGATGGTATCGATGAAATCCAGATTGCGGTTGAGCAGCACCCCGCCAACCAGCGCCCCACCCCCACCCGGCAGAACAACCGGCGCACCGGACTGCACCACCAGACCGCGCCCCTCTTCGGCATGCGGCACGGGCGCCACGCCGGGCGTCGGCACCAGATCAATCCGCGCCTGTGCGGCGAGGGAGGGGGAAAGGCGGGAGAGATCCTCGACACTGAACAGGTCAATCTGCGTTGTCGCCCGTCCATCCAGCGCGGATGTCACCACCGGCCAGCGCCGCGCGCAGGAGGCATCTGAATGCACCACAGGCGGCGGTGAAATGGCGATGCAGCGGCCCTCAGGATCCAGCAGATAAAGAAAATCCAGCCCCAGAGCCACGCGCCGCTGTGCCAGAAAGGCCGAGAGGTGGCGCATCTGTGCAACGGTGCGTTCAGGCGTGACGCTGTTTTCCTCATCCGGCGCATCCGCCACGGCTGCATCCCGTGCCTGCACCATCTGTGCGAAGGCCACCGAATTGCCAAGCGCCTCAAGGCTGTCGCGGCTATGCTCCATCAGCCGGTCCAGATACTGGCGGGCAATGGTGAGGTCGCCATTCACCTTGGAAATCAGCAACCTGTCGAATTGCTGTGTCCACCACCAGCCCACACCCGCCAGCACCAGCGGCAAAATGATGAGCGTGGGCAACAGGGCCAGCACCAGCAAGCGGGTACGCACGGCCTGCAGCCGGCGCAACATGCCCCGCCCGGCAAGAGATGAACCGGCAGAATCCGGGCCTGCGCCGGCAGGGGAAGGCCCACTCTCAGCCATTCCATGCCTTGAGCTTGCGGTCCAGTGTCTTGCGTGAAATGGCCAGCCGGCGTGCCGCCTCCGCACGATTGCCCCCGGCATCGGTCAGCACTTTTAGCATGTGGCTTTTTTCCACCAAGCTGAGCGCATCGGGCGGAAGCTCCTCCCCGGCCTCCGGTTCCTCGGCATCGGGCACCACATCATGCGGCACCGCGCCGAGAATGAGGGAACGCTCCACCACATTGCGCAATTCACGCACATTGCCAGGCCATGGATAGCGCGCCAGCGCGCGCAGCACGGCCGGCGGCAGCTCCAGCGCCGGCACCCCCAGCCGGGTTGATATCTCCGCCATGAACAGGCGCACAAGCGGGGCGACATCGGCGGGCCGCTCCCGAAGGGGCCGCAGATGAATGTTCACCACATTCAGCCGGTAATAGAGATCCTGTCGGAAGCGGCCTTCCGCCACCATGTCTTCCAGCTCGCAATTGGTGGCGGCCACGATGCGCACATCCACCGGCACTTCCCGCTCGGCTCCTACGGGGCGCACCTTCTTGTCCTCGATCACACGCAGCAGCTTGGATTGCATGGCCGGCGGTAGTTCGCCCACCTCATCCAGAAACAGCGTGCCGCCCTGTGCATAGAAGAACAGCCCCTCGCGTGAGGAAGCCGCGCCGGTAAAGGCCCCCTTGAGATGGCCGAACAATTCGCTCTCAATGATATCCGGCGCAATAGCAGCGCAATTCACCGGCACGAAGGGCCGCGCCGCACGGGTGGAGGCTTCATGAATGGCGCGGGCCGTCACCTCCTTGCCGGTGCCGGATTCCCCCGTAATCAGTACGGTTGTGGGCATGGGGGCGACACGGGCCACCATCTGGCGCAGTTCTTCGGTCGCCTGCGCCTCCCCCACCAGCCGGTCGAGCGGTGTGGGGTTGATACGCGTGGTGCGTTGCAGCGCCTGCATGCCGCCCAGCTCACGGCGCAGCACGAAATTCTCACGTTGCAGGCGCGCCCTGTCGAGACAGCGGGCGATGGCGTTCAAAATCTGGTTGGAACGAAAGGGTTTCAGCACAAAATCCGCCGCCCCGGCCCGGAGAGCTTCAATGGCCGTATCCAGATCCGCAAAGGCGGTCATCAGGATGACTTCGCAGAAAAAGCCCGTGGCCCGCAGCTCGCGCAGCCATTCCAGCCCGGAGCGCCCGGCCATGACATTATCGAGAATGATCAGATCGAAGGAGGTCGATTCCAGCAGGCGCGAGGCGCTCTCCACATCGCCGGCCTCCGCCACATGGCGACAACGCGGAGTGAGCATCCGCACCAGAAAATTGCGCATGCCCGGTTCATCATCCACCACCAGCACGCTGGATTCGGCCAGATCGGAGCTGAAGGCGCTGTCTGAGGCACTGGCCAGCGGGGCCTGAGGTGCAATGGTCATGTCATCCAGCACTCGTCCCGGCCATGCCCGGCACTGCTGCAACACGGCGCTGCGGCAAGAGCATGAACCTGTTCCGAAACGCGCCGCACCTCTTTTCCAAAGGCTATCGGCACGCCTCCTCCCTGATACCGGCGACGCGTCTTTCAGTCATGCCCCGACCTGAGCCGGACCGCACCATGACACCGCGCGGCATCGCCCCTATCAATTACCCAAATCAGGAGATCGATCAAATCCCGCACCCGCAGCGCTCATCACACCACACAGGCATATGACCATCTACGGCCTCAGGACCTCACAGAGAGCCTCATCAGCGCACACCTTGTTGCGCCCGGTGCGCTTGGCTTCATAAGCCATAATATCGGCGCGGTGGATGGCATCCTCCAGCCTTTCCTCCGCCCCGATTTCGGCGACACCGAAACTGCCTGTCACCATCCGGTCTTCCAGCCCTGCAAAATGGGTCCGCTCCAGACGAAAGCGCACACGCTCAGCATAGGAAACCGCACCCCTGAGAGGCGCACCGGCCAGCAGCACCACGAATTCCTCACCTCCGAAACGGGCGGCGACATCGCTGCTGCGTAACTCTGCATGCAGCATCGCGGCGAAACTGCGCAGCACCTCATCACCCGCTGCATGACCGAAAGTATCATTGATGGATTTGAAGTGATCCATATCGCAGAACACGATGCTGTGGCGCATCTGCGGCTGCTCCTGCAACAGAAGGCGCACCTCGGAAGCAAATCCCGCCCGGTTGCACAGGCCGGTGAGCTGATCGCGCTCGCCTTCGCGGCGCACATCCTCGATCTTGTCTGTCACTACCCCGGCCAGAAGCACCAGAGCCAGAATAAAAATGCCAATGAGGCTGGTGAAATTCAGCACATGCCAGGAGGGGGATTGGATGAAGACATGCACGAAGCTCTGCAGGTCCACGCCCTGCGCCCACAATTCTCCCAGCCGTGGCAGATCCCGCAGTACCAGAACCATCACCACGGTGCGCACGAAAAACTGCAGGCCGAAGAGCAGTAGGGTCCAGAACAGGATTCTGTCCATCAGCCCGCCACAGCGCCGGTCCCGGATCTGCCAGGCCCCCAGCATCAACATGCCCCCATAGCCGAAGCTCTGAATATAAAAACGCTCAAGCAGATTGCGCTCGACAGTAAAAGCATACCAGGCGAGCAGAATGATGCAGATGGCAATCACCACATGGATGATACATCGGTGGGCCCTGCCCGAGCGCAGCATCACCCCCAGAATCAAGCCCAGCACCCCCAGCGTCGCGATAGTGCAGCCCAGAAGGGTCCGCACTGCCGGGTTAATCGGCAGATCCAGCATGATCAGCAGAGGGGTGGCCGCAAAAGCCAGAAAGGACATGGAGAAGCACAGCGCATAGACTCGCTCGCGCTGATAAAGCCACGCCAGAAAGAAGACAGAGGCCACGATGAAGGCAACTGTCGGCCCTGTGAACAGATACAGATGCCCGTCTGTCATCCTCTCTCCGGGTTCCGTAAAGCCAGAGGCCTCTGGCTGCGCGTGTCACATTGCATGTCACACGCTGTGTCGCACAGATGCTCGGCAGCCAGACAATGGGCCAGCCACCTCGAACCCGCCAGGGGCAGCACGAACACAAGAACCAGAAACGCTGTCTCCATCATGAAAACACACGCCAATCCTGCGCCCTGAATGCGCAAATGCTGTCATTTGGAACAAATAAAAGTCAAGTTTTCGCAAGGTCATACCAACAACAACAAGGCTTGCACACATACTTGCACACACACAAGTTTCAGCTCTTGCGACGGTAAATCATGCGTCCCAACTCCCCCTTCAGGCGCTGAAAATCCTGAAAGGTGAACCCCAGAAGGGCTGTCGCCAAAGCTGCCAGAATGGCTGCTGTCGTACTGGACCAGCCCATGGCACTGGTGATGAAATCATACACCAGATACGCCAGTATGATCGTGACCACGGTCGCCAGACCGTAATAGACTTTAGGCTGCATCCGGGTCAGCACGACCCCCACGCCCACCCAGATGATGATGGCGATAAGAATGGCCCAGCCCAGCCCCAGCCCAAACTTGGAGGCGACAAAATAACCGCCTGAGCCACACAGCAGAATGAAGGCAATGAGCAGCAGAAGCCCGGCTCTCAAACGCAGAATGGAATTCTTGCGGACGACCGGAGCGGGAGTGTTCATCTGCACTATCCTGAATCATGTGACAGCCAAGCCCGCACACATCGCGCGGATGGACAGGATGCGGCGAAGCCGGGCGCAACTCAATGGCCCGGAAGGCGGAACCGCGCAGCGACCATCATTTTGCGGCGCACCCGTGGCTTTCCAGCCTGTCGCACTACGCCGGTATCTCCTTATGACCCCAGCAGGGCGAAGAGACGGCTCCCTTCCTTCGCCATCCGGCAAACGTCGTCTTGCTGGTGTCCTGTTGCCAACCTTTGGTGCCATCATGCCGGGCGATTCGCAGGCGCGGCCCCTTCCAGCCCGCCCATTCCAGAACCTCCGGTCGGCCTTCCCCATGCAGTTTCCCACCCCGCTCATGCCTGCCCGCCTGCTGCGCCGTTACAAGCGCTTTCTGGCCGATGTGCTGCTGGAAGACGGCACCGAGACCACGGTGCATGTGGCCAATCCCGGCGCCATGCTGGGGCTGACGGCGGAAGGCAGCCGGGTCTGGCTCTCGCGTTCCCCGAACCCGGCGCGCAAGCTGCCCTTGAGCTGGGAACTTGTAGAGGCGGATTTCGGACAGGGGCCGGAGCTTGTCGGCGTCAACACCATGCACCCCAATGCACTGGTGGCCGAAGCCATTGCGCTAGGTCAGGTGCCAGCCCTTGCCGGCTATGCCCGCCAGCGCCGCGAAGTGAAATATGGCCGCAACAGCCGGATCGACATTCTGCTGGAAGATGACGCCCGCGCCCCCTGTCTGGTGGAAGTCAAGAATGTGCATCTCATGCGCACGCCCGGGCAGGCCGAATTTCCTGATTGCGTGACCGCGCGTGGGGCCAAGCATCTGGTGGAACTCTCCGCACAGGTCGCGGACGGCCGGCGGGCAGTGATGGTCTATCTCAGCCAGATCGGCTCCGCCGGTGAAATTCGTCTGGCCCGTGATCTGGACCCTGCCTATGGCGCGGCTTTCGATGCGGCCCGTGAGGCGGGGGTGGAGGCCATCGGCCTTGTCTGCCATGTCGGTATGCAGGGTATCCGTGTGGCCGGGCAAATTCCCATGCAGGGCTGACCGGAAGGCCTTCTGAAACAGCTTCAACCTTTACGCTCAGCATAAGAGAGTCTCGCGGCAAGGCTTGCTTTGAAGCATATTCGGCTTAAATCTGCCTGCATGGATGGATCGGGTGCGCCGGCAGGCTTCACCCGAGAGAAGGCAAAGCGCAGGCCCCCGTGCCGGGCCGCGCGGAAAACGGCTGCGGAGGGGGTGTCTTCCAGCAGCCGACGGAAGGCAAGGCCATGAGCTATGTGGAAGCGGCGGACGCGCCGCTGCGGAAGAACGGCAAGATCAAGATTTATGGGCCCGAAGCATTCGAGGGCATGCGCAAGGCTGGCCAGCTCGCCGCCCGCATTCTTGACGCCATCGCCGAACTGGTGAAACCGGGCGTGACCACCGCCCAGATCGACACGCTGGTCTATGAGATGACCGTGGCTGCCGGAGCGCAGTCCGCGACCATGATGTATCGCGGCTACCGCTATTCCGTTTGCACCTCGCTGAACCATGTGGTGTGCCACGGCATGCCCAACAACAAGCCGCTGCGCGAAGGCGATATCGTGAACTGCGATGTCACCATCGTTCTGGATGGCTGGTATGGCGATTCCAGCCGCATGTATGCCGTGGGCGCGATTTCCCGCAAGGCCGAGCGACTGATCGAAGTGACCTATGACGCAATGATGCTTGGTATTGCGGCCATCAAGCCCGGTGCGCATGTGGGTGATATTGGCGCGGCCATTCAGGAATTCGTGGAACCCCAGCGCATGAGCGTGGTGCGCGATTTCTGCGGCCATGGCATCGGCCAGGTATTTCATGATGAGCCCAACATCATCCATGTGGGTGAGCGTGGGCAGGGGCCGGAACTGGTGCCGGGCATGTTCTTCACCGTGGAGCCCATGGTGAATCTGGGCAAGCCTCATGTGAAGGTGCTCTCCGACGGCTGGACCGCCGTGACACGGGATCGTTCCCTCTCCGCCCAGTTCGAGCATATGCTGGGGGTGACGGAGACTGGCGTGGAGATCTTCACGCTCAGCCCCAAGGGTTATGACAAGCCACCTTACTCCATCACCTGAACCGCCTCTGGAAAGAGCCTGACGGACCGAGAGCCTGCCCCATGGTCGACGAGCCCCGCGACGGCCTGCATGAAGCCCCCCTGCGAGACCCTTCACCCCATGAAGGGCCCGCAGATGAAGGGTTTGCGCGTTCAGACCCTCCTCCCGCAGGCCCGCAACGTGAAGCGCCCCCACATTATCATGGCCATAGGGACCGGTTGCGGGCGCGCTTTCGAGCTGCCGGTGGGCAGGCATTGGCCGAGTATGAATTGCTGGAACTGATCCTGTTCCGCGCCATTCCGCGGCGGGATGTGAAACCGTTGGCCAAGGATCTGCTGGCGCGCTTTGGTTCCTTTGCGGAAGTTGTGTCCGCTCCGCCCAACCTCCTGGCCGAGGTTCCGGGCGTGAAGGACGCCATCATCACCGAACTGAAGATTGTGGAAGCCGCCGCCCAGCACTTCGCTCGGGCGCAGGTGAAGAGCCGCCCCGTGCTCTCATCCTGGACTGCGGTAATAGATTATTGCCGCACCGCCATGGCCTATGCCGAGCGCGAGCAGGTGCGTGTCCTGTTTCTGGACAAGCGGAACCAGCTCATTGTGGATGAGGTGCTGCAAACCGGCACCATCGACCATGCCCCCATCTATCCGCGGGAGGTAGTGAAGCGGGCGCTGGAGGTTTCCGCCTCGGCCATCATCCTGTGTCACAACCACCCTTCCGGCGACCCCAGCCCTTCACGGGCGGATATCGACATGACCCACCGGATCATCGGCGTGGCGAAGCCCCTGGGCATTGAGGTGCATGACCACATCATCGTGGGCAAGGAGGGCCATGCCAGCCTGCGCGGACTGGGCATGATTTGACGCGCTCACCAATCGGACGATCAGAAGCGCAACCTTAAGGTCGCTCGCTCCAGTTCTCCAGACATGAAAAAAGCGCCGCCCCGAAGGATCGGCGCTTTCTTTTTCAGACTGTCCCGAAGATCACTTCAGATCAGAGAAGGACACATCGAAGGACAGCGAGGCCAGGAAGCGGTCACCGCAGTTATTGGCATTGCCGATCATGATCACGCACTGGTCGTCGCTCAGGTCAGAACCGTGATAGCGCAGATCAAGCGTGGCGGCCTTGTAGGTGAAGCCCACACCCACATTCCAGTAGCCATAGCCGGAAATGTCCACATAGTAGGGCGTAAGGGTGATGGGGGTGAAAAAGGTGGCGTTCCAGGCTGCGGAATCCAGCCACTGATAGCCATATTCACCGGAGATATGCCAGCCGATGACCTCACCCGGGCCGAAGCTCGGGAGGGTCACTTCTGCCGTACCGGACAGATAGGTGCCATCGGTGCTGCTGGCAGCAAAGTCGCTGGTCCAGTAGAGGTTCATACCGACATTCAGCCAATCGGTGACCTGATAGCTGGGCTTAAAGTAGATTTCCCAGTAGTTCAGGTCCGTATCAGCATCGCTGCCCGGATAGGTATAGCCCGTGAAGCCAGCGTCCAGGGTCAGCTTGTCCCAGGTGTGACGCACGCCAGCATACAGATCGACCTCAGCCGAGCCGGAGCTCAGGAAGCTCACATTCGAGGCCCAGGCGCCGAGATAGACCCAATCGAACAGGGAGAGTTCGGCATAGCCCTGAATGGCGGCGTTGCCATTGGTCTGGCTGATACCGCGGAAGATGTAGTCGGATGCACCGGTCACACCGAAGGAGACGTCCCAGAGCGGAGCGGGGGCCGCAGGCTCAACAGCCTTCACAGGCATGGAGATGTCAGCCGCAAAGGCCGTACCGGAAATGAGGAGAGACGACACCGCCGCCAGTGCGATTTTTTTCATGATTTGTCCTGCTTGGCTCAACACAATCTGGACAAATAGAAAGCATTAAATTTGGCAGGCGCTAACGCCAAACTTTGGGCACAATCTGCTTTTGAATTAATCACACCCGCATGAATGCTGAATTCTTCTGTTGCATACTGGCAACATGAAGTCGGGAACAATCTTCTCTCACCGATGCAATACCGCACCGCACCCTTGCCATAAAGCCGCTGGAAGGGCGCAGTGGAAGCGAAATGTGATGATCTGACCACACCTATGAGAGGCCAGATTCACACGCTGCCCTCTTCCCTGCTTTCATTCTGACAGGGGCAGAAGTGGGCGAAACACCACCTCCACCCCACAAGCGCATCAGACATACAGATACTCTCCCGGTTCAGCCGGCGCATTCCGGCACGGGCGTCACTGGCCCCTGACCGGCGAACCAGCCGAGCAGATTGTCCACCACAAGCTGGCCCATGGCGGCGCGGGTGGCGAAAGTGCCAGAGCCCACATGCGGCAGCAGCACCACATTGTCGCAGTCCATCAGGGCTTCCGGCACATGCGGCTCCAGCGCGAAGACATCCAGCCCCGCAGCGCCGATGCGCCCGGTCAGCAGCGCATCCACCAAGGCGACCTCATCCACCACACTGCCGCGCGCGACATTCACCAATATGCCCTGCGGCCCCAGCGCCTCCAGCACATCGGCATTCACCAGATGCCGGGTCTGCGCACCGCCGGGCACCAGCACCACCAGCACATCCACCGCTCGGGCCAATTCCACAAGATTACCGTGCCAGGCATAAGGCACATCCGCCCGGCGATTGCGGGTGTGATAGAGCACCGGCACACCGAACCCTTCCAGCCGCCGCGCCACGGCAAGGCCGATGCGCCCCAGCCCGACCATGCCCACCTTGCGTCCCCGCAACGAGGGGCTGAGTGGAAACGGCCCGCCGGGCCAGCGCCCTTCGCGCACATAGCGATCCGCCTGCGGAATGCGCCGCACCGTAGCCAAAAGCAGGCCCAGCGTCAGATCCGCGACCTCCTCATCCAGCACGCCGGGGGTATGGGTCACCATCACATGACGCCGCTGCGCGGCTGCAACATCCACGGTGTCATAGCCCACGCCGAAATTGGCCACGATCTCCAGAGCCGGAAAGCACGCCATCAGTTCATCATTCACCTTGCGCCCGCCACCGGAAACAATGCCGCGCACAGCGCCCGCCTGCGCCTTCTCCAGCATTTCGGGCATCAGAACGGTGAAGTGCTCCGCAAGCGCGGGGGCCAGCGCAGGATCCATGATCGGCCCAGTCTGGAACAGGATGGGGCGGGCTGTGTCGGTCATCTGGCATATCTCCCGAAAATGCCCGGTTCATCCGGGCCTTGTGCTGCCGGCAGGAAGCCGCTGGGGCATCTCCTGTTTAATTAGCCCTTCGGCCCCGGTCCATTGGCTGGAGACAGGATCCAGAGCTTTACACCGGCAAGGCCACCTGTCCGCCATCGGCCCGGCGCATCACCTCCATGGGCACGCCATAGATGGCTTCCAGAATATCCGGCTGCACCAGCTCCTGGGGCGTGCCACGGGCGATCATGCGGCCACTGTGCAGGGCCACCAGTTCATCGCAGAAGCGTGCCGCCATGTTCACATCATGCAGTACGATGATAATGCTGCGCCCCCTCTCCCGGCACAGGCGACGCACAAGCGCCAGTACCTCAAGCTGATGGGCGATATCGAGCGCCGATGTCGGTTCATCCAGCAACAGGCAGGCGGCATCCTGAGCCACCAGCATGGCAAGCCAGACGCGCTGACGCTCTCCGCCGGAAAGAGTATCCACCAACCTGTCCGCGAGGGGAGCAATATCGGTGAGGGCGATGGCCTCTTCCACCTTTTGCCGGTCCTGCGTGGTGAAGCGGCCCAGCGCCCCATGCCAGGGATAGCGCCCCAGCGCGACCAGCTCGCGGCCGGTGAGCCCGCCACTCAAAGGCGGGTTCTGCGGCAGATAGGCCACGCAGCGGCTCAGCGCACGGCCGCTCCATGCGGAAAGGGGCTGGCCCTGCAGCATCACCTGCCCGCCACCGGGCGGCATCTGCCGCGCCAGCAGCTTCAGCAGGGTGGATTTGCCAGACCCGTTGTGACCAATGAGCCCGACCATGCGCCCGGCTTGCAGGATGAGATCCAGCGGATGCAGCAGGGTGCGTCCATCCACGGCGACCTGCACGCCTTGCAACGCATAGAGTTCCGCGCGCCTCACCTCACCCCTCCCGCCCGAACGCGAAGCGGATGGCCAGATTAAGGGCCGCCGGCAGAATGGACATGTGCGTCTCCTCCGGCACGAAGACATAACGCGAGTCAAGGCCGGAGACTGTGGCGAGCCGCTCTGCCATGATGCGGGCATTGTCCACGATCCGGCTTTCCTCGAAAGCCGCGCGGCGCTGCTCTGCATCCGGCGCGCCAATCTGGAAGGGAGCGAGCGACTGCTCATATTCCGCAGCAAGGCACAACACCTGGCCCGATCGGGTCTTGCCCTCGGCAATGAAGGTATCTGCAGCCTTCACGACACCTGCCCCTTCCCACCAGATGGCCGGGCTGGCTGCAATCCAGCTCGAAAAGGCTTCCGGCTTGCGGAACAGGGCGTGGAGCACGAACAGGCCGCCGAAGGAGTGGCCCATAATGGCCTGCCGCGCCGGGTTCACGGCAACACGACGGGCGATCTCCGGCTTCAGTTCCTCTTCAACGAAAGCCAGAAACGCATCGGCCCCGCCCGTGCGCACATCCGGCCCGTCCGGCGTGTGGGGCGGATAGGTTGCCCCCGGAGGCGGGCCCATATCCCACGAGCGGCGCACGCTGTCATAAGCACCCTCGACCGGATAGCCGATGCCCACCATCACGCCTTTCTCAATGCCCGTGCCCTGCGGCCATTCGGCCTGCACGCGCATGATATCCGCCGCCATGCCCGCCACCGCATTGGCATCCAGATAATACATCACCGGCCAGCCGCCTTCCGGGGCCTCCCCCTTCGGCTGATAGAGAAAGATGCGCCAAGGCGCGCCACCATCGCGGGGCGACAGATCAAACACGCAGGTATCGGCCATGTGTGCGGGAATGGGATCGGTTGTCATGAGGCAGCCTGTTTACGTGTGAGAAGCCAGAGAAAGGCCGGCGCCCCCACCATGGAGGCCACCAGACCGGCGGGCAGTTGCCAGGGAAAGGCCAGTGTGCGGCCAATGAAATCCGCCCCCACCATGATCAGCCCGCCCAGAAGAGCGGCGGCGGCAAGTTCCGCAAAGGGACGTCGAAAGCCCAGAAACCGAGCCAGATGCGGCGCAATCAGCCCCACAAAGGAGAGCGGGCCAACCAGAAGTGTCGCCAGCGCTGTCGCGATCGCGCAGAAAGCCAGCAACACGGTACGGCTGTGTTCCACACCAAGGCCCAGCGCCTGTGCAGTGCCATGACCCAGCGGCAGCAGATCCAGCCAACGGACCAGCAGTGGCACCAGCGCCATCAGCACCAGCGCGGCCATGAGGCTCCAAAGCGCGCCCTGCATGCCGACACCATAGGTGGAACCCGTCATCCAGTTGAACAGAAGCACTGCGCGCGGGTCACCACTGGCCATCAGAATGCTCACCACCGCATCCAGCAGCGCGCCAACCGCAATGCCCACCAGCAAAATGCGCTCCGGCCCACCTTGGGCCGAACGCCCCATCGCAAGGATGACCAGCAGAGCGAGAAAGGCCCCGATGGAAGCGGCAGCCGTCTGCTCCACAAGGCCGAAGGCCGGCAGCAGAAACAGCGCCAGAACAAGACCGCAGGCCGCCCCCGCGCTCACCCCCAGAACCTCCGGGCTGGCCATGGGGTTTCCGGTCATGCGCTGCAGAATGCCACCCGCCAGCGCCAGCATCACCCCTCCGGACATGGCCGCGAGGCTGCGCGGCAATCGCAGCATCCAGATCGCCTCGCCCAAGCCGGCTCCCCCCGATGGCCAGTCGAGCGACCAGCCCTCCAGCCCCGGCCCCACCAGAGTGAAATAGATGACAGCCAGCACCAGTGCGCACGCCAGAACCGCCAACCATGGCAGGGGAGAAGACAAGGGATGGATTAGACGCCCTCCGGCCTGCGCCTCAAGCCCAGAGGAAACCGCCGGGCGCAAATGCAGGCGCGGCAGCATCCAGAGCAGCAGGGGCGCACCGAACAATGCCGTCACGGCCCCTGTCGGCAGCACATCATCAAATGCACCGGCAAGGCCCTGAACGGCCTGATCCGTCACCCACAAAAGCCCTGCGCCACACAAAGCGGAGACAAACAGGCGCGGGCCGATACGCCGCACCCCGCACACACGCGCCAGCGCCGGGGCGGCAAGGCCGATAAAGCCAAGGCTGCCCACTGCGGCTACCACGCTGGCGGTCAGCACGATCGCCACCAGCAAAGCGGCCACGCGCACCAGAAGCAAAGAGAGCCCGAGGCTGCGCGCACTCGCGTCATCCAGCCCCAGAACCGTCAGAGGTCGCACCAACAGAACCGCCGCACAGGCCGCCAGCGCGAGGCGGGGCGCAAGGAACGACACCACAGACCAGTCCTGCTGGCTCAGCGCCCCGGCTCCCCACAAAAACAGCCCGGCCAGATAATGTGTATTGAACAGCGCCAGAAGCGCGGCAAGCGCGGCGCAGAACAGGCTGGTGACCATTCCGGCCAGAATGACCACCACAGGCGCAAACCCGCTGCACCAAGACAGACCCAGCACCAGGGCGATGGCCAGGACGCCGCCCCCCAGCGCCACCCATTCTCGCCCGAAGGCGAGCAGCCCCGGAGCCCAGACCAGAGCGGCGGCAAGCGCGAGGCCGCCTCCGGCCTCCAGCCCGAGGGTGGTGGGCGAAGCCACCGGATTGCGCAGCACCTGTTGCAGCAGCACACCCGCCAGCCCCAGCGCCGCCCCGGCCAGAAGGCTCACCACAAGGCGCGGGGCCATGCTGTAGGCCAGCAGGATCTCGTCCGGATTATGCAGATCCGGATGCGCCAGAGCCTTCCACAGGGCCTGCAATGGGAGCGTCGTCTCAAGGTTCCAGCTCGTGGCGATAACACCGGCAAGGCACAGCCCCGCCAGCATCAGGCCCGCCGCCCGCACAGCGTTCGCACCCGCTGACGCCACACCGACAGAGGCCTCGTTGACACCATCCATCCCGGAGGATGCGGGTACGGAAAGTGGCTTGTCAGCCATGACCGCCCCCCTCCCCTGCGTCCGGCGCAAGATGGCGCACGAGTTGACGCGCAAAACGCATGGCCGAGGGCAGCATGCCGAACATCAGCACCGGCGGCAGGCGCTGCACATGGCCGGCCTGCACGAAGGGCAGACTGTTCCAGAGCGGGCTTTCATCCAGCTTGCGCAAGGTATCCGGCGAAACAGGCTCCAGATACAGCAGGCGACTGGTCGGGTTCTGGGCCAGAGCCTCAATCCCCACCGTGTTGAAGCCCCAGTAATTGCTGTGGCGCGTCCAGCCATTGTCGAGCCCGCAACGGGTCATCACATCTCCAAACAGGCTGCCCGCGCCATAGATGCGCGCATGGTTGGCATCCAGAAAGCTCACCACCATCAGGGGAGCCTTGCCGGCTCCTGCGGCCTCAAGCTGCCGCTTGGCCTGCGCCATCGTCTCTTCCGCCCGTGCAATCAGCGCCTCGCCCGCCTCAGGGCGTGCAATCAGCGCCGCCAGATCCCGGGTTGCAGCGATGCTGAGATCAAACGGGTGGCCACCGGGCGGGGCATAGATGGAGAAGGTGCGCGTGGGCGCAAAACGCTCCAGCACAGGGCGGATGGCCGCCAGATAGGGCGTGGTGACGATCAGGTCCGGCTTCAGGGTGGCCAGAAGTTCCAGGTTTGGCTCCCGGTCCGTTCCCAGATTGACGACCGTGGCGGGCAGAGGTGGTTCCACCACCCAATCCGCCCAGCTGGCCGGGTTGGGTACAGCCACGGGTGGCGCACCCATCTCGATCAGTGTTTCCGCAAGGCCGAAATCCATCGCCACAATGCGTGGGGCAGCGATTTCCGGCGCGCTCAGAACAGAGGCGCGGCCATCAGGCCTGCCCGCATCTGCTGCATCCGCACCCCATGGCAGCAGGCTGGCCACACCGGCCAGCCCGCCCCGGAGCAGCATACGACGGGACAGGCCCGGCCCCGGCCTCACCATTTATACTTCAACCCGCCCAGCACGGTGCGCGGCGTGCCCTTGTAGCAATAGCCGGCATCACAGGTGATGTAGCTATCATCCAGCAGGTTCTGGGCATTCACCTGCGCGCTCCAGCCCTTCAGATCCGGGTTGAGCACACTGAAATCATAACTCAGCTTGGCATCCAGCAGCGTATAGGCGCTGTTCTGGAAGGTATTGAGGGAGTTACCCCAAGTCGCACCCACATAACGCACGCCCGCGCCCACGCCCAGCCCCGCCAGCTGGCTTTCCGGCTGGAACTGATAATCCGCCCAGATGGAGAAGCTGTGCTCCGGTGTGCCGGAAGGAGTCAGGCCGACGGTGGCCGTTTCTCCCGACATGTTGCGCATGTCGAGATAGGTATAGGCACCACGCATTTTCAGCCCGGCGGTCAGGTTGGCCACGACGGAAAGCTCCACACCGCGCCCGCGCACCTCACCACGCTGCACCTGATAATAGGGGTTAATGTCGTCAGTGACGAGGCCGTTATCCTGATTGATCTGGAACAGGGAGACGGTGAAATAGCCATCGAAGCCGGTCGGCTCATATTTGATGCCGGCTTCCACCTGCCGCGCCGTGGTGGGCTGGAAGGTGTTGCCCCACTGGTCCACACCCAGATTGGGCGCAAAGGAGGTGGCATAGCTCACATAGGGGGCGATGCCATTCTCTAACACATAGGTCAGCCCCGCGCGGCCGGTGAAGGCGCTGTCATGCACATCTTCAGATGTGCCCGCCAGAAAATCGTCGCTGTGAGTCTGCACCCAGTCCTGACGGCCGGTGAGGGTCAGCACCCACCCGCCCAGTTTGGCCTGCTCCTGCAGATAGACGCCGGTCTGGCTCTGGCGCTGTTTGTAGCGCGAGGCCGTCAGCTGCGGGTCGAAAGTCGGCCCCAGCGGCATATTGTTGATGAGGCTGATATCGGAGGCGCCGCCATAACCGATGCCGCCCTCCAGCGTGAGATAGGAATAATCCAGCCCCACCAGCACCACATGGTCCACCGGACCGGTGGAGAAATCGGCCTGCACCTGATTGTCGACGACGAAGGATGTCACATCATCATGCACGAAGCCGGTGTAACGGCTGGCGGTGAGGGTGTTCATATCCCGCCCGGTAATGCCATTGTAGCGCACCTGCGTATCAATCTCGCCATAGCGCAGGTTCTGCCGCACGGTGAGCACGTCATTGATGTCATGCTCGGCCTGATAGCCAAGGCGATACTGGCTCTGCTTCAAGCTGTTATAATCGCCGATGCTCTCACTGAAGCTGGGATTGGCCGCCCCTGTCCAGGCATAATAGGGCATGGAGGCCGGCGTTTCGGAATCCAGATATTCACCCAGAAAGGTGATGCGCGTATCCGCATTGGGCTGCCATGTCAGCGCCGGGGCGATGTAGCGCATGTCATTCACGCCGCCACCCTGAACATTGGGTGCCCCGGCATCCCGCAGCACACCGGTGATGCGGTAGAGCCACTTGCCCTCCTCATCCAGTTTGCCGCCAATATCAGCCTGGCCCTGCCACCAGTCATAGTTTCCGGCCTGCACCTCCACCTCGCCAAAGGGCGTGGCGACGGGACGCTTGGAGACGATATCGACAAGACCACCCGGAGAGCCCAGCCCGTAGAGCGCAGAAACCGGCCCGCGCAGAATGGTCACACTCTCCACGCCATAGGGCTCAACCTTGAAAACAGACATGTTCGCGCCCGGCAAGCGCAGGCCGTCGCGATAAATGCCGTTATAGGTGACGTCGAAACCGCGAATGGTGAAAGAATCATAACGCGGGTCGAAGCCGCTCTGCCCGGTGCGCACGCCGGGCGTATAGGCCACAGCCTCGGTGAGCGTCTGGACATTGCGGTCGGTCAGCTCTTCACGCGTCACCACCGAGACGGACTGCGGAATCTCGATCAGCGGCGTATCGGTCTTGGTGGCGGCCCTGCTGGCGGTGGCGACATAGCCGGAGACGCCATCTCCCTCCACATTCAGCGGGGCAAGCTGGATGCTGTCTCCCACAACGCCACCACCCACCGCAGCCGCCTGTGGTGCGCTGATGGTCACCCGGCCCGGCCCGTTGAAACGATAGGACAGGCCCGTGCCCTGCAACAGGCGGCCCAGCGCTTCCGGTGCAGTCATGGTGCCGGAAACGGCGCTGGAGCGCTGGCCCCGGAATTTCGCCGTATCATAGAAGACCCGAACACCCGCCTTCTGCGCAAAGGAGAGGATAGCGCTGTTCAGATCCTGCGCGGGAATGTTGAAGGCCACGGCCGTCGCCTGCTGGGCGTAAGCACCATGTGGCGCCAGCACCATGCCGGCGGGAACCGTGACCAGCCCCAGAACCAGCGCATTGGCTGCCGCACCACACAGATAACGCCGCCGCATGTGCAATCGGCCAATCTTCACCTTCCCGAACATTGCTGTGTCTTCCTTCTTCCAGTCCGCGCCCGCAACAGGCCGGAAAACGGCCCCGCATGAAGGAAGACAACCGGGCGGGCAAAACCCGTAAAAAAATCTCTGAAAATCGCGCAAATAATCAGTAAAGCACTGTTATGAATGGATAAACAGAACGCGCGCCCAACCCCAACTCAGCGGTGACGGTTTCAATCACATCATTCAGGTCAGAGGTTGAGAACACGCCGCTGACCCGTCGATCACCAATGGAACTGTCGAGAATGACGATGCGTCCGCGCCGGTAACGGTTCAGTGTCGCCACCACATCACGCAGCGGCATGTCATCGAACACCAGCAGGCCGCGCCGCCATGCGGTGGCGCTGGCCAGATCCCGTGTCTGCACAGCGCCAGCTCCGGCTCCGGCCACATAATGCACTTCCTCACCCGGCGAGAGCACCACGGAAGGCATGTCTCCAAAGGAAACTTCCACCTGATGCTCCACGGCCAGCACCTCTGCCCCGGCCTCCTGAAGCCCCACCACGAACTGCGTGCCCAACGCCCGCGTCGCGCCGCCTGCGGCCGCCACCACGAAGGGACGCCCCTGCGCCTTCTGACGGGCAAGGGCGGTGAAATAGGCTTCGCCGGCCAGTAACCGCACGCGCCGTTCATCCGCGCTGTAGTCCAGCGCCAATGCCGTGGAGGGTCCAAGTTCAACCGTGCTGCCATCGGGCAATTGCACCTGCCGCAATTCACCGGGCCCGGTGCGATAATCGGCGGTGATGAACAACATCGGATTACCGAACTGGTTATAGGCCACAGCACCCGCGAGCATCAGGCACAGGCCGGCAACAGCCCCCAGCCCCGCCACCTTGCGCAGGCGCGATCTCCTCTGCTGAACCGGTAGACGGGCACGCAACGGGCCGGGAGATTGCCGCAACACAGCCAGTTCCCGCCAAGTGGCGCTGGCCTCCTCAAAAGCGGCCAGATGATCGGGGTCTTCCTCCAGCCATTGCCTAAAACTGTCGCGTTCGCCGGCTTCGAGCGGCCCCGCATCCAGACGCGCGACCCACTCTGCGGCATGCAATTCCGTCTCATCAAAGGCCACGTTGCTGTCGCACGCCGTGCTGTTCTGCTTGCCACACATTGCGCGCCCCATCCCGAAATGCCCTGTTTTCCCGATTGTCCGGTTTTTCCGGTTATCTCACTGTCCGCGCAGATGGCGGGTGAGATGCGCAATCGCCATGGCCAGATGCTTCTGCACGGCGCTTTCCGAAATATTCAGCTGGCACGCCACCTCGCACTGAGTTAGGCCGCCGATCCGGTTCAGTGCGAAAACAGCCTGCGTGCGCGATGGCAATTCCTGCACCAGATCATGAATCCGTTCAAGCTGGAGGCGCGCGTCCACCTCGTCTTCCGGGCTGGGCTGGTCTGCGGCCAGGCTCGCCAGAGTTTCCGGGGCGACGGGATCCGTCTTGCGGCGGGCTTCCTGCTTGAGATGGTTCAGCAGCAGATTGCGCGCAACTGCATAGAGATAGGCGCGGATATCATGGATCCGGCTTTCCGGCCGCTCGATGATATTGAGGAAAGTATCCTGCACCAGATCATTGGCCATATGGCTGTCGCCCAGCCGGCGCTGCAGATAGCTGCGCAATTGGGTTCCTTGTGTCGAAAACACAAACGACAGGTCTGGCGGCATGAAGAAAGCGCCCGTGATCAGCACAATGGTGGCTACAGAATTCGGGCTCTAGCATGCACTCGGAGACAATATAAGATACGCGAATGCATATTATAATTGATACAAATACAGTCAGATCCATCTCAGCCGTGGCGGAAGTGGAACCGGCGGACAGAAAGCCCCCCTATGGCGCGCTCGCGCACAGGTGCAAAGGGATGTATTGCGGAGCCCGGAGAAGCTAGCGGCAATCGTCCAGATACAGTAGTTCGGTCACGCCCATGGCCTCTTCATCCGTGCGCTCACAGGCGACATCAATGATGACGCGATAGCCCACCCGGCGAAAGCACATATGCCAGCGATATATCACGGCCGGATCCAGCTCGATATCTGTCATGCGCTGACTAACGCCGCCAATAACAGCCACCTCACCCTTGCGGATCGCCTGTTGCAGATCTCTGTCATCCGCCAGACTGGCGGCCTCGTTCACAAGGCGGTGCGCCATGAATTGCCCTTCCAGCCGGGCATATTTCGGCCACATCTCGCGATACCCCTGAGATGAAGCCAGAAGCCGCGCACCATCCAGATCGAACAGGGCGCGCCCGCCGGTGATGCGCTCCACAAACAGCCGCTCCACCAGCAATTCATCACAGGTGGAATCGGCCATCAGATCCGTGATGCGTTTCCGATAAGCGACAGAGGGCAGATCCCGCCCATTCTCCCAGAAAGAAATGGAGGATTGCGAAACGCCCAGCATGTCCGCCAGCGCCGCCTGCTTGATATTGTTCAGCCGCCGCCATGTCTTCAGCCGCTGTGCAAAATCCATCTTGTCCGCCGCAAGCGCAGATGCTGGCAGTACACCATGCTCCGGCGGCTTTACCCGAGGAGGCATACCGACATCCCCTCCATGCATCTGTGGTGCAGCCATGTCTCCAGAACAGCCGCCCGGTGGGGCGGCTATAAACCTGCAATATGACAGAGACCCGACAGGTACGTTGATACACTTCAGCGTTCCTGTCCAGAAGCCGGCAGAAGATTAGAGCGCCTCCTCCTCATTCTTCCCGCAGGGCGCGGGCCATCTGGTCTGTCAGCGGTTTAGTGAGATAGCTCAGGGGCGAGCGCGTGCCTGCCACCATGAATACATCCGCCGGCATACCCGGCACCAGTGGCTTGTCCGCGCCCAGACGCGCCAGTTCCTGCTCATTGATGGAGACCTTCAGCGCATAATAAGGTGCGCCGGAGTGCGGATCGGTAAGCCTGTCAGGTGAAACCGTGAGCAACGTGCCATCCAACTCCGGCGTCGTGCGCTGCTCGAAGGCGGTGAGGCGGATGCGGGCGGGCTGGCCGGCATGAAGCTGGTCTACGGCGGCCGGATCGGCCCGCGCCTCAACAATCAGCGCCTCTTCCGCCGGAACAATTTCCATGATGGTGTCGGCCGGGCGCACCACCCCGCCTATGGTGTGCACTGCCAGCCCGTTCACCCGCCCATTGACGGGTGAACGAATATCCGTGCGCTGCAATCTGTCGCTGGCGGCAATGCGCTGCTCGCTCAGGTCCTGCACATTGGCGTCGGCCTCACGCAGTTCGGCCAGCACCTTCTCACGATGATCGCGCTGCAATTCCAGAAGCTGAAGCTCAAGCTGGCCGATGGATTGTTCAATCGCCGCCATATCCGCACTGCGCCCCGCCATATTGCCCTCCAGTTCGGCCTGCTGACGCTCCAGCGCCAGCACACGCGGCAGGGACACCAGCCCCTTCTCATAGAGGGAGCGGGTATTTTCCAGCTCCCGGCCAATCAGGGCACGCTGGCGCTCCAACGCCTCACGCTGGGCTTTCAGGCCGACGATCTGCTCACGGCTCTGGGCCATGGCTGCCTCAAGGCGGCCCTTCTGCGCCTTCAGCGTTTCCCGCCGGGCCTCGAACAGGCGCTGCTGCCCGGAGAAGATGCGGCCGGCCATGTCCGCATCCATTTTCAGGGTCGAGCCAAATACCGTCCTGTTGCCGGGCAGGCGGGCTCCGGCTTCGGCCAGCATGGCGTCAAACAATGCCGGGCGCATCATGTCCGGGGCCTCATCGCGCTCGGCCTCAAGGCGGGCCTGCCGGGCCAACGCCTCGAACAAGCGGTTCTCGATGATGGCCCGCTCGCTCGCAAGACGCGTCTGATCCAGACGCAACAGCACGTCACCGGCCTGCACGACATCGCCATCACGCACCGCAATGGCGCTGATAATGCCGCCATCCAGATGCTGCACCTTGCGGCTGCGCCCTTCCGCCGTCACCACACCGGAGGCCACCACCGCACTTTGCAGCGAAGCCAGAATGGACCAGCCACCAAAACCCAGCACCACTGCCAAACATACCAGAGCCCCGAACCGCAGATGTTGCGCCGGATCCGCCAGATCATCCAGCGCTGGAGCCGGGTGCGTTTTGTCGCCATGTGGATGCGTCATGCGCAAGCCGGTGAGGCCCGCAACACCATGACGCGTCCAGAACAGGCACACTGAAAGCCACATGCGGCGCAAGGTGCATTTCAACCTGCTGACAGGTGGGAAAGATGGATGACTCCCGTGCATCATCACCCCTCCACCTTGCGCAGATGCGCCGTAACCTGCGCTGCATTGGAAACTGGTGCTGCCGCATTGGCCTGCATCAACTCGCGGAGCACCTTTTCCTTGGGACCGAAAGCCACCTGCCGGCCGGCTTTCAGCATCAGCACCTTGTCCACCGCCACCATGCCGCCTGGGCGGTGGGTGATGACGACCACAGCCGCCCCACGTTTGCGCGCCACCAGAAGGGCGGCATTCAGGGCCGCATCCCCTTCCTGATCAAGGCTGGCGTTCGGTTCATCCAGCACGATGAGGGCCGGATCCCCATAGAGTGCGCGGGCGAGCGCAATGCGCTGCCTCTGCCCACCGGAGAGCGCCGCCCCACCGGCGCCAAGGCGCGTCATATAGCCATCTGGCAGATGCAGGATCATGTCATGGGCAGCGGCGGACTGGGCGGCGCGGATCACATCCCCGTCGCGCGCATCAGCCTGATGGCGGCAGATGGCGTCACGCACCGTGCCACCGATCAGCTCCACATCCTGCGGCAGATAGCCAATATGTCGCCCCAGCAGGTCTGGGTTCCACTGGTCCAGCGTCGCGCCATCCAGCCGCACCGTTCCGGCCATGGGCTGCCACAGACCGACCAGGAGCCGCGCCAGAGTGGATTTGCCCGAAGCGCTGGGCCCGATGATGGCCAGCCCCTCCCCCGGCGCAATCTCGAAATTGAGCCCCTCCACCACCGTGCGACGCAGGCCTGGCGGCGCGGCAACCACGCCGGAAAGCTGAAGACGCCCACGTGGCGCGGGCAGCGTGATGGTCGCCCTGTTCACCTCCATGGCCCCCAGCCGGGCATCCAGCCGGTCCCGCGCGGCGCGAGCGGCGGAGATGGCTTTCCAGTGCGCCACGATCTGGTCAATCGGGGCCAGAGCCCGGCCCAGCATGATGGAGGAGGCGATCATCACCCCGCCCGTGGCGGCATGTTCAATCACCAGCACGGCGCCAATCGCCAGTGTGGCCGATTGAAGGAAGAGACGGAAACCGCGCGAGATGGCGGCGATGCGGGCGGCCCTGTCACCACTTTCGCGCTCAGCCCTCATGGCCTCATAACGCGCACTGCTCCACAGCCCCGCGACATGGGGGCACATGCCCAGCGCCGTCACCGCTTCAGCAGAGCGACGCGCGGCTTCCAGCATGGAGGTCGCCGCCGCCGCGTGGCCCGATGCCCGCACCATGGCCCCCGATGTGAGGCGATCATTGGCGAGGGCGAGCACCACCACCACCGCCGCGCCCACCAGCCCCACCAGCCCGAGCGACCAGTGCAACAATCCCAGAATACCGAGATACAGCGGCACCCAAGGCAGATCAAACATCGCCAGAGGCGCAGGCCCGGATAAAAACCGCCGCACCGTGGCCAGATCCAAAAGTGCGCGCCCCTCAGCGCCCTGCCCCTTGAAGGCATCCGCCAGTTCAGCCCGAAAGGCCGGGTCCGCCAGTTCCTTCTCCAGCCCGTCACCCATGCGGGACAGCACCCGGCCACGGGCATAATCCACCATGGAGAAGGCCATATAGAGCCCCGTCGCAATCAGCCCCAGCACCATGAGGGTGGGCAAAGAGCGGCTGGCCAGAACCCGATCATACACCTGCAGCATGAAAAGCGGGCCTGTGAGCATGAGCACATTGGCCATACCGCTGAACAAGGCCACGCCGATAAAGGCATGGCGCGCATTCAACAGGCAGGCATGGACAGCGCCGGGTGCGCGAGTGCTCAGCGCTCGTGAGGCTTTGTCGCGGGATGTTTTGCGCGGGATCATGACAGGGGCTCCCATATCAATGGCAGCCATGCCAATGGCTGCCATGACCACGGAACGGGCTGAGCGAAAATGGTGTGAAGTGAAACCGGGCGGAGCAAAAACTGAACGACCGGAAAAGAACGAAGGCGAGCCGGTCCGGGGCAGAACGGACCGGCCCGCTCTAACCTCCCCGGCAGAAAAGCGGAGAGGTGTGTTCGACACTCTCAGACCAGAAGGCCATCATGGGCGTGGAGCAGGTCCGTTACACCGGATGCTGGCGTATCGGTATCCGTGTCCTCCGCCGTTTCGCTCCCCGCGGCAAGCGCGGCATCCGCCACGACAACGGCCTCATCCAAAGCCCCATCCTCTTCCACATCCAGAAGGTCGGACAGATCCGCATCCAGGCCCTGAGGTGTCGCCACAAGGCCGGAGAAATCGAGCGTATCGGCAGAAGCCGCATCCGCAGTATCCAGCAGGCTGCTCCATTGCGCCAGCGTGGCGGCATCGCGGGCGGAGATATTGTCGAGGCTCAGCTTGTCAAGGCTCACCCCCTCCAGACGATAGCTCTGCGCATTGGAGGGAATAGAGATGACAACCGTCCCCTCCTCTTCCGACACCTCGAAAGCATCTGCCGTCATCCAGCCGAAATCGAGCATATCGCCACCGGCCTCATCAAAATCCAGCGTGGTGGTGACGCCCCACTGCCAGGAGATCACCGTCGTCACCGGGATATGGGCCCCTCCGACCGGAAGGTCATCAGCCGACACGTCCGGACTATCCGGTTCTTCGGTATCGGCAGTGTCGCTAGAGTTATCTTCGTCCGTGTCGCTTCCGGTATCGCCCTGCTGCGTATTCCCTCCGTCCGAACCGGATGGATCGCTTACGCTGCCATCATCTGAGACGAGAGAATCCAGTTTTCCATTTCCGCCGATCACCACATCCGGGGTCAGGCTGGAATCCGCGATCACTTCCTCAAAGCTCAGGCCCAGCACCCAGCTGTCATACGCCGCCTGAATGAGGCTCTCGGCCACATCCTGCGTATCGCCGGACAGATCCCAGAACATCATGCCGCCCAGACCCTGCGCCTGCGCCCATTCCGACTTCAGGGCAATAGAAGCCGGGGTCTCGAAGGTGGAGAAGATGCCCTGCGCCTCGTTATAGACATAGGCCGCCTGGGCCTCGTCATCCCAATAGAGGGTCCAGCCACTGTCCGGGTCCTGCAGCTTGTCCAGCAGATCTTTGTAATCATAGACGCCGCGTTCCCAAGTGCCATCGGCGAGGCCGGTGCTGGAGGCGTTCCAGCCGCCATCCTCCCCGGCCTCCACGCCAGACCAGGCCCGCGTATAAGCCGGCGCGCCCAGCACGATCTGCGAGGAGTCGATACCCGCCTCAAGATAGAGCTGCACAGCAGTGGCGACGTCATAATCCCCGCCAACCGTGTCATAGAGCGGGGCCTGGTGCCCGGTAGTGCTTTCCCAGCTGCCGTGGAAATCGTAGGCCATCAGGTTGAAGAAATCGACATATTCAGCAAGCCCCTCAAGATTGAAATTCGCAATCTTGTCGGAGCCCGCCGGTGAGGCGACGGAGATTTCATATTCACGGCCGGTCTGGGCTTCCAGCTCATCCAGCGCGGCGCGCACCTCGGCCAGAAGAAGGGCGTAGTTTTCGCCATCCTCAGCGCGCACCACATTGCTGTCCAGACCACCACCGCCGGGATATTCCCAATCGAAATCAAGGCCATCGAACATGGTGTAGGTCTGCAGGAACTCCACCGCCGACGCCGCAAAGTTCGCCCGGCCCTCCGCCGTGGCGGCGACATCCGAGAAAGTGCCGGAGAGCGTCCAGCCCCCCACGGCGATCAGCACAGAAAGCTCGGGATTGGCGGCCTTGAGCTCTGCCAGCTGGTTGAAATTACCCGCGAGGGTCTGGTCCCACGTATCGGCAACGCCATCCACGCTGTGATCCGCGCTGAAGGTCTTTTCTATGGCCGCATAGCGATCATAAAGCGCCATCTTGCCGTCGGAATCGATCTTCGCGAAGGCATAGATCAGATGGGTCAGGTTTTCAGCCGGCACATCCGCCACATTGAACTGGCGGCCATAGATGCTCCATTCCGTATAATAGGCGGCGATGATGGGGCCGGAAGCGCCATCACTCTCATCTCCGCTTCCGGTGGAAGGATCGGAAGGCTGGCCACCTTCTTCACCCTCATGATTTTCGTCACTGCCCTCTTCGCCGGGGTCTGTTCCGGTGTCTTCCTCATTCGGGGTTTCATTGTCCCCGCCGGTGCCCGGATGTTCCTCTTCCGTATCGCCGCCATCTGTATCGCCAGTACCGGCCTCAGCCAGTGCGGTTTCCCACTGCGCCACAGCGCTGGCATCCTTCGCGATAATATTCGCCATCGACAGATCGGACAGGGAAACGCCATCCAGCACATAGGTCTGGTTGTTCGATGGAATGTCGATGACGGTGGAGCCATCCACCTGCGAAATGGTGAAATTGCTGCCCGAGAACCAACCGAAATCCAGCTGGTCATGCTCGGGTTCGAAGGCCAGCACACTATTGGTGCCCCAGGCCCAGCTAATGGTGGTGATGGTGGGCAATCCATCCCCTCCATTCACCGGGGTCTCATCGCCACCCGTATCATCCTCTCCGGCTTCACCTTCGCCGGTGCCGTCCCCGTTATCATTATGAGTGTCATCCGGGTTTTCGGAGGTTTCGCCCCCCGACCCGGAATCGTCCTCACCCGTACCCTCCTCATCCTCCGGCTCATCTGTCGATACGCCGGCCATGGCCGTTTCCCAAGCCGCACGCGCGGTGCTGTCATTGGCGAGGATATTGTCCATGGACAGATCCGCAAGCGCGACGCCATCCAGCACATAGGTCTGGTTGTTGGACGGAATAGCGATGACGATGGAGCCATCTACCTCCGAAATGGTGAAATTGCTGCCCGAGAACCAGCCGAAATCCAGCTTGTCCTGCGCCGGGTCGAAATCAATATGTGTGGCCGTGTTCCAGGCCCACATGATGGTTGTCACGCCATTGGTATCCGGCCCCTGCGCGCTGCCACCGGTGGGCGCGGTGCTTTCGCCCGTATCGCCGCTCCCGGCATCATCATCCGTGGCTTCTCCGGAAGATACGCCGCCCGTATCATAATCATCACCATCGCCCGGCTCTGCCCCCTCATGAGTGGCAATGGCGCCATCTCCATCAATATCGATCTGCCACAGGGTTTCGGCCAGTTCCATGGTGGTGCCGTCCTCATAGGCCGCCCGCAGCACATCGGCATCAAGGCTGTCATAGCCTCCGAACTTGTCGATATATTTGAGAATGGAAGTACCGTTCTCATCGGTCGAGACCACGCCATTCTGCAGCAAGGCCAGCGTGCCCCACGCCCCGCGCAGATGCGCCGCCGCCAGAATGCCGGTGAGGGTCAGCGTTACCTCAATGGTCTGGCCGGTCGTGCTGTCCACATAGCTGGCTGTGGTCCCGATGAAATCGTCAAGGCTCTTGCCCTGAGTGGCGAGCCCGTCCTCGATCACCTTCAGATTGAAGCCGAAAGCCGCCAGAATGACAGCCTCCTGCACATTGCTCTTCAGGTCGCCCAGGCTCTCCACACCATCCTTGCCCGTGAAGCTGCCCTGCCACAGATTGGAGCCTGCGCCGTTGCCATAATAGGTCTCGGCCTCATAATAGCCGGTGTCGATCAGCAAAGCCTCGCCAAGCTGATAGCCGACAAAGCCAAGGCTGTTCTGCGACAGATACTGCATGTCGCGCCAGCTCAGTTCGCCATTCTGCCAGGCTGTCCAGGCCTCTTCACCCACCCACTCGCGGATCTGCCACTGTGAGATTTCCCCGGACTGATAGCGCTCCCAGTCCACACCGGATTCAAAAGCCCGCAGGGCGTTGAGAAAATCTGCGAATGTGCCGTTCGACATGTCTCTCTCCATTGAGAAAGTCTGGTTCAGGCTCCAGCACAACGACCTGAATCATTGCGCAACGCTGAGGTCCGACCGAGATCTCTGTGTTCAGACTACACAATCGAGACACAAAAACAGGGAGTATACAGACCTAATATTTTATTGATAACTTTGATGAAAACAGAAATCGCAAATCATTCCCAAGTTGAAACAAGAAGCACACACAAGAGCGGAAAACATGACGCATCCCCTCTCCCCCTTGACCATAGGCATTTTGCAGGAAAGAACAGGCCAGTCTCATACCCTGCCTGTGCAGTGCGCAGCGGCGTGACAATTGAAAGGAGCGCAGCGTGATCGCAATTGGATGTCTGGCCCCTCTCATTCTTGGGGCAGCTGGTGCGCTGAGCGGGAACTGGCTGGCCGGGGCTGAAGGGCTGCTGTGGGGTGGTGGTGGCGGCCTCGTGGCCGGCGGCATGGTTCTGTCAGCCATTGCCTGGCTCATGCGCCAGATCAAACATTCCGAATAAGTGCAGTAGCTCACAATCCGGTTCGCAACAGGTTCACTGAGGGGTAAAATCATCCCGGATCAGTCCTGCGCACAGAGGCGCACCAGGATGGGAGGGCGGAGTGGCTCGTGGCGCAAATGACATGAATGTCACCTTCCGGCAGTTGCGCTATTTTCTGACTCTGTCGGAACATCTGCATTTCGGGCGCGCGGCGCAGATTCTCAATATCTCCCAGCCGCCGCTGAGCGCGAGCCTGAAACAACTGGAGGACAATCTCGGGTTCCGCCTCATGGAGCGCACCAACAAATCGGTGCGCCTCACCCCGGCTGGCGCCATTTTTGCCGAACATGCCGCCCGTGTTCTCGGCCAGATGAAATCCGCCCAGAATATCGCGGCCCAGATCTCCCGTGGCACGCGCGGCGAACTCTCCATCGGTTTTGTCCCCTCCATGCTGTTCCGCCGGCTGCCGGCGCTGCTGAACAGCTTTCAGGAGAGCTACCCGAATATTGAACTGAAGATTGAGGAGATGAATTCACGCACCCAGGTCCAGAGTCTCGTCAATCATAATATTGATATCGGATTTGTTCACGGCAGTTCCTTTCCCGAGGGGGTCGTTTACACACCCATCGAGACCGAGCGCCTGATGTGCTGTGTGCCCAAGGGGCACCGTTTCGCCCGGCGCAGCCAGATTTCAATTGCCGATCTGAGCGGAGACCGGGTTCTGGTCTTTGCGCGGGATTTTGCGCCCCATTACCATGACAAGATAGTCGGCCTGCTGCATGCGGAGAACATCACCCCGCATCTGCAGTTCAGAATCCAGCACTGGTTCACCATTCTCGTGCTGGTCAGTCAGGGCATGGGTGTGTCTATCGTGCCCCGCTCCATGAGCCGGAGCGACTTTGTGGATGTCGTGTTCATCGACATCCGGAATACCACGGCGGAGCATGAAGTCTCCATGATCCGCCGTGATGAAACCCCACCGGATGTGTTGCAGGCCTTCATCACGCTGATGCGCGAGCAGTATCAGTTGCCGCACCATTGAGCCGCGGGCGAAACAGGCCGCCCGCGACATCATTTTTCAGGGCGATCACACACGCTCCAGCAGCAGGGCTGCCCCCTGCCCCACGCCAACGCACATGGTCGCCAGCGCATGACGCCCTGCCCCGCGGGACAGTTCCAGTGCAGCCGAGCCGAGAATGCGCGCGCCGGACATGCCCAGCGGATGCCCCAGCGCAATGGCCCCGCCATTGGGGTTCACGCGTGGGTCATCATCGGCCAGCCCCAGCGCCCGCGTGACCGCCAGCGCCTGTGCGGCGAAGGCCTCGTTCAACTCGATCACATCCAGCTCATCCAGCGTCAGGCCCGTGCGATCCAGCAGATGACGCACAGCCGGCACCGGGCCATATCCCATGATACGTGGCGCGACGCCGGCGGAGGCCGCCCCCACAATCCGCGCCAGAGGTTTCAGGCCGTGGCGCTTCACCGCCGCCCCGGAAGCGACCACCAGCGCGGCTGCCCCGTCATTGACGCCCGAGGCGTTGCCCGCCGTGACAGACCCATCCGGCCGGGTAATGGGGCGCAGCCGGGCCAGATCCTCCAGACTCGTGGCGCGCGGATGCTCATCCTGCACCACCTCCACCGTCCGCCCGCGCCCCTGCGGCACGGTGACGGGGATGATTTCAGCCGCCAGCCGGCCGCTGGCCTGCGCACGGGCTGTCCGCTCCTGCGAGCGCAGGGCAAACGCATCCTGATCCTCACGGGAAATGGCATGTTCATCCGCCAGATTCTGGGCAGTTTCCGGCATGGATTCGATGCCATACTGCGCTTTCATCTTCGGGTTGACGAAGCGCCAGCCAATGGTCGAGTCATGCACCTCGTTTGCCCGCCCCCATGGCGTGGCGGATTTGGGCATGACGAAAGGTGAGCGTGTCATGCTTTCGACACCGCCGGCCAGCGCCAGATCCATATCGCCCGAACGGATGGCGCGCGCGGCGGCCGCCACCGCCTCCAGCCCTGAGCCGCACAGGCGGTTCACCGTCGCCCCCGGCACCGTTTCCGGCAGACCCGCCAGCAAGAGCGCCATGCGCCCCACATTGCGATTGTCTTCCCCGGCCTGATTGGCGCACCCCATCCACACTTCTTCAATGGCGGCCGGGTCCAGTTGCGGATTGCGCGCGCACAGGGCCGCCAGTGGAAGGGCGGCAAGATCATCCGTGCGCACCAGGGCCAGCGCACCGGCATAGCGGCCAATGGGCGTGCGGATATAATCGCAGATATAGGCTTGGCTCATTCTATCCTCACAGAGCTGTCAGGGGGGTGCCGCTGGACACCAGATGGGGCAGGATGGCGGGAACAGACCAGGAGAGCGGATCTTCGCCCGCATAGGTCTCGATCCGCCGCAGCACTTCAGGCAGGCCCAGACGATCGGCATGGTGCATCGGGCCGCCGCGCCAGCGCGGAAAGCCATAGCCATGCACTTCCACCAGATCGATATCGCGGGCATCCGCGGCCACGCCTTCATCAAGGATACGCAAGCCTTCATCCACCATCGCCATGGTGGCGCGCGCGACAATCTCATCATCCGTGACATCACGACGGGTGATGCCAGCGCGGGCGGATTCCTCCATCACAATGCTGTCGACGCGGGCGGAGGGGATCTGCCGCCCCTCCACATGATCGTACCAGCCCGCACCGCTCTTGCGGCCCAGCCGCCCCTCCTCCACCAGACGGTCGGCGATGGGGATGTAGCGGAAGGCCGGATTGTGCTTCCAGCCCATACGATTGCGGTTGGCGTAAGCGATATCGAGGCCGGAGAGATCCTGCACCTCATAAGGGCCCATGGCCATGCCGAACCCACGCATCGCGGTATCAATCTGCGCCGGCAGCCCCCCCTCGATCAGCATCACATCGCAGATCTGCCGATAGCGCGTGAGAATGCGATTGCCGATGAAACCATCACACACACCAGCGAGCACGGAAATCTTCTTCAGCCGCCGCGTCAGACGCAGAGCGGTGGCTAGTGTTTCCGCACTCGTATTGTTGGTGCGGATCACCTCCACCAGCTTCATCACATGGGCTGGGCTGAAAAAATGCAGGCCCAGAAAACGCTCCGGCCGGCGCAGCCCTTCGGCAATGCGGTTGGGGTCGAGATAGGAGGTGTTGGTGGCCAGCAGCGTGGTTTCAGGCAAGGCTGCATCCAGAGCCGCGAAAACCCGGCGCTTGAGATCCAGATCCTCAAACACGGCCTCAATGGCGAGATCGGCGGGCAATAGCCCCTCATAGCCCTCATGGAAGCTGAAAGACGCGGCCTGCCGCTCCTGCGCCATCTGCTCCGTCATCTTGCCGCGCTTCACCGCATCGGCATACAGGCGGAAGACATTCGCCCGCGCCCGTTCCAGCCCAGCCGCATCGGCCTCGATCAACGTGATATGAATGCCTGCACCTGCCAGCGCATAGGCAATGGCCGCCCCCATATTGCCGCCACCCACCACAATGGCGCTTTGCACATCTGCCCCGCCAGAACGGCCCCGCGACATGGCTGCGCGCTCCGCGAAGAAGACATGACGCAAGGCTGCCGCCTGATCGGATGTTTTCAGTTCCAGAAAGGTCTCACGCTCCAGCGCAAGCCCTTCGGCCAGCGGCAGATATGAGGATGCCTCGACCAGATTGATGGCCCGCGCCGGTGCCACCTGTTGCGGGCTGCGCTTCGCCGCCTTCGCGCGGGCGGCCACCATGGCTGCTGCATCCGGCGCGGGAGGCGGCAATGCACTGGCCGCGGGGCGTGAAGCGAGCGTCTGCGCGGCAAGGACCGGATCTTCCGAGATCGCATCCACAAGGCCCAGTTCGAGCGCCTTCGCAGCTCCGATCACACGCCCTTCACCGATCAGCCCCAGCGCTGGCGCAAGGCCGATGAGACGCGGCAGAAGTTGTGTTCCACCCGCGCCCGGCACAATGCCCAGCGTCACCTCCGGAAGCCCCAGTGTGGCCTGTGGCGTGCAGACCCGGCCGGCGCAGGCCAGCGCCAGTTCCAGCCCTCCCCCCAGCGCCGCGCCATTGATGGCTGCGATGACGGGAATGGGAAAATCCGCGATCCGCGCCACCACATCCGGCAGGTGAGGCGCTCTGGGCGGGGCGGAAAACTCCTTCGCATCTGCCCCCGCAATGAAGACCCGCCCCGCCCCGGTCAGCACCACACGGCTGGCGCGCGATGCCTCAGCCCGATCCAGAGCCTCCATGAGGCCTGCGCGTACAATCTGCGCAGTCACATTCACAGGCGGGTAATCAAGGATGATCCGCGCCACCGTGCCCTGAAGACTGAAATGGACAGCATCAGACATGATGTTCTCCAGAAATATTTGCAGATCTTCTGTTCGGGTCACGACCCACGTCGGTCACGGCCCTCGCACGAGAAATGCTGTGAAACGAAGAATGCCGCATTCAGGCGGCACGGCTTCCACGCAGGCGTCGGTCCCGCGTGGAAGCCGGAAGCCCATCTCAGCGGGCGGCCTCGCACTGCATGTCCGCGAGCTTTTCATCATCCGCGAATTCCGCACGCGAGGGCTCACTGGCGCGATAGCCCGTCTTCGCCAGAACGATCAGCACACACACCAGCGACACCAATGCATAAGCACCTGCCACCATCGCCACCGGCACAATGCTGCCGGTCTCATTCAGCAGAAACTGCAGCAGAACCGGCGTACCGCCGCCCACTGTCAGCGCGCCCAACTGGTTGGAGAGTGAAAGCCCCGAATAACGCACCCGCGCCGGAAAGGCCCGCGCCAGTACACCGCCAATCGCGCCATAAAACATGCCATGCGGAATGGTCGCCAGGCACATGGTAAGCATGGCCAGCCAGTAATTCATGCTGGAAATGCCATAGAACATCAGGGGCACCAGGAAGAATTCGGGTATAGCAATCAGCAAAACCGCCTTGCGCATATCCATCCGGCTCATCAACACCGCCCCGAAAGGCTGGGTGATGCACTGAACGATGACCGCAACCGAAATAATGCTGAGAAAGGTGCTGGTGTCATAGCCCAGTGTTTTGGTCGCCCAGGCCAGAGCAAAACTGGTCTTCACATAGGTGACATAGATGATGGGCAGCGTGCCGGCGGACAGAAGGATCATGCCCCAATGACCACGAATGGCCTCCTGGATGGGATTGGCCTTTGTCTTGCGGTTTTCTTCCAGAAGCTTCTTCACGTCTTCGGCATCATCAATCCGCATGCGGATAAACATGCCAATTATGATGAGAACGGAAGACAGCAGGAAGGGAATGCGCCAGCCACCATTCAGCAGAAAATCCGGAGCCTTGGCCATGCTGAGCAGGAAGAACACCGAGATGGCCAGAAGATTGCCGGCCGGCGCACCCTGCTGGGCAAAGGCGGAATACAAAATGCCCTTGCCCTTGGGTGCATTCTCGCTGGCGATCAGCACCGCCCCACCCCATTCGCCACCCACCGCGACACCCTGCAGGAAGCGCAGTGTGACAAGCCCGATGGGAGCCCACAGGCCAATCGTCTCATAAGTCGGCAGAAGACCGATACAGGTGGTAGAAATCCCCATCATGATCAGGGTGATGACCAGTGTCGTCTTGCGACCGATCCGGTCTCCCAGATGGCCGAAAATGATCCCTCCAATGGGCCGCGCCAGAAAGCCGACCCAGAAGGTGACAAAGGACAGCAGCGTCGCAACGCCGGGATCCATGGTCTTGGCAAAGAAGATCTGGCCAAACACCAGCGATGCCGCAAGACCGTAAATGTAGAAATCATACCACTCGATCATCGTTCCGATGAAAGAGGCTATTCCGGCCTTGCGCGCTTTTTTGGCGACGACCTGATCGGAATGACGCTGTGTCTCGACCATGTTTTCCTCCCTGAATTATTGTTTTTTTCAGGCATATGTCTTGGCAGCCGGATGGCGTCCCGGCCGTTACCGCATCTTGTCTTTGGTATTGCAGAGGCCGGACGCGGCTGCGCCCGCGAACCTCAGGAATGTGCGGGCGGAATGACGCCGCCCTGCTTCAGCTCTTCAATCAGCTCTGCGGAAAAGCCATATTCACGCAGGATATCCTCCGTCTGGGCCGCGAAATCCGGCGGCGGGCGACGATAGGATGGCGCTGTCCGGCTGAGGCGGATGGGCGATGCCAGGCCCTGATACTCGCCCATGCTGACAACCATGCCGCGATGGGCCGTATGGGGTTGCGCGAGACTTTCCGACACATCCAGAACCGCGCCAGCCGGCACGCCCGCCGCGATCAGTTGCGGCGCCAGTTCCTCGGCGCGAAAGCCCGCCAGTGCGCGTTCCAGTTCCACCCGTAGCGCATCACGATGAACCAGCCGGTCACCATTGGTGGTGAAGCGCGGATCCTGCGCCAGATGTTCGGCCCCGATCAGACTGCACAGCTTGCGAAACTGCCCATCATTGCCCACAGCCAGATAGACCGGGCGCGAGGCTGTTTCGTAGGTGGAATAGGGTGCAATATTGGGATGACTATTGCCGCTGCGCTGGGGCACCTTGCCGGAGAGGAAGTAATTCGCGGCATGGGGATGTAAAAGCGAGAGGCTTGAATCAAACAAGGTGGCTTCGATGAATTGCCCCTTACCGCTCTGCCTGCGCTCATAAAGCGCCAGCAAGATGCCGATCACGCCATTCAGCGCCGTCACCATATCCACCACCGGCAGACCTACGCGGGTAGGCGCACCATAAGCCTCGCCATTCACGCTCATCAGGCCGCCCATGGCCTGCAGAATGGCATCATAACCCGGCAGCCCGCCCAGAGGTCCGTCTGATCCGAACCCGCTGACCTGACAATGGATCAGCCGGGGAAAGCGCTTGGACAGCATGCCTTCATAGCCCAGCCCCCATTTTTCCATGGTGCCGGTCTTGAAATTCTCGATCAGCACATCTGCATCTTCCAGCAGATGCAGCAGCACCTCCCGCGCCGCCTCCTGTCGCAGATCCAGCGCCATGGAGCGCTTGTTACGGTTCAGGCCCTGAAAATAGGAGGCCGTGCCATTGAGAAAGGGCGGACCCCACTGGCGTGTATCATCACCAGTGGGCGGTTCGATCTTGATGACATCCGCACCATGATCGCCCAGAATCTGCCCGGCCAGCGGCCCACCCAGCACACGGCTGAGATCAATCACCTTCACGCCTGCAAGTGCGCCGGTGACCTGCATGTCGTCCGTGTCCATCACACCGCCTCCGCAAGCGTGGCTGTAGCTTCGGCAAGCAGCAGATCAATGGCGGCATCGCTATCGTCATTTCCCCCCAGCGGATTGACCGGCGACAGCTTGTGGCGAACCACATGGGCCGACAATACAGCCCGCTTGCCATTGTAACGATTGGTGGAATTAGATCGGATCTTCATATCCTCCCACGACAGCACCACCGCCGAAGTGGCGTTGTAAACGGCAGAAGCCGCCTGCCGCACCTCCGCTTCCCGCGCCTTGTCATGGGCCACGGCATGCAGATAGTCGGCCGCCGCCGTGAAAGCCTGGCCAAGTTCCGCCGTGTCGGTTCCGGCAGAAGACACCTCCTCCAGCAACCCCTTCGCATAGGTGCGCAAGGCATCCAGCGCTCCTTCGCGACGGGTGGCGCGCGCCACATCCAGCGCCACGATATTGCTGGTGCCTTCCCAGATGGAGCCCAGATGCGCATCACGCAGCACGCGTGCATCAGACCATTCCTCGATATAGCCGCAGCCGCCACGCACTTCCATGGCGTCTCCCGCCACCTTGCGGGCATCGCGGCAGGTGCGGAACTTCACCAGCGGGGTGAGAATGCGCAGCACTTTCGCCATCTCGCCATCACCGGTATCTGCCGCCTGCAGCACCCGGGCGGTATGGAACACCATGGAACGCCCCTGCTCCGCCGCCATCTGCATCTTGGCCAGTTGGCGACGCATCAGCGGCAGGTCGATCAACCGACGACCGAAGGCCACGCGGTTCTGCGAAATGAAGAGCGCCTCATTCACACTGCGCCGCATCAGGCCGGCAGAGCGCACACCATTGGCGAGACGGGACATGTTGATCATATCCGTCATCTGCTTGAAGCCCGCGCCCTGATCGCCCACCAGATAGGCGACAGCCCCTTCCAGCGTCACCTCGCCGCTGGCCATCGAGCGCGTGCCCATCTTGTCCTTCAGGCGAATGATGCGATAGGCGTTGCGTGTGCCATCCGGCAAATGGCGTGGCAGCAGAAACAGCGACAGCCCCTTGGTGCCTTCCATGGAGCCTTCCGGGCGCGCCAGAACCATGCTCAGGGCCGCATCCGGGTTGGAGCAGAACCACTTGTCGCCGAACAGACGCCAAGCGCCATCCTCATAACGCGCCGTGCATTCGATCGCGCCGACATCCGAGCCCGCCACCTGCTCGGTCATGAACATGGCGCCCTGATAGAGCGTATCCAGATCCTGGCTGGTGAGACGATCGAAATAGCGATCCACCAGATCCTTCGCGCCGAATTTCACCAGCGTGCGGGTGAGGGAATCCGTCATGCTCAGCGGGCAGCACAGGCCGAATTCCGCCTGCACGAACAGATAGACCAGCGCATATTTCACGATGGGCGGCAGCTTGTCCTGCGCCCCGAACACACCCGCGCGATGGGACATGGCGGCCAGGCCGAATTCCCCGAAGGCGTATTTTTCAAGCTCGATATAGCTGGGATGTTTCACGACCCGCTCATCCAGCGCGCCATTGCGGGCGCGCAGAACCAGTTCCGGCGGGTTCTTGTCTGCTGTCAGGGCCAGTTGTTCCAGATGCCCGCCCGCAAGCTCTCCCATGCGCTCCAGATGGGGCATCACCGCCTCAAGCAGAGGAGCGGGGAGATAGACCTTCAGAAGATCGAGAAATTCGGGGTCATCCTGAAAGCTGTTCAGGCCAGAGCTGTCAGGAATATTGTTATAAATATGCGCCGCCATGATGGCACCTCCCGGAAAACGGGCTTTTGCCAGCCCTATGCAGATTTCAGCCGCGCATGAGGCTGTCTGCTTCTTCATCCGGGATCAGATTTGCGGCATATGTTATTCGCTATCCAATATTAAATGCATATCAAACGATACGACATTTCGTATCAAAACCGGAGGGGGTATGCCTGCATCGCCCCCTCCGGCCCTGAAAGGTGCCGGGCGGCCCCCGCGCCGCCCGGCCGGCCTGTCAGCCCGCCGCGCAGATCGACGCGGCCAGCGTCACCAGTTCCAGATCGCTGTTGCGACGACCCAGAAGGGACAGGCCAATCGGTGCACCATCCACATGAGCCAGCGGCATGGAGACCTGCGGCAGGCCCGCAAGGCCCGCCGTGCACAACAGATTCATGGCCAGGTGGCGATAGGTCACTTCGGTATCCGCCGCAGCAGAGCCACGCAGCGGCGCGATGCGCGGCGTAGAGGGCAGCACCAAGACCGTTCCGGGCGGAAGAAGATCTTCCATGCGCGCCACCACGGCCGCGCGCACCAGGCGCGCGGCCTCAACCTCGGCGGGATCAAGCCGAGCAGCGGCCCCGAAACGCTCCTTCACGCCGGGGCCGAAGCCGGGCTTCACCTCATTCACCCACGCCCCCACGCTCTGCCAGATTTCCTCAGCCTGAAGCGCGCGGAAGGCGGCAGACCAGTGCGCCAGACCATCCGGCGAGAGCGTCACCGGCGTTGCGGCCCCCAGCATCGCCTCCACTCGCGCCACGGCCGGCATCAGCGCGGTGCGCACATTCTCTTCCAGCAGATCAAAGGCATCCTGTGCCAGCAGCAGGCGCGAGGGACGCCGCGCCGGCCCCTCCTCTTCCAGCAAGACTGCACCAACGGCGGCGAACACGCGCGGATCACGCGCAAACCAGCCCACGCAATCAAAGCTGGGGGCAAAGGGGGCGATCCCGTCTGCACAGATCCGGCCATGGGTTGGGCGCATACCCAGAAGGCCGCAATAGCTGGAGGGCACACGCACCGAGCCACCACAATCCGAGCCCAGTGCAAAATCCACCAGCCCGGCGGCAACCGCCGCCGCAGACCCGCTGGAAGAACCACCCGGCACGCGATCCGGCGCAGCGCTGTTCAGCGGCGTGCCATAATGGGCATTCTCACCCGTCAGCGAATAGGCCAGTTCATCGGAGATGGTCTTGCCCACCACATCTGCGCCCGCATCCAGAATCCGCGCAACCGCAGCGGCATGACGCTGGGCCGGGGCATGAGTGCGCGCCCAGTCCGGATTGCCATTTCCGGTCACGACACCGGCCACATCCAGCACATCCTTCACGGCGCAGGTCAGGCCATCCAGCTGACCACCTTCAGCACCCGACACATGGACGCGCGGACCGGGAACGAAAGCGCCAATGGCTGCTTCGTCCGGCTGTTCTGAAGGCTGAGAGGAGGAATGGGCAGGGGAAGACGGGGCAGACGACATGACAGCAGCACCCTGATGGCAAGGGTTTGAGAATGCACTGGCGCGCAAGGCCTGGAACACAAGAGCCTGAAGCACAAGGCGTCAGACCCAAATATGCGCAACGCTTCGCATCAGCCATAGCATGTAAGTAAAATTTTGCATATAATAAGATTCATCAACCTGCCATCGTGGTCGGCCACCTCATCCAAAAGGTTGGCTGGCCTGAAGAGGTGTCGTTTGTCCAAGGCCGCATCTTCCGCACAACAGCCCGCCAGCCTAAAGCCCGGCGCCGGAAAGCCGGCACCCCAGATGGCGCTTCAAAAGGCCCGACCCAAAGCCCAGAAGCGGGATTCGGCCGCCACCCGCGCCCGCATTCTGGACACGGCGCGCGAGGCTTTTGCACGGGATGGCTTTGCCGGTGCGCGCGTGGAGCGGATCGCGGCACAAGCGGGCACGAATGTGCAGCTCCTCTATCGCTATTTCGGCAACAAGCACGGCCTCTATCGCGCGGTTCTGGAACACACCTATCGCCATCTGCGAACACTCGAACAGGGGCTGGACCTGACAAGTTTACCCCCGTGCGAAGGGCTGAGACGACTGGTGGAATTCACCTTCGATTATCTGCGCGACACACCGCAATTTGTCGCCATCATCCGCAATGAGAACATGTCCGGTGCCTCCTTCGCCCGCGACATGCCGGAAATTCACGACACCATGAAACCCCTGCTGCAGGCGCTGGATGCACTGATGGTGCAGGGGCTTGCAGATGGCGTCTTCACGCGCCGCCTGCCGGCGATAGATCTCTATGTCACCATTCTCGCGCTCTGCATCACCCATGTGGCGCAGCGTGAAACCCTCTCGGTGCTGTTCCAGCTGGATCTCGGCGATCCGGCCTGGCTGGCCCGCCGCCGCACCCAGGTGGTGGAGATGGTGCTGTGCTTTCTGACAACGCCAGCTATTCCGCCTCAAGACACCTGACCGCTTCTTCCGCCCCTCCCCGCTGTTCTGGAAACTGCGATGATATCTTTCAACTGGAATGCCGGCTTTGCCTCCCGCCGCCTGCCTGTCTTCGGCAGAAATGCGGTTTCAACTTCGCACCCGCTGGGCAGTCAGGCTGGCCTGCGCATGCTGCTGAAGGGCGGCAATGCAGTGGACGCAGCTATTGCCGCAGCCGCCGCCATGACCATTCTGGAACCCAATAATAACGGTCTGGGTTCAGATGCCTTCTGCATTCTATGGGATGGGGCGGAACTGCACGGGCTCAACGCCTCAGGGCGCGCACCGAAGGCCTGGACCCCGGATTATTTCCACAAGCGCTTTGGTCAAGACGCCACCCGCCCGCCCCAGCGTGGGTGGGATGCGGTGACCGTGCCCGGTGCTGTCGGTGGATGGGTGGCACTTTCCGAGCGCTTTGGGCGCCTGCCCTTTGCCGATCTGCTGGAACCGGCCATGGAGATTGCGGAAAACGGCTATCCCGTTCCCCCGGTCATGCAGGCCAAATGGGCGGCGGCAGCCCGCCAGCCGACCATTGCCAACCAGCCCGGCTTCGCCGAAGCCTTTCTCCCCCATGGCCGTGCGCCGGATGTGGGCGAAATCTTCTCCATGCCCGGTGCTGCGCGCACCCTGCAAGCCATTGCCGAAAGCCGGGGCGAAGCCTTCTATCGCGGTGAAATCGCCGATGCGCTCGAAAAGGCCGCCCGTGCAGGTGGCGCGGCCCTGACAGCCGCAGACATGGCCGCCTATGCGCCGGAATGGGTGAAGCCCATTTCGCGCACCTATCGCGGCTACAAGCTGCATGAAATTCCGCCCAACGGGCAGGGCCTCACCGCGCTTATCACCCTGGGCATTCTCTCTCAGTTTGATCTGGCAGCACATGAGATGGATGGCCCTGATGCCCACCATCTGATGATCGAGGCCGTGAAACTCGCCTTTGCAGATGTCTATCGCTATGTGACCGATCCGGCCCACATGGAGGTGACGGCAGAGCAGATGCTGGACCCGGCCTATCTTCAGGACCGCGCCCGGCGCATCGACATGAAAAAGGCCCAGCCTTTCGCCCCCGGCAACCCGGTGAAGGGCGGCACAATCTATCTCACCGTCGCCGACGCTTCCGGCATGATGGTGAGCTTCATTCAGAGCAATTTCAACGGCTTCGGCTCGGGCGTGGTGCTACCGGAATGGGGGCTCTCGCTTCAGAACCGGGGCCATGGCTTCTCGCTGGATCCGGCTAGCCCCAATGTGGTCGCCCCCGGCAAGCGCCCCTTCCACACCATCATTCCCGCCTTTCTCACCCGCGATGGCGCACCGGTGATGAGCTTCGGCGTGGTGGGCGCGAACATGCAGCCGCAGGGGCAGGTGCAAACGCTGGTGCGCATGCTGGATCATGGCCTGAACCCGCAGGCCGCCTGCGATGCGCCCCGCTGGCGTTTCAATGCCGGCCTCGAGCTGGATATGGAAGCCACCATGCCGGCCCTCACCATTGAAACCCTCGCCGCGCGCGGACATCACCTGAAGGTAGACGCCAATCCTTATGAGAATTTCGGCGCGGGACAGTTCATCTGGCGTCAGGGCCCGGCAGAAAGCCCCCACTATGCCGTAGCCAGTGATCCCAGACGTGATGGGCAGGCCGCCATTTTCTGACAGTTGTCATTGCATCACGGGCCTCGCACCACTTCCGTCCCTCTTTGCACAATGCCCGTCGGCACCACCGGCGGGCGTTGTGCATCACAAACGGCAGATTGTGACTGACACATCACGCCTTCCTTTGCGCCACACAACAGCTCGCCCAAAATATATGCAGCATACTGCGCAAAATTAGATCAGGCCAAAACCACCACTGCGCGCACCATGTGCCTCGACGATTTTCCTCATTAAATCAATAAGAAGACGCTGTTCATCAGAGCTCAGCATCTCCACCGTGGCAGTATGGGCACGCTGGGCGGCCTCTTCCATGTCCGCCAGAATGGCCCGGCCCTCATCGGTCAGCCGGCAACTCTGGGCGCGACGATCCGTCAGGGAGACATCACGGCGCACAAAGCCCCGTCCTTCAAGGCGTTTCAGGGCTCCTGTGGTGGTGGTTCGATCCAGCGCCACGATGCGGGCGAGCGTGGTCTGGTCCGCCTCCTCCCGAGTGCTCAGCGCTGAAAGCAGGCTGTATTGCACCGGTGTCACGCCATAAGTGCTGCAGAGCTCAGAAAACAGGCTGACATGGATCTGATGTACCCGCCGCGCCAGAAAGCCGGGACGTTCAAACAACACCAGATCATCCTGCTGGGCACTGTCTTCAGAACCTGCATATCCATTTGTTAAGTCTTCACTTTTCATCACACCGCCTGCCCCTGACCCATCTGTTCGCTCCTCTTTTTCATTGATCCACATCAAATTTGGCACACCCCATGCATGGGGAAATACGAAGCATACTTCACTTTTTAACGCAGCACATCCAGCGATGCAGGACGGAGACCCTTATGGCTGAACATGCAGGCTACGACATCCTCTTGAAGGGCGGCCACGTCATCTCTCCCGCGTCGGACCTTGACGGCATTTTCGACGTGGCCGTGCGCGATGGGCGCATCGCAGCTATCGAAACCGATATTCCCGCAGCATCCGCTCTGGAAACCATGGATGTCTCCGGCAAGCTTGTCCTGCCCGGCATGATCGATACCCATGGGCACATTTACCAGTATGTCTCCGGCCGGTTCGGCCTCAACCCGGACATGGTGGGTGTGCATTCGGCTGTCACTTCCGTCATTGATCAGGGCGGCGCATCCTGCATGACTCTGCCCGGCTTCCGCAAATTCATGGTGGAGCCCTCTCGCAGCCGTGTCTATTCCTTCCTGTCGGCCTATCTCGTGGGCGGACTTGAAGGCCACTATTATCCCAATCTCTACAGCCCGGATTGCGTGGATGTGGATGCCACCGTGCGCGCCGCCATCGCCAACCGTGATCTGGTGCGAGGCATCAAAGGCCATGCCGAGATTGGCGGCTTCGCCCGCTGGGGCATCAAGGTGATGGTGATGGCGGCGGAGATCGCCCGTCGCGCCGAGATCCCGCTCTATGTACATTTCGGCGCGCTGTGGGGCCTGCCGGAAAGCGGCACCAATGGCGAGGATGCCGACACCATTCTGGAGCGCGTCATTCCACTGCTGAAGGAAGGCGACATTCTCGCCCACCCCTTCACCAAGCATCCCGGCGGCTTCGTGGACAAGACCGGCAAGGTGCATGACGTGATCCAGGCTGCGCTGGATCGGGGCCTGAAGGTAGATGTGGGCCATGGCAGCCACTTCTCCTATCGCATCGCCCGCAAGGCCATTGCCGCCGGTGTCGTGCCCACCACGCTGGGTGCCGACATGCATGGCTATAATACCCGTGTGCCACCGCCGGCCGGCACCCCGGCAGAGCACCCCGATGAAGAGACCCATCCCTTCCTCGGCCACGCGCGCTTCAGCCTTACCCAGGCCATGACCTCCATGATGGCGCTGGGCCTGCCGCTGAACCATGTGGTGAAAATGGTCACGTCCAACCCGGCGGAAATGCTTGGCCTGTCGGACCGTCTGGGCGCACTGAAGGTGGGTTACACCGCCGACATCTCCGTGCTGGATGACAATAAGGGCCGTTACGTCCTGCGCGATAATGAAAAGACCGAAGTGGAGACGGATCGTCTCCTCACGCCGGCCTTCTGTCTGCGAGCCGGCGCCTATTTCAAGGCGGACGCTCCCATCCTACCCATTCCGGAGGCCGTATGAGCACGGCCCCAGGTATGCAGGCCCCGCAGCTGATCTGGGACACACTGTCCCAGATCCAGCGCGATGCCGCCTACAACAACAATGCAGCTGTGGCCAACAGCGCGCAATGGGTGGCCACGCGGGATATGGCGGCAGCGGCCTTCCGCGTCGCCCATCCGGCCGGGCTCGATATTGCCTATGGCCCACACCTACGCCAGAAGCTGGACCTGTTTCCAGCGGAAGACCCGTCCGCACCCTGTCTGGTCTTCATCCATGGCGGCTACTGGCAGAAGAACTCCCGTGAGGTCTTCGCCCATTATGCCGAAGGCTTTCTGACCCGAGGCTGGTCTGTCGCCATGGTCGGCTATCGCCTCGCGCCGGATACGCGCCTGCCCGAGATTGTCTCGGATATCGGCAGGGCGCTGGATTTCCTCGCCAGCGTCGGCGCGGAACATGGCGTTACCGGGCCGCTCGTCATCTCCGGCTGGTCAGCCGGGGCCCACCTTGCCGTGATGCATCTGGACCATCCGGCTGTCGTGGCCGGGCTGGCGGTTTCGGGCGTCTATGAGTTGGCCCCCATCCGCGACACCTTCCTGAACGGCGCGCTCGATCTGTCCAGCATGGAGATCGCAACACTCTCGCCGCTGCGCCTGCGCCAGTCCCACACACCTCTCATCGTGGCCTATGGCACGGCTGAGGTGCCTGCGCTGGTGTATGATTCACGGGTTCTTTCCGCCCGGCGGGTGGAGGCCTGTGCATCCGGTGCGCTGCTGCCCATTCTGGATGCGGATCACTTCTCCATTCTCGAGGAACTGCGCCGGCCCGATGGCCAGCTCACGCGCGCGGTTGTCGATCTTGTCTGCGGAGATCCGGCATGAGCCATCCCTCCAACTCATCCGCGGAAGGCGTTGGCGCACGCCTTCCGCGCAAGGAAGACGACCGGCTGATGCGCGGTCGCGGGCAGTTCATCGCCGATATCCGCCTGCCCGGCATGCTGGATGTCGCCTTTGTGCGCAGTCCGCTGGCGCATGCCCGCATCCGCGGCATCCATATTCCTGATGATATCCGCGACAAGGTCTTCATCGCCGATGATCTGGTGGGGGTGAAGAATATCCGCGCCGTTTCCGGTCTGCCGGGCTTCAAGGTGTCTGAGCAGCCGGTGCTGGCGAAGGAAAAGGTGCGCCAGGTCGGCGAGCTGGTGGCGATGTGCGTCGCGCCCACCCGCGCCGAGGCGGAAGACATCGCCGCGCGCGTGGAACTCGACCTTGAGGAACTGCCCGCCCTTTACGACATGCTGGAGGCGAGGAAGCCCGGCGCGCCGCTGGTGCATGAGCACTGGGGCGACAATGTCTATCTGGAAAGCCAGATCAATGTGGACATCGAGAGCGCCTTCGACGCTCCGGTGAAGATCTCCCGCACCCTTTCCACCTCACGCCAGTGCATGGCGCCCATCGAGGGGCGCGGCACCATCATTCATATCGATAACCGTATGGACCAGCTCGTGGTCTATACGGCCAGCCAGATGCCGCACATCGTGCGCTCGGGGCTTTCCGAATGTCTGGGGCTGGAAGAGGGGCAGATCCGCATCATCTCCCCCGATGTCGGCGGCGGATTTGGCTACAAGGCCATTCTGCTGGCGGAAGAGGTCTCGCTCGGCTGGCTGGCGCAGAAGCTGCGCAAGCCAGTGCGCTGGCTGGAAGACCGTCGCGAGCATCTCACCGCCAACGCCAATTGCCGTGAGCACCATTACGAACTCACGCTCTATGCCGAGCGCGACGGTACGCTGCGCGGTGTGGATTGCGAGGCGACGGTCGATAGCGGGGCCTATTCGGCCTATCCCTTCTCGGCCTGCCTTGAGGCGGCGCAGGTGGCCAGCATTCTGCCCGGCCCCTATGATTTTCCGGCCTATCGCTGCCGCACATGGTCGGTCGCCACCAACAAATGCCCCATCCTGCCCTATCGCGGCGTCGCGCGCACCGGCGTGTGCTTCGCGCTGGAAGTGGCACTGGATTGCCTTGCCGCGGAACTCGGCCTGCCGCCGGAAGTCGTGCGCCAGAAAAATCTGGTGCGGCCCGACCAGATGCCGTTCGACAACATCACCAAGAAGCATTTCGATTGCGGTGATTACCCCGAGGCCCTCAAACGCGCCCTTGCCACCATCGACCCGGACAAGATCCGCGCGCGCCAACAGGCCGGCGAGCCGGATGGCCGGCGCATCGGCCTTGGCATGTCGATCTATTGCGAGCAGGGCGCACATGGCACCTCGGTCTATTCCGGCTGGGGCATTCCCATGGTGCCGGGCCATGAGCAGGCCGGCGCACGCCTGACCCCGGATGGCGGGCTGGAACTGCGCGTGGGCGTGCATTCCCACGGCCAGAGCCTTGAGACCACCCTGCCTCAGGTCGCCCATGAAATCCTCGGCATCCCCGTTTCACGCACCCGTCTGGTGCATGGCGATACGGCAATGACGCCCTATTCTACCGGAAGCTGGGGCTCCCGCGTGATGGTGATGGCGGGCGGTGCGGTCGCCACCGCCTGCACCGAGCTTTCCGAACGTATCCGCAAGATCGGCGCGCACATGCTGCAGGCGGATCTGTCCGAGGTACGCTTCGAACATGGCCGCGTCATCGGCCCCACTGGCGATGTCAGCATCGATGACATTGCCTACACCTGGTATCGCCGCCCGCAGGATCTGCCCGCCAATGTGGATGGCGGCGGACTTGAGGTCACGTCCGGCTACAAGCCGATCCGCGACACCGGCACCTTCAGCTATGCCGCCCATATGGTGGTGGTCTCGGTGGACCCCGAGATCGGCGATGTGCAGTTGCTGGATTATGTCATCGTCGAGGATGGCGGCGTGCTGGTGAACCCCATGGTGGTGGATGGCCAGATTATTGGTGGCCTCGCCCAAGGCATCGGCACCGCGCTTTACGAGGAAATGCCGTTCGACAGCTCCGGCCAGCCGCTGGCCTCCACGCTGGCGGATTATCTGCTGCCCGGCGCGCCGGAAGTGCCCGCGCCCTTCATCGGCCATATGGAGACCCCCTCGCCATACACACGCTTTGGTGTGAAGGGCATTGGCGAGGGCGGTGCCATCGCTCCGCCTGCGGCCATCACCAACGCCATCAATGATGCGCTGCGCCCGCTGGGTGTGGAGATGCTGAAATCGCCCGTCACCCCGCGCCGGATCGTCGAGAAGGTGCTGGCGGCGCGCGCGGCCAGAAGGAGCGCCGCATGAAGCCCGCACCGTTCCAGATGCTGCGTCCACGCGATGTCGCGGAAGCGCTCTCCCTACTCGCCACTTTTGGTGATGACGCCAAGGTGATGGCGGGCTGCCAGTCGCTCGGCCCCATGCTGAACCTGCGTCTCGCCACGCCCTCCACCATTGTGGACCTGTCCGGTATCGCCGAACTGAAGCGCGCGCATGAGGCGGATGACGCCATCATCTATGGTGCGCTCGTCACCCATGCCGATATCGAGGACGGACGGGTGCCGGATGCCGGCGAGAATGTCATGCGCCGTGTGGCGGCAGGCATCGCCTACCGGGCCGTGCGCAATCGCGGCACCATCGGCGGCAGCCTCTCCCATGCCGACCCTGCGGCGGACTGGGTGAATGCCCTCTCCACGCTGGAGGCGCAGATCGAGATGGCCAGCCATTCCGGCCGGCGCATCCTGCCGCTCTCGCAGTTTCTCACCGGCGCGCTTTCCACCGCGCTGGAGGCGGGCGAGATCGTGGTGGCCGTGAAGGTGCCGAAAGTGCCGGCTTCCGCGCGGTTCGGCTATGCCAAGCACTGCCGCAAGGTGGGAGAGTTCGCCCATGCTGTCGGCGCGCTGGTGGTCGATGGCGCTGCAGGCGCCGGGCGCGTACTCGTCGGCGCGCTCGATGCCCCGCCTCTTATCATCACCGATATCCTGCCCCTGTTCGGCGGCAGCCTTGAGGGTGATCTTGCCGCCCGCTTCGATGCCGACGCGATCCATGCGGCTCTCAACAGCTATGGCCTCACCGATGAAGTGGACCGACACATCCATGTGGAGATGCTGCGTCGCGCCGTGAAGCAGGTGAGCGAGGCTCCCTCCCCAGACCTCAGGAGCGTCGCATGAACGCGCCTTTCCAGCAGCCCGCCGCCCCCATGCAGAAGGTTGCCCTCACCCTCAATGGCAAGCCGGTTTCCGCCGAGGTGGAGCCGCGCACCAATCTGGTGGATTTCGTGCGTGACACGCTGAACGCCACCGGCTCGCACATTGGCTGTGAGCATGGCGTGTGCGGGGCCTGTACCATTCTGGTGGATGGGGAGCCGGCCCGTGGCTGCCTCTCCATGGCCACCGCTTGTGACGGCGCGGATGTCGTCACCATCGAGGGTCTCGATGAGGATGAGGTGACGAGCGAGCTGCGCACCGCCTTCAATCGCGAACATGCCCTTCAATGCGGCTTCTGTACCCCCGGCATGCTGGTCTCCGCGCGCGATCTGGTGTTGCGCCTGCCCACGCCGGATGAAAACCGCATCCGTCTAGGACTGGCCGGCAATCTGTGCCGCTGCACCGGCTATGCGGGTATCGTGCAGGCCGTCTCCTCGGTGATTGCGCAGCGGCGCGCCCGCGGTATCCAGCCTGCACCGGCAAACCGCCCAGTGGGCCCGGTGGGCGCGCATGCGGAAGTGGCGCAGACCACCGCCCATACCGCCCCAGTTACTGCTCCCGTGACCGCCAGCCAGCCGGCAGCCACATCAGCCGCCACATCGGGCAGCGCCATTCTGGCGGATGATTTCAAGCCGGCCCACAGCTTCGAGCAGAGCTTCGATCTGCCCTTCCCGCCGGCTGAGGTCTTCGCGCTGTTTGCCGATGTACCCGCCATGGCGGGCTGCCTGCCCGGCGCGGTGGTAGAGGCCATGCCCAGCCCCGAACTGGTGGAAGGCGGCATGCGCATGAAGCTGGGCCCCATCGCCACCACTTTTCGCGGCAAGGCCCGCGTGACCCGAAATGACACCACACGCAGTGGTGTCATTCTGGGCGCTGGCGGCGATGGCCGTTCCAGCACCCAGGGTGAAATCCGCTATCGCGTGGAAGAGGGGGCGAGTGCCTCCTCCTCACGCGTGGCGCTGACTGTCGGTTACACGCTGAAGGGCCCGCTGGCCCAGTTCAGCCGCCCCGGCCTCGTGCGTGAGGTGGCCAGCCGCCTCATCACGGACTTTTCCAGAAACCTGGAAGCACAACTCAAGGGCGCTCCAGCCCCTGCCGCGACCGAGAGCGGCATCAACCCTGTCCGTCTCTTTCTGGCTCTGCTGGGTGCGCGTCTGCGTGCCCTGCTGGGCCGCGATTGAGACATTAAAGCCCCCGGGAAGACCTGAACCTCACCCCGAATGCCCCGAAGATACTGGAGAACCACCATGCAGTTGACCCGCAGGACCACGCTGGCCGCCATGGCTTTCGCGCTGATGGCCTCCACCTCGGCCTTGGCGCAGGACACCATCAAGATCGGTGTCAATCAGCCGCTCACCGGCCCGTTCGCCGCATCCGGCACCTATGTCACCAATGGTGCGAAGATCGCCGCAGACCAGATCAACGCCAAGGGGGGCGTTCTGGGCAAGCAGATCGAGCTGGTGATCGAGGACAACAAGAGCAACCCGACGGAAGCCGCCGCCGTGGCTGAAAAGCTCATCACCTCAGACAAGGTGCCGGTGATGATGGGCGCCTGGGGTTCCAGCCTCACACTTGCCACCATGCCCAAGCTGGAAGAATATTCCATCCCGATGGTGGTGGAGACCTCCTCCTCCGGCAAGATCACCAAGTCCGGCAATCCTTATGTCTTCCGCATCGCCCCGCCGTCTTCGGTGGAGGCGGAAGCCTTCATCCCGATCGCCGAGAAGCTGGGCCTGAAGAAGGTCGACTTCCTCGTCATCAACAATGACTGGGGCCGAGGTGCGGCCAAGGCCTTTGGCGATCAGCTCAAGAGCAAGGGCATCGAGGTCGGCCTCGTCGAAACGATGGACCAGTCCTCACAGGATATGAGCGCCCAGATCGCCAAGCTGAAAGCCTCCGACGCCGATACCATCATGGTGACTGCCGCCGTGGACCAGCTCACCCTGCTGTTCAAGCAGATGGCGGCCCTGGGTGTGAAGAAGCGCGTCATCACCACCGGCGGCTCGCAGAACCCGGACCAGATCATCGCCCAGGCCGGCCCCACCGCCAACGGCACCATGCATCTCACCCTGTTCTTGCCCTGGTGGCCCGACAAGACGCCCAACCCGGAGACCACCGCCTACTTCCTTGAGGAGTGGAAGAAGCGTGGCTATGACTTCGCCGGCACCACGGAAAGCTTCCGAGGCTATGACGGCATCCGCACCATTGCCGCCGCCATCGAGGCCGCCGGCAGCGCGGACCCGGCCGCCATCAAGGATGGCCTGTGGAAGGTGGATATTGTCGGCCTCAACGGCCCCATCAAGTTCCACAAGGACGGGCCGGAAGGCGCGGAAAGCGGCCAGACCCAGCCTGAGGTCTATCTGATCGCGATCGAGGACGGGAAAATCACCCAACCCAAGCTCTGATACGGCCTTTTTCCTTCTGATCCGTGTGGTTTTCACCCCCTCCCGGTTCTGAGCGCCCGATCTGAAAGTCCTGCTGCTTCTCCCCCTCGATGGCACGGACTTCCAGGCGCAAAGGCCGGAACAAAAAGAAACCACTCGGAAACAGGGGCCGGCGTTCTTCACACAGCAATGCCGGCCCCATTCTTTCACATATATCGCGCCCCGTGTGAGACCCCATGTGGCACCCCATGTGCCCCCATGTGGCGCCCTGCCCTGACACAGCAAACGGACAGGCCGGATGGACCAATTTCTGCAACATATCGTCAATGCACTGGTGCTTGGTGGCACCTATGCACTCCTGGGCATCGGCCTCACCCTCATCTTCGGCATCATGAATGTCGTGAACTTCACGCATGGCGCCCTTTACACATTCGGCGCCTACGCCATGTATCTGGCGGCCGTCGCGCTCGGCCTCAACTTCTTCGTGGCGCTGCCCGTGGCACTGGTGGCCGGTCTTGTGCTGGGCTCCATCATTGAGCTCGTGCTGCTGCGCCCGCTGCGCCATTTCGATATCGACACCACCATGCTGGTGATGATCGGTGTGGGCATCATCCTGCAATCGGGCACATTGTGGATCTTCGGCGGCGTGGCCAAGGCGGTGCCGACACCCTTCCCGATGGAACCGTTGGTGATCGGCCCGGTCTCTCTTTCCTGGGTGCGGCTGTTCGTGTTCTTCGCCGCGCTGGCGCTGATCGGCATCACCTATCTCACCATCAATGGCACCCGCCTTGGCCGCGCCATGCGCGCCACCTTCCAGGATCATGATACTGCGGCGCTGATGGGGGTGAATGTCTCCATCATCTACACCGCCACTTTCGCCATCGGTTCCGCACTGGCTGCGGCGGCGGGCGCACTGCTCGGCCCGGTCTATGTGGTGTTTCCGCAGATGGGCGACCTTGCAGCCGTGAAAGCCTTCGCCATCGTCATTCTCGGGGGCCTCGGCTCCATTCCGGGCGCGACCATTGGCGGCTTCATCCTGGCATTCGCGGAAGAGATGGGCGCGGGCTATCTGTCCTCCGGCTATCGCGACGCCATGGGCTTCCTCATCATCATCGCGGTGCTTCTGGTGAAACCCACCGGGCTGTTCGCGCGTGCGGAGCGTATCGGATGACGCGCTATCTTCCCCTTCTCCTCCTCGTGGTCATGGCCCTTGTTCCCCTGGGGCTGAAAGATCCGTATCTGCTGAATGCCCTCATCATCACGGGCATCTTCACCATCTGCGCCATGAGCCTGAACCTGCTGCTGGGCTATACCGGGCAGCTCTCGCTTGGCCATGTCGCCTTTTTCGGCATCGGGGCTTATGTGAGCGCACTGACCGCGCTGGGCTTCGATATCGGCCTGCCCTTCGGCTGGCGCATTACCTATGATGGCAGCTCACCATTTGTGGGCTTTTTCCTCGCCATCATCATCACCGCCCTCACCGGCTTCATTATCGGGCGGCTCTCTTTCCGGGTGCGCGGAGCCTATTTCGTCATCGTGACCATCTCGTTCGCAGAAGTGGTGCGGCTGGTGGCGCTGAACTGGGTGGAACTGACACAGGGCCCCCTCGCCCTCACCGGCATTCCCAACATCACCCTGCCCCTGCCGGGTCTGGGGGATGTGACGCTGCGCTCCAAGATCCAGAACTACTATCTGGTTCTGGTAGTGGCGGCGCTGAGCTATCTGCTTATCGCACAGCTGGTCGGTTCGCGGTTCGGCCGGGCCATGCGCGGGCTGAAGGAGAATGAATCCCTCGCCTTGTCACTCGGCATCAACGCCACGCGTACCCTCACCATCGCCGCCACCATCTCAGCCGCCATGGCCGGGGCGGCGGGCAGCCTCTATGCCCATTATATCCGCATCATTGACCCGGACGTGTTCCTGTTCTCCTACACGGTCACCATGGTCATCATGGTGGTGGCGGGCGGCAAGGGCGCGCTGGCGGGGCCGCTTGTCGGCGGGCTCATCTTCGGCCTTCTGCCGGTGGCGCTGCGCCCGGTGATGGCACCGGAAGCCCAGTGGATCGTCTATGGCGCGGTTCTCATCGCCATCCTGTTCGTGATGCCGCGCGGCATCGTGCCCACTCTGGCGGATCTTGTTCATCGCAAGTCCCGCCCCTCCGCCCCGCAAAAGGTGGCCGAAGCGGGAGCACAATCATGAGCGCCATTCTCAGTGTTCAGCATGTGAGCATGAAGTTCGGCGGGCTCACCGCCATCGCCGATCTGCATTTCGATGTGACGCCGGGGGAAATTCTCAGCCTCATCGGCCCCAATGGCGCGGGCAAGACCACCGCCTTCAACATCATCACCGGCTTTCTGCGCCCCACCACCGGGCGGGTGATGTTTGATGGCGAGGATCTGGCCCAGACCCGGCCCAACGAGATCTCCCGCCTCGGTCTGGCCCGTACCTTCCAGCGCACCAGCGTGTTCGCGGATGATACGGTGCTCGACAATGTGCTGATCGGCCTGCACCGCTATGCGGCCCATGGCCTGCTGCACCGGCTTTTGCCCACGCCAACGGCCCGGCGGCAGGAAGCTGCCGTGCGGAAGCGGGCCAAGGACATTCTCGACCTTGTCGGCCTGTCCGAGCGCATGAATGACAAGGCTGGCTCCCTCTCTTATGGCGAACAGCGCCTTGTGGGCGTGGCCCTTGCACTGGCCACGGAACCCAAGATGCTGCTTCTCGATGAGCCCGTGTCCGGCATGAACGCCTCGGAGACTCAGGATTTCGTGCAGCTTCTGCGCAAGGTGCGGCGTGAGGCGGGCGTCACCATTCTTCTGGTGGAACACGACATGCCCATGGTGATGGAAATCTCGGACCGCATCGTGTGCCTCAATTATGGACGCCTCATCGCGGAGGGCACGCCGGATGAAATCCGCAACAATCCCGATGTGATCGAGGCCTATCTCGGCAAGAGCGCCAACCGGCTCGAGCGCAAGGAGGGGGCTCATGCTTGAGATCCGCAATCTCGTCTGCGACTATGGCCATGTGGCCGCCCTGAAGGGCATTTCCTTCAATGTGGGCAAGGGCCAGCTCGTCGCACTGGTCGGCGCGAACGGGGCGGGCAAATCCACTACGTTGCGCTCCATCTCCGGCCTTGTCTCCGCCCATTCCGGCACCATTCTGCTGGAAGGTGAGGATATGACCCAGGCCGGGCCGCAACGCATGCTGCGTGCCGGCGTGGCGCATTGCCCGGAAGGCCGGCGTGTGTTTCCCCACATGACCGTGGCCGACAATCTCTTCATGGGGGCCTATATGCGCCCCAATGATGCGGCTCTGAAGGCCGATTTCGAGCGTATCTACACCAGCTTTCCGCGTCTGGCTGAGCGCCGGTCGCAGATGGCCGGCACGCTTTCGGGCGGCGAGCAGCAGATGCTGGCCATTGGCCGGGCGCTGATGTCCAGCCCCCGCCTCGTGCTGTTCGATGAACCCTCTCTGGGCCTTGCACCCAATATCGTGGACCAGATGTTCGAGATCATCGGCGGCATCCGTGATGCCGGCACCACGGTGCTGCTGGTGGAACAGAACGCCTTTGCAGCGCTGGAGCTGTGTGATTACGCCTATCTGCTGGAGGCCGGGCGCATCGTCAAATCCGGCACCGGTGGTGAGCTGATCAATGATCCGCACATGCAGGCGGCCTATCTCGGCGGCTGAGTACGCCAAGTTCTGATCCCGATCAGAAAAACCCCGCCCTGCAAAACTGCAGGGCGGGGTTTTTCATGACAGGACAAGATATCCGGTGAAGAATCAGAAGAATTTCGCAGAGAAACTGCTGTGCAGCCGCCCCTATTTCTGTTCGTCGGGCAACAGTGCGGGCTCTTCCGCGGCGCTTTCCTCGATGGCCTCGATCATGTCAGCGCGGGAGGCATGACGCCCGGCGATGAAGCCCACAATGACCAGCTGCAGGAA
>JBFWLR010000016.1:0-73914 GCA_050252035.1 Xanthobacter sp.
AACGGGCGTCGCCCCCCACGCGGGGGCGTGGATAGAAACCTGCTCACGAAAGTCACGGTATCCGGCACGGTCGTGTCGCCCCCCACGCGGGGGCGTGGATAGAAACTTTCGGTGAGCACCGACACGTCATGGATGGTCTGGTCGCCCCCCACGCGGGGGCGTGGATAGAAACCACGGGCAGGAGGTGGGCACCAAACGGTTGCGGCGGTCGCCCCCCACGCGGGGGCGTGGATAGAAACAGCGAGTTGCCGTATGCGCCGCTTGCGATGGCGTGTCGCCCCCCACGCGGGGGCGTGGATAGAAACTGATCATGCTGCTCTATCTTGGCAATATCGCCCTGTCGCCCCCCACGCGGGGGCGTGGATAGAAACGAGTGGCCCGTGGATGATGAGGCGGGTGCGGCGTGTCGCCCCCCACGCGGGGGCGTGGATAGAAACCAGAGAAGGTAGCCGCCACCCACAATGGCGAGGGTCGCCCCCCACGCGTGCGCGTGGATAGAAACCCGTTGGGGCTATCGCGCCTGATGATAAGGCCGCAAGTCGCCCCCCACGCGGGGGCATGGATAAGAACGCATCAGCGGCGCTGGATCTGCTGCGGGCACCGCACGGTCGCCCCTACGCGAGGAACATGCATGAAGAGTGAACCGGAGGCCCAGCCCGCTTCCAGCTCATTCTTCGGCTTCAAAAGCGCCCACAAAGGTCGCGACCCGACGATCCACGCGAATATCCGTGGGGCGAATGGCACGCACGAGGGACAGGCCAGCCAGAGAGCGGGCACGGGACAGCGCCACGTAGGCCTGCCCGGGCGCAAAGGCGCCGGAACCGAAATCAATACGCACATCTTCCAAGGTCAGCCCCTGCGCCTTATGCATGGTCAGCGCCCAGGCATAGGCCAACGGAAGCTGGGTATAGGTGCCCACCACCTTGGCCTCGATGCGCCCGGTATTCTCATCCCACCCATAGCGCACACGCTCCCAAGTGAAGGATTCCATATCCACCGTGGGGCCATCATCCAGCTTCACACGGGCGCTATCGGCATCCATGCTCACAACCGTGCCTACAGAGCCATTCACCCAGCGGCGGGCCGGATCATTGCGCAGGGCCATGACCCGCGCCCCGCGCTTCAGAACCAGCCTTTCGGGAACCGGTAGACGATCCCCCTCCAGCCCGAACTCGCCTTCAAGATCACCGTCAAAGGCGCGGCCATCCTCCTCCAACGCGGCAAGGCCGCGGGCATTATAGGCGTCAGCCCGCGCATTGGTGGGGGTGAGCAGAACAGGCAGAACGCCGGGCCGGTGCGGGCGCACGCAGGCCTCATTCAGCACGCTCAGTGCCTCACGCAGATGCCGTCCGCGACGAATGGCGTCCAGCGTATCAATAAAAGCGCGATCCGTCTGGCGATGAACGGTGCGGAAGGGCACACCTGTCAGCGGCACCTCACCCATGGGCACAAGGCTGTCCATGCTGGCCTGCACGCCATCCCAGCTCTGCCAGCCATGCGCGCCCTGCCCCAGCGCCTCGCGCAGCGCACCCTGAAACGCTCCGCGCAGCGCCTTGGCATGAAAGGCGAACGGCCCCTCATAACCCATACGCTCCAGCATCTCCTGCTCGGCCATCGGCACCACCGGTGGCAATTGCAGGAAATCCCCCACCAGCACCATCTGCACCCCGCCGAACGGGGCTGGATTATCGCGGGCGATGCGTAGCGAAATATCCACGGCATCGAGCAGATCAGCCCGCACCATGGAAATTTCATCAATCACCACCCGGTCCAGCTTTTTCAGCAGGCGGCGCACCTGAACGCGCGGGCGCACCTCATCCGGGTTCATCAGGCGCGGCGGAATGCCGAAGAAAGAATGGATGGTCTGCCCGCCCACCTGAAGCGCGGCCACGCCGGTGGGGGCCAGAAACACCTGACGCCCGCCCCCTTCACGCCGCAACCTTTGCAGAAAGGTGGTCTTGCCCGTGCCGGCCCCCCCCAACACCATCAGCAAGGGCGCACGCGCCTTGATGGCCGCAAGCGCGCGAGCGGAGGCATCCTCCCCCGCCTGCGCGGCTTCCGCCGTCACGGACGACGAGATGGGCGGCGAAATCGGCGACGAGGGCCCGCTCACGAAAGCAGGCCGCTCTCGCGGGCCAGATCCAGCAGATTCCGCTGCGGGCGCGCACCCAGCTGGCAGATGATCTCACCCGCCGCCATGGCCCCAAGATGCAGGCAATCCGTCGGCTCCAGCCCCTTGGTGTAGCCGGTGAGGAAGCCGGCCGCGAACAGATCGCCCGCGCCCGTGGTATCCACCACCCGCTCCACCGGATAGGCCGGCACGCGCACCACACCTTCTGCCGAAATGAAGCTGGCACCCTGCTCGGAACGGGTCACCACCGCTTCCTTGGCATCCTGCTTCAGCTTGTTGAGGGCGGTGTCATAATCGGCGGTTTCGTAGAGCGATTTCAGCTCAGCCTCATTGCAGAACACCAGATCTACGGTGCCGGCATGAATGAGCTTGTGAAACTCCGCCCGGTAGCGATCCACGCAGAAGGCGTCCGAAAGGGTCAGCGCCACCTTGCGATGCGCCCGATGGGCCACCTTCGCGGCGGCGAGGAAAGCCTCCTTTGCGGCCGGCGGATCCCACAAATAGCCTTCCAGATAGGTGACGGCCGCGCTGCGCACCAGCTCTTCATCAATATCGGCGCTGGTCAGATCCTGCGCCGCGCCAAGGAAAGTGTTCATGGTGCGCTCGCCATCAGGCGTCACCAGAATGAGACAGCGGGCGGTGGCTGCCCCCGCCTGCGCCGCAGGGGTGGAATAGGTGACGCCGGCAGCACGGATATCATGGCCGAACACCGCACCCAGCGCATCCTCGCGCACCTTTCCGATAAAGCCCGAACGCCCACCCAGCGCAGCGATGCCCACAGCCGTATTGGCAGCCGAGCCGCCGGAAATTTCGGTGCCCGGCCCCATTGCACCATAAATGGCCTCGGCCTGGGTCTCATCAATGAGCGCCATGCCGCCCTTGTTCATGCTGTGATTGGCCAGAAAATCATCTTCGGCGCGCGAAAGCACATCTACAATGGCATTGCCAATGGCCAGAACATCAAGTTTGGGAGCGGACACGAGGCATTCTCCAGATAAAAGTCGCGCGAGCGGTAGCATCCCCATACGGGCGGATGCAATGTCCCTTCCCTTAACCTTCTGGTAAATTATTTGTCCCGCCCACCCTGCCATCTCACATGCACAAGCAAAAGCGGGGTTATAAATGCAGGGCGCGATGTCTTTCGCCTGCACATTCCTGACTGGCGAAAGGCCGTTGACGAACAGGTCTCTGCAAGGCGTGCGAAAGGCGTTCGGTTGCCCTTCGCGCTCCAGGCGTCTGCGGAGAACGCATTTGCAAAGAGGGCATTATGGCAAAACACCAGTCGAACCGGGCAATGCGCTTTTCCCTTCGCCTTCTGGCTACCGGCGTTGCCGGGGCGGCCCTTCTGGCGCAACCTCTGGCGGCTTCGGCCTGCACATCACTTCTGGTCAAGACGAAAGATGGAGACGCCATTTATGGTCGCACCATGGAATTCAGCCTCCCACTGAATTCCGAGGCCATGGTGATGCCGCGCAAGACCGCCCTTGTGGCCACCGGGCCGGACAGCAAGGCCGGAAGCGGCAAAAGCTGGACATCCAAATATGGCGTGATCGGCCTCAACGCACTGGGCATGCAACGCTTCGTGGATGGCATGAATGAAAAGGGCCTCACAGGCGGCCTGCTTTATCTGCCGGGTCTGGCTGAATTTCAGGATGTGACGGCGAATGAGGCGAAAAATTCCATCGCCTCATGGGAACTGCTCACCTATGTGCTGACCTCTTTCGCCACGGTGGACGAGGTGAAGGAGAACCTGCCGAAGATCAAGGTGAACCGTGCCGAGCAGGACGTCTTCAAAAGCGCCGTGCCCCTGCATATGACGCTGCATGACGCCACCGGGGCCAGCCTTGTGGTGGAATATATCGGTGGCAAATTGCAGATGCACGACAACCCCACCGGCGTACTCACCAATGCACCAGCCTTTGACTGGCACATTGCCAATCTCGGCCAATATCTCAATCTCAACCCGAAAGAACCCGCCCCCTTCACCATTGGCGGATTGACCATCTCCGCCCCCTCCACCGGAGCCGGGTTGCATGGCATTCCGGGGGATGTACTTTCACCCTCGCGCTTCGTGCGGGCCTTCATCTATTCGCAAACGGCCCCGGCTCCTGCGACCCGTGAAGAGGGTGTACTGACGGTTTCGCACATCATGAACAATTTCGACATTCCGCCCGGCTCCGTGGTGACGAGCGCGGATTCCGCAGCCGGCGGCGGCGTGGCGGGGAATGAAACGACGGAATGGACTGTCTATGCGGACATCAAGGGTGGACTCTATTATTTCAACACCTACCAGAATCCCGCGCCACGAATGATGGATATCCACAAGGTGAATCTGGATGCGGACAAGGTGACCACCTACCCCATCGAACAGCCGGGAACGGCTATTCCCGTGGGGCAGTGAGCTACACCAGATGGCTTGCGGGGTCATATCTGTGAAACTTGGTTACGTGATGTGACCCCCACCGCCTGTATCTGCCTGTAATAGAAATGAGAGAATGAGGGCGCGCGGTTTCATATCGCGCGCCAATGCATGAGATCTGAGGACGCATGACGCGGAAATATTTCGGAACCGACGGTGTGCGCGGACGCGCCAATGCCACCCTTACGGCGGATATCGCCCTGCGCGTCGGCATGGCCGCGGGCCTTGCCTTCCAGCGTGGCGACCATCGCCACCGTGTGGTGATCGGCAAGGATACGCGCCTTTCCGGCTACATGATTGAAAATGCGCTGGTGGCCGGCTTCACCTCTGTCGGGCTGGATGTGTTGCTGCTGGGCCCCATGCCCACGCCGGCCGTGGCCATGCTCACCCGCTCCATGCGGGCCGATCTTGGCGTCATGATCTCCGCCTCACACAATCCCTATGCCGACAATGGCATCAAGTTGTTCGGGCCGGATGGTTTCAAGCTCTCCGACGAGGTTGAGCACGAAATTGAGGACCTGATCGACCAGAACCTCACCCGCCAGTTGGCCCCGCCTTCCAAGATCGGCCGCGCCAAGCGCCTTGAAGGCGTGCATGCGCGCTATATCGAATATGCCAAGGGCACACTTCCGCGCGACCAGTCCTTCGATGGCATGCGCGTAGTGGTGGATTGCGCCCATGGCGCGGGCTATCGCGTGGCCCCCGAAGCCCTGTGGGAACTGGGTGCGGAAGTGGTCGCCATTGGCGTGGACCCCGATGGCACCAATATCAACCAGAAGGTGGGCTCCACCTCCCCGGAAGCGCTGAGCGCCAAGGTGCGTGAAGTGCGGGCCGATATCGGCATCGCGCTGGATGGTGACGCCGATCGCGTCATTCTGGTGGATGAAAAGGGCCATGTGGTAGATGGCGACCAACTCATGGCCGTGGTGGCCGAGAGCTTCAGGAGCCAGGGTCGCCTGACAGGTGGGGGTGTGGTGGCCACCGTCATGTCCAATCTGGGTCTGGAGCGCTATCTCGGCGCACAGGGCATGACGCTGGAGCGCACCGCCGTGGGTGACCGCCATGTGCTGGAGCGCATGAAGAGTGGAGGCTACAATGTGGGCGGCGAACAATCCGGCCACATCATCCTTTCCGATTTCTCCACCACTGGAGACGGTCTGGTGGCGGCCCTGCAGGTGCTGGCCGTGGTGGCCCGCCAGCAGAAGCCGGTTTCCGAGGTCTGTCACCGTTTCGACCCCATGCCGCAGATTCTGAAGAATGTGCGCTATGGCACGGTGATGCCGCTGGATAATGAAAAGGTACAAAACACCATCACCAGCATGGAACAGATGCTGGGCAATCAGGGTCGCCTGCTGATCCGCCGTTCCGGGACGGAACCCGTCATCCGGGTGATGGGTGAGGGCGAGGATCGGGATCTGGTGGAAACTGCCGTGGATGAGGTGGTGGACTGCCTCCAGCAGATTTCGGCCACCTAAGGCCTCGGTTTCCCGCTGGCTGAAACGGATGGCCGGAACCGGTGGAGAGGGCCCTGCCCTCTCCTTCTTGCTCCGGCTTCAGCACATTATCCCAGCCACATGATGGTGAGCGGCACAGTGAGAGCCGCCACCAGCGTGCTGGTCATCACCGCAAGGGCCGCCCTTTCCGGGTGCACGCCCAGATGGCTGGCAATGACCACCGTATTGCTGGCCATGGGTGTGGACAGCATCAGCACGATAATCACCAGCAGTTCCGGCGGCACGGGCACCACAAAGGCGAAGAAGGCCACGCCCAGCCCCGGATAGATGATGTGCTTCCAGCCCAGACACCAGAACAGGAATTTCCAGTCCACTTCCAGCTTCTGGAATGTCGCCAGCGAAATGCCGATGACCATCATGCCCAGAATGCTGAAGGCACCCTTGAAATTATCGAGGCTGGTCAGGATGATGGGGCTGATGCTGATATCGAAGGTCTTGCAGGCCACCCCCAGAAGCGCGGCATAAAGCAAGGGCATGCGCACAATGCCACGCAGACTCTGGCGCGTATCCATCACCCCCTTCGCCGAAATGAAATACCCCACGGTAAAAGTGTAGATATTCACCCCGATCATGATGAACACCGCCATGGCCACCTGTTCCGGGTTGAACAGGGCGAAGGCGATGGGCAGGCCGAAATAGCCGGTGTTTCCATCTCCGCCGGCAAAACCGTAAAGATTGGCGCGCGCATCCCCCCACAGCCATTTCCCCAGCGCATAGGCCAGCATGGCCGCCGTGGAAGCGGTGAGAAAACTGGCGATGGAAAAGGCGAAATAGGTCCAGTCCGCCGGGGATTCCACAACGGTGATGAAAACCACGACCGGGGCGATGATGTAGATCAGGAGCGCGGACAGGTCCCGGGTGCCAAGGCGCAGGAGACGACCAACCACATATCCGGTGCATGACATCGCGACCAGAAAAGCAACGCGAGCAAAAATCTCTGAAAGCATAGGCCTCGTTGGAACTGCCCTGCAGTTCCTCTCCGCACATTTTGCCCTTCCTACATCATGAAAAGCACGGCGCGTCCATCCGCATTCACGCAGAATGCGCATGTTCGACACAGACCGCCCCGCAAAAAGGATGCGGAATTCCAGCCCGTTTTTCACCATCAGGGTTCACAAGCGGTGAAAACGCACGATGCAGCTTTACCTCTCGTCAGGGTTAAGTGCGCCTTAAACCTTCCCTGCCAACATCCCCTCAATGAGTGAGACGACATTGGGTTGTGTGATGTGGCGCAAAAACGGCCTGAAGGTCAGCCTGCTGGCCGCGAGCATGCTATGCTCCCTTTCATCCCCCCTGCTGGCAGAAGATGAATTCGCCATGCTGTTGGGGGAGGATGACGGCTTTTCCCTGACGCCCCCCTCTCTTGAGGATGAAGACGTCCCCAGAATTCTGGGGGAGGAAGGCGATTTCACTCTCGCCCCGCCCAAGCTGGATCTGGAGGAAGTCGCCCCCGCACGGCCGGGTAAATGGTATCTACGCACCAGTTCCGGCTTTGTTGCGCCACAGGCTGACAGTTTGCGGGTGAAGGGCGTGGATGCGGCACGTGGCGCGGCCGCCTCCGGCTGGTCAATCGGCGGCGCCATCGGCTATCGCTTCACGGATTGGCTGCGGACAGAGGCCAGCGTGGATTATCTGGATCTCGGCAGTTCCGGCGCAGACTGGGCGTCCACGGGCCGCTATCATACCGACGCCACCGTCTTTCTGGGCAATGTCTACTGGGACATCATCACCATCGCCAATTTCACCCCCTATGTCGGTGGTGGCATCGGCGTCGCCCTGACGTCTCTGGACAGCCCCGCCTGGATGGGTGTGGGTGGCCAGAAGACGGATTTCGCCTGGTCTCTGGCCGGTGGCGTGTCCTATGCGGTCAATTCACAATGGGCTGTGGATTTTGGCTACCGTTATATCAGCCTGGGTTCCCCTTCATTTGGCAACCCGGCTCTCACGGCCCCCCTGCCCTCATCTTTGCCGGCGGCCCTTCTGGCCGCCAACAGCGGACGGCCCGCCAGCATAGATACGCTGGGCACGCATGAGATACGCATCGCCCTGCGCTATCAGTTCGGTGATTGATGTGAAGGATGAAACGAAGAGCTCAGCTCTTCGTTTCCTTCAGCTCACGCGGTGCAGTCAGCGCGTAGACGCGCTTGGCCACGAGAAGGGCGGCGGGAATGGCCAGAACAGCGCCAATAGCTGCTGCAACTGGAATCGCGCGCATATCTTCAAAGGCATTCAGGCCGGGCACCAACAGGACAACCATGATGAGGATGCCCGCAAAGGTAACTGCAAGAATAGCCCAGATAAGAGCCGCGAGCTTCAACATGATGTCCGATTCCCCAGATAGCCTGATATCATTATCATTCTATATCTTTCATTCCCGATGGGAAGCTTGACTTCGATCAACATCCCCAGCGTGTCATCGTCGCAGCCCCGTTGGCGCGGCTCATTTCACACACTATGTCTGTGTCATCGCCAGCCGCCCCCCAGCCGGAGGGCTTGCTTGCCGCCCCGCATGACAGGATTTCACGACATGAGCCAGTTCTGGGATGAGCGCTACAGGCGCGATGATTATCTGTTTGGTGTTGAGCCCAATGCCTTTCTGGCCCGGCAGGCCGAAGTGCTGAAGCCCTATGGGCAAGCGGGCGCCCGCGTGCTCGCCATTGCCGATGGTGAAGGTCGCAACGGGGTCTGGCTGGCCGAACAGGGGCTGGATGTCCATTCTGTGGACAGTTCCGTGGTGGCGCTGGAAAAGGCCCGCAAGCTGGCGGACGAGCGCGGTGTGACGCTGGATCTTGAAAAAGTCGATCTCGTCACCTGGCCTTGGCCGGAAGCCGCCTATGATGTGATCGTCGGCATCTTCATCCAGTTCCTGCCTCCGGATCAGCGCACACAGATGTTCACGCATATCCGCAAGTCCCTCAGGCCCGGCGGCCTGCTGCTTCTGGAAGGCTACAGCCCCAGACAGGTGGAACTCGGCACGGGCGGCCCCTCTGCAGTGGAAAACCTCTACACCGAGGAACTGCTGCACGAGGCCTTCAGCGGGTTCGAGTTTCTCGAACTGAAGAGCTATGAGGCGGACATTGCGGAAGGCGCAGCCCATAAGGGCCCGTCTGCGCTGATTGATCTTGTGGTGCGCAAACCGGCGGCCTGAGCGAGTCTTTCAGCCCATGACCGGACAAAAGGCCCTCCCGGCAAGGAGGGCCTTTTTCATTCACACCGGCGGGGCGAAATTGAAGCCGATGCCGATCCGGTTCCACGCATTGATGGTGGCGATGGCCACGGTGAGATGCACAGCCTCCTCATGAGAGAACAGCTCACGCAATGCTTCCCAGTCTTCCTCTGGGGCCAGTTCACCTTCCAGCACGGTCAGCCCTTCGGCATAAGCCAGAGCCGCCTGCTCACGCTCTGAAAACAGGCTCACTTCCGGCCAGACGGAGAGCAGATCCAACTTGTCCTGCGACACGCCGGCCTTGCGGGCCAGATCCAGATGGAACTTCAGGCAGAAGACGCAACCATTGATCTGCGAAACACGCACCTTCACCAGCTCGGTGAGCGCCTTGTCGAGGCCGGTGGCGTCCACCGCCTTGGTCAGCCCGGCAAGGCTGGCATAGACATCGGGCGCGCCCTTCACGAATGCCTTGTAGGTCGGAAGTTCGAAAGTCTCGGATTCAGACATGATGTTTCTCCTGCGCTGTCAGCTCTTCAGCCGGTAGCCGGTACGGAAAATCCACGACACAATGACCAGGCAGATGACGAGGAAGACCAACGTCATGCCGAAGCTAACGCCCATGGAGATATCGGACGTACCGAAAAAGCTCCAGCGGAAGCCCGACACCAGATACACTACCGGATTGAACAGCGAGATGGTGCGCCACACCGGTGGCAGCATGTCGATGGAATAAAAGGTGCCACCCAGAAATGTCAGCGGCATGACCACCAGCATCGGCACCACCTGCAGGCGCTCGAACCCATCGGCCCAGATGCCGAGGATGAAGCCGAACAGCGCAAATGTCACCGCTGTCAGCACCAGAAAGCCCAGCATGAAGGCCGGATGCAGGATTTCCAGCGGCACGAACAATGAGGCCGTGCCCAGAATGATGAGCCCCACCACCACGGATTTCGTCGCCGCAGCCCCCACATAGCCAGCCACGATCTCGAACGGAGACACGGGCGCAGAGAGCACCTCATAGATGGTGCCGCTGAAACGCGGGAAATAGATGGCGAAGGAGGCATTGGCGATGGACTGGGTCAGCAGCGTCATCATCATCAGGCCGGGCACGATGAAAGCGCCATAAGGCACGCCCTCAACATCCTGCATGCGCCCGCCAATGGCCGAGCCGAACACCACGAAATAGAGCGCCGTGGAAAGCACAGGCGAGATGATACTCTGGCCCACCGTGCGCATGGCGCGCGCCATTTCGAAACGGTAAATGGCTGCAATAGCATAGAGATTCACGACGCGGGCCTCACCAGACTCACGAAAATATCTTCAAGCGAACTCTGCTCTGTGTGCAGGTCGTCGAAGGCGATGCCCTCTGCGGAAAGGGTGGCCAGAAGGGCGGCAATCGCCGCCCCCGGCGAGCCTTCCGCCTGGCGCGTATCATAGACATAGGACAGGGCGCGTCCGCCCTCCTCCAGCACCATGCCATGGGCCTCAAGCGTGGCCGGCAGCGCGGCCAGTGGCTCGGACAGTTCGACCGTCAGGCGCTTCTGGCCCATCTTGTGCATCAGCTCCACCTTGTCCTCGACAAGGATGAGCTCCCCCCGGCTGATGACCCCCACCCGATCGGCCATCTCCTCGGCCTCTTCGATATAATGGGTAGTGAGAATGATGGTGGTGCCCGCCTCGCGCAGCTTGCGCACCAGTTCCCACATATCGCGGCGCAGTTCCACATCCACACCGGCGGAGGGCTCATCGAGGAACAGCACCTCCGGCTCATGGGCCAGCGCCTTGGCGATCAGCACACGCCGCTTCATGCCGCCGGAGAGGGTGCGGATGCGCGCATCCTTCTTCTCCCACAGCGAAAGCGCCCGCAGCACCTTTTCGATATGGTCCGGATTGGCGCTCTTGCCGAACAGGCCACGCGAGAAACTCGCCGTGCCCCATACAGTTTCAAATGCATCCGTGGTCAGTTCCTGCGGCACAAGGCCGATACGGCTGCGGGCGGCGCGATAGGCCTTCACCGTATCGTGGCCCGCCACGCTCACCGTTCCGCCGCTGGCGTTCACCAGCCCGCAGATGATGGAAATCAGCGTGGTCTTGCCCGCTCCATTGGGGCCGAGCAGCGCGAAGATCTCTCCGCGACGAATATCCAGAGTGATACCCTTCAGGGCATGGTGACCTGTCTTGTAGGTCTTGGACAGATTGCGGACGGACAGAACCGTTTCGCTCTCCGGCGGGGCAGCGGCTGGGTGCATGAAAGCCCTCCGGCAAGGGGTGACGCGCAAAAAGGCTGCGCATTCTGGGCCGAGCCTTATAGGGCAGATTCCATCGCGGAGAAAACGCCCCAGATCATCCTGCGATGATACATCCGGCGCCACGCCCCGCCTGCATGTCCCGGCTGGAGGCTGCCGGGCGAAGGACTTGCACGGCTTTCGTGAGAGATTTCAGCAGATTACACATACCATCATACCGCCAACGTGATCCCCCAAATAGGGGGACAGCCCATGAAAAAGCCCCCACAAAGCAGGGGCTTTTTGTTCTTTCAGGCTGAAGCGGCGTTCAGTCCGGCATCAGGCCCCCTGAATGGCACTGAGCTTCCAGGGGCCTCGATTCTCCCGCACGAAGGTCCACAGCTCCGTGCTTTCACCCGGCTGATCCTGATCGCCGGAGACATAAGCGCCGCTCTGGCGATCCACCATCCGGTCGAAGCTGGCAAAGTGCATGGCCACAGTGGCGTATTCGCGCCCATCCTCACGCCAGGCTTCGGACAGATCGCCCTGCAGCAGCTTCACGTCAGACACTACATTCCGATGACCCTGCTCGGCATTCTCGCGCATCTCATCCGCGAAATGGGAGAAGACCTCATCCGTGGTGTGCTCGTGCAATGCGCCCTGATCTTCCCGACCGAAAGCCGTGAGAATGGTGGCGAGCAAATTCTCGAACTGGTCAAAATCCGCACCCGTCAGGCCGATTTCATCCGGCTGGCCGGGATTGCGACGTGGCGCAGCGGAAGCCCCGGCAGCACCTGTGCCCAGACCTGCACCCATGCCGTGTCCGGGCCGACGGCCCAGCCCGCCAAGAGCTGAACCCATTGCCGACCCCATGCCCGCATTCCGGCCGCCAGAAGGGTCCCCCCCAGCAGCGCGCGCCATGCCCGAAGGCTGGCCACCCGCTGCAGCAGGCTGCGGGCGACGCAGAAAGCGCATCACCAGCATCACCACCAGCGCGATCAGCAGACCCTGCACCAGAAGCCCGAACAAACCGGCCAGCCCGCCAAGACCATGGCCCATCAGCATGCCGATCAGGCCGCCAATCAGCATGCCCCGCATCAGCCCGCCCATGAGGCCACCGCCAAACATGGAGGAGCGGCCGGCCTGACGTGCACCGGCCGCGCGGTTCTGCTGGCTCTGCATGCCCGGCTGCGGCGTGGTGCTGCGCTGAACCGGCGCCACATTCTGCGGTGCAGTCGGCGTTGTGCGCGGAGCCTGGAAAGTACGGGCGCCACGGCTTCCAAATGAGCCGCCACGTCGCGCCTCCGCATGGTCAACCCCGACCAGCATCACCGCGCTGACAATGGCGAACATCGCCAGAAACCACCTGCTGCTTCCCATACTCTCCTCCACATCAGCCCGGGCCGGCGCAAAATCCCATCAGAGACCATGACCTAAGGGCAACTGTCCGTTATATGGCGCATCACTCTGGCGATTGCGAGGCCAAAATGCCCGCGGCCAGCGAATACGCGTCCTCATCCGCACAAAAACCCGGCCCATCATGCAAACGGGCACCCGAAGGTGCCCGTCCAAAGCGCCAGATGGCGAAATGAGCCTCACGCCTGCGCATCATCACGCACGCAATCCTCTCACTCCTCGTCTTCGCTCTCATTCTTGCGAGAGCCGCCCAGCTTGGCGAAGACGGTTTCCAGATCGAGAGATTCGCGGCCGGGCCGGCGATCCATATCGTGATCCATCTCGTCACTGGTGGTGACATCGGTGGAGAGCAGCGTACCGCCGCGCTCTTCATCCGCCAGTGCGGCCGGCCGATCCTTGGCGGCGCGCTGCACTTCAAGATCAAGATCGATCTGGCTGCACAGGCCCAGCGTCACCGGGTCCATCGGGGAAAGCTGGGCGGAATTCCAGTGGGTCCGCTCACGGATGGATTCGATGGTGTTCTTGGTCGTGCCCACCAGACGGATGATCTGCGCATCCTTCAGTTCCGGATGGTTGCGCAGCAGCCACAAGATGGCGTTGGGCCGGTCCTGACGACGGGAGACGGGCGTATAGCGCGGGCCGCGGCGCTTCTTCTGCTCCGGCAGACGCACCTTCGGCTCCAGCAGCTTCAGCTTGCGGCCGGAATTCTTCTCGGCCAGCGTGATCTCATCACGCGAGAGCTGGCCGGAGGCGATGGGATCCAGCCCCTTGATGCCCTGCGCCACTTCACCATCCGCAATGCCCTTCACCTCCAGCGGGTGCAGCTTGCAGAATTCACCGATCTGCTCGAATGTGAGAGCCGTATTGTCCACCAGCCAGACAGCGGTGGCCTTGGGCATCAGGGGTGTATTCGACATGTCGGCCTCTGAGGCTTGTTGATGGAGACGCCGCAGCACGGATGTTGGGCGTCACTGAGATATGCGAGTTCGCTGCGTCGCCTCCTTCCGGGAGGCGGCCCGCGCAACACATCGCGATGTCCGGGATAGGTTCAGCATAATCCCCTACGCTGTCACATGCAATCTTGCCATGCGATCTTACTGCGCGATCTTGCGTGCATATCCCTTCAAACCTCTCCCACACCACATGTCGGGGAATCCTGCCATGGCGCTTTTCAGCGCACATCGGCCCTGCGGCTTGACAGGCAAGACCCGACCGCCCCATCTGCTAGTGCACCCAGAACGGACTTTCAGCCATGACCGCAGCAGATCACCCCGCCAGGCCACCTCTTCGCATTCTGCTGTGTGCGCCACGCGGATTCTGCGCAGGCGTGGTGCGAGCCATTGATGCTGTGGAAGAAGCGCTGCGCCGTTATGGCGCGCCGGTTTATGTGCGTCACGAGATCGTGCACAACAAATTCGTGGTGGACAGCCTGAAACGCAAAGGTGCCATCTTCGTAGAAGAGTTGGATGAGGTGCCGGATACGCAGGCCCCCGTCATCTTTTCCGCCCATGGCGTGGCGAAGTCCGTGCCGGAGCATGCGTCCCGCCGCAATCTCTTCGCCATTGACGCCACCTGCCCTCTGGTGACGAAAGTGCATCGCGAGGCTGAAATCCATCATCGTAAGGGCCGGCATATTCTGCTGATCGGCCATAATGGCCACCCGGAAGTGGTGGGCACCATGGGCCAGTTGCCCCCCGGCGCGATCACTCTGGTGGAGACGCCCGAAGATGCCCGCGCCATCACCCCGCCGGAAGGCGTGGAACTGGCCTATGTGACCCAGACCACACTCTCCGTGGACGATACGGCGGAGATGATCGCCATTTTGCGGGAGCGGTTCACCAATCTGGCCGCACCCCACAAGGAAGATATCTGCTACGCCACCACCAACCGCCAAGAGGCCGTCAAGCAGGTGGCTCCGCAGGTGGACGCGATGATCGTGGTGGGCGCGCCCAACTCCTCCAATTCCCAGCGCCTGCGCGAAGCGGCGGAGCGGGCCGGCTGTCCGCGCGCCATGCTGGTGCAGCGGGCGGCCGAGATCGACTGGTCGCAATTCGCCCATATCAGCCGGCTCGGCATCACAGCCGGCGCATCCGCCCCCGAGGTTCTGGTGGATGAAATCATCGCCGCATTCTCTGAACGATTTGAAGTTGCGGTTGAAATTGCAACCACGGCGGAAGAAAAGGTGTTCTTCCCCCTGCCCCGCGTGCTGCGCTCCGACGCGGCGGAGTAATCCATTGGCCGTCTATACCGATCTTTCCGCCAGCCAGATTGCGGATTTCATTGCCGATTATGATATTGGCGACCTCACCTCCTTTCACGGCATCGCCGAAGGGGTGGAGAATTCCAATTTCCTGATCCAGACCACGCAAGCCAGCTTCATCCTCACCCTTTATGAAAAACGGGTGGAGCGGGATGATCTGCCCTTCTTCATTGGCCTCATGCAGCATCTGGCGCAGCGCGGCATGTCCTGTCCCCAGCCTGTGGCCACACGCGCGGGGCAGATGCTGGGTGAACTGGAAGGCCGACCAGCCGCCATCGTCACGTTCCTGCCCGGCCTGTCCGTGCGTCGCCCCACCGTGCACCATTGTGCGGAACTGGGGCGCGGACTGGCGCAACTGCATCTGACCGGGGCAGATTTTGCCATGCGCCGGCCCAATGCACTTTCTGTTGCCGGCTGGAAGCCGCTGGCGCTGGCTACGCACGATCAGGCGGACAGTGTCGCTCCCGGCCTTGCCGCCACCATTGCCGATGAGCTCCGCTTTCTGGAACAGTCATGGCCGCAGGATCTGCCGAATGGCGTGATCCACGCCGATCTGTTTCCCGATAACGCCTTTTTCCTGAATGACCACCTCTCCGGCATCATTGATTTCTACTTCGCCTGCACCGATGCGCTGGCCTATGACATGGCCATCTGCCTGAATGCGTGGTGTTTCGAGGCGGATGGCGCATTCAACATCACCAAGGGCCGCGCCATGCTTGCGGCCTATCAGGAGGTGCGCCCTTTCACTGCGGCGGAGCAGGCAGCCCTGCCGGTGCTGACCCGGGGCGCAGCGCTGCGCTTTCTGCTGACCCGCCTGCTGGACTGGCTGAACGTGCCTCCCGGTGCGCTGGTGCGCCCGAAAGACCCTCTGGAATATCTGCGCAAGCTGCGGTTCCATCGTGCGGTTGAAACCGCCCGCGATTATGGGCTGATGGCATGAAGCAGGTTGAGATTTTCACGGACGGTGCCTGTTCCGGCAATCCCGGCCCCGGCGGCTGGGGGGCAATTTTGCGCTTTGGCGCGCATGAAAAGGAACTGAAGGGCGGCGAGGCGGAAACCACCAATAACCGCATGGAGATGACCGCCTCCATCCGCGCACTGGACGCACTGAAAGAGCCCTGCAGCGTAGATCTGCACACCGACAGTGAATATCTGCGCAACGGCGTCACCAAATGGATGCATGGCTGGAAGCGCAATGGCTGGCGCACTGCCGCAAAGAAACCCGTGAAAAATCAGGATTTGTGGGAAGCACTGGATGCTGCCCTGCAACGCCATGATGTGCGCTGGCACTGGGTGAAGGGCCATGCCGGCCATCCGGAAAATGAGCGGGCGGATGAACTGGCCCGCAATGGCATGACCCCCTTCAAACCCTCCCGCAATGGTACCGATGCTTTCGCCTGAAGCGCACAATCTGCCCTGAGCTTTCCCGGCTGAACGTTCCCGGGCGCATGTTCACTCATCACACAAAACAGCCCGCCACGGCCAGAAACCGGAGCGGGCTGAAATGGCTCATGTGTCTGGATGCAAACGCGCGCGCATCTTATTTGCCGCGCTTGAAGTTGCTCCATGTGCGGGTAATCACCCGCTGCAGCTTGGGATCATTCGTGGTGACGACAAACAGTTTGTCGAAGGTTTCCTGATCTGGATAAATCCCCGGATTATCAAGGATCTGCGGCTCGATAAATTCCTTCGCCGCCAGATTGCCGCTGGCATAGGAGAGGAAGTTCACATTCTTGGCCGCCACCTCCGGGCGCATCATGTAATTGATGAAGGCCAGTGCTTCATCCACATGTTCGGCATCCTGCGGAATGGCGAAATTGTCAAACCACATCAGCGCGCCTTCACGTGGTATCGCATAGGCGATCTCCACGGCTTCGGTGCCAGTCTTCTCGGCGGCTTCCTCAGCCCTGTCACGCGCCTGGAACACATCGCCGGACCAGCCCACGGCGAGGCAAATGTCTCCGCGCGCCAGAGCATTGATATAGCCGGAGGAATCGAACTTCTTGATGGAGGGGCGTATGGTTGCGAGCAGTTCGCCCGCCTTGCGGATATCATCCGGATTCTTGGAATCCGGGTTCAGCCCCAGATATTTCATGGCGGCCGGAATGAGTTCTTCCGGCCCATCCGGCACATAGACCCCACAATCGGCCAGCTTGGAGAGGATTTCCGGCTTGAAAATCACATCCCATGTATTCATAGGCTGGTCGCCAAGGCGCTCCTTTACCTTCTCGACATTATAGCCGATACCGGTGGTGCCCCACATATAATTGACTGAATATTTGTTGCCCGGATCATACACTTCCAGACGCTTGTCGATTGCCGGCCAAGCATATTTCAAGTTCGGAATCTTGCTCTTGTCCAGAGGCATGAAGACGCCGGCCTGAATCTGACGCTGCATGAAGGAGCCGGTGGGCACCACAACATCATAGCCCGTCTTGCCAGCCAGCAGCTTGGTTTCCAGCGCCTCGTTGGAATCGAACACGTCGTAGCGGACCTTGATGCCCGTCTCCTTCGTGAAATCCTCCAACACGTCCTTGTCGATATAATCCGACCAGTTGAAGACGTTGACGACCTTCTCCTGCGCCATCACCGGGGCCGTGAGCAGCGCCGCGCTGCCCAGAAGCACCCCGAGCCCGACGGCCAGCCTTGTGAAACCGTGCTGCATCCTGTCCGCTCCCCTGACTCTGCCGATTGCGCCGCGCATCCCTCATGGGCCTCTCCCTCATGGGGCCACGCGGCATGCTCGATTCCCGGAACCATTTTCCCGCCGGATGATGACACGAAAACAGTGCCGGGTGGCGCATTCACATCTTTTACGCACCCGCCATTCCCGTAAGCCTCTCACACCCGCAAGCTGCCGGACAAGAGAGCGTGAGTGCAAAGGTTGACGCAAGTATCGATGCAAGGATGGGCACATAAAAATGCGCCCAAAAAGCAGGCAACCCGTCTGCAGGCAGACTAGCCGCGTTCCACCGGGAAACCGGCCTCGCGCCAGGCGATGATACCACCCATCATGTGCTCTTCCAGCGGCAGGCCAAAATGCTGGGCAATGGCGGCGGCGCGCTGCGAACGCTGGCCGGAGCGGCAGGAAAACACAAGCCGTTTGCCTTCCGCATCCGGCAAGGCGCTCACATCAAAAACGCTGAGTGCCAGGGCAAAGGCCCCGGGAATGCTCTCGGCCTGAATTTCCTGTGGTTCGCGCACATCCACCAGCAAGATGGTGCCATCTTCCATGCCCTGGCGCACTTCGGCCGGGGTCAGGTGCACAATGGTTCCGCCAAAGGGGTTGGGCTGACTCATCTTCTCACTTTCACACAAATGGGTGGAAACTCTGCCCCAGCCCTTGTTGCAGTGCAAGGGTTGCCTGCAACCTTGGCGGATAGCTTGCAAAAGAGGCGGAAAGCGACAGCAAAAGGGCTGCATGTACGGCCAGCTCTGCTAGAGTAAAGCACGATGTCGCACGCTTTTTCTCCCCCCCTTCCTGATCTTGAATCGCTGCGCACCGGTGGCAAGCGGGCCGTAGCCCGTGCGCTGGCTGCCGTGGAAACGGCTCGCGGCACCTGCGAACTGGTGGCGCTTCTGGATGCCGCCACACGCGCCGCACGCGCTCATGTGCTGGGCCTCACCGGCCCACCCGGCGTTGGCAAATCCACCCTCACCAATGCGCTGGTTCAGCGCGCCCGTAAGGTTGGGCAGACCGTGGCCGTTCTGGCGGTGGACCCCTCCTCCCGGCGCACCGGCGGCGCGCTTCTGGGAGATCGCGCCCGCATCCAGACGGACCCGGAAGACCGCGGCATTTTCGTGCGCTCCATGGCCGCGCGGGACCGGCTGGGCGGCCTTTCCGATGACGCCATCGCCGCCGTGGTGCTGTTGCGGGCGGTGTACGATCTGGTGATCGTGGAAACCGTCGGCGTTGGCCAGTCCGAGGCGGATATTTCGCTGGTGGCCGATACAGTGGTGCTGTGCATTCAGCCGGCTTCCGGCGACAGCCTGCAATTCATGAAGGCTGGCGTGATGGAACTGCCGGATATCATCGTCGTCACCAAGGCTGACATGGCGGACGTGGCCCGTCGCGCAGCCTCCGAAGTGGCCGGCGCCATCTCCCTATCCGGGGGGGATGATCATGCCGGCTGGAAGGTGCCCGTCATTCGTCTTTCCGCCACAACTGGAGAGGGCCTTGAGGCCTTCGATGAAGCGGTCGCCGCCCATCTGTCCCATGTCGCGCACGACGCGCACTGCTCGCAGGCGGGTGCAGAAGATGTGCGCGCGGCACGCCGACTTGAACAGGAAGGCAAATGGGTGGAAGAGGCCATCAAGGTGCGCTTTGGCACCCATGGCCTTGGCCTGGCGCGCAAAATCGTTCTGGCGGAAGGGCTGGAGCAATGCGGCCCCTTCGCCCGTGAAGCAGAATTGGCGCGCCGGTTAACCTCCGGGCAATACTGATTGGACAATGCTCTTGCCTGTCTCCCGCCAGCTACAGCTGGTCGGGAGCCGAGCAAAGGGCAGAGTTATGGTTGTATCGCACCTCTGGCATCGCAAGCTGCATCTGCTTGCCGCCGCAACGCTCCTCAGCAGCGTGTGCCTGCCGGCATGGGGCGGCACCAATGGCGTTGCCATGCCACCACTCGCGCATCCGGCCAGTGAGACGCAGGTCAGCATTCAGCAGGATGGGCCGAAGACGCATCTCTCCCGTTTACTGCCCTCCTCTCTTGTCTCACCGCTTGTTTCACCCATGCGCACGCTGAAAGTGGCGACGCTGGATCTGCCCCGCCCCATGGGCACCAGCACCGGCATGCCGGGGATCGACACCTTTGCGGCATCCGACGATATGGGTGATGTCGCCCCGCTGCCGGCCCCCTCCATCTTTGTCACCTCGAGCGAAGCCTTTCAGACCGGGCCGAGCGAAAGCCGCGACGCCTTTCTGGGGCTGGCGCTGGATCTGGCGCTGGAACTGCCTGTCATCACCGCCGATGGCGCAGAACTGGCCGCCAGCTATGGTGCGCTGGCCGAACGGCTGGGAGGCAGCCTGCCTTTCGGTTCTTCCCTGTTTTTTCCAGGAGATGGCGATACAGCCAGCCTGCTGCCGGAAGAAGATCTTCCCCCCATTGGAGAACTGCCAGCCGCAGGAGAATTACCTCTCTCGTCAAACGCAGATGCACTCCAGCGCAATGAAGCAGGCCCGCTTTCTCCGGCAGAGCTGATGCAGGCCGTCCTCTCCACCTCGCAGGCGCTTTCCGAAGAACCTTTCATCACCGGCAGCGACACACCGCTCTATCATGATCCGAAGGCGGTTTTCGGCAGCGATCCGGAGATGTTCCCCGCGCTCGCCTTCGAGTATCAGGATCTTGCCGATCATGGCCTCGTGCCACTGCCGCTGCCACGCCCGGCAGATGTTCCACCCCTGTCACCCGCGCACCTGGCCGGCACGGAAGGTGGCATCTGGCCCTCTCCGGCCGAACGGCTGGGGCTGAAGACCAAGAGCCTGGCAAAAGCCCGCAAATGTCTGGCCGAGGCGATCTATTTTGAAAGCCGGGGTGAGCCGAAGCGCGGGCAGATCGCGGTTGCACAGGTTATCGTCAACAGGGTCTTCTCCGGCTATTACCCGGCGGATATCTGCGGCACGGTTTATCAGAATGCGCACCGGCACCTCGCCTGCCAGTTCACCTTCGCCTGTGACAATGTGAAGGATGTGATCCGCGAACCGGATATGTGGACCCAAGCCAATGAGATTGCCGCCGATATGCTGGATGGCAAGCTGTGGCTGGAGAGCGTGGGCCGCGCCACGCATTATCATGCCTATTGGGTGCATCCGCGCTGGGTGCGGGAAATGCGTAAGCTGGATCGCATCGGCGTACACACCTTCTATCGCCCCCGCCGCTGGAGCAGTTGAGCGCCCCTCCCATTCTCGCACCACATGAAAAAGGCGATGCAGCAAAACTGCATCGCCTTTTGTCTTTCACAACCGGCCCGCGACGGTTTTTGCCATGATGGGCCAGAGGCGCTTCACCGGGCAGATCAATGCTGCCCGGTGCGCATCACTCAATTTTCTGCGGTTTGTGCTTCCACAACGGCCACAGCCGTCATGTTGGCGACGCCACGCGCAGTGGTGGTGGGGCTGAGAATGTGCACCGGCTTGGCTGTTCCCATCAGAATGGGGCCCACCGGCAGGGCATCACCCAGCACCTTCAGCATGTTGTAGGCGATATCGGCAGCATCCAGATCCGGCATCACCAGCACATTGGCCACGCCCGTCAGGCGGGAATCCGGCAGGGCGCGCTTGCGGATCTCTTCGACCAGAGCGGCATCCGCCTGCATTTCGCCATCCACTTCCAGATCGGGCGCACGGTGACGCACGATGGAGAGCGCTTCGCGCATGCGGATGGTGGAGGCGGTCTCATGGCTGCCGAAGTTGGAGTGCGACAGCAGCGCTACACGCGGCTCCAACCCCAGACGACGCACATGGGCGGCGGCCTGAATGGTCATGGCCGCTAGCTCTTCCGGAGAGGGCTCGGACTGGATCTGCGTATCGCAGATGAAGAAGTTGCCCTTCTGGGTGATAAGCAGGGACAGCGCCGCCAGACGCTTCACACCCGGTGCACGACCGATGATATCGCGCACATGGCGCAGATGACGGGTGAAGCGACCTTCAATGCCGCAGAGCATGGCGTCCGCCTCACCACGACGCAGTGCCAGAGCGGCGATGACGGTGGGGTTGGTGCGCACCAACGTGCGGGCGGCATCCGGCGTGATGCCGCGACGGCCAGCCGCTTCCACATAATCGCGCACATAGTCGCGATAACGCGGATCATCTTCGGGATTGATGATCTCGAAGTCCCGACCCGGCTGGATGGACAGGCCAAAGCGCTTGATGCGCGCTTCCACCACGCTGGGGCGACCCACCAGCATGGGCTCGGCGATACCCTCTTCCAGGACAGCCTGCACCGCGCGCAGCACGCGCTCGTCCTCGCCCTCAGCATAGATCACACGCTTCTTGTCCTGCTTCGCACGGGCGAACAGGGGGCGCATGATGAAGCTGGAACGGAACATGAAGTCGTCCAGCTTGCCGATATAGGCATCGAAATCCTCGATCGGCCGGGTCGCGACGCCGGTCTCCATCGCGGCCCTCGCCACCGCCGGCGCAATGCGCATGATCAGCCGCGGGTCGAAGGGCGAGGGAATGAGGGATTCCGCCCCGAAGGTGCGAGCTTCACCACCATAGGCACGCGCCACCACATCAGAGGGGGCCTCGCGCGCTAGGGCGGCGATAGCCTCCACCGCAGCCATCTTCATCTCGGAATTGATATCGGTTGCGCCGACATCCAGAGCCCCGCGGAAGATATAGGGGAAGCACAGGACATTATTGACCTGATTCGGATAATCTGAACGACCGGTGCAGATCAGCGCATCGGGACGGGCCGCACGGGCCTCCTCCGGCATGATTTCCGGCGTAGGATTGGCCAGCGCCATAATCAGCGGATTCGGCGCCATCTTCTTCACCATGTCCGCCGACAGCGCACCGGCTGCCGACAGGCCGAGGAAGATATGTGCACCGTCCATCACATCATCAAGCGTGCGCAGATCGGTCTTCTTCTGGGCGAACTCGGCCTTGTAGGGATCCATAGAGGCGTTACGCCCGTCATGGATGAGGCCCTTGAGGTCGCAGACCCAGATATTTTCCTTCTTCGCGCCCAGCTTCACCAGCAGGTTGAGGCAGGCCAGAGCCGCCGCGCCCGCACCGGAGGCGACGATCTTCACATCCTCGATCTTGCGGTTGCCGATTTCCAGCGCATTGCGCACCGCCGCGCCGACAATGATAGCCGTGCCGTGCTGGTCATCATGGAAGACTGGAATCTTCATCTTCGCGCGGAGCTGCTTCTCCACCTCAAAGCATTCCGGCGCCTTGATATCTTCCAGATTGATGCCGCCAAAGGTCGGCTCAAGCGCGCTGATCACATCCACCATGCGATCTACGGTGAGGGCGTCGATCTCAATGTCGAACACATCGATACCGGCGAATTTCTTGAACAGGACGGCCTTGCCTTCCATCACCGGCTTGCCGGCCAGCGGGCCGATATTGCCGAGACCGAGAACGGCTGTACCATTGGAGATCACTGCAACCAAATTGCCGCGCGAGGTCAACTCGGCGGCCTGCATCGGATCTTCTTCAATGGCCTCACAGGCTGCGGCCACGCCCGGCGAATAGGCCAGAGCCAGATCGCGCTGGTTGCCCAGAGGTTTGGTCGCCTTGATTTCCAGCTTACCCGGACGCGGGAAGCGATGGTAATAAAGTGCCCCTGAACGCAGATCATCAGAAATATTAGACGCCATACCCTCCCCCAACTTTCTCTCGTTTGCGCATCAGGGCAAAACCTGCTGATAGGTATTCATGCTTGTAGCGCATGTCACCAACGAAGGTGAACCATGAGCTATGTGCGTGCAGCATATTTGACCTGCGCACCCCCGCCATCTCCCAACGAGGCTTGCACATGAAAAAAATCGTTATCGGCATCGGCGTCGTGGTGGTTCTCGCCATTGCCGGTGGCACCGGGCTGGACCTCTGGCTGAAACAACGCGTCCACTCCGAAGTCGAACAGAGTTTCTCCACCCTGCGGGCCAGTGGTGTCGAGGCGGATTTCGCCGCGACGGGGTTCAGCGTGCTGGACCGCAAGGTGACAATCGACAATGTGCGTATTGCTTCACAGAATGGCAATTCCGTGCTCACGGTGAAAAATCTCACCATGCACATTGCTGCGCCGCCGCATGACGGACGCCTGAAGGCTGATGACGCCGTTCTGACGGGAATCACCCTCACTCTTCAAGATGAGGCAGCCGGTGGCGGGAAAATGGTCTACTCCATTCCCGACATGACCCTGCGCGGCTATGAGGGACCGTTGTCACTGCTGGCCTCAGACCAACATGAAGGTCCCTATGCGGCATTGCGTCTGGTGCTGCGCCAGCTGGCCACACTGAAGGCGGATGAGGTGAATATTCCGCTGGTCACCACGCTGTTCGCACCTGCACCCGAAGCAGCCGAACCGGTGCGCATGGAAACCATGCTGCACAATCTGACCCTCGAAAATCTTGTGGATGGAAAGGCGGAACGCCTCTCCCTGGCAGATTCACGCCTCACCCTGGCCAACCTGCCCGGCCCCGATGACAGCAATCAGGAAACCGGCACGCCCTCCGTCAGCGAACTGAAAAATGTGGTGGTGCATGATATCGACACCGCCCCCATTCTGGCCGCGACTGCTGAAAAACCCGATGCCGCAGAAAAGGCCTATGGCCGTGTCTTCCGGCTTCTGGAAACCGGCGCGCACAAGCTGACATCCGACGACAGCACGGTCAGCGTCAGCGCGTTGCAGGTCGAGAATTTCGGCATTCGCCCTTCGGCATTCGCGGCGGACAAAGTGGAGGCCATCAACCGGCTCAGCCTGAAAGGGTCCAACCTTTCGCTGGAAGAAGGCCGGCAAATGCTAGCCTACTCCATCGGGCTGATCGAGGCTATCAGCGTCTCCCGCCTGACCTTCTCTGATCTGGAAACGCGTGATGCGCTCAGTTCGGAAAAGGTGGGGGCGATGGAGCTGAAAAATCTCTCCAATGGCATTCTCGCCAGCCTTGAAATCCGCAATTCCGTTAATACCGATCAGACCGACATTGTGCGGGTGGGCCGCCTGGCCCTGAACGGGCTGGATATTCCCACTCTGGTGCGGGCCAATGAACTGGCCGATGATGCCCCGGCCGAAGCCGGCCTGCTGATGTTCCGCATTCTGTCCGGGTTTGAGCTGAACGGGCTGGAAGTGGTGGATGCACCGGAACAGATCGATGATGCCTCCGGTGGCGAAGCCGGAAGCGCCGCCGACACGCCTTCCGGTGCTGCAGAACAGGCGCCCCCTGACGCCGCCGACACGCAAACCGCAGATGCAGATAGCTCGGATGTATCGGATGAGCCCCTGCGTCTGGAAAAGCTGGCGCTCTCCTGGGGTGATCTTCTGGGTGGTGCGCCCACGCGCGTGGACATGCAGATTGACGGGCTTGAACTGCCGATTGATGCGGAAGATGGCGAGCCTTTCAACCTGCTGGCCAATGCCGGCCTTACCCATGCCAACATCGGCGTGACCCTGCATATGACCTATGATCAGGCTGCAGAAACCCTCACGCTCGCCCCTCTGGAAGCGCGGGTGAATGATGCGCTGAAGGCCAGCCTTGAAGCCAGTATTGGCAATGTGCCCAAAACCATCTTCACCGAAGATGACGCGCTGGATGAAAATATGGCCAGCTTCACCGCCGGGCCGGCCTCCTTCACCCTGACCAATCTGGGCATTGTGGACCTGATGCTGAAGCAGCAGGCCAGTAAGCTGGGCGTCAGCGAAGACCAGTATCGTGAAGTGGTGGTGGGTATCATTCAGGAAGTGAGCCAGCCTTATGCCGGCGTACCGGATATAAGCCATGTGGTACAGGCTCTGATCAGCTTTGTTCAAAGCCCCGGCACGCTCACCCTCACGGTAACGCCAAAGGGCAAGCCCCTGTTGCTGACCCTGCTGGGTGCAGATGATCTGGAAGCGCTGGCCCAGTCCTTCCAGATTCAGGCCAAGGCCACACCGGCAGGAGAAAAGCCCTCCCAGAGCGCGCCGGCTGAAAGCAAGCCGAATGAGAGCAGGCCGGCCAGCCAGCCCTGAGCCTCTTCCTCAAACACAAAGGGCCGGAGCACAGTGCTCCGGCCCTTTTGACAGCATCGCGCCTTGCGTCTCAACGCATGGCCTTTTCCACGGCGTCCAGATCAATCGCCTCCAGAAACATGCGCTTGTTCGCTTCGGAGGCAGAGCCTTCAATGGTGATATAGGCATCTCCGCCCATCAGCTGGATGCCACCCTCCCGCGTCATCACAGCTGTGCGGCCCTGAAAACGGAACACACGCCCCATCGCCCCCAGCATCTGCGCATTGGCGAACATCGGCGCCATCTGTGCCACCATAGGTGAACCAGCGATAATCAGCGCCGTCACGCTTTCATCGCCCTTACGATAATCGCGCCGGGCGATCAGCCCGCCCCCGAACATGGCGGCGGCAGCCGCATCACTGCGGGTGTCCTCCTCGCTCCAACCCTCCGGAGGCGCGGGCAAAAACTGCACGAGCTTGTCGGCGCTGTGCTGCGCCAGAAGCTGGGCTGCCACATCCACAGCCTGCCGGGTGGCGGCCATATCGCCATCCGCATATGCCTTCTGCGCCTCAGCAAGGGCATCGGAAATGTCATCGGCCAGAGCGCTTTGGCTTCCAACCGTCAGGGCGCCGGAAAAGGTCAGAAGAGATAGGGCCGTACCCGCAACAAAAAGGCGTTTCACGCAGCTCTCCTGTCTGGAATGAAGGTCAGCCGGCCCCTGTACCGCGCCCTTCAGGATCATGACCGGGGGATGTCTGACAGCCCGCCACAGAGCCTTGAAACCACCGCCCTGACACCACACTGCCGCAAGGACAGGTGGCAGACAAGGCTGGCCCGTCTCTTCCCCCTCTTCACAAAATAGTGTGCAGGGGGGCGCCAATTTGAAAAACATCGCCCCTCACTCCACGCGGGAATGAGGGGCGATGTCGTTTTCATATACCGGGCAGGCGCGACCAGAAAACAGGCCAGCCTCACGTCGTGCAGATCACTTGGTCTGGGGCACCAGGCGGATGTTCAGCTCACGCAGCTGCTTCGGGCTTGCCTCGGAGGGCGCGCCCATCAGCAGATCCTGCGCCTGCTGGTTCATTGGGAAGAGCGAAATTTCGCGCAGGTTCGTCACGCCACACAGCAGCATCACGATGCGATCCACGCCAGCCGCCATGCCGCCATGGGGCGGCGCGCCATACTGGAAGGCGCGATACATGCCGCCGAAGCGGTCAATCACGGTCTGCTCATCATAGCCGGCCAGCTCGAACGCCTTCACCATGGCTTCCGGCTTGTGATTGCGGATGCCGCCGGAGGCGATCTCAAAGCCATTGCAGGCAATGTCATACTGGAATGCTTTGATGGTGAGCGGGTCCTGCCCGTTCAGCGCATCCAGCCCGCCCTGCGGCATGGAGAAGGGATTGTGCGAGAAATCGACCTTCTTGTCCTCTTCCGACCACTCATAGAAGGGGAAGTCGACAATCCAGCACAGTTCGAAACGCTCGGTGTCGATGAGGTTCAGCTCCTCACCCACACGGGTACGGGCCGCACCCGCGAACTTCACGAACTTCTCCGGGTCACCAGCCACGAAGAAGGCGGCATCGCCATTCTTCAGGCCAAGCTGGATGCGGATGGCGGCGGTGCGCTCGGGGCCGATATTCTTGGCCAGCGGGCCAGCGCCCTCACCATCCTCACGCCAGAAGATATAGCCAAGGCCGGGCTGGCCCTCGCCCTGCGCCCATGAATTCATGCGGTCACAGAAGGCGCGCGAACCGCCACCGGGCGCGGGAATGGCCCACACCTCGTTCTTTTCCACCTCCAGCAGGCGGGCGAAGACCTTGAAGCCGGAACCCCGGAAATGCTCGGAAACCTCCTGCATCACAACAGGATTGCGCAGGTCTGGCTTGTCCGAGCCATATTTGCGCATGGCGTCGGCATAGGGAATGCGCGGCCAGTTCTGCGTCACCGGCTTGCCCTTGGCGAATTCCTCGAACACGCCCGTAATGACCGGCTCCATGGCCGCGAAGATATCTTCCTGCTCGACGAAGCTCATCTCCAGATCGAGCTGGTAGAACTCACCCGGCAGACGATCGGCCCGCGGGTCCTCATCGCGGAAGCAGGGGGCGATCTGGAAATAGCGGTCGAAGCCGCTCATCATCAGCAGCTGCTTGTACTGCTGGGGGGCTTGCGGCAGCGCATAGAAAGAGCCCGGGTGCAGGCGGGAGGGCACAAGAAAGTCACGCGCGCCTTCCGGGGAAGAGGCGGTGAGAATCGGCGTCTGGAATTCGAAGAAGCCCTGCTCCTTCATGCGGCGGCGCATGGAATCCACGATCGCGCCGCGGGTCATGATATTGTTGTGCAGCTTCTCGCGACGCAAATCGAGGAAGCGGTATTTCAGGCGCGTTTCCTCGGGATAGTCCACATCGCCAAACACCGGCAGCGGCAGTTCGGCCGCCGCGCCCAGCACTTCCAGCTCACGGGCGTAGATTTCCACCGCACCGGTGGGCAACTCCGTATTTTCCGTGCCTTCCGGGCGGGCGCGCACCTTGCCATCAATACGGATGACCCATTCGGAGCGCACCTTCTCGGCGGCGGCGAAGGCGGGGCTGTCCGGGTCCACCACCACCTGGGTAAGGCCGTAATGATCCCGCAGGTCGATGAACAGCACGCCACCATGGTCGCGAATGCGGTGACACCAGCCCGAAAGTCGGACTTCCGTGCCGATTTCAGCGGTTGTAAGCGCGCCGCAGGTATGGGAGCGGTAGCGGTGCATCGAAATGGCCCTTTCCAGGCTGAATGAGATGGGACGCGGGGCCCTGCCCCACCCGCACCCTTCGGCCCTGCCCCGCGCGGCATGGCGCGCTGCGGGTGACGGAGAAGGATGACAGGCCGGCCTCAACCCTGGCGCGCAAACAAGCGCGCCCCGGATGGAAGCTTCCACGCCAGACGCGGCGGGAAAGTGCACGCTCCCCGGCCCTTGTCAAGCATACAGCCCCGGAGCCCGCGCATTCCGGCCTGTCTTCGCACAATCTTCCTGACTCTTCCAGCTACAGCCTGCATCGCGCGCACTGACGGACCCCTCTTCGGAGTTTTCCGGCAAGTCTCTTACGAATCAGGCAGAATATGGCAGATGGCCTTGAATGCAGCGCCTCCCAAAAGGCAATCTGACACCTCACAGCCCATCTGGACAGGAGACGCAGGGTTGTGAACCGTACATCAGCCCCGTTCAATCACCGCTTTCGCCGGACATCCGGCATCATTATGGTCACCGCATGGACCCGATCACCACAACAGATGCCCTCGCCACCGCCTGTGAGCGCCTGGCCCGCCACCCCTTCGTCACCGTCGATACGGAATTCCTGCGGGAAACCACCTTCTGGCCCAAGCTGTGCCTCGTCCAGTTGGCCTCTCCCGAAGACGCATTCCTGATCGACACGCTGGCCGAAGGGCTGGATCTTGCCCCCTTCTACAAGCTGATGGGCAATGAGCGGGTCATGAAGGTGTTCCATGCCGGACGGCAGGATATCGAGATTATCTGGCATCAGGCCCATCTCATTCCCCATCCGGTATTTGATACCCAGGTGGCCGCCATGGTGCTGGGTTATGGCGACAGCATCTCCTACGATCAGCTGGTGCAGCGCGTGTGTGGGGAAAGCATCGACAAGTCCTCCCGTTTCACGGACTGGTCGCGCCGGCCGCTCAGCAAGGCGCAGCTCAGCTACGCGCTGGCGGATGTGACCCATCTGCGGGATATCTACATCCGCCTCACCGCCGATCTTGAAAGCCGCAACCGGGCGGAATGGGTCGGTGAGGAAATGCACATTCTCACCTCTCCCGACACCTATGAGCAGCACCCGGAAAAGGCATGGGAACGGTTGAAATCCCGCGCCCGCAAGCCGCGCGATCTGGCAGTGCTGATGGAGGTTGCGGCCTGGCGTGAGCAGGAGGCGCAAAGCCGGGATCTGCCCCGCGGTCGCATCATCAAGGATGATGTTGTGGGGGAAATCGCCACCCAGCAGCCACAGACCCCCGAAAAGCTGGCCGAGTTGCGCTCCCTGCCCAAGGGCTTTGAGCGCTCACGCTATGGCGAGGCTGTTCTTGAAGCCGTGAAGCGGGGCCTTGCCCGTGACACCAAGAGCCTGCCCCGCATCGTGCGCGGCAAGCCCCTGCCCAATGGTGCCAGCGCCACCATGGAGCTGCTGAAGGTTCTACTGCGCATGACAGCCGAAGAGCATGATGTCGCGGCCAAGGTCATCGCCACCACGGATGATCTGGAACGCATCGCCGTGGATGACAATGCCGATGTGCCCGCCCTGAGCGGCTGGCGACGGGAGCTGTTCGGCGAAAAGGCCCTAGCGCTCAAGGCCGGGCGTCTGGCGCTTGCCGTGCAGAAAGGCCATGTCGTGGCGATGACCCGCCCGGAAGAGGGAAACTGACCCTCTCTCCTGCAAGGAGCCGTCTCTGGGCGGCTTCTTTTCTGGCTCTATTGACTGAAGATTTTTGAACCGCGAGCGGGCTCAGTCCGTCTCGCGCTCCAGCACGTCCATATCATCGTCGGACAGGCCGAAATGGTGCCCGATCTCATGGATCAGCACATGGCTTACCACCGCCCCGAGCGTTTCTTCATGCTCTGCCCAATATTCCAGAATGGGTCGACGATAGAGAAACACCATATTGGGCATCTGCCCGGTCTGCTCCAGCCCGCCACCCTGCGCCAGACCGATGCCCTGAAACAGCCCCAGCAGCTCAAACGGGCTTTCCAGATTCAGTGAAGTGAGTACCTCATCCGTGGGAAAATCCTCCACCTGAATGAGCACATCCCCACACAAGGCGCGGAAGGCCTCGGGCAGGTCCTCAAAGGCGTGACGCGCCAGCTCTTCCAGATCCGCAATGTCCGGGGCGAAACAATTTTCCCACGCCTTGGCGGCCATTGCGTTCTCCCTGTTGCGCGGGCAGTACCATCTGGCCCTCACGCGGGCGTGATGGAACGGAAGAATGTATTAAGGAACCATTAACGGCCGACCGCGTTCTCCCTTCAAGATACTCTGAAGGAGAGTGACCATGGCTCGCAAGCTCTGGGTCACCGGCTCGCTGGTGGCCATTATCGCAGTGGCAGCAATTCTTGCCCCGCACGATGGTGCGGACGCAAGTCAACTTTCTGCAGCCCTTCTGCCTCTGCTCTGACGCGCACGACTGAAACAACAGACAAGAGCAGTCTTCTGGCGTGGAGGATGCGCCCCTTAAAGACAAGGCCCGGCAGAAATCTGCCGGGCCTTGTCTTGTTCCGCTATGGCAAAGCGGGTGGGCGACATGCCACCCAGCCTTCGGCCACGGGCCTGAACCTGCGCCTATGGTTCAACCCGCCTTGGGGAAATCGCGCACATCCACAAAGTGGCCGGCAATGGCCGCCGCCGCCGCCATGCTCGGCGACACCAGATGCGTGCGCCCCTTGAAGCCCTGACGGCCCTCGAAATTGCGGTTCGAAGTGGAAGCGCACCGCTCCTCGGGAGCCAGACGATCGGGGTTCATGGCCAGACACATGGAGCAGCCCGGCTCCCGCCATTCAAAACCGGCCTCGATGAAGATCTTGTCCAGACCTTCAGCCTCAGCCTGTTCTTTCACCAGACCGGAGCCCGGCACCACCATAGCGGAGACATTCGGGCTCACCTTGTGGCCTGCAGCAACGGCAGCCGCCGCACGCAGATCCTCGATGCGGCCATTGGTGCAGGAGCCGATGAAGACGCGATCGATATTGATATCGGTGATCTTCGTGCCGGTGGCCAGGCCCATATAGGCCAGAGCACGCTTCTTGGCGGCCCGCTTCACATCATCCACAATCTTCTCTGGATCGGGCACGATACCTTCCACGGAGACCACATCCTCAGGGCTGGTGCCCCACGAGACGATGGGCGGCAGGGCGGCGCCATCCAGCACCACCTCGGCATCGAAATGCGCGCCTTCATCACTCTGCAGGGTCTTCCAGTATTCCACGGCGGCATCCCATGCGGCACCCTGGGGCGCCATCGGGCGCCCCTTGAAATAGGCGAAAGCCTTTTCATCCGGCGCCACCAGACCAGCGCGCGCCCCGCCCTCAATGGACATGTTGCACAGCGTCATGCGGCCTTCCATGGAGAGGTCGCGGATCACATCTCCTGCATATTCGATCACATAGCCCGTGCCCCCGGCGGTGCCGATGGTGCCGATGATGGACAGCGCCACATCCTTCGCCGTCACACCCTCGGGCAGCTTGCCGTTGACGGTGACGCGCATGTTCTTGGCTTTTTTCTGGATCAGCGTTTGCGTCGCGAGAACATGCTCCACCTCAGACGTGCCGATGCCGTGCGCCAGTGCGCCAAATGCGCCATGGGTGGAGGTGTGGCTATCACCGCACACAATGGTGGTGCCGGGCAGCGTGAAGCCCTGCTCCGGGCCCACCACATGCACCACGCCCTGGCGCTTGTCGAAGCCGTCATAATATTGAATGCCGAATTCCTTGGTGTTCTCGGCCAGCGCGGCAATCTGCGCGACACTCTCCGGGTCCGGATTCGGCTTGGTCCGGTCGGTGGTGGGCACATTGTGATCCACCACCGCCAGCGTCTTCTGCGGCGCGCGCACCTTGCGGCCGGTCATGCGCAGGCCTTCAAAAGCCTGCGGGCTGGTCACCTCATGCACCAGATGGCGGTCGATATAGAGCAGGCAAGTGCCGTCTTCCTGACGCGCCACGACGTGCTCATCGAAGATCTTGTCATACAGGGTGCGGGGGCCGCTGGCGGATTCGGTCATGATTTATCCTCGGGGGTCGTTCTTGTGTACGCACGGGCGCAGCCATGGCGCTGCCCGTTTATTCAAAAAGAAGGGAAATCGGCCTCAGGCCCCCGCCACGGCGGATGCGGTGGTGGTGAAGCGGCCAAAGAAGCGACCCGGTAGACGCACATGGTCCGGCACGGCCGCAAATTCCATGGTCGTACGCGCAAAAAAGGGCCCGACGGCGCAATGCACCATCACACCAAGGCGCGGCACAGCGCGCGAAAGGGGCGAGCACGAACGAAACATATTGTTTTTTACCAGTTCCAGCCTGTTCCGGCAATCCGCATGCGCATGTGCCACCCAGTGACATATGTATGTGATGAAACGCCGGCTAAAGGGAGGCCTGTTCGACATATGGCGCGGGCAGGCCTATCTGCAAGTTGCTGTCTGCAAACCACGCCTGCACCATTTACGGATCCCGCCCCCTTCCCACCGGCCATGGAAGACACAGCCTGATGCAGTTCATCGCGACCTTCAGCCCCATGCAGTTTCTCGACACGGTGATAAGCCTTGTTGCGGCTTTCATACTGGGCACCCTTATTGGGGCGGAGAGGCAATATCGACAGCGCACAGCCGGGCTGCGCACCAATGTGCTGGTGGCTGTGGGCTCTGCCGCCTTTGCTGATCTCGCAACACGCATCGGCTTTCCCTCCGATGCCATGCGCGTGGTGGCCAACATCATCACCGGCGTGGGTTTTCTCGGCGCGGGCGTCATCATGAAGGAGGGGCTAAATGTGCGCGGCCTCAACACGGCCGCCACGCTGTGGTGTTCGGCCGCAGTCGGCTCCTGCGCCGGCACGGACATGATTGCAGAAGCCCTTCTGCTGACCTTCATCATTATCGCCGGCAACACGCTGCTGCGCCCGCTGGCAGCCGCTATTGACCGCATTCCGCTGAATGAGCGTTATTCGGAAGTCAGCTATGAGTTGCGCCTGACCTGCGATAGCCGGCTGGTGGAGCAGACCCGGAATGCGTTGATCGAGGCCCTGGAAGCCGCCAACTATCCGGTCAGTGATGTGACGGAAGATCCCTCACATGATGAAGAGAGCAGCGCGCTTGTGGCCCGCCTCGTCAGCACCTCCGTGAACCCGGATGAACTGGATGATGTCGTCAACAGGCTCAAGCGCCAGCCGGGCGTGACCTATGTGACATGGGAAAGCAGCACACAGGATTGAGGCAGCCATTGCCCCTCCGCCCTCCACGCCCTGGCTCTGCGGGGCCAGACTTTCCCGCCCCTAACTGCTGGCCAGATGGTGCAGCACGATGCCGCTGGTGGTCGCCACATTGAGGCTATCGAAGCGCGGGGCCATGGGGATGGCGACCGTGCGGGTGCGAGCCAGCACATCCCGTGGCAGGCCTGGCCCTTCAGCCCCGAACAGGGCGGCCACACGGCGTGGCCGTTCCAGATCCGCCAATCGCTCCCGACCGGCCGGAGACAAGGCCACGACTTCCAGCCCGGCCTGCTCCATGCGCTCCACCATGTGGGCGGCATTGTCCACCCGCGTGAAGGGCACCACCAGACTGGCCCCCACCGAAACCCGGATGGCCTTGCGATAGAGCGGATCGCAACTGGTGGAATCCAGTAGAATGGCGTCTGCGCCGAAGGCAGCGGCATTGCGGAAAATACCACCCATATTGTCGTGGTTGGAAATGCCCACCACACCAACAACCAGCGCCTTCGGTCCCAGTTCGCCTAGCAGCTTCTCGGGGGGCAGAAGCCCACCGGATTCACCCAGAGCCAGAATACCGCGATGAATGGGAAAACCCACCACCGCATCCAGCACCACCTGCCCGGCCACATAGACGGGCAGATCCTCCGGCAGCATCTCCAGAACCGGCTCCAGCCGTTTGGCCTGCGCCCGCGAGAGCAGCAGTGAGAGCAGGTGATGGCCGGCCTCTGTCCTGGCCGGCCTCCCCTCTTCGGTTGCACACCTCAGCCGGGTAGCAAGCAGGCGCAATACCACCTCCCCCTCGGCCATGAATCGCCCCTGCCGGCCCACGAGATCACGCTCGCGCACATGGCGATATTCGGCAATTCGCGGATCTTCGGCATCATTGATGGGGAGAATCAGGGGCATCTTCGCCTTACGGGCACAACTGATCCCGCGGTGGAACGCACCACGAGACGCGGGGAAAGCTCCACCCGTCTGGCCGGACGCTCCGGGCTCACCAGCCGCGCCAATGCAAGCTCTGCGGCGATGCGGGCATATTCGGCGATACGGGCATCGATTGTCGTGAGGGGTGGATACCACATGGATACCTCCTTCACATTATCGAAGCCGATGAGGGAGAAATCCTGCCCCGCCGTCAAGCCTGCGGCCCTCAGTTCCAGCAAAGCGCCGGAAGCGAGCATGTCGTCGCAGCAGACCGCGGCCGTGGGCGGCTCTTCCAGATTCAGAAGCCGGGCCATGCCTAGACGCCCGAAATCCCGGTGGCCGTCGCCATCCACGATCAGTTCAGGAAGGACAGGTAGACCCGCCGCCCTCAGCCCATCAATATAACCAGCCCGCCGACGCCGGCTTGTGGACATGGCTCCGCCACCGCCAATCATGGCGATACGCCGGTGCCCCAACGCCACCAAATGGGTGACGGCCAGTATCATGCCCTCATGGTCATTGCAGCCGGCAAAATCAAAGCCGGCACCTTCCACCTCACGCATGGCCTGCACCACCGGAACGCCGGTTGCGGCGATCCGCTCCAGATCCTGCAGGCCACTGGATGCAGCCGGAGACAGGATGAGCGCATCCGGCCGGTATTCGGCAAGGGTGCCCATGGCCTGGGACTGGCGCGCCACATTCTCCTGGCTCACGCCCAGAAGCACGGTCTTGCCGGCTGTGCCCAGCCGCTCTTCCACTGAAACCAGAAGTTCGAGGGAAGCGGGGTTGAAGATGTCATGCAGACCCACCCCAATGATGTTGGTGCGGGCGGTGCGTAATGCGGCGGCGCTGCGGTTGGCCACATAACCTCTGGCGCGCGCCACCTCCTGAACCCTTTCACGGGTGATGGTGGCCACGACCGGGCTGTCACGCAATGCGAGAGAGACTGTCGCTGTGGAAAGACCCAATTCACGCGCCAGCCCCTGGAGAGTCACACGGCCTCTCGAGCGGTTTGGAAGATCGTCCATATTTTTCCCTGCAAGGGCCCGCGACTTGGAAGGAAACATCGCCTGCAAAGGAAGTTGACGATCTTTCCGGCCCTGACCTCGGCGCGGCCCTGTTCCCTGACCTCACGCTTCCTCGCCCTTTGCAGGTCTCGATCCATTCGAGTGCGAATAAATTGAAGCGTGATGGAACACTCTGTCACTGCTGGAATGATTCGCGTCAAGATTGTGTCATTGTGGCAACAGCCAAATGTTCCATTTCAGCCGTCTGGATGCCGTAGGGGCATGCAAATGAAACAAAGGCTGTGCGTCCCTGTTATCGGACGCAATTGCGCCGAAATCCGGCTTGATGAACTGCAGCCTGCACAAGGCGGCCATTTGCCCCTCATGGGGGGAGACGGCATCATGTGCGCTGCGGCCCTGCGCCGAAGGACGGAGAGCAGATCATCGTGCACCCGAACGCACTTTCCCCCGCCACCCATCCGGCCCAGAAGGCCGGGCGTTTGGTGAGCGTGGATTTCTGGCGCGGCTTCGCGCTGCTCACCATCTTCATCAACCATGTGCCGGGGCTTTTTCTTGGCGATTACACCTTTCGCAATTTCGGCGTTTCGGATGCGGCGGAACTGTTCGTTCTTTTGGCTGGTGTATCCGCCGCCTTCGCCTATCTGCGCAAATATGGCCCCGGCACACGGCTAAATGTCACCACCCGCGTGTGGTTACGGGCCTTCAACCTGTATGCGGCGCACCTGGCGCTGGTGCTGGTGGCCATCGCCACCATTGGCGGTTTCGCCATATGGAGCGGTGATAGTCGCATTCTGAGCCAGTACCATCTCGATCTGCTTCAGAACACACCGCTGGAAGGGCTCGTGGGCATTGTGATGCTGACCTTCCAGCCGGCCTATCTGAATATTCTGCCGCTCTATGTGGTTCTGTTGCTGATGGCCCCGGCTCTGATCGCGCTGATGCGGCGCAGCCTTCTGCTGGGGCTGGGGGCCTCTTTCACCCTCTATGTGGTGGCGCAACTGGCCGGCCTTGCCCTGCCGGTGTGGCCCAATAGCGGGCGCTGGTTCTTCAATCCCTTCACCTGGCAACTTCTGTTCGCCTGTGGACTGGCTATTGGCGCAGCGATTGATGCCGGGCGGCCGCTTGTGGCCAACCGGTTTCTGAACATTCTCGCACCGCTTTATCTGCTCGCCTGTCTGGGCTGGGTGCTGGCCGGGTTTCCCTATGCGCTGGAACTGTGGCCCCTGCCCTCCTTCGCCCTGGGGTTCGACAAGACCAATCTCGATCTGCCGCGCCTGCTGCACATTCTGGCGCTGGTCTATTGCGTTTCCCGCCTGCCGCTGGAAAACCTGTTGCGCCAGAGCCCGTTGGCCAGTCCGCTCATTGTCATGGGGCGCCATTCCCTGCCAGTGTTCTGCGTGGGCACCATTCTCAGCCTTGGCGCACAAGTGGTACGGCCCGCTTTTGAAGGTGCATTGTCCTTCGATCTGTTCATTATTGTCGCCGGCTTCTCCATTCAGTGGATGGTGGCATGGACTCTGGACTGGCAACGCGGCCATGCGAAGGCACCAAAAGTGGCATCAGCCAGCACGCTGGCCCAAAGGGAGATTGTACGGCAGGAGCCTGCAGCCTCATGACCCCGTCACGCGCCACATCTGCTGCAGTTATGGCGCGCGCACTGCTCGCCGCTTTCGGCCTACTTCTGGCTGCAGCTATTTCACCAGCGCGGGCAGACATGTCCCGCTCCTGCCGGGTGCCGGATGCGCTGCTGGCCTTTGACGCCCGGCTGACGCGGATCAGCCGTCTGGTGGATCACTCCCTGCCCGTGCGGATTCTACGCATCCGCACCTTTCAGGAAGGCCCAGGCACCGGCTCGCTCAACAGCGAACTGACGCGCCGCCTGCCGGATGTGCCTTTCACCATCATCGAGGAATATCCCCAGCCGGGTGATGCGGAGGATGATTTCGCCCAGATCCGCACCGCCATTGATGAAACCGACCCCGACCTCGTCATCTGGCAACTGGGTACTGGAGATGTGCTGGCCGCCACGGATCTCGACGCCTTCAGCCAGACCATCGAGGACGCAGCCGACTGGATCGAGCGACGGGACGTGGATCTGGTTCTGGTCGATCCGCCCTTTGTGCCCAATGTCTCGCATGAACGGCTCTATCGACGGATTTCCAGATGGATTGACGCCATTTCCAGCCGTGAGCGTATGAATGTGGTGAACCAGTATGACGTCACCCATTATCTGCTCTCGAACCTGGCTGTGGTCACACCCACGGCCTCTCCCTCCTCACCCCCGTCCGCAGACAGTGCCCGTGAGGCCTCCCTTGTACCTTCCCCTGCTCCCGCACGCCCCAACTGCATGACGGAACTGATGGCTGAGGCCATTGTGCGGGCGGCAACGCGCTGAGCCCGCCTCCGGGGGACTCTGCTCCCATCTGTCGGGATTCCCTCATCTTTTTCCCGCACGCCTTCACCACCGATTAACCGCTGGGGCTGCACATTGCACTTCGTCAGTCAGCGATGGACAGGGTTGCGACATGCGGAGCTTGGTCAAGGGGGCAGCGGTTCGTGCGCCTCGCAAGAACAACATCATTGCGGAAGCTGCCGCACATCCCACCCTGGCCCAAGCCACCTCCTTGCCGGTGAACTCGGTCCTTGTCGGCGACAGCATTGCGCATCTCGCCTCACTGCCGGCTGAGAGCGTCGATGTGGTGTTTGCCGATCCGCCCTATAATCTCCAGCTCGGCGGCGAACTGAAGCGCCCGGATGAAAGCCGCGTTGATGCGGTGAATGACGCCTGGGACCAGTTCGAGAGTTTTCAGGCCTATGATGCCTTTACCCGCGCTTGGCTACTGGCCGTGCGCCGGGTGATGAAGCCGACCGCCACCATTTTCGTGATCGGCTCCTATCACAATATTTTCCGCGTGGGTGCTCTGCTGCAGGACCTCGGCTTCTGGATCCTGAATGACATCATCTGGCGCAAATCCAACCCCATGCCGAATTTCCGCGGCCGACGCTTCACCAATGCGCATGAAACCCTGATCTGGGCGGCGCGCGATGAGAACGCCAAGGGCTACACCTTCAATTATGAAGCCCTGAAGGGCGGTAATGAGGATGTGCAGGTTCGTTCGGACTGGCTCATTCCCCTGTGCACCGGCCATGAGCGGCTGAAGGATGAGCAGGGCCGCAAGGTGCACCCCACACAGAAGCCGGAAGCGCTGCTGGCGCGGGTGATGCTTTCCACCTCCAAGCCGGGCGATGTCATTCTGGACCCCTTCTTCGGTTCCGGCACCACCGGAGCTGTGGCCAGGCGCCTGCGCCGCAACTTCATCGGCATTGAGCGTGAAGAGAGCTATGCGGAAGCTGCCCGCGCCCGCATTGATGCCGTGGAGCCGCTGCCGGAAGAGGCGCTCGTCGCCCCGCCGAGCGCCCGCGAAGCCCCGCGTGTCGCCTTCTCCGCGCTTGTGGAACGCGGCCTTGTGGAACCGGGTGCGGAACTCACCGACGCCAAGGGCCGTTTCCGCGCCGTGGTGCGGGCTGATGGCACCATCGCCCTGGCGCATCAGGAACCCGCCGCCGGCGTTCAGAAAGTGGGCTCCATCCACCGCATGGGCGCCATGGCGCAGGGTGCGCAGGCCTGCAATGGCTGGACCTTCTGGCATGTGGAGCAGGAAGGCCGTCGCCACCCCATTGATGATCTACGCGCCCGCCTGCGCGCCGAGCTGGGTCTTGCTGGTGGGTAGATTTCTGGCGGATCTATCGAGGCCCGTGCCTCATTTGCCGTTGGACTGTCTTTTTAGTTTCGCAAAAATGTAAGCCGGCGCGTGGATACTCATCGCGGCGGCAGGATGATGCCTGTCCGTCATGGTGGGGGCCGGCCGGCCTCCTGCGCCGGGCAAAGTTGGCTCCGCGTGCAGAAAGCTGGCACCCTCCCTCACCTCAGGCCACGGAAGACGTGTAGGGTGTGATCCCTGCGGCTTCCCCCTGCAGCCGGTGCCCGGAACGGTTCTGTCTGAGCCGCCGGGACATGAGGGACATGATGAAAGACCCGTTCACGAAAACCATCAGCTACCGGCTCAACCATACAGCCCGCCTGCAACGGGCCTTTTCGGCGCGCCTGCTGGCGGATCTGGGCCTGTTTCCGGGGCAGGAAACGGTTCTCAAGCTGCTGGCCGATCAGGATGGACGCACCATGGGCGATCTGGCGACTGCCTTGCGTGTACGCCCCCCAACCGCCTCCAAGACCGTCGCCCGGCTCACCACGCAGGGGCTGGTGGAACGCCGTACCAGTGATGGGGATGGCCGCATCGTGCGCGTTTATCTCACCGATCAGGGCCGCGAACGCTCCGGCTCCATTGATGGCATCTGGGACCTGATGGAAGAGGAAATCACCGCTGGTCTGGATGGCAAGGAGCGCAAGCGCCTGCGGAAGCTGCTGCGCAAGGTGGAAAAGAACCTCGCCGCCCGGCTGGGCACCGATGATGGCGATGAGGATGACGCAGATGCCGGCGATGAGGATGACGACATCTGAGCCATACTGGCCTTCGTCCCCTCACGGAGGACCCTTCACTTGGACCCTGACAATTGGCGGGCAGGCTACTGGACGAATGCCCGCCGCTCCTTCTAAATGAGAGACAGCCTGCCCATACGACATGCACAGGACCATCATGGCCGACACTCAGAACTCCCCCAATAATGACGTTCTGGACCCGGGCCGCAGCACACCCTCTTCCGGCGGTTCGGATGTCCTCATGCCGGCCAAGATTGTTTATGGTCTGTATGCTCTGAGCTTCTTCATCGGCATCACCAGCCTTGCCGGGGTCATTTACGCCTATATGTCCCGCGGCAAGGACCCGGTTCTGGATACTCATCTGCGCTTTCAGATCCGCACCTTCTGGATCAGTCTGGCGCTGGCCTTCGCCGGCGGCATTCTCACCTGGGTGTTTATCGGCGTTCTGGTGCTGCTTTTCCTCGTCATCTGGGGCCTGATCCGGGTCATTTCCGGCTTTCTGCTAGCAAGTGACGGGCAACCCATTCGTGGTACGAAATACTGGGGCATTCTGGCCTATTGAGGCCGGCTTGGGGTTTGGGTTTGCTTGGCCTCGCCCCCTTCCGGTAGCGCCACCATGCGTCAAACCGATCGTACAGAAAGGCCGCTCATGCGAAAAAAGCGTGGGCGGCCTTTCTGTACGATCTCCCTTTGGTCAAAATCCGGCCTATGCTCAGGTCATCTGTTTTACAATTGGCACAGGGCCTTATGTCTGCTCCCCGTCTCCTTGTCGTTGAAGGCAATATTGCACAAGATCGCGCCGCGCAGATCAGTTGCGGTGGACAGGCGGCGGGCGAGGCCTATGCCGCCCTGCTGCGTGAACTGTGGCCGGGCGCCGTGACGGAGATCTGCTTTCCGGCGGACCTCGGCGCGCATCTGCCGAACAGCGCTGGGCTAGAAGGTTATGATGGCATTGCCATCACCGGCTCATCTCTCAATATCTATACCCGCGCGCCGGAAGTGGAGACGCAGATTGCGCTCATCCGCACGGCGTTTGAAACGGGCGTACCCATTTTCGGCAGTTGCTGGGGGCTGCAACTGCTCACGGTAGCGGCCGGAGGCAGCGTGCGACTGAGCCCGAAGGGGCGTGAGGTTGGCTTTGGCCGGCGCATCCGCCAGATGGAACATGACACCTGTCATCCGCTTTATACTGACAAGACCCCGGTGTTCGAGGCCATGACCGTGCATCAGGATGAGGTGGAAACCCTGCCGGAAGGCGCGGTTCTGCTGGCCACCAATGACCATTCCGCCGTACAGGCCACCGCCTTCAAGGCCGGGCGCAGCACCTGCTGGGGCGTGCAATATCACCCCGAATATCCGTTCCGCGAAATGGCGGCGATTTTCCGCCGCTACTGCCCCAAGCTAATCGCCGAGGGCTTCTTCATGGATGAAGAAGAAGCCGGCCTGTTCATTGCCGATCTGGAGCATCTGGAGCGTGACCCGGGCAACAAATCGCTCTCCTGGCGCTTCGGCATAGATGAGGCCCTGACCCGCAAGGCGGTGCGCACGCAGGAGCTGCGCAACTGGATCGACCACATGGTCATCCCCACCCGCGCCGCAAGAGGCAGAGGTTAAGGCGGGGTGGGTTCAGGTTCGCCCGGCTGCACCACCGCTCCCCCTTCCGCCTCATCAACAGGAAAGCGGACGGCAACATTGGCCCGCTTTCAATCCCCCTTACGGTCTGAGAGGCCAAAGCCTTCCTGGCCTCACTGCTCTTGGCCTCACTGCTCCTGGCTCCGGTTCTTGCGACGCCGCAGCATCTTCATTACCAGACCGAAAACCTGCATAGCCATGCCCGGCAACGCCGCATCCAGCGGGTTGCGCACGAAAGATGCAATCTGGCTGATATTCGACCCCGCGCTCTGCAGATCGCGGGAGACGGCCGCCATCGCCGCGCCATGCACTTCATTGGCCAGCCCCAGCTCATCACCCGAGCGCAACCGCGCACCGATGAAAGCCAGCAGCAGCGCCAGCACCACACCGGCTCCACCTGTGATGACAGCGGCCAGCTTCGCGCCATACAGCTCTTCCAGCGCCAGAAACCCGGCAATGCCCAGCATGATGACGCCAAAGGTCCCCACCAGAAGCGCAAAGGCGAAAATGCCTGATTTCTTCAGTACCCGCCGGGCATGAATCTCGGCAATAATCAGATCCGTGCGCGCCAGAATGCGCAGATTGCGCACCAGATTGTCTATGTCACTCATCTGCGCCTCCAAAAATCCCTCCGGCCAGCAGCCCGACCATGAAGCTGACGCCAAGGGCCGCCATGGGCCGGTTCTGCACAAAGCGCCCGACCCCCTCCCGGCTGCGATGCCACAGATGCGCAGTCGCCGCCATGGTTTCGCGCATCTGCCCTTCCGCATCATCCGGCTCGGCATCCTGATCGGATGCATTGTTGCGGATCAGCGCAGCAGCCAGTGCACGCACCCGCACGGAGATATCCGCACTATCTCTTGCCATGCCTCTGCCTCCCCTTCTCTGCAACACGCCACCCGGCAGGCCGGATATGCTGCAATGCATGCCTCAGCTTGGACCCCGCACCACGCAGCCTGTCAAGAGAAGTGAGCTGTGGACACCATCTTGACCGAAGGTCCGCTTGTGGTCCTGATGGAGGCAGATGAAGAAGAATGCCCCATTTCCGGACGCTTTTTCATGCCAGCCTATAAAAAAGGCCCGCCCGGCGGCCTGCTCGAGCCAAAGAGGTTATCATGTCCCGCATGGCACATCTGCTGCTGACTGGTGCAGCACTTTCCTGTGCACCACTGACCCTGGCCGCAGGCCCGGCTTTTTCTCAGGCAGCGCCATCCGCAGCGACCGCACCAGCCCCGGCAGATGCGGCCAGCCCCCCCGCAGACCCGCGTTTTTCCTTCTCGCAGACCGATGATGGCACCTTGCGCATGGATAGCAAAACCGGCGCCGTCTCCCTCTGCGCCAAGGGCCCGGAAGGCTTTGCCTGCAAGCTGCTGCCAGACAGCCAGAAGGTTTATGAAGCCGAACTGGCCCGCCTGCGTAAGGAAATTGCAGCCCTCAAAGGGGAGGAAAAACACGCTGAAGACCCTGATGAACTCGATCCCAACAATCTTTCCGGTGACCTTCCTCCAGACCCGGCCGATGTCGATGCAGCGCTTGATTATGCCGAGAAACTCTTTCTGCGCCTGAAGCAGATGTATGACAATCTCGGTTCATCCCCTGCGCCCAACCCGCAGGAAGAAAACCTGTAGCCCTCTTGTGACACCCTTCCGCAGGAAACCGGTCACAGAAAAACAGGCGAATCCGATGCTTCGCCTGTTGTCGGCCCGGCCCGTTTCAGGGGGCTAGAAATCCCGCAGAAAGGCGTCAATGCGCTTCAGGGCCTGATCCGCAATCTGGCAGGGGAAGGAAATGAAGACATGGCAACCACCGGGATACACATCCAGCTGCGTGGTGTTGCCGGCCGCCAGCCAGGCATTGGCCATGAACAGCGTGTCATCCAGAAGCGGATCAAGCGTGCCCACGGTGAAGAGCGCCTTGGGCATATCATGCAGAAGTCCCATCAGAGGTGACACATCCGGGTGATCCGGCGCACCGCCCTTGTGCAGATAGAAATTGATGAAGCGCTCAATATCGAGCGTGTTCAGCACCAGCGGCAGCTCACCCCAGTTGCGCACGGATGGGGTCATGCGCAGGTCATAACAGCCGGAGGTGAGGTTGACCGCCCTGAAAGGCGTCAGCCCGTATCGGTCCCGCAGGCGCATCAAAGTGGTGACAGCCAGGGTCGTGCCACCCGATTCGCCGCCAATGGCGAAACGCGTTGTGCCGAACCGCGCCGCCCCCTCCTTCACCAGCCACAAGGCTGCAGCCTCGCAATCATCCGGCCCCGCCGGATAGGGATCTTCCGGTGCCAGTGCATAATCCACCGAAACCACCGCCAGCCCGCAATTTGCAGCGATGCGGCTGATGAGATTTTCGTTCTCGCGGGCGGAACCGAGCGTCCATCCCCCGCCATGCAGATGCAGATACACGCCTTTGGGCGCACCTTCCGGCAGAATGATGCGCACCGGCACCGGGCCACGGGGGCCGGGAATGGTGTCGGTCTGCGCCTTGGGGTTTTCCGGCGGCAGAGGAAACAGCCCCTTGTTCTCCAGGCGCTCCTGTCGCATCTGCGGCAGAGGCGTGTTCCAGAGATCCGGCACCTTGCGCAGGGCCTTGACCACGGCGTCATTCACCATGCGCGTGTCAGCCGCGACGGAAGCGACATCGAACACATCCGGATCAAGGACGAGATTGGACATAAAGATCTCCCGGTCTGGAGTTCAAATTCTTCTACAACTGCAATTTCTGCGTATCAGAAACACCGGCGCACCATAGCAGCCTGACCTCAGGGGAAAACTGCAGCATGGCCGCAGGAGCGCAAAAGGTGGACAATTGCAGGCATGAAGCCGAGCTTTCGGCCAAACTTGCCTCGCCCCCTTATGGCCACACCGCGCTCTCTCCACCCCCCGTTCTTGCCACCCCCCTTCAGGAGCAGCCCATGATATCGCGCCGCCCCCGCACCATACGCAGCGCGCCCGGTTTCACCGTACTGAACGGCCATGCCGAATGCTGCTTGCAGGTGGAAACCTCCGGGCAAGGCTTCACCGACATCTCACACGAGGCGGCGGCCTTTCTGGCTGATAGCGGCGCGGTGAGCGGTCTTCTGACCCTGTTTTGCCGGCACACATCCGCCGCGCTCTGCATTCAGGAAAATGCGGACCCGGCTGTGCAGCATGATCTGCTCACCGCTCTGAACCAGTTCGCCCCCCGCAGCTTTGCGTGGACCCATGATGATGAAGGCCCGGATGACATGCCTGCCCATATTCGCGCCATGCTGGGGGATGTGAGTCTGTCCATTCCCGTCAGTAATGGGCGCATGATGCTGGGTACATGGCAGGGCATTTACCTTGCCGAACACCGCGACAGACCCCACCAGCGTGAATTGATCCTGACATTCACCGGCCATATGCGGGATTTATGTTGATTGGCATACCCTAAATTTGCCATTCCTCAATGAAGGCAGGCCGTATTCGAGAGATGCCATGGGCGCAGCGGCATTTTGCCTCTATGAAGAGAACAGGCAATCCACAACCTGCCGGGGAGGATGCATTGGGAGATGACGCCAGGGATGGTTTCCGCCTGATAATCGCGGACGATCACCCGCTGTTTCGCGGAGCCTTGCGAGAGGCGGTTCTGGGATATGACGACCAGACACGGATCGAAGAAGTCGGAACATTCGACGACCTCACCGCACGCCTTGAGGATGATTCCGATTTTGACCTCATCCTGCTGGATCTGACCATGCCGGGTGCGCGGGGCTTTTCAGGCCTGATCTATCTGCGCGCCCAGTATGCGGCCTTGCCGGTACTGGTGGTTTCCGGCAATGAGGAGCCGATGGTCATTCGCCGCTGTCTGGAGCTGGGCGCATCCGGCTTCATGCCCAAGACCATGGATGTGTCCCATATGCGCGAAGCCATAGCCATGGTTCTGGATGGCGAAAGTTTCACCCCGCCGGATGTGGAACTCAACGCACCCGGGGATGCGGAAACAGACGCCATCATCACCCGTCTGGGCACCCTCACCCCGCAGCAGGTGCGTGTGCTGATGATGCTTTCCGAAGGCCGGCTCAACAAGCAAATCGCCTATGAGCTTGGGGTGTCGGAAGCCACCGTCAAGGCGCATGTTTCCGCCATTCTTCAGAAGCTGTCGGTTGAAAGCCGCACACAGGCCGTGATTGCCGTTTCCAAAGTGGATACCGCCTTGTGGAACCAGCAGGCCTGCTGATCTGCGGATGTGCCTTGCATGGGGCCTGGCTGGGCCTGAAAAGCGGCCAGCCCTTCCCTGACCCCACCTTTTTGAACCCTCCCCCTTGATGGGGGCGGGCAGATGGACGGGCCTGCAGACAGTTCATTCGCAATTTCGCCACGCGCAATCACAACGCATGGTCAAGACTCTCTCGCCATAATGCCGGCAACAGACCGATTCAGGTCGCAGTCCGACAGACATTGCCGACCCGCCCCGCACAAGAGCCGGAGCCGGTGGCGCGAGAGGAAAGCCACGTGCAAGCTCCACAGCGTGACCTGCCCCGAAACGGCTTCCCCGGGGATGAAGCGCCCCATCATTCCCTGTGGGAGGCGGTAACCGTCTATCTGCGCCCCAGCGTGCTGGTGGTGATTCTGCTGGGATTCTCCTCCGGCCTGCCTCTGGCTCTCACGGGCACGACGCTTTCTGTCTGGATGACGGAAAGCGGGGTGAGTCTGGCCAATATCGGCCTGTTCTCGCTGGTGGGCCTGCCCTACACGCTGAAATTCCTCTGGGCGCCGCTGGTCGATGCACTGGATGTGCCCCTGCTCTCGCGCCTTCTGGGGCGGCGGCGGGGCTGGCTGATGGCCTCCCAGATCGCACTCATGGGCAGCATCCTGTTTCTGGGGCTTCAGGACCCTGTCGCCTCACCCTTCATGGTGGCGCTGGGGGCGCTGGCCGTGGCCACCCTTTCCGCCACACAGGATATTGTGGTGGATGCCTTCCGCGTGGAGCGGCTGGATACCAGCGAGCAAGCGGCGGGCATGGCAGGCTATGTGGCAGCCTATCGCATCGGTATGCTGGTGTCCGGTGCGGGCGTCATCGCTCTGGTGGCCTGGCTGGAATATTCCGGCGTACCGAGCGCGCATGTGTGGTTCTGGGGGTATGTGGGCGCGGCGACCTGTGTGCTGGTGGGCATAGCCGCCACCCTTCTGGCCCGCGAGCCCTCGGCGCCGGTTCGTGAGGAAGGCGTGGGCGCGATGACCCGTGTCGTCACCACTGCCATTGGCGCTTTCAGCGAATTTCTTAGCCGCCAGCAGGCCATCGCCATTTTGCTGTTCGTGCTGCTCTACAAGTTTTGCGATGCCTTTGCCGGGGTGCTCACGGCGCCCTTTGTCATCTCCATCGGCTTCGACAAGGCCACCTATGCCGCCATTGTAAAAGGCGTCGGGCTAGCGGCCGCGCTGGCGGGTGGCTTTGCGGGCGGCTTCATCGCCCGCGCCTTGCCCCTTTCCACCTGTTTGTGGATTGGCGGCATTCTGCAGATCCTCTCCAACCTCGCCTTCACCGGGCAAGCGCTGATTGGTGTGAACACCACTGCCCTTACCGCCACCATCATCGTGGAGAATTTCACCGGCGCAATCGGCACGGTGATCTTCGTGGCCTATCTGTCGGCCTTGTGCGGCGTGCGCGCCCATACGGCAACACAATATGCCCTGCTCACGGCCCTGACCGCTGTGGGGCGGACCGTGCTGGCCTCTGGCGGAGGCTTTGTGGCTGAGGCGACAGGCTGGCCTCTCTTCTTCATCATCACCTCACTGGTGGGCATTCCCGGCCTTCTGCTTCTGGCCTGGTTGCAGATGAAGGGGCATTTCCGCCATCTGGCACGGGAAAATCAGGATCCGGACCCGGCCTAGACGCCCCACACCCGGCACATCCTGCCTCAGCCAGCTTACGAGACATTGCAAACCCCGCCCGCGCACAGCGGTGCGGGGTTTTTGATTTTCTACAATCCACACAGATTATTGTTCACATGACAAATTTCACATGATACAACGATATTAATATATTTAATCACATATAATTATTGTAATTATGAAACAGGAGCCCCGCATGTTCACCCGCCGCACCTTTCTTGCCTCGGCGCTGGCCGCAAGCCTTGCCGGCGCTTTCTCCGGCTTCTCCTCCCTGCCCGCCGCAGCGGAAGAGGCGAAGACCTATAACGGGCCGGACTCGCTGCTGAATGTCTCCTACGACATCGCTCGCGAGCTGTTCGCCGCCGAAAACGAGCTGTTCATTCCCGCGTGGAAGGACAAGACCGGCCAGAATGTGACGGTGAACCAGAGCCATGCCGGCACCTCCAAGCAGGCGCGCGCCATCATAGAAGGGCTGGAAGCCGATGTAGTGACCTTCAATCAGGTGACGGACATCGAGGCGCTGGTGAAGGCCGGGCTGGTGACGCCGGACTGGCAGAAGAAGTTCCCCAACAATGCCTCGCCCTACTATTCCTTCCCCTCTTTCCTGGTGCGCGAGGGCAACCCCAAGAACATCAAGGATTGGGACGATCTGGTGCGTGAGGATGTGAAGGTCATCTTCCCCAACCCCAAGACCTCGGGCAATGCGCGCTACACCTATCTGGCCGCCTATGCCTATGCGCTGGAAAAGTACAATGGCGACACCGCCAAGGCCGAGGCCTTCGTGAAAAAGCTGTTCGGCAATGTGCCGGTGTTCGATACCGGGGGCCGTGGCGCCACCACCACCTTTGTCGAGCGTGACACCGGCGATGTTCTGGTGACCTTCGAGGCCGAAACCAAGACCATCAAGGATCTCTACAAGGACAAAAGCCTCCAGACGGTGGCCCCTTCCATCAGCATTCTGGCCGAGTTCCCCGTGGCCGTGGTGGACAAGGTGGTGGACAAGCGCGGCTCACGCGAACTGGCCACCGAATATCTTGAATTCCTCTACAGCCCGGCGGGTCAGGAAGTCGCCGCCAAGGCCAATCACCGCGTGGTGAACCCGGAAGTGGCGGCCAAGTACAAGGATCAGTTCCCCGAAGTGCGCCTTGTAAAGGTGGAGGATGTGTTTGGCGGCTGGCCGCAGGTGCAGAAGGAGCATTTCGGGTCTGACGGCAAGCTGGACCAGCTTTTCTCCGCCCGCTAATCACCAGAGAGGACATACGAAAAGCCCGGCAGTGTGAAACTGCCGGGCTTTTTCGCGCCCTGTGCCGGGCGCAACGCCGCGCACCAAATGAAAAGGGCCGGCCCGAAAGCCAGCCCTTTCCATATTCAGATATGTGCTCAACCTGCCTGAGACCGGTTTCGCCAGATCCCGAACCTCAGCCCTGCGCTTCGAGCTGGGCGATGAGCGCATCACCCATGGCCTTGGTGGAGATCACCTCGCAGCCCTCGGTCTTGATATCCGCAGTACGCTTGCCGGCATCCAGAACACCGGAAATGGCCTTCTCGATACGATCCGCCACATCACCCTGATTGAAGGAATAACGCATGGCCATGGCCAGCGATCCAATCATGGCGATGGGGTTGGCGATGCCCTTGCCGGCGATATCCGGCGCAGAGCCGTGCACCGGCTCATACATGGCGGAACGCTTGCCATTGGCATCCGCCTCACCCAGCGAGGCGGAGGGCAACATGCCCAGAGACCCCGTGAGCATGGCGGCGATATCGGAGAGGATGTCACCGAACAGATTGTCGGTCACGATCACATCATACTGCTTGGGCCAGCGCACCAGCTGCATGGCCAGCGAGTCAGCCAGATTGTGCTCCAGCTTCACATCCGCGTAATCGGCATCGTGCACCTGGGTCACGACTTCCTTCCACAGCACGCCGGAGCGCATCACATTGTGCTTTTCGGAGGAGGTGACCAGATTGCGACGGGTGCGGGCCAGCTCGAACGCCACGCGGGCGATACGATCAATCTCATAGGTTTCATAAAGCTGGGTGTCGATGGCGCGCTTCTGGCCATTGCCGAGATCGATGATGGTCTTCGGCTCACCGAAATAGACGCCGCCGGTCAACTCACGCACGATGAGAATATCCAGCCCTTCCACAATATCACGCTTGAGCGAAGAGGCGTCAGCCAACGCCGGATAGCAGATAGCCGGGCGCAGATTGGCGAACAGGCCCAGATCCTTGCGCAGGCGCAGCAGGCCAGCCTCCGGGCGCACCTCATAAGGCACACCCGCCCATTTCGGGCCACCCACAGCCGCCAGGAACACAGCATCGGCGGCCTTGGCCCGATCCATCGCCGCATCGGTAATGGCCACGCCATGGGCATCATAGGCGCTGCCGCCGACCAGATCCTCTTCAATCGCAAAGGAGGCCACACCTGCCTTTTCCATCCAGGCCAGAACGCGCTTCATCTCGGCCATGATTTCCGGGCCGATACCGTCACCGGCGAGAAGGAGAAGCTTGTGAGTGGCCATGGGATTTGTCCTCGCATGTGGCCGCACGGGCCGTCTTGATGGTTGGAAATATCAAACCCGCCCGGCAGATCAGGGCGGGAAAATCAGGGATCTCATCCGCGCGGTGCGCGTTCTGGCCCCTGCTCTAGAACCTCGCCCAAAAGAGCGCAAGGGTTCCGCGAAAGAGCCATGCAGAAGGCGGATACGCGACATCATGGGCCACGAAACCTCAGCGCAGGCCGTCCTTCAGGCCCCCAGCAGATCCACCAGCGGGGGAATCAGCGGCGCATCAGCAGGGGGCATGGTCAGTTCACGCAGCGCACCTGCCCGCACCCATTTCAACGCCTGATGTTCTTTCTGCGTCACCACACCTTCCCAGCGACGGCAGATCCACAGCGGCATCAGCAGATGAAAATCCTCATAAGCGTGGCTGGCGAAGGCCAGCGGCGCGAGGCAGGGCTCCTTCACCGTAATGCCCAGCTCTTCGGCCAGCTCACGAATGAGGCACGCCTCCGGCCGCTCGCCGGGCTCCATCTTGCCGCCGGGAAATTCCCACATCCCGGCCAGCGCCTTGCCCTCGGGCCGTTGCGCCACCAGCACGCGATTATCCGCATCCACCAGCGCACAGGCTGCCACCAGCACGATCTTCACGAGCGATAATCCCCGTTGATGGCCACATATTCCTTGGTGAGATCGCAGGTGAGCACCCGGCTTGCGCCCTCGCCCATATCCAGATCCACCGTGATGTCGACCACCTCATTCTTCATATATTCAGAAGCGGTGGCCTCATCATATTCCGGGGCGCGGGCGCCATTCCGGGCCACGCAGATATCGCCGAAATAGATGGAGAGACGATCACGCTCGGCCGGCTCGCCCGCCTTGCCCACGGCCATCACCACACGGCCCCAGTTGGCGTCCTCGCCCGCCACCGCCGTCTTCACCAGCGGCGAATTGGCGATGGACATGGCTACCCGCCGGGCGGACTTCTTCGATACAGCGCCCTTCACATGCACCCGCACCAGATGGCGGGCGCCTTCACCATCGCGTGCCACCTGCTCGGCCAGATCATTGAGCACCTCATTCAGTGCCCGCCGGAACAGTTTCAGCCGCTTGTCGTCCGTAGAGGTGATGGGCGAAGCGCCCCGCCCTTCAGCCGCACCGGTGGCAAACAGCAGCAGCGTATCGCTGGTGGAGGTGTCACTATCCACCGTCACGGCGTTGAAGCTATCCTTCACACCCTTGGAGAGCAGCTTCTGCAACACATCCTGCGCGATCGGCGCATCAGTGAAGACGAAGGAGAGCATGGTCGCCATATCCGGCGCGATCATCCCCGCGCCCTTGGCGAAACCACCAATGGTCACCGGCACATCACCCAGCAGTACCTGTGCGCTGGCGAGCTTGGGGAAGGTATCCGTCGTCATGATGGCGCGGGCAGCATCCTGCCAGGCGGTGCCGGACAGACGCGTGGCGCACTCTTCCAGCACGCCATTGAAGCGGGAGGCGTCCATCGGCTCGCCAATCACGCCTGTGGAGGCGAGGAACACCTCATTCTCCTTGCACCCCAGAGCCGCCGCTGCAATCTGCGCCGTCAGCTTTGTGGCCTCACGCCCCTTCCCGCCGGTGAAGGCATTGGCGTTGCCGGAATTCACCACCAGCCCGCGTGCTTTGCCCTTCTTCAGCAGATCACGGCACCACTCCACCGGAGCGGAAGGACATTTGGAACGGGTGGTGACCCCGGCTGCAACCGTTCCCGCATCCAGCGCCACCAGCAGCACATCCGTGCGGCCCTTGTAGCGGATGCCCGCTTCAGCCGTGGCGAAACGCACGCCCGGCACAGGCGGCACATCGGGCGAAATCTTCGGTGCAAGGGGAGAGATGGCGGCGGACATGATAATCCTCATGACATGAGGCTTCACCCTTGCCGCAGCTTGCCATGGCTTGCAAGGCCCAGCGCCCGCTTTCCCCGCATCCCAGCCGTGCACAATCGGCTTTTGGGGCGCAAGGCCTGTTTCGCACATCCGGAACACGCTGGAAGCAGGCATGAAAATGCACATGAAAAAGGGGTGCATCTGCACCCCTTTCGTTTTTCAGCCGGCAGCTTGGCTTTGAAGGCTTCGCTGTTCAGGCTTACTTGCCGGTAGCCGGCACAGTCGTGACAGGCTGCGCGGCAGCATCAGCCTTGTCATCCTCGGCACCCGCCTTTTCCACCTTGCCGGCCTCACGCAGCTTGGTCACCAGATCCGCCTGGGACTTGCGCACCAGATACTGCTCCACCTGCGGCTCAACCTCCTGATAGGTCGGCGCGGGACGCGTGCGCTTGTCTTCCATCTTGATGACGTGCCAACCGAATTGGCTCTTCACCGGATCCGAGATCTCGCCCTTTTTCAGGCTGAAGGCCGCATTCGCGAATTCCGGCACCATCTGTTCCTTGGTGAAATAGCCGAGATCGCCGCCCTGTCCCCCGCTATCGCGGGAGTTTTCATCCGCCAGCTTGGCGAAATCCTCACCCGCACGGGCGCGCTTGGCCAGTTCCTTGGCCTTGGCCTCATCCTCAACCAGAATGTGACGGGCATGCACTTCTTCTTCCGCCGGAGCGGATTTGACGAATTCGTCATAGGTCTTGCGCTTGGCCTCATCCGTCACCGCCTGCTTTGCCGCGCGGTTGAGCAGCACTTCCATCAGCACCTTGTTGCGCGCATAGGCCATGCGATTCTTGAAGTCCGGCGTTTCCGCCAGCTTCTCGGCCTCGGCGGCCTGAGCCAGCAGGGTCATGTCGGTGAGGAAGGACAGCACATAGGCCTCGCGCTCGGGCCCCTGAAGCTGGGGCGGCAGGCCAGGGCCAATATCCTCGACCGCAATGGCCAGTTCACTGGCCCGAATCGGCGTACCGTTCACGGTGGCCACCACCACATCTTCCTGTGCAGGCTGCGTGGCGGCAGGCTTGGCGGCCGCAGCCGTCTGGGCCAGCGCCGGAGCCGCAAGGGCACCAAAGGCGACGGACGAGGCAAGGGCAGCCGCAAACACGGCGGTGTGGACGGAGCGCGTCATAGAATGTGTTTCCTCGCAAGCTCTGGAGCTTCGGCCCAGTCCGGGCCAGAATGGCAGCAACCGGGCGTTTTTCCCTTGGGTCCGAACACGCCCGTTCGCACCCTTGCGCAACCCTCTTCCGCTTGCAAGTAGGCATTGTTGAGGCTGTCGGCAGACATTTCATCTGCCGGGGCTTCCGCTTCGGCGCGGAAAGCTGTATAAAGCGCGCCTTCGATGTATGTGCCGGCTTTGCAGGAGACGCAGCCCAACAGGGCGCGGAAACAGGGTGAACCGGCGGGAGAAACATGGCGGTAGAGACGTGGTGGGCACCATGCCCCCTCGGGCGTTACGCCATCAGGAGTTTGGACAATGGCAGTCCCGAAGAGAAAAACCTCGCCGTCGCGTCGCGGCATGCGCCGCTCGGCTGATGCACTGAAGCAGCCCACCTATGTGGAAGACAAGGATTCCGGTGAACTGCGTCGTCCGCATCACTTGGACCTGAAGACCGGCATGTACAAGGGCCGGCAGATCCTGACCCCGAAGGCGGAAGCCTGATTCTCGGTCAGCAGGTTCACACCTGATTGTTCAGAGTTTTCTAAAAGTTCTGAACTCAGGCCAGACGATTTTTCAGATGGGCGCGTGCCATATGGCCGCGCCCATCGTTTTTCAGGCCTCATCAAGGCCCTTTCAGGATATGCCTCCGCGGCTGGCTCACGCTGCTGCAACACATTCGGCATGTCCATGGACTGGCAACCTTCCTGCCGAAGCGCATCTGATTCCCGACTCCCCCTGCAGAGAGCCCTTCCCCCGTTCAACAAACGCGGGAAAGCGGGCAGAATCACAAGGGAAAGGATGCACGCCCATTACAGACCGGTGACATTGCTGCGGCGATGTGCGACCCATCAGACGCGCAGAGTGATGCGCCATGTTGATGTGTAGTCTTGATGCGTCAGGCTGATCTTCCGCAGCAGGACCATTGAAACTCATCAGTCTGAGGAGCCACAATGCTCACGCCTGTTCCGCTACTGATCATTCCATTCGCCCTGTACAACATCATTGTCTTTCTCACGCCAGGCACCGAATGGGGGGCGATTCTCGGGCAGGTGGACCTGCCTTCCGGAATTTCATGGCGGATCCGGCTGGATGAGGCCTTCATTGCCTTCACCCTGCTCTTCCTCCTGTTCGAGATTTTGAAGGCGGCACGGGTCAATTCCCGCTCCTTCATGGATCACACCCTCTCCACGCTGATTTTCCTAATCGCGCTGGCAGAGTTTCTGTTCATTCCCCAGGCTGGCACATCCATCTTCGCGCTGCTGCTATGCGTGATGCTGCTGGATGTGATTTCCGGAATCACCGCTTCCATGCGGGCAGCGCCCCGCCGCCAGCCGCGCCCGCGCGCGCCCAAGCCGAAACGCGCAGCACCTGTGCAAAAAAAGGTGCCGGAGGCCGAACAGCCGAAGCCCGCAGAACAGGCTTCACCCAGCCCTTCCCTGGCACCGGAAGCCGCAAAGGCCAAATATGCCCCACCCGTGGCGGTAGCGCCATCTGAGCCAGCCCCCCCTGCCCCTGCCCCTGCCGCGACACTCGACAGCGCAGACAATTCCGCAGCGGCTAAAATGTCAGACGTGGACAGCACACATACAAATGCCCATGCAAGCGCCAATCCGCAGGACGACGCTCAGGTCGGCGAAGACACCACGCCGGAAACCAAAGCGGCCATCGCCGACGCGACAGTGTCTTCAACTGACAAGCTGCCAGCAGAAACCCAAAACGTCACAGCCAAGGCATGACACTTTCCGCATGCGCACGCGGTGGAGAGACTCCTCAAAACAAGAAGGGCGCGCCAACCAGCGCGCCCTTCTTTGCAACGACCCCATTTCAGGACTGTGTCGCCTCTGAAAACTGATCAGCTTTTCCGGGGTTTCTGGGGTTGCTCACCCTGCCCCGCCGCAGGGAATGCCAACTGGTTCAGCTTCGCCTGCATATCGGCCATCTGCTGCTTTAGCACTTCCAAATCATCCCGGCCGGCGGGCGGTGGCGCAACAACAGCGCCTTCATCCGCATCCTCCGCCTTCTGAAAAGGCATGAACATCTGGAAGGCTCGCTCAAACATTTCCATATTCCGGCGCACATGATCGTCGAAACCGGGAAAGCCTTTGCCAACAAATGTATTTGGCATCTGCGAACGGAATTTCTCCTGCTCGCGGGTGAAGCTATCGATCGATGCCTCCAGATAGCGCGGCACCAGCATCTGCATACTGTCACCATAAAAGCGAATAATCTGCCGTAGGAAAGCAATGGGAAGAAGATTCTGCCCCTTGTTCTCCTGTTCGAAGATAATCTGCGTCAGCACAGAGTGCGTGATATCGTCTCCGCTCTTGGCGTCATAGACGGTAAAATCCTCTCCAGCTTTCACCATATTGGCGAGATCTTCGAGGGTGACATATGTGCTCGTGCCTGTATTATAGAGGCGGCGATTGGCGTATTTCTTGATGGTGACTGGTTCTTGTGATTTTCCCATCGTCCGACCACCCAATATCCTTGAACTATCGACACGTTAGGGGGTTTCGCGACTTATATCCAGCCCCTATCGCCACCCATCCCCGGCAGAGCGGGACCCATGCTGCAATGGTATTGCGCCACATTATTACGCTACTGTTATTTTGCAACGCAGCATATCCACCCCGCTCGTTTTATAATCATATCATAGTTGAATACTGATTCAGATCATTGACACATGGCAGTCTGAAATTGCGATATAATGGCCAGAATAAAAACGGCACATAAAGCCGTCCTGCCTGCTGTCAAATGTCACCTGCCTGTCAAGTTCAGGAGAGAATGATGAAGGAAGAAGTCGTTATCGTCGCCGCTGGCCGTACTGCCGTCGGTTCTTTCAACGGCACGCTGTCCCCGCTGCCGGCGCACGACCTCGGCTCTGCGGTCATCAAGGGCCTGCTGGAGCGGGCAGGCGTTGCCCCTGAAGATGTCAATGAGGTCATCTTCGGCAATGTTCTCACCGCTGGGCAGGGGCAGAACCCCACCCGTCAGGCCTCCATTCAGGCCGGCCTGCCTGTCACCGTTCCTGCCTGGACCATCAACATGGTCTGCGGTTCGGGCCTGCGCACCATCGCTCTCGGTGCCCAGTCCATCCAGAATGGTGACAACACTGTCGTCATCGCTGGCGGCCAGGAATCCATGAGCCAGGCCCCCCACGCTGCGCATCTGCGCAATGGTATACGCATGGGCGACGGCAAGCTTGTCGACACCATGATCAAGGACGGCCTGTGGGACGCCTTCAACGATTATCATATGGGCATCACGGCGGAGAACGTCGCGAAGCAATACCAGATCACCCGTCAGGAGCAGGACGAGTTCGCCGTCGCCTCCCAGAACAAGGCCGAGGCTGCGCAGAAGGCCGGCAAGTTCAAGGATGAAATCATCCCCGTCACGATCAAGACCCGCAAGGGCGATATCGTGGTCGACGCGGATGAATATATCCGTCACGGAGCGAGCCTTGAATCCATGACCAAGCTGCGGCCGGCCTTCACCAAGGACGGCACCGTCACCGCCGGCAATGCCTCCGGCATCAATGATGGCGCAGCTGGTGTGGTGCTGATGAGCGCCTCCCGTGCCAAGGCCGAGGGCAAGACGCCCCTCGCCCGTATTGTCTCTTGGGCGGAAGCTGGCGTCGATCCCACCATCATGGGTACCGGCCCCATCCCGGCCTCTCGCAAGGCGCTGGAAAAGGCTGGCTGGACCCCGGACCAGCTCGATCTTATCGAAGCCAATGAGGCCTTCGCGGCGCAGGCTATCGCGGTGAACAAGAGCCTTGGCTGGGATACTTCCAAGGTGAATGTGAATGGCGGTGCCATCGCCATCGGCCATCCCATCGGCGCATCTGGCGCGCGCATTTTTGTCACGCTGCTGCACGAAATGATCAAGCGTGATTCGAAGAAGGGCCTCGCCACGCTCTGCATCGGCGGTGGCATGGGCTGCGCGGTCTGCATCGAACGCGACTGATCTCACCAAATAAAAGACAGATGCGGCGGGGGGGCATCCGCCGCATCTGAGCGCTGCGCATTCCGGGGTTCGCAACGAATCCGTGCACGCTCGACTTTCGCAGCCTTGACGCAGTCATGTCTGAACGCCTTTCTGGCAGGGCCCACCAAATATGACACGAGGGGCGTGCATATTTCGGCAGGGCCAAAAGGGAAAATGGAGGGAACTATGGCGCGTGTCGCATTGGTTACGGGCGGAACCCGTGGCATTGGTGAAGCAATTTCCATTGCTCTGAAGAACGCTGGCTACACCGTGGCCGCCAACTATGCAGGCAATGATGAAGCCGCCAAGGCCTTCACCGAGAAGACCGGCATTCCCGCCTTCAAATGGGACGTTTCCAGCTTCGATGCCTGCAAAGAAGGAATCGCAAAGGTGGAAGCCGAGGTCGGCCCCATCGATGTGATGGTGAACAATGCTGGCATCACCCGTGATGCACCACTGCACAAAATGTCTCTTGAGCAGTGGCAGGCGGTGATCAACACCAACCTTTCCAGCGCGTTCAACACCTCTCGCAATGTGTTGGAAGGCATGCGGGCGCGCGGGTTCGGCCGCATTATCTGCATCTCCTCCATCAACGGACAGAAGGGCCAGTTCGGCCAGACAAACTATTCCGCCGCCAAGGCCGGTGAAATCGGCTTCGTGAAGGCGCTGGCGCAGGAAACGGCAAAACACGGCATCACTGTTAACGCCATTGCGCCCGGCTATATCGGCACCGAAATGGTGCGCGCCGTCCCTGCGGAAATTCTGGCCAAGATCGTCGCTACCATTCCGGTCGGTCGTCTCGGTGAGCCAGAAGATATCGCCCGTGGCGTGGTGTTCCTCGCGTCCGATGATGCCGGCTTCGTAACCGGCTCGACGCTGACCATCAATGGTGCGCAGTACATCACCTGAGGCTTGCGCTCCGAATGAACAGAGGCCGGCCGGTTCCCTCGGGAACCGGCCGGCTTTTTTATTGCTCTGTCCATTTCTACCTGGAAATTGGTATGATTGGGAAAGAGCGTCCTCCCCCCTCCCTCTCACACCTTCAGGCGCTCCAGAACCGCCCGCGTATCTGCCGGAATCGGAACTGGACGCTGCTCACCCCGCTTCACATAAACATGGACGAAATGGCCCTGCGCTGCGGCCCGCGCATCATCCCCCTGGAAGAGAGCAATCTGATAGCGCACGGAGGATGTCCCTAAATGCACCACACGCAACCCGGCTCGAACCGGCTGGGGGAAAGTGAGGCTGCGGAAATAGCTACAGCGCGTTTCCGCGACCAGACCGATAATTGGACTCGTCTGCGGGTCCAGCACGCCTTCAGCAATCAGGTGTGCGTTCACCACCGTATCGAAATAGGCGTAGTAGACGACATTATTGATGTGGCCATAGATATCCACATCATGCCAGCGGGTGGTGAGCGTTTGCAGACACGGAAAATCGCCGATCATGGTCGGCTCTTCACGCGGTGCACGCGCCGTTTGTGCAGTATCACTGGCCATCAGCGTTTCCCTCTCCTTTATTATCCTCTTGGGACATGCCACCACCTTGATGCAGGGTCATTTCCTGTGTGCCCAGCGCGTCCGCCAGACGCATCCGGGCTGATCCCGGACGCAGGGGCTTCTGCTGGCTTTCATGCGGGGCCCAGCCGGAGAGCCACACAATATCGAAGGTCGCACGCACCCGCCCATCCGAATCGGAGAAGCGCTCCAGATAGTGTTCCACGGCACGCATCAGCACAGCCCGGCGCAAGGGCACACGGCGGCGCTCTGTCAGCGCATTGGTTGCCCCCATACGGCGCAAGTCCGCAAACAGTTTGAAAGGTGAGGCGTAGCGCACCGTAACGCGATCCACATCCGTCACCGGCAGGGCAAATCCCGCACGCTGGAGCAAACCGCCCAGATCCCTCACATCCGTGAAGGGCGCGACACGCGGCGAAAGACCACCAGTCATCTCACTTTCAGCACTAGCGAAGCACTGGCGCAGCTCTATGAGGGTGGAACCGCCAATCAGTGCCCCGATGAACAGGCCATCAGGCCGTAAGGCCTGGCGAATCTGGGAAAGTACACCCGGCAAATCATTTACGCTCTGAAGGCTCAGCACAGAGAGCACCAGATCAAGCGAGGCCGGTGCGAAAGGCAGCGCTTCCTCATCCGCCACAACATCAATGCGCCCCCCCTGCGGCACACTCCGCAGGTGCAAAAGGCGACCAAGTGAGGCATGGCCGCTCAGCGCCTGCGCCAGTTCATCTGTCGGTGAGCCCAGATCCACAGCCAGCGCAAACTCACGCTTCACCGCACTCAAACGGTCGGCCAGATCTTCCGCCACGCGCGTCATCAAAAAGGACTCTGCACCCATTGCATGTGCACGGGTCAGACGCTGGCGTACCAGTGCGCGGTCAAAGATCTGCGGAAGCGTGTCGTTTGTCTGCATCATGGCTCGCCTGTTTGTCCGTGCACATATAGCCCTCTTGTCTCTTCACCGCGAGCCACGAAGACCATCCCCTTCCGCTTTGCGCCAAAGATACCGGATGTGGTCGAAAGAAGGCAGCTACCCTTTGTGCAACGCAGCAGATGCGTGTCAAATGCATGACAGAATTTTCCAATGCTTGACAGCATCTTACGTATTTTATCGGATACATCACGTCTTGTTCAGGTATCCACAGACTGGATTTGACTTGACCTGTGCTGCAGCGCACCTAAATTCCCTCGTGGAGGACCCAGGGGGCTTTCATGACGCCAGGTCTGGAGGCCAACATGACCGAACAGGTCGCACTTGGGACAATTCGCAAGCTTTGGGCAGGAGAGGCCGAGGTTTTTCGTGACCATCTTCTGCGGCTGGATCGCGAGAGCCGTCGCTTCCGCTTTAGTTCTGCGGTGTCCCCCGAATTCATCGAACGCTATGCCGCACGCGCCTTCCGAAACGGCGCAATTGTGCATGGCTATTTCGTCGATGGTACGCTGCGCGCGGCAGCAGAGCTGTATCCCATGGGTGATGTTCTGCCCGGAGAAGCCGAAGCCGCGTTCAGCGTTGAAAATGCCTATCAGAATCACGGTGTCGGCACAGCCTTGCTTGACCGTGTGATCCTGACAGCCCGTAACCGCGGTATCCGCGCTCTCTGCCTGAACTGCCTCGTGCAGAACCGGCGGATGCAGCAAATCGCGCGCAAATTCCATGCGGATCTGGAGTTCGATCCGGATGAGGTGGTGGCGCGACTCAGCGCGCCCTTCCCTACCGCCATGTCTCTTGCTCGTGAAGCTGCGGAAGATCTGCATGGGATGGCCGGTACTGCTCTTCAGGTGCAGCGCATGGCCGCGAACCGCCTTTTCGGCATGTTCCGCCCGGCCGGCAACACGCCTGCCATGAATGATGTGACTGATCAGGTCACAATCAGGAATGACATGGCTGAACTGACAGCCCGCGCTTCGAACGGCTAAGCGGAAAACGGCTCATCCAGGGATGAAAACTCCCAACACCGGAGAGACCGCTACGCACAAAACACCGCCCGGCAATCATGCCTGGGCGGTGTTTTTGTTTATAAGCTGCACCTTCCAGCAAAACCATGAGATGAAGGCCGGAACAGCACGGCTGTGGCTTCCAAAGAAAAGGGCCGGTGCGTTTCCGCACCGGCCCTTTCTCATTCACTCCGCCGGATCAACCGGCCCCTCAAGTTGAGGGAAGGATTCAGTCCGCTCGTCACGGGTTGCGACGATCAGATCATCCCGCGTATTGGCAACTGCCCGCAGCTTGTTCATCTGGGCGCCCGTACCTGCCGGGATCAGGCGGCCCACAATGACGTTCTCCTTTAGACCTTCCAGCGGGTCGACCTTGCCGTTCACGGCGGCTTCGGTCAGCACGCGGGTTGTCTCCTGGAAGGAGGCTGCCGAGAAGAAGGAGCGCGTCTGCAGGCTGGCCTTGGTGATGCCGAGCAGCACCGGGTGGCCAGTCGCAGGCTTCTTACCTTCCTCAATCGCCTTCTCATTCGCTTCAATGAATTCGAGACGATCCACCTGCTCATTATCCAGGAAGTCGGTTTCACCCGCATCCTCGATCTCGATCTTCTGCAGCATGTTCCGGACGATCACCTCAATGTGCTTGTCATTGATGTGCACGCCCTGCAGCCGGTAGACTTCCTGGATTTCATTGACAAGGAAGGCTGCAAGCTCTTCCACGCCCTTGATGGCGAGAATGTCATGCGGCGCGGGATTGCCGTCGACAATGAAGTCACCCTTCTCGATGAGGTCGCCATCCTGAAGATGGATGTGCTTGCCCTTCGGGATCAGATACTCGACGGGATCTCCCCCGTCCGCCGGCTCAATGGAAACACGCCGCTTGTTCTTGTAGTCCCGTCCGAAACGGATGGTGCCGGTGATTTCAGCGATAATCGCCGCATCCTTCGGACGCCGGGCTTCAAACAGTTCTGCAACACGCGGCAGACCACCGGTGATATCACGGGTCTTTGCGCCTTCCATCGGCACACGCGCCACGGCGTCACCCGCTTGCACCTTGCCACCCGGAGCCGTCGAGATGATGGCCTCGACCGGCAGGGCATAACGCGCTTCACCACCACGCGGAAGCTTCACATTCTTGCCATCGCCATCCTGGATCAGGATCGCGGGGCGCAGTTCCGGCCCACGGCCAGAACGGGAATCCGTCACCACACGCTTGGCGATACCTGTCGCCTCATCGACGGTTTCGTTCATTGAGGCACCTTCAACAAGGTCCTCAAAAGCAACGATACCATCCACTTCACTCAGGATCGGGCGGGTGTAGGGGTCCCACTCGGCCAGACGCTGTCCGCGCTTGACCGTATCTCCATCATCCACCTTCAGGCGGGAACCATACTGCACACGGTTGACCGCACGCTCGGTTCCATCCTGATCAACGATAATGATCGCCATGTTGCGGCCCATGACGATCAGATCGCCATCGGAGTTCCGCGCAGCATTGCGATTACGAATCCGCACCGTTCCTTCGAAATTGGTTTCGATGAAGGACGAATCCGCCAGCGTCGCCGCACCACCAATATGGAAGGTGCGCATGGTCAGCTGCGTACCCGGCTCACCGATGGACTGGGCCGCGATGACACCCACGGCCTCGCCCATATTCACCGGCGTACCACGCGCAAGATCACGTCCATAGCAGGTTGCGCACACGCCATTGCGCGTTTCGCAAGTCAGCACAGAGCGGATCTTGATTTCCTGGATATTGGTCTTCGCAATGCGCTCGACATGCGGCTCTTCAATCATCATGCCCTTGGGCACGATGATCTCACCGGAAGCCGGATCGACCACATCCTCAACCGCAGTACGGCCCAGAACACGTGATGGCAGGGATGCCACGACCTGACCGGCATCAAGGATCGCCCGCATATGGATTCCCTTCTCCGAGCCGCAATCGCGTTCGGTGATGATGGAATCCTGCGCCACGTCGACGAGACGACGTGTCAGATAACCCGAGTTCGCCGTCTTCAGAGCGGTATCGGCCAGACCCTTACGGGCACCGTGGGTGGAGTTGAAGTACTCCATCACGGTCAGGCCTTCCTTGAAGTTTGAGATAATCGGGCTTTCGATAATCTCGCCGGAGGGCTTGGCCATCAGTCCACGCATGCCTGCAAGCTGCTTCATCTGCGCGGGCGAACCACGGGCCCCGGAGTGGGACATCATGTAGATCGAGTTGATCTGCAGATCCCTGCCGGTTTTCGGATCCTTCTTCACGGACGAGATTTCTTTCATCATCTCGTCCGCGATACGGTCCGTGCACTTGCCCCAGGCATCAACGACCTTGTTATACTTCTCGCCCTGGGTGATCAGGCCGTCATTATATTGCTGCTCATATTCCTTGGTGAGGGCGCGGGTTTCCTCAACCATCGCCCACTTCTTGTGCGGCACGACCATGTCGTCCTTACCGAAGGAGATGCCGGCACGGAAGGCGTTGTAGAAGCCAAGGGTCATAATCCGGTCGCAGAAGATCACGCTCTCCTTCTGCCCGCAATGGCGGTAGACCGTATCGATCATGTTGGAGATTTCCTTCTTCGTCATCAGCTTATTGACGACATCATAGGAAATCTTCGGATCCTTCGGCAGCAATTCGCCAATCTTCATACGACCGGGAGTGGTCTCATAAATCTTGGTATATTCGTTGCCGTTCGCATCCAGCCCGATATAGCGACCCTGAATCTTCGTGTGCAGGGTGATGGCCTTGGAATGCAGTGCCAGATCAATCTCGGACATATTGGCGAAAGCCATGCCTTCGCCGGGCTCATTCTCACGCATGAGCGAGAGATAATAGAGGCCAAGAACGATATCCTGAGACGGCACGATGATGGGCGCGCCATTCGCCGGATGCAGCACGTTGTTCGTGGACATCATCAGCACGCGCGCTTCCAGCTGGGCCTCAAGGCTCAGCGGAACGTGCACGGCCATTTGGTCGCCATCGAAGTCCGCATTGAAGGCGGAGCATACCAGCGGATGCAGCTGGATGGCTTTACCCTCGATCAGCACGGGCTCGAACGCCTGAATGCCAAGACGATGAAGTGTCGGCGCACGGTTCAGCATCACAGGATGCTCGCGGATCACCTCGTCAAGGATATCCCAAACCTCGGGACGCTCCTTCTCAACGAGCTTCTTCGCCTGCTTCACGGTGGAAGAATGGCCCTTCGCGTCGAGACGCGAATAGATGAAGGGCTTGAACAGCTCCAGCGCCATCTTCTTCGGCAGGCCGCATTGATGCAGCTTGAGCTCGGGCCCCACCACGATGACCGAACGACCGGAATAGTCCACGCGCTTGCCGAGCAGGTTCTGGCGGAACCGACCCTGCTTGCCCTTTAGCATATCAGCGAGCGACTTCAACGGGCGCTTGTTGGCGCCAGTAATGACACGTCCGCGACGACCATTATCGAACAGCGCATCCACCGACTCCTGAAGCATGCGCTTCTCATTGCGGATGATGATGTCCGGCGCGCGCAGTTCGATCAGCCGCTTCAGTCGATTGTTGCGGTTGATGACGCGACGATACAGATCGTTCAGGTCAGAGGTCGCAAAACGGCCACCATCCAGCGGCACCAGCGGGCGCAGATCCGGCGGGATCACAGGAACATGCGTGAGGATCATCCATTCCGGCTTATTGCCGGAGAGCTGGAAGGCCTCCACGATCTTCAAGCGCTTGGCGAGCTTCTTGGGCTTGAGCTCGGTGGTAGCCTCGGCGATCTCCTGACGCAGATCCGCGGCAATCTTCTCCAGATCCATGGTCTGAAGCAGCTCGCGAATGGCCTCCGCACCAATCATCGCGGTGAAGCTGGTCTCGCCGAACTCGTCCTGCGCGCGCAGATACTCTTCTTCCGACAGCAGCTGACGATATTTCAGCGGCGTGGTGCCCGGCTCGGTCACCACGAAATATTCGAAATAAAGAATGCGCTCCAGATCCTTCAGCGTCATGTCGAGCAGCAGGCCAATGCGGCTCGGCAGGGACTTCAGGAACCAGATATGGGCAACAGGTGCAGCCAGTTCGATATGGCCCATGCGCTCACGGCGCACCCGCGAGAGGGTGACTTCCACACCGCACTTCTCGCAGATCACGCCCTTGTACTTCATGCGCTTGTACTTACCGCACAAGCACTCGTAATCCTTGATCGGGCCAAAGATCCGCGCACAGAAAAGCCCATCACGCTCCGGCTTGAAGGTGCGGTAATTGATGGTTTCCGGCTTCTTGATCTCGCCGTACGACCAGGACCTGATCTTTTCCGGGCTCGCGATCGTGATGCGGATCTGGTTGAAGTTCGGGGCCGGAACCGTCGGATTGAAGACGTTCTGGACTTCCTGATTCATCTGGTGCTCCCAAACGAGGTGGGCGGCTATCGTGCACACCGCTCCGACAGGGGGCCGGAGCGGCAGGCCGCTTGCGCGGCAATTCTTCAGGGGGGCGTTACCACCCTACCCTTCTAGCTGTTTTCAAGGTCCACATTGAGGCCGAGCGAGCGCATTTCCTTCACGAGCACGTTGAAGCTCTCCGGAATACCGCTCTCGAATGTATCCTCACCGCGCACAATGGCCTCATAGACCTTGGTGCGGCCAGCAACGTCATCCGACTTCACCGTCAGCATCTCCTGCAGCGTGTAGGCGGCACCATAGGCTTCCAGTGCCCACACCTCCATTTCACCGAAGCGCTGACCACCGAACTGGGCCTTGCCACCCAGCGGCTGCTGGGTCACCAGCGAATACGGACCGATCGAACGGGCATGGATCTTATCATCGACCAGATGGTGCAGCTTCAGCATGTAGATATAGCCGACAGTCACCTTACGGTCGAAGGCCTCACCCGTCCTCCCATCATACAGGGTAGACTGGGCTGAACGATCCAGACCTGCCAGCTCAAGCTGAGCCTCGATGTCATCCTCATGCGCGCCATCGAAGACTGGGGTCGCGATGGGAACGCCCTTGCGGAGATTTTCAGCCAACTCTGGCAGCTCGGTATCACCAAGCGGCTCAATCTCGGACTTTCCATAGATGGTTTCAAGGCGGTTCCGCAGGGGTACCAGATCCTGCGTGGCATAGTAGGAATCCACCGCCTGCGCCACCTGCTTGCCAAGTCCGGCACAGGCCCAGCCCAGATGGGTTTCCAGAATCTGCCCCACATTCATGCGCGAAGGCACGCCCAACGGGTTGAGCACGATATCGACATTGGTGCCATCCTCAAGGAACGGCATGTCTTCCACCGGCACAATGCGCGAGACCACGCCCTTGTTACCATGACGGCCGGCCATCTTGTCGCCCGGCTGGATCTTACGCTTCACGGCGACGAAGACCTTGACCATCTTCATCACGCCGGGTGGCAGTTCATCACCGCGCTGCAGCTTCTCGACCTTATCCAGGAAGCGCTGCTCAAGGCGCTTCTTGGACTCGTCATACTGCGCCCGCATGGCTTCCAGTTCCGCCATGATGGCGTCATCCGCCACAGCAAACAGCCACCACTGCGACCGCGGGAAACTCTCCAGAGTCTCTGCGGTGACCTCGGCCTCCTTCTTGAAGCCCTTCGGCCCTGCGATGGCGACCTTGCCCACAAGGATCTCGACCAGACGATTATAGACATTGCGGTCCAGAATAGCCTGCTCGTCGTCACGGTCCTTGGCGAGACGCTCGATTTCCTCGCGCTCGATAGCCTGTGCACGCTCGTCCTTGTCCACACCATGACGGTTGAACACGCGGACTTCCACGATGGTGCCCTTGGTGCCAGGCGGCAAACGCAGCGACGTATCGCGCACATCCGCAGCCTTCTCACCAAAGATGGCGCGCAGCAGCTTTTCTTCCGGCGTCATCGGGCTTTCGCCCTTGGGGGTAATCTTGCCGACCAGAATGTCGCCGGCATTCACCTCCGCACCGATATAGACAATGCCCGCTTCGTCGAGATTCTTCAGTGCCTCTTCCGAGACATTGGGAATATCGCGGGTGATTTCCTCCGGACCCAGCTTTGTATCGCGGGCCATGCACTCGAACTCCTCCAGATGGATGGAGGTGAACACGTCATCCTTGACGATGTTCTCGGAGAGCAGGATGGAGTCTTCGTAGTTGTAGCCGTTCCACGGCATGAACGCGACGAGCACGTTGCGGCCCAGAGCCAGATCACCCAGCTCGGTGGACGGGCCATCGGCGATGATGTCACCCTTGCGCACCTGATCGCCCACACGCACCAGCGGACGCTGGTTGATACAGGTGGACTGGTTGGAGCGCTGGAATTTCATCAGCCGGTAGATATCCACACCCGACTTGGAGGGATCTGCCTCCTCCGTGGCGCGGATCACGATACGGGTCGCATCCACCTGGTCGACGACACCGGTCCTGCGGGCAGCAATGGCCGCACCGGAATCCCGCGCCACGACCGCTTCCATGCCAGTGCCAACCAATGGCGCCTGCGAGCGCACCAGCGGCACGGCCTGACGCTGCATGTTGGAGCCCATGAGCGCGCGGTTGGCGTCATCGTTTTCAAGGAACGGGATCAGCGCCGCAGCAACCGAAACAAGCTGCTTCGGCGACACGTCCATGAAGTCCACGCGATCAGGACCCACCATCACCACATCGCCAGTGTGGCGGCACATCACCAGATCGTCTTCGAAACGACCTTCGGTGCTCAGCGGCACATTGGCCTGCGCCACATAGTACTTTCCCTCCTCCATGGCGGAGAGATAGACCACCTCATCGGTGACCACACCATCGACCACGCGGCGGTAAGGCGCTTCGATAAAGCCGTATTTGTTGACGCGGGCAAAGGTCGCAAGCGAGTTGATGAGGCCGATATTGGGACCTTCAGGCGTCTCGATCGGGCAGATACGACCATAGTGGGTCGGATGCACGTCGCGCACCTCGAAGCCCGCACGCTCACGAGTCAGACCACCCGGGCCAAGGGCCGAAAGGCGGCGCTTATGCGTGATTTCGGACAGAGGGTTCGTCTGGTCCATGAACTGGGACAGCTGGGACGAGCCAAAGAACTCACGGACCGCAGCCGCAACCGGCTTGGCGTTGATGAGATCCTGCGGCATGACCGTGTCGATATCGACAGAGGACATGCGCTCCTTGATGGCGCGCTCCATGCGCAGCAGCCCGACGCGATACTGATTTTCCATCAGTTCGCCAACGGAACGCACACGACGATTGCCCAGATGGTCAATATCGTCGATTTCGCCCTTGCCGTCACGCAGCTCGACCAGCGTCTTGATGACCGCCAGAATGTCTTCGCGGCGCAGCACCCGTACCGTATCCGGGCAATCCAGATCCAGACGCATGTTCATCTTCACGCGACCGACCGCAGACAGGTCATAGCGCTCGGGATCAAAAAACAGCGAGTAGAACATCGCCTGCGCGGAATCGATGGTCGGCGGCTCGCCAGGACGCATCACGCGATAGATGTCGAACAGCGCTTCCTCACGCGCGGAATTCTTGTCCGCCGCAAGGGTGTTGCGGATATAGGCACCGGTATTGACGTGATCGATATCCAAGATCGGGATTTCATTATATCCCGTTTCCTCAAGCATCTTGAGGGTCTTGTCAGAGATTTCCTCGCCAGCCTCGGCATGGATTTCACCAGTTTCAAGATCCACCAGATCTTCGGCGATATACTGACCGATCATTTCCTCATCGGAAATGCGCAGCGCCTTCAGGCCCTTCTCAGACAGCAGACGCGCTGCCCGGACGGTCAGCTTCTTGCCGGCCTCAAGCACCACTTCGCCACTATCGGCATCAACCAGATCGGAAACAGCCTTGTAACCCTTCATCCGCTGCGGATCGAAAGGCATGCGCCAGCCGCCCTTATCACGCGAGAAGGGGATCTTCTGATAGAAGGTGTCGAGAATTTCCTCGGAATCGAGACCCAGCGCATAAAGCAGACTGGTCACCGGGATCTTGCGACGCCGGTCGATACGCGCATAGACGACATCCTTGGCGTCGAATTCGATATCGAGCCAAGATCCGCGATAGGGAATGATGCGCGCGGCAAAAAGCAGTTTGCCGGAAGAGTGAGTCTTGCCCTTGTCGTGATCGAAAAACACGCCCGGAGAACGGTGCATCTGCGAGACGATAACGCGCTCGGTGCCGTTCACGATGAAGGTGCCGTTCATCGTCATGAGCGGAATGTCGCCCGTATAGACGTCCTGTTCCTTGATATCCTTCACCGACTTCGCGCCGGTATCCGGATCGACATCGAACACGATGAGGCGCAGCGTCACCTTCAGCGGCGCAGCAAACGTCATGCCGCGCTGGCGGCACTCGTCAACATCATATTTCGGAGGTTCGAACTCGTAGCCCACGAACTCCAGCATGGCGGCTCCGGCAAAGTCCGAAATCGGAAATACCGATTTGAACACAGCCTGCAGGCCATCATCGTCGCGACCACCTTCAGGCTCTTCAATCTGCAGAAACTGGTCATAAGACGCCTTCTGAACCTCAATGAGGTTCGGCATCTCAGCCACTTCCTTGATTTTGCCGAAGAACTTGCGGATCCGCTTACGACCGGTGAACGTTTGCGCCATCTCGATCCTCGTCCGTGCAGGTTCCCTGAAGCCGGCCCCGTCAGGGCTCGCCGTGCCGGCACCGAAACCACCCGCCGCCATGCTGAAAGATCACCTCCGGCGACCCCTCTCAGCACCATGACGGCTCTCCCAACAACCCCAATGAGGCTGTCGGGAGAACCGTCTTCCAGAAAAAGACAAGCCATTCGGCCCGCCATGTGCGAAAGCGCCCCGGGTTGCCCCGGAGCACCAGTCTTCAAAGACTCACTTGAGCTCGACCTTGGCACCAGCCTTTTCGAGCTGAGCCTTGAGCTTCTCGGCCTCATCCTTGTCCACGCCTTCCTTGACGGGCTTCGGAGCGCCTTCGACCAGATCCTTGGCTTCCTTGAGGCCCAGGCCGGTGATGGCGCGGACTTCCTTGATGACCTCAATCTTCTTGTCGCCGGCAGCGGCCAGCACAACCGTAAACTCGGTCTGCTCTTCAACAGCCGCAGCGCCAGCACCGCCAGCACCCGGAGCAGCAGCAACCGCAACGGCGGCAGCGGCGGACACGCCCCACTTCTCCTCGAGCAGCTTCGCCAGCTCGGCAGCCTCGAGAACGGTCAGGGCGGAGAGCTCGTCAACGAGCTTGGTCAGATCAGCCATAGTACTTCTTCCTTGAGATAGGTTCGAATATGCAATGCGTGAAGGTCAAACGCCTCACGCGGCCTCGTCCGTCTTGGCATAGGCCCCGAACACGCGGGCGAGCTTCGCCGCCGGCGCGGTGGAGAGCTGGGCAATCTTGGTCGCAGGAGCCTGCACAAGGCCCACGATCTTCGCACGCAGTTCATCCAGAGACGGCATAGAGGCAAGAGCCTTCACACCATCCGCATTCAGGGCCGTGGTACCCATCGCGCCGCCCAGGACAACGAACTTGTCGTTAGCTTTGGCAAACTCGACAGCAACCTTCGGCGCCGCCACCGGATCGTCCGAATAGGCGATCAGCGTCGGTCCCTTGAACAGGGATTCCGCATGGGCGACGTCGGAGCCTTCCAGAGCGATCTTGACGAGGCGGTTCTTGGCCACCTTCACGGACGCACCGTTCGCCTTCATCTGCCGGCGCAGGTCCGACATCTGGGCCACGGTGAGGCCGGAATAGTGGGCCACCACGACGACGGAAGTGGACTTAAACACTTCCGACAGCGCCGTGACGAGCTGTTGTTTTTCCGCTCGATCCACTTCTGGCTCTCTTTAGCCTGCGGTGGAATGCACTCCGAAGAGCCTCACCCCACCTGTTGCGCCTTGCCGCCCGAAGGACCGGGTGCCATTACAGCATGCCGACCGCATCGCACGGCGCTACATGCCCTGTCCCCTCGGTCCTGACACGGAACAATCCGGGACGGAACACAAGGCGCTGGTTCGAACCGATCTCAGAAATACGCAGAATTAAAACTGCGACGAAATCCGGTTTTCCCCGTCTATGCCGGCTCTCCAGATCCACCCGAATGGATGGCGCGAGAATTAAGCCCCGAATTATCAGAGCACCTGCAGTCTCGGACAGGACTGCCGCCTGAACGCCACACACCAAAGGCACATGGATTTACAGACGACTAGGCCGGGCGGGAAACCCCTCCCAGCCCTTTCACCAGTCATGGTGAAAGTCTTGATTCCCCAAAAATGCGTAAAGCCCTTTTGGGGAACCGTTCATATATAGGCAAAGGAACGTCTTGTCACGCCCCTTGCACGATTTTTGCTACACAAACGCATACGGGCCGCAACCGTTGGCCGCGACCCGCATATCCCATTGAAACTCAATGCTGGTGCGTCTGAAATATCAGACAGCCGTCACCACGCTGGAAGGCTCCAGCTTCAGGCCGGGGCCCATGGTGGACGAAATGGCGATGCGCTGCACATAGGTACCCTTGGCACCAGCAGGCTTGGCCTTCACGACAGCATCGGCAAAGGCGCGAATGTTTTCAGCCAGCTTCTCGGCATCGAAGGAGGCCTTGCCAACGCCGGCATGGATGATACCAGCCTTCTCGACGCGGAATTCCACCGCGCCACCCTTGGCTGCTTCCACGGCGTTCTTCACGTCCATGGTCACGGTGCCGACCTTCGGGTTCGGCATCAGACCACGCGGGCCCAGCACCTTGCCGAGACGACCAACCAGCGGCATCAGATCCGGCGTGGCAATGCAGCGATCGAAATCGATCGTGCCACCCTGGATGGTCTCCAGAAGATCCTCGGCACCTACAATGTCCGCACCAGCAGCCTTGGCTTCATCAGCCTTGGCACCGCGAGCAAACACAGCAACACGCACCGTACGCCCCGAACCATTCGGCAGCAGGCACACGCCGCGCACCATCTGGTCCGCATGACGCGGATCCACACCGAGATTCATGGCCAGCTCAATGGTCTCGTCGAACTTGGCGGTGGTCCGCTCCTTCAGGAGCTTCAGCGCCTCGTCCAGCGTGTAGAGCTTGTCACGATCAATTCCCTCGCGCACAGCGCGAATACGCTTTCCGTGATTGGCCATGGCGCTCACCCCTGAACCTCGATGCCCATGGAGCGGGCGGAACCTTCAACCATCTGAACAGCCGACTCGACAGTGTCGCAGTTCAGATCCTGCATCTTCTTCTCGGCGATTTCCGCGAGCTGAGCACGCGTTACCTTGCCGACGAAGCCACCCTTGCCAGGAGTCTTGGAGCCGGTGCCGGGCTTCTTCTTCGTGTCGAGGCCCGCGGCCTTCTTCAGGAAGTAGGAGACCGGAGGGGTCTTCATCACGAAGGTGAAGGAGCGATCCTGATAAGCGGTGATCACCACCGGGATCGGCATACCCTTTTCCATCTGGCCGGTCTGCGCGTTGAACGCCTTGCAGAACTCCATGATGTTCAGGCCGCGCTGACCAAGCGCAGGACCAATCGGCGGAGCCGGATTGGCACTGCCGGCCGGAACCTGCAGCTTGATGTAACCTGCAATTTTCTTCGCCATTTCAAAAACTCCCAAAAGCTGTCGCCATACTCTCACAACAGAGAAGCATCACGACCGGGATGCGTGGTTCGGTACCAAGGGCGCTTGGCGATACGCCCCTTCCCTCCCACGCGGTGAAGGCAGCCTCAGCTGCCATAGAGCCAGCCCATGGGCCGGCACACGATCAGACCTTCTCGACCTGACCGAATTCGAGCTCCACAGGCGTCGCACGCCCGAAGATGGACACCGCCACCTTGAGCCGCGCGCGCGTGTCATCGACCTCTTCAACGATGCCGTTAAAGGAGGCGAATGGCCCATCGGAGACCTTGACCGTTTCGCCAACCTCGAAGGAAACAGATGGCTTGGGCCGCTCAATCCCTTCCTGCACCTGATGCAGAATGCGTAGCGCTTCCGATTCAGGAATCGGCATCGGCTTGTTGTCGGCACCAAGGAAGCCGGTCACACGCGGCGTATTGCGAATGAGATGGAAGGCATCATCCGTGAGCTCCATCTTAACCAGCACATAGCCCGGGAAGAACTTGCGCTCGGCATCGACCTTGCGGCCACGGCGCACTTCCACAACCTTCTCGGTCGGCACCAAAATTTCATCAAACAGATCTTCAAGCCCACGCTGCTCCGCCTGCTCGCGGATTGACTCGGCCACCTTCTTTTCGAAGTTGGAATATGCGTGAACGATGTACCAGCGCTTCGCCATGGCGGACTCACTGCCCAAGTGTGAGGAGAGTGGACACGCCGAACCGGATGATCTGGTCGACGACGAGAAAGAAGATGGCGGCCAGGAAGACCATCACGAAGACCATAGCCGTGGTGATCAGCGTCTCGCGACGAGAAGGCCAAGTGACCTTCCTCGTTTCCGCGCGAACCTGCTGAAAGAACTCGACCGGACCGTTCTTCGCCATGTGCGCCAAGGCGACCCCGCGGAAAACCCGGCAGTCGCCACCTCTTCTTGAGGGACAAGCTCCCGCTTGGGCGAAAGCCAGCCCGAATAAATTTCGCAGCCCATCAGCCCGCAGACCGACTGGATGCACAAATGAACAGAAACGTGCCGGAAAGCAAGTCAGCAGGGCGCCTGTTCAAAAACCGCCGCGCCGATCTGCCAGAAAGCTGCCAGAGCGGGCAAAGCCTTGTCCTGCCGCTGGCAGGAGTGGAGGGACTCGAACCCCCAACCCCCGGTTTTGGAGACCGGTGCTCTAACCAAATTGAGCTACACTCCTAAAGTCGGCTCCCGAAACCGGCCTGAATGCGAGGATTGCATTCAATGCAATCCACAATTCCGGGGTAGACTTCGCCGCGCCGGGAGATACCCCCAACGCATCGGCAGGCTGGGTTTAGTGGGAACTGAGCCGCCTGTAAAGAGCTTCTATGAAGTTGCCCCCAACCCGCGACATATTCCTGCATGGAGCAGCACACACTGAGGGAAAAACCACCGGCACCACGGGCGGAGCTATGAAAAGCATACCCCTAAGACACTCACCCTTACGAATCAAGGAAGCCCCTAAAATGCAAAACGGGCACCCGAAGGCGCCCGTCGCAATCAACTGGAAACCTGCCACGCAGGCCTCAGCTCACTCGATGATGGAGGCGACGACGCCGGCACCCACCGTGCGGCCACCTTCACGGATAGCGAAGCGCAGCTTCTCTTCCATGGCGATCGGCACGATCAGGTTCACTTCCATCGCGATATTGTCAC
>JBFWLR010000017.1:0-70057 GCA_050252035.1 Xanthobacter sp.
TGTGACCAAGCGAATTGACGGCAATGCCGGACGCGAAGTCCAGATAGCGCTCGCCATCCTGCGTATAGAGCCACGATCCTTTTCCGAACTCGAATGAAAGATCGATCCGCTTGAAAACCTGCAAAAGCGGATCAGACATGGCCGTGTTCCGTAGTCACGGAATTTACAGCCGTTTCCTGATAAAAAGCATTGTCGTTCACCATGACGCCCTCCTGTGCGTGTGCAGGGTTTAGTCATGATGCGGACCATCAAGCAGGGGCGGATCGGAGAAAATATCTGGGCCGGTTGTGATGAGCGCAATGCCACATGGGAAACGGCTGGCGGCCTCAGCGGGGTTTCGACCGCTCGAATATATCGACGGCGCGCGTCAGTTCGTTTTCGTCGAGGCCCGCGAAACCGAGCCGGAACGCTTCCGCCGGTTTCACCGTCTCCAGATCGAAGTGAATGCCCGGCATGACCGAAAGGCCGAGCTTCGCGGCGCTGGCGGCCCATGTCTCGGCGCTCAGTCCATCGTTCAGGCGCAGCCAGATAGCCAGCCCGCCGGCAGGCAGCGTGAATTGCGCGTCTTCGGATAGCCGCTCCCGAAGCAACCTCGCCATGAGATCGCGGCGCGCATGATAGATACGCCGCGCCTTGCGGGCATGGCGCTTGATCGTTCCATCCTCGATGAGATCGGCGAGTGCGTGTTCCAGCGGCAGATCGCCCTGGCGGTCCAGCGCCTCGCGCCTGTCCGCCATCTGAATCAGGATTTGCGGCGGCGCGACCGCATAGCCAAGGCGGATGCCCGGGGCCAGCAGCTTGGACAGCGATCCGATATAAATGATCGGAAGATCGCTTTCAGCCCGCGCCGCAAGCGGCAGGATCGGCCGGCCATCGAAGCGATATTCGTTGTCGTAGTCGTCCTCGATGATGACGAGGCCAAACCGGCGGGCGACATCGAGCAGCCGCAGCCGCCGCGCGACGCCCATCGTCACGGTGGTCGGATATTGGTGGTGGGGCGTGACATAGACAGCGCGCAAGCGGCCATTGGCCCTCGCGATTTTCTCCAGCGCATCGACATCGATCCCGCCGGCATCGACCGGAACGCCGATGACATCCGCGCCCGCCGCGCGAAACGCGGACCACGCGAGAGGGTAGCCGGGCCGCTCGACGGCGATGAGGGAACCGGGATCGGCCACTGCCGCGGCGGCCAGAAAGAGCGCCATCTGGCTGCCGCGCGTCACGAGGATTTCGGACGCGGCAGCCGTCAGGCCACGCTCGTCACGCAGATAGGAAGACAGCGCATCGCGCAACTTGCTGTTTCCGCGTGGATCGCCATAGGTGCCGCCCGAGGTGAAGGCGGCGCTGGCGAGTGCACGGCGAAATGCCTGCGCGAAGGCCGTCGTCGGCACCAGCCGCACGTCGGGAGAGCCATCGGACAAGCGAAGAAGCACGCGCTCTGCCGCTCGGACAGGCTTGGTGGTCTGGCCCGCCGGTCGCACTGGCTGCGGATGCATGGCCATGTCGGGAAGGTCCGTTGCGACGAAGGTGCCGCGCGATGGCTCCGTCACCAGCCAGCCTTGCATGGCCAGCTCGTGATAGGCCGCATCGACCGTATTGCGGTTGAGCTTCAGGTTTCGGGAAAGCGCGCGCGTTCCGGGCAGCGGATCGCCGGGTTTCAGGCGGCCACGCTCGATCTCCTGGACGATCGTTCGTGCCAGGGCGAGGAACACGGGCTCACGGGCTTCCGGCCTGACTTCGATTGCGAGCGTGGTTCCCTTGCCCATCCGGCATGTCTTCTTTTTCTGTTTCGATGCACTTTGATGGGCCAGATTACAGTCAGCCAATCCTCGGCGCAATTCGGCAATCGCGCAGCGTTCCAGCTTGCGCCCGGTCAGGCCGATGGCGATGGCTCTCCCTGGAGGCGCCGTGACCAGTCTTCGACCTGCCGGGTCTGAAGACGCTTCCGCGCATAGCCTCGCCAGCTTTCCGGCAGATGGTCGAGTTCGACCATGGCGGCCAGCTCGTCACGGTTCATCGTGTCGACGTAAAGGACACGCCAGAGGCGCTGGATCGTCCATTGCGGGGAGATGCGGTCAAGCGGCTGGAGTTCGTCGCCCGGCTCGACATATCCGGGCTCCAGCACTCTGTAATACCATCCGGTCAGGCCCGATTTCTGAACCCGAATAGCCATGTCGGCGGTATCGAAACGCACGTTGAGCTTCCAGCAGGGCTGACGACCCTGGCTGACCTGAAGGACTGCACGGCCGAGCCTGAAGGTATCGCCGATGGCGACGTCCTGTTCTGTCAGGCCGCGTGTCGACAGGTTCTCCCCGAAGGCCCCCGGCCTGGTGAGCACATCGCGGCTTCCGAGAGCGGTGATCCAGTGCGCATAGTGCTCATATGCATAATGGTGGACTGCCTTTTCGACACCGCCATGATGCTTGCGGTCGCCCTGGGCATCACCGGAAAAGCCCTCTGGCCCAACAAAGAGGCTGCCCCGTACCGGGTGCTTGTCGATGCCGCTCGGCGCGGCCCGCGGCCCGAGCGGCGCAATCGCCCCGATCAGGATTTCGTCGACAATCGCCATGTCCAGCGCCCCTCGCATGTCGCGAGACAGCCGGCCCGGCGATGGCCAGCACCGGGTGGCTCACATTTCATGTGTTGGAGGCCGGACCTGGAATTGAACCAGGCTAAGCGGATTTGCAGTCCGCTGCGTCACCACTCCGCCATCCGGCCTCACGGCATCTCTCTAGCAGCACATCCGGCTTCCGTTATCAGCCGGATTGATGAAACTCGCTAGGCCGGACGGGCGCTTTCCGGCCCAGATCGCTTGTCTCATCCGGCACTCCCCAAATGCGCGGCAGTCATCATGGTTCGCGAGAATGCAATCACCGTGGACGTGAAGGGGCCTGGTCAGAATGGGCATGCTTCCGGTCCCGCCTCATCAGGAAACACCGTGTCCATCGATCTGCCAAAACCGCAAAAGCGCCCTGCACGTCCCTATTTTTCCTCCGGGCCATCGGCCAAGAGGCCGGGTTGGCAACCCCGCGCGCTGGCAAATGCCGTTCTCGGCCGGTCGCACCGCTCGGCAGCAGGCAAACAGAAGATTCGGCAAGTGCTGGCTCTGACGCGCGATGTGCTCGATATTCCCGATGACTATGGAATAGCTATCGTGCCGGGGTCGGATACAGGCGCGATGGAGATGGTTCTATGGTCGATGCTCGGACCACGCGGCGTCGATGTACTGTCATGGGAGAGCTTTGGCGCCGAATGGCTCAATGACGTCATTCGCGAGCTGCGGCTCGATGACGTTCGCAGCTTCACCGCTCCCTATGGCGCTCTGCCCGCGCTCGTCGAAGTCGATCCAGCTCGCGATATCATCTTCACATGGAACGGCACGACATCAGGTGTTCGCGTTCCCAATGGCGACTGGATCGCTGATGACAGGGCTGGCCTGACCATCTGCGACGCAACATCGGCGGCTTTCGGCATGGACCTTCCCTGGCGAAATCTCGACGTCGTCACCTGGTCCTGGCAGAAGGTTCTTGGCGGGGAAGGAGCGCATGGCGTCGCAGTCTTGAGCCCTCGTGCGGTCGAGCGGCTGGAAAGCTATGTGCCACCATGGCCGGTTCCGAAGGTTTTCCGGGCGGCCAGCAACGGAAAGATCATGCCCGGCTTTTTCGACGGCGACACTATCAACACGCCGTCGCTTCTGGTCATCGAGGACGCGATTGACGGTTTGCTTTGGGCGCAATCAATCGGCGGCCTGCCCGAACTGGTGCGCCGTTGCGAGGCCAATCTGAAGATCGTCGCCGAATGGGTCAGCCGTACCGATTGGGTCGAATTCCTGGCTGGCGACCCCGCGACACGATCCTGCACGTCGATCTGCCTGCGCATTGCCGATCCTACGATTGCCGCACTCGGTTCTGATGAGCAGGCGGCATTCGTGCGCTCGATGGTCTCGGCTCTCGAACAGGAAGGCGTTGCATATGACGTCGCCTCTTACCGCGCAGCGCCACCCGGTCTGCGACTCTGGAGCGGGGCGACGGTCGAGAATGATGACATGGCCGCTGTGCTGCCGTGGCTCGATTGGGCATTTCGGGATGCAACGGCGAGGCGACCTTAGCCCTGACATATCGCGGCATGCCGGATAACCCTTTGGTGATGAAACAGGGCAATCCGGCCTATCCAGCTTATTGAATCCGGTTCTCATTGGTGAACCAGATAGCGGCTATTCTGACCGCTGACAGTATATGCCGATCTGTGTTCGTTGCTCCGTGGAGCCCTCGCAAGACCTCGATGACGTCGTGGAGGTAGTGGGCCTCTCGCCGACGCTTGTTTCGGCGAGAGGAAGCCGGGCCGATGAATGATCTTCTTATCAACTCCCTCCGTAACGGCCCCGACGAGAACGGAAAATTTGGCAAGTATGGGGGCCGGTTTGTTTCCGAAACGCTGATGCCGCTCATTCTCGCCTTGGCGGACGCCTACGAAGACGCCCGGCGCGACCCGGAATTTACAACGGAGATGACGGGGCATCTCAAGACCTTTGTGGGCCGTCCTTCGCCCCTCTACTTCGCGCAAGGTCTGACTGACCACATTGGCGGCGCCAAGATCTACTTCAAGCGCGAAGACCTGAATCATACGGGCGCGCACAAGGTGAACAACGTCCTCGGCCAGATTCTACTCGCAATGCGGATGGGCAAGCGCCGCATCATCGCTGAAACCGGGGCAGGAATGCATGGCGTCGCAACGGCGACACTCTGCGCGCGCTTCGGTCTGGATTGCGTGGTTTACATGGGCGCCGTCGACGTCGAACGTCAGGAGGCGAATGTCGCACGGATGCGGATTCTTGGCGCGGACATTCGGCCGGTCCATTCCGGCTCCGCCACCCTCAAGGACGCCATGAACGAAGCGTTGCGCGATTGGGTGACGAACGTGAACGACACGTTCTACTGCATTGGCACGGTCGCCGGCCCGCACCCTTATCCGATGATGGTCCGCGATTTTCAGGCCGTCATCGGTATCGAAACCCGGCAGCAGATGATGGAGGCCGAGGGCCGGCTTCCCGATGCTTTGCTGGCCTGCGTCGGTGGCGGCTCCAACGCGATCGGCCTGTTCCATCCGTTTCTCGATGATCCCGGCGTGGATATCTATGGCGTGGAAGCGGCCGGGCTTGGCCTCGACGTGGCGCATGCCGCCGCCATCGCCGGCGGCAGAGCTGGCGTTCTTCATGGAAACCGCACTTATCTCCTGATGGACGACGACGGACAGATTCAGGAAGCGCATTCAATTTCCGCGGGCCTCGACTATCCCGGCATCGGTCCCGAACATGCATGGCTGCACGATGTCGGGCGCGTGAAATTCCTCTCGGCGACGGACAAGGAAGCGATCGAGGCGTTCCATCTGTGCTCGCGGATCGAAGGCATCATTCCGGCACTCGAATCCGCACATGCACTGGCCCGTCTTGGCGATGTCGCTGCGGGTCGGCCCAAGGATCAGATTGTCGTCGTCAACATATCCGGGCGCGGCGACAAGGACCTGGCGTCCGTACTCGAACAGGCAAAAACAGAACACAATGGCCGGCAAGCCCTGTCCGGCCAGGAGCAGGACTGAGCTGTGCTGACGCCATTCATCGACATTATCTCGCAACGTCGGGCGATCGGCCCGGCGATCGACGCCGCCATTCTTTCCGTGACACGAAGCGGCCAGTTCATCATGGGGCCGGAGGTCCATGCTTTGGAAACGGCGCTCGCGAAATTCGGACAGGCAAGATGCGCGCTTTCCTGCTCCAACGGCACCGACGCCCTGACGCTTCTGATGAGGGCATGGGGCATAGGTCCGGGCGATGGCGTTTTCTGCCCATCGTTCACGTTCGCGGCGACGGCGGAAACCATCGCCCTCACTGGCGCGTCGCCGGTTTTCGTGGATATCAGGCCGGACACCCTGACGATCGATCCAGCGCATCTGTTGAGCGCAATCGAGGATGTCACGCGAAACTCGATCCTGAAGCCAAAGGCGATCATCGCCGTCGACCTCTTCGGCCAGCCGGCAAACTATCCCATCCTCAGAGCGATTGCCGATGCCCACCAACTGAAGCTGATCGCCGATTCCGCTCAAGGCTTTGGATGCACGCTGCATGAGCGTCATCCCATTTATTGGGCCGACGCGACGACGATCAGCTTCTTCCCGGCGAAGCCCTTGGGTTGCTACGGGGACGGTGGCGCCGTTCTGGTGAAGGATGACGAACTATACGATCATCTCACATCGCTTCGCGTGCATGGCCAGGCAACCGCAAGAGATATCGAAAGCACCGGGTTTGCGCATGATCCCAAATACCTGAACCTGCGATTGGGTATGACCGGCCGGCTGGACACGATTCAGGCCGCGGTGCTTCTTGAGAAGCTCAAGATTTTCGACAAGGAAATTGAGCTGAGGAATCGCGTCTCCGACCGCTACACCAGCGGCCTCGCCGGCGCCGTCTCGGCAACGCCAGCCGTAATTGAGGGCGGGCGTTCGGTTTGGGCGCAATATACGATAGAACATCGGAACCGCGACGCCTTGGCCGCGCATCTGAAATCGCGCGGCATCCCGACGGCGATCTACTACCCGATCCCGCTGCACCGTCAGCCGGCCTACGCCGGATATCGGACAGGCCCCGGCGGTTTGCCCGTATCGGACGCGAAAGCCCATACCGTCATCAGCCTGCCCATGGGGCCGTATCTCGACGATGGCGTTCAAAGTCAGATTATCGGCGCCGTACACGAATTCCGTTGAAGGTCGAATGCACATGAGCAGGTTGTGGAGCCCCTTCGTAGAGTCTCTGGTCCCCTATATTCCGGGGGAACAGCCGAAGGATCGCAAATACATCAAGCTCAACACCAACGAGAATCCTTATGGCCCGTCGCCACGGGCTCTCGTAGCCATTCGCTATACGACCGACGATGATCTGCGGCTGTACCCGGACCCAACGGCTACAGACCTGACCAATGCCATCGCCGCGACCCTCGGCTTGTCCTCCGATAGCATCTTCATAGGCAACGGCTCTGATGAGGTATTGGCCCATGCCTTCAATGCGTTCTTTCGCGACAAAGGGCCTGTGCTGTTTCCTGATGTGACTTACAGCTTCTATCCGACCTACTGTAATCTCTATGGCCTGCCTTTCAGGCAGATACCCCTCGACAGCGCCTACAAGCTCGATCCCAGCGACTACAGGGGGCCTTGCGGTGGCATCGTGATCGCAAATCCTAATGCCCCGACCGGCATCGCCATGGCTTTAGATGGCGTCGAACAGATACTTCGCCAGAACCCCGACGTCGTGGTGGTGATCGATGAAGCCTATGTCGATTTCGGAGCGGAGAGCGCCGTCACGCTGATTCCCCGCTACGACAACCTCCTGGTCACGCAAACCTTCTCGAAATCCCGCAGCCTCGCCGGGCTGCGTGTCGGTTTTGCCGCGGGACAACCGCATTTGATCGAGGCGCTACGCCGGATCAAGGACAGCTTCAATTCGTATCCCCTCGACCGTCTGGCGCTCGCCGGCGCCATCGAAGCATGGGCTGACCGTGAGTGGTTCGACTTCACGCGAAAGCGGATCATGGGTGAGCGCGACAAGACGGCCGCAGCAATGGCCCGACTAGGATTCGAGGTTCTTCCCTCGGCAGCGAACTTCCTGTTCGTTTCGCACGGCGAAATCGCAGCGGAGGAATTGTTTGTGGGCCTGCGCTCGCGCGGCATCCTGGTGCGCCACTTTCAACAGCCGAGGGTCAGGAACTGGCTGAGAATTTCTGTCGGCACGAGAGAAGAATGCAGGGTGTTCGTCGAGGCGTCAGAATCCGTCGCATCAGGAAAGGCGGAGCCTGTCAGGTCCGTTTCAAATGATCTTCAGCGTGACCAATAGCGAACCGATGAAAACCACCAGAACCGTTGAAGCGGCAAAAGGCAGCATTGTGCGATAGGCATCGCGCTCCCGCCCCGGCGTTCCGGCGAGGCTACAGACAATCGACATACGCACCGGCGAGATCATATTGAGCGACAGCGCGGCCGCCTGCTGGAGTGCGATCACGGCAGAGACATTGAGGCCGGCGCCGGTTGCGAGGCTGACTTGCGAGGACATGAACAGTCCGTTGGCGGCGTTGCCGCTATTGGCGAGCGCGCCAAAAACGGCCGAGAGTTGCGGTGTCAGGACGACAGCCCAGGCACCAAGTGCAGCGAACATTCCTTTGGCCAACCCCTCGGCGACGCCCGAGCCCGATAGCAGCTCCGCCATCATGGAAAAGGTGATGACGGTGAGAACCGCAAGCTGGCCGGTCTTCCACGCTGTCCTAATCTCCACACCGAACGCGGACGTATGACCGCGCAGCAGCCCGGTCAGAGCAGCGCCAACGACCAGCCAGGTGCCGGCATGGAACAGCGGCGACCACGCAGGCACCCCTGAGAAGGGCTGTATGCGTGCCGTCTCTTCGAGGAAATTTGCCATCGGCTGAAACAGCCTGGTCACGACCAGCCACCCGATCAGGAGGACGAAGGGCGCCATCCGGCGTAGAGCGAGCACAAGCGCTCGGCGATCCGGGCGTTCATCGGCTATATAGCGCAGCACGATAATCGGTCCGTAAGCGGCGAGCATCGCCGTTTCAGGCCCCAGAATGGCAGTGGCAGCAACGACAGCGACCAGACTGAGGCCAAGCCATCCTGCTTCACTCGCGCGTTCACGCCAGTCCGCGGATACGCCGGCTCTATCGGCCATGCGCCAATAAAGCGGAAGCCAAAGGACATTGAAGGCGACAAGAAACAGGCTCGTGTTGACGGCAAGCTCGGTTGGGTCTGTGCGTGCAAAAGCTGCCGCGATAATCGCGCCGCTTCCCATGCCGCCCCACAGGATCATGGTTTGGCTGAGCAGGCTGAAGGACAGAAGGTAGATGGGCGCGATGTCCAGCCGCCGAACCAACATCATTGTCCCGATAATGCCGACGCCGAATCCGGTTGCGGACTCCGCAAAAGGGCCAATCAGAAAACAGGCTGTGCACAGAAGGCGGCGCTTTGCTCGCGGATCGCCCAAGGCCATTTCGACCGGCATGGCCGCGTTGCCTGGACGTATCGCCATCTGCCAGAAGAGCAGCCCGCCCAAAATGTAGGGCACTACGGTCCAACCGATCCACGCGCCGCGCAACAGGGAGACGGCGGCGGCAGAGGCTAGAAAGGCTTGTGGCGCGCTGGTCAGCGTAACGATGAGCGCGATCGATAACCCAACCAACGAGGCCGAGAGCGTCCCAAGCCGCCCGCTCGCAATCGAAGCAATGACCGCAAGCGCCGGCAGCGTCCAGACAAGATAGATCAACTGTCCAGCCCCCAGCCAGTCAAGGTGATGGTGTGGATGCCGACCAGTGGAACCTGGATGCGCCCGCGGTGACGGCAACCTGAACGCATTGGTTAGAGTGAGGGTCTAGATATGGGAGGGCCGGTTTACACGGATCGAGCAGGCCGGTGAGCCGAGGGACGTCGGACTCCCCATGGGCTATCAATCATCGGCGCTGATGGAGGCTTCAACCTACTCAAAGGCAGTCCGATCGCGGTTTTCAGCAACGGCAAAACTGGAGACGATTTCGATTGGCCTTCTATTTGCCGACAGGCCCGCAATGGTAAAATGGTTCGCGTCCCTGTGGAGGCTTCCGTCGATGAAGACGGGGAACGGTGTGCGATGTTCAAGGGCGAGTACGTTCTCGTACCAAAGGCGACCTAAAAGCCACGAAGGCTAAAGCCCCAATCCCCACTGCCTTCCCAACTACCACGATACCGATCCGCCCTGAACAATGCCCATGACCTCCTTGCCGAGTTGCCGGTCGATGACCGGCCGCCACGGAACAAGGGTGAACTCGTGGCTCTGCTCGACCACGGCGAACTTGCCGCTTGATAGCTGGACTGTCCCGGTGAACTTGCCGCTGACCTTCTCACCGTCGCTGGCGGCGCGGAACGGCAGGTTCTTGTTCGCGGCCATCTCGCCGCCGATGCGCTCGATCTCGCGGGCGCGCAGCGTGGCGAGGAGATTACGGCGATAGAGCGTGCCGCCGTTCGGGCCGGGCGCGGCGTCGCCATGGTCGATATGATGCTGGCGGCGGCGGTCGATCGCGTCGCGGACCTGTTGACCGAAGCCGGTCGGCGCAAGGTCGGACGTTTCCGGCGTCATCAGTCGCCGGTCGAGCCACGTCGAGCCGTCCGCGCCGATCTGCTGTTCGAGCCGGGCGGCCGAGAGGATGCGGATATTGGCCTGCCGGTTGCGGCCCGCGTCATAGGCAGCGGCCCGGCTCTCGAAATCTTCAGGGATACGCCATTGGTCGGCGTCGATCCTCTCGACGACACCGCCACGGCGCAACGCCTCCAGCCGGCGCACATGGGCATCGACATAACCTTCATAATCGCCGCCCGGAACACGGCCCTCGAACTTCGCCTGCTCCAGATGGCGGCTCGGCCGATAGACGCCATCCTCGGCGATGGCGGCAATGGTCCGGTCGGATGGTCGCTGTGCGGTGTCGGCCGGGCCGATCTCGACGACACTGCCGATCCGCGCATCCTCGACGCGGGCCGGGTCGATGCCGGCGACATGGTGGGTCCGCCCGTCGATCCCGTCCACCACAAGGGTCAGGTTCTCACCCAACTCGTCGGACAGGTATTTGTCCACGACACGGCCGACGATAGGCGTCTCGGGCGGCCCGTCATGGATTTGGAAAGTGAGCGGGTCTCGATCCATGCCATCAGCTTTCAGGGCCTTGTGCATGTTGCGGATAATGTCGCCGCGCTCGCCCATCTCGCGCAAGGTCGGCTCCATGTCCTTGCTCAACTCCCAAACGCCCGGCGCATGTTCGGTCGCCAGCCCCATTCTCCCCAGCTTTGCGAGGCGGCGCAGGCGCAGCGCCCGGTTGAACTGGCGGCGCGGTTCGGCCGGCTCATGGCGCAGGTCGAGGAACCTGTCGTCGGCTTCCTCGGCCATCGCCCGGTCGATGCGGGTGAAACGGTCCTGGTCGATCTCGGCCGACAGCTTGCGGCTCTGCTCGATCTCGGTCACTTGCCCCAGCTCGAGCGTGGTCAACTCGCTGGCGCGTTCGCGGATGCCGTTGGCGAGATAGTCGCCGTTGATGACAAGGTTCTCGCCGAGGTCGTCCTTGCCGCGCACGATGACATGCACATGGGGATGCCCGGTGTTGTAGTGGTTGACGGCCACCCAATCGAGCTTCGTGCCAAGATCGGCCTCGATCTGGCTCATCAGGTCGCGCGTGTGCGCTGTCAGGTCCACAAGGTCGGCGCCGTCCTCCGGCGAGATGATGAACCGGAACTGGTGCCGATCCTCCTTGCCGCGCTCGCCGTCGCGCGATGTGCCATCGCGCTGGATGTAGCGAAGATGGGCTGCCGATCTGCCGTTCCTGCCGGCGTCCTTGACGTAGCGGGTCTTGACGACGACGCGGCGCATCCCCGGTGCGCTGTGCCGCCAGCCGCCCGACAGGGTGCGGGCGCGAACGAAGGCCGCGCCGCGACCACGCCGGACGCCCGGCCCCTTGGCCGAACGAGAACCCTTGCCGCCCTTCGCGGCCGTGCGGGTTTCGAGGCGCGGCGCATATTTGGGATCGGCGATGCTGTGCTGCCGGGCGAGCTTCTTCGCCTGGGTGAGAAAACTCCTGGTCCTGCCCGCCTTCGGCGTGTCGGCGCGGATGCGTCCGGGCTTTGGTCGGAAGCGGTTTTCGTCGTCGGCGCTCATGGGCGCGATTCCGGCCAAAACTGCCGAAAACAGGCCGATATGGGCCTATGGTGCCGGTCAAAACCCAGCAAAGCCAAGGCTTTGCGCAAGATCGCGGCACGCGGGGTCCGAAAACAGGGTGCCGCTTGCGGCTCCCCTAACCAGTGTGCAGACAACAATAATTTCCAGAACTGGCCCGACATGGTGCCATGTTCCTTTATCTTGCCCTCGTAAAATCCCGCCCTTTCCGCCCCTCCGACCCTCATGAACCCGCCCCGTCCGCTGGCCCTTCCTGCACACCGCGAGGCGCAACGCGCGCCGCCGGTTCGCCCGGCAAAGCGAATTTGAGACGCCATGTGCGCCACGCTTCTGCGACGGCGCCGGTGCCGGGAAACAGGTCGTCGAGCGTGTCGTCGGGGCGCGCGGCGACCATCTCGAACGCCCAATAACAGACCGCTTCGGGCTTCGCGCCAGTGAGGCCGCGGCGCAGCGTGATGCTCTCCTGAACCCAGTCGCGCATCACCAGCCGCTTGCTGACAACGGGCTTTCGCGCCGCCTTCACGATGACCGGCTCCCACGCGAAGGCGACGGGGATATTGCGCTTGAACGCGGCGAATCCCTTCACCCAAGCCATCCACCGCGCGCCCGTCCGCTCGACCAGCGGGGCGAGCGTGGCGATGGAGCGCGGCGTTGCGGCGGCGTGCAATATCCAGCCGTCATAGTCGCGCTCCAGCCGCTCGATCAGGCGCACATGATCGACTTCGCCGGCGTAGTCGGGATGATCGCGGTAGAGGTGGGCGCAGCCGATATAGGGCGGGTCGGCATAGGCGATCTTCATCGGCGATCCGGCTCCGAAACGGATGCGAACAGGTCGCCAGATTGGGCACCGGACGGCGGCGTGACGGTCGCCCGACTGTCATCGGGGCGCTGGACAAAGAGCGGAGCATCACGCCAATCGGGAGGCGGCGCCGGTTGCGGGGATGGCGCATCCGATGGAGCTGCGCCGCCGAGGATCGGGGCGAGCGCGGCGACATAGGCGCGAGTTTCGGCGGGAAGCGGCCGGCCCGTCGCACGGTGTTCGTCGTAGCGACCGGGACCAGCGTTATATGCCGCCAGCATCGCCGCGACATTGCCGTAGCGGTCGAACATTTCGCGCAGATAGGCCGTGCCTGCCATGATGTTGTCGCGCGGGTCGTAGGCATCGCGGCCGAGGCCGTAGCGGACACGCAGGCCCGCCCATGTGTCGGGCATCACCTGCATCAATCCCATCGCCCCGGCCGTTGAGACCGCGCGCACGTCGCCCGCGCTTTCGGCGCGCAGCACCGCGACAATCCAATGCTCGGGGATGCCGAACCGCTGCGACGCCTCGGCGATGTGGACCGCATAAGGATGGGCGGCTGCCGGGCGCTCGACGGACGCGGATTGCGCGACCGCAACGCCCGATCCCGTGCAGACGGAAAGCGTCCCGGCGAGCAATAGAACGGCACAACGCCATGCCGCCCTTGACCTTCGCTGCGCGCGCCGGCCGTCCTGCGCCCGAGCGGGACGAAGGGATGAGACGGATTTCCCGCGAACAAAGGGATGACCGGAACGCGCACCGATCAGCCCCGATCCTCGCGCGCCTTCGGTCGCTTCCACGCGAGCCGGAAGGTGCGCCCCTCGTCGTCGGCCTGGAACAGCGCCGGGCGAAATTGTGCGGGGAAAAGCGGGCTGTCGATCTCCAGGGCGATGTAGTCGCCGGCACGTTCGCCGACACGTTTCCACGCCCCGCCGATGTCGGGGCCGTCTTCGTCGTCGAGCTGGACACGATAGGCCGGTGTGTTCTCACCGTCGCCCGGATCGATGGCGACAAGCACGATTGTCTCGTCGATGCCGAACAGCCGGACGCGACCGGCATAGCCGTTGGCGGTAGGTTCAAAGATATTGGCGGGCATGGTCAGTCTCCTTGTGGTGGGGGGAAATCAGTGCGTCGGCGCGCGCCACCCGTAGCGGCCGACACCTTCCTCGTCGGTCCAGAGCGGAACGGCTCTGCCGATGACGGAGCTTGCGGGGATGGGTCCGAAATACCTGCCGTCGAGGCTGTCGCGGACGTCCCAGTTCATGAGGAAAAGCTGGTCGTCGCCGATCACGCGGCAGCCCTGCCAGACGGGCAGATCGCGGCCGAGGCTGTCGTGCTCCAGCGCCTCGCCCATCTCGATCCCGTGCACCGTGATCGTGCGGTCGGTGCGGCAAACCTGCTGTCCCGGCAGGCCGACGACGCGCTTCAACAGCGGGACGCCGCGCGCGATATAGCCGCGCTCGGCCATGAAGGCGGCGAGCGGTTCGGGCGGGATCACAGCGACCAGCTCCGGTACGTCGAGCGCGTCGGCTGGCTCTACCGTGTAGAAGCCGATGGGCGCGCTCGCGGTCGCGTTCCAAATCAGTTTCGTCGGCGATTCGACGGCGCTTGCGGTGGCGATGCCGAGAACTGCCAGCGCCGTTGCCGCGAGATAACGGCGGCGCGTCATGGGTCGATCCTCCGGCGTCCGATCCATGCCGCATGTCGCTCCGGCGTGTAGGCGCTCGGCTCAAGACTGGCGGTCAGACGGTTATGCGCGTGCCGCCAGTAGTCCGGCGATATGTCGGCGGGGTCGAGGCCCAGGGCCTCCACGGCGTCGATGACGGCAAGGGCGCGCTGCACCTTCGGCCAGCCGTCGAGCCGCAACAGGATTTCGCCGCCGGGGCGAACGAAGGGCAATGTCTGGAACGGCTCGCCCCGGCCGATGGCGCGCACGATGTCGAGCCGGGAAACGACAGTGCCATGCTCGCCGCTCGCCCATCGCACGAAGGCGAAAACACTCTCCGGTGCGAAGCCGACGACGCTGCGGCGGCGGTCGATGATCTGTTCGTAGCTCTTGCGGCCGAACCTGATCCAATGCTCGATCTTGCGTTTCTCGAAGGTCAGTTCGACCAGGGTGGTGAAGGGCGCGGGTCCGTCCGGCAGCGGACGACCGTGCGCGCTGCGATGGGCGCGACGGGTCATTGTTCGTCTCCTGGGAAAAGTTGGGGGCCGCGCGCGAGTACGGCGTCGAGCGCGGCTTCGGTGCGCAGGATGGCGCGGCCGATGGCTTCGGGGATTTGCGGGAGAACGGCGTCGCCGAAGGCTTCGACGATCAGGCTGGCCGCAGAAGTCCCTTTGCGACTGCCGAGCGCAATGCGCGTGTCAGCCACCCAGGCGGAAAGCCCATCATCCAGCCGTAGGTGATCGGCAAGGCCGCCGTTCCAGTCAGCCCATGGCTCCGCAGCATCGTCGCCAACGCCCGCGCGCCCGCCCATTTGTCCGGCGCCCGGTCCGTCATCGCCCCGTCCATCACCGCGTCCATGGTCGGGGATTTCCTGCGGTCGTAGGCCGGACTCCAGCCATCCATGCGGCTGTCGCGTTTCGTCGGCGTCGGCAGGGTTTCCGCCGCATGGCGCAACAGGTTCGGCGTGTCGATCTGCGCCTTCGCGCCGTTCGCCCGGCGTCCCTTCTCGATCTCCTGCGCGCTCAACCTGCGCCCGCCGTTCGGCTTCACCGGCGTCGGCATCATGCCCGCATGACGGCTGGCATGGCCCTGCAACTGGCTCAACACGTCGCCCCGGCCACCGCGATCCGCGTCCGACTTCCTCGGCGTCGCCAGGATCATGCGCAGCGGATATGTCGATCCCGCGCCGCCGCCCGTTCCATCCATCATCCCATCCGTCGCCATCGGCGTCGGCAGCTTCTTCTCGCGGAAAAGGTCGAACAGGCCCGATTCCTTCAAGGCTTTCCGCGCCGCCGATCCACCCTCCAGCCGGATGCCCCCTTGCTGGGATTGAGCTACCGGCGTCGGAAGCGGGGCATGGTGCAATGCTTCGGTCATCGTCGGATGCCGATTGCTCGCGAACTCGCCCGATCGTCGTCCGATCTTGCTGATTGGAGTGCCGACCAGTCCGGGCAAGTTGTTGGGGATCGTATCCGATGAGCCATGAGCGCTTTCGGACATGGTTGGCGCCGACATTGTCAGCACCCACCACGCACGCCTCAACGGCGTAGCCGAGCGCTTCCAGTTCAGTGAGCAGCCGGTCAGCGCCGCGAGTTCTGAGATTAGCGCTGTTCTCAAAAGCGAACCAGCGAGGGCGGCAATCTCCAACAAGCCGGACGGCTTCGAGATAGAGGCCCGACCGTTCGCCTTCGATCCCCTTGCCCTTTGTGTTGGCGCTGCTGATGTCCTGGCACGGCGGGCTGCCGACGATGATGTCGGGCAGGATTCCAAGGTCGGAAACAAGGCGAGCTGCCGTGAGTCCGCGCACGTCCTCGTAGAGTCTGACATGGGGATTGTTCTCTGCGTAAAGGATGCGCCGCCATTCGACGATTTCGCAGGCGGCGATGGTGACGAAGCCCGCGCGGTGCAGGCCGAGCGACCAGCCGCCGGCGGCGGCGCTGAACAGGTCGAGCGCGCGCATCATTCGCACAGCCCGTATTCGCTGTCGCAAAGCAGGCCGTCGTCGTCGGCTTGGCGCTGCTCCAGTTCGATCAGCAGGTCGTAGCTGCGGCCGTCCCTGCCGGTGCGCGACCAGTCGATAGCCCTGTCGATGGTCGCCCGGCCGTGATCGTCACGGTCGCCGGGGACGGTAGCCGCAGCCAGGAGCGATGCCGGCGTGCCGAGCGCCGCCGTCCGGCGCGACACGAGGCCGACCAGCCTCTCCCATTCCCGCACCCGGTCCACCTCGGCGGGAAAGCGCATCGCCCACATGCGCAACTCGCGCTTCCTGACCATGATGCAGGTCGAGCAGCCGACCCGACTCATGCCCATCGTGTAGAGCGGGTTGTGACGCAGGCCGTGGCGCGCGGCGATGGCGAAGGCGTCGGCTGCCGACCAGCGGAAGATCGGACGATAGAGCACGTTGCGGGCGCCAGACGGATAGCGCACCGACTGGATGGGTTTCTTCCTTGCCCGCGCTGCACTCTCGTCGGCCCGTTCGCCGATCCAGTCGATGACCGAAATGCCAGCGTCGAGCAGCGGGCGCTTGCGGTGCATCAGGGGGATGAGCTTGGTTTCGCTGGTGCAGAAGCGGACTTTGGCGCTGGGGACCGGCCGTGCAGCATCGCCACGTCGAGAAACGGGATGCCGGTGGGATGCAGCAGCTCGAGCGCACGTTCGATCAGGTGGTCGGGGACCGGAGGCGACACCATGACGGCGCAATCGCATTGCGCGAGCCATTCGCCCCTGGTGATAGCGCCCGTCCGCCAGGCATCCCGGCGCTGGTTGCTGGCGCCTTTGTGGCGGGTGCGCCGCTTTTCCTTCGACCATTCCTCGCGCAGCATCGCGCGCTTGCGGGCGAAGGCTGCGGCATCGGTGAGGCCCGGCACATCGTTGGCCGAAACCATCTCGATACGCAGGCCAAGGCGGCATCGGAGCCAGTCGTCGAGATAGGCGATATGGTCAAGCGTGATGGGGTTTTCATGGCCGGTGTCGGCGGCAAGGAAACGCGGCAGGCGATTTCCGAAAGCCTCCGACCCCTTGCGCTCGATGCGCTCGACCATCCGGCAAAGGACCGCTTGACTGTCCTTGCCGCCGGAGATGCTGGCGAAATGCTGAACGGTGCGCATCATGGCGCACCTCGACGAGTGGCACCGGCACCACGCCTCGCGTGCGCGCGCGTCAAAGAAGAAGAGTTAGATTCTTTGTTAGATTCTTCTATATAGTGCGCGGCACGATTTGCGCCTGATGTACCGATACTGCGTGCGCCTGATGTACCGATAGGATTCACAAGGTTATCCACAGGCACTGTGGATAGTTTTTCGGGGAGCAAGCGCAGCAGTTCGCGCCTGTCCTCCCATTCGATCTGAAGCCGGTAGCCCGGCAATGGTTGACGGCTCACGATGCGGCGCAGATCGAACGCGAAATCGGACGGCCGTGCGAGGCTGCCGGACTTCTCGTGAAGATGGCCGATCTCGAATGCCCAGCCTTCGGGCTGGTGTCCGGCGTGCTTGCGGGCGACGCGATAAAGCCAGCGCTCGATGCCGCCGGTCAGCCGGAAATAGGCCGGGTCGATGGTCAGGACCAGCGAGCGGTCGACGACGCTGTTGTAGAACCATTCGGGCAGGACGAACTCCATGCCCTCGACGCGCCCCGCGTGGGTCGTCAGCTCTTCCCACTCATTTATCCATGAGAACTGGCGGCGGCGCCAATGCGGGCCGTTGCGGATCGTGGTGGCGATGACGGTCGATTGCAGGCGCGCGAGTGAGGCTTTCAGAAGCAGATAGGCCCGGTTGCCGGTGGACCGGCTGATCGCGCGCAGAAGCTGGTAGGGCGTGAAACGAAAGAACCGGGATGTCGGGAAGCCGGCGTTTTCGGCCGCGACGATCTGCGAGGCAGCCCATATCAGCACATCGGCGTCCCAGATGGTCGCCATCCCGTGTTCGGGCATACCGAACACCTGCACCTCGATATCGGATGCCCGATAGAGGATCGGTCTGGTGCGCGGCGTCTTCGCCAGCGAAAAGAACGGCCGTTCCATCAGGTCGCGCTGGTCGCGCGGGGGCGCGTCGCCGGTCGCAACGATGAACGGGTCGAGGCGGGTACGCTCGCTGGCCTCGATCGGCTGCACGGGCCGGATATCGTCGTCCCGCCGCATTCAGAACTGCTCCCGCTCTGCGGGCGTCAGCGGATGCGGGGGAAAGACCGTACCGGCCTCCTTGTCCCGCGTGCATGTGCGGGCGCCGGTTTCGGTCCAGGCTTCCAGATCGCGGATGGCGTAAAGCACACGGCCGCCGACCTTCCGGTAAACCGGGCCGGTGCCATAGGTGCGATGCTTCTCAAGGGTTCGGCGCGAAAGGCCGAGGAAGTATGCGGCTTCCTTCGTGCGTAGGAATCTCGGCGGCAGGTCCGCCATCGGATCGGGCATGGGATCACCTCAGGGTCGTTCAGGCTGCCGTCAGCGGCGGCAGCGGGCTGTGGCGAACCGTGGCGAGGGATCGGCGATCTGTGCAGGGCTGTAGTTGCGACTATACTTTGACGGCCCGGTTGTGCGGGCTTCGGTGAAGTGGCAGTTATTCGTGCCGACGCTTGATCGGATAATGTAACAGCAGCCGATAGCCGCCTTTCATCATGGCAAGACCATGGGCGACTAGGCGGCGGGCCTTGTTGCGGCGCGGATCACTTTCCCAATCGACATTGTCGCCCCGAAACCCGAGCAGCACTTCGGCGATGGTGCGATGGCTCTCGCCATGCAGTTTGGCGTCAAGCGCGCGCAGGGACAGGATATGAAACTCGCGCATCTGCGACGGCATGGTGCGGAAATCCGGGCCGGGAGCGCGCCCCTTCAGGGAGCGCCACAAGCGCCGGGCCGCATGGGCGCGCAGCTCGAGAAAGGAATCCATCGGCAGAGTGACGACATAGAACGCCGCCGCGTCGGGGACCGCCTCGGGAAGCCAGAACTGGTGCGCGACGCCATCCACACGCCAGAGCCCGTGCCAGCCATCGTCCGCGCGGCGCAGATCGAGGCCGTCGAGATGGGCCAGCGCGAAGCCCGGCGTCTCCGGGCTGGGCGGCTCGGGGGCTGGCGACAACATGACGGCCTGGGGCTGAAGACTCGGAATCCAGAACTGGGATTGCCGGTCCGCGAGCGTTTCAGGATCGCAGGGGAAATCGCAGCCCCCAGCGTCTTGCGAAAGCATCGAGCCGGGAGCCTGCCGGATTCTTCATGCGCGAAATAGCGCAGAAGTCGTGATGATAGTCTTCATCGCGTCGTAGATATTCCCAGGCGAAACCGGCGGCATGAATTGTCTTTGCGTGCCTGTAAGCTACTGATGCACGCCAATCTATGCTCAACAGCATGGCGTCACCTCTTCATCCGGGCGCTTTCTTTCCGCCCCAGAAGAAAAAATTCGGGGAAATGCCTCAAAAATACTAGCAACGCCAAGATTATATATGGAAAACTCAACCCTATCGGGCGCCAGCTTCTTTTATGGCTCTGGCAAGAGCCGGCGAGCCGGGCATGATGCCCGGCGAGCGCGATTTTTTGGTCTGGCGGCGCCCGGACATGCGAAGGCCGCCGGTCCATCTGGATAGGCGGCCCTGGTGTTTCGGTCTTGTGGTTCTCCTATGGGTGAAGCGGACGCCAAGGCTCTTTGGTTCCGGCGCGGCGGTAATACAGCCGGCGGCAACGGAACGTGGTCCAGGTGCAAAGCAGCGGCTCCATGCCGTGCCACCAGTCCGCGTCTATGTCGCCGCAACGGCCCTCGAACACCACATTTTCCTTTGCGTCGCAAAGCCAGAACTCCATCGGCAGGGCATCGCCCTGTTCGGGCCTCCCACGGGTGGGAAGGCCGTCCTCGTCCTCGCCCATGCCAAGGCAGCTTCCCCAATAGTCCTTCGTTACGATCCAGCGCATGTTGAAATCCTCTGTATTGTAAGAGTGCGGCGCCCGCCGCCTTGACGGGCGCGCTTTACAGGCCGGTCTATGCCGCCGCCTTGCCGTGCTGCTGCATCCATGCAAGCCGCTTGCTGGCCGTCTCATGGTGCCGGATGTCCAGCTCGACGCCGATCCAGTCGCGGCCGAGCTGCTGCGCCGCCGCCAATGTCGAACCGCTGCCGCTGAACGGGTCCAGCACAAGATCGCCGGGCTTCGTGAAAGCCTCGATCAGCGGACGCAGCGCCTCCACCGGCTTTTGCGTCGGGTGCAGCTTGTTACCCGCATAGGGGAAGTCGATCACGTCCGGGATGGGGTTTTCGGGCAGGCAAACATTGCCCTTCGCCAGCAAATAAGCCTGTTCGTGCTGGTAGCGCAGGAACTTCGCCGACGACGCATAACGCTTGCGGAACACGATATGCCCGACAATGCGGAAGCCTGCCGCCTTCCATGCGTCCATGAACAAATCGACCTTGTTCCAGCCGTAGAAGGAAACGGCGAAACCGCCATCCTTCAAAACGCGGTGCATCTGGTTGAAAGCCGGGCGAATCCAGCGGGCGTTGTCGTCGTTCGCCACGGTCCTGCCGTCACGGCTGCGATAGTTCACCAGATAGGGCGGGTCGGTCAGAATGAAGTCCACCGATCCCCTCTCGAAAGAGCGCATCGCCTGGATGCAATCGGCATTGAAAATTACGTTGCGGGGGGTGTTGGCCTTGCCGGTCATGTCTTTCTTCCTTCGGGTTTGGGGTTCAGAGAAGCGAAGCGCCGCTCCTGAACCCTTGCCCGTCGGCGAGACCGGGGTAGCAAGGTGCAAGGAAAGTCTTTGGCACCGTGGAATAAATGGAGGGGACCCGCTTGCGGGGAGCGGGCCGTTTATGCCGCGAAAGGCCGGAGAGTTTTCTTGTGCCGCGCGAGGGCGGAGCCATTAGCTCTTACCTTCACAAACCGGGTTACTTTCGGCCTTCGACCGGATAGATTGGACGCAGAGCAGACGCGCTGCTCCGGGGCGTCGAAACCCCTCACGAATGGTTGGTGCTGGCCAGAACGGCACCACACTCCTTGACCTTATGGTCGGGGAGCCCGTGGCGCATGTCCAGGGCTACCCGCCTAAAGGCCACGGGGCCGTTTCGTGACGGTTTCGAACTCCCCGATCACCAGGGTGACAAGGATGGTTTGCGGGGGCGCACCGCGGACACCATTCCGAGAACCAGGGAGACGAACCCATGCGTGTCCAGCCGGAACTGGACCCCGATGTCGAGGACGAAGCACCGGCCGGCCCCGACATTACGATCTACGACGAAGAGCATTTCGTGACCTATCTGCGCCTGCTCGACGCGGACGCGGAAGGCGCTGACTGGACCGAGGTTGCGCGGATCGTCCTGCATCGCGATCCCGCCGCCGATCCGGCGCGCACGCGGCGTTGCTGGGAAAGTCATCTCGCCCGCGCCAAGTGGATGACGAAAATCGGCTACCGGCGGATTCTGGAACAGGCCGTCGAGGAACAGGCCCGGCTCAATCGGCATTGAAGGTCGCCAGGTTCACTTCTCGGCCGTGAACATTTCGCGGAAGAGCGTTTCTGACCGCGCTATACCTTCTTCGGTGAGCCAGACGGATTTCGCCTTGTTGACCGGATCGCCGATGAAGCCCTTCTCGTGCAGCCGGTTCATCGCGCTCCAGTCGAATCCCTTCCAAGCACGACCGTCGCGGTCGAGCGTCAGATAGAGCAGTGCGAGAATCGCATCGTCGATCTTGTCCTTGTCGATCTCCATCGCCCGAAACACTCCCGATTTCAGACCGTCCCTATTTTACTCTACAGTATCCCATGTGCCGCACGGCTGCGATGCGGGGCTTTTCTTTCAGGCGTGAGCGGTTCTTCGATTGTCCCTGCCCCTTCCGGGCAAGGGATTTCTGGAGACGATGGCGCTCAAACGCGACAGGATCAGCATTGAGGTCATAGGGCCGGAAACGGGCGACAATGATCCTGCGCGCGCCGATGCAGCGATCCGGTCCCTCGCCCGGTTGATCGGCCGCCAGATCGCCCGCGAGCAGTTCGAGCGCAAGATGGCGCTGGAGCGCAAGGCGCAGAAGAAGCGCCCGGCAGACGGGGATGCGTAACTCCATCCTTGCAATAACACGAATTACACGTATAATTCAGGCACCCCAATCGAAAGGATGCCTGCAATGCCGACAGTCGGTTCCCTTGAATTCCAGCGCAAGTTCGGCGAGTTCCAGCATCAGGCGCAGCGCGAGCCGGTGGAGATCACCCGGCACGGGCGGCGCGAGTTCGTGCTGATGTCCGCCGACCACTATGACTGGCTCCGCGCCGCCGCGCAGCGGACGCACCGCACGGTGGATGCCGCCGATGTGGTGATCGACGCCGTGGAGCGGGCCGAGATGGACCCCGAACACGCCCATCTCGACGACCTGCTGAAGTAAGGCGGGCGACGTGGCGATCCCTGAACCCAAGCCCGGCCTCGTCCTCCGCTACGATTACCTCTGGACGCATGAGGCCGCCGCCGGCCAGGATCAGGGCAAGGACCGTCCGACCTGCCTCGTCGCCGCGACCGATGCCCTTATGCGCCCGCGCCATGTGGTGCTGCTGCCGATCACCCACACGCCGCCCTCCGGCGAAACGGTCGGCATCGAGATCCCGGCAAAGGTGAAGCAGGCCATCGGCCTCGACGACGCGCCGAGCTGGGTGATCGTCTCGGAACACAATATCGACGAATGGCCCAATGGCGGGCTTTCGCCTGTTCCCGGCAAGCGGGGCGAGTTCGCCTATGGCTTCATCCCGCCGGGGCTGTTTGCGAAGATCAGGGCCAGCTTCCTCAAACTGGCCCGCGCGAAGAAGAGCGGCGCCGTGCGCCGCTGACCATGGAGTTTTGAAAGGACCGGCCGATGACCCGCGTTGCCCTCTACGCCCGCTATTCCTCCGACAACCAGCGCGAGGCGTCGATCGACGACCAATTGCGCATCTGCCGCGAGCAGGCGAAGCGCGAGAAGTGGAAGGTGGTCGGAACCTACAAGGACGCGGGCATCTCCGGCGCGAGCATGATCCTGCGGCCCGGCATCCAGATGCTGTTGCAGGACGCGCAGGCGGGCCAGTTCGACATGGTGCTGGCCGAGGCGCTGGACCGCATCAGCCGCGACCAGGCCGATGTGGCGACGCTGTTCAAGCATTTGAAGTTCGCTGGCGTTCCCATCGTCACGCTGGCCGAGGGCGAGATCAGCGAGCTTCATGTCGGCCTCAAGGGGACGATGAACGCGCTGTTCCTCAAAGACCTCGCGGCCAAGACGCATCGCGGCATCCGTGGCCGCGTCGAGGACGGCAAGTCGGGCGGCGGGCTTTGCTATGGCTACAAGGTCGTGAAGCAGCTCGATGCGCGCGGCGACCCGATCCGGGGCGACCGCGAGATCGACGCAGCCGAGGCCAATGTCGTGCGGCGCATCTTCCGCGAGTTTGCCGCAGGCATCGGCCCGCGCACCATCGCCCGCACGTTGAACGAGGAAGGCGTCCCCGGCCCCGAAGGTCGGCTCTGGAGCGACACCACCATTCGCGGCCATGTGAAGCGCGGCACGGGCCTCGTGAACAACGAACTCTATGTCGGCCGCCTGATCTGGAACCGGCTACGCTATCTCAAAGACCCGTCGACCGGCAAGCGCGTCTCGCGGCTGAACCCGGAATCGGAATGGATCGTCAAGGACGTTCCCGATCTGCGCATCGTCGACGACGAACTCTGGCAGGCCGTGCGTGCGCGGCAGGGCGAGATCGCCGAGAAGTTCGCCAATGTCACCGAAGCCGTCCGCGCACACCACAAGAAGAACCGGCTGAACGGCGCGCGGCGTCCGAAGTCGCTGCTGTCGGGGCTGGTGTTCTGCGGCTGCTGCGGCGGTCCCTACTCGCTGCGCGGCGCCGACCGCTTCGCCTGCTCGAACCATATCAGCAAGGGTTCCTGTTCCAACAGCCGCGGCATCGCGCGCGAAGACCTGGAGCGGCGTGTGCTTGCCGGGCTGAAGGACCGGATGATGGCGCCGGAGATCGTCGAGGACGCCATGCGCGCCTATGCGGAAGAGACGAACCGGCTGAACAGGGAACGCCGCTCGAACGGCGATTCCTGGAAAGCCGAACTGGTGAAGGCCGAGAAGCAGATCGCGCAGATCGTCGAGGCCATTGCGGATGGCATGTATCATCCGTCGATGAAGGAGAAGATGACCGGGCTGGAAGCGCGCAGGGAGGAACTGACCGCTCTGCTCGCCGATGCGCCGGCGGACACGCCGGACATTCTGCCGAGTGCGTCGGCCATCTACGCGAAGAAGATCGCGGCGCTCACCAAGGCCCTCAACCGGAAGGAAGAGCGGCAGGAAGCGTCGCAGGATTTGCGCGCTCTGATCGAGAAGATTGTGCTGACTCCCGGCCCGGAACGCGGGGAACTTTACGCCACCCTGCACGGCGAACTGCGCACGATCCTCGAATGGACGAAGCGGCAAGCTATTGGAAAGGCTGGAAAAACAACAAAACCCGCAGCGGATGCTACGGGTTTGTCGTTATCAGTGGTTGCGGGGGCAGGATTTGAACCTGCGACCTTCAGGTTATGAGCCTGACGAGCTACCGGGCTGCTCCACCCCGCGTCAAAGCCAGTTGTTAGGGCCAGTTGTGGCCGCCGTCTGGCGTGGTGGTTATGTAGCAATGGCCTTCAGGAAAGGAAAGAGGGAGAGGACAAAAAAACTGTCACAACCACCTTCAAGCTGTGGACAGCGCTATCAAAAACCTGGTGACAACCCTTGTGACGTCTCAATTGACACAATGCACAGGCTGTCCCGAATAAATTCAGGAAAGTCAGTCTCCTGAGGGGAATGGCCATACATCAAAAGCCTCACCACGCCCTGTAACTGAGTCTTCCCTACCCATCCCGACGCCCGACATGACGGATCGAGCAGCCGCTCAGTACGTTTTCCTCAATATCCTCCAGAGAGGTGCCCTTTGTCTCAGGAACAAAAACGATTCCGATGATGGCAGATACCAGACACACTATGAGAAAGAACAGAAGCACCCCTGAAAGCCCGATCCATCCGACGAAAGACAGGAAAGTAAAGGCAACCAGCATGTTGAACAGCCAGCTTGTGGCTGAAGCCGCAGCAATGCCTGTTTCCCGCACTGCGGATGGAAAAAGCTCGGACATCAGCACATAGGGCAATGGTCCAAGGCTCATCGCAAAGGCCCAGATATAGGTTCCAAGCCCCAGCAGCCCCAACAGGGGCAAATCCTGCGCAGCACCCATAAGGGTGGCTCCCAGCCCCAGCGCCATGATGAGCGAGCCGTAAATCAGCAAAGGCCTGCGACCGATGCGGTCAACCAGAACAATGGCAAGGATGGTGGCGCAGACATTGATGAGCCCCAGAGCCGCTGTCGCCATAATGGCCGCACCCTCGCCGGAGAAGCCCAGTTGCTCGAAAATATGCGGCGCGTAGTAAAGAATGCCGTCAATGCCGCTCAAATTCTGCAACACGAAAAGTAGGCCACACAGGATAAAAACGGCCATCACACTTTTGCGGCGCAGCAGGGCAAAGAACGCCTCACGCTCCGCACGCAGCGCCTCTTGCGTAGAGGCGACCTGGGAAGCCCCCTCTCCTGTGGCGGAACCACTTTCGGGCAGCCGCAGAACGACAGGCAAGCCCAGCAGGTTCGGCACAATTCCCATAGCCAGCACGCTGGCCCATGACCACTCCGGGAAAACGAGAGGCACTGCATAGGCCCCCAGAATGCCTATCGTAACGGCAAGTTGAAAAACGGAAACCACACCACCGCGATGTTGGGGCGGAGTGAGTTCCGCCGCATACATGGGGGCTACCATGGATACCAGACCGATGGCTGTTCCAATGCAGGCACGGGCCACAAGCAGTGCAGGCAAATAAGGAGCACTCAACAGCAGACCATAGGCACAGCAGGCCACCAGGAAGGAGCCCAACATAACCCTGCGGCGTCCAAACTTTCGCGCCAAGGCGCCAGCAACCATCGCTCCGATGAAAGCAAATCCGGGCACAAAAGCGACTACTGCCTGCTGCCACTCCACCCCTACGGCAAAGCTGACGCTAACCTGGTCCAGAACACCCGCAATAGATGCAGTCCCATAGCCAAAGGTTGCCCCAGAGAAGGTGACCATAGACACGACTAGTGCGAGAGGAGCTGCGCGCAATGCCTCGACCCTTCAAACAAGGACTGGAACCAATCTGGAAGTGAAACGTATAGTGTGCGGATAGGTTCTCACAATCGAGTTCTGCCGGACAGTTTCATTTCGTTCCTCCCATCCGCTCCAGACTGGATCGTTCCCCATGAACAGCGACACGCACTCAGCCAGCGCCGCCCACACCAGCCATCGGGAGGAACTCGCAATTCGTGGCGGCAAACCTGTTCGCACCCAGCCCCTGCCCTGGGAGTTGCCCGGTGCCCACTGGATTGATGAAGAAGAGCGCACTCTCGTCGATCAGGTCGTCAAGGCGCGTAGCCCGTTCCGTTTTTATGGGCCAGACCTTCAGCACATGGTGGACAGGCTGGAGCAGGAATGGTGCGAAACCTATGGGCACCCACATGCACTGGCGGTATCATCCGGTACTGCGGCTCTCTCCATCGCCATGTCAGCTCTGGAACTGGGGCCGGGGGATGAGGTGCTGATACCGGGCTATTTATGGGTCAGCTGCGTTGCGGCTGTCGTGCGCACTGGAGCCATTCCGCGGCTGGTGGATATAGACGATACCTTCTGCATGGATCCGAAGGATCTGGCCCGCAAGATCAGCCCCCACAGCCGAGCTGTACTGTGCGTCCATATGAGCGGTGCGCCCGGACATATCGACCAGATCGCCGCCTTGTGTCAGGCCCATGGCCTGAAGCTGATCGAGGATTGCGCACAGGCCGCCGGGGCCAGTTTCAAAGGCACGCCTGTCGGGCGTTTTGGCCATATCGCCATTTTCAGTTTCCAGCTCAACAAGAACATGACCTCTGGCGAAGGCGGTCTGCTGGTCTGCAAGGATGCTGCACTGTTCGAGCGGATCGTGGCCCTGCACGATCTGGGCTATCCGCGCACCGAAGAAGGCCGTCTCGATACCACGCGGGAAGATTGCCAGCTCTGGGGATATGGCGCGCGCATGTCTGAACTGGCTGGCGCGATGGCGCTGGCCCAGATGCGCAAGCTGCCTACCATTACTGGAGCCATGCGCCATGCCAAATGGCGGATACGCGATGGTATTCAGGGACTGAATGGCCTCTCCTTCCGCCATGTGCCCGATCCGGCCGGAGACAGCGGGCCCTTCCTCCTCACGCAATTGGCAGACAGCCACACCGCAGACTGGTTTGTCGAAGCACTTCGGGCAGAGGGGATTGTGGGGCCGGCCGGCAGTCTGGCCTGCATCACCATGCGGCAATGGGGGCTGCACTGGTATTGTAACATTCCCAGCCTTGTCGAGCGACGCTCCAACTCGCGGGATGGTTTCCCCTGGACGCATTCCGCCAACAGCTTCGCAAAGAGCTACAGCTATGCGGCAGGCACCTTGCCTGTCTGTGATGACATGCAGGAACGAGGTGTCATTCTCACCATCGCCTCCGTTCTGACCGATCAGGACGTGGAGGATATCATCCACGCCATATGCAAGGTTTCCGGCGCGCTTCCAAACGCCTGAACATATATAAAACGGAGGGAAGCGCATGATCTATATTGTCGCGGCAGTGGCAGGCATTGCAGGGTTTCTGTTTGGATTTGACGAGGGGATCATCGCCGGAGCGCTACATCTGCTGCGCGCGCAGTTCCAGATCTCCCCAGTGAGCGAAGGCCTGATGACCTCCGCAGTGCCGTTGGGGGCCCTGTTCGGGGCCATTATGGCTGGCCCTGCCGTGGAACATTATGGCAGAAGGTCCATGCTGCTGTTTGCGGCCCTTCTGTTTGCCGCAGGCGCCCTGCTCTCCTCCGCCACGCTGGCGATCTGGATGTTGAGCCTGGCCCGGCTCATTCTCGGTTTTGCCGTGGGTATCGCCGCACTGGTGGCCCCGCTCTATATTTCCGAAAGTGCCCCACCAAAGAAGCGTGGGATGCTGGTCTCCATCTACCAGCTTGCAATCACGCTGGGCATATTGGGGGCCTATCTGGCAAGCTATGGCTTTTCGGATTCATGGCGCACCATGTTCCTGCTGGGCGTGGTGCCGGGTGCGGCATTGTTCGCCAGCATGTGGCTGATGCCGGAAACACCGCGCTGGCTGGCCGCGCAAGGCCGCACTGGGCAGGCACAGGCCGTGCTCAGCCGGCTGCGCGGGATTTCTCCCCAAAGCCCCGCCCTTCAGGGGGAAATGACAGAAATTGCCCGCACCGCCGCGAGTGACGGCAAAGGGGGCAGTTGGGCCGATCTGCTCGGCCCCGTGGCCCGCCCCGCCCTTGTCGTTGGCATCGGGCTTTTCTTTCTCCAGCAACTCAGCGGCATCAATGCGGTCATCTATTATGCGCCGGAAATATTCCGTGAAGCTGGGTTCGATTCCGGCTCAAGCCGGCTACTGGCCAGTGTCGGCATTGGCCTCGTCAATGTCCTAATGACCCTCGTCGGCATGGCGCTGATTGACAGGATCGGCCGTCGTGCACTGTTGCTCATCGGCTTCATCGGCACGGCTTTCAGCCTTGGGATGATCGCCATAGGCGCGGCGACTGAGGCACAATCTCTGGATATTGTCGCGCTGGCCGGGCTGGTCATCTATATCGGTGCGTTTGCAGCCAGCCTTGGCCCCCTGCCATGGGTCATGATGTCGGAAATCTTCCCACAGAATGTTCGTGGCATTGGCATGAGCGCAGCCACTGTGGCCAATTGGGGCTTCAATTTTCTGGTCGTCTTTTCCTTCCCGCTTCTCATCGCGTATATTGGTCTGGGCGGCATCTTCACCATTTATGCCATGGCCTGCCTCGTCGGCATCATCTTCACCTTGCGCGCCGTGCCCGAAACCAGCGGCATTCCCTTGGAGGAGATTGAAGACCACCTCAAATCGGGCCGGCCCTTCTGCGAACTGGGGAGCCCGGCCTGATGAAGCCTTCCGACAATCAGCCTCAGCTCCAGGCCCTTGTGGCGCAGATCATCCCTCTCAGCCCCTATCGTCGTGATCTGATGGGGATTGAGGCCGATATCATCCGCATTGCCCTACTCAACCACCAGATCCGTCAGGCGCTTGAGCAGCTTCTGGCCAGACGGGAACAGGCCGGCCGCGCCCATATGCCCCTGAAACGGCAGGATCTCGGAGCAGATGCCGCGCTGTTCCTCGAATTTCTGGAATATATTCACTTCGCCTCCCCAGCTTTTCTGGCCCGTGTCGGCGAAGGGCCACTGGCCCGCAACAAGGAAAGGGCTGGAGCATGAGTGAAGCGGCCTCCTGTGATGTCTGCATCGTTGGCACTGGCGCAGGTGGCGGCATGCTGGCCTACAAGCTTGCCAAGGCCGGGCTGAATGTTGTTTCGCTCGAACAGGGCGGGCAATTGCCGGATGACTATTTCCAGAATACGGCCCCGCCCGGAGCGACGCGGGATCTCGGCATTGGCCCGGATACGCGCTGGCCGAGTGATCCGCATGACAGCCTTTTCATCCACCCTTTGTTCGCCGATGGGCAGAATGGCTCCACGGCGCGTCCCAGAGATGGGTTTCGCCATTTTCAGGTTCTGGCGGTCAATGGCCTTCAGAATTTGTGGAATGGGGTGAGCGTGCGCTTCGCAGCACGGGATTTCGAGCGCTGGCCCATTGGCTATGAAGATCTCGCCCCGGCCTATAAAGCTGTGGAGCAGCGTATTATCGTGTGTGGTACGCAGGAGAATATCCCGGAATTGCCGGATGGGGTCTTCGTGCCCCCCAAGCCCTTGCGTCCGGCAGACCGCATGGTCATCAACGCCGTGAAAGCTCTTGGCGAACCCGATGCCCATGCCATACCCAACCGGAAGGCCATAGATACGCGCCCCGGACAGGCGCATGGCTGCGTTTCAACTGGCATCTGCACATCCGGGTGCCCGGTTGGCGCGGTGTACAAATTCACCAGCCGGCTATTGCCGGAAATCCGCCTGCTGCCGAATTATGAGCTGCGCACGCATGCCAAGGTGGTGCGCCTGGTGCGCGAGCCCGGAAACCGTCACCTCTCAGGTGTGGAATATATCGAGACCACAACGGGCGAACGCCGCATTCTGCAGGCCCGCATTGTGGTGCTGGCGACCGGGGCGATCGAAACCCCGCGTATCCTGTTCAACTCCGCAGATGAAGCCGACCCTTCCGGCCTTGCCAACCGCTCTGGCCGATTGGGGCAGGGCTTGCAGGATAATCCCAAATCCGTGCTCTCCACCTCGCTCTGGAAGCTGTGGGGCAAAAGGCGAGATTATGATATCGGGTATGGCGATCTTCTCATCCTCATGGCCCGCGCAAAACTCAAGGATGGCGGGAGCTTCCCCTTTATTGGCCATGCCATTCACGGGATTCCGGATATTCCCCATTATCTGCCGGCTATGGCGCGCTTTCCGGCCTTCCTGAAGGACCCACTGGCCCGCATCATGTTTCACAGCTACGTCACGCTGGGCCTGTTCTGCGCCGGGGAGGCGCGGCCGGAAAACCGGGTGCGCCCCGCAACCAGCAGGGATCGCCATGGCGTGCGGCAGGTGCGCGTGGATTTTTCCATTCCGCCTACTGCCCATGAGCAGATGGACGCGATGACGGCCTGGGGCCGACGCGTACTGAGGGGGGCCTCATCCACGCTCATTTCCACCTCACATGACAATTCCGGCACCGGCATTCATTATGCCGGCACCACAGGCATGTCGGAAAACCCCCAAGAAGGCATTGTGGATGCCAATCTGCGCAGTCACGACATCGACAATCTCTATATCTGCGATGGCGGTGTCATTCCCCATCTGCCAGACAAGCACCTGACCTTGACCATCATGGCGCTGGCGCATCGACTGGGTGAACATCTGGCTGCAGTTGCTCGTACAGAAGGACGTGTTGCGGCTGAATGAAAATCCATAGCCACATTTAGAGTCCACCCTTCGCACCTTCCAGCCAAAGCAGAGGCAACAACTTCCTTTCAACTTCACGCATGACCGACCACAACTGTGAGTATTATGCAGAATAGGAAGTCGACTCTGCCCCGCATATAGGCAGAAATACGGATAAGGTATACACAATCCGGAAAACCGATGAAGACTTGCGCCTGACTATGTCGATTTTTGACGCACAGGCAGTTGGAAATTTAGTTTCTGTTTGCTAGGAAATTGATGGGTGCCGGCAGCATGGGGCTGCATGGCAGGGATGTTGCGTTGGTCGGGCCGCCGCGCGGAAAGGCTATTGCTCATGAACCAACCCGCCCCCTGGCAGGAGTTGCCGCGCTCCCAGATTCTGGCCGAGCGTGCTTTTGCGACGGTTGAACGCTTTCTGCATATTGAGGCCGTCAGCGGTATCGTGCTGCTTCTGGCCGCGGCCATCGCTTTGATCTGGGCCAATTCCTCATTCGCAGAGAGCTACCACCACCTCTGGCACGTTTCGTTCTCCATTGGTCTAGGAGAGTGGGTGTTTGATCGCCCCCTTCATTTCTGGATCAATGATGCGCTTATGACCGTCTTCTTTCTGGTCGTCGGCATGGAAATCCGCCGTGAGATTCACGAAGGCGCGCTGAGCGATCTGAAGCAAGCCTCGCTGCCCATCACCGCAGCCATTGGTGGTGTCGTGGTGCCGGCCCTCGTGTATCTGGGCTTCAACCACACTGGACCCCAGATTCAGGGCTGGGCCGTGCCGACGGCAACCGATATCGCCTTCGCTGTCGGTGTTCTGGCGCTGCTGGGCAAATCCATCCCCGGCAATGTACGCGTCTTCCTGCTGGCGCTGGCGATCATTGATGACATCATCGCGGTGCTCATCATTGCCTTCTTCTATTCCGGCGGGCTGGATTACAGCGGCTTTGCCGTGGGGGCGATCGGCATCGTGATGATCCTAGCGCTTCAGCGCATCGGGATTGGCTCGGCATATGTCTATGTGGTGCCGGGCGCGATCCTCTGGGTCGGGCTGCTGATGACAGGTGCGCACCCCACACTGGCGGGCGTGGTTCTGGGCCTGATGACACCGGTTCTACCCGTTCGCATGCGCGAGCATCCGCTTGATATCCTTTCGCGTGCAACCGAGGCCCTGCCCGGCCGGGAAGAGAACCACGATCCGCACCATATCGCTGGCCCGCTCAAAGATATCCGTCGTGCCCAGCGTGAACTGCTGCCCCCCGTGGTGCGTGTGCAGATGGCACTGCATCCCTGGGTCGCCTATGGCATCATGCCGCTGTTCGCTCTGGCTAATGCCGGCGTCACGCTGGATGGCATTGATCTGTCCAATGCTGGCCCGCAATGGGTCATGGCAGGCGTGGCCATTGCACTGGTCGCGGGCAAGCCGCTCGGCATTGTGGGTGTCAGCTGGCTGATGGTGAAACTGGGTGTCTGCCGCCTGCCCCCGGGCGTAAGCTGGGGCGGAGTGGTCCTTATCGGCCTGCTGGCTGGCATTGGCTTCACCATGTCAATCTTCATCGCCATGCTGGCCTTTACGGATGCAAACCTGCTGGGTGCATCCAAGCTGGGCGTTCTTGTCGCCTCTGTCACTGCAGCCATCATCGGGCTGGGCTGGGGCGCGATTTATGCGCGCCGCGAGCGCAGTCTCACGCCCCGGCAAGGGGCTGAAAGCGGACACTGAGAGCACATGAAAGACGGGCTGGAGATTTCCAGCCCGTCTTTCATTCTGCACCCTCCCCCTCACAAACACGTCCACAACCGCGCCTATGGCTGGCAGGCTGATGCAAGGCAAGGCATGATATGCTTGTTCTCCTTCCAGCCCGTGTCACTTAACCCAGATGTCCCATTCACGCTTCTCCCGCGCCTTACACGCCTTGCGCTCACGCTGGGGACTGCTGACGCTTGCCTTCCTCATCCTCTCGGCAGGTGTGCTGACCATCGGGCAGGAGCGCCTGACACGCGCGGCGCTGGAAGAGACCACCAGGCGTGGCGAGAACACCCTGCGCCTTGCCGTCTCCGGTCTGAGGGGAGAATTGGCTCAATATGAGCGTCTGCCCCGCTTTCTGGCCCAACAGGATATTCTGGCGGAAGCCGCGCGCCCCGGTACTTCCTCGCAAACGCTCTTGCAGGCCAACCGCTATCTGCGAGAGGTGAACACCCTGCTGGGATCATCTGATCTGTATGTCATCCAACCGGATGGACACACGGTTGCCGCCAGCAATTATGATCTGAGCACCTCTTTCATCGGGCAGAATTTCACATACCGCCCCTATTTCACGGATGCGCTGACCAGTGGAGAAGGGCGCTTTTTCGCTCTGGGCACCACATCGCGCAAGCGCGGCTTCTATTTCGGTGCGCCCATCCAGCGACAGGGTGAGACCCTTGGGGTCCTGGTGCTGAAGATGGACATTGATGAGCTGGAGAACTCCTGGCGAGCTGCCGAATATGAAATCATCGTCACGGACCCGGAAGGCATCGTCTTCATGGCCAGCCGAAAGGCGTGGCAATTCAAGGCTCTTGCACCGCTGACAGATGACATGCGCGCCCGTGTGACCGCCACGCGGCGCTATGACATGAACCCCCTACCAGCCCTTCCGCTGATCCGGGCCAGTGCCTTTGAAGGCAATCCACTCCTGCGTCTGAAACTTCCGCAAGGCTCGCGTGAGTTCATGATGGTGTCTGAATCCATGCCTTCGGCGGGGTGGACGGTGAGCATGCTGATGGACACGGCATCAGCCCACACACTCGCCCGCACGGGCACACTGGCGGCGCTGCTGGCGGTGGCGCTCACCATGCTCGGGCTGGCTGCTATACTCCAGCGTCGCGCCCGTCTGCGGGAACGCATGGAGATGCAGCACGAAGCGCAGGTGCTGCTTGAGCGGCGTGTCGATGAGCGCACGCAGGAGCTCGCCGGCCTCAATACCCGCCTGCAGGATGAAGTCGCCGAGCGCCGCGCGACAGAGATGGAATTGCGCCGCACCCAGAGCCGTCTGGTCCAATCTGGCAAGCTCATGGCGCTGGGCCAGATGTCAGCCGCACTCTCCCATGAGTTCAACCAGCCTCTGGGGGCATTGCGCAATTTCGCGGACAATGCTCTGGCCTACATTGACCGTGGCCGTGTTCCCGAGGCCCGCGACAATATCAGCCGCATTCTGGGCCTTGCCGACAGGATGCGCGAAATCAGCCGCACCCTGCGCAATTTTGCCCGCAAGGGGGATCAGAAGCTCAGCACCGTGATGGTGCAGGAGGTTTGGACCGAGGCGCGGGAGGTCATCTCCTGGCGGCTCAGGGGCACACGGGTGCAGATTGAGGATGAACTGGGTGCCACCGCGCTTTATGTAAAGGCCGATGCGGTTCGGCTTCAGCAGGTTTTGGTCAATCTGGTCTCCAACGCCATAGATGTGCTGGAAACCTATCAGGAGGGCCTCGTCCGTATCAGTGCTGAAACACGGGATCGGAAAATCATTCTGCGTGTGGCCGATAATGGGCCAGGCGTGCCTCTAGGTATGCGGGAGCGGATTTTCGACCCCTTCTTCACTTCCAAGGGCGTTGGCCGGGGGCTGGGGCTGGGGCTTTCCATTTCCTACAATATCATCAAAGATTTCGGCGGAGAGCTGCGGGTTACGGAAGCCCCGGAAGGTGGCGCCATCTTCGAGATGGAACTGACACAGGCCGCCCCGGGTGTGCGCGCTGAACCAGAAACCGGCCCCTCGCACAAGGAAGATGCGCCATGAAGAGCGAGCGGATTCTACTAGTGGATGATGATGCTGAGATGCGTCTTTCCACCGCCCAGGCGCTGGATCTGGCCGGGCTGGATGTGGAACCTCTGCCCTCTGCCCAGCCGGCGCTCGATCTGGTGAATTTCGGCTTTTGTGGTGTGGTCGTCACGGATATCCGCATGCCCGAAATGGATGGGCTGACGCTGATGAACCGCATCCATGATATTGACCCGGAAATACCGGTCATCCTCGTCACCGGCCATGGGGATATTCAACTGGCCGTCAGCGCCATGCGGGAGGGGGCCTATGATTTCGTGGAGAAGCCCTTCTCAGGCTCCCAACTGGCCGAAATTGTCGCGCGGGCTCTTGAATATCGGCGCGTGGTGCTGGAAAATCGTGTGCTCCGCGCGGCAGCCGGGCAGGCGGATGATCTGGAAACACGCCTTGTCGGGCGCTCCAACACAATGGTGGATCTGCGCCGTCGCATCCGCACCATCGGACCGACAGACGCTGATGTCCTCATTATTGGCGAAACCGGTGTAGGTAAGGAGGTGGTGGCCCGTGCGCTGCATGACCTTTCCCCCCGCGCCCGCAAGCCCTTCATCGCGATTAATTGCGCGGCCCTGCCCGCCAATCTGATTGAAAGCGAACTGTTTGGCCACGAGGCCGGGGCCTTTCCCGGGGCGCTGCGCCCGCGCTATGGCAAGTTCGAATATGCTCAGGGCGGCACCATTCTGCTGGATGAAATCGGCTCCATGCCGATTGATCTGCAAGGCAAATTCCTGCGCGTGGTACAGGACAGGATAATCACCCGCCTCGGTTCAAATGAACCCTTCGCGCTGGATGTCCGCTTTCTCGCCACCTCTCGCTATCCTCTGGAGGCGGAGGTGGAGCAGGGGCGCTTCAGGGCCGATCTGCTCTATCGCCTGAATGTCGCCACTCTGCATGTGCGACCGCTTTCCGCACGCCGGGAAGATGTGCAACTGCTGTTTACCAAGCTGGTGCAGGAAGCTGCCGCCCGCCATCGCCTGGAGCCTGTCCCTGTGCCTCCACAACTGCTGGGGGATATCGCCAATCGCCTCTGGCCGGGCAATGTGCGGGAACTGCGCAATGCCGCAGACAGGCATGCACTGGGCATTCCCCTGCAGCCGATGGAAAACCGGGAAACACCACAACGACTGGCGGACAGGGTGGCGGCTTTTGAGCGAGACACCATCATCTCCACCCTTTCCGCCCATGGCGGAAAGCTCAAACCAGTCTATGAAACGCTCGGCCTTTCCCGCAAGACTCTGTATGAGAAAATGCAGAAATATGGCATCGACAAGAGCCAGCTCGGCATCGCTCACGAAGAGGCCGAGGAGTAAAATGGGGGGATTTCCACCCACTCTAGAGCGGTGATGTCACCAAATCCATCCATTTGGGATCTGCAGGCCTCATTTTATCCATTTCTTAGACATGATGACCATTGCGAGGCAGTGCTGTGACCGTTTTTCTGCAGGAGTGTGTCTGGGCTGGAGGAGCAACCTCTGGCCGAAGACGGGAACTCCGGGAGGAAACCGATGCGCTTTCTCACTCTGGCTGCTGCGGCAGCCGGCCTCGTTCTGTCGATGTCCGCCGCCTCGGCGCAGGACAAGACCAATTGGCCCTCCAGCCTCACTATTGGCACAGCCAGCCAGGGCGGCACCTACTTCATCTATGGCACCGGCCTTGCCGGCCTCATCAGCAAGAATCTGGGCGTTAATGCTTCGGCCGAAGTGACCGGTGGCCCGGTGCAGAACGCCACGCTGGTGGAAACCGGCGATCACCAGATCGGTCTGGTGACGATGGGCCCTGCCTATGAAGCCTGGACAGGCAAGAGCGAGCTTGCCCCCGGCGTGGAGCACAAGAAGCTGCGCGCGCTCTTCCCCATGTATCAGACGCCTTTCGAGGCCATGGCGCTGCAGTCATCCGGCATTGATAATGTAAGCAAGATGAATGGCAAGCGCGTCTCAGTGGGCCCGGCCGGAGGCACCGCGGCCACCTATTGGCCGCGCTTCTTCGAGGTGCTCAATGTCAAGCCGAAGATCAGCTACTCCGGCGCCAATGATGCGACGGGGCAGGTGAAGGACGGCCTTCTTGACGCGTTCGCCTTCGCTGCCGGTGTACCGATCTCGGCCTTTGCGCAGATCGCGGCTGAAAGTGATGTCAACATCTTCGGCTTCACCGATGAGCAGTTGAAGAAGATCCTCGAAGCCATGCCCGAAGTGGCGGTCTTCGAAGTGCCCGGCGGCCTCTACAAGAACACGCCGGACAGCCACAAAACAGTGGCCATGTGGAACTTCGCCGTGACCTCTGACGAGATGCCCGACAGCCTCGCCTATGAGATCACCAAGCTGGTGATGGAAAACAACCCGGATATGAAGCGCATCCACGCCACGGCTGCGGAGTCCATTCCGGCCAATGCCGACAAGAACAAGTTCCTGCCCTACCATCCGGGTGCCGTGAAATATTTTGAAGAAATCGGCATCAAGATTCCGGAAGAGCTGCGTGGCTGAGGCCACAATATCTGGGCATCTGCCTTCAACACTGACGGGCGGCCTGACCATGGCCGCCCTCTTCTGACCGGGTAGATCTGATGCTCCCGTTCCGCTGATTTTATCCATGGCTCTTCCGCCCCAGGAGGTTCGATTCTTCCGGGTTGGCGCCATGAATATCCGGCAAGGCCGCCTTGCGTGATGTGGCGACCCGGCCTGTTGTGCCTGCACTCTCATTTTTCCAGCGCGGCTGCCGATCTTCCGGCATGGCCCGACGTGATGGAGAACAACATGACCCACTCCACCCCGGTGGGGGCTGAGGACAATATCGTCATCGCCCAAGGCGTTGATGAAGAGCCTCTGGCCTCCAACCAGCGCGACCCGAAGGCCCGCATGGGTCTTCTGCTGGCCGTTCTGTGTGCGTTGTATGCGGCCTTCCACATCTTCGTGATGAACGTCTACCCGCTGGAGACGTGGACCTACCGGATGCTCCATCTTTCCGGCGGTCTCATCATTGGCTTTCTCACCTATTCGGCCCTGTCGCAGAGCGAGGATGCCAGCCCTGTAACGCGGCGCAGTCCGCTTGAGCTGATTGTTCTGATCGGAGCGGCCGTGGGCGTAGGATATGGCTTTGCCATGATTGCCTATGCGTGGTGCGGCTGGTGGTTTGCGGGCACAGCCATGCCCAACCGGTTCATCTTCCAGAGCTATGGCATTCCGCTGCTGATCGGCACGCTTCTGGCGCTTGTGGCCGGATGGATCTGGTCTCCCAAGAATCGCGGACGCATCTATGAAGGTGACTGGCTGCTGGGCCTCGCCTCCATTGCCATGCTGGGCTACATCCTGTTCGTGGTAGGCAGCCTGCGCCTGCGGGCCGGCACCTCCATGGCGCAGCCGGCGGATCTTTACGCCGCTCTGGTGGGCGTCATCCTCATTCTCGAACTCACCCGCCGGCTCACCGGGTTGGCACTGGTGGTGATTGTCAGTATCTTCATCGCCTATTCCTTCCTCGGCCCCTGGCTGCCCGGCTTCCTGAACCATCGAGGCTATGACGCGAAACGGTTCTTCACCTATATCTTCACCGATCAGGGCATTCTGGGAGATCCGATCGCGGTCTCTTCCACCTACATTATCCTGTTCATCATCTTTGCGGCCTTCCTTCAGGTCTCCAAGGTTGGCGATTATTTCGTGAACTTCGCCTTCGCCTGTGCCGGCCAGACGCGTGGTGGCCCGGCCAAGGTGGCGGTATTCGCCTCCGGCCTGATGGGCATGATTAACGGCACATCGGCAGGTAATGTGGTGTCCACCGGCTCACTGACCATTCCGCTGATGAAAAAGGTGGGCTATACGCCCAAGACGTCCGCAGCCATCGAGGCTACGGCCTCTTCTGGCGGCCAGATCCTCCCGCCCATCATGGGCGCCGGTGCGTTCATCATGGCTGAGGTGACGGGCATCCCCTATACGGATATCGTCATTGCCGCCATCATCCCTGCGGTGCTGTACTTCATCTCTGTTTATTTCATGGTCGATCTTCAGGCCCTGAAAATGAACATGAAGGGCATGCCCCGCGATGAACTGCCGAAGTTCGCCCATCTGGTGCGGCAGATCTATCTGTTCACGCCCATCATCATCCTGATCTATACGTTGTTTGCGGGTTATTCCGTCATCCGCGCCGGGACGCTGGGCATGGCGGCGGCGGCGGTGGTGAGTTGGCTGACCCCCTTCCGCATGGGACCGAAGCAGATCTTCCATGCCTTCGATCTCGGTGCACGCATGGCCATCCAGATGGTGGCGGTGTGTGCTGCGGCCGGCATCATTGTGGGCGTGATCGCGCTGACGGGTGTGGGTGCGCGTTTCTCTACCCTGCTGCTCTCCATCGCCGGACAGAGCCAGTTGCTGGCGATGTTCTTCGCCATGTGCATTTCCATCATTCTGGGTATGGGCATGCCCACCACTGCGGCCTATGCAGTGGCTGCAGCCGTGGTGGCACCGGGCCTTGTGCAACTGGGCGTGCCGCTGCTGGTGGCGCACTTCTTTGTCTTCTACTACGCCGTGATGTCCGCCATCACGCCTCCAGTGGCGCTGGCCGCCTATGCCGGTGCAGGTCTGGCCGGGTCCGACCCGATGAAGACCTCCGTTGAATCGTTCAAGCTCGGCCTTGCCGCCTTCATCGTGCCCTTCATGTTCTTCACCTCGCATGAACTGCTGATGCAGGGTGAATGGGTGAACATTGCCCATGTGTTCATCACGGCGCTGTTCGGCATGTTCCTGCTGTCTGCATCGGTGATCGGCTATTATTTCGGCAAGCTTGGTTCCGTCGGGCGCATTGCCCTGCTGATCGCAGCCATCGCGATGATCGATTCCGGCTGGTTCTCCAATGGTGTCGGCATTGCCATCGCCATTGGCCTGTATCTCTGGCAGCGCAAGATCGTGACACCATCGACACTGGTCCACGGCGAAGCAGACTGAACCGGAATTTCCACCTGAAATGCATGTGGCGCGGTGGGTTCCCATCGCGCCACATCTGTTTTGTAGTTGTGCAACTGCTATGCTGGGTCGAGCGCATTCAGCAGATCATCCTGCGTATAGCGACGACAATAGTCCACAATCGCATCGGTCAGAGCCTGCGCTGCGGGCGAAAGACTGCGCCCGGCCAGATGTACCAGGCCGATATGGCGCACCATGGCGGGAGACTTCAACGGGCGGACCGTCAGGGAAGAGCCACCGATCACCGGCAAGGTCAGGCGTGGCAAGGCCGTCACCCCTAAACCCTGCCGCACAAGAGCCCCGACTGAAGCCAGATGCGAGACCTCGAAGCGGGGACGGAAGACTACTCCAATCTGTGTCACCGATGCCTCGATATGATCGCGCACCGTCGTGCCAGAGGCCATGGTGACAAATGGCATCTCCAGAATTTCCTCCCACAGGAAGCTGCGCCGTTCATCCAATGGCCCGCCGGGTGCTGCCACGGCATAGATCGGATCATCTATCAGATTGCGGAAGGTGAGCCGCCCTGAGCCATCGGCCGTGTTCGTTGTCAGGCCAAGGTCGGCACGGCCATCCAGAACGGCGCTCGCGCCACCATCCCACACGGCATCCAGAAACCGCACGTCAATATCCGGTCTGTCCTGGACGAAACGGGAAAGGATGGGCGGCATGAGACCCGCCGTGACCGAGGGCAGACAGGCCATGGTGATGCGCCCACGCCGGGCGGCGAGAAAGGTCTCGAATTCTGCACGTGCCTTGCCGGCCTCGTTCAGCACCCGCCGCGCCAGCCCGAGAAGCTCGCGCCCGGAAGGGGTGAGTTCCACATTGCGCGTATCCCTGTCGAACAGGCGCGTGTTCAGACGCCCCTCAAGCTGAGCAATCTGGCGACTGAGGGCCGGGCTGCTGAGCCCGATAATCTCGCTCGCCGCGCGAAACCCGCCAGCTTCAGCCAGGGTGACGAAAACCCGAAGGTCGTTGAGATCTGGATTGATGCGTTTCATGCACTGAAAATTGACTTCTTTTCAATTCAAACACCAGACCCCATATGCAACAGTTTCCCAGAGCCGGAACAAAAACAGGCCGGCCATAATCAAACAAAGATCACCATAACGTGATCGAAGGCCCCTGCGCCTTCTATGGGAGGAATATGAAATGAAGCTCCGCGCACTGCTCGCGGCTGGCGTAATGTTGCTCGCCATTCCCTCGGCCCATGCCAGTGAAAAACTGCTGATCGGCTCCACATCAGCCTCATCCAGCCAGTATGGCTATTTTGTTGCACTTGCGAAGATCATAAATGATCAGCTCAAGGGTGTTGAGGCTTCCGTAGTGGAAACCGGCGCGACGCTGGACAATATCCGCCGTATGGATCGCAATCAGATCGATTTCGGCCTCGTTACTACCAATGTGGCCCAGCACGCCGTCAGCGGCACGCAGGAATTCAAGGGCCGCCCGACGGATCTGGCGCTTCTGTGGGTCTACTCTCCCGCGCCGCAGAATGTGGTGGTGCGCAAGGATAGTGGCATCGACACGCTGGAAAAGCTGAACGGCCAGCGCTTCAACCCCGGCCTGAAGGGCTCCGCCACTGAAGCCACGGCGGAATCCGTTCTCAAGACCCTTGGCATCAAGCCGGATTATGTGCGTGGGTCCACCACCGATGTGGTGAACATGGTCAAGGACAACCGGGTCACCGGCTATGTCAAATCCGGCGCGGGAAAGAAGCTGGACAGCTCTTCGCTCGACATCGCCACCATGACGCCCATCAATGTGATTTCTCTCACCGATGCGCAGGCCGCCACGCTTGAAAAGGACATGCCCGATATTTCCGTGGTGAAGGTGCCTGCCAATCCCGATCAGGATATCCCGGCCTATTCCACCTGGAGCTTTGGTCTGGCAGTCGGCGCGAGCCCCAAGCTGGATGAGGAAACCGCCTATCGCATCGTGGATGCCGTGATGGCCGACAAGACCATTCAGGCTGCGGCTCTGGCCTCCATGAAGGGCGAGAACCTCGCCGAGCTAACCACCACCTATGGCACCATCCCGCTGCATCCGGGTGCGGCGCGCTGGTTCAAGGAACATGGCATCGAGCTTCCTGAAAAGCTTCAGCCTAAGAAGTGATGGGACCCGCCAATGTTCAAACAGCTATCAGCCGCGCTCGCGGTCCTCGTTGGCGTGTTCGTATTCTGGACCGCGGGCGCGGGCCCCTTTGAGAGCCTCATTCAACGTGCAATCTTTCTGGCCCTTGTGGTTTGCCTTGGCCTGACGCTCTACCCCCTTGGTGCCGGTACACGCTGGCGCCCAGTAGGGGTGGTGATTGATTTGGCTATGGCGGCCTGCACGCTGGCAGCCTGCACCTATGTGATTGTCAACTACGATCGCATCATGACGGAACTGCCTTGGGCGACCACGCTGGACATGGCGCTGACGGCCGGGCTCACCCTTTCCGTTCTTGAACTCAGTCGCCGGGCTGTGGGGATCATTTTCCCTGCTGTCGTGGTTGCGGGTCTGGCCTATGCCATTTTGGGTCATCTGCTGCCGGCCCCACTCAATCATCGCGGTTTTGATACAGCTTTTGTCACCGAAACCCTTTTCCTCGGGGATCTGGGCGTGTGGGGTATGCTAACAGGCGTTGCCGCGACCGTGATTGCCGCCTTCGTGCTCTTTGGCGCGCTGCTGCTTCATACCGGCGGCGGGCAGGCCTTCATGGATCTGGCGATGCGTCTGGGTGGGCGCAGCCCCGGCGGCGCGGCCAAGGTGGCCACCATTGCCTCCGGCCTGTTCGGCATGATTTCCGGCAGCGCCGTGGCCAATGTCGCGACCACCGGAAACTTTACCATTCCGATGATGCGCCGTCTGGGTTATCCGGCCCCCTTCGCTGCGGCGGTGGAAGCTGTGGCCTCCACCGGTGGGCAAATCGCCCCGCCCATCATGGGGGCTGCGGCCTTCGTCATGGCGGAAATTCTGGGCGTGTCCTACTTCACCGTCATGGCGGCGGCGATCATCCCCGCCCTGCTCTTCTATCTTTCGGTGTTCATCACTGTGCACATTGTCTCGCTGCGGCGGGGCCTGCGGGCAGCGCCGGATGAAGAACTACCGGCCTGGAGCTCCATTTTCTCGCCGCGCCGGGCGCTGCCTGTTGTGGCGGCGCTGGGTGGGCTGCTGGTGGCCATCCTCACCGGCCGTTCCGTCACCACCTCTGCCTTCTGGGGTGTTCTTGGCCTGCTGGTGGCTTATGTCGCCACCAATATCGGCCAGACCTCGCCCCGCGAGATGGTGAAGCATGTGGTGGATGGCCTTGCCGATGCCGGCCGTGGCCTTGTCATCATCGGCGTCTTGCTGGCGGGCGCACAGATCCTTGTGTCGATGATCAATCTCACTGGCGTGGGTGTGGTAGTGTCCTCGCTCATCGTGCAACTGGCCGGCGACAATGTCGGCATTATCGCCATTATTGTCGCTCTGGTGTGCCTCATCATGGGGATGGGGCTGCCTACGACAGCCGCCTATGTGCTGGTTGCCGCCGTACTCGCTCCAGCCATGACGACTGTTGGTGTAGAGCCTCTCTCCGCACAGATGTTCGTGTTCTATTTTGCGACGCTTTCGGTGGTGACGCCTCCTGTCTGTGTGGCTGTGTTCGTGGGCGCTGGTATCGCCCAGACCAACTGGTTGCCAGCAGCCCTTGAAGCCGTGCGTCTGGCTGCAGTGGTCTATCTGGTGCCCTTCCTGTTCCTCGTCTATCCGGGCATGACCGGAAGCGGCGGCACGATGGCTGTGCTGGATGCCGTGCTGACTGGTGGTGCACTGGTGCTGGCCATACCGGCCCTTCTCAGTGGCCTGCCCCTGTTTGGCAACCGGCTGCTGGATATTGCGGTTTATCTCGCCGTCATTGTCCTTGCTGTCCTGCCTTATACGGTCACACCGCTGATTGCACTTGCCATTCTGGCTTGGGCCTTCATGCGCAAACGGCCCGAATCCGAGACTGAAACGCGTCTGGCAATGGAGCGCCGGCCATGAAAAGCATCCGCATTGGCACCGGCGCGGGCTATTCCGGAGACAGGATCGATCCTGCCGTCGATCTCGCCGAAAAAGGAGATCTGGATTATCTGGTGTTCGAGTGTCTGGGGGAACGCACGATTGCGCTGGCCCAGCTCTCCCGCCTTAATGATCCCGATCACGGATATGAGCCGCTTCTGGGAGCTCGCATGCAGGCTGTCCTGCCGGCCTGCCACAGAAACGGGGTAAAGATCGTCACCAATATGGGGGCAGCCAATCCACTGGCTGCTGCCGCAGCAACGGCCCGTGTTGCCAGAGAGTGCGGGCTGGACGGCCTACGCATCGCCGCCATCACCGGTGATGATGTTCTGAACACCGTCTGCGCGGGTGATTTCATCATCGAGGAAACCGGCGCGCCGGTAGCCAGCATCAAAGACAAGCTTGTTTCCGCAAATGCCTATCTGGGTGCGGAGCCCATTGCAGAAGCGCTTGCGCAAGGGGCGGATGTGGTCATTACTGGCCGCGCCTCAGACCCAGCCCTGTTTCTGGGGCCCGCCATCCATGCCTTTGGCTGGCAGATGGATGATTGGACCCGGCTGGGGCGTGGCATTGTCGCCGGCCATCTTCTGGAATGTGGCGGGCAGGTGACCGGCGGTTATTTTGCGGACCCCGGCTACAAGAACCCGCCTCATCTGGCTCTTCTGGGCATGCCGATCGGAGAGCTGGATGAGGAGGGCAACCTCGTCATCACCAAGCTGACGGGGACGGGAGGCGCTGTCACGCGCGCGACCTGCACGGAACAGCTTCTCTACGAAGTGCACAATCCGGCCCGCTACCTTCAGCCCGATGTCGTGGCGGACTTCTCCAATGTGAGCATGGCCGAGAATGGCCCGGATCGTATCCGCATCACGGGTGGAAATGGCCATGCCCGCACTGGCCTGCTGAAAGTCTCGCTGGGCGTGAAGGATGGCTGGATCGGCGAAGGACAGATCTCCTATGCCGGCCCCGGCGCAAGGGGACGCGGTCAGCTTGCCGCAGATATCGTTGCGGAACGCCTGCGTCTTCTGAAGGTGCCCTGCCGGGAAACGCGGGGGGAACTGATTGGTGTGAATGCCATTCTCGGCCCCGAGCCCAACCCACCTGAACCGCGCGAGGTGCGCATGCGCTTTGCCGCCCGTACAGATGAACAGGCCGACGCCGACCGCATTGGGATGGAGGTCGAGGCGCTCTATCTCAATGGCCCAGCCGGTGGCGGAGGTGCCTGGCGCTCGACCCGCCGTGTCATCGGCGTGGTGTCCACCCTCGTTCCGGAGCATCTCGTGACACCCCGAATTCACATGATGGAGGCCTAGATGCGCTTGCGCGAACTTGCTCACAGCCGCACCGGCGACAAGGGCAACACCTCCAACATCTCGGTGATTGCCTACAGGCTGGAAGATTTTCCACGCCTGAACCGGGATGTGACGACAGAACGGGTACGCGCCTGCTTTCCCGGCCTCTCCATCGGCCGGATCGAGCGGTTTGAAATGCCCGCACTGGGGGCGCTGAACTTCATTCTTCATGATGCTCTGGCAGGCGGGGTCACACAGTCCCTCGCGCTGGATGCACATGGCAAATGCATTGGTGCAGCCGTGCTGGATATGGACTTGCCCGAAACCTGAAGCGGTCGCAATTGCGCCGCCCTCCCCGCTCACGGCCTGCGCTCCGCGCGGCTTCTCACGCATGAGGCGTGAGATGAGGACTGACCATGGATACTCTCGAAGCTGAAGCCACCATCGCCCCCCTTGAAGCGCCATCCACGCCCCCCTTCCGTCTGGATGGCAAGGTGGTGCTCGTGACCGGATGCGGCTCCATCGGCCCCGGCTGGGGCAATGGCAAAGCCATTTCCGTACTGTTCGCGCGGCAGGGTGCGCAGGTCTATGGCGTGGACCTCAATGCAGAGGCCGCCTCTGAAACCGCCCGTATCGTCGCTGGGGAAAATGGCACCATGAGCGTGGGCACCTGCGATGTGACCCATGCGCATGAAACCTCAGCACTGGTTGAAGCCTGCCTCGCGCGTTTCGGGCGCATTGATGTACTGGTCAACAATGTGGGCCGCTCCGAACCCGGTGATCCCGTCACCATGGATGAGGAAATCTGGGACGCCCAGATGGATGTGAACCTGAAGAGCGCCTATCTCACCTGCAAGGCCGTGCTGCCCGTGATGGAGAAGCAGGGTGGCGGCTCCATTATTAATGTCTCGTCCGTTGCGGGTCTGCGCTATATCGGCAAGCCACAGGTCGCCTATGCCGCCAGCAAGGCCGGGCTGATGCAGATGACGCGCACCACGGCGGTTCTCTATGCCGCAAAGGGGATCCGGCTGAATTGTGTGGTTCCGGGCCTGATGCATACGCCGCTCGTTGCGCATCTGGCTGACAAATATGCCGGTGGACAATATGAAGCCTTCGTGGCCACCCGCAACCAGCAGGTGCCCATGGGCCATATGGGCAATGCCTGGGATGTCGCCCATGCCGCTCTGTTTCTTGCTTCTGATGAAAGCCGCTATGTCACCGGCACTGAATTGCTGGTGGATGGCGGGTTGATCAACGCCACACGCTGACCTTTTCGCCCTGTCTGCCCCACAGTCCTGCGAAAACATGCCCCGAGGAGGCATATATGGCCCGCATACCCTATGGCGATCCTGATGCGCCGGAATCCCGCGCGCTGGTGGAGCGCATCGTCGCGGAACGCGGCAGTCTGCTGCATCTCTACCAGATGCTGATCCACAGCCCGCCTGTTGCGGAAGGCTGGCTGGCCTTTCTCACCGCCATTCGCCAGAAAAGCGGGCTGGATGGCTGCCTGCGGGAATTGTTGATCGTGCGTATCGCCCAGATCAACAATGCGCCCTATGAGGCAGACCAGCATATTCCCATCGCCCTGAAAGAGGGTGCCAGCCAGGCACAGATGGATGCGCTGGCCGAATGGCGGGAGAGCGATCTGTTCACGCCCGAACAGCATGCGGCGCTTGGCTATGCAGAGGCCATGACGCGGCAGATTCAGGTACCAGCCGACATTTTCGCTCAGGTCCGTGATCGGTTTGACGATCGCGCGCTGGTGGAACTGACGGCGACAATCGGGGCCTACAATATGGTTTCCCGTTTTCTGGAAGCACTGGAAGTCCACAGCCACGATCCACGCTGACGTTTCGGTTCTGGGCCGGGCCAATGCCCGGCCAGTTCCCCGCGCGCCATCAAAGATCTATTCCATAACCGGAATTTGATTACTCGACTTTACTTCCTCCATCACCACATATGTCTGTGTGGCATGCACGCCTGGCAGGCTGGAGAGCTTCTCCTCCAGAAAGCTGCGATAATCCGAAAAATCCGGCAGACGGACCTTCATGAGATAATCCAGCCCACCCGTGACCATGTGGCATTCCATGACTTCCGGCATCTCCAAAATGCCGTTGCGGAAAGTCTCGAACACATCTGGTGTCGTTCGATCCAGTGAGATCTCCACGAAACACATCACATTGTAGCCAAGATGAGCAGCATTTAATTCGGCACGGTAGCCGCGGATGTAATCATCCCTCTCCAGCCGGCGCACACGCTCCAGACAGGGTGTGGAGGAGAGATTGACCCGGCGCGCCAGCTCCGTGTTCGTTAAACGACCACTGGCCTGAAGCTCTCTCAGAATTTTCCGGTCGGTCTTATCCAGTTCTCTGCTCACCACATGACCCAGAATAATTCCCTGTAAACGGTCATTCTAGCAGAAGATAGCACTACGAACAGCCCTTACATCAGCAGCATCTTCCATTAGCATTTTGTTAGGCTGGGCAATTAATCCAGCATGGCTGCCATGCGCTTCCGGAAAATCCGGAACACATCTGAAGCAGCATGCTGCCAGTCTCAGAACAGAGGTGTTTATATGGAAACTGGATTGACCGCTGCTACATGGTTCTGGCTGGCAATACCCATGCCGCTGCTGGTCCTGATTTCCCTGATCTCCTGGTTGCGTCATGCGGGCCATTCCCATGAGAGTTCTCATCAGGGAGATGCCGAATGAGCAACACCACAGCCATCACCTTTGTTGTCTATCTGGTTGCAATGCTGGCCATTGGCATTGCAGCCTATCGCCTGACCAGCACTCTTTCCGACTATATTCTCGGCGGCAGACGCCTTGGCCCCGGTGTCGCGGCGCTCTCGGCAGGCGCATCCGACATGAGCGGCTGGCTGCTGCTGGGCCTGCCCGGCGCGGTTTTCGCTTCCGGCATCAACCAGATGTGGATCGGCATCGGCCTGACCTTTGGCGCATTTCTGAACTGGTGGTTCATCGCCGGTCGACTGCGCATCTACACGGAAAAGGCCTCTGACAGCCTGACCATTCCAGACTTTTTCGAGAACCGTTTTCGTGATCGTTCACGCATGCTGCGCGTGATTTCTGCTGCGGTCATCCTCCTGTTCTTCACCTTCTACACCAGTTCCGGTCTGGTGGCAGGCGCCAAGCTGTTCCAGAGCAGCTTTGACATGAGCTATCAGTCGGCCTTGTGGGTCGGCGCCATTGTCATCATTTCCTACACTTTCCTGGGCGGCTTCCTCGCCGTGTCCTGGACCGATTTCGTCCAGGGCATCCTGATGTTCCTCGCCCTATGCGCCGTTCCTGTCGTCACAATCATGGAGGTGGGTGGCTGGAATGAGACCGTGACCCGTGTGGCCGCAGTTGATCCCAGCTATCTGGATGCCTTCAGCGGCATGACATTCATGGGTATTGTCTCCCTGCTGGCATGGGGGCTGGGCTATTTCGGACAGCCGCACATCCTCGCCCGCTTCATGGCCCTGCGCTCCGCCAATGATGTGCCCAAGGCGCGTTTCATCGGCATGGGCTGGATGGTGGTATCCCTATTCGGCTCCATCTTCACGGGCTTTGTCGGCATTGCTTATCTGTCTCAGGGCAACCCTCTTGGCGATGAAGAGCAGGTCTTCATCGTGCTGACGAATGTGCTCTTCCATCCGGTGATTGCCGGCATTCTGATGGCGGCCATTCTGGCGGCGATCATGTCCACCATCGACAGCCAGTTGCTGGTGGCCTCCTCCGCCATCACGGAGGATTTCTACAAGCAGCTCTTCCGTCGCAATGCGGGGGATCTGGAGTTGGTGTGGATCGGTCGCCTCTCGGTGTTGGCTATCGCTCTGCTGGCCATCTGGATGGCGTCAGATCCGGAGCGTTCGGTGCTGGATCTGGTTTCTTATGCCTGGGCCGGTTTCGGTGGTGCATTCGGTCCCATTATCATCCTGTCCCTCACCTGGGAGCGCCTCTCCCGGAACGGCGCGCTGCTCGGCATCATTGTCGGTGCGCTGACAGTTGTGATCTGGGGGAATATTTCGGGTGGTGAGTTTGCTGGCGGCATTTTCGATATTTACGAAATCCTGCCCGCCTTCATCCTGTGCGGAGCGACGGCCATCATCGTCAGCCTGTTCGGCTCGAAGGTTTCACCTGAGGTGCATGAAGAGTTTCTCAGTGTGAAGGAAGAGCTGAAGCAGGCCAAATAGGCCTCGCTCACAATGCCACAAGCGGGGTTCCGGACTTTTCAACCCGGAACCCCAAACAATCTATGGATGGCGCAAGGATGTATCGCTTCTCATGAAGGAGCCGCACCGTTCTCAATAAACGGGAAGAAAAATGCCCTAGGTCTTTCGTTTCAGCTTCAAGCCGGGGGTGGACGACATGATTTTTCGTGAGAGTGACCCGCCTGCCCCGGAATGGCATGCGCTTTTGCAAGCCGTCTATCGTGCAGACGAAGATGTTCTGGCTGCTGAAATTCTTGAACAGGCCCGCCTGCCGGATGATACCCGAGAGCGCATTCACACCACCGCCCGGGAACTGGTGAAGGCCGTACGCGCCAACCGCCGCCACCGCTCCAGCATTGATGCCTTCATGCACACCTATGACCTCTCAACGGAAGAGGGGCTCGTGCTCATGTGTCTGGCCGAAGCTCTGCTGCGCGTGCCGGACAAGGCAACTGCAGACCGGCTGATCCGCGACAAGCTCAGCGGCACCCATTGGGAAAAATATCTGGGCTCCTCGCGCTCCATCTTCGTGAATGCCTCCACCCTTGGCCTGATGATGACCGGGCGCATTCTGGGTGCGGCCAATCTGCCGGACGATGCCCCGCGCGGTCCTCTTCACGGCATGGTGGCCCGCATGGGAGAACCGGTGATCCGGGAAGCCTTGCGTAAGGCCATTCGCGTCATGGGCCGGCAATTCGTGCTCGGCCGGACGATTCAGGAAGCCCAGCAACGCGGGCTGGAGAAAGAACAGAAGGGGTATCGCTATTCCTTCGACATGCTGGGCGAGGCGGCGCGCACCGAAGCCGATGCCCAGGCCTATTTCAAGAGCTACAGCCAGGCCATTGAAGCCATCGGCAAGGCCGCTCGCGGAAAGGGCCCGGTTGCGGGCAACGGCATATCAGTCAAACTCTCGGCCCTTCATCCGCGCTATGAGCCCGCCCACCGCACAGCCATGCTGGATGTGCTGGCTGAGCGCCTTCTGGAACTGTCCCGACAGGCAAGGCAGCAAAATATTGCCCTGTGTGTGGATGCCGAGGAAAGCGAGCGGCTGGAGCTCTCCCTTGAACTGATCGAGAAGGTCTATTCCCACCCGGATCTGGAAGGATGGGAGGGTTTTGGGCTGGCCGTACAGGCTTACCAGAAGCGCAGCCGTGCCGTGCTCGAACTGCTGGCGGGCATGGCGAGGCGTGTGGGCCGGCGCATGAATGTGCGCCTCGTCAAGGGCGCATACTGGGATACCGAGATCAAGCGCGCACAGGAACAGGGGCTGGGCGATTATCCAGTGTGGACACGCAAGGTCACGACCGATGTGAACTATATCGCCTGTGCCCGCTATCTGCTGGAGAACACAGACTGCTTCTTTCCCCAGTTCGCCACACACAATGCGCAGACGGTCGCAACCCTGCTGGAACTCGGCAAGGGACGGGATTTCGAGTTTCAGCGCCTGCATGGCATGGGCGAGGAACTCTATGACGAGATCGTCGATCCCGCCAAGCACAACAGGCCGTGCCGCATTTATGCGCCCGTTGGCGGCCATGCCGAATTGCTGAGCTATCTCGTACGTCGGCTACTGGAGAATGGCGCCAATTCCAGCTTCGTGAACCGCCTTGAAGATGACAAGACGCCGATCGACCTGATCATCACTGACCCAGCCGAACGCCTCGGTGCCATCAATGGCAGCAAACGCCATCCCAACATTCCCCTGCCCCGGAACCTTTTCCCGGATGGACGCACCAATTCCGGCGGGCTTGATCTTTCCGACATGAGCCTGTTGCAGCCTGTGGCGGAACGCATGGAAGCCACATCATGTGGATCATGGAAGGCTGGCCCCATCATCGGTGGCGATATGCGTTCGGGCGATGGCCTGCCGGTGTACAACCCGGCGGACCGGCGTCAGATTGTCGGGCATGTGTGCGAGACCAGGCCGGGTGATGTTGAAGAGGCCCTGACATGCACCAAGGCCAGCCAGCCCGCATGGGATGCCACATCGACAGTCGAGCGCGCCGCCATATTCGAACGTATCGCTTCCATGATGGAAGAGCAGATGCCGGAACTGATGGCCATCTGCACCCGTGAAGCCGGCAAGACCATTGCTGATGGCGTGGCAGAAGTACGCGAGGCGGTGGATTTCCTGAGATATTACGCCCGCTGCGCCCGGCACGATATCCAGTCTCCCATCGAAATGCCCGCGTCAGGTGGAAAGATGGCGCATATCGAGATGCGTGGGCGCGGTGTCTTTGTATGCATCAGCCCCTGGAACTTCCCGCTGGCCATCTTTACCGGACAGATTGCCGCCGCTCTGGCCGCCGGCAATGCGGTGATCGCCAAGCCGGCCGAGCAAACCAGCCTGATGGCCGCCCGCGTGGTGCAGATGTTCCATAAGGCCGGCGTGCCCGCAGATGTGCTGGCTCTCCTGCCCGGCCCCGGTGAGACGGTTGGAGACGCCCTGATTTCTGACCCGCGTGTGGATGGTGTGGCCTTCACCGGCTCAGTGGAGGTGGCGCACATCATTTCCAGAACACTGGCCCGGCGCGCGGGGGGCTCGGCCCCACTCATCGCTGAGACAGGCGGACAGAATGTCATGCTTGTCGACAGTTCCGCCCTGCCGGAACAGGTTGTGCGGGATGCAGTTCTCTCTGCCTTCGGCTCGGCCGGGCAGCGCTGCTCGGCCCTGCGTGTGATGTATGTGCAGGAGGAGATCGCCGAAACCATCATCACCATGCTGAAGGGGGCCATGCAGGAACTGGTCATTGGCGACCCGGCGCTTCTTGAAACAGATATCGGCCCTGTGATTGATGAAGAGGCCCTCCGCACGCTTCAGGGTCATGCCACGCATATGACGAGCAAGGGCCGGCTGATATATGAAGCCCCCCTGCCGGGTTCATGTGCGCAGGGTACATTCTTCGCACCCCGCGCCTATGAGATTGAGCGCATAGACATTCTGGAGCGGGAGATATTCGGCCCCGTTCTGCATGTGGTGCGCTACAAGGCGAAGGAGCTCGACAAGGTTCTGGCCGCCATTCGGCAGACCCGATATGGACTCACCATGGGCATCCATACCCGCATCGACAAGAAAGCCCGCGCCATTCAGGCCGCGTCCAGAATTGGCAATACCTATGTCAACCGCAACATGATCGGAGCCGTTGTGGGCGTGCAGCCCTTTGGCGGGGAGGGTCTTTCCGGAACCGGACCAAAGGCGGGCGGTCCCCATTATGTGGCCCGCTTCGCAAAGCCGGTGATCAACCGGGAAACGCTGCAGGATTCGCCTGATCTGCAGGCTACCCGGCCGGCTTCATCCCTACCCCCTGTCGGGACTATGGAGACCCATTTTGTTAAGGCTGTCACCGCAGCCCTTGAGGCACAGCCAAAATGGGATCGCGCTGGTGGCATGCGGCGGGCGGCCATTCTGGAAACGGCTGCGACGGCATTGGAGAAGAAGGCCGCCAGTCTGGCCAGTCTGCTCGTGCGCGAAACTGTACCTGACATGAATGAGGTGGCGGATATCCATTCCGCCTGCGCCATGCTCCGGGTACTGGCGGCGCAGAGCCGTCAGTTCTGTACTTCTCCCCTGAAACTGCCCGGCCCGACAGGGGAATATAACGAGTTGCAGCATCATGGCCGGGGTGTCATGCTGTGCATGAGCGAGGAAGGTGCTGCATTCAGCGCGATTGCGGCCCAGATCGGAGCCTGTGTCGCCTCCGGCTGCGCCGCCCTGATCCTCTCGCCGTCTGAACTGGCCGAAGCCACACAGCATCTGGTGGACAGCTTGCATATGGCCGGAGCGCCGCAACATGTGCTGATGATGCTCGATCCGGTCCTATCGTCTGAGCCCATTGAAGATGCGCGCATTCAGGGGGTGGCATGGGCCGGCAAGGCCCCCGCAGCCACCGCGCTGGCAACGCTTCTGGCGACGCGACGGGGGCCCATCACTCCCCTGATCTCGGAGCCCTTCGGGCCACATTATCTCACCCGCTTCATGGTGGAGCGCACCTTGACGATCGACCTCACAGCAGCTGGTGGCAATGCCTCACTGCTGACGCTAAATGAAGGGCCCGCCGATGACCCGCCAGCTCAGGGGCAAGCCGGCCCCTGAAGGATGTGTGGGCGGGCTTCCTCTGGGTGCAGATCCCTGTCATGCTGATACGGCTCCGCGCGTATGCATGGAGAGGAGCGTTGCCGATGACGACCATGATCCTGACCCGGCACGGGCATGTTGAAGGCATCACCCCGCCCCGCTTCCGCGGGCAATATGAGTTGCCCCTCACGGCCCTCGGAGAACAGCAGGCTGATCGTGTTGCGGACTATATCGCCCGCACATGGCAGCCCAAAATCGTCCTGCACAGCCCGCTGGAGCGCTGTCGCGTGACAGCAGGCCGGATCGCCGAAGCCTGCAGGGTACCTCAGCAAAGTGACGCGGACCTGCTCGACATCCATTATGGCGCGTGGCAATGGGAAACCCATGAGGACGTGAAAGCCCGCTGGCCTGCTCTGTATGCGCTGTGGCGTTCTGCGCCCCATCTTGTGCGCTTTCCGGCTGGCGAATCCGTGCAGGATATCATCCTGCGTGGCGCAGATATGCTGCGGAAAGTGGCCAAGGATTACCCCGATGACACCATCGTTCTTGTCGGGCACGACAGCATTAACCGCGCGCTGCTGATCCAGCTTCTCGACCAGCCCCTTTCCGCCTATTGGAAAATCGCGCAAGGCCCCTGCTGTATCAATGTTCTGAACATCGCGGGGGCGCAGGTCAGCATCTCCGCCATAAACAACATGCAGCATCTTGATGGGCTGGGCTGAACTGAGCGACGAGGGTCAGTCTCTCATATACCCAGCCACCGCGACACATAAGCCGCAGTTTCGCCATATTCCAATACGGCATTGAGTATGTTATGCGGCGCATCAGAATGCGCAGATATACTGGAAAAACACGTGGCATGAGATGGGTGGCCGGCTGGGCCGCCGCCTATGTGCTTGTCTTTCAGGTTCTGCTCACCACCTCCCTGATTGCATCCATGCCACGCGGCGTGGGTGCGGTAGAAACCTGCTTTGCGAGCGCGCTGGAACTTGGCGGCGGCGCAAACGGAAATACTAAGACGGATGACACAACCGGGCTCGTTCACTGCCCGGCCTGTCTTGCCAGGGTGGATCTGCTCGATTTGCCACCGCCTCTGGCTCTGTTGCTGCCCTACCGTATCAGCACGAGAACGCATTTCATCTGGCGCAAGCCGGCTCTTCTGCGTCTGGCGGCATGGCAAACACCCGGACAGCCCCGCGCACCGCCTTTTCTGGCTGCCTGACAGGCCTCCCCTGATCGGATCACGCTCTCTTGGGCCGTGACGGAGCACGCAGGCACCGCCCCCTCAGCTTTCATGTGCAGCGCACCAGATGCGCACCGTGAAACCTGCTCTCAGAACATTTCCCCTTCACCGGACCATTCCGTGGCTGCGGGCTGACATGTGCGCACAGGATGCTGCACGCATGTCTGCATGGCCATGAGTGGTCAGGGCGTCAGCCATAGGCTGTGCGCCAGGACTCTTGTCATGTCTGCAATTTTCCCGATCAATCTGCGACAGGCCTTGCACCAGAGCACGGCTTTCATACAGCCGGGCCTGCTAGGTCTATGCCTTGCGACCAGCTGCGCCCTCATCCCCTCATCTGCCAATGCTCAGCAGTCCGGCACCGCCCTGCCGCAGGTCGAAGTCCGCCCGGATGACAAGGAGACAGCTACGTCCAACCTGTCTGGACAATCTGGCGCATGGGGCTTCACACCCTCTCCCTCCAGCCGGATCTCCGGAACGCAGGCCACCTCTGAAACCCTGCAAACCAGCAATTCCGCCGCACTCTTTAGCCGCGTGCCGGGCGGGACATTCTGGAATACGGGGGGCGTTTCCGGTCTACCCGCCGTGAATGGCATGGGCGGCGCGGGCCGGGTGCAGATCACCATCAACGACATGCTGTTCGGCATGGCCTGCCCGAATGACATGAACCCGGCCCTGTCTTATGTGAACCCGGCCATGATCGCCTCGGCGGAGGTCTATATGGGCACCGCTCCGGTGAGCGTGGGAGGCGATTATACGGGCGCCAAGATGGATGTCGCCGTTGCGCCGCCGCGCTTCATCCCCGGACAGGTGCTCAGCACCTCGGGCAGTGTTTCTGGCTTCTACCGCAACAATGGCAATGCCTATGGCTTTGACGCCAATGCCACGGTTGCCAATGAAGATACCAGCGTGAGCTATACGGGCGGCTGGTCCCGCGCGGATGATTACACATCCGGCGATGGCACCAAAATCAAGTCCACCATGTATGAGACGCAGAACCACGCGCTCAGCATCTCGAAGAAGCTGGGCAACCATCTGTTCTCGGCCCAGATTGGCGGGCAGTTCATTCCCACCCAGGGTTACCCCAACGAATATATGGACATGGTGGAGAACAAGAGCCTCTTCGCCAATGGCCGCTATGAGGGTGAGTTCGACTGGGGACTGCTCGAAGCCTCCATCTTCGCCAACCGCGTGCGCCACACCATGGGCTTTATCGAGCCTGACAAGACCGGCGACATGCCCATGGATACGCGCGGTACGGATCTTGGCTACAAGATCAAGGGCACCGTGAATCTTGAGGAAGGTAGCCTTCTGCGTCTGGGCAACGAGCTGTACTACAGCCATATCGATGACTGGTGGCCGCCGGTCGACGGTTCCATGATGATGGGTCCGGATACCTTCTGGAACATCAATGATGGCCGTCGCCTGCGCCTTGGCACCTATGCGGAGTGGGAAAAGGAACTCGACAGCCACTGGACCGCGCTCATTGGCGTGCGCAATGATACCGTGTGGATGAATACGGGCGACGTCGCCGGTTACAACGCCATGATGTATGGCGCGGATGCGACGGCCTTCAACGCACAGAACCACGCCCGCACCTTCTTCAACATGGATGGCACCGGCACGTTGCGCTATCAGCCGGATGAACAGAGTACCTACGAGCTGTCCTTCGCCCGCAAGACCCGCGCGCCGAATTTCTATGAACTCTACAGCTGGTCCACCAGCGCCATGGCCATGAACATGATTGGCTGGTTCGGTGACGGCAATGGCTATGTCGGCAATCTGGATCTGAATGCCGAGTCCGCTCATACGGTAAGCTTCACGGCACACTGGAAGGACCCTATTCAGGATTCATGGTCCCTGCGCGTTTCACCCTATTACAGCTATGTGATTGATTACATTGATGTAGATCGCTGCGCCGTTGGCAGCTGCCTGACAAACCGACCCAACAATCTGACCGCGCGCGACAGTTTTGTATTCCTGCAGTTCGCCAATCATGATGCCTGGCTGTTCGGCATCAATATCGATGGCAAGATGGATCTGTGGGACAGCCCCACCCATGGCAAAGTCACTTTCCGCGGCAACCTGAACTATGTGCAGGGCCAGCGCACGGATGGTGTCAATCTGTACAACATCATGCCGCTGAACGGCCTTGTGGCGCTGGACTATCGCTTCGGCAACTGGACCACCAGTGCGGAACTGGCGATGGTGACGGCCAAGACCCAGGTGAGCCAGGTGCATAATGAGGTGCCGACAGCCGCCTATGCACTCATCAATCTGCGCGCCAGCTATGTTTGGCAGCAGTTCAAGATCGATCTGGGCATCGAGAACCTGCTAGATACCGAATATGACCTGCCACTGGGCGGGGCCAATCTGGTGAACTATCGCCGTAAGAACATGATGGGCGGCACGTCCCCGATCTGGGGTTATTCCGTGGCTGGCCCGGGCCGTTCCTACAATGCGCGGGTCACCTGGGCATTCTGACGCGTATAAGTCCATGGCGGGAAGGGGGCATCCTCTTTCCTGTCATGCCGCTCATCCATCTTCAAATCCAACGCCAGATGACCCCCGCCTAAAACCCGCTCAACACTTTCACATGGCTATGGCTCGCGCCCTTGTCCGGGCCATGGCTGTGGGTTTCCTTATTGACGGCGACGGGTATGAGGCTGAGTGCGCCGTGCATCACGCCCCTCTCCATGAACAGGGCTTCCGCATAGGCGGAGACATCCGAAACCGGCCCCCGCATCAGGGTTACGTCGATTGACGTGGTATGATCCAGCGGCACGGAGAGAGAGGCAACGGCCTGATCGTGACGGTCCAGCCGCCCCTGTGGTACGCGTGAGGACAGATTGCGAACAGACTGATCGACTGCGCAACTCACCACTCCAAAACAGGAGGCCTGCGCCGGGGCCTCAGGACGCGCCATAAGGCCCCGCCGAACCAGATCCCGTATGGCTTCAGAGCGGCTGCCGGCCCCATTTTCCTGCATATATGCATCCACAGCCGCGGCGAGGTCATCGTCGATCACGATCGTGATCCGCTGCATGAAAAAAGCCCTCCAATTACAGCATCATGGATAAGACGACACGAGCTTGCAGGCAATGAAAAGCCGCATTTGCTCATCTTCAGCCTTGCTGTACCGTGGTGCCGACGCGTATGAATTTGTGAGGTGAAATTCATCAGGGTAATTTACCGTGTCGCGCATTCTGTCATCGCTCCATCTTACGCCCTCATTCCGGCTTGGTCTTTTGGGGTTGGCGCTATGCTCCGCACCCGCAGCCGCGCATTTTCAGGAAATCATTCCCTCGGCTGATGTGCTGCCCGAAGGGGGCAAGGTGACGCTTGACATGATCTTCACCCACCCCATGGAGGGCGGCCCCGTCATGGAGATGAAGAAGCCCGCCCGCGTGGGGGTGCTGATTGACGGCAAACCCACGAGCCTATTGGGCGATCTGGTTGAAAAGCCGGTGAATGGCCAGCCGGCATGGGCGACCACCTATGATCTGAAAGCTCCAGGTGCGGCTATCTTTTATGTCGAGCCCCAGCCCTATTGGGAACCCGCCGAGAACAAGCTCATCGTTCACTACGCCAAGGTTGTGGTGGACAGCTTTGCGTCCGGCGAAGGCTGGGACGATCTGGTGGGGTTACCGGTCGAGATCCGTCCACTGACGCGCCCCACGGGTCTGTGGACCGGCAACGTGTTCACGGGTGTGGTGCTCAAGGGCGGCAAGCCCGTGCCCTTCGCCGAAGTTGAAGTCGAATATGTGAATGACGGCTCAGTTGCCGCCCCGAATGATGCCTTCGTGACGCAGGTGCTGAAGTCCGATGCCAATGGCACCTTCACCTATGCCATGCCGCGGGCGGGTTGGTGGGGCTTTGCCGCCCTTCTTGAGGGGGATAAGCCCGGCAAGTCTCCCGAGGGCAAGGATGTGCCTGTGGAAGAAGGCGCGCTCATCTGGGTGAAGACGACGGACATGAATACCGCCACGACCGCAAAGGACTGAGCCTGAATAGCCGACAGGCGGCTTCATGGAAGCACCTGCCGGCAATATTCCAGCTATGGCGGAGGCCATATGGCGCATATTCCTGACGGTGTTCTCTCCGCCCCGGTTCTGGTGGGCGGAGCCATCATTGCGGCCGGTGGTGTCGCTATCGGCCTGAAACGGCTCGACGACCGGATGATCCCCCGGGCCGCCATCCTGTCTGCCGCCCTGTTCGTCGCCTCACTTATCTCGGTGCCGGTCGGGCCTTCCAGTGTTCATGTGCTGCTGGCCGGCCTCATGGGCATCATGCTGGGGGCCGGCACTTTTGCAGCGGTTCTGGTCATTCTTCTGCTTCAGGCCCTGCTCTTTGGCTTCGGCGGGCTGACGACCCTGGGCGTGAATGTGGTGAATATCGCCCTGCCCGGTGTTATTTTCGCCCTGCTGCTCGGCCCGGCGATCCGCAAGACCAGCAGCAAGCTGGGCCGTGCGCTTCTGGCCGGGGCGGTCGGGGCGCTCTCTGTCTTTGGAACAGGGGGGCTGGTGGCTCTGTCGCTGGCACTGTCCTCCTCGCAATACACACCGGTGGCGAGTGTCTTGGTGGCCACTTATGTGCCGCTCGCCATTGTCGAAGCCTTCATTACGGCGGCCATCATCGCCTTTCTAGCTCGTGTCCATCCGGACTATCTGGAGACCGTAAGAGCATGATCCGCCTTTTTCTGATCCTCCTGTCGCTTCTGGTTCCGCTCGGGCCGGCCCATGCGCACAAGCTCAAGGTGTTCGCAACGGTTGAGGGACACGAGATTCAGGGCTACGCCTTCTTTGTCGGCGGAGGTCGCCCACAGGGCAGCAGTTGGACAGCAAAGGATGCAGCCAGCACCCTCATCGCACAGGGAGAGACGGATGCAGAAGGTCGGTTTCGCTTCGCTCTGCCGGCCAGGCTGTCATCCGCCATCACCGTGGCAGTGGATACGCATGAGGCGCATATGGCCTCCATCACACTTTCTGCAGAACGGCTGGGCATCAGTGCCCCTGTTTCGGGGAAACCACCAGCGAAACCAGAACCACCTGCCGCTGAAACGGGCAAGAACCTGACGAACCAGCAGATTGCAGATCTCGTGAACAGCGCTGTCCAGAAACAGGTCGAGCCCGTTCTGGAGCGGCTGGAGGAGATGGATGCGCGCATGAAGCTGACAGACATCATGTCCGGCATCTTCCTCATCATTGGTCTTGCGGGCATCTTTTTATGGGTGCGCGGCAAGAAGGCAGCCCCCTGATGCGGATGCGACCGGATGATCCAAGATTGCGTCTGGTCGCGGCTCTGGTTCTGATTGGCTGCCTCTCGCAGCTTCACATGCCCACCGTTGCGGGAGCGGCCTTGGCGCTCGTCATCATATGGAGCGTAGCAAGTGGTGCATTCCGCCACTTCTGGCACAGGCTGCTGCATGTGGAGGGCTTCATGCTGCTACTGTTCCTCACCCTGCCCTTCACGGTTTCCGGCACGCCCATCCTCTCCCTTGGGCCGCTGACCGCCAGCCTTGATGGCATCTGGATGGCCGTGCTGATCGCCTGCAAGGTATCGGCATCCGTTCTGGTGCTGATGGCCTTGCTGGGAGATATGGAACCCTCCCGCTTTGGCGCCGCACTCCGGGGCTGCCATGTGCCAGAACGCCTGAGCCGGCTTCTGGTCATGACGGCCCGTTATGTCAGCCTGATCCGCGATGAAGCGCGTCGATTGCAGGAATCCATGCGGGCCCGCGGTTTCCAGCCCGGATCGAACCGGCATAGCTGGCGCAGTTATGGCAATCTCATCGGCATGTTGCTGGTCCGCGCTCTTGAGCGGGCAGAACGTGTGGAGGAAGCCATGCTGTCCCGCGGCTATCATGGGCACTTTCCCTATCGCACATTCGGCCGCCCCTCCGTTCAGGACTGGGCGGTTTTCATCCTGATTGCTGCAAGCGGCATGGCCGCCCTGCTGGTGGACCGGCTATGAGCACTTGTCTTTCACTCCGTGATATCGCAATCGCGCGCGATGGCGCAGAGATCCTGCGGCATGTGACATTCGATCTTTCCGGTCAGGAACGACTGGCCATTATCGGATCGAACGGAGCCGGCAAAACAACCCTGCTGCGCACCATTGTGGGTTTGGAGCGCCCCGCTCATGGCAGCATTCACCTGTTTGGCGAAGAATGCGGACAGGAAAAGGCGTTTCGCAAATTTCGCCCGCGTATCGGCTTCCTCTTTCAGGATAGCGACGACCAACTCTTCTGCCCAACCGTGCTTGAGGACGTGTCATTCGGCCCTCTGAATATCGGCTGCACGGATGCGGACGCCACAGTGCGCGCTCATGACGCCCTCGAAGAACTGGGCATTGGCCATCTGGCAGAGCGCACCGTGCACCGTCTTTCCGGAGGCGAAAAACGGCTGGTCTGTCTGGCGGGGCTTCTGGCCATGCGGCCAGATGTGCTGATGCTGGATGAGCCGACCAATGGTGTGGATGCGCAAAACGGGGCCCGGCTGCGAGAAGCGCTACGTGCCTTTCCCGGCGCCATGTTGCTGGTTTCCCATGACGAGGCTTTCATTTCGGAACTTGCGACCCGTGCCATGGTTATTCAGCATGGCAAACTGGTTGCGGCTCAGGTTCATCAGCATCCGCACACCCACTCCCATCTGCATGTGCACCCTGAACCGGAGTAGATCCGGCAGCACAACTCAAGATGTCAACACAACCATTAGATGCACCCCAGAAATTCCAAATAAAAGACATGTGATTTACCACATTCGGGAGATTTTGCAGTCAATCGGCAGTGGACATATTGCGCAGCATCAACAATCCAAAGTCAGGCCCAATATATCCTCAGCCCAGATGCAGCGCACAAATGCCAATGGCCAAAAATCCAAACGTTTTAAGCGATCTAGAGACGAGTATGAAATATATTATAATATTTCATAGTTGAATTTGGAGAGGTATTCTCCTACAAATTTCAGAATAATTATTAGCGTGAATAAACAGTATCGCCCGCAGCACAGAGTGTAAAATTCTTCAAATTAAGGAGTTGGGGCGCTCCTGTGCCTTGAGGAGGTTGCTTATGCACTTTACCCCACGAGAAATAGACAAGCTTCTGATCTATATGCTGGCTCAGGTTTCTCAGCGACGCAAAGATGAGGGATTGAAGCTCAACCATCCTGAAGCCGTTTCGCTCATTTCGGTCGCGGCTCTTGATGGCGCACGCGCCGGGAAGACTGTTGAAGAGGTGATGGAGCTGGCCCGCAAGGTCATCACGCGGGATGACGTGATGGAAGGCGTGCCTGAAATGATCCCTTATGTGCAGGTTGAGGCCGTGTTCACCGACGGAAGTCGTCTGGTGACCGTGCACGACCCCATCAAATAAGCCGGGTGGAGAATCGCCATGAGCAATGAGCAGAAGAAGACTCCTGTCGGCGGCCTGGTGCTTGCGGAAGGTGATATCGAAATCAACGCGGGCTACCCCACCACCACCATCAAGGTGCGCAACACCGGTGACCGGCCCATTCAGGTTGGCTCCCACTTTCACTTCTTTGAAGTGAACGCCTATCTCGAATTCGATCGTGAGCAGGCCTTCGGCAAGCGCCTTAATATTCCCGCAACCACAGCTCTGCGCTTTGAGCCGGGGGATGAGAAGGAAGTCACCCTGGTACCTTATCAGGGCAAGCAGCGCGTGCTGGGCTTCAACGGCCTGGTCGATGGTTGGGTGGGTGACGAGAATTACGATGATTACCGCCCCCGCCTGAATGATGCGATGGCGCGCGTTGAGCGCCTCGGCTTCAAGAACAAGCCCTGATCTGACACCTGTCAGGAAAAAATGGAGCTTTGAGATGGCCAAAATCTCAAGACAGCAGTATTCGGACCTCTATGGACCGACGACGGGTGACAAGATCCGGCTCGCCGATACCGATCTCTATATCGAAATCGAGAAGGATCTACGCGTATATGGCGAAGAAGCCGTCTATGGCGGCGGCAAGACGCTGCGCGATGGCATGGGGTTCGACAATGAACTGACCAGCGCGGCCGGTGCGCCTGATCTCGTCATCACCAATGTTACCATTGTGGATGGTGTGACCGGGATCATCAAGGCCGATGTCGGCATCAAGAATGGCCTGATCTGCGGCATCGGCAAGGCCGGCAACCCCGCCATCATGTCCGGCGTCACGCCTGGGCTGGCCTTGGGTGCGGGTACGGACGCCATCTCCGGTGAGCATCTCATCCTCACGGCTGGCGGTATTGATGCCCACGTGCATCTCATTTCCCCGCAGCAGGCGGATGCGGCGCTCAGCAACGGCGTCACCACCCTGTTCGGCGGCGGTATCGGCCCTACGGATGGCACCAACGGTACCACCATCACGCCCGGCACCTGGAACATCGAGATGATGCTGCGGTCCTTCGACAGCTGGCCGGTCAATGCCGGCGTGCTGGGCAAGGGCAATTGTTCTGCTCTCCTGCCGATGGAAGAGCAGATTCGCGCCGGTGCTTTCGGCCTGAAGATTCATGAGGACTGGGGCAGCACCCCCGCCGCCATTCGCGCGGCCCTGACAGTGGCGGATCAGCAGGACATTCAGGTCTGTATCCACACCGATACCCTCAATGAAGCCGGTTTCGTAGAAAACACCATTGCCGCCTTTGAGGGACGCACCATCCACACCTACCACACGGAAGGTGCGGGCGGTGGCCATGCGCCGGATATCATTCGTGTGGCGGCCCTCTCCAACGTCCTGCCGAGTTCCACCAACCCGACCCTGCCCTACGGCATCAATTCGCAGGCCGAATTGTTTGACATGACGATGATCTGTCACAATCTCAGCCCGAAGATCCCGACCGATGTGGCCTTTGCGGAAAGCCGGGTGCGTGCTGAAACCATTGCAGCGGAAAATGTGCTGCATGACATGGGCGCCATCTCCATCCTCTCCAGCGACAGCCAGGCCATGGGCCGCGTGGGTGAGAACTGGGCGCGCACGATCCAGACCGCCCATCTCATGAAGGCCCGCATGGGTGCTTATGAGGGCGACACCTCTGGCAATGACAATGAACGTGTGCTGCGCTTTGTCTCCAAGGTCACCATCAACCCGGCCATCGCCCAAGGCGTGAGCCATGTGATCGGCTCGGTCGAAGTCGGAAAGATGGCGGATTTGGTGCTGTGGGAGCCGGCCTTCTTCGGTGCCAAGCCGAAAATGGTCATCAAGGGCGGCATGATTTCCTGGGCGCTCATGGGTGATCCCAACGCCTCCCTGCCAACCCCGCAGCCGGTGATCTATCGCCCGATGTTCGGCACCATGGGCTCCGCCCAGGCCAAGACTCGCGTGACCTTCACCTCCAAGGCGGCCTTCGATGACGGCATCGTGGATCGCTATGAGCTGAAGTCTCAGGTCATGCCGGTCTATGGCACGCGCACGATCACCAAGAACTCCATGGTGCGCAACACCTGCCAGCCCAATATCGAGGTTAACCCCGAGACATTCGCGGTGACGGTCGACGGCAAGCATGCCACCATTGAGCCAGCAACCAGTGTGCCGCTCAGCCAGCTCTACTTCTTCAGCTGAGCCAAACAGGCGGGGATTTCCCGTCAACGGACAGATCATGGCCGGGCGGTTTTTTCACGCCATCCGGCCATGATGCCGCGTCTTGTTCGGAGACATCATGATCATCATCGAGAAGAAACTCGGCAATATTCGTGAGCCGCTCTGGCATGAGCGCTCCCACCATGCCGAGATGGACACCCTCATGCTGGAGCAGTGGGAGGCGCCCAAAAGCCGCCTGCGCAAGGCCAGCGAAAAAGGGCTGGAACTGGCCATTTCCCTGCCGCGCTCCGAGCATCTGCATGATGGCGACGTGCTCTATTATGATGAGGCACGCAATTATATCGTCGTGGCCAAGGTGCCTCTGAAAGAGGTTCTGGTCATCGAACTGGAAAATCTGGGCAACCTGCCCCCTGAAGAGATTTTGCGCACCTGCTTTGAGCTGGGCCACGGGCTAGGCAATCAGCATTGGCCGGCCGTCGTGAAGGGCACAACCGTTTATGTGCCTCTCTCGGTTGATCAGAAAGTCATGGCTTCCGTGATGCGGACCCATGCTTTCGAGCATGTAACATCTCATTTCCTGCCCGGTGAAGAGGTTGCGGCCAAGCTCGACGCCAAGGAAATGCGCATGCTGTTTGCCGGTGCGGACGCCACACCTCACCATCATCATGGTGACGGGCGTGAACATAGCCATGAGCATGGCCATTCGCATCACCACCATTCTCACGCTTCGGAAAGCTGATGGCGGACGCGGACACCCCAACGCCCCCGGCATCTGTACCTGCACCGGCATCAGATTCCATGGTGCATCTGGCGCGGCTACTGCAGTTTTCAGACTCCGCCCTGCCGGTGGGCTCCTTCGCTTTTTCTAATGGGCTGGAGTCCGCTCTCCAGACAGGTGTCGTCACGGATGCGACGAGCCTTCAGCAATTTGTTGAACTGGTGACCCGACAGGCGGCGCGCATGGACGGGGTGGCGCTGCTGCATGTGTATCGCGCCATGCAGGCCGACAATTATGACGCCATTCTGGAAGCGGACCGGGAATTGTGGTGCCGCCGCACGGGCGAAGAGCAGCAACTCATGCTCTCGCGCATGGGCAAGAAGTTTGGCGAACTCTCGCGCAAGATCAATAGCTTCCCTCTGCTGGAGCGGTGGCTGGCCGATATCAAGTCAAACACAACTCCGGGCTGCTTTCCGGTCGGGCAGGCCATGGTGCTCGCCCATATGGGGGCCAGCGAGGCAGACAGCTTCGTGATGCACCAGTATGGCGTGGCCTCCATGGTGCTCAGCGCCGCGCTGCGCCTCATGCGGATCGACCATATGGATACGCAACGCATCCTCTTCACCGTGCTGGGGCATGTGGAGAACGATTATGCGGCCGTGCGTGAGCTTTCACTGGATGAAATGAGCATTTTTGCGCCTGTCTTCGATGTTCTCGTGGCGCATCACACAACAACGCATGTCCGTCTGTTCATGAACTGAACAGGGGCCTGACAAGGAAACGGGAAGATGAAGAAAATCACCCGCATTGGCATTGGTGGCCCTGTCGGTTCCGGCAAGACAGCCGTGATCGAGACCATTACGCCCCGGCTGATCAATATGGGCATCAAGCCGCTCATCATCACCAATGATGTGGTGACCACGGAAGACGCCAAGCAGGTGCGCCGCACCCTGAATGGTGTTCTGATCGAAGAGAAAATTGTGGGTGTCGAAACCGGCGCTTGCCCGCATACGGCTGTGCGCGAAGACCCTTCCATGAACATTGCCGCCGTGGAAGAGCTGGAAGAGAAATATCCCGACAGCGACGTGATCCTGATTGAATCCGGCGGGGACAATCTCACCCTCACCTTCAGCCCGGCGCTGGCGGATTTCTACATCTATGTGATTGATGTTGCAGCTGGCGACAAGATCCCCCGCAAGAATGGCGCGGGGGTTTGCCAATCCGACATTCTGGTCATCAACAAGAAGGATCTTGCCCCATATGTGGGGGCCAGCCTTGAGGTGATGGACCGCGATTCCAAGCTGATGCGCGGCAAGAAGCCCTTCGTCTTCACCAACTGCAAGACAGGCGAAGGCATTGATGAACTGATCCGCCTCATCATGGATATGGCCCTGTTCGATGTTCAGCTATCTGAACAGCCACCCTCACCCGAAAATGTGGCTGGGTGACGCATGGCCTTGCACAAGCAGCTTCGGCAGATGGATGTTGCACGCGAAGTGCGCGGCTATCAGAACCAGCCCGCACAAATGCGTGCGGCTGGCCCCGGTAAGATCGGCAAGCTGAGGCTCGGCTTTGCCCTGCGCAACGGACGCTCCGAACTGGTTGATCTCTTCCGGGTGGCCCCGCTGCTGGTGCAGCAGGCGCTCTATTGGGACGAGGCCATGCCGGAGCTGCCAATTTGCTCCATCATTTCAGTGGGGGGCGGTATCCTGCAGGGAGACCGCTACACCATTGATATCACGGTGGGACAGGATGCCTGCGCACAGGTGACCTCCCAGGGCGCAAACCGCATCCACCGAATGGATGCCAATTACGCCTCCCAGTACCAGACCCTGCAGATCGAGAGCGGAGCCTATCTGGAATATCTGCCCGATTTCACCATTCCGTACCGCGATTCCCGCTTCATCAACCGCACGGATATTGTCATCGCGGAAGATGCCACGCTGCTCTATGGCGAAATGCTGATGTCCGGGCGCAAGCATCATCATGAGCAGGAGCGCTTCGGCTTTGATCTCCTCTCCATGACAGCCAATGTCCTGCGCCCGGATGGACGCAAAATCTTCAGCGAGAAGGTGCTGATTGAAAAGGACGATCCCACAATCGACTTTTCTGCCGTGATGAAGGGCTTTGATGCCTTTGCGAACATCATGTGCCTGACCCCACCGGATATTGCAGCCCGCATCAAGGCCCGGTTTGAAACGCATTTTCCTTTGGAGGATGCGCGCGCCTTGGCAGGGGTTTGCTGCCTCCCCAATAAGGCCGGCCTCATGCTGCGTGTTGTCGGAGTTGAATCCTATGACGTGCGCAATCAAGTGCGTCGCTTCTGGCAGATTGTGCGGGAAGAGGCGCGCGAACGTACCCTTCCAGAAGAATTTCTCTGGCGTTAATCTGAAGAGCCGCTCATGCCTGACATGAAAAACAACTTCCTGACCCAGTGCCTGCGCGGAACCAGCCAGGTTTTCTTTATGGAGAATGCGCTTACCGGCGTGCTCTTCTTCATCGCCATGGCCTATGCCTCCCATGTCACGGGGAACTGGGCCACCACCATCGGGGCCGGTATCGGCATTGTAGTCGCCACACTCACCGCACGCCTTCTGGATTGCGATGACGACTCCATCAATTCGGGCCTGTATGGCTTCAATGGTGTCTTGGTAGGCGCCGCCCTGCCCACCTTTCTTGCGGTCACCCCTCAATTATGGGTGTTTGTGATTGTTGGCGCGGCTGTCAGCACTGTCATCACCGCAGCTTTCAGCGCCACGCTCACCAAGAGCTGGGGGATTCCGGGTTCAACCGGGCCTTTTGTGCTGACGGGATGGCTGATGGTGGCCGGCGCCTACACTTTTGGCGGGCTTGAGGTGACGGGTGACAGCCCGAAATTCGCGACGGATTATGTGCATGCCGTCTCCGGCATTCCAGCCCCGGCAATGCTGGTTGAAGTTTTCTTCCGCAATATTGGGCAGGTCTATCTTCTGGGCAGTGCTGTTAGTGGCGCGATCATCCTGCTCGGCATTTTCATCGCCTCCATTCCCGCTGGCATCGCCGCAGCCCTTGGCTCTCTGATTGCCCTCGTGGTGGCCATCGGCATGGGTGCGGATGCCGGGCTTGTCGATCAGGGGCTCTATGGTTTCAGCCCCGTGCTGACAGCCATGGCTGTGGGCGTGGTGTTCCTGAAGCCGTCTCTGAAGGTTGCGATTTACGCCCTGTTGGCAACCATAGCCACGGTATTCGTGCAAGGCGCTCTGGATGTCATCGTGGCACCTTCTGGCATTCCCTCCTTCACGGCTCCCTATGTGCTGACGATGTATCTGTTCATCGCCCCCAAGAAACTGTTCGCTCCACATCCGCACAAAGCAGTTTCCGAGCATATTCTGGGCAATGGAACCGCAGGAGATTCCAAGCCCGCCAGCTAAAACCCATGAAAGTGAGGTGCTTCCGCGCCTCGCTTATCTGATGGGGCTCAGTCTTCGCACAGTTTTCATGCTCTGAACCGACGCAGCAGAACGAACGGAGAGAGCAGAAAGAAGGAATATCAGATGCAAGCTATCAATGCGGGCGATACCGCCTTTATTCTCTTGTGCACAGCGCTGGTCTGCATGATGACCCCGGCGCTGGCCCTCTTTTATGGGGGGCTGGTCAAGCAGCGCGACATGCTCTCCATCATGATCCAGAACTTTGTCTGCATGGGCATTGTCGGGCTCATCTGGGTCTTTGGCGGCTTCAGCTTGGCTTTCGGGCCGGACCTTGGCGGCATAATTGGCGATATCCGCCCCTATTTCGGCATGTATCATGTGGGTGTTGAGCCCAATCCTGAATATGCCGCGCATGTACCCTTCATCATGGTGTTTGCCTATCAGATGATGTTCGCCATCATCACGCCGGCACTCATGACCGGCGCGTTTGTCGGCCGCTTCCGCTTTGGGGCATATCTGCTCTTCATCGCCTTCTGGACCATCCTCATCTATCTTCCGGCTGCACACTGGATCTGGGGTGGCGGCTTCCTTGCCAAGCTGGGCGTGGTGGATTTTGCCGGCGGCATCGTCATTCATGCCAGCGCTGGTTTTTCGGCCCTTGCGACCGCCCGCTTCTTGGGCAAGCGTCGTCTGGCGGCTGGGGAATCCGGTTCGGAGCCTTCCAATCTGCCATTGGTCGCGCTGGGTGCGGGCCTGCTGTGGTTTGGCTGGTTTGGCTTTAACGCGGGCGGTGCCTATGCTGCCGATGCGCTGGCTGCCTATGCCTTTACCAACACCATGCTCTCCGGCTCGATCGCCATGCTGGTGTGGATGTTCTGGGAATGGCGTGAATTTCGCCGTGTCTCCTTCTCCGGCGTTCTTGTGGGCGCCGTCGCCGGCCTCGCCACCATCACCCCGGCTGCGCGGGCTATGTTGAACCGATTGCTGCGCTTGCCATTGGCGCGATTGGTGCAACGGCCTGCTACCACGCCAAATATGTACAGAAGTGGCTAGGCATTGATGATGCGCTGGAAGTCTGGCGCGCCCACGGTGTTGGTGGCATGACAGGCGCCATCCTGATCGGTTTCATGGCCAGTTCCCACATCAATGCGGTGTCGGCCAGCTTCTATCAGGTCGGTGTACAGGTTCTCGCGGTTGCGATCGTGGCCATCTATGCTTGGATCATCACGACGATCCTCCTGAAAATTCTGGACAGCTTCGGCATTTTGCGTGTGTCTGCCGAGGTTCAGGAGGCTGGCTTGGACGATGCCATGTATGGCGAGCATGCCTACAATCTGTGGAACATGGATCGCAAGCTGCCGGAGTGATCCGCACCGGTTAAAAAGGTCCACCACTGGTGGGTCTGACAAGGATGCCCCGGCAGGGTTTCAGACATGGAAAACTGCCGGGGCTTTTTGTTTCTAAGGTGCGTCCAGCACAATTTCCAGCGAGCTCTGGCAATATAAAAAGGCAGGGCCTTGCGGCACCTGCCTTCAATAGGGCGATTGCCCCTTTTCTGGTTGCGCTCCGGCATGAGCCGGAGCGCTGTTCGTGAACTCAGATCTTGCCGACGAGATCGAGAGAAGGCGCAAGGGTCTTCTCGCCTTCCTGCCACTTGGCCGGGCA
>JBFWLR010000018.1:0-43176 GCA_050252035.1 Xanthobacter sp.
GGTGGTCGACGGACCATACCGTTCTGGAACCTCCGCCCAAGGCGACCCCGTTCTAAAGCGCCAGAGGATGCCGTTCAGCACTCGGCGGTCGTCGACGCGAGGAACGCCTCGCGGCTTGTTTGGCAGCAGCGGCGAGATGATCGACCATTCGTGGTTGGTGAGTTCGTAGCGGCGGCGTGTCATCCAAGGCTCCCTCATTCGGAAGCCTTGAATCACGGCACCAGAAAAACACCAGGCGGATTTATGAGTTTACCGTCTAAGACTGTGCAGGAGATCGCCGTGGGCTATATCTCCTTCGGATTCTCACGCCGTTTGGGTCGGGGAATGCGGAGCTGCGAACCGCAGAGACTTCAGCATAAAAAGGCCGGCGAGATCTTCTCTCACCGGCCCTTTCTGTTGGAGTGTGTCAGGTTTATTAGAAGCGACCGGCAGCCTGAGCCAGCATGGTATAGACGCGGCCCTTGTCGCTGTTCAGCTGCGCCTTGGTGGCGACAAAGCCCTTGTCATTGACGCTCACCTTGTCCAGCACCTCATCAAAGGTGCTCAGCGCGTGTTCCATTGCTGTGCGGAAGCTCTGCTCCTCCCGGTAGCGCCGGCGCAGGGCGTCATAGGTCTTGCGCCCCTGCGGGGTGTAGATGCGACCGATGAAAGCCTTGCGGTCCCCCCGCAGATAGCGGTCCCAGGCTTCTGAAAGCGCGCGGGCGTCCACAAGCTGGCCAATCTCGGCGGAGAGGGTGGCCAAGCTGCTTTCCGGTGTTTCGGCCTTGGGCGTAGCCTTTACCACCGGTGCGCCAACGGTTGTGGCTTCAGCGGGAGCCAGATCTCCGAGAAGTTCGGAGAGAAGGCTCTCATTCACATCCGCAACCCTGGTTGGTGCCGGGTGCGCCTTCGCGCGAGTTTCACCGGCGGGGCGAAGGCTGTTTTCACGCACCAGCGAGCGGGCTGCGGTGCGTGCGCCGGCCTCTACCACATCAAGAGCCTGCCCCTGCCGGGCCACGATCTCGTTGAGTTCAGCCAGAGCCTTGATCTGCTCGGCCACGGCGCGGCGCATAGTGGCTGCGCTGGCCTCGGTCTCGGACGGCAATTCCAGAATGCCACGCTTCATCTCCTCGCGGGCGAGTTCGATGGAGTGCTGCACATCCTGTGCGGTCTGCTTCAATTCGCGGGCGGCATCGGCAAAGCGAGAACCCGTGTCGCCGAAGAGATTCTGCATATCCTGCAGGGCTGCTTCATAGGTTTGGCGCAGGGCGGCGGCCGTACGCTCACGCTCGGCATTGGCGGCATCGCGCACCCGTTCAAACTGGCCCTCGATCACGCGGGCCGAACCCGTAGAAGCTTCAGAGACAGCACCGGCAATCTGGCGCACACGGTCCTGCGTGCCCTTGAAGCTGGCGTCCATCATGGCATGGAACTGCTGGAGGCGGGTTTCCAGATCCTCGACGCGCTGCACCAGCGTATTGGAGATCTCTTCCATGGCGGCGCGCCGGGCAGCGAGGGTGGCTTCCACACGATCATGCGTGGCCCCCAGCGCCTGGGTCGCGTCGCCCAGCAGGCGACCCTGCTGCTCCAGCCGCTCCGTCAGGCCGCCCACATCCGCGAGTGCACCGCTGGAAAGCGACTTCAACGTTTCGATCTGCGCATCGAAGCGCTGGGCCGAGTCTTCCACCGAGTGGCCAATTTCGTGCACCGTCTGGTTGAAGCCCTCCACCTGGCGGGCAAAGTTGCCGGAGAAGTCGCCCAGATTACCCACGGCCGAGGCCATGGATTCCTGGAAGGTGGAGTTGGCTTCACCCAGCCGCTCGATGATGGCCTGCACATCACCCTTGAGCGAGCTGTTGGTGGCGGTGATCTCGTTCACCGCACGCTGGCTGGTGCGTTCAAGAGCCACCAGGAAGGCGCCATTCTTGTCGTCGATCAGATGGGCGATCTCGTTCAGCCGGTTGCCGAGAGATTCGGACACCTTGGCCGCATGGCTGCTGAGCGAAGCGGTGACATTCTCCGAAAGCGAGGTGAGCGCGCGCTCCACTTCGGCAGCTTCGGTCTTGAGGTTGCCAGAAACCGTATCCACCCGGTTGGCCAGCGTATCGGCCATGGCGGCAGAGCGGTTCTCGAACGTATCGGCCATGGTTTCCAGCCGGCCAAACACCTGCTGCTCGATATGAGCCACGCGCCCGTCCAGCATGGAGGCGACATCCTGCACGCGATTGTCGAGCGTGCGGCCGGCCTTCTCGACATGCTCGGCCATGGTTTCGCCCATGGTCTTGCTGGAGCTGGCGAAGAGGGTGTTTAGCGTCTCCACAGACTTGTCGAGCGCGTCATTGGTGCCGCGCGTGCCTTCCGCGATGGAGCGGGCGAAGTCCAGCGTACGGGCCGCGAAGGTCTCGCTGAAGCTCTGTGTGCGCTGATCCATCGTCTGCTCGATGCGGGCGAGACGCTGATCCATGGTGCTGGCCACGGCGGAGGTGGTGGAGTTCAGGCGCTCGTCCAACGATTCCACCGAGAGGCGGAGATTGTCGTTGACGGTGTTCACCCGCAGATTGATCTGGTCCACCAGTTCGGGCGCATGCACCCTCACCGTGGTGTCGAAGGCTTTCACACCATCCTGCACGGTACGGGCCAGGTTTGCGCTTTCCTGATGCAGGCGATCAGCCAGCTCGGAGCCCTGAATGGTGATGGTTTCCTCAATGGCGGTAAGGCGGGCGGTGAGCATCTCGCGGATGGCTTCACCCTTGTTGCCGATCGACACGCCCAGCATGTCCGCAGTTTCGCGGAAGCTGTCCGTCACCTTGGAACCACGTGCACCGATGGACTTGGTGATATCGCTGCCCACGGTGGACAGACGCTCTGTCATCTCATCGCCAGCCCGGGTCAGGGCTGCGGTGATGGCATCGCCCTTCTCCACAAGTGCGGAGGTGACCTGCGTGCCGGAGCGATCCAGCGTGGTGGAAATGCGCTCACCCGTTTCGGCGAGGCGTTCAGGCAGGCTTTCACCGCGCACCACAACGGCATCATAGATGCGGTCGCTGGCGATCTGGATCTGCTCGGCGAGCACCACGCCGCGGGTGCCAAGGGTTTCGACAGCCTTCTGGCTGCCTTCTTCGACGCGCAGCACCAGCTCTTCGCCACGGCTGGCGAAGTCCGCCACGATGGTTGCGCTGGCCGCACGCAGATTGTCTCCGGATTCGCTAATGCGGGCGGCAATCTCGTTATGCAGCAGGTCAGACGTATTCTGGGCCAGGGTCTCACCGATTTGCGCCTTGAGCAGATCGATATTGACGTTCACATCCACACCCCAGCGGTCAATCATCGACGTCACGTCAGTCGTGGTGGTGAGCAGGTTGGCGGCCAGATCATCGGTGCGCGACTTCAGCGTCTCCACCAGAATGTCTCCGGAGCTGGAGAGGTCGTCGCGGATTTCGCTCCCGGTAATCTGCAGGCGATCAATCAGTTCAGCGCCCTTGGCGGTGAGGTTGTCGATCATGGAGTCGCCCACCTGCGCGAGGGCGGAGGTGATGTTCTCACCCTTCTGACTGAGAATCTCCGTCACCTGCTCACTGGCTTCCATCATGGTGTCGTGGATGCGCCCGGAGATCAGCTTCACCTCTTCGGAGAGGATGGCCTCGGTGCCGGCAATGCCATCGCGCAGGCGCTCGGTCTCAAGCTGAATGGCGTGGCGTTCGGCCTGCAACTCATCCACCAGCGAGCGGATGCGGATTTCATTATCCTCATAGGCGCGCTCGAGAATGGAGACCTCGGTGCGCACCATGGCCTCAAGCTCGGTAGCGCGGGCGGTGGCGCGATCCACGCCATCGGCCATGGCCGACACTTCGCGGCGCACGGCCTGGCCCACCGTGACAACGGATTCTGTCGCGATGGTTTCAGGCTGGGCGAGGCGCAGGGCCACATCCGTCATGGAGCGGGCGATGACCTCAAGCTGCTGCGAGCGGCGTACCATGGCTGCCATGCCCAGAAAGGCGAGCGGCGGCAGAAGGATGGAGGCGAAAACGCCGAGCAGGGCAGGGGAATCCAGAAGGGACTGCACACCGTTCGAACTTTCCACCAGCCCGCGATGATAGGCGAAGGCCATGGCGATACCCACGCCAACCCAGAGCAGGCCACCAGCTATGGCCCACCAATAGGGCGCCATGCTGGGGCGGCGGCGCAATTGGCTGACAAGCTGGCCGAAGTTTTGGCGGTCATCATTGGCGGCGCGGCGCTCCGTTCCTTCCGGGCGTGCGCGGGGCGTGGGTTCGCGGCGACGGCCTTCGCCTTCCGGGCTGGGTGTGCGGCGGTGAATGGGAGCGATAGCCGGCACGGCGGCATCATCCACGTTCGGCAGATCTTCCAGAGTTGGGCGCTCTGTCAGCAGGCTGGGATCGTCCAGTTCAGGAAGAGGGGATGTCTCCTGCAACTGACCTTCCGCATTTTGCACAGCCTCGGATGTTTCCGATTTCGCGCCGTCCAGCTCCAGCGTGAGAGCTTCCTGGATCGCCGAGAGAGCGGCCTCCGTGGGATCCTGGATCTTCATCGGATTGTTCATCTTGCCGTCGCCTCTGCCTTCAGCGCCGTGCGGAGATCTGACCGCAGCGATGCCAATGCTCACATCCCTGGCATGTGCGTAGACGCAACGGCCACGGGAAATGGTTTATCATCCCTTACTTTAAAGCCGTGGCGTTCAGGATTGAACCGAGCACGCGGAGAGAATGAAGATATCGTTAACACATATAAAATATGTGAAATACTGTTGCCATTCAACATATTGAGTTATAAAGAGATATGGAAAGCCGGGTGTTACGCAGGTGTGTTACACAAAGGCTCTGAAAATGGCTTTGCAGATGGTTCGTCCTACCCGTCGAAAAGGTAGCTCTAAGCTCCGCTATCACCGTCGAGTGCCAAAAGCCTTACGGGGTTTTGCTCAGGGTCACCCTATCTCAATCCTCTTTCCTGCCTCTGGTGATGAACCGGAATACACAGCCAAGGCTACGTTAGGTAAGGATCAGGTCAGCTTCTCGCTTGGCACGGGTAATGCCCTTGTAGCGAAGGAGAGGAACGCCATTGCCGACCAGTATATGGAGAGACTGTTCAGCACCCTAGAAGCGCAGAAGGTGAGCGGTGGTGGTCTCTCACTCACCTTTAAACAGTGCAGGGCCTTGGCTGGGCAATGGTATGCAGGGTTCATCACATCTCATGAAGATGATCCACCAGCCATGGAAGCCCTGAAGGCTCATGCTCTGTTTCTGTCTGATATGGATCATTATGTCATTGTGGATGATGAAGGGCAGAAGCACTATGATCCCGGCTTGCTGAGGTTCGTTCGCAGGGAAATGCTGGTGCCTAACGCTCTGGCAGAACCAAATGCTGAAACATGGGCCAAGCTGGTGCAAGCGGTGGTGCAAACCATCCTTCAGGCTCTTGGTACTGTCACCCGCTATGCTGAAGGGGATTATAGCCCCGATCCTGTTCCATCCACCTTTCCAGTTCTGGACCTAAACACCCTCATTGCAAGAAAGAGGGCAGATGAGAAGCTAGCCCATGCCAAGGTGCATGCTGATAAGGAAGGTGGTGGCGCACAGCTAACCGAAGGTGGCACAGGGTATCGCCCATGTGCTGGGGCTCTTACCTTCTCTACCCTGCTAGACCAGTGGTGGGCCTCTGTTCAGCCTACTGGAATAGCTCTGAGCACCCATACCGCCTATAAGGCTGCCTTCCGTGCCCTTGCCAGACATGTAGGCCATGAGGATGCAAGGCGCATTGTCACTGCTGATATTGAGGCATTCAGAGATGCCCGGCTTGCAGAGGGTAAGGCACACAGGACGGTAAATACCCAGCAAGAGGCCATCAAGAGTGTGTATGGCTGGGCTGTTGAGAAGAAAATATTGGAGACCAATCCAGCCAAAGGCGTGACCATGCCTAAGCGCAGGCAAGTCGTGACACTGGATAGGGACTTCTCAGAAGCCGAAGCAAAGGCAATCCTGAAGGCAGCCAGTGCGGTGAGGATACCAGCCAAGACACGGCTAGCCAACGTCAGGCAGGTGAAGAATGCCTTGGCTAAACGCTGGGTACCGTGGCTGTGCGCCTATACAGGGGCTAGAGCCGGGGAGATAGTCCAGCTTCGCAAACAGGACATTCAAAAGGATGATAACGGGGGATGGTTCATCAACATCACACCTGATGCTGGCACGGTCAAAAGCAAGCATTTCCGGGAAGTGCCATTGCATGCCCACCTGATAGACCAAGGCTTTATCAAGTTCGTACAAGGGGCCAAGGATGGCCACCTGTTCCTGTCTATCTCTCTTGATGCTGATGATGAGGAAAAGGCCAAGGCCAGAACCGTAGCCATACAAGGGCTGGCAACCTTTGCAAAGAAGGCTGGTAATCTCCCGGCTGGAAGGCAGCCTAACCATGCTTGGAGGCATACTTTCAAAACCAAAGGTACTGATGCTGGCGTATCAGATAAAATTCTGGATGCCATATGTGGTCACGCTCCAAGCACGGTTGGAGCCTCGTATGGCAAGGTATCACTGAAGGTGAAGCGGGAGGCTATCAACAGGCTGCCTCGGTGGTCACTATGACGACTTTCGCGTGTTGCATCTTGCATCTGATGAAAAACAGATGGTTGGTAACTCTACCGTCACACAGATTGGCGGTAGCTTTCCCAACTCAGGTGCTACCTGCATCCAATCTCAGTACCAACCTTCATACAAACCTGCATCCAATGTCAGTACATGCATCACGTCATAACATTCATCAGCCTTCACACTCAGCATCACATTAAGTCAATCATTAAACCATCGCATTCATGAGGTTGGTTTCAGCGTAAATAATCACGTTAGTTGCTACATTGTTAGTTAGATCATGTAGCATCATTACATGATGTAGTTATTTACATCTGTGGATAAGTGCGGTTTTTCTTATTTTTGAAGCTGGTTGATCGGTGCTGGCGTATTGACTTGTGGAATCCCGAGGGTGGAGAACAGAGGGCGAACCTAGTTCTCAGGGGATGACCGATGCCTGACACCCACTATGACGCTGACGACCTGCCAGCAAGCGACGCCTTTCGAGTGATTGCAGCCCTTGGCATAACCGCTTCTAGCTATGGCTTGCCCATGCAGAACCTTGTTCTAACAGGGCCTGAAAATCTCAGGACACGGGAAGCAAGGGATATGGCGATATACCTTGCCCTGACCACGTTAGAGCTTCCTCAGGCCCGTGTTGCTCACCTGTTCAACGTGAGTAAGCGCAGGGTGCAGATTGCCATGAAGCATATCAGCCATGAGAGGTTTACCCGTGAGGTGCTCAGGTTGGACAACATTCTGCAATGGTTGCTGAACATGGCTGAGTTCACAGGTACTTGTGGTGATGATGAGGGGCAGGGAGAAAAGGCTAGTTTCAAACTACCCATAATTTGACTATGGGTAGCCTGCCTAACGCAGGAGCCACCTGCATCTCCGAGTCTGGCCTGTACAAGCTGATCCTCCGTGCCCAGCGTTGAACCTTGGTTCGTCGCGGCTGACGTGTGCGTGGCTCTAGGGCTGAAAAACACAGCTAGGGCCGTGCGTCCTTTAGGTCGGTCTGAGTGCCGTATTGAAGGTGTTCATCAGTTTAACACCTCCGCTTTTGATCGAAGGATCAATAAGATAACTCTCATCTCCGAGTCTGGCCTGTACAAACTGGTTATGCGCTCTGACAAACCGGAGGCTCGCCAGTTCCAAGACTGGGTGACACGCGATGTTCTCCCGGCCATTCGCAAGGATGGAATGTATATCAAGGGCGAAGAGAAGGTGCTCACCGGGGAGATGAGCGATGACGAACTTATGGTCATCGGTATGCAGGCGATGGCCCGGAAGCTGGATCGTCTTCAGACGCTGAAGGAAGCTGAACTGGATGTGATGCCGGTGAACAAGTTCCTTGCCCATCACGATGTTTACGCAGGCCAGCCCATGCGAAACCGGCTTTCCAATGCTGCGAAGAAGCTGTGCCTCGCTCGCGGCATTGAGGTCAACCGCCGTCCCCGTGTTCTGGAAGATGGTCGGGAGACTTATGCTAATGAGTACCCGCACAGCATTCTGGTTGAAGCCGCTGATCTCGTGGGTTTGACCCTGTTGAACAATCGGTATCGGCCTGCTGCATGAGGGCGAGCCCTTGATTTACAAGGGTTTTCAAAAAACCCCACCAATTGAAGGGTGGCAACAGCCACTCTAAGACAACGTGTACAACTCTTCCTCCGTGTGAGGAAGATCCGACTATGACGAACACATAAGACCACTGGAAGCCGTAATGCGGTGTGGCGTGTGTGGGAACCACCTGTGGCGGGTGTAGATAGGAAGATGAGTAGGTTCAATATCTAAGATATAAGAATTGATATTGAATATCGCTTAAGCACTGGAAGCGACAAGGCCCGAGATAACTGGAAAACAATGGTTTACGCTATTGTTTGACCCACTAACGGATTGAAGGTGTTTGAGGTGGATGATTGATAATTATTGTCAGTCATCAAGTGTGACAAGTGCTGTATGTAGGCTAAACACCTGCTTACCGAATGAAGGGACCTTGGTTAGGCCCTCGTTGGCAACTGTCATGCGAATTGCATAGGAGGTGATGGCACCTATGGCGAATAACCAAGCTCATGACAGGGGAACAGCAAGAAGCTGACCTGTCACCCGGTAGTTTTCTTCCAGAGGCAGGAAGACCGGGGGAGCAGGATGGCCTCCTTCGTATTACACATGTTTTGCATGTGTTATTCAGTTGGTTAGACATAATGTTATTCACCATTATTCTAAACCAATATCCTAAACCTAGTGTTAGACCTTAGGTATAACCATCGTATTGATTGAGGTAAGGCCATGGTCCTGTCTGATGCAATACGATGGTTATACATCGGGCTATATGCAGACCCTCGCTGAGGCTCGGGCCTGATATTGGGAAGACACAAGAATGATTATTGATCTTGTGTCTCTATGCGAAGCCCTGTGGTCATGACGGCAAAGCCCATTGCTTGACCGGGCTCAACCCTCCCTCTTTGCAAGGATGACCATATGTTAAACAAGACGGCTACACAGATGCTGGCTGAGTTAGACGCCATTCCTGACGATGACGACGATATTCCGGCCAGCCCCTTGCCTCTCCCCTGTGTCATGCCTGACCTGCACGAAAGGGCTGCATACTGGCAGCACCTGTATGACCGGGCCAAGAAACGTCAAGCCTCTGGGCAGCATGGATATACTGATGAGGATCACCAAAGGTGGTTAGAAGATACTCGACATGCCCAGCCCTGTGCAGGTCATGTTTTGCAGGAGTAACCGGGTTGTCTCTCCGTTACACTACAAAGGACGGTTACTCTCCGAAAACATGACATCCCTACCTGCCTGCTTAGCCGTGGCTTGCAGGGGCTATTCCTAATCCGTAGCACCTTACCGGCACAACTCCAAACACTATGACAAACAACGTCCTGACCTCGGGTGAGGTAGGCGATAGCTAAAGGTATGTCCTTTGACAGCAACTGAACTTCAAATATACACCGATGGATCATGCATCAATAACCCCGGCCCCGGTGGCTGGGCATTCATCATCACCGATCAAGATGGCAATACTCTGTTGTCAGATGCCGGTGGTGAAATTCACACCACGAACAACCAAATGGAAATGTGGGCGGTACACCGTGCATTGAATGCGCTTGAATGTGGGCGTCTTTTCCACGCACTACCTTCCGACGTTCCCGCTGTGCTGTTCAGTGATAGTGAGTATGTAATCAATGGTCTGACAAAGTGGCGTGCCAATTGGGAAGCCAATGGCATGAAGAACGGCAAGAACAAGCCCGTTAAGAATGTCACCCTCTGGAAAATCCTTTACGATCAGGCAGACAAGGTGTCAGACGTATCTTTCCAGTGGGTACGCGGCCATTCCAACAACCCGTTTAACGAAACGGTTGATACCTTGGCACAGGCTGAGTCAGAAAAGATGAAGGTGGGTATCGGCAAGCCTAGTGGCCCTGCTGGCCTCATTCAGCTTTATGAAAAACTGGAACAGGAAGAAGCTGAGAATATCCGGCTTGGCCTGTCATCAGCTAACGCTGTTGCCTGACCCTCTCTCCTTATCTTCATAAATCCATTCTGAGAGTCATACACGGGCTTTCCTCATGTTTGGCGGCTAACCCCCGTCAGGCACTGGAAACGCCTGTGTGTGACTCTCTGTGTTCATTGAGCATTACATATGGCACTGATCGTACCAGAAACTGAAAAGGTCCAACTCACAGGACCACGGGGCAGAGGCTCCTATGACACTTACTCACGGGCTGGGGTTGATACCAGCGCTATCAAGTTAGGCGAGGCTCTAAGCCAGCTTGGCGGCTCCTTCACAAGCCTTGCGGCTGGTCAGGCGCAGGCTAAAGAAGAGGCTGACGCTCGCAACCTTGAGCATTACGTTGGTAAGGCCCGTCAAGAGATTGTTGAAGGTGTGCCCATGCAAGCCCAGCTTGGCAACATCCTACCCGAACAGTCCAATGTTATCCGTGGCCGTGTGGCTGAAAGCCTTGGCTTTGAACAAGGCCAGAAATGGGCACAGGAGCGTTATTCCGAAATCATGTCGGATGAAAACCTCCTGATGAATCCTGCCGCCTTTGGTGCTGCCATGGATAAGCTGAAGGCTGAAGCCTATGCGAAAGCCAAGGAAGACCCTGCATATGGCGCTGGTTATCTCAAGGCTGTCGATGGTCTGGCTAACCAAGCTTCAGCAAATGCCACACAGTTGCGAACCAAGGCGATGACCGAGACTCAGGAAAGGCAGTTTGATCGTGATCTTATGGACGTTCACGATGGGAATGCTGATCTTCCTGAGATTGGCCCCCAGTCAAACAGTGGTGGAACTCTGGCAACCCATCGTTCAGCCCGTCTGACTAAGGCTCAACCAAACGTCGCAAAGATCATTGATGAAGAAGCTGCTGCTGCCGGTATGGATCCGACAGTTTTGAAAACGCTGGCGGACATTGAAAGCTCCGGCAATCCTAATGCCGTCACTGGCTCATACAAAGGCGTCTTCCAGATGTCTGATGGTGAGATGCGACGGTTTGGTGGTGGGGCATCAGCTTTTGATGCAAGGGCTAACACACGTGCTGCCATTGCATCACTGAAGCATAAAGCTGCTGTCTTCCGTCAGAAGCATGGCCGTGATCCTACTGTTACTGAGTTCTACCTTGGACATCAACAGGGCGAAGGAGGCTTGGCTGCCCATTTGTCCAATCCCAGTCGCCTCGCGTGGCAATCCATGGCTTCAACAGGCGAGGGAAAGCAGAAAGGTGTAGCATGGGCGAAGCAAGCAATATGGGGGAATGTCCCATCTGACATGCGCCACCTGTTTCCGAACGGGGTTGATGGCATGACCTCTGCGCAGTTTATGGCTGTGTGGGCGCAGAAGGTGCAGGGCATTCCTTATGAGCAGGCTCTTGCTCAGGCACAGCGAGGCACTGCCGGTATGGTAGCTGGTAATGACCCAGTGCCTTCCATGCCTCCCCTATCAAACCAGCCTATTCAGGTGGCGTCTAACTCTGTTCCTACCGGGCCTACTGGTGGTGTAGGGACTATGACGGACGCTTCGGTAGAAGCCAGCTCACCACCAGACGCTAAGCCGGTTAACCTACAGTTGGCACAGGTAGAGCCAGACACTTCTGACACCACATCTGATCCCAACGCCACACGTAGGCAGAACCAGTATCGGGCCTTGGATGAACGGTGGGCCAAGTCAGGTAGCCTTGCACAGGGACAGCGCCGGTTGAGAGCCGTGACAAACTTGGTTCAAGCCGGTGTGGACGCTCTTGACCTTAGCTATATCGAAGGCATTCCCCCTGAGTGGATTACGCCTGACCTTGCTCCAAAGGTGGAGAAGGCACGGGCAGCAATTGTAACGGGACAGGCTGCAAGGCGGTCAGCACAACGTCAGGCACGGGAAGACGAGCGTAAGGAATATCTCCGTTCTCAGAAAACTGATATCAATCAGACACATGCTTCAGGCGGGACTATCAATCCAGCTCAGTATGCCAACGATCCAGAAGCCTATGAGTATGCCCTGAAGCGTCAACAGGATGAGCTCTATGTTGATCCTGTTTGGTCACAGACTAACATGAACAGCGCTCAAACTAGGGTTGAAAAGGCTGCCTTGACTGACAACTGGGATGACCTCGGCTTTGACCATGCTCCAACCCGTGAAGAGATTGATAACTGGGTTGATGACCTCCCGGATATGAAGGCTGCTGACCGGATCAAGCTGAAGGAGAAGGTTCCTCAGTTGATGGAAATGGGTACGTTCGTTGGTGGTGAAGAGGCCAAGGAATGGTATGATCGATACCTGGGTAAGACTGTGGACATGCAACAGTCAAACCCTAGGAATGCGGCCTTTGGGGCGAAGGATTATCGGTCTACAGCGCAAGACGCTTATGACACCTCCTTACGCATGGGCTTCAAGGCTTATGTTGAAGACCATGGGAAGGTTCCTTCCGGTCAAGCCAAGATGGATATTTACCGTCAGGCTGTGAAGGATGCTGATGAAGCCATGAAAAGGCTGAAAACGAGCAAGGAACAAAGGGGGAATACCCCTGTCCAGCCCAATTCAACAAAGCGTGCCATTGTCAGAAACGGCCCTGATGGAAAAAAGGAAAAGCTGGAAGGCGGAAAGTGGGTGCCAGTAAATGACTGATAAACAAGATACCCAAACCACCGCCATTCCTGAGGGCTACCACCGTTACACCGTGGGTGAATATACCTATGATCTGCCTGACGACATGCCAGAAAATGAGGTGCTGACTTTCCTCGATAGTGTGCAGATAAGTGAAGGGCAGGAAGAGGCTGAACAAGGCCCTACCACCCCCAAACAAGGTGAGAAAACATGGTCTGAAACCGTGTTTGGCAGGATTGACCCTGATGATCTTCAGTATGACAAGCCCTTTGTTCAGGCTGGTAGAACCCTTTGGGAATACCACAATGGCAAGAGCAGTGAGGGCGTGTCAGACAAGGAGCTATCCGAGTATGCCCTGTCACGGCTGGGCTGGTTCCAGTACAATCTAGGGGTAATGGGTGTTCAGGCTGGGCAGGTAGCATCTGCACCTGATGAGTACAAGAAAGCCTTCCTCCATATTCTCAATGTCTATGATGACCTTGAGTTCAGCATGGGTGGCTTGGAGCGCTTCGCCAAGGGTGCCGCTACTGACCCCACGACATACTTTGGTATCGCCTCCTTTGGCGCTGGTACAGCCGCTGCACAGGGAACCAAGGTCACAACCATTGCTGCCCTGAAGCAGCTTCTTAAACAGTCTCTCAAGGCTGGTGTGACCATGGGTGTAGAGGGTGCGGCCTATGGTGCTGCCTCCAACGTGGCTGAACAGATTGTCAGGATTGAAGGTGGTGAACGTGAAGGCTTTAGCGGTGGTGAGCTTGCAGGTTCAGCCCTGATAGGCGGTGCGCTTGGCACTGGCTTAGGCGCTGTTGCGCATGGTGCTGGCAGTGTGGTGAAAGGGGCCTTGCCTGCTAACGGCATGGGGAAAGCTAGCAAACAGATTGCTAGCCCTGTTCCCGCCAATGCTGAACCCGTTGTTAGCCCAGCTACAAGCCCGGAGGGGAGCGTATTGCCCGCGCCAGAGGCTCTAGCTCCCGTGGATGCACCACAGGTCAAAACCACTGCTAATCCTACATTGGAGACTGAGCCCAGCTACACTGATCTTTATAATGATGATGTTCCATGGAACAAGGTCAGTCCTGATGTGACACCCAGTGTTCCCCCACTGGATGAGAACCCCATTGTCAAAGCCGTGAATGACCATGCGCCAGACGCTGGTATGCGTGTCAAACAAGACCTTGCCAATGGTTCCAAGCCTGCAACTGACACCATCCTGTCCCTTGATGATGCTTCATTGTCTTCCATCATTGATGATGCACGGAAGGCTGAACTCAGGGGTGAAAGCAATTCCCTGCTGAAGGCTGCCTTTGCCGATGCCACACAAGAGGTGATGACACGGCTGAAGAATGAGCCTGACCTTGGTAAGGCATGGGAGTTGAACAAGAGGCTGGGCAGCATCCGTGATGCAGACTTGGCCCTATCGTCTGACACTGGTTCTTCCTTGGCTTATCGCAAGGGCAACCTGAACACAGGGGATATGCGCTCTGTCAGTGTGGAAAGCATCCTTGAGGAAAAGGGTATCAACCCTTCGCTCGCCACCACCGCTGAACGTGAGACAGCTTTGGTAGAGTTCCAAGCCCGGTTGAACCAGCGCGATGCCGTGCTAACCCAGAACAGACAGGTGCAGGAACTGGCTGAACAGGCTGAGAAGGCTGCTGATGCTGGTGATCTTGCTAGGGCCATTGAACTCAATCACCAGAAGAATGTGATCATGGATGCCCTGGCGGAAGCACAGGGCGATGACAGAAGCCTTCTGAGGAAGACGGCTGACAGGCTGTTGAACAGCCGGCCCATGAACCTCCTTCATGAGACGTTCCTGTCCAATGTCATGTCACCTGCTACCCTTGTGGTGAACGTGGTGCCCATGGCTGTCAGGGCTGCCTACAAGCCCGGTCTTGACGTGGTGGCACAAGGGTTCAGCAAGAGGGCAAGATACCGTGCAGCGGCTTCCTACAATGCCTATGCCACGGCTCAGAAGTATGCACTACAGGCTGCCAAGGCTGCGTTTGATTATGAGACAACGCTGTTAGGCAAGGCGTCTGACATGGTAGACCGTGCTGGCAAGGTTGGCATGGGGAACAAGCTTGAGTTCACCCCGGCTATCCCCGGCAGAACAGGGCGTGTCATCCGTACCATTCCCCGCCTTCTGACAACCACGGATGAATACTTCTCCCAACTCACCTACCGTTCCTTTGTGGCGGGTGAGGTGGCGGCACGGGCCTATGATGAGGCTGCTGAACAGGGTCTGAAGGGTAAAGCCCTGAGAGACTTTGTTGAAGCCAAGGTCAGTCGGTATGAGGAACACGCCTTCAGGGACATGAGCCATGACAGCGTGTTGGACTTTCTCCGTAAGCAGGGGGTCAAGCGTGGTCTGACAGGGCCTAAGCTGGAAACCTTCATCCGTACTCAATATGAGAAGAACAGACACCTGTTTAAGGAAGCCATTGATAATGTGGGGATGAACTACACCGATGACGTGGCTTTCCGTAGGGACTTCTCAGGGAGCAACTGGGCTTCAGGGGCGGCTAAATGGTATGCCGATGGTGTGAACCAGTTCCCTGTTCTGAAGGTCATTGGTCAGTTGTTCTTCAAGACCCCTGTAAGGGTGTTTGAACAAGGCTTGAGGCTGACCATGGGTGCAAACCTGTTAAGCCCTGGTGGTAAATCCCAGTTCAGTTCCTTCATCCGTGATCTTTCAGGCAAAGGCCCCGGTGGTATCGGTGGTCATGCCCAGATCAAGGCTCAGGGTGAGGCCATGCTATCTGCTGTGCTGGCCTCTTCTGCTGTCACCTTGTTTGCAACAGGGCGTATCACAGGGGCAGGACCGGGTGAGGATTGGAGACAGGGACGGTCTATGAAGAACCCTGACTTTGAGCCCTACACGGTAGACCTTGGGAATGGGGTGAAGTTCAATTATCGAAACCTTGACCCCTTCACCACACCCCTGAAGATCATTGCCAACACCCTTGAACGCATGGAAATGCTGGACTACCGCAAGGCTCAGGGTGAGGATGTGTCCCTCATGGAGAATGAGGCCATGGCCTATCTCTACACAGGGGCATACGGGCTTATCACGGCTGTGAAGGATGCTTCCCTGTTTGAAGGTATGGGGCAGTTTGTTGATCTTCTCACGGCTGCTTCTGATGCTGACAACGAACAGAACAGCCTTGCAAGGTTCGTGAATCAGAAACTGGTCATGTTCATTCCATCCACCATCGGGAAGACGGTTCATGCCTTCTCAGGTGATGGCAGCATGCCTGACCCTGCTTCACTGGAACAGGCCATGACAGCCCGGATTAACCCGTATAGCGCCAAGGTGCCCCGCATATATGACCCTATGGGCTTCCCCCTGACCAGACCTCAGGGCCTCGGTGCTTACCTTGGCTTGCAGTTCACTGACAGGGAAGAGCGTTCAAGCGGAAATGAGAAGGTGGATACCGTCCGTAAGGCCCTTGCTGAACTCACTGTTCAAACAGGGCAGAACTGGATTGCATCCTATAAGGCCAGCAACTGGGCTTCAGGCTTTGGCTTGAAGGGTCAGGATTATGACCTGAGATTGAAGACCGTCAGTGATGGCTCAGGCCAGACCATGTATGACCGGCTTCAACAGTATGTGGCTGAGAGTGACATGGTGGATGATCTTTATGATCTTCTCACCACTGAGGACACAAGGGCTGACGGTGGTACGCCTTCTGACAAGGGGTTCGTAACCAAGGCTGTACAGGTGATCTTCCGGGCATACAGGGCTGAGGCTTTCGCAAGACTCATGGATGAGGAAGAGGTTATTCAACAAAAGAATGATGCTGAATGGCTGAAGCTTGAAGGCAACAGGTGGAACACGGGTGAACAAGGGGTGGGGCTTATGGCACCACCTGTGGTTCACAGGTAGGCCCGGTTTGAAATTTGGTACAAAAATGTTTGACCTAAACGTATAGGCCGGGGCTGAAATAGTTCCCCCCATGGGGTGCCCGGTCTGGCCGAAGGTTAGGGAGGGGTGGTGAGCGTCACCCCATCGGCATGTATCACACGAGAAGTGGTGCATACTTAGCGTAAAGTGTCAGTATGGCTGTTGTGATCTCAAAACCGAGTAGGAACCAGTCTCTAAGATCACGAACCTCCTGCACCCATCCCGCTATTACAGGCTTATGGGAACAAGTTCGCATAAGATCATCACCCCCTTTCATAAAGAGTCTCTAGGCTTAACCCTAGGTATCCAACCAACGCGGAGAAGCGCGGTGACGTTTGTCGCCTAGGTATATGGATACAGACTAATTACGAAAGTGCCGGTGGGTGACGCTCACCGATACCCCTTAAAGAAGCCGGTGAAGCCTGTGTCAATCCATAGGCTCACCGGCTCACCCTTTGTCTAGTTCATTATGGGTATGCCCATGTTGAACCATCGTGTGTGCGGTTCAGTATGTTCCTATTGACTATCTAAAATGAACTTTTATAAATGAACCATCCTAAGTGAACTTTTGGGTGGTTCCCATGTCTGCACCAGTGTTTGCCCGCTGCTATCTTCGTGCCTCTACCGATGAACAGGACGCATCCCGTGCAAGGGCACAGGTGGAAGCCTTCGCGGCTGAGCATGGCCTGACCATTGTCAGCACCTATATAGAGAATGAGAGCGGGGCCAAGCTGGCAAGGCCAGAACTGTTCCGCCTTCTGTCTGACAGCCGGCCCGGTGATGTGCTGTTGATCGAACAGGTGGACCGTCTGTCACGCCTCACCACCGCTGATTGGCAGAAGCTGCGTTCTGAACTGGATGCAAGGCAAGTCCGGGTTGTCGCCTTGGACCTTCCCACCTCATGGATGATGGCAAGTGTGGGGGATGATTTCACGGCTCGCATGTTTGCCGCTGTGAATGGCATGATGCTTGACGTGCTCGCGGCTGTTGCTCGCAAGGACTATGACGACAGACGACGCAGGCAGGCACAGGGGCAGGCCAAGGCTAAGGCTGAGGGGCGATACAAGGGCAGGCAGGAAAACAAGGCCCGCAATGAAGGCATTGCCGCTATGCTGCGCTCTGGTGCTTCCTATTCATCCATACAGGCCACTACCGGGTGCAGCCGGGCAACCATCGCAAAGATCGTGGCGCGGATGAAGGAGACTACATCTGCTGAGGGCGATGGCTGAGCCTTTCGCTTACTCCCAGCTATGCGCTGTGTGCTTGTGTTTTGCTATTTCTATCTTGTATGTGCATGGGTTAGGCATGAGCTATGCATGTTTCGCATGGATAGAAAGGAATCTTCGATTCTCTAAGATGCACTATGCCGGATCAACCAGATAAGCGCAGAGGCTTGCCATCCCTCACACAAGGGTGTTACACAAATTCATTCTTGGCTCTATATCTCATTTAATTTCAGTATGTTAAATTGGGTTGGCTTTGGATATCGTTAACGGGGCTTGTGCAGCCAGCGGGTGTTTGATGTAACAGTATGATAATAAATGGAATATATGTTTTTTATCCCGTGTTTCTGTTGTTCGAAGATCAGGAATAGGACGTGTCAGAGCGGTAAACTTTTAAGACCTGTCATGGTGCCTGGCCTTTTGTGAGCGGTCGCGTCACGACCGTGATGTCGGATGCCACGGATGAAAAGTACGTTGAGATTATCCCGGAAATACTGCCCTCTCTTGGGGGAGATGTGCGTGAAAGAATCCTGCGTTCAAGCTAGAAGGAGCTGAAGAATCCAGAGAGGCTTGAAATGGGGCAAGGAAAACCCGTCTCGTTCCCACTGAACGGGGCATTGGTGCTTTTTGGTCTGAAGTTCACCTTGGCCTCTCTTGTGGCTCTGGGGGTTTCCTTTTGGTCTTCAATGCCGGATCCGAAATGGTCGGTCATCACGGTCGCCGTTCTGGCCAATGCGAATACCGATCAGGTTGCGGCGAAAAGCCTGGCACGTGTGGCGGGTACCATTATCGGGGCCATTGTCGGGCTGACGCTGGCGGCCCTGTTTGCAGAGCATCGCATTCTCTTCATGCTGAGCTTGTGCCTGTGGCTGGGATTGTGTCAGTGGATGCTGATGTGGTTCCGGGATCTGGAGGCCTATATTTTCGCGCTTTCCGGCTATACGGCTGCAATTGTGGGGTTGCCCGGCGCATTAAGCCCGGATACGGCAGCTGATATTGCCGTGAGCCGCGCGACTGAGGTGTGCATTGGTATTGCAGCCACATGGGTGGCCTCTGCCGTTGTATTCCCGCGTTTTGGCCGTCTGGATCTGCCGGAAAAGCTGAAAGAAGCCGCGCGTCGGCTTAATCAATGTCTCAAACCGGGGGTGGAAGGGGCTGCTGCACGGGTTGGACTGGCGGATCTGTTTGCAGAACTGCACCGTTATGGCCGGCAGATCTCTCTGGGGTCGCCAGGGGCGCAGCATCGGGTCAACGCCATTCGCAGCATGAACAGGGCCATTATGGGCAATCTCTTCATCTCGCGGGCGCTGTCCCACCCCGAGGCGCAGAAACCCGAATTGATGGCGCTGGTGGCGGCGTTGCCGCAAGCGCTTTCCAGCCCACATGCTGCAGAAGAGGCCCAGGCGCAATGGGTGGGCGCTGCTCAGACACTTCAAGTGCAGATCCGCGAAGCGAAGACGGAAGTGCTGGAGAATGAAAAGCCCGTCTCCTGGCAGGTTTTCGCCCGCAATTGCATCCAAATTCTGCAAGGTTATCGCGCCTTGCATGATCCGTCGGTGAAGCCTGTTCCAGTGCCGGGGCCGTTCCATATTGCAGGAGCGGACAGTCTGGTTTCCAGCATTGTGTCGCTCCAGCTTGTCACTAGCGTGCTGGTCATCACGGCCTTCTGGTGGCTGACGGGCTGGGATGCGGCCTCCATCGGCATTACTATCGCCAGTGTCTACACCCTGCTGCTGACGACAACACAGGGCTACCGCACCATTATATGGGGCATTCTACTAGGGTTGGTGCCGGCGCTGGCGGTTTCGTTCCGGATTGTACCGATGTTTACGGATTTTCCGCTTCTGGCGCTGTCCATTTCACCCTTCCTGCTGGCGTCCTACATGCTGATTGGCATGGATGGCCCCTACAAGTTGGCGGGGGTGAATATCATTCTGATGTTTCTGGTGGCGCTCAATCCGGAAAATGTCATGACATATGACATGGCGGGCGCGCTGGAGGATCTTCTCGCGCTGACGCTCAGCTTCGCCGTGTGCGGTGTGGTAGGGATGCTTGTCTTGCCCATGGCGCCCTGGCTTCTGCATCTGCGCTTGCTGCGGGCGGCTGCCCGCACATTGCGCCGCAGCGCCCACGCCAATATGGCGCTCAGTCAGCGTTCCCAGATGCGTCTGACCTTTCTGGCCAGCACTATCGCGCCGCAACTTAAGGCGCAGAAGGCCAATCCCTATTATGAGACCGAGATTGCTTTTGCGACCGGGTTGGCGGCAACGGCCTTCGCATTTCTGGAAGAAAATCTGGATCCGGGAAAGCCATGGGCCGGAGAGGTGCGAGCCTTGCAAGCCGGCATGGCTAAGCTTCATCTTTATAACTGGCGAACAGGCACTGCTGAACTGATCATCCTCGCAGAGCGAGGGCATGCCCATGCACGTGATGTGATTGGTGGGCATGATGAAGGACTGGCGCTGCATGCCACCACCTCATTCAACACCCTGCTGGGTGCATTGCGTGTGCTTTCTACTCTGCGCATCTATGGGCCGGAGATTGCGGATCTTGTGCCGGAGGCTGTCAGTCTGAAGGCGGGCTGAGGCCGTTTGCCGGCTTGCCAGAACCGGGCAGGGCTGGCATGTCCCTATTCATGTTCAGCGCAGCCCGCATCAGGGACAGATGGACCCGGGGAGCCTTGCGGATGGTTTCGCAAGGGGGGATGTCACTTGTCTGCGCCTGCGTCATTCTCGCCGCATCACCCGCAGGAGCTGAAATGGTGTGCCCGGTTTCGGCACGTCCCCAGCCCATGCCGGAACTTGCGGCAGCGCGAAAGGCGCTCTCCGAACGACGGCAAGTGAGCATTCTGGCGATTGGCTCTTCCAGCACGGCCGGTGTTGGGGCCTCCAGTCAGGGCAGTTTTCCCACGCAACTGGCAAAGCGCCTGTCGCAGGCGCTCGGCCCTCAGGCTGTGAAAGTGCAGAATGCCGGTGTTTCTGGTGAACGCGGGCCCGCGACATTGAAGCGTCTGGAAACCTTCCTCACGCAGCCACAAAAACCGGATCTTGTGATCTGGCAGGTGGGCACCAATGATTATGTCTTTGGTGGGCGGGCGGACAGGCTTTCGGATATCGTGATGGCCGGGTTGAAGGCTGCGGATGCGGCCCATGTGCCTGTTATTCTGATCAACCAGCAATATTATCCGCTGATCCTCAATGTGCCGCGCTATGAAACCTTCGTGGCGGTGGTAAATAGTGCGGCGCAGGTGCAGGGCGTTTCGCTGTTGCCGCGCTATTCCATGATGAAAACATGGTCGCAGCACGATCCCACCGGTTTCCGGCAACTGCTCTCATGGGATCGCTTTCATATGAACGATGCCGGCTATGCCTGTCTGGCGCAGTTGTTGTCCATCACCATTCTGGAAGCTTTGCAGGCAGATGGGGCGGCCGGGAAGCCCGAAAAGCGCACCGGGTCATCTTCTGCAACAGGGGGTGAGGCCCCGGCAGCCTCATTGCCATCCTCTCACGGCCTCTACTGAGAGGTTGGGCGAGAACGGAGCCGATTCCGATCGACACAAGCAAAAGAATAATGGCTGAATGTGGTGAGGTCACTTCATGGTACAGGTGGGTGGGCTCGAACCACCGACCTCCGGTTCCACAGACCGGCGCTCTAACCAACTGAGCTACACCTGCACATACACAGCGTGGGCTATTGCCCCCGAAGTGAGGGCGAAAACTAATCGGCCTTTATGCGGATTGCAAGCGCATATCTATGTGCTCTCCACAGGCTTTATGCCCTCACGTCTTTATTTTAGCAGCAGAGGCGCAGCCGGGGATGTTTCCGCGATTTTATGCGGTTTAGAGCAGTTTGAAGCGGGAGGGGCAGCCCTGAATCTCTGATAGAATAAGAGATTCAGCGACACACACCTGAGCCTGTTCTCGATCGTGCGTTGTTCCGGATCTGATTCCCGACAGGATTCGCATGGCGAAGGTCGTATCCGGGTCGTTGAAAACAGCCCTGACAAGACAAATCAGCATGTCTATATGATAGATTATATCAAATGGACATGAGGCGGGGATCCCTCATGAAGGTTAAGCCAGCCTGTCAGGGTTTTGCGCGCTGGCGTCGGGGTGTCTGGTGGCTGAATGGCTGCGGGCACGCCTGCCCGACGGGCAGGCCAATCAGGAGTAAGTGAAAATGGCAGACTGCAAAAATCCGCAACATGCCAACCATGACCACACCCATGGGCCCGGTTGCGGCCATGTGGCGGTGCGTCATGGCGATCATGTGGATTATCTTCATGATGGCCATCTGCATCACCCCCACGGTGACCATGTGGATGAGCATGTGATCGAGGTGAGTGAAACCAACCCGGACCACTGCACCCCCGGCAATGTGGCAGGTCATGAGGCCGGCCATGTGCATGGGCCGGGCTGCGGGCATGAGGCCGTGCCACATGGCGACCATGTCGATTATCTGGTGGATGGCCGCCTGCATCATCCCCATGGCGATCATTGCGATGACCATGGCCCGCTTGAGGTCGTGAAGCCGTGAGGCATGTGGCCTGAGCCTTGTGCCTGCGGATAGATATCCTGTGGGCGTAGATGAAGTGAGGGCCGGCCCGTTTGGGCCGGCCCTTTCATATGAAAATGGCCGTCCCTTGAGGAACGGCCATTCATCATGTCTGGCATGGTGCTTGTTGCACGTGGGCGAAACCCTGCTTTGGAGAAGGTTTCGCCTGGAGCATCATCACTCGGCCGCAGGCGGGTGGGTAACATCCGGTGCGGGCTGGTAGATTTCGCTGCCGCTGTCGCGGAACTTGCGGGCCATCTGAGCCATACCTTCCGCCGCGGTGTTATCGGCTTCCGCACGCGCAATATCGGCGGCCTCGACCTTCAGCTCCTGCGAGATCTTCATGGAGCAGAATTTCGGCCCGCACATGGAGCAGAAATGCGCCACCTTGGCACCTTCGGCCGGAAGCGTCTCATCATGGAAGCGCTCTGCCGTTTCCGGATCCAGCGATATGGCGAACTGGTCGCGCCAGCGGAAGGTGAAGCGGGCGCGGGAGAGCGCATCATCGCGGATACGCGCCGCCGGATGCCCCTTGGCCAGATCCGCCGCATGGGCCGCGATCTTGTAAGAAATCACGCCGGTTTTCACGTCATCGCGATCCGGCAGGCCTAGATGCTCCTTCGGGGTCACATAGCAGAGCATCGCTGTGCCGAACCAGCCGATCATCGCCGCGCCGATGGCGGAGGAGATGTGGTCATAGCCGGGGGAGATATCGGTGATGAGCGGGCCAAGCGTATAGAAGGGCGCTTCGTGGCAGACCTTGAGCTGCTTCTCCACATTCTCGCGGATGAGGTGCATCGGCACATGGCCGGGGCCTTCGATCATCACCTGACAATCATGCTTCCAGGCGATTTCGGTGAGTTCGCCCAGCGTTTCCAGTTCGGCGAACTGGGCGGCGTCATTGGCGTCGGCGATGGAGCCGGGGCGCAGGCCATCACCCAGCGAGAAGGAGATGTCATAGGCCGCAAGAATCTCGCAAAGTTCCTCGAAATGCTCGTAGAGGAAGCTCTCCTTGTGGTGGGCAAGGCACCATTTGGCCATGATGGAGCCACCGCGCGAGACAATGCCCGTCACCCGGTCCGCTGTTAGCGGCACATAGGGCAGACGCACGCCGGCATGAACGGTCATGTAATCCACGCCCTGTTCGGCCTGTTCGATCACCGTATCGCGGAAGACATCCCAGGTCAGGTCCTCGGCGATGCCGCCCACCTTCTCCAGCGCCTGATAGAGCGGCACGGTGCCGATTGGCACTGGTGAGTTGCGGATGATCCATTCGCGGATGGTGTGGATATTCTTGCCGGTGGACAGATCCATCACCGTATCGGCACCCCAGCGGGTGGCCCATACCAGCTTGTCCACTTCCTCGGCCACGCCGGAGGTCACGGCAGAATTGCCGATATTGGCGTTGATCTTCACCAGGAAATTCCGGCCAATCGCCATCGGCTCGATTTCAGGGTGGTTGATGTTGGCGGGAATGATGGCGCGACCGCGGGCCACTTCCTCACGCACGAATTCCGGCGTGATCTCGGCGGGAATCTGCGCGCCAAGCCCCATGGCCTTGTGGCGTGGATGCGGGCCACCATTGGCATAGGCCAGGTTTTCGCGCGCGGCCACATATTCCATTTCCGGCGTGATGATGCCGGCGCGGGCATAGGCCATCTGGGTGGGGCGCTTGCCGGGCTTGCCACGCAGGGGGGTGCGGCCCGTGCGGTCAAACTGCGGCATGGAAGATTCCTGCCCGGCCTTCAGCCCGTTATCTTCCGGGCGAATGGCGCGGCCTTCGGTTCCTTCCACATCACCACGCGCGCGAATCCATTCCGCGCGCAGGGCCGGCAGGCCGGCCGTAAGGTCGATGATGGCTTGCGGGTCGGTATAGGGGCCGGAGGTGTCATACACACGCAGCGGCTTTTCCGCCGGATCTGAAATGGCGATCTCGCGCATGGCGACACGCACATCCGACCGACCGGCCTCAAGATAGACCTTGCGGGACTGGGGCAGGGGCCCTGTGGTGACTTTCAGGGATGAAGTGGAGGCTTCATCAAGCATACGGTTCTCCATCAGGCTGGCGCGCGTAAAAGCTACACGCGCAGGCGAAGTGAGAGCCGGGGTTCAAGCTGCAGGAGGCGGATGCGGACGCAACTATGGCGTGACCGCACAGGTTCCGATCCCTTCGCCGGTATGACCCGGATCAGGTTCGAAGGGTCAACGCGGTGCCTGAACTTTGCCGGTTCAGGCGATGCGAAATCTCAGCCCCATCACGGGACCCCCCTTGGAACAGCGCGAATGTGGGCCACTCTGGTATGCAAAGTCAACGCCTCTCCATGCCTTTGATGGTTGTGGGCAATGCCAGACAGGGCGGGGAAAACCGGAACGTGATGGGTCCAAGCCGTTTTGCGGGGGTTGGAAAAGAGCGCCGGGAGAGGAATAAAGAGACCCACACAGCCGCTGACAGCCCAAAGCGAAGGCTCATTGCATGCAGCAATATCTAGACCTCATGCGCCGCATTCTCACGGAGGGAGTGCGCAAGGATGATCGTACCGGAACAGGCACCCTGTCTGTCTTCGGCCATCAGATGCGGTTCAATCTGGAAAAGGGCTTTCCGCTGGTCACTACCAAGCGTCTGCATCTGCGGTCCATCGTATATGAACTGCTGTGGTTTCTCTCAGGTGACACCAATGTGCGCTATCTGCAGGAGAATGGCGTCAGCATCTGGGATGACTGGGCGGATGCGGAGGGTGATCTGGGCCCGGTCTATGGCTATCAGTGGCGCTCCTGGCCCTCACCCGATGGCGGTGTGATCGACCAGATCGCTGATCTGGTGGAGCAGATCCGCGCCAATCCGGACAGCCGCCGCCTGATTGTGACAGCCTGGAACCCCAGCGATGTGCCCAAAATGGCGCTGCCACCCTGCCATTGCCTGTTCCAGTTCGCGGTGCTGGATGGAAAGCTGTCCTGCCAGCTTTACCAGCGCTCTGCCGATGTGTTTCTGGGCGTGCCGTTCAACATCGCCTCCTATGCGCTGCTGACCCATATGGTGGCGCAGGTGACAGGTCTGAAGGTCGGGGATTTCATCCACACCATGGGTGATGCGCATCTGTATGTGAACCATCTCGATCAGGCCCATGAACAGCTTGACCGCATGCCCCGGCATTTGCCCCGGTTGCATCTGAACCCGGAAGTGAAAGATCTGTTCGCCTTCCGTTATGAGGATGTGAAGGTCGAGGATTACGATCCCTGGCCAGCCATTCGTGCGCCGGTGGCAGTGTAGGGCGCAGGGGCTGAGCATCAATCGTGAGGAATTCTTCACACCAAACGTGTTCTTGCCTTGAAGATGTGGCAGTTTGAATCATCAACACTCTGGTGTCTGGGAGATTTCAATGGCGGACGCAGGTAGCCTTCTGGGTCAGTTGCTGGGTGCGGCTCTTTCGAATGGCAGTGTCCGCAATGGCGGGCAATCCGGCAATACCGGTGGCTTGCAGGGTGCCTTGGGTGAGGTGCTGGGACAGGTTCTCGGGGGAGGAGCCAGAGGCTCCTCAGCCAGTTCGCAGGGTGGCGCCGGCGGCATGCTGGGCGATATTCTGGGGCAGGTGCTGGGCGGTGGTGCCTCGCAGGGTGGAGCAGCGCGCCCCCAGAGCAACGCATCGGGCCTGCCTGGCGGGTTGGGTGATATTCTCGGCCAGGTCCTTGGTGGTGGTTCTTCTCAGGGCAGCTCTGCTTCTGGTGGTTTGCCGGGTGGCCTTGGGGATCTGCTGGGGCAGGTTCTCGGTGGCGGCGCAGCGCAAGGCAGTTCGGCTTCGCGCGGAAGCGGTGGCGGCCTTTCAGACATGGTGACGGATGCGCTGGGGGGCAGTGGCAGTGCGCCGACCTCCGTACCGTCATCTTCCGGTTCTGCATCTGTTCCAGCCCCGACACAGCCCGCATCTTCCGGGAAGGCCTCTGGCGGCAATGATCTGGTGAAATATGGCGGTCTGGCCGTGATCGGCATGCTGGCCTTCAATGCCTTCCGCAAATGGCAGGCACAGCAGGGGGGCGAAGCCTCCCGCCTCATGGCCGATGTGGAGCCTTCCGAAGTCGTCTTTGACCCGGAAAAGATGCCTGGTGGTCCCGAGGCCTTTTCCGCAGTGCTGCTGAACGCCATGACAGCCGCGGCCCAAGCGGATGGCGAGATTGACGCCGATGAACTCAACCATATCACTGCCGGGTTGTCCAAGGCCGGTGTCAGCACGGATGACCGTGAGGCGCTGGTGCGCTACCTCACCACGCCGGTCAATCCGCAGACACTGATTGATGCGGCCACAACGCCTCAGGCCGCGATGGAAATCTATGCCGTGTCGGCCATGGCGATCCGGGTGGATAGCGTGGCGGAGCAGCAATATCTGGATAATCTTGCTCAGGCGCTGAAGATTGATCCGGGCCTCAAGGCCCAGCTGGATCGGGATCTTAACGCCGCCTGATCTGCCATTTCACCTGTCATCTGTTCATGTCTTGCATGCCCGGTCGTGATCTCACGGCCGGGCATGTTTTTGGGCGGCAGGCCGGGCCTCCGCCTCATTGCTCGTTTCACTGCCTGTCCACGGCATCGAGCAGGTGGGGCAGGGCATCCTCGGGTGTGCGGCGGGGCCATGCGGCCATCTGATGGCGAAAAAAGGTGTTCTGGCGCTTGGAATAGCGCCGCGTATCGCCTTGCCCTTCCGCGATGGCGGCCTCCAGAGAGATCTCCCCAGCCAGATGCCGGGTCAGGGCCGGAGCGCCATGGGCCTTCAGCACAGTGCGGCCCTTCGGCAGATTGCGGGCGGCCAGCGCGCGCACCTCCTCCAGAGCGCCAGCCTCCAGCATATCGATAAAGCGCGCATCAATGCGTTCGCACAGCAGTGGCCTGTCCACCTCCAGCACGAGGGGCACAATCTCTTGCGCTTGCAGGAAGGGGGGCTGGGTCTCGGCCTGCCAGACGCTCAGCGGGAGGCCTGTGGCGGCCTTCACCTCCAGAGCGCGCAAGATCCGCTGGCGGTCATTAAGAGCGATGCGCGCGGCGCTCTGCGGATCAGCCTGCTGCAGGCGGTGGTGCAGCGCCTCATTGGCCTCCTGTTCGGCTTCCGCACGCAGAGCGCCGCGAATGTGTTCGGGTACCGGCGGAATTTCGGCCAACCCCTGTGTCAGCGCGCGGAAGTAAAGGCCGGTGCCCCCAACCAGAATGGGCAGATGCCCCTCTCGCCAACAGTCCTGCATGGTCGCTTTGGCGTCTTCCACCCAGCGCCCGACGGAATACTCTGTATCTGCATCCACATGGCCATAGAGGCGATGGGGGGCACGGGAAAGGTCTGCGTCATTTGGACGCGCCGTTAATATGGCGAGATCGCCATAGACTTGCATGGAATCTGCATTAAGCACGACACCTCCCCTGCGTTCGGCAAGCGCAAGGGCTAGCGCCGATTTACCGCTGGCAGTCGGGCCCGCGATAAGCACCGCCGATTTTTTCATATTCTCAGGTTCCGGTATCGTCATGGCCTATGTTGCAACGCTGATCTCCAACCCTTCTGCCCCTGCAATCACGAATGAGGCAATCCACAATGCGCGCACTGTGCTGCCCCGTGCGCAGGAACCGGTGGTTCTCCACCAAGGTGTGGCAGTGGATATTCATTTCAAGCCAACTTTGGGGGCTGATACGCGCGCGATTGCGGAATCCGTACGTCAGGCGCTGAATGGTGCGCCGGTGGATGTGGTTGTCCAGCTTGAGGCAGGCCGGCGCAAGCGCCTGTTTCTGGCCGATATGGATTCAACCATGATCGGCCAGGAATGTATTGATGAATTGGCCGACAAGGCCGGGCTGAAGGCGCATGTTTCCGCCATCACCGAACGGGCCATGCGTGGCGAGATTGATTTCGAGCCCGCCTTGCGCGAGCGCGTGGCCCTTTTGAAGGGGCTTTCGGTGGATGTGGTGGCGGATGTGCTGAAGGAGCGCATTCGACTCACCCCTGGTGGCCGTGAACTGGTGGCCACCATGCGGGCCAATGGGGCCTATGCGGCGCTGGTTTCCGGCGGCTTCACCCTGTTCACCGAAGTGGTGGCAGAATGGGTTGGCTTTGACGAGAACCGCGCCAACACGCTGTTGGTGGAGGAAGAGACCCTTCTTGGTCAGGTCTCCGATCCGATTCTGGGGCGGGATGCCAAGTTTGCCACGTTGGTGGAATTGCGGGACCGGATGCATCTTGCGCCTTCCGAAACTCTGGCTGTGGGGGATGGCGCAAATGATCTGGCCATGCTGGCTGAGGCCGGGCTGGGGGTTGCCTATCATGCCAAGCCCAAGGTTGCCGAAGCGGCCCATGCCCGCATTGACCATGGCGACCTGACTGCGCTGCTCTATATGCAGGGCTATACGGCCGAAGAGTTCCGCACCCCTGAAGAGGTGCAGTGAAGACCAAAGCCCCCGCAACATCGCGGGGGCTTTTTTGTCTGGGCCTTTTATGGCTATGGAATGGAAGGCTGCTACTCCAGCGGCAAGGTGATGAACTCCTGCTCTCCCTCTCCATCCGAAACCAGTAGCAGGATGGCGCGCTTGCCATTCTTCTGTAGCTGGTCGATGCGCTGTTCCACATCATCCGGCGTTTTGGCCGGCTCGGGACCAGCCTGCATGATGATGAGCCCCGGCACGAGCCCCTTTTCCGCAGCAGGCGAATTCTCATCCACATGGGTGATGACCACACCCTGAATGCTGCTCTGGATATTGAAGCGCTGGCGCAACTCTTCCGTCATGGCGGAAAGTTCCAGACCCAGCATCTTGCGGGGGGCTGTGGCTTTCTCCTTTGATGGTGCGTCAGGCTTGCCTGCTGCCTCTTTCTCAGCCGGCATGCGGGCGACCTGCAATGACAGGGTCTGCGGCTTGCCCTTGCGGATGATCTCGATGCGGGCCGTCTTGCCCACCATGGTATCGGCCACCGTGCGGGTGAGATCGCGGACAGTCCTGATGGGCTTGCCATCGAAGGAGAGGATCACATCTCCGGCCTGCAGGCCGGCCTTTGCCGCAGGCCCATCCTTGTCCACCACACCAATCAGCGCGCCCTCGCTTGAGGGCAGCTCCATCGCCTCGGCGATATCATCTGTCACCGGCTGGATACGCACGCCGATCCAGCCGCGGCGCACTTCGCTGAACTGCTCAAGCTGGGCCAGTATGGGCTCTGCCGTGGAAGAAGGCACAGCAAATCCAATGCCGATAGATCCCCCGGAAGGGGAGATGATGGCCGTGTTGATGCCTACCACCTTGCCTTCCATATCAAACAGCGGCCCGCCGGAATTGCCGCGATTGATGGCAGCGTCGGTCTGGATGAAATTGTCATAGGGCCCGGAATTGATATCCCGGTTGCGGGCGGAGACGACGCCGACCGTCAGCGTGCCACCAAGGCCGAACGGGTTGCCAATGGCCATCACCCAGTCACCCACGCGCAGCCTTTCGGAATCACCAAAGCTGACGGCGGTCAGTGGTTTTTCTGGCTTCACACGGAGCAAAGCGAGGTCGGTCTTGGTGTCACGGCCAACCAGTTCTGCTTTCAGCTTGGTGCCATCATTGAAATTGGCGTAAATCTCATCCGCATCCGCGATGACATGGTTGTTGGTTACGATCAGACCGGCCGGATCAATGACAAAGCCGGAGCCGAGAGACGAGACGCGCCTCGGGCCGCCGCTCTCTCCATCCTCCTGTCGATGGCGGAAAAAATCTTCGAAGAAGTCTTCAAAGGGAGAACCGGGCGGCAGTTCCGGTACCGGTACGCTGCGGGAGGCGGCAACATTTTGCGCCGTGGAAATGTTCACCACCGCATCCATAACCTTTTCGGCGACATCCGCCACTGTGTCCGGGCCCTTAGTGGCTGCGGCGCGGGCCGGCTGTGGCAGGAGCAGGGGGGCGGCGAGTGGCGTCGCGCAGGCCAGCACAAGGGCAAGGGTGGAAAGCGGCGGCATCAGCTTGCGTAGGGCATTTTTGGGGCCGGTATGCGGGACGCGGAGTGCGGGCATGGTTGTCCTCGGAATGTCCGCGACGATGGCAGGACACGGAATTTGGAACCCATTCTATCAGGTGGAAGCGGGCTGTTCTGCGGCGCATCTGCAGAACCGGTGGGTAAAGCACATATGAAAATGGCGGGGCGTGTCTGCCACGCCCCGCCATTCTGTCTCATCCATCGTCCCGCGCCTGCGAAGCGCAGCCCAGATACGTCCCTATGCCTGTCATGACAGCGGGATGGGTTATCTTCAGTTCGCCGGCGCAGGCTTCTGCGCAGCTGTGCCGAAGGGGTTCTGGAAATAGTTGAAGAAGCTAGAGTCCGGGCTGATGAGCAGCCGGGTATCTTCCGGCTTCATGCTGGCCTCATAAGCCTGCATGGAACGATAGAAGGAGAAGAAATCCGGGTCCTTGCCGAAGGCTGCCGCGAAGATGCGGTTCCGCTCGGCATCGCCATGACCACGCACCGCCTCACCCTTGGAGTTGGCTTCAGCCAGGATGATGGTGGCTTCTCTTTCGGCCCGCGCCCGCAGCCGTTGAGCGGCCTCGTTACCCTGCGCGCGGATTTCCGCAGCTTCCCGCTGACGTTCCGTCTGCATGCGCTGGAACACGGCCTGGCTGTTGGCCTCAGGCAGATCCGCACGGCGGATGCGCACATCCACCACAGTGATGCCGAAGCCAGCTGCCTCGCGGTTTACCTGCTCAGCGATCCGGTGCATCAGCTCTTCACGATTGTCACGCACAACAGCAATAAAGGTGCTTTCACCCAACACCCGTCGCAGGGCCGAGTTGAGAACGGTCGCCAGCCGGGAATTCGCCGCCTGCACCGTACCAACCGCCTGATAGAAGCGGAGCGGATTGGTGATACGGTAACGCGCGAATGCGTCCACCACCAGCCGCTTCTGGTCTGCCGCAATCACTTCCTGAGAGGGGTTTTCCAGATCGAGGATGCGGTTATCGAGATAGACAACGCTATCAATGAAGGGGGCCTTCCAGTGCAGGCCCGGCTGGGTCACGGGCTCCAACGGTTCACCGAAGCGCAGAACCAGCGCCTGCTGGGTCTGGCTGACGATGAAAGCCGAGGAGTAGAGCACCACGAGCCCGACCGCGACGAGAATGGCGATGACGACGCCGAGAACCTGATGCCTCACTTCTGGCCTCCCTGGGTCTGGCCCGCATTTGCCGCCGGCTTGCCGCGCAGCATGTCATTCAGGGGCAGTACGGGCAGCACGCCGCCACCTTCGCCTTGGCGGCTGGTGCTGCTGTCCACGATCACCTTGTCGAGGCGGCCGAGAACCTGCTCCATGGTTTCAAGATACATGCGCAGGCGCGTCACGTCCTTGGCGTTGCGATATTCCTCATAGATCTGGAGGAAGCGGTCAGCCTGGCCGCGGGCTTCCACCACGGTGCGCTCACGATAGGCTTCAGCGGCATTCTCAATGCGGGATGCATTACCGCGTGCTTCCGGCAGAATGCGGTTGGCGTAGGTTTGTGCCTCATTCTGTGAACGCTCGGCATCGGCGCGGGCGGCCTGCACATCGCGGAAGGAGTCAATGACCTGGCTCGGCGGATCAACCTTCTGCAACTGCACCTGCGTGATGCTCACGCCGGCCTTGTAGCCATTCAGCGTCTTCTGCATCAGCTCCTGCACGGCATTCTCGATATTCTGCCGGGCGCCGGTGAGGATGGGCTGGATATCCGTACGGCCGATTACCTCACGCATGGCGCTTTCGGCGACCGCCTTGATGGTGCTCTGCGGGTTCTGCACGTTGAACAGATATTCCTCGGCATTCGAGATGACCCAGAACACCGAGAAGTCGACATCGACAATATTCTCGTCGCCGGTCAGCATCAGGCTTTCGGCCGGCACATCACGCATGGTGGTGCCGGTGCGGCCATCTTCGGCGATGCGCATGCCGATATCGACGCGGTTGACGCGTGTGACCTTGGGAGTCAGCACTGTCTCAATGGGGTAGGGCCAGTGATAATTGAGGCCCGGCTGAGTGATGCCGACGAATTTGCCGAAACGCAGCACCACGCCCTGTTCATCCGGCTGAACCCGGTAGAAGCCGGACAGCAGCCAGCCCGCAATCACCAGAACAAGGATGAGGATGACACCCTTGAAGCCGAAAGAGCCCGGCATGATGGTGCGCAACTGATCCTGGCTGCGGCGGATGATGTCTTCTATGTCAGGTGGCGTTGGCCCTGAGGAAGAGGGGCCGTTGCCCCATGGGCCGCGAGGCCCATTGCCCCATGGGCCGCCACTCTGATTTTTCCACGACATCCGTGTTTCTCCCCGGCGGCACCCCTGGGCTGCCGCATCGCACCGTGTCTTGCCCGAGCACCGCCGAGGCGGACCACGCCGTGATGTTCCTGCCTCATGACTGGGCCATCACACGGATCACGGCAGATGATGAAACCATCGCCGGTTCAAAGGCGTCGAAATCCATTCCCCTGCGACGATGCCGCATGAGAGGAATGGTTATAGGGAACCGCACGATTGCTTTCAACGCGACGTACGGCCCCGTCCCGGAAGCAGATAGGGTGGGTTTGTAGTTTACGCAACGGGAGGGAAAAAAGCGATAGCCTGTTCCGGCCTTTCCATGCTCCGGGCGCTCTGCGCGACAGAGCGGTAATGATCCAGCACAAACAGACGGATGGCGGAAGACAGGTTGCCCTGACTACGTGCTGCATCAATGCTGGCTACCAGATCGGACAGGGTCAGCCGCCGGCCGGCTGCGATTTCTTTCAGGGCTTCCCAGAACGCATCTTCAAGGCTCACACTCGTCTTGTGTCCGGCAATGACGATGGACCGTTTAACCACGGGGCTTTTCATCGTTTTCCCTCCCGCTAAGTGCATGGCCTTCAAGGTGACGACGCTGGCGTTCTTCCGCGTCAGCATGGGCCTTGCATTCGACTTTGGTCCGCCCGAATCGAATCCGGTTTTCCTCGGCCTGAACTTTTTCTGCCTTGCGGTCACGCGTCTTGCGCACCCGGTGCAGATTAATGACGTCCCCCACAATCTCCTCCAGTCGCTCTGCCAGCGCCTTTCGGTCTGCCTTTTGGCAAAGTCGAAAATCCGCATCTCCTAAATGCTCGGAATCGCTCGCAACCACCGATGATTCCTAAACTTTAAGAACAGAGTACCTCTGCAAGAAAGGCGAGGATATGGCGGTTTGCCTCATGTGATGCATCCTTAGAATACCACTTTGGAATAATTTCCGGCATTTGCCGCTCATTTTTCCGCGTGCTTTCTGCTTGCCCCTGACATGCACGCACTCCCCGCTCTGCGGGAAGATGTGCTATGAGCGCGCCGCCGCGCATCACGGTAAAGAAAGGGTTTGAGCAATGACCACCCGTACCGAGACCGATACCTTCGGTCCTATTGAGGTTTCTGCTGATCGTTACTGGGGCGCTCAGGCGCAACGTTCGCTGGGCAATTTCAAGATTGGCTGGGAAAAGCAGCCTCTACCGGTGGTGCGGGCGCTGGGCATTGTGAAGCGCGCTGCTGCCGAGACCAACCGGGATCTGGGCCGTCTCGATCCCAAGCTGGCCGATGCCATCGTGCAGGCCGCGCAGGAAGTGATCGACGGCAAATTGGATGAGCATTTCCCGCTGGTGGTCTGGCAGACGGGTTCGGGCACCCAGTCCAACATGAATGCGAACGAGGTCATCTCGAATCGCGCCATCGAGATTCTGGGTGGGGAGAAGGGCTCCAAGAAGCCGGTTCACCCCAATGACCATGTCAATATGAGCCAGTCCTCCAACGACACCTATCCCACGGCCATGCATGTGGCGTGCTCGGAAGAGGTGGTGCATCGCCTGCTGCCGGCTCTGCACAAGCTGCATGATGCGCTGGCTGCCAAGTCCAAGCAGTGGGAGCATGTCATCAAGATTGGTCGCACCCATACCCAGGATGCGACCCCGCTGACTCTCGGCCAGGAATTCTCTGGCTATGCCCAGCAGGTGGCCAACGGCATCAAGCGCATCGAGATGACGCTGCCGGGCCTGATGCAGCTGGCGCAGGGTGGCACCGCCGTGGGCACCGGCCTGAACGCCCCGATCGGCTTTGCCGAGAAAGTTGCGGAAAAGGTTGCCGCCATCACCGGCCTGCCTTTCACCACGGCTCCGAACAAGTTCGAGTCGCTGGCCGCGCATGATGCCATGGTGTTCAGCCATGGGGCCATCAACACGGTTGCGGCTTCGCTGTTCAAGATCGCGAACGACATCCGCTTCCTGGGTTCGGGCCCGCGTTCCGGCCTTGGCGAGCTGTCTCTGCCGGAGAATGAGCCCGGCTCGTCCATCATGCCCGGCAAGGTGAACCCCACCCAGTGTGAGGCGATGACGCAGGTCTGTGCGCAGATCTTCGGCAACCATGCCACGCTGACCTTCGCGGACAGCCAGGGTCATTTCGAGCTTAACGTCTATAATCCCGTCATGGCCTACAATTTCCTGCAGTCCGTGCGTCTGATGGCGGATGCGGCCGTGAGCTTCACCGACAATTGCGTGGTGGGCATCGAGGCGCGTGAAGACAACATCAAGGCCGCGCTTGAGCGCTCCCTGATGCTGGTGACGGCTCTGGCGCCGAAGATCGGCTATGACAACGCCGCCAAGATCGCCAAGACAGCGCACAAGAACGGCACCACCCTGCGCGAAGAAGCTGTGGGTGGTGGTTATGTGACGAATGAGGAATTCGATGCCGTCGTTCGCCCGGAGAAGATGATCTCCCCGGCCTGATTTTCCGGCATGTGAATGGAAGGCGGCGCATCTGTGTGCACAGATGCGCCGTTTTCTTTTGCGCTGCAGAAGAAATGCTAAGCTGGCCTGTATGGCGGAATGGATTGCGGAGGGGCGTATGGATCCGGCCATCAGTATTGATAACCTTCACCCCACCCAGCTGACGCTTGGAATGGCGGAAGTGCGCCGTCGTGCGCAGGCCACGACCAAGCTCGCTCCGGGAGATCTGAAGGCCCTGTTGCTGAACAAATCCATTCCGCATGTACTGGGGCCACAGGGGCGGATCTATATGGTGGATCATCACCATCTGTGCCGCGCCATGCTGGAGATCGGGCAGGAGCGCGTGATTCTCGGCAAGCAGCTGGTGGATCTGTCTGCGCTGGATCAGAAGGGTTTCTGGCTAGAGATGGAGGCTCGGCGCCTGTGCTGGCCCATCGACGTGAATGGAAACCGGCGACCTTATTCCAAAATACCTGCCCATGTGCGGGATCTGACGGATAATCCTTGGCGGACACTGGCACGCAGTGTGCGTGGGCAGGCTTACACAAATGAGGATACGCCGTTTCAGGAGTTCAAATGGGGCGATTACTATCGCTCCTTCATGAGCCGGCGTTTGCTGGAATGTGATGTTGTGCTGGCAACAGAGCTGGCCATGAAGCTTTCGCAGATTGACGAGGCGCAGGATCTGCCGGGTTACATCGCCAGGGTTTGAAGTTGACCCCATTCAAGGATGAAACCGGCGCAAAATGCCGGAGAGAAATGCAGAGGGTATCATGACAGCAATGGTTTCAGGGCTTGGGCGTCTGAAGGCGCCGCTCTTTCTCACCTTTCTTTCGGTCCTGCTGGCCGGTTGCGGCATCAATACGATTCCCACTGCGGAAGAGCAGGCCAAAGCCTCTTGGAGCGAGGTGATGAACCAGTATCAGCGTCGTTCGGATCTGATTCCCAATCTGGTGGAAACGGTGAAGGGCTATGCCACGCATGAGCGCGAGGTGCTGAATGAGGTGACACAGGCCCGCGCGCAGGCCACGTCCGTGCATGTGGATGCCTCCACCATTACCGATCCGGAACAGTTCAAGCAGTTTCAGGAGGCACAGGCCCGGCTGTCCGGTGCACTGGGGCGGCTTCTCGCCATTTCCGAGGCCTATCCCGACCTGAAGGCGAACCAGAACTTCCTGGCGCTTCAGTCGCAGATCGAAGGCACGGAAAACCGCATCGCGGTGGCCCGGCGCGACTATATCGAGGCAGTGCGCGTCTATAATACCGAATTGAAGACATTCCCTGGCCGCATCTGGGCGATGACCCTTTACAGCTCCTACAAGCCCATGGAGACCTTCACCATCTCGCAGGAGCAGATGCAGGTGCCGCAGATCAAGTTCAACTGATGCTGCGTGATTGGCGAGCAAAGGGCCTCTGCCCGGACAGCTTCAGTCCGGGCTGGGAGCCATGACAGGCAAGGCTCTACAGGGCAGGGGAATGGCAGGGACCATGGCAAGCTGCAAGCAGTATGAGCAGAATGTATTGAGCCTGCCTCCAGACCGTTTGCGTAGTCTGGACCAAGGGACAGGTTCCGTTCTTGTCAGGTTTGTCGGCGCGGTGGTGCTGTTGCTTGTCCTGGCCTTGCCGGCTCTGGCGCAGACCGGGCCATCTTATCCGGCCCTGACAGGGCGTGTGGTGGACGATGCCCACATTCTGGATCCTCAGGCGCGCATGCGGCTGGAGGCCGAACTGGCCGAGCAGGAGCAGAAGACATCCGATCAACTGGTGGTGGCTACGGTGCCTTCTCTGGAAGGGCGGCCGATTGAGGACTATGCCAACGGTCTCTTCCGTGCCTGGAAGCTGGGGCAGAAGCAGGAGAATAACGGCATCCTGCTTCTGGTCGCCCCCAATGAGCGCAAGGTGAGAATCGAGGTCGGCTATGGGCTGGAAGGCGTTCTGACGGATGCCATGGCCAGCACCATCATTCGCAATGTTATCATTCCCGAGTTCAAGGCGGGGCAGATGTCGGATGGCACTCAAAAGGGGGCCGAGGCCATTCTTGAACTTCTGAATCTCGATCCTGAGGAAGCGCAGGCCCGGCTCCGTGCTCTTGAGGGGCAGGATAACGAGATGACTGCGGGAGACTGGATCGATGTTGTCGTCTTCTTCCTGTTCGTCGGCTTCTGTATTTATGTGATGTGGCGCTCCGGGGGCGGTCGAGGTGGTAAGGGTGGGCGACGCAGACGTACCAGAGCTTCGGATGGCCTAGTCGTTTCCACTTGGGATTGGGGTGGCTCATCCGGTGGTGGCAGCAGTTGGGGCGGTGGAGGAGGCGGCTCTTCTGGTGGGGGAGGGGCATCCGGCAGCTGGTAGAGGCTGTTTGCCAGTGAGCGTGCGCTGCAGCATTTACCTTAATGGCTGGTTAAAGCGCCCTGTTCGCCCTTTTACGCACACCAGTCTTGATTCTTAGCAGGATTCAGTGAGACCTAGAGAGGTTGCCGGCGTTCCTTCGGCAAGGCCTCCGGCTGACATTCGGAGAGCGGGCGTCATCTGTTCCTCATGTTTCTGGGATGTCAGGACGTCTGCGTAGTGGAGATGCAGGCTATGACTTCTGTCGGGACGACCTCACCGGATGGAGGGGGAGGGGAACTCGGCTTGTCTCCGGAAAATCTGAACCGTATTGCCGAGGCGATTGCTGCTGCCGAAAATACAACTGCGGCTGAAATCCGGGTGGTGGTTTCCAGGGCGCCGATTGTGCAGCACCCCTTCTATCCCCTTATGTGGGCGGGCCTGGCAGCGCTTGTGCTGCCATGGGGCGTGCTGCTGTTCTGGTCACTTTCCGCCCTGGCCATTCTGGAAGTGCAGGCCATCATTTTCATGGTGCTGGCCGGTGTGTTGCTGCTACCGCGCTTTTCAGACAAGGTTGTGCCACGTCTGGCTCTCAAAGCTGCGGTTCGGTCCACAGCGATCGAGAAATTCCTGTCTTTCGGCATGGTGGAAACAGCAGGTCGCACTGGTGTGCTGATTTTTGTGGCCGCGCATGAGCACATGGTGGAAGTGGTCGCCGATGAAGGCGTGCATAACCGGCTTGGTGCAACGGCCTGGGCGGAAATCTGCAGCCTGATTGCCCGGGAGGCGCGCCATGGTCATCTGGCGGATGGACTTGTTGTCGGTGTGAAGCGTGGTGGCGATATGTTGTCGCAAGTGCTACCCCGTCAGCCGGGTGACATGAATGAGATCGAGAACCGCGTGATCGTTCTGTGATTATCCGCTCTTGAGGAGGCAGAGCGCCTCCGGGCCTTGCGGGCCGGGAAGAGGATGTGAACGGCAAATGAGCCCCTTGCCGGCCATGTCTTTTTCCCACTGGGCCGCTGATGGCTTTCCAAGAGCGCTATGGCCGCTTAAATTGCGCGGCCGAGCCTCAGGGGCTCACTCTAGGCAAAGGGCATATTCTCATGAGCAAACCCGCCGTTCGCGTCGCTGTCACGGGTGCCGCTGGTCAGATCTGTTATTCGCTTCTTTTCCGTATCGCCAATGGCGATATGTACGGCAAGGATCAGCCAGTCATTCTGCAGCTGCTGGATCTGCCGCAGGCGCAGGGTGCCGTTGGCGGCGTGGTGATGGAACTCGAGGATTGCGCGTTCCCGAATCTGGCTGATGTCGTCATCACGGATGACGCCAAGGTGGCCTTCCGGGATGTGGATGCCGCGATTCTTGTGGGGGCGCGTCCGCGTTCCAAGGGCATGGAGCGCGCTGATCTGCTCTCCGCGAATGCCGAGATCTTCAAGGTGCAGGGCCGCGCCCTGAACGAAGCCGCCAAGCGCGATGTGAAGGTTCTGGTCGTCGGCAACCCGGCCAACACCAACGCCTACATCACCGCCAAGTCTGCTCCGGATCTGCCGGCCCGCAACATCACCGCGATGCTGCGTCTTGACCATAACCGCGCCCTCTCGCAGTTTGCGAAGAAGGCTGGCGTGCTGAGCCAGGATATCGAGAATCTGGCCGTGTGGGGCAACCACTCCCCCACCATGTATGCCGACTATCGCTTCGCCACCGTGAACGGCAAGCCGCTGCCCGAACTCGTTGGCGACGAAGCTTGGTATCGCGACACGCTGATTCCTACCGTTGGCAAGCGTGGCGCGGCTATCATCGAGGCGCGCGGCCTGTCTTCCGCGGCTTCTGCGGCCAATGCTGCTGTCGACCACATGCATGACTGGATCCATGGCACCAATGGGGACTGGGTTTCCATGGGCGTGGCCTCTGACGGCTCTTATGGTGTTCCGGAAGGCATCGTGTTCGGTGTGCCGGCAGTCTGTGAGGGTGGCGACTACAAGGTCGTCAAGGACCTGCCGATGGACGAGTTCTCCAAGACCAAGTTTGATGCGACTCTCAAAGAGCTGCTCGAGGAGCGTGACGGAGTTGCCCATCTTCTGGGCTGAGCCTGATTCCTTTCGAGTTTGTGAAGCGCGGCGTTTCAACGCCGCGCTTTTCTTTTAAGAGTAGGTTAATGGCAAATAAGTCGGCTAATTCCGTCAAAAGCCGAGAAAATAGCTTCGCTTGGTGCGTTTTGTGGCCCTGAACCAGCGCCAAGCCTTGACTTGAAACGACTCCACGGGTAAAAGCGCCCTACTTTCACGGCAGCCACTCGATGCCGCTTCGGTTGCAATTCACGAAAAGCCAGAAATATCCGGCATTTCTAGCAATCGGCGCCCGATACTGTCGGAAACAGCACTGCGATAATTCAGGTGCATGATCGCATTCCCGGTCTTCGTAGAAGGCTTTGAGTAGTGATCCTCTGTCGCGATTGGCGTGTCCGAACCATGTGGTGCGGACGACGCCGTTTCTGACGTTGTGCGGCCAGAATCATCTGGCGCAAAGAATTCGCTGGCCCTTGGGGTCAATCGTGGCGGCCCTTTCGGGTCGTCTAAATCAAGAATGCGGCTTCGGCCGCAGATCAGGACGAGGCGAAGGCGTACATGCCGACGATCAACCAGCTGATCCGTAAGCCGCGGGAGGCGCAGAAGGCGCGGGAGAAGGCGCCTGCGCTCCAGGCCAGCCCTCAGAAGCGCGGTGTCTGCACACGCGTTTACACCACGACCCCGAAGAAGCCGAACTCGGCTCTGCGTAAGGTTGCCAAGGTGCGGCTGACCAACAGCTACGAAGTGATCGGTTATATCCCGGGTGAGGGGCATAACCTTCAGGAGCACTCCGTGGTGATGATCCGCGGCGGCCGCGTGAAGGACCTTCCGGGTGTGCGTTATCACATTCTGCGCGGCGTGCTCGACACCCAGGGTGTCAAGAACCGTAAGCAGCGCCGTTCGAAGTATGGCGCCAAGCGGCCCAAGTGATCGGCTGAAGTGAGGAATTGAAAGATGTCCCGTCGCCATAAGGCCGAGCGCCGCGAGGTTATTCCGGATCCGAAGTACGGTTCCAGCACTCTTTCCCGTTTCATGAATTCCGTGATGCGTGATGGGAAAAAGTCTGTCGCCGAACGTATTGTGTATGGCGCTCTCGACGTCGTCGAAGAGAAGGCCAAGCACGATCCGGTTGAGGTGTTCATCCAGGCGCTCGAGAATGTGGCGCCGGCGGTGGAGGTTCGCTCCCGCCGTGTGGGTGGTGCCACCTATCAGGTGCCGGTGGAAGTTCGCAATGAGCGTCGTCAGACGCTGGCCATTCGCTGGCTCATTGCTTCCGCCCGTGCTCGCAACGAGAAGACTATGGTGGAGCGTCTTTCCGCCGAGCTGCTCGATGCGGCCAATAATCGCGGCGCTGCCGTGAAGAAGCGCGAGGATACGCACCGTATGGCGGAAGCCAACCGTGCCTTCTCGCATTACCGCTGGTGATCGGAACCGAGGACTGAGCCATGCCGCGCAGCCACGCGATCGAGGACTACCGTAATTTCGGCATCATGGCGCACATTGATGCTGGCAAGACCACGACCACCGAGCGGATCCTCTTCTATACGGGCAGGAACCATAAGATCGGTGAAACCCATGATGGCTCTGCCACCATGGACTGGATGAGTCAGGAGCAGGAGCGCGGCATTACCATTACGTCTGCCGCGACGACAGCGTTCTGGCGGGGCAAGCGCCTCAACATCATCGACACCCCCGGGCATGTCGACTTCACGATTGAAGTGGAGCGTTCTCTGCGTGTGCTGGATGGCGCGATCTGCGTGCTGGATGGCAACCAGGGTGTTGAGCCTCAGACCGAAACTGTGTGGCGTCAAGCTGATAAGTATGATGTGCCGCGCATCGTGTTCGTCAACAAGATGGACAAGATTGGTGCTGACTTCTTCCGTTGCGTGGACATGATTGTTGATCGTGTCGCGGGCAATCCGGTGTGCTGTCAGATCCCGATCGGCGCGGAAAGCAATTTCCGTGGTGTCGTCGATCTCATCACCATGAAGGGTCTCGTCTGGGACGAAGATGCTTCTGGCATGACCTTCTCCGAGATCGAGATTCCTGCCGACCTGCAGGATAAGGCGGTCGAGTATCGCAACAAGCTGATCGAGGCCGCGGTCGAGCTTGATGATGATGCCATGGCGGCTTACCTGGACGGTCAGGAGCCGAGCGAAGAGACCCTGCGCACCCTTATTCGTAAGGCTGTTGTCTCACGCGCATTCAACCCGGTTTTCTGCGGTTCTGCTTTCAAGAACCGAGGCGTTCAGCCGCTTCTTGATGCGGTTGTCGACTATCTGCCTTCTCCTGTGGATCGTGGTGCCATTCATGGTGTTGATCCGCGCACGGAAGCTGAAGCTGAGCGTAAGCCGACTGACGAAGAGCCGCTCTCGGTTCTGGCGTTCAAAATTATGGATGACCCCTTTGTGGGCACCATCACCTTCTGCCGCGTCTATTCTGGCGTGATGGAAGCGGGCATGAACGTCGTGAACTCCACACGTGAAAAGCGTGAGCGTGTCGGCCGTATGCTGTTGATGCACGCCAACAACCGTGAGGACATCAAGGAGGCTTGCGCCGGCGACATTGTTGCCCTTGCTGGTCTGAAGGATGTGCGCACTGGTGATACACTGTGCGACTCGGCCAAGCCGATCATTCTCGAAAACATGGAGTTCCCCGAACCCGTGATCGAGATCGCGATCGAGCCCAAGTCCAAGGCTGATCAGGAGAAGCTGGGCATCGCTCTCTCCAAGCTGGCAGCGGAAGATCCGTCTTTCCGTGTGTCGACTGACGCCGAAAGTGGGCAGACCATCCTTAAAGGGATGGGTGAACTGCATCTCGACATCAAGGTCGACATTCTGCGTCGGACCTACAAGGTCGATGCTAATGTGGGTGCGCCTCAGGTGGCTTATCGTGAGACTCTCACGAAGGCGACCGAGGTGGATTACACCCACAAGAAGCAGACCGGTGGTACGGGTCAGTTTGCTCGCGTCAAGCTGGTTGTCGAGCCGAATGAAGCCGGTAAGGGCTTCGAGTTCGAGAGCGTGATCGTTGGTGGTGCTGTTCCTAAGGAATATATCCCTGGCGTTCAGAAGGGTCTCGAAAGTGTTCTGGGTGCGGGCATTATCGCCGGCTTCCCGGTTGTCGACCTGAAGGTTCAGCTCGTCGACGGTGCTTTCCATGAAGTTGACTCGTCGGCACTGGCCTTCGAAATCGCTTCTCGCGCCGCTCTTCGTGAAGCTCTGCAGAAGGGTGCGTCCGTTCTGCTCGAGCCGGTCATGAAGGTCGAGGTTGTGACCCCGGAAGAGTATACGGGTTCGGTCATTGGCGATCTGAATTCTCGCCGTGGTCAGATCCAGGGGCAGGATATGCGCGGTAACGCGAATGTCGTGAACGCAATGGTGCCGCTGGCCAACATGTTTGGCTATGTGAACACGCTGCGCTCCTTCAGTCAGGGTCGCGCAACCTTCACCATGCAGTTCGACCACTATGAGCAGGTGCCGTCGAACGTGGCTCAGGAAATTCAGTCCAAATACGCCTGAGCGTCGGACTGAATTCCCAATTCACCCTTAGAGATCCGCCAGAGAGACCCAACGGAGTGTCCCATGGCCAAAGAGAAGTTTAACCGTTCGAAGCCGCACTGCAATATCGGCACCATTGGTCACGTTGACCATGGCAAGACGTCGCTGACGGCTGCGATCACGAAGGTTCTTGCTGAAGTCGGCGGAGCGT
>JBFWLR010000019.1:0-31932 GCA_050252035.1 Xanthobacter sp.
GATTTTCGTATTGACGAGAGACATGGAGTTTCCTTGGGTCAAGATGGAATGGGCCAAGCTGTCACGGGCCGTGATCAGCCGGTGCAACTCAACCTAATCGCCATCACATAGTAAGGGAAATAGATAAGTTCCTCACCATTGATAGGTGGTAGCTATCGCGCCCCAACCCTGGATCGACCACGTTTCGGCATCAGAACCAGCAATGCTCCGGCCAGAACCAGACCAACGCCCGCGGCCGAAACAAGGGTCCATTGATAGCCCTCAAACCATGTGGAAATGCCCAGAGCAACCAGTGGAAACATGACGGTGCCATAACCAGCACGGCTCGCGCCTATCCGGCGGATCAACATTAGATAGACCGCGAAACCCAGCAGCGTCTGCACCACCACAAGATAAGACAATGTCCCGATATAGCGGGGGCTCCATTCAATAATCAGCGGCAAACCACGTACCGCAACGATCACGGCCAGGATCACGAAGCCATAGAAAAAGCCCCATGCGGTCATGGAAGCCAGCGGCAAGGTGCGACGCCCCGCAACTCCTGAAAAAAGACTGCCCAACGAAAAGCACATGGTGCCAGCCAGCGCAAGCAGCAGCCCCATGCTGGCATCCCTAACGCCATCTCCACTAACGATGGTTGGCCCGAAAATCAGGGCGATTCCCCCTGCCCCCGCAACCGCGCCTGCAACCAGTTTAGGATGCATAGGCACCTTGAGGAAAATGGCTGAGAGAACCGGGATGATGATCGCCGCTAGTGAGAACACCACGGACATCAAGCCGGAGGGCAGATAGTAGCCAGCATAGTAGAAAGACACAAAATTGAGCGAGAAAAGTGTAGCCCCCAGCCCCACAAAGAGAAGGTGATCTTTCCAGCGAAAGAAAAACCGCCCCCGAATAACGGCCAGAAAGATGAACATGATGACAGTCACAGCCATGAAGCGCCAGAGTGCTGAAACTTCAGGAGAAACCACACCCAGCTGCAGCTTCATGGGGAGCCAGCCGGAACCGAATATCAGGACATTCGTCGCGTAGAGTAAGGATTCACGCAACCCGAAAGGCGCATCCTGAGCAGAAACAACGGACATGCGACAAACCCGGAATCAGGGCGTAAGAGCCATTATGCTTCGCACCCATCCGCATTAGACGAAAGTCATAACTGCCATGCATTTACCGCATGGCATTGTTATAAATACAGAAATCTGCGCCGCCAGCACCGCCCTTAATAGGCTAAGTGATTGAACAAGGGCTCCACAGACCCCTTCCAGTCCCCCTTATAATGCTCCAGAAGCAGTTCCGCTGGCGTGCGACCGCTCGCCACGATCTCTTCCAGAGGTGCAAGGAAGTGCCCTTCGTCACGCCCCAGAACATCCAGCTGGGCCCGGCGAGAAAGCCCCTTCCGGGCAATTTTCAGCATATCTCCAGCCACATCGCGGACCTTCCGACCGGCAACAGTGGTATTGAGCGCTTGACGAGGCACATCATCACGCATCTGCTGACGATCTTCAGCGCTCCAGCCCTTCACCAATTCCCAGGCAGCATCCAGACTCTGACGATCATAGAGCAAGCCTGTCCACAAGGCCGGAAGCGCACATAATGCAGCCCAAGACCCGGTATCAGCACCGCGCATTTCCAGAAAACGCTTCAGCCGCACTTCGGGAAAAATGGTGGAAAGGTGGTTCACCCAATCTGACAAGGTCGCCTTCTGCCCGGGCTGGGCCGGATGCCGGCCATTCAACAGATCACGGAAAGAGGAGCCGGCCACATCCACATAATGGTCGCCGCGCTTCACAAAATACATGGGCACATCAAGAGCGTAGTCGACATAACGCTCGAATCCGAAGCCATCCTCGAAAACGAAAGGCAGCATTCCAGTCCGTGCTCCATCTGTATCCTTCCAGATTTCGGAACGGAATGACAGGAAGCCATTCGGCTTGCCTTCCGTGAAGGGCGAATTGGCGAACAGCGCTGTCGCGACGGGCTGCAAGGCCAACCCCACGCGCATCTTTTTCACCATATCGGCTTCACTGGAGAAATCGAGATTCACCTGCACGGTGCAGGTGCGGAACATCATATCCAGCCCCAGGGCCCCCACCTTGGGCATGTAGTTGGCCATGATGCGATACCGCCCCTTCGGCATCATCGGGGTTTCGGCCCGGCTCCATTTCGGACTCATGCCCATGCCGAGAAAGCCGATTCCAAGTGGTGTCGCCACCTGTCGCACCTGCGCCAGATGGGCGTTCAGCTCCACGCTGGTCTCATGAATGGTGCACAAAGGTGCGCCTGAAAGCTCGAACTGGCCACCTGGCTCCAGCGAGATGGCGCCCCCACCCGTCACATCCGCGAGGCCAATAATGGTCTCGCCTTCCATGATGGGCTCCCACCCCAGCAGTAACTGCATGCCTTCCAGCAGGCGGCGAATTCCCTTCTCCCCCTCATAAGGCACGGGCGCGTGACCGCAGAGCGTGAAGGGGATTTTCTCGTGCTCGGTACCGATGCGGAAATCACTTTCCGGCTTCACTCCCTGTTCCATCCAGGCGACAAGTTCGTCGCGTGTGGTCAGGGGCGTTTCATCGACCGTATCGCGGGCCATGGGGCATTCTCTTCAATAGGAGGCGCGCGACCATACACATCCACACGCCACAGGCAAACGCTAACCCAAACGGGAGGGTTCTTTTTCCGCTCCGATCATCTCAGGCCGGACGATTGCGCACTGCAGAAAAAGTCAGAACCGTCAAAGGTGTTGCCAAAATAATCCCGAGCGGACCAAACAGATGGCCAAACACCACGACTGCAAACAGGGTGATTGCCGGCGGCAAAGCCACCATACGTTGTTGCAGCAAAGGCGTAATGACATTGCTCTCAGATTGCTGAACCACAATAAACACCAGCAAGGTCCACAGGGCCGTATCCATGCCCATGGTCAAGGCGATCAGCAAAGCTGGAACAGCGGAAACGATAGGCCCGATCAGCGGAACAAACTCGGCCATGCAGGCAAAAATCGCGAGCGCCATGGCTGAGGGCACACCAACGATTGTAAGGCCAACAAAGGTCAGCAAGCCAACCACAACCATCGCAATGAACTGGGCCTTCAGAAAGGCCAGCAGGTCAGCACCAATCGCCTTGAGGGAAGCCTCAACCCTGTCCCTCTCTTCCGGTGGCCAGAAGGCGAGCAGTAGCTTGTGGTAAAGCTGTGGCTCAACAGCAAAATAGATACCCCCGACAACCACCAGAAACAGCCCGATCAGGCCTTCAAACACATTGCTGGTCACCCCCTGAAGGGTGGCGATGATCGTGGCGCTTGAAGGTGCTGACGCCTCTGCCTGCTGCAACAATTCCATGCTCAGGCTTTGCAGATGGAAGCGCGCTTCCAATGCCAGCCAGGCCGCTGGCAAATCCTCAATCAGCTCAAACATCTGAACCTGGATGGTGGAGCCGAAGAGATAGAGCCCGATGCCGATGACACCGACCAGCCCGATGGCAACCGGAAACACGGCATAGCGCACCGGCATATGTGTCCAGCGCGCGACAGGCACCGCCAACCCATGAAAAGCGACAGCCAGCAGGATGGAGGCAAAAATCATGAGCAGAACGCTCACAACCAGCCATGAAAAATAAAGCAGGATGAGGATGGCGCAGACAACAATAACGTTACGCACCAACTGCCGATCTGAAACCATGTCTTCTTCCCCTGCCGCCCTGTGACGTGAGAAGCAGCATAACAAGCAGCCGCCCGCAACATGTGCGGGCGGCCGAAACCCATCATCCAGCCCCGGACATCATTCACAACTGTGCGTGCCGGGTCACCTCTCCCACAATCCCCATTACGGGAGAAGAAGCCTCGCTGGCCGATATTCGCCGACCCTCACATCACAGCTGCGCGAAAGCCTGCTCGAGATCCGCGATGATATCCTCGACATCCTCGATGCCGATTGACAGACGCATCACCTCAGGGCCGGCACCTGCAGCCGTCTTCGCCTCATCCGTGAGTTGCTTGTGTGTGGTAGAGGCCGGATGAATGATGAGCGAACGCGTATCGCCAATATTGGCGAGGTGCGAGAACAGCTTGACGCTGGATACCACCTTCACGCCGGCCTCGTAGCCGTCCTTCAGGCCAAAGGTGAAGACAGCGCCGGCCCCCTTGGGCACATATTTCTGCGCCAGGGCATGATAGCGATCGCTCTCAAGGCCGGGATAGCTCACCCACTCCACCTTGGGGTGTGCGGCCAGGTAGCGCGCAACCACCAACGCATTGTCACTGTGGCGCTGCATGCGCAGCGGCAGGGTTTCAATGCCGTTCAGAATCATGAAAGAGTTGAAGGGGGAAATGGCCGGGCCAATATCCCGCAGGCCAAGTGCACGTACGGCAATCGCAAAAGCGATTTTGCCGAAAGTCTGATGCATCACCATGCCGGAATATTCCGGACGCGGCTGGGTCACCATCGGGTAGCGGTCGGAGGCCGACCAGTCAAACGTGCCGGCATCGACGATAACGCCGCCCATGGAGGTGCCATGCCCGCCAAGGAACTTCGTGGCCGAGTGCACCACAATATCGGCACCATCCTGAATGGGCTTCCAGAGATAGGGCGTGGCCAGCGTATTATCGACGATCAGCGGCACACCTGCCTTATGAGCGATGGCGGCAATAGGCTGCAAGTCCGTGATCACACCGCCCGGATTGGCGATGGTTTCCACGAAGATCGCCTTGGTTTTCGGCGAAAGGGCACGCTCGAAAGAGCTGATATCATCCGTATCAGCCCACACCACATTCCACCCATAATTCTTGAACGCATGGGAGAACTGGTTGATCGAACCGCCATACAGCTTGCGCGAGGCGATAAATTCGTCACCCGGCTGCAGAAGTGTATGGAAAATCAGGTGCTGGGCGGAATGGCCCGAAGCCGTTGCAACGGCCGCAACACCACCCTCAAGTGCCGCCACACGTTCTTCCAGAACGGCAGTAGTGGGGTTCGTGAGACGGGTGTAGATATTGCCGAATGCCTGCAGGCCGAACAAGGAGGCAGCATGGTCCACATCATTGAACACGAAAGATGTGGTCTGATAGATCGGCGTTGCGCGGGCCCCTGTGGTGGGATCAGGCTGCGCACCGGCATGCACCGCAAGAGTGGCAAAGCCCGGCACATGCGCCCCTTCTGAGGCATTCTTCTCTTCACTCATGAAGCATTCTCCCATTTGCCGATCAGTCTCGGCATATCATTCGGCACACCGAATGCAAAAATCAATAATTTTTATAAATTTTGTTTATTTTATAATCACACCACTCACGGGGTCCCTAGCCCAGCAGGCGCGGATACTCGATCTTGGGGCAACGATCCATCACCACCTTCATGCCGGCAGCTTCCGCCTCCGCGGCGACAGCATCATCGCGCACACCCAGTTGAGCCCAGAACACCTTGGGGCGTGTTTTCAGGCTCAGAACCTCTTGCAGGATATCCGGCAGATTTTCTGGCGCACGAAAGATATCCACCATATCAATAGGTTCCGGCACATCAGCAAGCCGGCCATAAAAGGTGAGGCCTGCCACCTGCTTGCCAGCCTGCCCTGGATTGATGGGGAAGACCTTGTAGCCATGCTCGGCCAGATAATGCATCACCTCATAAGAGGGCCGCGCACTGTTGGCGCTGGCCCCCAGAACGGCAATGCTGCGCACCTCCTTGAGAATGGTGCGCAGATACGCGTCATCATAAGCATCGTGATTCATGTGCCCCTCCCGCATATGCGCCGAGGCGCATTGCATCAGCTTTTTGCCTTTGAAAACAGCGTGAAAAAATTGCGCGTCGTGGCCTGCGCCACCTCTTCAAGACTCACGCCACGCGCTGAAGCCAGAACTTTCGCCGTTTCACGCACAAAGGATGGCTCATTGCGTTTGCCGCGATGTGGTGTCGGTGCAAGATAGGGTGAGTCCGTCTCAACAAGAATGCGATCTTCCGGAACGCTGGCTGCAATGTCCCGCAGATCCTGACTTTTCTTGAAGGTGATGATGCCGGAAAAGGAAATATAACCGCCCAGCGCCAAAGCCCGCTGCGCCAGCTCCGGCCCGGCCGTGAAACAGTGCAGGAGAAAGGGGAAGGCGCCGCTGGCTGTTTCCTCTTCCAGAAGGGCCGCCATATCTTCATCAGCTTCCCGCGCATGGATGACCAACGGCAGGCCAGTTTCGCGCGCGGCACCGATATGGGCGCGAAAATCGCGAATCTGCACATCCCGCGTGGCCGGATCATAATGGTAATCCAGCCCGGTTTCACCGATGGCCACCACCTTGGGGTGGTGCGTCAGATCCACGATCTGCGCTGTCGTGATATCCGGTTCAGAAGCGGCTTCCAGAGGGTGCACCCCAACGGAACAGGTAATGCCATCAAACCGTTCGGCAATGGAGCGCACCTGCTCAAAAGCGCTCAGACGTGTGGAAATGGTAACGCAGTGGGTGACACCAGCCGCCCGTGCGCGCGCCACCACCTCTGGCAGTTCGGCGGCGAAATCGGGAAAATCGAGATGGCAATGGCTATCTACAAGCATGATATTCCACACAGTTCCGGAATGTGCTGACATCCCGACACCGCCATGAACGGCATATCATCACGCCCGGCCCGATGGCCGAAAGCGGCCGCAACACATGGTCTGTCGGGCTCATCTTCCCAGAGGCATAAAGGCCTTGAGATACAAAAGCAAAACGGGTGCTCAGGCCAAGAAGGTCTGAGCACCCGCCTCTGCAAACCTGCAATCAGCCTGCGTCGGAAATTTCCTGCTTCAGGGCAGCAGCATCGCCTGGCGGCATGGTGATGGGGCGCACGCCTTCACCCGGACGTCCCGGGTTGGTGACGACGGCGGCTTCCAGCGACACCGTGACAGCACCGCCCGAGGTATTGAAGACATAATCCAGACGGAAGGCGGCATCTGAAGAGGCGCCATTGGTGCGCTTCAGCGCTTCATCCGCAGAGAGCATCTTCTCGGCCACGAGATGCGAGGGCTGATCCACCGTAATGGTGTAACCACGTGCCCGGCGCGCCGTAGCAAGGCGACCGCGCACCAGCGTGGCATTAGCCCCTTCCAGCCGCACCTCAATGCGCGGCACGGCCGGGCCTTGCGGAGCCATCTGCTGTTGATCCGGCATCATGGGAGGAAGCGGATCATAGCTCGGTCGGGCGCCAGTGCGCTGCTCACTTCCCGCACAGGCTGCCAACGCTGTCGCGAACGCCAGCGTGCAGACCCATTTTGCAGCCTTCAGCGGCGCAGCTTTCGTAGCCAACACGGTTCCCGAGCCTCCCTCAAACGACGAGCATCAACTCGCCTTCTAAACCTGAAGCAACAATGTGCCTTAAATGTTAAAGGCACATCATGCACCGCTCGGCAATGCCCTGACACTGCAAGCAGGACAGGAAATGCTGTTCCTCGTGCAGTTCCTGTCCCCCAGTGGCATCAGGGCAACTTTCAGAAACAAACCCTCGCTGTTCTCACAGGCGAGTTTCTCCACACATCGTCAGGAGACTGCTTCCGGCTCGACATAACGCGGGAAAACTCCCTGCGGTGTGGGCAACTCCAGCCCTGCAGACAACCGACCGGCAGTGCCCAGCCTGGAGAAATCGCGAGCACCCTCGTCAACCGCCACCAGATCCAGCAGCTTGCCAGCGCTCTCGGGCATGACAGGCTGCACCAGAATGCCGACCTGGCGGATAATCTCTGCGGTCACCCACAGCACGGTGCTCATCCGGGCCGGATCTGTCTTGCGCAAGGCCCACGGCGCAGCCGCAGCGAAGTAACGGTTGGCCTCGCCGACCACAGCCCAGACGGCATTGAGATACTGGTGAATGGCCTGCGTGCCCATGGCCTCGCGGCTTTTGGCCAGCATCTCATCAGCCATGGCCAGCATGGCCTCGTCTTCCGGCGAGAGCGGGCCGGGCTCCGGCACGACGCCATCCAGATTCTTGGCGATCATGGACAAGGAGCGCTGTGCGAGATTGCCCAGATCATTGGCCAAATCGGCATTCATACGATTCACGATGGATTCGTGACTGTAGGAGCCATCCTGCCCGAAGGACACTTCCCGCAGGAAGAAATAACGGATGGCGTCCACGCCATAGGTCGCCACCAGCTCGAACGGATCCACCACATTGCCCAGCGACTTGGACATCTTCTCCCCGCGATTGAACAGGAAGCCATGCCCGAAGACGCGCCGGGGCGCCTCCAGCCCGGCAGACCACAGGAAGGCAGGCCAGTAAACCGCATGAAAGCGGATGATATCCTTGCCGATGACATGCACATTAGCCGGCCAGAAGGTCTGGAACAGCTCATTCTCGACATTGGGATAGCCGAGGGCCGTAATGTAATTGGTCAGCGCATCCACCCACACATACATGATGTGCTTGTCATCGCCGGGCACGGGGATGCCCCAGTCGAATGTGGTGCGTGAGATGGACAGATCCTGCAGTCCTCCAGAAACGAAGCTCATCACTTCATTGCGGCGCGCCTCCGGCATGATGAAATCCGGATTGTCGCGATAATAGGCCAGCAACCTGTCCTGATAGGCGGACAGACGGAAGAAATAGCTCTCCTCCTCCACCCATTCCACCGGCGTCCCCTGCGGGCCGAGGCGCACGCCTTCATCATTCAGTGTGGTTTCGCTCTCCGCATAATAGGCCTCATCGCGAACAGAATACCAACCGGAGTATGTGGATTTATAGATGTCCCCATTCGCGGCCATCTTCTCCCAGATCGCCTGCGAGGATGTGTAATGACGCTCCTGCGTGGTGCGGATGAAATCGTCCACCGAGATCTGGAAGGTATCGACCATATCCTGGAAGCGCGCCACATTGCGGTCCGCCAGTTCATCCACCGGCAGCCCTGCCTTCTGGGCGGTCTGCAGCATCTTGATGCCGTGCTCATCCGTGCCGGTGAGAAAGTGCACATCGTAGCCATCCAGCCGCATGAATCGCGCGATGCAATCGCTGGCGATCGCCTCATAGGCATGGCCCATGTGAGGCACACCATTGGGATAGGCGATGGCAGTGGTGATGTAAAAGGGCGATTTTGCAGGCATCATGCAACTCAAGCGATTGTCGCCCACCAGAAGATGCTCAGCGCACCGCCTCGGTGAGATCGGCAAAGATACGAAAGACCAGCGCCTTGCGATCGAGGTTGAACACGTCCGCCTCCACCGCGCTGCGTCGCACTTTCTCCCATACCTCGCCCAGTTGGACAAGGCGGTGTCGTTCTTCCTGCCCGGAAGTTGCCCGTTCGGCGATATAATCGCTGACGGCCTCAATGAAGAGATCCAGCCCGTCTGCCCGGTCACCCTGCAGGCGTGCACCAAGGGCGTGGAGCTCATCCGCACGCGGCAACGGCAATTGTGAGAGGGCGCGCAAGGTGGCGGAGCGCACCTCCATGCCCTCCCCCCGCGCCAGAATGAGCGCCCGGCGCACACTGCCCTGGCTGGCTTCAGCGGCAGCCTGCAGGCCGGCAGGTTCCAGTTCAACGCCTTGGGTGCGCAGATGATCTAGCGCCGCGAGTACATCGTCCACGGCCAAAGGCCGTAGTTTCACCAGCCGTGTGCGTGAGCGGATGGTCGGCAGCACCCGGCCCGGCGAATGGGTGATGAGAAGGAACAGCGCACGCGGTGGCGGCTCCTCAAGGGTCTTCAGCAGTGCATTTGCGCCAAAGGCATTAAGATCATCCACTGCATCGACAATGCACACACGCCAGCCCGAGCCCGCTGCAGTCGCACCAAAGAAGGCCCGCACCCGCCGCACCATTTCCGCCGGGATCACCGTGGGGATCTTGTCCTCGCCCGCCTCCGGGGCACGGCGCAGCACCAGAAGATCTGGATGGGTCAGAGAGGCAACCTGCCGAAACACCGGATCTGTCGCAGGCAGGTCCAGATCATGACGACCCGGCGCAGTGCCACCCGCCAGAGCGATCCGCGCCAGCCTGTAGGCCAGCGTCGCCTTGCCAATGCCTTCCATGCCGCCCAGAAGCAGAGCATGCGGCAGACGGCCGGCCCGCCATTCCCCCAGAAGCTCCGCCTCCACCTCATGATGACCAAACAGCCTGTCCTGCTCCCGAGGAGCCGGCGTGCCGGGCAGCACGTCTCCAGCAAGCATTTCACTCATGAGGCTGCGCCTTCCTGCAATTCAGCCTGTTCGGGCATGGGAGGGAAAAGACGCGACTCAACGGCGGCGATCATCCGCTGTGTCACATCTTCCACACTGCCATGGGCATCGATCACCATGTGGCGCGGACTGTGTTCTGCAAGCGCCAGAAAGGCTGCTCGCACCGCCTCATGAAAGGCAGGCCCTTCGCGCTCGAACCGATCCGCTTTGCCGCGCGCCTCCGCCCGCGACAGCCCAAGTTCCGTCGGCACATCCAGCACCAGAGTCAGATCCGGCAGATTCTCGCCGATGGCAACCGCTTCCAGAGCATCCAGAAGCTCCGCCTTCACCTGACCGACAGCCCCCTGATACACACGGGAGGAATCAATGAAACGGTCACAAACGACATAATGCCCGGCCTCAAGCGCCGGGTGGATGGTTTCATCCATATGATCTGCGCGCGCAGCTGCAAACAAAAGGGCTTCTGCTTCGGAACCGAAGGGCTGGGCTGCGCCGGACAGCAGCACATGACGCACGGCTTCAGCTCCCGCTGAGCCACCCGGCTCGCGTGTTTCAAGCACATTCAGCCCGCGAGTGCGCAAATGCGCTGCCAACCGTCGCGCCTGAGTGGACTTGCCCGTCCCCTCCCCGCCTTCGAGAGTGATGAACTTACCGCGTATGAGCTGCATCACTGCATCGCCGCCCTGATCTTCCGGCCAACCGAACGGCCGGCATCTGCCACAAGTGCCCAGGCACCATCCATGGCTCTTTGCCACAAAGACCCCATGGGAATGTCTCCATCCGTATAAAGCGGAACATCCTGCACCTTGTTCCCTGCACGGCGGATTTCCAATCGGGCGACCTGCTGACCTTTTCGCACCGGTGCGCTCAACGGCCCCTCATATATCACCCGCGCTGAAATATCGTTGGGCCCATTGCGTGCCGCCAGCACCCAGACAGCTCCCTGCGCCACAAGAGAAACATCACTCTCGCGCCCGCCGAAAACTCGGGCCTCACCAATTCGCGCACCAGCCGGAAAGACCTGCTGGACGGTGAAGCTCTCAAAGCCCCACGCCAGCAAACGCCGAGCTTCGGATACCGCCGCCTTCTCATCTTTCACGCCCAGCAGCACCACAGTGAGGCGCTGACCATTTTGAACAGCCGAGGCCAGCAGATTGTAGCCTCCACCCTCAACCCAACCCGCCTGCAGGCCATCCACCCCCATATCGGCCCGGATCAATGGATTGCGGTTACGCTGGCGAATATGATTCCAGTTGATCTCATCACGCGAAAAGAAGGGATAATATTCCGGATATGTGGAAATAACGTGCGTGGCCAGAACAGCCAGATCCTGTGCCGTCGAGAGCTGTTCCGGCGCATGATAGCCGGTGGCATTGAGGAAGTGCGTGTGCGACATGCCAAGGTTGCGCGCAGTGTCATTCATGCGTGACACGAAGGCCCCTTCGCTGCCATCCAGTCCTTCCGCCAGCGCCAGCGCCGCATCATTGCCGGAAACGGTCAGCGCACCTGTGAGCAGGTCTTCCACGCGGACAGGCTTGTTCACTTCAGCGAACATCGCGGCCTTGTGAGAGGGACCACCACCACGACGCCACGCATCCACACTGACAATGAAGGGTGTATCCAGCGTAGTCCGCCCGTCTTTCAGAGCCCGAAATACCAAGGCCGCCGTCATCACTTTTGTCAGATAGCCAGGTGGTTCCGGCTTATTCGCATTCTTCTCAAACAGAATGCTGCCCGTACTCTGGTCCACCAGCAACGCGATTGGAGTGGAAGCCTCAAACGCCGCGGCTCGGCCGGATAGGGTAGCCGTACACAGCGCCAGCAAGATCATCAGGCCCAGCAGCCCGCCTCGCCGACCAAACGGAAGAAGAGATATTGTTGTCAGATATGTAGCGCGAGTCCATTCGCGCCTCTCCACCTTGCGCTCAAACCAGACGCCAAGTGTAGGACGGAACACCTGCCCACCTTACCGACCGGTATCCGCACCCGGGACGCCAGCATATCCCAAACCACTGACAGGCTCAGCCCCCGTCATCCACTCAGCCGAGGCAACCTGCACCTGAGAATCGGAATCTGGCTGGCGGGCGAGAGGAACAGGAACTTCACCATGGCTGGTCGGCACAACTTCCGGAATATCAGGCACCAGAAGCTGGGCTTCAGCCACCTGTACAGCGCTGTCCTGTCCCGGCAACGCCGCCAGCGCGCCATCTGTCCTCAATGTTCCGGCCAGTTGCTTATAATCTGACCCGTCAATAGAGGCCGGGCCGACATAATCGACGCGGACCTTCGCAACACCATACTGCTTGAAATCCAGCAATTCGGCTGTGCGCTTGGAAACATCGATCAAGCGCCCCCGCACAAACGGCCCGCGGTTATTTACCCGCACGATGATGGAGCGATTGTTCTTAAGGTTTGTCACCCGCACATAAGAAGGCATCGGCAGGGTTTTATGTGCCGCTGAGATCGACATCATATTATAGGTTTCACCATTGGCGGTTTTACCCCCATGAAACCCACCACCATACCAAGAGGCCAAGCCGACCTCAGAATAGTCTTCGTCTTCCTTTGGATAATAGGTCTTACCGCGCACCGTATAAGGCTTGCCAATCTTGTAGTAGCCACCTGTTGCGCTACTCACACGGGTTTTCTTGGCCTTTACCGGAGCCTCGGTAGTCTGGGTAGCATCGATCTTATTGCCCCCATCAACAGTTGTGCAGGCTGCAAGCGAAAGCGCAAAGACACTACCAACGCAAAGGCGTGAAAGTGTGCGGCCTGAAAGGAGAAGCGTTATGCGCGAGGGCACTTTTTCGCAAGACAGAGCAGCATTTTCCGTCTGCTCGTTCGACACGCACTTCATCGCCTCGCGCCCTTTCATCCTGCATCCCGCTCCATAATACGAACGCCAAACGGCATCTCACAGGTGTGCACATCACACCATTGCAGCAGGATTTTCAAGACTTCAGAATGGCACCACTCTTTAAAACTGGCACCATCACGACCCCTGATTATGACAAAAAAGGATTGAAAAATGGCGAAAGTGGGATGCTCCCTATTCATTATCCGCCCGTTGCCATTTCTCCTCTCTGCATGATTAATGGCAGGCGGCGCAGTGGACGCCTCTGCCCATGCCCTGAAGGGTCATGACAGCTTCATCGGTTTTTGCGACCCTATTTTTCCACAGCCCGGACAGAGAATGCGCTTGAAGGTATGGACAGCAGGTCCGTTCCTCCCTATACACGCCTCACTCCAAGGCCAATGCGGCCCACACGGAGCGCCCAAGTAGCTCAGTTGGTAGAGCATGCGACTGAAAATCGCAGTGTCGGTGGTTCGATTCCGCCCTTGGGCACCATCACATTTACAATATAATTTTCTCACAAAGACTTAGGGTTGGGTTTTGTCCTATTCTGGCTACCGCCTGAAATAGCTGGGACAATATTCACGCTCTGACGCTTTCAGACGGCAGCTTGAGCCAGATTCTTCTGGCTGACTGATCTCGTATAGAGATCAACCTCTTTTGAGTTCCTGTAGCTGGTAACCGCCATGATCTCGCGATCAGTGAAGCCACGTTCTGCCGCCTGCGCTGAAAAATATTTCCTCGTCCATGCACAGAACGATCCTGCAGGCCCGCGCCAAGCACCAGTCGCGAAACTTCTTTCCGAATGATGCTGTTGATGCGAATGGCCGGCCCTGTTCTGTGACAAGAAACGTCTTTCGCCCTTCAGGTAGATCGCCAAGCACCCCTTGCAGCATCTCGCTAATCGGCAAAGTGAGCGTAACCGGCTTGCGCTTCCGATTTTTGTGCCGGCTGAAAATGATGCTATCGCCCCTCACCATCTCAAGGCCAAGGCGGTGAATGTCAGAAATGCGTTGTCCGAACACGAAGAACAGCAGCAATGCCAACCGAGCCATGGTTCCGGCCGGGTGCGCAGCCGCGAATTGCTGCACATCGTCCTTACTCCACGCTGGAATGCCCCAGGACGCACCTGACTGAAATAAGTGCCGGATTGCTGTCCCCGAGGTTGTTCGCGATAGCAAATGTAAAGAGTTGCCGCAGCGCTTTCACCATGGGGTTGGCAGCACCGGGCTTATCCTGCTTCTGGTCACGTATGCTGCGAATATGATGCGCGCGCATATCCTTTAACGACAGCTTTCCGTAGATTTTGCCGAATGCTGTTGTTTCCTGACAAAGCCTTTCCACCCAGAACGCCGCACCCGTCGCGTGCTGTTTTCGAACGTCATCATCTCGGGACTTTTATAGTAGCGCTCGCACAATGAGCGCAGGAAACCGCTCGCAGCAGCCTGCTTCTCGACACGCGCACCGGGCTGAAGTGTGCGGATGCCTTTCAGCCCGGCTCCATAAGCGGCCATGGAGGCCGGGGTGCCGAATTCTTCACGAATCCGCACCTTCGGTTTTCCGGTGATGCGCACACGGTCACAGCGCGCAGTCGTGACGGAATGGTCGAAAGTCTTCGGGTTTTGAGGGTTTGCCACAAGACTGCTGTTCAGGCGCGCCGAATTACCCTGCAAATGATCCAGATGACAATCGTCTGCGCACCCGACAATATCCGGGAGCCGTTGCAATCCATGACACGGATGCAGCTGATCCGCACCCTTGCCGCGTAGCACCTCAATCTCACGGCGTATCGTCAGGTCGAGGAAGCCTACCGCATCGCCCTAAAGTCCCCGCCCGACGCTATCTCGAACTGTATGACGAGGTCGCCAACCTGGACGACATGATCGAGGCCATCATCAAGGACCTCGCCCCGAAGCTGCTCGCCCGAAGTGCCATCGGCCTGAACAGCGCCGCACAATTATTGCTCACGGCAGAGCACAATCCGGATCGGCTAAGATCCGAGGCGAGCTTTCCGGCAGTGTGCGGCGTCAGCTCGGTCCCGGCTTCGTCGGGAAAGACGGTGCGACACAGGTTGAACAGGGGGGCGGTGATCGCGCGGCCAACAGCGTGATCCACATCATCGCCATCGGGCGCCTGAGGCTGGATCCATGTTCGCAAGACGATGTCGCCAAGCGCATCGCGGCCGATCATTCCAAGCTGGAGGCCATTCGCTACCTCAACTGCTATATCGCCCGCGAAATCTTTGACACCATCATGCGCCGATACAAAGAGATCAACCAAACCAAATCGCCGCTTGTCTCTTAGAAGGGCGTCCAGAGCGCCCAGTTCACCAGCATGGACTGGGCAGCCCTCCTGAAGCAACACAACCTTGAGTGACCAATGAGCCGTCGCAGCAACTGTCACGGCAACGCTGTGGCGGAGAGCTTCTTCAATCTCTTCAAACGCGTGAGGGTACGGCGCAGGACCTACCGAACACACCAGGAGGCAAAGAAAGACGTGTTCGATACATTGAGATGTTTTATACTACCAAACTCAAGCACGTCAGGAACGAGATACTATCTCCCGTCGACTTCGAACGGCAGCGGGAAACCCAACCCGAGGGTATCCACAAAACTCGGGCTATTCAAAGCCGGGCCAAGGTGAGTGTGGCAGAATCCTCGCTTCGCATCTCAACATTGAATGCGGTGCTGGGACTGAACAGCATTCAGGCTCACAGTCGGCAAGTGTCGGTTTATCTCCATCTGAAAGACGACCAACATGATGCGCGAACTCTTCACGAAAGCTATAACGCCACGTATGTCGGCGGTTCCCATCCCATCACACAGCGCCAGCCAGAGCTCATGATCAACGCCAAAAGCCTCGAAGTCTTTTATTGGACAGCCCGACTGAGCAGCTTCTCGCGCGCGGCCGAAAAACTGAACAGCACGCAACCGACAATATCACAGCGCATCTCGGCGCTTGAGGAGCAGTTTGGGCGGAAGTTTATCAACCGGATGACCAAGCCCATTTCCCTGACGCCGGACGGGCAATTACTGTGGCAACATGCCGAACTGATCCTTCGCCAGATCGCCCGTCTAGAAAAAGATTTTGATGCCCCTCAGCGCATGCATCAAACTATTCGGCTAGGCGTATCGGAAACCATAGTCCATACGTGGCTTTCCCGCTTTCTGGAAACATCCCATCAACGTTACCCCAGCATCGACTTCGAAATTACAGTCGATATTACGTCATCCATGATGAGCGCCCTGCATGATGGGGAGCTTGATCTTGCATTCATGCTGGGGGCCGGAGATGTAGAGGGCATGGCCAGCTACCATCTCATCAATTATCCGCTGCGCTTCTATGCAGCGCCGGGCCTGGTGCCGGACAACAAGCTGGGTCTGGAACAGCTCCAGCACCTGCCGATCCTCACCTATCCGCGAAACGCCTATCCCTACAGCCATCTGCGTGAGCTGCTTTTCCGGGAAACCAATGCCCATCCGCGCATTTTCACGAATTCCTCTCTCTCCACCATTGAGCGTATGGCCATAGATCGCATTGGCGTTGCACTGGTGGCGCAGGGCGCGTTCTCCCCATCTCTGGAGCGAAAGATGCTCGTGGCTCTGGAGAGCGATATCGACCTGCCCCCATTACGCTTTTTCGCATTCCACCTGCTTGGGGTAGGTGCGGATGTACTGGAAGACCTCTCCCGTATTGCCGTGAAAGTCGCGACAGCAGCCGCACTATCCAGTTTTTGAATGCAAAAACATCCATTCATATAATTTTACTCAACAGCGATTTCGTCCTCACATGACTGAACGAGTTATGTGGAGACCGTGATGAGGACCCATTTCGAACCGGATACAGACCTGATCGTTGCAGCACGCGAGCGGATTGCCGCTTATGCAGTGCGCACCCCTCTGGTGGAATCTCTCGCCCTGAACCGCCAGCTTGATGCGCGCATTCTGATCAAGCCTGAAACCCTGCAGCGGGCCGGCTCTTTCAAATTCCGCGGCGCCCTCAACCGAGCGCTCCAGCTCACACCTGAACAGCGGGCCGGTGGCATGGTGGCATGGTCCTCCGGCAATCACGGTCTTGCGCTGTCCTATGTGGCAAAGGAGTTGGGCATCAAGGCCACCATCCTGATGCCGCAGGAAGCCCCGCGCACCAAGATTGAGGGCGTGCGCGCCAATGGTGCGACGGTACGCCTGTACGACAAGACCAGGGAGGTCCGCGAGGAAATCGGTGCGCAGATCGCGACCGAAACCGGCGCGGTGATTGTTCCACCTTATGACGACCCCTATGTGATGACAGGTCAGGCCACGCTGGGCGCGGAATTTGCGGAACAGGCCATAACCCAGGGATTACCGCTTGATATCGCCCTGTTCGCCTGCTCTGGGGGCGGTCTGGTGTCCGGCTCTGCATGCGGCATTCACAGCATGACACCCGAAACGCAGATTTACAGCGTCGAGCCGGAAGGATTTGACGGCATGGCTCGTTCCCTTGCTGCGGGGAAGCCGACAAAAGCCCCGGCGACAGGTGCATCAATATGCGACGCCCTGCTGGTGCCGGTGCCGGGCAAGCTCACCTTCCCTGTCTGTCAAAAGCATCTAGCTGGCAGCCTGTCGGTTTCGGATGAAGAGGTGAAGACGGCAATCCGCTTCGCCTACAGTCAGCTGAAGCTCGTGGTGGAGCCTGGTGGAGTGGCCCCTCTGGCAGCACTTCTGGCTGGCAAGATCGATGTCAGCGGCAAGACCGTCGGCATTGTACTGAGTGGAGCCAATACCGACGCCGACAAGTTCGCCAGCTACATCACCGCAGCCTGACACGAGAAACCGATGCTTGAATATAAATCCGGTAAAGGCCAGGTCGTTGCTGCGACCATTGAAAACTTCATGACGCTCGATCTGACCGGCGTCGGCCTGATCGCCAAACTTTATGATGCCCTGCAGGAAAAGCAGCCCGGCCCAGCCTGCATGAGCGCTGCAGAGCTGATCTGCACCCGCGTACGCGCCCATGGCGGCCCGGTGGTAATTGCCACGGGCTTTCCCGAAGGCGCCGGCGTACCCGAAACCGATGGTCCGGTCGGCGCAGCGCTTCTGGCGCGCGCCCTGTTTCTCGGCCTCGGCATTGAAACCGTCATCCTGACCGACAATGACTGGGTGGACATGATGATGGGCACCTGCCGCGGCGCCGGCCTTGCCCCCCTGCCCTTCCCTGAAGATGGCGTGATCCGACCGGTGGACTTCATCCGTCCGGTCTATATTCGTAGCACCCCCAAGGATGACATCGGCTGCCGCGCCATTACCGACGCCATTCTGGAGAGCACCAACCCCTCGGTGGTGATCTCCATCGAACGGCCCGGCGCAAACGACAATGGTCTTTATCACGGTCTCGGAGGCCGCCCCCTCGACAATATGGTTGCCGACTATGACCAGTTCTTCCGCCGCGCCAAGGCAGAAGACGTGCCCTTCATCGCCATCGGCGATGGCGGCAACGAATTAGGCATGGGTGTAGTGGGCGAAAAGCTCAAGACCTTCTCTCCGAAAGCGAAGGATTGCGGCATTCCCGGGCGCGGCGGTGTCGCAGCGGCGACTGCGGCAGATCACCTGATCGTGTCCAATGTCTCCAACTGGGGAGCGACCGGCCTGATCGCCGCCCTCTCCGCCTATCTTGAAAAGCCATCCGTATTTCATGACGGCGCACTGGAAAAGCGCTGCATCGAACAATGCGTGGGCTTCGGCGGCGTGGATGGCATGTTCATGGGGCCAGAGCCCGCCGTGGATGGCATCAGCGCCACGGAATGGGAGGGCTTAGTGAATACCCTTCGAAACACGCTGGACCGGCTGGCCGGTCGCGTTGTCGGCTGGAAGGGCGATGGTGGCGACTGGCGACAGCTGAAGTGAGGACACAAGCGTGAACAACATCGAACACAGGCTCTCCGAGCTGGGATATAGTCTGCCACCTGTCAATCCGTCGCAGGGCAACTATCTGCCTTATCGACGCAGCGGAAACATGATCTTCGTAGCCGGCCAGGGGCCGCGGCTTCAAGGACGCCTGGTCTACCAGGGCGTGGTTGGAGGAGACCTCAGCCTGGAAGAAGGTCAGAAGGCTGCGCAGTTGTGCGCACTGAACATTCTGGCACAGCTCCGGCAGGCCTGTGACGGAGACCTTGGCCGCATCATACGGATGGTACGTCTGGCCGGCCTTGTACGCTGCACGGCAGACTTTGGCGATCAGGCCAAGGTTCTCAATGCCGCTTCTGATCTCATCTGTGCCGTTCTGGGTGATGCCGGCCCCCATGCCCGCATCGCCTCCGGCACCCATGCGCTGCCTTCGGGAATGGCCGTGGAAATCGAAGCTATCGCGGAGGTTCTGTAGACCTCGCGGACCGCCAACAAAAAGAGGAGCTGACACATCAGCTCCCACAACAATGAGGAAACCTCCAGAACTCAAGGGAGCATCCTAAAATGAAGCGCAGTATCTCTTACGCCTTTTCTCTGGCCCTGACGGCCGCGATCTCACTCTCGACCCCCCTGATGGCACAGGCGCAGGAACTGAAGCCGGATCATTTCAAGGTTGTCGGCATCACCTCCACCATCCCCGTCGCCATCTATGACGAAAAACCCTTCTGGACGAAGACTCTGCCAGAAGCCTCGAATGGCAAACTGACGGCAGACCTGACTCCCATCGAACAGATGGGCCTTGATGACCAGTCCATGCTGCGGATGATGAAGCTTGGCGTGATGGACTTCGCCGGTATGGACATTACTCGTATGGGTGGCGATGACCCCCGCTTTGAGGCCTGCGACCTTGCCGGGGTCCTGCCCGACATGAAGAAGGCCCGCGCTGCCTGCTCGGCCTATCGCGACATCCTCAACGAACGTATGAGCGCCAACTGGAACACCAAGTTGCTCGCCATCGGCGCCAGCACCCCCCAGGTGATCTGGTGCCGTGATGAGATCAAATCTCTGGATGATCTCAAGGGCAAAAAGATCCGCGTCTTCAACAATACGCTGCGCGACTTCATCACCGGCCTTGGTGCAACCTCAGTGTCCATCGCCTTCTCTGAAGTTGTGCCCGCCCTGAGCAATGGTGTTGTAGACTGTGCCGTCACCGGCTCACTGTCCGGAAGCACCGCCGGCTGGCCAGAAGTGACCAAATCCGTCTTCATGCTGCCTCTCGGCTGGAGTTTCAATGTGGTCGCCGTGAACAAGAAGCGGTGGGATAACCTGCCGTCGGCAACCAAGGAGTTCCTGACGGCGCAGTTTGCGGCCTATGAAGACAAGATGTGGGATACACTGGCGGAAGGCATCCAGCAGGCGGAAGTGTGCAATACCGCACAGGAAGGCTGCAAACTCGGTAAGCCGGCCCATGTCACACTCGTCACCCCCTCTGCCGCCGACATGCAGCGCGCCCGACAGATCGTGAGCAAGAACGTGCTGCCCGGCTGGGCAAAGCGCTGTGGCAAATCCTGTGTCGCGGACTGGAACGCACGTATTGGTGAGATCGCTGGCCTTAAGATCGGCACGAACTGAGATGAGGCCCCGTGCCCGTCATGAGCATGAGCCGGGCACGGGGCTACTTCATTCCATCTCGAGACATTTGTGCTCAACCGTCCTACACGGGCAGAAAGGCTTGGCATGCTACGTGTGCTTGATTTTACGCGCGCCATAGCGCGAGGCGGCCTGTGGTTTGGCGGTGCTCTGATCACCCTCACCGCCTTGCTGATCTCCTGCGACATCATCATCCGGGCCCTGACCCATCACGCCATTGACGGCACTGATGAACTTGCCCGGTTTGCACTGGCAATTTCCACCACCTGGGCGCTTGCCGGGGCCCTGCTGGATCGCGCCCATATCCGGGTTGATACGGCTTACAATTTCTTCCCCGGCCGGATGCGCCTAGCGCTGGATCTTCTGGCCTTGCTGTCCTTCTTCGTCGTCTTCGCTCTGATTTTTCAGTACGGGCTTGAGATGGTCCAGCAATCCTGGACGAGTGAGACGCGCTCGAGTTCAGCACTCCAGATGCCAATGGTGGTTCCGCAGGCCATCTGGCTGTGCGGGATCGCCATCTTTCTGGTGATTGATGTCGTGCTGTTCATCGCCGCCCTGTCATTGATCCTGCAAGGTCAGACCAACGAGGCCCGTGCCCTCATCGGCATGAAAAGCGCCGATGAAGAAGTGCATGAGGAGCTTGCGGCCACCACACCCCAGATGAGGACGCAACCATGATCTTTGCTTCCATCGGCAGCCTTCTGGGGCTCCTTTTCCTTGGTATTCCGGTTGCGGCGACGCTGGCCATTGTCGGCCTGATCCTGTCCGCCCTTTTCTCGCCGCTGCCCCTGCATTTTGCAATCGCTGAAATAACCTGGACAGTTTCGAACAATTTTCTCCTGATCGCCATTCCATTGTTTGTCATGCTTGGCGAATTACTGCTCCGCTCGGGTCTTGCATCGCGCATGTATTCCGCACTTGTGCTATGGATGCCTTGGCTTCCGGGCGGGTTGATGCACTCGAATATTGCGGCCTGCGCCATGTTCGCCGCCACATCCGGCTCGAGCGTCGCCACGGCGGCCACCATCGGCACAGTGGCGCTCGAGGAGGTTCAGAAAAATTCCTACAATGAACGGATTTTTCTGGGCACCATTGCTGCTGGCGGAACGCTGGGCATTCTCATCCCACCGTCCATCAACCTGATCCTGTATGGTGTCTTGACTGAGACTTCCATTCCGCAGCTTTATCTGGCAGGCATCATACCGGGCTTCGTTCTTGCTGCGCTCTTTTCCCTGTGCGTCATTCTCTTTTGCCTGTGGCGGCCGCACTGGGGTGGCGTCAGAACGTCAGCCTCATGGAAGAGCCGCCTGCACGCCCTGCCGGATCTGTTGCCGCCGCTGATCATCTTTCTGTCCGTCATCGGCTCGATCTATATGGGCTGGGCCACGGCGACGGAAGCTGCCGCGCTTGGGGTGGTCGCTACCATCATCATTGCAGCCACCTATCGCTGTCTATCCGTGCAGGTGATGCTTCAGGCATTTGAAGGCACGATGCGTACCTCCGCCATGATCATGGCTGTGATGTTCGGAGCCTATTTTCTCAATTTGGTCTTTGGTGCAATCGGCCTGCCCACGCAAGTCAGCACTTGGATCGCCAACATGGACCTCAGTCCGTTCCAGCTGTTCCTGCTGATCGTGATCTTCTATTTTATCCTCGGCATGTTCATGGAAACCCTGTCCATGATGGTCGCGACCGTTCCGATTGTGGCCCCGATACTGGCGGCTGCCGGCTTTGATCCGATCTGGTCAGGCATCATCATCGTGCTACTGATGGAAATCGCACTCATCACCCCACCCATCGGGCTCAACCTGTTTGTGGTTCAGAGCATCCGGACGCGCGGTAAGATCATGGATGTGATTGTTGGCACACTGCCTTTCGTGCTCGTCATGATCAGCTTTGTCTTCCTGCTGTATGCCTTCCCCGGAATTGCACTGAGCCTGCCTCAGGGCATGCGCTGATCCGGCAAGACGCCCGGTTTCAGAAAAGTGACGTGAAACAGAACCGGCCCCAACAGACTTGGGCCGGTTCTTTTGACTTCAGAACAGATCGGAGGTTGAAACACAATTCCGCAGGCATGCCCTTGATCCGGATTTCACAATGAACGAAACTCGCTGGACGATGCTTCAGTAGAATCACCTCGACGCCCCTCACAGCAAAGCTGGCCTTCTCACTTGCTCCCAATAGAGCCCGCGTTTTTAGTTCGCTCTATTCAGGTTTTGGTCCGCTACTGACCGTTGGTGATATTCCCATGGGGTGAAGCCGTCGAGGCTCGTGTGGGGCAGGTGATGGTTGTAGTCGTTTCACCAGGCCGCGATCAGGTCCCGGATATGGCCTCATCCGTTCTGCGAACACTCAGTTCCCTTCCTCTCACAAAGGCTCCTCGTATTGGCGATCCAGCAGCGCCATTTCAGCAGAGGTCAGCCATATCCCCTCCCCTTCCGAACGGGCCCGGGCCGCGAAACGCCTCTGGGACGGCAGACGCGCCCCCTGCCCGAGAACCGCCTCGAACAACAGCTCGGCGCGCGCAAACAGATCACCGGGACGCCCCGCCGAGAATACCTGCGGCGAAAAGGCCAGGATCAATTCGCCATGGGCCGGTGCCAGCGCCGTGGTACCCAGATAGTCCAGCGCTTCCTTGCTGGTGCGATCCCCAATCATAATGCCAGCCAGAAGTTCGATCATCATGCCGATGGCCCCGCCCTTGTGGCCGCCAAAGGACAACATGGCTCCTTGCAGGGCCTCAGCCGGATCGGTGGTGGGGTGCCCCTCTGCATCCAGCGCCCAGCCTTCCGGCAGAGGCTTTCCAGCCCTGAGATGCAGCTCAATCTCGCCACGCGCCGCAACCGATGTCGCAAAGTCGAAGACATAGGGTGGGTGCCCCCTGCGCGGCCAGCCAAAGGCAAACGGATTTGTCCCCAGCAGGGGATGGGTGCCGCCAGCCGGTGCGACAGTGGCATAGCTTGGGCACATCACCATAGCGGCCAGACCCTGTTCCGTCAGCGCCTCAACCTCGGGCCAGAGCGCCGAGAAATGCGTGCAATCATGAATAGCCAGAGCCGCAATACCGAACCGCCCGGCCTGCCGTGCCAACGCCCCCACACCCAGTTCGAACGCCGCATTGGCGAAGCCATGCTGCGCATCCACGTGTACGACCGCTGATGTTTCATCCAACCGCAGAACGGGACGGGCGGTCGGGTCCACTTTGCCGGCGGCCACCGTCTTCAGCACGCCTTCGATCCGATAAATGCCATGCGATTTACAGGCATCGCGCTCCCCCGCAACAATGACGCGGGCGACAGCTCCGGCCTGCACCTCATTCAATCCGGCGCGAAGCAGGATGGCCTCCACCCGCTCGAAAAGCGCTGACACACGGATCTGCGTTTTCTCATCCTTCATCGCGCCATCCTCCCTGTCCCCCCACCTGACGGCACTGTACGAAAGCATGTTTGCCGACCTGATGAAACCGGCTCGCATGGCTGCCCGGCCGGTCCCAGCGCAGGCCCGCAGCGCGTTTCGTGCTGCACCGACATCCGCAGTGCGCGACGTCTTGCAGCCATCCTCACATTCATGCGCACGCCGGAGCGGGAGACCTAGGCTCAGGACCGATTGATTTAGGAATTTCGATGTGATTCAGGCTTCCTGAGGAGACTGGCCTATGACGCCTTCCGCACGATGAACCTTTCCAAACTGGGCTATGACAGAATTGTCGAAGGGCGACCCTTCATGGAGTCGGCCCTCCTCTGAAATTCGGACTTTACTGCAAGTGAGTCGTTAACTTCTTGAGACGCCCGACATCTTCTGCCCCTACACCCCCAAAAGAAGAGTCATCCGGGCGTATTCTATGTATTTTGACGCACTACGCCCAGGTTTTAGGCCTTACATTATATTGAATTTGTTAGATTTTTTGCCTCTATTTTGGGGTGGGAAGCAAGACGTGGCAATACAATATTTGTTCTGGCTGTCCGATGAGGCCTGGGCCGCTCTCAATCCTCATCTTCCCCATGGCAAACCCGGAAAGCCTCGGGTGGATGATCGCCGCGTGGCACCCCGTGGGGCAACGGAAATAATGGCGAGATCCGCGCTATCTGACGTGCGCTCAGAAGAAACAAATCACCCATCACAGCCTCCTCACTGGAAACTGTGAATCACACCTGAAATCAAATTAATAGGTCCTGATCTTAGATTCCGCGCCCGCAGAGCGGATGGCGACTGCTGGCCCGCGCCCGGTTGATGCGACCCGCGCCAGCGTGACTGCCAGCGACCTGTGATGAGGTGGTCAAGGCGGCCTCTGGCGTCCGTAAGCTGGCCTTGGCCATTGGCGCCCCGGCCACCGTTACCGGCGAGCTGAACAACGTGCAGGATGCGGCGGGCTATCTGTCCGGCCTCTCCGGTCTGCTGACCGGCGCGCCGGGCTGGGCTGGGTTGATATGGCCGGTGCCGTGGTGGCAGGTGCCGTAGGCCTCTACTGGCTGGGCGGCAAGGTGGAGCGGGCCAAGGTCGAGGCGGTGCGATCCGGCCTCGATACGGGGATCGCGTGATGGCGTGGCTCGACCCCGATCAGACCGTGTGGGGGTAAAGCTATCCACGCTGGTAGCCGGTGCAGGTGGGGGCATCGTACGCGCCATCCTGCTTCGGCATGGATGGATCAAGTCCGTCCTTAGCGTCATGGTGGGTGTTGTATTCGCCCTTCCGGGCACACCCATCGTGGGGGGAGCTTGTGGATAGCCACGGATATGATTACCTGCCCGATGCTCAGGTGGACACTATCGCTGCATCCCTTCTGGGCATGACGGGGCTGACAATCGCCGAGGTGGTTCTTTCGAGGGTCAAGGCGCTGGGTTCGAAGCCCTGCAAACCGCCGGCAGGGCGACAAAAGCCCCCGCTCGACAAATCCGGCGGAGGCTTCAAATTTCCCTTCAAGTTCAGCTCATCAGCTTGGTCCAGCCACTTTCAATGTTCGGCTTAACATTCAGCGCCATATGGGCGCTACCAAGGACAGTCCCAACGCCTGGAAGGATTCCCTGGACCGCCTTTGGCCTCTGCAGCCGCCATGAGACCACGGCCCAGTTCTGCTACCCCCTGGATCTTTCGTGCCCAATCAATGCCGCCATTCACGGCTTCCAGATCGGTATGATTCAGGGCGATGGCTTCAATCTTCGTGTTCATTTCCGCCTTCCTCTCTGTGGGCCTCAGCCTGTTTCGTTGAGAAGAAGATAAGCCGCACTGGCTGACTCCAGCCTTACAGGGAAAGCTCACCCAACATAGAATGCCTCTCACGGCAGAGGTGACACCGGCGAGGCGTGAAGGCGCTGTCTGTAGAATGATAGGATAAAAACAAAAAAGGCCGGGCGATGCCCGACCTTCCCCGCAATGCTTCACAGACAATTGCCAGTACATCCGTGGTCAAAAGTCCGAAGCAATTAGCATCACGCAGCCTGAAGGTTTTCGGCTGTCGTCTTACCGCTGCGGGGATCAAGAACAGCTTCAAAGCTGACCTTGTCACCCTCAACAAGACTCGCCATCCCAGCACGCTCAACCGCTGTGATATGAACAAACACATCAGGAGCGCCATTTTCCGGCTGGATGAAGCCGAAACCCTTGGTGGTGTTGAAAAACTTAACAGTACCGATTGTCATGACGATTCCTTTCAAACCGACACGGAAGGTCGTCGCCTGACTGAGTGCCAGACGCTCGATTATTCGAATTTGAGAGGAGAAGATCGCTCAGGCGCTTTAGCGCAACAACAAAGTTCGTCAGCAAGTCCGATGCACTGATGTGTATATGATGAATATGATTATGTAAAGTCATTTAATTTATATTTAAATTAAATCTGCCCATCGATCAAATACGGGCGAAAATGCCAAGGAAAATAAACAGAATAATGCGATATCATTTAGGCATGAAAAAAGCCCCGCTTATGCGGGGCTGATCGTTATTCTGAATGGTCAGGGGATTGTCCGCCATCGTCATCCCAACGCTCCAACCCTGTCAGCCAGTCTTTCGCTCGGATTGCTTCGCGGGAGCGGGCGTGACGAGAGGAATTTCCTTTCCCAGCACATCCTGCAGGTTGTCGTCAGGGGATGCTGGGGCCGCACGCTGTGGGGCCTTATCATCAGGGTCCGGCTTGTTGTCGTTATGATTCGGCTTGCCGGCCTGAGGCTGGTTCTGATTGTTTTGTGCCATGGTTCCCTCCAAGGGGACAGGCTACCGGACCGCAACACAACATAGGGCTGCACGGTCTGGGTGACTGATTGAAGCCACTTAACATGTATGATTTGCAATTGCGGCTTATGCGTGTCCCGGCTGCCAGAAGATGTTGCGTCCTGCGCTGCAGGGATCGCTTTTGCCGAGGCTCTGTCAGAATCGCCCTGCCCCACCAACATCAGATGGAGGGGTTTGTGGGTGGAATGGCGTGATACCCTTACCCTACACCAGCTAATCACCCCTGAATTAAGGGTATATTTGCGGGTACTAAAAATTATCGACAATGAAAATTGAACATATATATCATGCTGATATATCAAGAAATAGACACTCCCCTCCGCCACTTCAGTCCGCTTTTCGGCACGCCGAGCGCCGCCGATTTTCCACCGAAAACCGTCGTCAGGGTTCGTCGCAATTCTCCCTTCGGTCCTATGATGCGGATATGGCTTTCGCCGACATCGACGCGCTGGGCGAAGACGCGCAGATGATCCCGCCGATAGCCGTCTCCATCCTACCGGAGGCCTTTGCGGGGTGAGGTCGCGAACTTGCGCAAGGCAACGGGCGTCACGACCATCTGGCCGGAGCTTCCGAGTTGGGCCTGCGCCTGATCGCGCAAGGCGACGTCACGCTCCTTCAGCGCCGGGGCGTTCAAATCGGCGGCGCCTGATTCGATTGCCTCGTAGAGACGCTTCAGGCGCAACTCGGTCTCCGCTGCGCGGTGGTTCAACTCGGCGATATGGCTCGCAGCGACGATCGGCTCGCTCCTCTCGGCGGTCGAGGATCGAAGCCTGGATGTCCTTCAACCATTCGGGCTGGAGCAACCGGTTCTCGATATGGTTGCAGACGATAGCGTCGAGTTGCGGCATCGGGATCGAACGACCGGAGTAGCCGGTCTCGCCTAGCGCGCCTTGATCGAGTGGGTGTATTAGCGATAGCGTCCGCCCTTGCCAGTGCGGATGGTCATGGCCCCGCCGCACTTGATGCGCGTCAGCAGCATCGGCCCGCTGACGACGCGGGGCAGCGTGACCTTCGGGTTGCGGATGTGTAAGTGCTCCTGCACCGCATCGCGCGTCTCCTGATCGATCAGGCGTGGTGCCGGCACCATCACGCTCTCTCTGACCGGCTTCAACTCCTTGGTCTTGGAGCGCTTGTTGAACTCATGCTCGCCGATATAAGTGCGCCGGGGCAGGATGCGCTGAAGATGGCCGATGACGTGCTTGGCGTTCTCCTTTGACTGGTACCCGTCGAAGAGCGCCGTGATCTGGCGCATGCATGGCGTGCATCGGATCGTCGCCGATCTCCTGCGTAATCGAGCCTAGGCTCCAGGCTCATTGAATTTTACAGCCAAAACAAGACGCTTGCCGCGAGCATGATCGCGACGAAGAAGATTTCGGGGCATCGGTCATATCATGTGGCGACATATGAAGAGGATCAGAAAACAGTCAGGGGGACTCTTTCCCCGACGACTGGCCAGTCCTTGAGGCGACCGAACATGATCTCGATTCGGTTGCGCCGTTTGTCGTATTTCTCCGCCTTCTTGCGAGACTTCCGATCGGGGATACACACCTTTATCCCCTTGTTTTTCAACGTATCTCTGAACCAATCAGCATTGTAGCCACGATCAACCAGACGCCAGCCCGCCTTCGGTAGGTTGACCAGAAGAGCCGCACCGCCGGTGTAATCACTCACCTGACCAGTCGACATGAAGAACCCGATCGGTCGCCCTTTGGCATCGGTTACGGCGTACAACTTGGTGTTCATGCCACCTTTGGTTCGCCCGATCTGGCGCCTGCGCCCCCCTTTTTGACCCGCAGGCTCGATCCCGTGCGGTGTGCCTTGAGATAGGTCGCATCAATCATGAGCGTCTGGTGTTCGGCGCTCTCGGCGGTGAGGCCCATCATGATCCGGGCGAAGGCCCTGTTGTCGCTCCAGCGCTTCCCGCGGTTATAGGGGGGCTGTATCCCCTGGACGCATCGCGCCAGCACAAACCATTGCGATTGATGAATATTATGCTGATCAATACCCGCAGATCATCGCCCCATGGCTTACCGTGGTTCTGGGGGGACGGCTTCAGACGCTCCATCTGCGCCTGGGATAGCCAGGAAAGGTTGCTCATCGGTCAAGTCTCCTTGCGGAGCCTGAATCACGGCAAATACCTGAAATCAATGGGTCTGGAGCCTATCCCTTCGCCGCAGATCACCGCACGCCGCGGGACAGCGGTGGAGACTCCGGGCGAGAACAATCAGGATGGACAATTATTGCCTTCGCCCCGCCAGCACTGAGGCACCCCCTTGATCACCCGCAGGGCTTGCAAAATACTCGCTCGGTGATCTTCCAAGAGAACGGCGGAACATCGCAGAAAAGGCACTTGGGCTGTCATAACCGCAAGCGAGGGCGACATTCAAAATCGATTGCCCTTCCGCCAATAACGACAGCGCACGCAATAAACGTGCCTGCTGTCGCCAGTGGGCAAAACTCAAGCCAACCTCGCGCCGAAATAGCCGCATGAAGCTCGATCGACTCATATGAAGCGTGCTGGCGGCTTCCTCCAGAGAGACGGCGCGGGCGGGATCGCTCTGTATCCATTCGCAGAAACGCGCGAGTTTCGCGTGTCGGGGAGTCGGCAGGTTAAGCGGCTCGACGGGCAGGAATGATAATTCCAGCAGCAGTAGCCGCGTGACGGCGCGTCCAAATTCCGCGCCCCGTGGCCTTTCGGCGAGCGCGGCAAGCCGAAGGATCAACTCGCGCAACAGTGGCGTTACCTCCACCACTGCGCAAACGCCGGGTATCCCTTTCACGTCAGCCGGGTCGATCAGCAATGCGCGAAACTGTACGGCGGCATGGCTTTTTGTCTCGTGCTCAATGCCCGCCGGCACCCAAACGGCCCGACTCGGTGGTACGATCCATGTGCCGTCCGCTGTTGTGACGGAAACAACGCCGCTGATCGCGTAAATAAGTTGCGCCTGCTGGTGCGTATGGCGCGCGCTGGCGAAGCAGTGCGCATCTCGGCTGATGACAACGATCCGATCCGTGGCGGTTTCCTTCGGCATTCCTGATTTGACCCGTTTGCGACGATGAATGCCACTTGCCCGTGAGAGTATCATGCTTGCCGGAGATATGGTAGCGCCAGTCTGGAATAGGTCTTTGTGTCTAACCATGTTTGCGATCGCCCTCCTCACCAGCCGTCAAGTCCAGCCGCGCTTCGCGGCGCGGGCGGCTATTGAGATGCCCAAGGCGAGCATCTGCGCCCGGTTCGATACACGGCGGGGTCAGCTCCTTTCCGTAGCGCTGCGACTTACAGGCGGTCGCCAGGACTGACGGCATCCTGGCGACCGTATGCAGCTGTGCTCGCTTTCTCCTTTTCGCGTGCAACGGAAATCACTCATGCTGAAAAAACCAGAAACCAAATACTGTCCCTTCATCGCGCCTATCGATCTGCCGGATCGGCAATGGCCGTCACGGCGTCTGAGTGCGGCGCCGCGCTGGCTGTCCACCGACCTGCGCGACGGCAACCAGGCGCTGGCCAATCCGATGGGGGTGGAACGCAAGCAGCGCTTCTACGACATGCTGGTCGCGATCGGCTTCAAGGAAATCGAGATAGCTTTTCCCTCGGCGTCGCAGACCGAATTCGACTTCGTTCGCCGGCTGATTGACGGGGACAGAATTCCAGATGATGTGGCGATTCAGGTTCTGACCCAATCGCGGGCAGACCTGATCGCGCGAACATTCGAATCGCTGGAAGGCGCCCACCACGCCATTGTCCATCTCTATAACGCCACGGCTCCGCTGTTCAGGCGTGTGGTCTTCGGCATGGAGCGACATGAAATCGTTGACTTAGCGGTCACAGGCGTCACAGCGATGCTCGAAGAGAGCCTGAAACGCCCCGAGACCGCCTGGACTTTCGAGTATTCGCCCGAGACCTTCTGCTTCACGGAACCCGACTTCGCGCTCGAAATCTGCGAGCGTGTGCTTGACGTGTGGCGGCCCACACCCGAACGCCCAGCAATTCTGAACCTGCCGGCGACGGTCGAAGTCGCGATGCCGAACGTCTATGCCGATCAGATCGAATGGTTCTGCCGCCACATCTCACGGCGGGATGCGGTCGTCATCAGCGTTCATCCTCATAATGATCGTGGCACAGGAGTCGCCGCAGCCGAGCAGGCACTGCTTGCCGGCGCGGATCGCGTAGAAGGCTGCCTATTCGGCAATGGCGAGCGAACCGGGAACGTGGATCTCGTGACCTTGGCGCTGAACTTCTACACGCAAGGGATTGATCCCGGCCTGTCCTTCCCGGCGATGCGCCAGATTGTGGAAACTGTCGAGCATTGTAACGGCATCCCTGTTCATCCCAGGCATCCTTATGCTGGAGAACTGGTGCATACGGCCTTTTCCGGATCGCATCAGGACGCCATCCGCAAGGGTTTCGCCGCGCATGAACAGCGCAACGAAGGCATATGGGAGATGCCGTATCTGCCGATCGATCCAGTGGACATCGGCGAGACCTACGAGGCAGTCATTCGTGTCAACAGCCAGTCCGGCAAGGGCGGCGTCGCCTGGGTCATGGAGCAGGATCGGGGCCTGAAGCTGCCCAAGCGTATGCAGGCAGATTTCAGCGCCCATGTGCAGAAGCTATCCGACCATAGCGGACGTGAACTCGACGCCGCTGACATTTGGCAGTGCTTTGAGAACTGCTATTTGCCACGTCCGGCCGATCGGTTCGTGCTCATGAATTACGAGGAGACCGGGCCGGCGGGTCAGCGGCTGTTCGTGGGCCGCATCGCCGTCGACGGTGAGGTCTGCTCTCTCTCAGGGCGAGGCAATGGCCTGATCTCCCGAGTCGTGGCTGCACTCGAAGAAGCTGGTGGTCCTTTGGTGGACGTTGCTGACTACCAGGAACATGCCATCGGTCACGGTGCCAGCGCGCAAGCGGCAGCCTATGTCGAATGCCGCACAACAGATGGCCGAACGGTGTTCGGCGCGGGCATCGATTCCGATGTTGCCACGGCATCCGTCCGAGCGCTTTTGAGCGCCGTCAACAAGATGGGATAGGGCGTTACGCCCTAGGCTCAGGACCTATTGATTGAGAGGCTGGGCTATGATTCAGGCTCCGCAAGGAGACTGAACATGAGCAACCTGTATTGGCTGACGGACGAGCAGATGGCGCGGCTTTCGCCGTATTTTCCCAAAAGCCATGGCAAGCCCCGGGTGGATGACCGGCGCG
>JBFWLR010000020.1:0-19303 GCA_050252035.1 Xanthobacter sp.
TCGCCCCGTCACCCTCCGCTTGACCGGCGGTCAGGTTGCCGACTGCGCCGAGGCCGAAGTATTGATCGACGGCCTTGGGGAGGGCGACATCCTGCTGGCCGACAAGGGCTACGATAGCAACGCCATATGCGCAAAGGCTTTGCTGTGACCCCCGATGCTCATCCAGCTGAGACCAGAGTCAGCGGTTGAATTTGGCGCGGTTGCGCCGACGGAGCAATGGGCGATCTGCGCAGCGGTTCAGATGCGCGAAGCTGATCGCCCATTGCGGCGAGTTGGGCGGCAAAGACCGCCGGGGCCTGGTAGCCGAGGGCAGAATGGGGCCGCTTGGTGTTGTAGGTGTTGGTCCAGCGGACCACGGCCTCGCGGGCATGGTCGATGCCGAAGAACAGGGTCTCGTTCAGCAGTTCATCGCGCATCCGGCCGTTGAACGTCTCGCAGTTCCCATTCTGCATGGGCTTGCCGGGGGCGATGTAGTGCCACCTCACCTTCAGCTTCTCTGCCCATTCGAGAACCGCATTCGATGTGAACTCGGTTCCATTGTCCGAGACGATCACGCCGGGCTTTCCGCGCCGAGCGATCAGCGCCGTCAGTTCCCGTGCGACGCGTTGGCCTGAAATCGAGGTGTCGACCACGGCCGACAGGCTTTCCTTGGTGACGTCGTCGATCACGTTCAGGATGCGAAATCGGCGGCCATCGGCAAATTGGTCCTGCACGAAATCAATCGACCAGCGGGCGTTCGCCATGGCTTCGGTCACCAATGGCGCTCGCGTTCCTATGGCCCGCTTCCGGCTTCGGCGTCGGCGCACCGAAAGCCCCTCCTCCCGGTAGAGCCGCTGGGTGCGGTTGCGGTTCAGCACATGGCCGTCACGCCGCAGGATCACATGCAGGCGGCGATAGCCGAACCGCCGATGCGTCTCGGCGGCCCTGCGTAGCACCTCGCGCAGTTCGCGGTCATCCGGGCGCCGGTGTCGGTATCGCACCGAAGACCTATCCGCCCCGATCAGGGAACACGCCCGCCGCTCGCTCATCTCGTAACTCTGTTCGAGATGGGCGACGGCCTCGCGCCTGGCGGCGGGCGTCACCATTTTTTTGACAACAGATCCTTCAGCGTTGTGTTGTCGAGCATTGTCTCGGCCAGTAGGCGCTTCAGCTTGGCATTCTCGTCTTCCAACGCCTTCAGACGCTTCGCCTCGGACGGCTCCATGCCACCAAACTTCGCCTTCCAGGCGTAAAAGGTGGCTCCGCTGATCCCATGCCTACGGCAGACCTCAGCCGTCTTGGCACCCGCTTCCTGTTCACGCAGGATCGCAATGATCTGCTCTCCCGTGAACTTCGATCTCTTCATGTCCGGTCCTCTCCTTGGGCCGGACTCTAGCATCAGATGGAGGAATTATCGGGGGCACAGCAGCTGCCCAGCGAAAAGCCTGGGCCAACATCCCGCCGACCTAGCGCTTCTGGGGATTCTGATATATAAACATCTCAATATACATTGATATGTTGAGATGATATGAATGAGTCAGCAGCCCTCACTGCCTTTTCTGCGCTTGCGGATGAAACGCGTTTGCGTGTCATCCGCTTGCTGGTAATGGCTGGGACAGATGGATTAGCCGCAGGCATTATTGGTGAGGCGATGAATGGAGCATCATCGTCACGCATATCTTTTCATCTCAAGCACTTGGAGCATGCGGGTCTCGTCAGGTCTCGACGTGAAGGACGATCAATCATTTATAACGCCGAATTGGCGTCTCTGTCGGACCTCATCAGATTTCTCATGAGTGATTGCTGCCAGGGTCATCCCGAGGTTTGTAATCCGGCGATTTCTGCGCTGTCGGTCTGCTGTCAGAAGGCAGAAGATTGAGGCATGTGCGTATGGATTCAATTTTTGTGCACTGCATTGGCCACCTCCAACATCCTGTTCTGCTGAAGACGCTATAGAGGTAAAGTGATGGACGTAATCATTTATCACAACCCAGATTGTGGGACTTCTCGTAACACCTTGGCAATGATCCGTAATGCCGGTATTGAGCCGCATATCATTGAGTATCTGAAGACCCCTCCCTCTCGACAGCTTTTGCAGCAACTGATTTTACGCATGGAGTTATCTCCCCGAGACGTGCTGCGGGAGAAGGGGACAGCCTATGCCGCCTTGGGTCTTGAAGATCCGACCCTATCGGATGAGGCATTACTGGATGCGATGATGGCCCATCCCATTTTGATCAATCGACCTATTGTCGTTAGTTCAAAAGGGGTGAAGTTGTGCCGCCCATCTGAACGGGTTCTGGATCTTTTACCCCCACAGTTAGGTGCCTTCAGGAAAGAGGATGGTGCGCGGGTGGTTGATGAGCATGGTCACCTGATCACAACAGATGGGGAGGTATGAATGTCCACGTTTGAACGTTATCTCTCATTTTGGGTGGCACTATGCATCATTGTAGGGATCACGTTGGGTCACTTCATGCCGGCCGTGTTCCACGCGATTGGTGCATCTGAAATTGCGAATGTGAATCTGCCCGTCGCTGTGCTGATCTGGCTGATGATTATTCCCATGTTGCTCAAGATTAATTTTTCAGCTCTGGGGGAAGTGGGGCAGCATTGGCGTGGTATCGGGGTCACTCTTTTTGTCAATTGGGCGGTGAAGCCATTCTCAATGGCGCTTCTGGGATGGTTGTTCATTGGCTGGTTGTTTCGCCCGCTTTTGCCAGAAGAGCAGATCGAGAGTTATATTGCGGGTCTCATTATTCTGGCGGCTGCCCCCTGTACGGCCATGGTGTTTGTGTGGTCCAATCTTACTAGGGGGGATCCTCATTTCACCTTGAGTCAGGTGGCGTTGAATGATGCCATCATGGTTGTCGCTTTTGCGCCGATCGTGGGACTTTTGCTTGGACTTTCAGCCATTTCTGTGCCTTGGAGCACGCTTGTGCTGTCTGTTGTGCTTTACATCATCATACCAGTGTTGCTGGCGCAAGGGCTACGCCATGTCGTGATGAAGCAAGGCGGGCAGCTCGCACTTGATAAACTGCTTGCTCTACTTGGACCCGTCTCTCTCGTCGCATTGTTGGTCACGCTGGTTCTTCTGTTCGGTTTCCAGGGCGAGCAGATCATTGCGCAACCCCTTATTATTGCCCTGCTGGCCGTGCCTATCCTGATTCAAGTCTATTTTAATTCCGGGCTGGCTTATTTGTTGAACCGATTGATGGGTGAGCAACATTGCGTAGCCGGGCCCTCAGCATTGATTGGTGCATCCAATTTTTTTGAACTGGCCGTGGCTGCGGCGATTAGTTTGTTCGGTTTTCATTCAGGTGCAGCCCTTGCCACTGTGGTGGGCGTGCTGATCGAGGTGCCGGTGATGCTATCCGTTGTTTGGATCGTTAACCGTTCAAAGGGCTGGTATGAGGAGGCTCATGCGCCAGATCAGTCCATCCAGGAACGGCATTGATCCGTTCTCTATGCTCTGTTGACAAAAGTGCTTTCCACATTGGCGTCTGACTGGTTCAAGGTTTCCTTTCGGAGGAGGCCGTTTTGGATCTGGGCGATCTGACGGATGATGAGTGGCACTGGTGTGGGCCTGCTGCCAGCTGAGCGTGGACGATGGGGACGGCGAGCTCAGGATAACCACCGCTTTGTGAATGGGAATGCTTTATGTGCTGCGGGTCGGCTGCTCTGGCGCGACATGCATGAACGGTATGGCAAATGGAACTCAGTCCATGCCGGGTTCCGCCGCTGGGTCAAGCAAGGGGTCTTGGATGTATTGCTGGAAACACTGGTCGAGCTCGGGCTCACTGACGACTGGCAGCACATGATCGACAGCACTATAGTGCGCGGCCACTCTCAGGCAGCGGGCGCTAAAGGGGCTCATTAGGAGGGTTTTGGTCGAGGTCGCCGCGGCTTTACGAGCAAAATCCACGCCTGTGCAGACGGTTAGGGATGCCCTCTTGGCTTCGTTTGTACCGGCGGTGAAGTGTCCGACTACAAAGCCGTCGATAACCTGATCGCCTTGCCGGTCTCCAAGCCCAGGCTGATGCGCGCCGACAAAGGCTATGACAGCGACGGTGCCCGAGCCAGCCTGCTGCTCAGGGCATTGTGCCGGTCATGCCGCCGAAGGCGAACCGCAAAGAGGCCAGCGCCTGTGACTTCCGTGCGTGAAAGGACCGCAATCGGGTCCAGCGCATGTTCAACAGGCTCAAGCATTACCGGCGTATTGCAACCGATATGACAAGACCATCCTATCATTGCTTCCTTTCCGGGCACGCGCCGCCGCAAAACTATGGATGTCTATTTTTGTCAACAGGACCAGGGAGATGGAAACAACTCTTTGTCCTCGGCCTGAATGTCATATAAGTATATGTAATAGAATGTAAAATTTCATTCTGAATAGGTGATGGGGCGTGGAATGGAACCCGGTGCGCAACAGCTGGAAGGTCGTATCAGCGAAGTCTTCTGTGCTTTCCTGAAGCTCGGTCTGACGGCCTTTGGCGGGCCGGTTGCGCACCTTGGTTATTTTCGTGATGAGTTGGTCACTCGGCGCAAATGGCTGAATGATGAGGCCTATGCGGATCTGGTCGCCTTATGCCAGTTTTTGCCAGGTCCGGCTTCCAGCCAGGTGGGATTTGCGCTGGGACTGGCGCGAGCGGGCTGGGGTGGAGCGCTTGCTGCTTTTCTCGCTTTTACTTTACCTTCAGCACTGATTTTGCTGCTTCTGGCAGAGCTTGCCCTTCAGGGTGAGAGTGTCGGTCTGCGCATGTACGGATCTGGACTTCTTCACGGCCTCAAAATTGTTGCGGTTGCTATTGTTGCCGCAGCAGTCTGGGGCATGGCTCGCAGCTTGTGTCCAGATCGTGAAAGGGCCGGCATTGCCGTTGGTGCTGTTATTCTACTGGCTATCGCTCCCGGTGCGCCGGGGATGATGGGCTCCATCCTGTTGGGTGGGCTCGTCGGGTTGCGGCTCGGGCGTGGAAGGGTGACATCCGGTGGGCATTTGCACATGCCGGTTTCTCGTTCAGCCGGGCTGGTCGCACTGTTCATCTTTGCAATTCTGCTGGTGAGTCTGCCTGTGTGGCAGGGGCTCGGACAGGGCTTTGCACTGGCGGGGAGCTTTTATCGCGCCGGCTCATTGGTGTTCGGTGGGGGACATGTGGTGCTGCCCCTGTTGCAAGAGGGAACCGTAACGCCGGGTTGGGTGACACAAGATGTTTTCCTCGCCGGGTATGGGTTGGCGCAGGCTGTGCCAGGGCCACTCTTCACCTTTGCGGCCTGGCTGGGGGCGATGATGCACCCAGAGCCAAATGGTATTGCCGGGGCGTGTCTTGCTCTTTTGGCGCTATTCTTGCCTGGGTTCCTAATTCTGGTTGGCGTTCTGCCCTTTTGGAGCCGGCTGCGGCGCGTGGTTTGGGCGCAATCTGCCATGCAGGGGGCAAATGCAGCCGTGGTGGGGATATTGGGAGCAGCTCTTTATACGCCTGTCTTCACCAGCGCGATTGGGGGAATGCGAGATCTGGCTCTGGCGCTCGCCTGCTTTGTGGCGCTGATGATGTGGAAGGCTCCGCCATGGTCTGTGGTTCTGCTCGGGGCTTTCGGGGGCATTCTGCTACAGGCGCTGGCATGAAAAAGCTTGCGTGAGGGGGGCTTTTTCTGGCCCTAAAGCCCCTTTACTGAAGACACATCTTGGCTTGTTGTTCGCGATATTCGGATGGCGTGCAGTTCATCCAGCGGGTGAAGGCACGAATGAAGCTGCCATGGGTTTCATAGCCAAGGGTCAGGGCGATATCCAGAATTGTCATTCGCGTTTCCAGCAGCAGGCGCAGGGCCCGGTTGCAACGCGCTTCATTCACGATTTCCCGATAGGTGAAGCCCTTTTGTCTCAGGCGGCGTTGCAGGCCTTGAATACTGACGCCAACCATTTCGGCCGCTCCTTCAATATCCGCTTTTCCATCCAGCAGACGCAGCGCCACCACTGCGCAGAAGGCTTGTATGGGTTCGGGCGCATTGGTGAGAGCGACATCTGCAAAAACATCCCGCAAAGTCACAAGTCGTACAGGATGGATCTGGGTCATGATGCGTTTGTGATGAAGATCTGCCTGGCTCAGAGCCAGCCCGGTTCCAGGGCGGGCATGGTGAATGGGGATTTGCAGCCGCTCTTCCACCCGGTAGGCCTCGGCATCGCGCGCATAGTCCACTTCAATCCAGTCCGGCCGCCATTTTGGGCCAAGATACAGGTGCATAAAATTGAGGAGGGGTGGCAGGATGTGATCAGCATAATGCATCCTGTTGTTGTCTGTGTGCGGAATGGAAAAGCGCAGGATGTGGCGTCCCTCAGCAGGGGTGAGAGACAGGCTGGGGCCGCTCATATGGGCCCAGCTTGTGGCCATGGCCCGCCGAATGGCTTCTGCAAGAGTGGGGGCGTTGGCGCTGTATTCCAGCCATAGGCCATAGGCTTTGTGGGTCATTTCTTCCCCCACATCCAAGCCAAAGGTGCGATCCCCCACAGCACCGCTGCTGCGGGAGAACAGGCTGATCATGGAGCGGAGTAGTATAGGAGTATGCGGTTGCTCGCGCAAGACCAGCGGAAGCCCTTCTTGCTGAAAGACCCGAGCGACACGCCCTTCTCCAAGCCGTTGTTCCAAAAGGAGTGGCAGGTTACCGAACCCCTTGGCGCGTACAAGGGGAAACGCCCCCAAGCCTGCCTGCATCGTGGCCTCATGACGTAAAAGGAGAAGAAATTGCACCCAATGTGACCATAATCCCGCCTTCTTACAAGTGGCGGCCCTCATACCTGCCAGGAACAAAATAACGTATTCGGTTTTGTTCCTGAACTGAGGTGGTTTGTCGGCAGGTCAGCCAGCTTGGCGGAAGAGGGGGTGAAATGCGATTTATCACGAGATGTCTTGCGATCACGGTATTGCTTGTCACGTCCCTCGGTTCTGCCATGGCGGATGCCCTTCCGTCATGGAATGACGGTGCATCCAAACAGGCCATTCAGGATTTTGTGACGCGTGTGACAGATCCGCAGGGCAAGGATTTTGTGCCGGAAAATGAACGCGTCGCCGTGTTCGATAATGACGGGACGTTGTGGGTTGAGCAACCCATGTATACCCAGTTGGCCTTCGCGCTGGACCAGTTGAAGGCGATGGCTCCGCAGCATCCGGAATGGGCGAAGAACCCGATGCTGAAAGCCGCCATGGATGGCGACCTGAAGGCCCTGACATCTGATGATTATAAGGGCCTGATGGAGTTGGTTATGGTCACCCATGCCGGCATGACGCCTGAGGCGTTTCAGCAGACCGTGACGGACTGGCTGGCTACAGCGGAGGACCCGCGTTTCAAGACGAAATATACGGAGCTCGTCTATCAGCCCATGCTGGAGCTGATGACTTATCTGCGGGAAAACGGCTTCAAGACCTATATCGTCTCCGGCGGGGGCGTCGAATTCATGCGGCCCTGGACGGAGGAGGTGTATGGCGTGCCGCCGTCACAGGTTGTGGGCTCCAGCATCAAGACGAAATTCGAGATGGTGGATGGCAAGCCAACCCTGATCCGCCAGCCACATATCAATTTCATTGATGATGGCGCAGGCAAGCCGGTGGGCATCAACTCCCATATCGGCCAGCGCCCCATTGCGGCGTTCGGCAACTCTGATGGTGACATGCAGATGTTGCAGTGGACGACCAGTCGTGAAGGGCCGAGCCTTGGCCTCATCGTACATCATACCGATTCAGAGCGCGAATATGCTTATGACCGCAATTCCAGCTTCGGCCATCTGGACAAGGCGCTGGACGCGGCCCCCGATGAGGGCTGGATTGTTGTGGACATGAAGAATGACTGGAAGACCATCTTCCCTTCGGAAAAATGAAACCTGAACATCAACTCACAGCCTCTTTTGCGGCCCGGTAAGAACAGGAAGCGATTATGAAAAAGGCACTTGCAGCAACTTTGACTGTCGCGGTCGCGGCAGGCTTTCTGGGCTGGGGCGGTGGCGCTCAGGCTCAAGAAAATTCAAAGAAGAAGCCCAATATCCTGCTGATCGTGTCCGATGATACCGGCTGGGGTGATCTGGGCGCTTATCTTGGTGGCAAGCGTCGCGGAATGCAGACGCCGAACCTTGATGAGATGGCCTCTGAAGGCATGGTCTTCACCAATTTCTATGGTCAGCCCAGCTGCACGCCAGGTCGTGCCGCCATCCAGACAGGCCGTATTCCCAACCGAAGCGGCATGACGACCGTGGCCTTCCAAGGCCAGGGCGGTGGCCTGCCCCAGGCAGAGTGGACCTTGGCTTCCGTGCTGAAGCAGGCCGGCTACAAGACCTATTTCACAGGAAAGTGGCATCTGGGTGAATCCGACTACGCTCTGCCGAATGCGCAGGGCTATGACGTGATGAAATATGCCTTCCTGTACCATCTGAACGCCTATACCTATGGCGACCCCAAGTGGTTTCCAGGCATGAGCCCCGAACTGCGCGAGATGTTCCAGAAGATCACAAAGGGGGCGTTGTCCGGCAATGCTGGCGAAGCTCCGGTGCAGAACTTCACGGTGAATGGTGAATATGTGAACACCCCTGAAAAGGGCGTGGTCGGCATTCCCTTTTTGGACGCCTATGTTGAAGACGCGACCATGGAGTTTCTGGAGGATGCGGCCAAGACTCCAGACAAGCCATTCTTCATTAATGTGAATTTCATGAAGAACCACCAGCCGAACATGCCGCATCCGGACTTCATCGGTAAATCCATCTCCAAGACGAAATATGCGGATTCCGTCGTCGAGTTGGATACGCGCATCGGCAATGTCATCAAGAAGCTTGATGAGCTGGGCATGGCCGAAAATACGCTGGTCTTCTACACGGTGGATAATGGCGCTTGGCAGGATGTGTATCCGGATGCAGGCTATACGCCGTTCCGCGGCACCAAGGGCACGGTGCGTGAGGGCGGCAATCTGGTGCCGTCCATGGTGATGTGGAAGGGCAAGGTGAAGCCCGGCACCAAGAGCGATGACATCATCGGTGGTCTGGATCTAATGGCGTCCTTCGCCTCTCTGGCCGGTGTGGACCTGCCGAAAAATGATCGTGATGGCAAGCCAATCATCTTCGACAGTTATGACATGACCCCGCTGTGGTTCGGCAAGGGTGAATCCCCCCGTAAGGAGTGGTTCTACTTCACCGAGAATGAGCTTTCTCCCGGTGCGATCCGCGTGAACAATTTCAAATATGTGTTCAATCTGCGCGGCGATAACGGGGCGCAGACGGGCAGCTTGGCCGTGGATACTAATCAGGGCTGGAAGGGGCCTGAGAAGTATGTCGCCACGGTGCCGCAGGTGTTCGATCTGCTGCAGGACCCGCAGGAACGCTACGATATCTTCATGACCACCTTCACGGAAAGCACCTGGGCGCTCGTTCCGGCCAACGCCGCGACGTCCAAGCTCATGAAGACCTATATCGAGTATCCGCCGCGCAAGCCGCAGAGCGATGCCTATACCGGGCCGATCACCCTATCCAAATATGAGCGTTTCAAGAGCGTTCAGGAGGATCTGAAGCAGCAGGGCTTCTCGCTGCCTCTGCCGACGGGGAACTGAGTTTCCCCCTCTTTCGGGTGAGGACAAACGGGGCGGTGACCAGTTCTGGTCGCCGCCTTTTTTCATGCCTTATGGCTCTGCCTCATGCGGCAGATGGGTGCTGGCATGTTCTGTTCTCCACCGCGAGGGCGCGACGCCGGACCAGCGCCGGAAACTGCGCACAAAGGCGCTGTGGTTGGCATAAGACAAGGCGGCGGAAATCTCGCCGATGGAGAGCTCTGTCATCGCCAGCAGTTCCGAGGCCATGACAAAGCGCACCCTGTCCCGTTCATGGGCGAAGGAGGTGCCTTCCGCGGCAAGATGCCGGTTGAGGGAGCGCGGAGACATCTGGAGATGCCGGGCCGCCGCCTCAAGGGAGGTTTCCCCCATGCTCAAGGCCGGTCGCAGAACATGTTTCAGTCGCGCCGTTGCGGAAAGGTCCGAAAGACCCAGTGCCTTTGAAAGGGCGTGTCGCAAACTGTCATAGTGCACAGCATCTGCCGCGGAATTGGGGGTGCTGAGAGCGCTGCTCGCCATCACGATGCAGGTTTGCGGCTGGTTGAAGCGCACCTCGGTCTTGAGCAGGGCCGAGAACAGTTGCGGGTTTGGGGGCGGCTTGAAGGAGAAGTGCACTTCCAGGGGCGTCACCGCACCTGCGGAAAGGCTGCGCACCATATTGGTCGCGGTCCCCATACCCAGCGCGTAAATCTGTTCGGCCCCCGCCGCCTGGCTGTCATAAATGCCGAAGCATAGGGCCACGCAGTTCCCCATGGGGAGAAGATAGGAACTGGCGGCCTGCGACATGCCCCCCTGCAGCCGCACATATTGCACAAGACCCTGCCCTAGGGTGGGGGCGCAGGCCATCATGGCCCCAACCGGCCCGAAACAGTGATGATCATTTCGCAACCCCACCCGCAGACCGAGCTCGGGCATGCCGGCCAGACGTGCGGCCCGGTCCATCATCGTCATGGCCTGCGAGAAGGGGATGCGCGCTCCGCAGACGAGATCTTCCGGCCCGAAGCTGAGCCCCTCAAATATGGGGCGCATATCAAGACCCTGCTCCCTGAGAAATCCGGGCAGGGCTGCGCCCGGGCTGACCCTTTGAAGTGCTTCTGCGGCAGGCGTCGTCATCGGTGACCTGTGGCGGGAAATGGCAAACATCCAGAGCGGTAGCACGCTTATGCTCGCGCACAAATGAGGATGATGGCGCGCCCTTCCAGTTCGCCACCTGCCGGATTGTCCATGCAGGGGCGGAAAACGGGGGCGGCCGGTTCTGGAGGAATGTCTCATGCGTGAAATGTCGGGTCGCAGCGCCCTGTCCCGTCGCGCCTTTCTGGCGACAAGCGCGGCAGGCACCCTGATGGTCGCCATGCCCGGTGCCTGGGCGGCGTCTTCGAAACAGCTTTCTGCACAGGCTGAAGAGGCTCGCCAGATCGCCATTGATGCCTATATCTATGGTTACTCTCTGGTGACCACGGACATTACCCGCCTGCAGATGAGCAATGTGGCCAAGCCGAGCCTCATGAGCGCGCCGCTGGGGTCATTCTTCAATGTCCGGGGGTATCCGCCGGCGAATTACCGGGGTGTTTCGGCCACCAATGCCGACACGCTCTATTCCATGGCCTGGCTCGACCTGAAAGAGCCGATGGTGTTCAGCCATCCCGAAATCACCGATCGGTTTTTCAATTTCGAGCTGGTCGATCTGTGGATGGTGGTGAAGCATAGTGTCGGCACCAACACGACCGGGACTGCGGCGGCGACCTATCTTTTCACCGGGCCGGGATGGGCAGGAGAGGTGCCGGAAGGCATGATTCACATGGCTTATCCAACCCGCTATCTGGGCGTGCTGGGCCGCACTTATGCGCTGGATACGCCTGAAGACCTCGCCAAAGTTCACAAGCTGCAGGACCAGTACAGAGTCGTGCCGCTTTCGTCCTATGGCAAGGCGTTCGCCTTTGTCGCACCGCCTGTGGTCGATGCTGGCATCAAGATGGATGAAGCCCCCCAAAAGGTCATTCTCGGCCTCGGGCTGGAAGGCTATTTCAACTGGATGACGCGACTCATTCCTGCAGTGGCCGAGCCCGCCCCGGAAGATGCCCCCATGCTTGAGCGCATGGCGAAGATCGGCCTCGTGCCGGGACAGTCCTTCGACATGTCGAAGCTCAGCCCGCAGGTGCAGGCGGCCCTGAAGGATGTGCCGGAAGTGGTGACCGAAAAGCTCAATGAGACCTGGGCGCATCTGGGTGAGGACAGGAATGGTTGGCGGGTGACCACGAGCGGCGCGATCTATGGCACCGATTACCTGACACGCGCGACATGGGCCTCCAATGGCTGGCCGGCACAGCAGCCGCAGGTTTCTGTCTATCCCACCACCTATGTCGATGGGGCGGGGGCAAAGCTGGATGGTCGCAACAGCTATACGCTGACCTTCCCGAAAGATGCCATGCCGCCCGTGAACGAGAAGGCGTTCTGGTCGATCACCATGTACCAGATCGACAATGGCCTGTGGTTCTACCCGAATGCGCTCGACCGGCGGACCCTCAGTACGCGCAACACATTCAAATATAATGAGGATGGCTCCCTCACCCTGTATTTCCAGCATGAGTCACCAGGGCCGGACAAGGAAGCCAACTGGCTGCCCGCACCGGCCGCCCCCTTTGCGATGACCATGCGTCTGTACTGGCCGGACAAGACGCCGCCCTCCATTCTCAACGGCACCTGGGCGCCACCGCCCGTGCTGAAGCAGTGATGGCCCCGCATGACATGTCTCCGGCCTGACGCCGAGGGCATGTCATGCGCCCCTCACAGGGGGGCGATATGGGAGTGCGTCGCTGATGAGGGCTGCTGCGATCTCTTCTGCAGCGACGTTCAGATGCCCGACCAGTTCCAGAAGCCGTGAACCGGATTGGCGTGATGGGACCACAATGGTGTTGACGGCAGCGATGGGGCGTCCGGCCGGATCATAGATCGGCACGGAGAGTGAGCTGGTTCCGGGTGTGATGGCGCGGGGCACATGCACATAGCCCAGCTTGCGCGCCGTATTGATGCGCCAGACCAGCGTTTCTATGGGTATATGGTAGGGGTTCAACCGCTCGGCATTGTGCTCAAGAGCCTGTTCCACATCTTGCTGGCTCAGGCGCTAGAGCATGGCCATGCCATAGCTTATGCGTCATGCCCCTGAAAGGGTGATCCGGGCCGCGGACGGGCCGCACCCTGTTTCCAGAAAACAGCCCGCCCAATAATGCAGAACTGCTTGAGCAGCTTGATCGCTATGTACCATGAGGCCGACCTGAAGCGGTTTCTAAACACAGCCTGCGGCCTGCCAATTGAAGGCCGGTCGCAGGCTTCTCCCTTGGCGGATTTATTTGAGGACAGGCTTCAGTGCCACCCGTCAGCATGGCACCAGATAGCTGCACAATGTGTTGTTGTCGTCCAGCCTGTGCAGCATCAGTTGTGGCGCTTCCGTGACGACAGTGAAGCTGTTCCTGCTCGCCAGATCCAGCATGAACTGGTGACTTGCCGATGGTGCGATCGCTGCGCCAATACCGGCAAAGCGACTGAAAATGGCGCGATGAACATGGCCGCAGAGAATGCCTGCAATATTTGAGCGGCCTTCAAGCCGTGCACTGAGTGCCTCTGCGCCGGCGCGCAGCCCGATATCATCCATGGCGGGCAGGCCGGTGCGGAAGGGAGGATGGTGCATCACGATGATGACGGGGGCGGTGCCGGCTGCATTCAGCGCCTCATCTAGCCAGTTCAATTGCGTGGGTCGCAATTCGCCATGGGCCTGGCCTTCGACAAGCGTATCGAGCCCAATGATATGGCAGCCGGCTAATGCTTTTGAGAAAGCAAGGCAGTCTGGATTTTTGCCCGTTTCCCCCATAAAACCACACTGAAATGCGGCGCGCTGGTCATGGTTCCCGGGAACCGCCACGAAGGGGATGCTGAGCGCCCGTAGCCCAGCGCTGGCGAAGGCATATTCTTCTGCTGTACCTGTTTCCGCCACATCTCCGCTGATCACGATCAGGTCTGGCTGCGGCGTCAGCGTGGCCACGCGCTGCATGAGGTGTTCAAAAGCTGCCCGGGTGTCGATGCCATGAGGCGCAACGCCCGCACAGGTGATGTGGAAATCCGTCAGTTGCAGAATGAGCATTGCCCTCTCCGATTATCGCTCAGGGGCTTATCAGTCCGATGTGACAGTTGTCGGAATGTGGATATATATTGAAATTAGATGATTAATAGGAGGATATGAGGGGTATATCCAAATTTAAATCGGCAAGTGTCATTGCCCTGTCACGGCAGTCCATCAGAAAGCCACACGTCTCGCAGCTGCCCGAAGGCGCCCGCGAGCCTGATCACGCCAATGCTCCAATATGCCACTCGTGCGGTGGTGTTGGGGTTCTGTGGTTTTCGCATCGCTGTGAAGGATTGCCCCCATGTCGAATATCTCCACATCTGGCCAGGCCAAGCGCGGATTGACGCGACGCAGCCTCCTGCTTGGCAGCGCCACAGCCGTGGCCTGCGCCGCCGTTCTACGTGGCGCACGGGCTGAGCCGCGCACACGGGTGCAGTTCATGTATCCCGTTGGTGTTTCGGGTGACATCAACAGGCTGATGTCGGGCATGATCTCCCGTTTCAATGCCGAACATCCCGGTATCGAGATGGAGGCGATCTATGCCGGCAATTATGACAATACCGAGCAGAAGGTGATTACCGCGCTTGGCGTGGGCAACCCGCCCGGAACATGGCTACCGATCAATTCCGCCTTGCAGACCTTCCTCGGGCTGGACGCGCTGGAGGATGTCACCGACAAGGCGCGGGTTACTGATATCTATCAGGATTTCCTGCCCGGTTTCCTCGAGACCTGCGTCTCCGATGGCCGGCTCTATGGCCTTCCATTCCAGCCTTCAACGCCGGTGCTCTATCTCAACCGCGCGGCGATGGAGCAGGCGGGTATTGCGAAAGCCCCTGTCACCTGGGCTGAACTCATGGATGTCGCCAAGGCGCTCACCGTGCGTGAGAATGGCGAGACCAAGCGCTGGGGCCTGACGATTGGCGGCGGCTGGCATGACTGGATGTTCGAGTGCTACTGCCGCCAGAATGGACTGGTGCCATGGACCAAGGACAAGGTGCTGTTCGATGACCCGGCCGCGCTGGATGCACTTGAATTCTGGGTGAAGCTGGAGAAGGCGGGCGTCATGCCGAAGGCCTCCACATGGCAGGGCTCGGCCAATGATTTCATGGCCGGCCGCACCGCCATGCTCTACCACTCCACGGGGTCGCTCACCAATCTGCGCAAGTCTTCAGCCTTTGAGGTCGATGTCGCCTTCATGCCCAAGAACAAGACCTTCGGCGCGAGCCAGGGTGGTGGGCCTATCATGATTGCAAAGAACCAGTCGGATGACGCTATCGAGGCAAGCTGGGCCTTCGCAAACTGGATGACCAGCACGGATGTGCAGTCGCAGTGGTGCCGTGACACAGGATATCTCGCCGTGCGCAAATCGGCCTGGGAAACCCCGGAGATGCTGGCGTATCTGAAGGAGGTGCCGCAGGCGAAGGTGGCACTGGAACAGGCGGCCTATGCAGGCGCCTTCCTGCAGGTGCCGGGTTATCACAAGGTACGCGAGTATCTGAAGAGCGCCCTTGACCGCACGTTGGCCGGCGAGATCGCGCCTGATGCCGCGCTGAAGGAGGCGGATATGGCTTCCAACCGCGAGATCCAGCGTCTGCTGCGGCGTCGTGGCTGAAGCTTCCTGCCGCCTGCCACGCATGTGGTGGGCGGCGCACCTTCATGCCGGAGATGAGACATGCACTCTGATGCGCTGCGAGTGGCCCGCATCCGCGAGGCGTGCTTCGCCTATATGCTGCTGCTGCCCTCGCTGATGTTCCTGACAGCCTTCACCTACTGGCCCATCCTGCGTTCAGTCTGGTTTAGTTTTCATGATGTGGTGCTGGGTGACAGCCGAATTATGTATCTGGGGCTGGAGAATTATGAACGGCTCTGGGAGGACAGGCTGTTTTGGAAATCTCTGGGCAATACTCTTTTCTATACGGCTGTTACAGTTCCGGTTGCCATAGCCTGCGCGCTGTTGCTGGCCGTGGCGCTCGACAGCAAGTTGCGGGGCATGGCGATCTACCGCTCGGCCTTTTTCTATCCGGTGATGATCCCTTCCGTCGCCGCCGGCATGGTGTGGGTGTTTCTGTATTCCGCAGGTTATGGCCCAATCAATCAGGGGCTCGCACTGTTAGGCCTGCCGGATACCGCATGGCTTTATGACAGTACATGGGCGCTGCCGGCGATCATGATCATGAGCATCTGGAAATATACCGGCTATTTCATGCTGATCCTGCTTGCGGCGCTGAAGCTGGTGCCGTCGGATTTGTATGAGGCTGCGCGGCTGGATGGTGTGCCAGCCTGGAGCCGCCTGATCCATATTACCCTGCCACTGATTTCGCCGACGCTCTACTTTGTAGTCATTATCGGTCTTCTGCATTCTTACCAGATTTTTGATTATGTCTATGTGATGACGCATGGTGGGCCAGCAGACGCTACCAATGTTCTGACCTTTTACATCTATCAGAACGGGTTTCAGTATCAGGATATCGGCTATGCCTCCACGCTGGCCAATGTGCTGCTTCTCTTGATGTGCGGCCTGATTGCGATCCTCGCGCTCGTGTTTGGCCGGCGCGTCCATTATCTGGGGCGATGACTATGGTGAGCCTGTCTTCACAGGGCATGGCGACCGCGCCGGCGCGTGGTTCAGGGGGCTTGTTCCGTGCGCTGTTTGCGCGGCTGCGGCGGGGGGCGCTCCATGTGGTACTGGTGCCTCTGGCGCTGTTGTGGCTGAGCCCGCTGGTATGGATTTTCGTCACCTCGCTCAAATCCCGTACGGAGGTGTTTGATCCGGCGGCAGGTTTTCTGCCGCGTGTGCTGGAGTGGAGCAACTATGCGGCGGCCCTGTCTGTCGCGCCTTTTGGCACGTATCTGGTGAACTCCATCCTGGTGACGGGTGGCATTCTGGCGGCGCAGCTCACCACCATCACGCTGGCCGCCTATGCTTTCGCGCGGCTGAATTTTCCGGGCAAGAACCTGTTGTTCACACTGTTTCTGCTCCAGATCATGTTTCCCATCTATGCGACCTTCCTGACGAATTTCGTCACCATCTGGGATCTGGGGCTTCAGAACAGCTTGCCGGCGCTGGTGCTGCCTTTCATCGCTTCCGGCTATGGCACCTTTATGTTGCGGCAGGCCTTTCGGCAGGTGCCGACGGAACTGGCGGATGCAGCGCGCCTTGATGGATGCGGACATCTGGCCATGCTCTGGCATGTCTATCTGCCACTGGTGAAACCGACACTGATCGCCTTTGCCATCATTTCTGTCGTCACCCACTGGAACGACTATATGTGGCCTCTTCTCATCACCAACAGCGAGAATGTGCGCACCTTGCCGATTGGGCTGGGGCTGCTGGCCAAATCCGACAGCGGTGCGGATTGGACACGCCTGATGGCCGCGACCGTGATGGTGGTTTCACCCCTGCTTATATTCTTTGCCATCTTCCAGCGACGCTTCGTCGACAGCTTCATGCATGCCGGCCTCAAATAAGGATCAAGATCATGGCTGAGGTTGTTCTTCAGGGTGTCAGCAAGTCTTATGCGGGCCGCCCTACTGTCCACGCGATAGATCTGGCCATTGCGGACAGGGAATTCATGGTACTGGTCGGGCCCTCGGGCTGTGGCAAGTCCACGACATTGCGCATGATTGCGGGGCTTGAGGATATCACGTCCGGGCGTTTGCTGATTGATGGTGCGGATGTGACCCACACCCTTCCGCAAAAGCGCGATATCGCCATGGTTTTCCAGTCCTATGCGCTGTATCCGCACATGACGGCCTGGAAAAATATGGCGTTCGGGCTGCTGAAAACCACGAATCTCGGCAAGACTGAGGTGGATAGGCGCATTCGTGATGCCGCAGATATCCTGCATATTTCGCACCTTCTGGATCGCAAGCCAAACCAGCTTTCAGGTGGGGAACGCCAGCGTGTCGCGATTGGCCGGGCGCTAGTGCGCCAGCCCAAGGTGTTCCTGTTTGATGAACCATTGTCCAATCTGGATGCCAAGCTGCGCACCCGCATGCGCGGCGAACTCAAGCGCCTGCACAAGGAGCTGGGGCTGACCGTCATTTATGTGACCCATGACCAGATTGAAGCGATGACTTTGGGCACCCGCGTGGCTATTCTTTCAGAAGGTCGTCTGCAACAGGTTGGCGCACCAATGGAGCTGTATATGCGACCCGCCAATACATTTGTCGGTACATTTATTGGCACGCCAGAGATGAGCCTGTTGCGTTGCAGGGTTCAGCCTGATGGGGGCGGATATGCCCTCCATCATGCCGGGTTCACGATGGCGCTGGAGGTGGCTCCATCCGCTGCAGATGTTTTCCTTGGCGTGCGGCCCGAGGAAATCACCCTGTCGAAAGAAGGCTCTGCGACTGCCGCACAGGGCAGGGTGGAGCGTACGGAACTGATTGGCTCCGAAGCCCTGTGCGAGATCGCCATTGGTGAGGCGCGCGTCGTTGCGCGGACCCCCGTGGGGGATGCGCCGGAAAGCGGGGCGCAGGTGGCGGTTTCGTTCGACATGACGCGCGCCCGCCTTTTCGATGCCACCACTGGCCACGCCCTCGCCTGAGAGTTGTTTCATATGTCGCAGACAGTCCGGCAGCAGCAGATCATTGGCCTGCTGCGCGAGCGCCAATCCAGTACGGTTCTTGATCTGGCTGGTCATTTTCATGTTTCAGACGAAACCATCCGTCGGGATCTCAAGTCTCTGGCGCAGACGGGGGTTGTCGAGAAGTTTCATGGCGGGGTGCGCCTGAACGGGGCGGAGTGGGAAGCGCCCTTCGCGCGTCGTCTTCAGGAGCAGGCAGGCCCAAAGCAGGCCATCGCATCTGTCGCAGCCGGGCTGGTGGAAGAAGAGGCGACCATCCTGCTCGACAACAGCTCAAGCTCCTGTTTTCTGGCGCGCGAGTTGGCGACGCGGCGGCGTCGCCTGACGGTCATCACCTTTTCCGTGGAGGTGGCCAGCATTTTTTCAGCAGCAGGGCCGCATCACCGTGTCATTCTGCCCGGCGGAGAGTTGCGGGCGGAGGACAGGACAATCATTGGCGCATCGGCGATAGAGTTTGCAAGCCAGTTTACGCCGGGCTTATTTGCAATGTCCGTCGCGGCCGCTTCCGCTGGACGAGGCTGCATGGATTTTGACCTGTTCGAGACAGAATTCAAGCGGGCAATGATCCCGTTGGCGGATCGCGTAATGCTGCTTCTCGACAGTTCGAAATATACAAAGCAGGGGCTGGTTCATGTGTGCAACTGGTCGATGGTCAATGTCTTCGTCAGCGATGCAGCACCGCCGCCCGCTATCCTTGCTGCTTTGGAGCATGCTGAAATTCTGTACCCGCAATAGATCTGCTTTGCTGTGAACCTGTCAGTTCAGGTCTTCTGGGATAGGATGCTAGGCTCAGGACACGTTGATCAGAGCCAGAAGAGGACGGTCGCGGCCAGGGCGAGTACCGAGAAGAAGACGGTGGGGGAGCGATCGTAGCGCGTCGCGACGCGGCGCCCGTCCTTCAGGCGGCCGAACATGATCTCAATGCGGTTGCGCCGTTTGTACCTGCGCTTGTCGTATTTAACCGGCATCGAGCGGAATTTACGGCCCGGAATGCAGGGTTTGATGCCCTTTTGCTCAAGCGCGTCCCTGAACCATTCGGCGT
>JBFWLR010000021.1:0-17050 GCA_050252035.1 Xanthobacter sp.
TGTAATTGGGCAGCCGGCGCAGACCCTCAATGCCTTCATGCGTCACCGCCACACCAAGGCGCGCCGCACGGGCCAGACCATCCGAGTTCGGATCAATCCCCACCATCGCACCCATCGCAAGATGCGATGCATTGCGCAGGATCTTGATCATCAGGTCCGTCCCGATATTCCCCGAACCAATGATCGCGCAAAGAAGTTTGGGTTTGGTCATGCCTGAAGCTGTCATGCGCGAGCCTCCGCCATAATCTTTTGTCCGATGGAAAGTGAGACCGTGCCGAGCCCCTGAATGCGGGCCTCCATCACATCGCCCGGCGCAACGGGCACCATGGGACCGAGTGCGCCGGACAACACCACATCCCCAGCTTTCAGGGGCATGTTACGCGCAGCACAGGTGCGGGCGAGCCACACGACAGCCGTCAGCGGATTGCCCAGACAGGCTGCTCCGCCACCGAATGAGACTGGGGCGCCATTCCGGTGCAGCACCATGCCAAGCGTCGACAGATCCATGCCTCGCAGGCTCTGGATGGGCCCACCCAGTACGTAGCAGCCGGACGAAGCATTATCGGCAATGGTGTCCGATATCGTGATATCCCAGTTACGCACGCGACTGCCGACAATCTCAATGGCCGGCGCGACATAATCAATGGCGCGGGCCACTTCTGTCGGTGTGGCGTCCTGTGCTGGCAAATCCGCATTCAGAACAAATGCCACTTCGGCCTCGGCCTTGGGCTGCTGGAGGCGGGAGAAGGCGATCTCCTCGCCATCTGCATATTCCATATCGGCGAAGAGCACGCCGTAATCGGGCTGATCGACACCCAGCTGGGCCTGCACGGCGCGTGAGGTGAGGCCAATCTTGCGGCCCACCAGACGCCGGCCGGCCTCAAGCGCCTGCCGGGTATTGAGATGTTGCACCTTGTAGGCGGCCTCGACACTCGAGCCGATCAATTCGCGCACCGGGGCGCAGGCGACGCCTGTGAGGGCAGCTTGCGCCAGTTGCTCCGCCGCAGCTCTGATCCGGGTTTCAGGCATATGCATCATCGCCCCAGAAACTGCAGCACAAGGGCGTTGAACACATCTGCGTGTTCCCACTGCGCCCAATGTCCGCAATTATTGAATACATGCAACTCGCTGGTGGAGATGCCAGCCAGCAGCCTCAGGCCCGCATCCATGGGCACGAAGCGGTCATTGCGACCCCAGATGATCAGTGTCTGCGCGGTAATTTCCGCCAGACGCGGGCCGAAATCGGGAAACTGTTTCGGGTTGGCCTCAAGGCTGGCCACGAAATTCTCCAGATGATCCCGTCGCTTGAGCATATTCTCAAGCCGAGTCTGGAACAGATCTTCAGTCAGATCTGACGGATCAAAGACGAAGACATTCATCATCGCCTTCAGGTTTTCAATAGTGGGCGCACGATAGAGCGCATTCAGCAGTTTGATACCCTCAGTGGGCATGGGGGTGAAGGGACTTACACCGCCTGTTCCTCCACCCATGAGCACCAGCTTGCCCACCTTATCGGGATGTTCAAGTGCGAACGCCACGGCGCTGTGGCCACCCATGGAGTTGCCCAGAATATGAATCCGCGGGAGGCTGAGGGCCGCAGTGAAGCCCTCCAGCACACGCGCGTTGAGATGCGACCGCGAGCCGGTGCTGACAATGCTGTCACTCGCGCTCCAGCCGGGGCAATCCATAAGGATGACGCGATATCCGGCATCCGTCAGCGGCGTGATGTTGCGGCTGAAATTGGCCCAGCCGGAAGCGCCCGGACCGGAACCATGCAGCATCACCACCGTTGCGCCACCCTTGCCCGGGTCGCAATCATGATAATGGATATTGAGTTCGCCTTCGCCCTCGCGCACACGCACGAACCGGCTGGTGGTCTCAGCAGTAAAAATCTGTGTCATTTCAGCTTTCCAGCGGGATGATGCGGTGAAAGGCGCCATTCACATAGAGCAGAGGCTCGCCGCCCGGCGGCTCGGATGCCGCCAGCACCTCACACAGAAAGGCGTGATGGGTGCTCTCATCGAACACCTTGATGACGCGACAATCGAGCGTTGCCAGCGCGCCTTCAAGGGCGGGAGCGCCGGTGACGAGTTGGGACCAGCTTCCATGCTCGAAACGAGCCGGGCCATAAACACCTTCCACCATGCCAGCGAAGACCCGCGCCAGACCTTCCTGATCTGTCGTCAGTTGATTGATGCACAAGGCCCCGCTGGCCAGAATGGCATCTGCCGCCGCCACCTTCTTGTTGATGAGCACCACCATGCGGGGCGGATCGACCGTGACGGAACACACCGCTGTCGCAGTCAGCCCCACCGGCGTTTCCCCATCACGTGTGGTAATGATGGACACGCCGGATGCGAAATGACGCATACCGCTGCGGTGCAGATCCGCGTCGATCATCGGTAGGGCGCTCAACTGGCCATTGGCCTTCCAGTCGAGACGCTGATTGATGTGCGCTTCCATGCCTGCGCTCCGCTCAGACGCGCACGCCGAACGGATTGGCCGCCGGCATCGGATTACCCAGGAGCTGACCACCAAGAAGATCGCCAATATTATCCTGGTTTTGGGTGATGTGGTTGGCGCCCACCAGAATATCGCGCAACTGGCGCTGCATGGGGTTGCTGAGCCATACGCCGCGTGTGGCAGTTTTCTTGAAGATCATGTGCGCCGCATCGAAGCATTCACCACCCGTGAACTGGTTGGTGGCGAAATGACGGACGCGCACATCCAATGGCACCAGCGCGCCCTGTGACACATAGCCGTAGGCTTCATCCGTATTATGGAGAATACGCGCTGCTGCACCCAGGATCTTGGCGTTCGCCTCACCCAGGCGGCTCTTGATGAAGGGATCATTCACCGCAGCACCGACAGCCTGATTAAGGTTCTGTCGCGGCTTCATATGCTCAATGTAAAGATCTTCCATGCCGCGGGCCATGCCGACGATGACAGAAGAAACTGCCGCATAGAACACATAAAAGAACGGCATCTTGTAAAGATTTTCCACATGGCCATGGGTTTCTTCCCCATAGGCCGCGATGATGTGGCTGCGATAAGCCGGAACAAAGACGTCCTTCACCACCAGCTTCTTACTGCCGGTACCGGCAAGGCCCACAACATGCCAGTCATCCACGATCTCAAAATCGGAACGCTGCACCCAGAAGGAGCGAAACACGCCCTCGCCATTCTCGACGAGACGCCCGCCCAGAAAAGCGCCGCCGGCAGCATGATCGCAGCCCGAGGAGGTCAGCCATTCCCCATTGAGCACATAACCACCCTCAACGGCCTTCACCGTGCCGAAAGGGGCATAGGAGGAGGAGACGAGGCGGGTATTATCCTCATCCCATAGTTCATCTCCGCAACGCGGGTCCAGCAACCCCACCTCAAACGGATGGACGCCCAGCACCATCACATTCCATGCGCTGGAAGGACAGCCGCGGGCCAGTTCCATCAGCACCCGGTTAAGCACATTGGGATTCATTTCATATCCGCCCCAGCGCTTCGGCTGAAGGATGCGGAAGAAGCCGGCGTCCTGAAACGCCTGAAGGGTATCCGCTGGCACCATGCGGGCCTTCTCCACCGCATCGGCCTTCTCGCGCAGCCAGGGGATCATGGCTTCGGCGCGGGCCACCAGTTCTGCCTCTGTCGGGGTGCAACGGGACTGGTCCAACATGGCGTTTTCTCCTTGCGTTTTGCTGGGTTACTGGGGCTTTGAACAGTTCAGCAGGGTTCGGCGCTCATCACGCCATAACCGGCAATCCACTCATTGATGGGTCGGTAGTAATCACGACGGGCGCAATAGCCGCCGGCGGCTGCAAGCGCCGCAAAAGCCGCTACCCATGTGCGCACCTCATGGGTGGAACGACCGGCTTCTCTCGAGATGTCTTCAATGCTGAAATCATCCACCTCATCGAGGCGGCCACTCAACAGCAGATCAATAAAGGCCCCATCCCATTCAACATTGAGCGGGGCCTGCGGGCTCAGTTCCGTGCCATAAATCTTGCCTGCGGCAATGGTGCGGGCCTGACGGGCAGCGCGAGCCTCCGGCGTGGGATTACGCCCGCAAATCAGAAACTCGGTAATGGCTTCAGGCGCGCCATCCAGCAGGGGCACCGGCGGTTCGTGAGACAGGCCGCCTGTGCCGACCAGCAGCACTCTCTTGTCCAGCTTCGCGACATAGCGGCCCACAACCTCGCCCAGCTTGCGAATGCGGCGGTAGGGCGCAAAAGGCGGGGCCACCGAATTGATGATGATGGGCACGACAGGGTAACGAGTAAGGCTGCCCGTCAATTCCTCGATGGTCTGGGTGCAGCCATGATCCACCTGCAGGCGGTGAGACAAAGCGATATCAAGATCCTGATTCAGAATGAATTCGGCCAGATCGCGCGCCACTTGGGCATCGACAGACAGGGGCCCCGGCGTCGTCATGTAATCGCCAACAGATTCTGCCGCAGTTGCAATAACAAAAGGCGGCATCAGGTCATAAAACAGGCCATTATAATGATCTGGCGCGAAAATCACGATCAATTCAGGGTCAAATGCCTCAACGTCAGCACGCGCACGGGCCAAAACCTGATCGACTTCGGCGACAACATCCGGGCCCGGATCATTGAGACCACGCAGGGGCGTATGCGAAAGGCATTTGAGCTTTACGGTCATGAATGGCCTCCCCGACCATGGCGACAACCAGCCGGCGCCTGACGCGCGGTGCATTTCCTCGCCCTGTCGTTTTTTCGTTGTGGACGCGCAGATATTAAGGGCGGTGAGAAGCGCGAAGAAACAGGAAAGGCCACCCGTGTGCACTTGATGCACATTATTGATTTATATGATATATTTCATGACTCACACGACATGAGGCATGTTGCGCACATATCCGAAAACCAAAATATGACAATGGGTTGAGAAAATATTCAGCCTCATCACCTGTTCTTCATAGCGGGTAAAAAAGCAGCGTCATTTGCAGTAAGCTTCCCGAAAGACCAGGCAAGTCGAAGGAAGGCCCATGGCGGAGACGCGCCCAACACGCCCGAAGAGGCGCACAATCCTGCCTGAAATCGGCAGCGGGCCCGGGCCTGCGGTGGATATGGAGGATGACAAACCCAGAACATACAAGACAGTGCGCGGGCTCAGCCGTGGACTGATGCTGCTGAATGTACTCAATCGTCTGGGTGATGGCGCTACGGTTGCGCGTCTGGCGATGCTGACCGACCTGCATCGCACCACGGTGCAGCGTCTTCTGGAAACCCTGCATGAAGAGGGTTATGTGCGCCGCAGTGAATCGGATGGCCGTTATTGTCTGGCCCTAGGCGTACGTGAGCTTTCAGAAGGATATCGCGATGAGCACTGGATCTCGGCCATAGCCTCACCTCTTCTTGGCCAGTTGCTGAAAGAAGTGTTGTGGCCCACGGATCTGTGCACATTTGATGGAGACGCCATGGTGGTGCGCGAAACCACGCACCGCTTCAGCAAATTGTCTTTTCATCGCTCGATGATCGGTCGGCGCATGCCCATGCTGCAAACCTCCAGCGGCAAGGCCTATCTGGCCTTCTGCCCGGAAGAAGAACGCGAAAGCATCATCGAGTTTCTGGCGCGCCAGCCTCGCATGGAATGCCGGCTGGCGCGTGATCGCCCGGCTCTGGATGAGATACTCACCCGGACGGTGGAACTCGGTTATGGCGAAAACCATACGGGCTGGACAGAGGAGCCCAAAATGGCTGGTATCGCCCTGCCTATTCACGGACGCACCGGCCTTCTGGGCTGTCTGGGGCTGGTCTATGTCGCCACCGCAATGCCCACGAAAACCGCAGCGGCACGTTATCTCGACGCCATGCGCAAGGTGGTGCAGGAGATCGAGGCCGAGGCCCGAACAGATGCCTCACACACCATTTAAAATTCCTCGACAGAAGCCACCACGACCTGAAGCCCTTGACCAAATCCCTCACTGGGAGACCTGAGAGAATGCGGCTTTCTGCTTGCAGACCAGTTCTCCTACCTCATCACACAATATATCTGTCAGAATACGACATCATTCCGCATTCAGATCCAGACCATAAAAATAATAGTCTGACAAAATCCATTCTGGACCGGCCAGTTTTGCATTGATAGGTACAAAACTTGCATCATATTGCTGAGCCAGTTTTTTTAATTTGCACATTCAGCGCGGACACGGAGCATATTGGCCTGACGGGGGCTGAATTCGACATGTTGCGTGTCTTCCTCGAACGCCCTGGCCGTCTCCTCTCTCGGGACCAGATCCTCGATCTCACACAGGGGCGCGACTATGACCCGATGGACCGTTCCGTTGATGTGCTCATGAGCCGGCTGCGTCGCAAGCTGGGGACTAATGACGAGATGCCCATCTTCAAAACTGTCCGCAATGGTCGTCATCAGTTCACCTCCCCCGTAACCATGCGGCAGGCGATGCGATGACATCGCTGCGCGCGCATGGTTCTGCTTCTCATCCTGGCCATTGTCTGCGTTGTGGGGCTGGCTACCTTCGCGGCTGTACGTGCGCTTCAGCCGCCCGATTCTGAGGCGCAACTGGGCCAGATTGCGCGCCAGTTGCAGATCATGGCCTCAATCGCTGAGCAGCCCCCCGCAGCGATCGCGGCACAGAACTCATGGTGCTCCCCGGCCCGGACACCGGGCAGGAAGATGACAGCATCACACATTTCCTCAGCGACATGCTGGAGCGAACAGGCAGGAGCCGTCCTGTTCTGGTAACAATCGTGCCGGAGGCAGCCCATCTAAGGGCCTCAGTCCGACTGGATAATGGTGACTGGCTCATCAGCCCCATCCCGGACACCCGTCCGCCTCCCGGCGGCTGGAAGGTTCTTGCTGGCTGGATTGCCGCCATCATCTGCGGCAGCACCATCATTTCGGTCTATGTCGTTACCAAGATCATTCACCCCCCGAATTGCTGGAACAATCGATCGCCATGGTTGGTCCGGATGGCCTGTTACCGACCATCCCGGAAGAGGGGCCAAGTGAAGCGCGGGCCACGGCCTGCGCGCTCAACCGCCTTTCGACCCGGCTCAGGCAGGCTATTGAAAGCCGGATGCGCCTTGTGGCGGCTGCCGATCATGATCTGCGACCCCCATGACGCGCATGCGATTGCGGGCTGAATTCACCGACGATGATGGGGAGCGACAGAAGTGGTTCCATGCTCTTGAGGAACTGAATGCCATTGCGGATAGCGCCATTTGTCTCGTGAATGAAGAAACCGCCCCGGACAACTTTTACAGGATAGATTTTGACGCGCTGCGGGATCAAATCATTACCGAGCTGAAAGACCTTGACTATAAGGTTTCTGCAGTGTCTTTGCCTCATCTGCAGGTAAAGGCGGGTTCAATCGCACTCAAGCGGGCATTGCATAATCTCATCATCAATGCCGCTACTCATGGTGGCGGTGCTGCAGTGGAGATGGTGGAGTGCAAGCAACAGGCCGAACTGACCATTCTGGACCATGGGCCGGGCATTCCCGAGCATTTGCTGGGTCAGGTGTTGGAGCCCTTCTTTCGGGTTGAGATGGCGCGGCGCAAGACAGTCCCCGGCGCAGGTCTCGGTTTGGCCATCGCGAAGGAAATCATCGAGCGTGCGGGGGGAGGCATTCGCATTGCCAATCGCGAGAGTGGTGGTCTTCTCCAATGTGTCACCCTGCCGATCGTGACAGCCTGAAAACACATGGGCAACACGCCCTGAACACCGAGAAGCCTGCGACAACACCCCTGCAGGTTGTGGCGCTTCTCTCAACAGTCAACCTACCGGGATCACGCGACAATCGCGGAACGCCATCGCCGGATAGGTATCGACGACGAAGGGCGCGCGAACAGCTCTGGCGTGCCGGTGATGACGGAGCACAGACTGTATGCCGCCATCAATGTCATCTATTTCAGCGGCTCGCCAGAGCCTTGCGGGCCAGCATGTGGCTTTTGGGATCATTGATGGAACAGACCGCCAGCAGTTTCTCTCCGGCCAGATAGCGCACATGGAAGCGTCCGCCCTCCACGTCACCTTCCACTTCGGTCTGCTCGTAGCCATCCAGAAGACCCGCAATCTGAATCTTCACGTCATACTGATCTGACCAGAACCAGGGCACGGGGTTGTATGACACCTCCTGCCCGGTCATGGCCTTTGCGGTTGCCTTGGCCTGATCAATGGCGTTTTGCACCGATTCAAGCCGCACCCGACGTCCATAACGCGCGCTCGGGAATGAGGCGACATCGCCCACGGCGAAAATATCCGGATGGCTGGTGCGGGTGGTTTCATCCACCTTCACGCCATTGTCCAGCGCCAGCCCGGCCGCCCCCGCCAGTTCCACATTTGGCAGTGCACCGACAGCGCTCAACACCAGATCTGCCGGCACATGCAGACCATCGGCCAACTCAACGCCATTGACCCGATTGTCTCCGACAAGCCGCGCAACCCTGCTGCCGCTGCGGATGACAACGCCATGGCGCTCATGCAGACCATGGATGAAACTGGAAATCGTGGGACAGGCGACCCGCGCCAGCACCCTTTCACTGCCTTCCAGTACGGTCACATCCAGCCCCAGCTTGCGCGCCTTGGCTGCAACCTCAAGCCCGATATAGCCGCCGCCAATGATGACAAGCCGCGCACCGGGACGACAATCCGCCCGGAAGCGACGGACATCATCAATGGTGCGGATCGACCATACGCCCTCCAGATCCGCTCCAGGCACCGGCAGCGCGCGGGCGCGGGTTCCTGTGGCGATCAACAGTTTTTCGTATGTCTGACGGGACCCATCCGCCAACTCCACCTGCCGGTCTTCCGGCAACAACCGCGCAACCGGGGTGTTCAAGTGCACCTTGATCCCGTTGTCCGCATAATAGGTGGGCGCTTTCAGCTCCAGCCGCTCCTCGCTGATCTCATCCGCCAGATATGCCTTGGACAAGGGCGGGCGCTGATAGGGCAGATAAGGCTCATCTCCCAGAATGAGTACAGGGCCCTGAAACCCCTCTGCCCGCAGTGATACACATGCCTGCGCCGCGGCCTGACCACCCCCGACAATCACGAATGGAGCGCTCATGGATGTTCTGTCCGCATCATCATGCGGGAAACAGGAGATAAACACGGCATTGAGACATACCCCCCCCGGGTAATTTTAAATGCTTATCTGATCCGGCACAAAGCCATCATCATGATAAAGCGTCAATTCACCATCGCGGATAGGGTGCTGCACACGTACCGGCGCTTTCCGGGGGTGGCCAGCACCATGTCTGTTCGTGCGCGCGACGATCACACCGTCCCAAGCCCATATCAGTTGATCGCGGATCTGTCTTTTACAGGCGAAGGGCGAAACGTACCGCGCCAATCTGGTTCAGATAACCCGAGGGGCTGGCCTGCATATCATATTGCAGATCCAGTTTCAGCCTGGGGCTGGTGACAGCAGATACGCACACCCCTGCTGTAAACAGCCATGGTGAAGTCTCAAGCAGTGGTGTGCCAAAAGGCAACCCGCCCCCTTCAAAACTTGCTATCAAGACATCCTGATGCCCAAGCGCATCATAGGCCGCACCGCCCCGCACCGAAGCCGTGAGGGTGGGGTTGATCTGGTAGCGGACCGTAAGTTCGGCACCAAGCATGAGCTCCTGCCAGGATTGCCCCTGCACCAGAAGGTTCAAAGGGCCGGCTCCACTCTCCTGATAAGAGGGGGTGTTCACACTGAGATAATCGAATTGAGCAGCGGGCAACAGGCTCAGGGCTTCATCGACACGAATCTCTCCGCGCAGGGCTGCGCCCACCATGACACCCGTGGCCTGATATGACGCCTTGGCCGTCGTGCCCATAAAGCCGATGGTTCGCGCCGTTTCCGTATCAATGAGCCCGGCACTGGCATGAGCCAGAAAATCAAGTCCCGGCATGAGAACATAGGACCCATAACCACCAAACACATAAGAATGCAGATTGGCGTTTCCACTGGCCATGCTCACATTGAGCAAGTCTGTCATCGAGGTGACATCATTCCACGAGAAGGACGCCATCACCCCAGCTTGCAGATCGGGGGAGAAGTATTTGTCCGCTCCCAAAACGAACCCGCCACCTTTCATGTCATAGCCGGGGATATTTCCCTGCATATTCTGCCGCCCTGCGCCGCCCAGAGGCGTCGCCCACAGAGTTGCTCCCTCCCCCTGTGCGATATCCTGCTTTTCTGCACGTCCGGCGGCAACCTGGCCCAGCATCCGCAAGCTGTTGGCCGTGGCTTGTGTCGCCGCACCTGAAAGCACGGGCACAGTCTGGCTGATGGCCGATGAAAGAGCAGCACCGGAAATGGAATTGAGAACATTCATGACAGGTGACATCGCGCCATAAAGGCCATTCACTGTACCCGCAATACCATAAAGAGACTGCGCAGCACCAAGCGCTGTGTAAGTGCCCGTCGCCGCCACGGTTTCAACATAGGGCCGGACCACCCAGGTTGCTGTCAGGTCTCCGATGAAAAGAGCCGTATCGTCATAGGCTCCGAGCAGCATCTCGGCATCGGAAGACGTTCCGCTGATGCCACCATAGAGGCTGGTCAGCGTATTGTTTGTCAATGTGTTGAATAACACCCGACCTTCCGGCGTGATGGAGCCGAGAAGCGTGAAACGGGTGCCATCCGGCCGGATGCCCGCACCCCAGAAATATCCGCTCTTGTAGCCGGTAACAATGAATGTGCCCGCTTGGGCGGAGCCGAACAGTTCCGGGCTTGAGATTCGCCAGGGCGTATTCTTCACCCAGGCCCATTGCGGGGACAGATTGCTGGGAACGACCCGAGCCTCGGGAGGCGTGAAAACGGCGGGGTCATAAGGTGTCATATAAGCCCAGTGACTGATCAGCACCGAGGTGCCGGTAATCATTTGCATCTCCATCGTGGTGATGCCGTCAATCTCCTGCATCTGCCCGAGACCGATAGTCGTGGGGCCGCTTGTAGTCGGCGTGAAGACCATGGTGATCTGACCCGAAGGCGTCACCTTGCCATCAATCAGTGTATCTGTAGCAGACGTGATGGGGCCGATCTTCAGCGTGGCGGAACTCGTGCCGGTAAAGATGCCATCTACTGAAGTGCCCAGTGCCCATAATGTCTGGTCGCCAATAGGCATAGGCGAAGCAAAGCTGTCTGTGCTGTTCGCATAGGCCAGCATCTGGGGAGCAGTGACATACCAATAGCTATTGCTGATGATCGGGTCCCAGGCAGACTGAGCCATGACTTGCCCTGAGACAAACAGCGCGGGAGCCGCAATGGAGAGGCCCCAAAAGATACGCCGCGCCTGATTGGCGGAACGCGCATTTCGAGATGGAGCAGACTTTAGCCTGTGATCCATGCCATGTCCCAACACTGCCGTTCAAGGGCCGCCTGACGTGGATGTGAGGCCTGTCAATCATCTGCAATTCAGGCCGTTTTGCAAGGCCTTATGCACGTGCCTATGCGGAGAAAGACACACGCGTATCACGATGGTCGAAAAAATCCGCTGCGTATTTCGCCAGGGATGCAAAGTGAGATACGCGTTTGTTGCCGAGCATCGTCAGCCGTTCATCGGGAAGCGATGTGCCGCCGCCTGCGCGTATCCGGCCCAGTGGTTTTTACGCCTGGCTGAAGGATTCACTGAGCAAACGGGCTCGGGAAGATCCCGTCAGACCGAGTTTCTAAGTAAGGCCTGGACGGAAAGCGGCAGGATCTACGGCTATCTGCAACCTGCATGACGACCTCCTTGATCAGGGAGAGACTTGTTGCGCGAACCGCATCGCTCGCCTGGCCAGGCTTGCAGAGATCAAGGCGCAAAATTGGCTATAAGCGCTTGCCTGGCTCCTATGGCTGCAAGCCGTCAGTTGTGATCGACAACACGCTTTCCTGGCAGTTCGATGTCGATGCGCTGGACAGAGCGTGGGTGACAAACATCACCTATATCCGTCTCTGGAAAGCTTTGCCTATCTGGCCATGGTGATCGACGTGTTCTCGCGCCGCATCATCGGCTGGTCGCTCCAGAGCCGCCAGATGACAAAGGTCGTGCTGCAGGCGTGCTCATGGCGGTTTGGCGGCAGAAGCCGAAGAGCAAGGTCCAGATCCATTCCGATTAGGGTGCACAGTTCACCAGCATGGACTGGGCAGCCTTCCTGAAACAACACAATCTTCAACACTCGATGTGGCGCGCTGACATTCGATTTTGCGCGCTACAACTTTTTCGGGACTTTCTGTGACGAAACTCCAGAATTGTCTCTGTTTGTTCGCATTTCGACGCTTGGTATTATGGTCGAGAACAAACAGCAACACCATGATATGTATGGGATTTTTTGGAGCGGGTGATGGGAACATCACGCCGCACTCAACCCGTTGATTGATAACGGGTTTCTTCCGTAAGCACCACGGAATTAGGCCAGATTATGTACCAGCCCCACCTGCCCGGCAACCCGGGATCGTCTGCCATCGCCCAGCAACGTCCATGCACAGCCGCCAGAGTCATGTTCAGATGCGCCTATAGGCCGAGACTGTGTTTCGCTGCGCCGAAGTTTGGGGCGTACTCCACACCAACGTCCTCCAGATCGGCAGCGATTTCATCTTGAAGACGTCGGGTGTTCGGCGCGAAATACTCCTTCGTATTCGACGAAGCGAACACGATCGGCGCCGCCAGCCCTGCGGAGCGAAGCTGGCCAGCCGCCTCGATATAGGCTTCGACGATCACGCAATCCTTCATTGATTCTTTACCCAGTCGGGCGGGAGCACGAGGTTCGTTGACTCGCTTGAACGCACGGCTGGCGACCCCATCGTTGTGCGGCACCACGCTGGCAACGTCCCGCCACCTGTTCAGCACTGTCGTGGCCCGCGCGACGTGTCCCTCAAGGTGGTCCAGCGGCAGCATTCCCTGGGCACCGTAGGCCAAGGCCACTTCATGGATACGTTGAGCTTGTGCCCGGAACCTTGCCAAAGCGTTTCGAGCCTCTACCTCGACGCCAGCGACATGAGCAGCAAGCTCGATGGTCACCTGTTCTGCCATCAGAACAATCAGATCGGAGCCGGCCTCGGCTGCCGCAAGCAAGGCAAGCCCGGCGCTGGCATCGTGTGCTACCGCTGTTTCGCGCGTGATGTCACGGATGACGTCAAGGACGGTGCATGTATCCACGCACAACACTGGCGCGTTTAAAGCAACCAAGTCGTCAATGACTGAAGTATTCAGGCTCATGTATGCGACTGGTCATACTGTTCAAGCAGTCCGAGTGCGAATTCATAGTCGATGGCCAAGTCCTGCGCCCGCCCTGCGGACCAGGCCTCCACCTCGACAAGCCACCGTGCCAATTGGTCACTATCCAGTCGTTTCGATGCACGGTGCGCGGCAATCAGGAACGCGTACCAGCGCTCCTTGTCCATGGGATGGGCCGCACCTGTGGACTTATTGGCGAGCCGCGAAAAGCGCCGCAGGGCTGCTGCCGGTTCGGCATCCAGCCAATCATCAAGAGTCTGGTTGGCAGAGGTCAGTTCGACGCCGAAACCGCCGGCCCGGGACGCCGGTTCCGCGACTTGGGCGACGAAGTCGCGAAGAATCGCGTTGTACTTGTCAATACCAAGCTCTCCGACGTTTCGCGGCACGATATTGGAAACCTTGTAGCCATCAGGCTCTTGCCACAGCACCAGAGCCGATTCATCGACGTCGTCGAATGCAGATCGTACAAGCACGATCACATCGTCGTCGCCCATGTGTTGCTTGAGGTCTTCTTCCCGCTCAGCGTCGTGACGCCAAGAGCCACCCACCTGCGCGAGGATGCCACTGCGCATTGCGGTTGCTGTCTTGCCCCTGAGGTGAAGATGCTGGAAGACCGTGATCGGCTTTTCTGTCATTTCGGTTGCCCGCAATAGAACTGTTGATGTTCTGAAACTTGTCGGTAAATCGATGGCATTCGCCTGTCATTCTTTCTTGATCTGAACGAAGACCCGTGCCGTCTGGCTCGAAGCCTCATCGTTGCCCGTCGAGACGGCGTCGCCGCGCCTGGTGCCACCCGAACCGCGTCTGCTGAAAGACCCTCGGCGTCTGACATGCGGGTGATGCCCAGACTTGAAAGCACGTAGACCGAATGCGTCTTTCGCCGCGATGGCATCTGTAGCAAAACCTCACCACCAAGCCTCCCCGCCTCGGGCGAGAAACATCTTGAAGCATACCGCCACGCAGAGGCTCGGTGTTGGTGGACAAGGTGCCACATCGACTGGTTGCTGGGGTGAGCATTGCAGCCATTCGCCGTCACTACAACCTTTCCACAAGCCAAGTCGCCACCGCTCCGCGCCGCGAAGGTGTGGATGGCGTCGACCAGACCACGAGAAAAGCCGATGTCCTGAACCCGTTCACCAGGGAGTAGCCCATGAGAAAGTCATCTTCTTCCGGCGCCCAAGCCAAGGTCTTCTATCGTCCGATCGAGGCGGCCATCCAGTGGGCGGGACTGTCACGCTTCGAGCGCCGTATCCTTGATATTGCCGAAGGGATGAACCGGCTGCCGGAGCACGCTGCGCTGGCGCGCTGGCCACAGCTTCGCCTGAACGCGGAACGGATCTACGACGCACTGGTGCATCTCGACCTTCCCTACGGCAAGGATGGCCTCACGAGCAACGATCCCGCCTTGCTCGATGATCCTGGCCTCACGATCCGCCACGTCGATCTGAAGGCTTGGATGATCCGTTTCTATCCCGACCAGCGACCGGCATTCCTGTTCGATGCCTTCGAGCGTCACCTGCATCCGGCCGTCAGTGTCGATGCCGTGCAGGCACTGGTCATGGATCGCGAGGCGTTGAAGCTCCAGCTTGCCGACAAGGTGCAGGCCTGGGACGCGCTCTATGAGCAGTTCCAGACGCTCAGCCAGGAGCACCAGGCGCGCACGGAGCGCGAGAAGCGATCCGGGATGCCGGGCGCCCGCAGTGAATCCACCTACCTGAACATCGTTGGCGGTCTTCTGACCCTGCTGTTGGGCAAGTCACCCAATGGCGTTCCCTATTCGTCTTTCGAGACGCTGGAATCGGTCATCAATGCGCTGGTTGCCCATTACGGCGACAAATCCGGAATCAGCGAGCGAACGCTGTGGGCGAAGTTTTCGGCAGCCAAGCGTCATCTCGCTACCCAGGACCGCTGACTGCAAGTGCAGACGGCGTGTCTGCACTTGCGGTGACCGCGCGGGAACCGCGCTATTGAATACGGGGCACTTCCATCACCGCCGCTACACAGCGCCAAGGAGTGTCCCTCGTGACTGCCCAGACCATCGCCACCGCGACGCCGAACGAACACCGCATCCTGCGCCGCGCGGAAGTCGAGGCCAAGACCGGCTTCAAACGCGCCCACATCTACAACCTGATCAAGGAGGGCAAGTTTCCCAAGCCCCTGCGCCTCGGGGTACGCGCCATCGGCTGGGATTCGGTGGAGATCGATCAGTGGATCACCGATCGACTCAGGGAACGGGCGTGAGCCCGCGCTCCGTCGGAATCCCTTCCACGAGGAGTCGCGCCATGCAGGTGGTATCCATCATTTCGACCAAGGGTGGCGTCGGCAAGACGACCACCGCGGCGAACCTGGGCGGCTTCATCGCCGATGCAGGGCTGCGCGTGCTGCTGCTGGACCTGGACGTACAGCCCACCTTGTCGAGCTACTTCACGCTCGGCACGCATGCGCCTGCCGGTATCTACGAGATGCTGGCCTTCAACGAGCAGCGTATCGAGCAATTGGCTTCGCAGACCGCTGTGGCAGGTCTCGACCTGGTGGTGTCGAACGACCACCGCGGCGAACTGAACACATTGCTGCTGCACGCACCCGACGGCCGGCTGCGCCTGCGTCACCTGCTCCCCGCGCTGTCATCGCACTACGACCTGCTGCTGATCGATACCCAGGGAGCGCGCAGTGTGCTGCTGGAGATGGCGGTACTGGCCTCCAGCCTGGCGCTGTCGCCGGTGACACCGGAAATCCTGGCGGCGCGTGAGCTGAGGCGCGGCACGCTGCAACTGATCGAGGACATCGCTCCGTATCGGCACCTCGGCATCGAGCCGCCACCGCTGCGCTTGCTCATCAACCGTGTGCATCCGGTTTCGTCGAACGCCCGACTGATCCAGCAGGCCCTGCGACAAGTGTTCCAGGCGCACGCTGGCATACAGGTCCTGAACACCGACGTCCCGGCCATCGAGGCCTACCCACGTGCCGCAACACGGGGGCTGCCAGTGCATCGCGTCGAGTACCGGCAACCAGTGGGCCGTACTGCGCCTGCGGCGTTGGAGACGATGCGTGCGCTGGCTGGCGAGCTGTTCCCGGCATGGCGGGAGCGCTTTGCATGCGTTACCGGCAGAGGCCGCGCAGGAGGAGCCAGTCATGGCGATCGCGCATGAACTGGCCCGCGGCCATGCGCGGCTACGCGCGCTGATCGAGTTCGCGCTGGGCGAAGGTTGGCACGTGAAACGCACGCGCGGCGGGCACCTGATGTTCACCAAGCCCGGCTGCGCCGCGATCTATACCAGCTCGACTGCGAGCGATCACCGCGCCAGCCGCAACGCACGCGCGCAGCTTCGCCGCGCCGATCGACAGGCACTGACGGCCTCTCGGGAGAGCAGCGATGGCTGAGCCGACGCCGCAGGACATGGCCGCCAAGCTGCTGGCCAAGGGCTTCGAACGCAGCGGTCCTTCGGCCGGGGCGTTGACCGACCCCATCGCCGACACACCGATGGTGGTGACGCTGGACGAGCTGCGCCCCTATGAACATGACCCGCGCGTGACGCGCAACCCGGCCTACGAGGAAATCAAGGCGTCGATCCGCGAACGCGGGCTGGACGCGCCGCCGGCGATCACGCGCCGGCCGGGCGAGGCGCACTACATCATCAGGAACGGTGGCAATACGCGGCTCGCCATCCTGCGCGAACTGTGGAGCGAGACCAAGGAGGAACGCTTCTATCGCGTACCGTGCTTGTTTCGGCCGTGGCCGGCGCGCGGCGAAATCGTGGCGCTGACCGGGCATCTGGCCGAGAACGAGCTGCGCGGCGGGCTGACCTTCATCGAGCGGGCCTTGGGCATCGAGAAGGCGCGCGAGTTCTACGAGCAGG
>JBFWLR010000022.1:0-15433 GCA_050252035.1 Xanthobacter sp.
CGGTTAAATACGACAAGCGCAGGTACAAACGGCGCAACCGCATTGAGATCATGTTCGGCCGCCTGAAGGACGGGCGCCGCGTCGCGACGCGCTACGATCGCTCCCCCACCGTCTTCTTCTCGGTACTTGCCCTGGCCGCGACCGTCCTCTTCTGGCTCTGATCAACGTGTCCTGAGCCTAGGAGCGGGCGTATCAGCCTGCTGAACGCTCTTCCGGCTCATCAACCGGCATGGGGGCATTTGGGTCCCCTGGTTCGGTTTCCCAGGCGAGACCAGGAATGGCCACAATGCGCCGCCCCTGCCCGTCCAGACGGCTGACGATGACCTGATGCTCTTCCATATAGGCCAGAAGGCGGCGCGCCCGACCGGGTGAGCGACTGCCATATGCACGCGCGACCTGCGCATCCGAGGGGCACGGGCGCTTGTCAAATGCAGCGCGGGCGAGGGACAGGAAGACGCCCTGAATATCCTCCGGCAGGCTCCCGGCCATGGTCAGCACATCGGCCCATGGAGAGTTCTCCGCCAACGCCTCCGCCATGTCGATACCGGCATGGGCCACGGCCAGACGTCGCCGGAAGGCGGACAGGCTGAGCGGCTCCCCTCCGACCCGGCGAATACGGCAGCGAACCAGAAAATCCTGATACAGAACAGGAATAGTCCGAAAGCCCGCGTCGCTTTCCGCGAGAATTTCCCGCAGCGCGGAATCGATCGCAGCCTGTCTCTGCTCCGGTGAAAGGCTGGGCAGCGGTTCGGGGGCCGGTGGCGGAGTGGGTGGCCCGCTCCGGGCCAACTGAGCCAGTACATCTGTTGTGGACGCCACACTCGGCGCACGGCGCTGCACCGACATCAGAGGCTCATCTTCACCCGGTGTGAAAATGAGATCATGCGCGTCGACGCTGGCGGGCGGCTCCGGCAAAGGCAGCAGTTTCGGGCTGGTGGAGCGCGCAGCTGTTTCAACCGGCCCAATGCGAACCGGCAAGGGCCGACGCGCCAAAGCTGGCCCCAGAGCCACGAAATTTCCGCTCTCCAGATCCCGGAACATTTCGGCCTGCCGGCGGTCCATGCCAAGCAGATCTGCGGCGCGCGCCATGTCGATATCCAGAAATGTGCGCCCCATCAGGAAGTTGGAAGCTTCCGCCGCAACATTCTTCGCCAGCTTGGCAAGACGCTGTGTGGCGATGACACCTGCCAGCCCGCGCTTGCGGCCACGGCACATCAGGTTTGTCATGGCGCCAAGCGTCAGCTTGCGGGCCTCATCGGAGACCTCGCCAGCGGCCATGGGGGCAAAAAGCTGCGCCTCATCCACCACCACCAGCATGGGATACCACATATCGCGATCCGCATCGAACAACCCGCCCAAAAAGGCCGCGGCGGCGCGCATCTGGTTCTCGCTGTCCAGCCCTTCCAGATTGAGCACGACAGAAACACGGTGCTGGCGCACACGCGCTGCAATACGCTGCAAATCCCCTTCCCCACGCTGGGCATCCACCACCACATGGCCGAAACGTTCGGCCAGCGTGACGAAATCACCCTCCGGGTCAATCACCGCCTGTTGCACCCAAGGGGCGCTCTGCTCCAGCAAACGCCGCAGCAGATGGGACTTTCCAGAGCCGGAATTGCCTTGAACCAGCAGACGCGTGGCCAGCAACTCCTCCAGATCCAATGTGGCGGAGCCCCCGTTGGCACGGGTGCCGAGATCAATGGACACCTTAGCGGAAGCTGTCATCACAGCATCCACGAGAGGACGAGAGGGCATGAGATCATGCCCGGACTCATATCGATTCGTGCAGCTTCTTCAACTCTTTCGCGGGCCTGTGCACTCTTCCAGCCTATCCCCCGCGACCGGGAGGAGGCCAGTTGATCTCTGAACAGACAAGGAACGCAAGGCCATGGCCCGGAAGGCTGCACCATAGCACCTCCGCAGACTGTTCCCGATATGCACAGGCCGGAAAGGCTACCGGCACATCGGGCTGTCCGCCGGCAAGGGAATAATCTGCCAATCGCTCCAGCGGGGTGGTCGCAGAAGCGGAGCCGGCCATTTGATCGCGACCTCAATCGTCTCTCTGCGTGGCGGTGGCAAGCGAACTGGCGTACCAGTTGAAATTCCTGAGACACGCGCACAGCCTGTCGAGGCGCGGGAGGGCGGCTTGTATTCACGCTCACCCAGCACCAGAACCCGCGCGCCCGGAACAGCGGCTCTCAAGCGGCCACCAGATGTTCTGTCATCAGCCACCAGAGTGGGTGAAGGTCCCAGTGTCTCGAAGATGATAGGTGCGATCTTGCCGAGCGGTTCGGCTGCCAGACACCGCCGACACAATTCAGGACTGGGCCAGAACGTCACCAGAATGCGACCGCCCAGAATACCGATCGCCAGTGCCGCCAGAATGCTCAGATACACTGCCGCCCGTGGCCGCCAGCCCCCCAGCAATTCCAGCTCGGCGAACAGATAGACCGGCAACAGCAGCAGGAAGACATGAAAATATCGATCCCTGAATGTGCTGACCCCCATGGCGAGCACCATGACGAAACTGGCCAGAACGCCCAGCAGCATGATGTTGCGCAGCACGCGCCTCATTGCGGCCCGCTCTTCACTGCCCTCGGGCCGCTCACCACCGCCCCTGTTGAAGGGCAGAAAAATCACCGCCATCAAAGCCACCAGCGGCATCACATAGCCAAACAGGGCATCAACCCAACTTGTGGTGACTATTTTCCAGTCCGCTCCGGTGTGGCCCATGGTTTCAATGGCGGCATCCATCACATCCTGTCGATCAGCACGCAAACCGATGCTGTAGATCAGCAGGGGCAAGGCTGCGACAACGCATGAAACGATGATCCGCCGGTCCAGTAGGACACGTCGGAAACGCGGCTCTAGCAGACAAGCCACCACGAGCAAGGCCAGAAAGGCGGCAAAACCGAATTTCCCGATCAGCCCCCATGCCATCCAGAAGCCGAGACCCGCATACAGGGCAAGGCTTGGTCGCCGCACAATCGCCAACAGCGTCAGAAAAGTGCCTGCGATCCCGACGATCATGACATTGGAATGGGTCAGTATGCGATGGCTATGATACCCCACCACCCAGATGGCCGAGAGTGAATAGACCGCCATGGCCTGCAAACGTGGATCCACAATCACGCGGCATGCGATGCGATAAACAAGATAGGCGCACAGGAATAACAGCCCGTAGCGCATGATGGCGAAGCTCAGCGGACCTGTACCGACAACCTGCTGCAGCGCGTATAGAATCCAGTCAAAAACCGGCGGATTGCGCTGCACATAATTCAGATCGAAAGACTGGACGAGATAGCTCTCGATCGCATCGTCCACATTGATCGCATTTTCCAGAAAGATAGCGACCGCCGCATGGGCCAGCGCCCACAATCCGATAATGAGAAGGACACCTTTCTGACGGGCCCAGAATGGTGGGGATAGATCCTGTTGTGTCGTATTTCTCATTTCGCGGTAAGGAGAAACACGTGGATCTTGCATGTGCGACTCGGTCACGAAACCATAGCCCTCCAGAGCTCAGATGCAGGCTCTCAAAACCTGCCCCGCGCAAGGCCGGCACAGTTCCGCAACACTCTGCCCGGGCTCATCATGCGGCCTCCCCATGGAGGGGAGAGATACCTGTATGTGCGCAAGCTTCGAAGCTTACAAGGTCTCCAGAATAGTAAAGCGCGTGTGTTCTGCCTGAAGCAGATCATCCTGCGTTGCATCATGCCGTGAGATATTCTCCACGCGTGCGGCCGCTGGGCCCTTTTGGCAGGCCTCCAACATGGTGGTGATATCTGCCGCAGAGCCGGAAAACACAGCCTCCACCTGCCCGTTGAGACGGTTCCGCACCCAACCGGACAAGCAGAGCCGCTGCGCCGTGCGGGCACACCAGGCCCGATAGCTCACCCCCTGCACGCGGCCACTGATCATCACCCGAACCACATGCATGGCGCCGCCTCCTGTTGCTTGCCTTCTGTCACTTGCCTCTGCCCCTGTTTCACACTCTTGCAACCGTGCCTCACAACGCCCTTGCGGGATCTGACGCGCAGGCCTGTGTCGTTACATCGCCCGTCTTCTCATCTCCCAATGGCTCGAAACCCACCATGGTGCCCACCACCGCGAAGCTGCCATAGTCGATCCTCAGCTTTCCAATCACACCATTCTCATAGAGCGCAAAGCTCATCACATATTCCGGCCCCTCTTCGGAGGTTGAAGGGTCGTAATAGCTGATGCTGACAGGGTAATAAGGCCGTCCCTCAAGCTGGGCACGCGCCGAGGGTACAAGCACCGCGCCGGACATCCGCCCCCCGGCCTTGTCGGCCTTCTGCTGCCCCACCTGTTTATGAACTAGCGGCTCACGGACCAACTGCCCACGTCCGATGATGGCGAGAGTGTCGTAAAACTTGCCCGGATCATTGCCCCCCTCATAAACGCGCGATGAGAATGCACCGGGCCCGACAGCAGCCTGCTCCAGAATATGCAGCACATGTTCCGTTGGCATCAGCACGGGTTTGTCGATCGCGAAAGCCTGCTGATCCGGCTCCCGCACCGTCACCCGAACCGTGCCATTGTCCAGACGTGCCGCACGACCGGAAACCTCCTGCCGATCCCCACCCTCTCCGGAAGATGTTGTGATGGAGGAGAAACGGAAAACATTGCCATCACCAGCCTCCCACGCGTCCGCGACAATCTCTCGCCGGTTCGTCTGGCCATCATCTGTCAGGCTTTCACTGGTCTGGTGCGTCCGGGTGTCATAACCGGAGCAGGCATTGCCGGTGATGCGGTAATCTATAATGCCTTTCAGGTCGGCCAGACGGCTGTTGGCATCCGTGCTTTCAAGCTGCAGGCGATAGGTCGCATGATGCGGCAACAGACGCGGCTGCACCTTGCCGGGGGTGACCTCAGGCGCAGCTATGGCGCTTACGGAGAGGGGTAGCATCAGCGTACAGACAAGCACGCCATAAAGGGCCGACAAACGAGTGCGTAGCATGTCCCGATATCCGGCTTCCATACATTCCGGCATGCCTGTCTCCTTCCCCGCCATCCAAATGGTGTGCATGTTGGCATGGCTCCAAGTCATATCAGGCCTGCATGCGCATATGCCGGACAGGTACACTTGCACATGCAAGCCTGATGCGCGAAAAAAAGGCCAATTGCACATATCACCTGATAAACTGCCCCTGATCTGGAGAATATGATGTCCTCATCCATCGAGAGCCGGCTTGCCGAACTTGGTGTCACCCTGCCCACCCCTGTGCCGCCGGTTGCGAATTATGTGCCTGTCGTGCGCTCGGGCAATCTGCTTCACATCTCCGGCCAGTTGCCGATGAATCCTTCCGGCAAGCTGGTGGCTTCCGGCCATCTCGGAGAAAATGTGGATGTCGCAGCCGGTCAGGCGGCGGCACGCATGTGCGCCATCAACATTCTCGCCCAGATCCGCGCCGAGATCGGTGATCTGGACAAGGTGGTGCGCATCGTGAAGCTTGGCGCTTTCGTGTCCTGCACGCCGGATTTCAACGATCAGCCCAAGGTGGTGAATGGCGCATCCGATTTCATGGTGGATGTTTTTGGCGACAAGGGCCGTCATTCCCGTTCCGCAGTTGGCGTGCCCTCTCTTCCGCTGAACGCCGCCGTAGAAATTGACGCGATCGTGGAAGTGGCCTGAGACAGGGGGAGAATAAGGTGCGCCTGCGCGTTGTTTCCGCCATCAGCGACATTTCGGCTGAAGACTGGAATGCCTGTGCGGCGGGACATGATGATCCGCCTGAGCCCTTTCTCACCCATGCCTTTCTCCATGCACTTGAAGCCACAGGCTGCGCTACGGCCCGCACGGGCTGGCTGCCGCAGCATCTGGTTCTGGAAGAAGAGCATGGTCGCATTCGTGCGGTCATGCCCGCCTATCTCAAGGCACATTCCCGCGGTGAATATGTCTTCGACCATGGCTGGGCGGAAGCGTTCGAGCGCGCTGGCGGCGAATATTATCCCAAGATTCAGATTGCCGTGCCCTTCACTCCCGTCACGGGACGGCGTCTGTTGCTGCGCGAGGGGGAAGACAAACCTGCGCGCGACGCCCTGATTGGCGGCCTCCAGGAATTGGTGAATCTGCGACAGGCCTCATCCGCCCATGTCACCTTCGCGCAGGCAGGGGAATGCGCCGCGCTGGCTGAACAGGGCTTTCTCCAGCGCACGGACAGGCAGTTCCACTGGCTGAACGCCGGTTATGACACCTATGAGGATTTCCTCTCCGCCCTCGCCTCCCGCAAGCGTAAAGCTCTGCGGAAGGAACGGCGGGAGGCGCTCGCCAATGGCATTACCATTGAATGGCTCACCGGCGCAGAGCTGACCGAAGAAGCGTGGGATTCCTTCTTCCATTTTTATCTGGATACCGGGGCCCGCAAATGGGGGGCACCCTATCTCAACCGCGCGTTTTTCACCCGCATCTGGGAACAGATGCCGGAGAGCATTCTACTTATCATGGCCCGCCGGGAAGGGCGGTATGTAGCAGGTGCGTTGAATTTCATGGGTGCCGAAACGCTTTATGGGCGTTATTGGGGATGCATTGAGCACCATCCCGGCCTGCATTTCGAAGTCTGCTACCATCAGGCCATCGACTATGCCATCGCCCATGGCCTGAAGGTGGTGGAAGCCGGGGCGCAGGGTGAGCACAAGCTGGCGCGCGGTTATCTGCCGACCTCCACTTTTTCCGCGCATTATATTCTCCATCCCGGCCTGCGGGATGCAGTCGCGGATTATCTCACCTATGAACGCGCCCATGTGGATGAGGATACCGCCATTCTCACCCGTCTCGGTCCCTTCCGCCGCGCCGCAGACGGACCGGAACAGGACTGACGCGGGTAACGAGGCCCTTCACCCTCCCTTAGGTGATCTGGACAGCACGTTTGATACACTATATCAAATACACTGATGAAGGGCCGCAAGGCCGTTCTCTATCGTATCCAGACAGCCCCTTGAGCCGTGCGCCATGTCCACTTCACCTCTCACCCCCTCCCTGTCGCTGGCATCGCCCCCCGGTTCGGATGAGGGTGTGACGACTGTACAGCATGTGCATCAGAACAGTGCTCCTCGCAGAGCCTTGCGCGTTGGCCCCTCGATGCTGCGCATGTCTGTGGCGGCCCGAATTCTCATCGCCCTCATCCTGCTCGCGCCGCTATGGCTGGCCGTATTTCTGGTGCTGGAGTAAAGCATGAACGCGCACCCTACCCCGGCACGGCCACAGATTTCCTTCCGCGATCTCACTCTTGGCTATGAGCGCCACCCCGCTGTGCATCATCTGAACGGGGATGTGCCGCAGGGCGACCTTCTGGCGATATGCGGGCCGAATGGCGCGGGCAAATCCACACTTCTGAAGGGCATTTGCGGGGCACTGCGGCCACTGGGTGGCCGGGTCGATCTGCATGGTCTTTCCACGCATGACATTGCCTATCTGCCTCAAAGCGCGGAAATTGACCGCTCCTTCCCCATTCACGTGTTTGATCTGGTGTCCATGGGTCTCTGGCGTCGCTCCGGCCTGTTTGGCGGCATCGGCCGGGCAGATAAGCGGCGGATTGAAGCGGCTGTTTTCGCCGTGGGTCTGGAGGGCTTCGAGGCCCGCCCCATCGGTACCCTTTCCGGCGGCCAGATGCAGCGCGCCCTGTTTGCACGCCTGCTGCTGCAGGATGCCCGCGTCATCCTTCTGGATGAACCCTTCACCGCACTGGATACCCGCACCACGACAGATCTCATCACCCTTGTCCGCCGCTGGCATAATGAGGGGCGCACCGTTCTGGCTGTACTGCATGATTTCGACATGGTGCGCACGGCTTTCCCGCAGACGCTTCTGCTGGCCCGCACTGAGGTGGCCTGGGGCCCCACAGCGCAGGTGCTCACGGATGAAAAACTCGCGGAAGCCCGCCTGACCAGCGAAGCCTGGCGCGATGACGCCCCCTCCTGCGCCGCCTGACGCCGGAAACACAAGAGCCGACGGACAGAGCGCATGCCCCTTTACGACCTCATCATTGCCCCCTTCACTGAATTCGAATTTATGCGGCGCGCCTTGATCGGCGTGCTGGCGCTTTCGCTCGGTGCCGGGCCTCTGGGCACCTTCCTGATGCTGCAACGCATGTCGCTGACGGGGGATGCTATGTCCCATGCCATTCTGCCGGGGGCGGCCATTGGCTTCCTGTTCGCCGGCCTGAACCTGTACGCCATGAGCCTTGGCGGCCTCGTGGCCGGGCTCTTCGTCGCGGTGGGGGCTGGTGTGGTGGCGCGGGCCACAGAGCTGAAGGAAGATGCCTCACTCGCGGCCTTCTATCTCATCTCTCTTGCACTGGGTGTGCTGATCGTTTCACTGCGCGGCTCGAATGTGGACCTGCTGCATGTGCTGTTCGGCACCGTGCTGGGCATTGATGACGCGACATTGCTGCTGATTGCCGGGATCACCACCCTCACCCTTGTGACCCTCGCCATCATCTGGCGACCGCTGGTGATGGATTGTGTGGACCCGGTCTTTCTCGCCTCCGTCAGCCGTATGGGCGGGCCGGCGCATATCGCCTTTCTGGCGCTGGTGGTGCTGAACCTTGTGGGCGGCTTCCACGCGCTGGGAACCCTGCTGGCCGTGGGGCTGATGATGCTGCCCGCCGCCACCAGCCGCTTCTTCGTGCGGGACCTTTCCTCACTGGTCACACTGGCCACCATCATCGCCTTCATCAGCGGCATGGCGGGCCTGCTTGTTTCCTATCATCTGGGCACGCCCTCCGGCCCCTCCATCGTTCTGGTGGCAGGCGTCGCCTATGGGCTGGCCGTCATCTTCGGTCCGGCGGGAGGTGTTCTCTCGCGCCTGCTGCCGCGCCGACATCTCGAAGCCTGAAGGAAAAGTCATGTTTTCAAGACGTTTCGTGCTGGCGGCCACGCTGGCAGCCTTTGTTGCGCCTGCACTCGCCCGCCCTGCTCTGGCGGATGATGGCAAGCTTCCCGTCGTCGCCTCCTTCTCTATCCTTGGAGATTTCGTGAAGGAAGTGGGTGGCGACCGTGTGGATGTGACCACCATTATCGGCCCGAACGGCGACTCCCATGTCTATCAGCCGACCCCTGCGGATGCGAAAAAGCTGAGCGACGCCAAGCTGATTTTCGTGAACGGCCTGGGCTTTGAAGGCTGGGTCGAACGCCTGGCCAAGGCCTCCGGCACCAAGGCCCCTATCATTGTCGCGACCAAAGGCATTACCCCGCGCAAGGGCAGTGATGATGAGCACCATCATGAGGACCATGACGGCCACGATCATGCGGATCATGATGATGATCACGATCATGACCAGCACAAGCATGAAGGCCACCACCATCATGGCGGGCTGGACCCTCATGCCTGGCAATCTGTCTCCAATGCCAAGATCTATATCGCCAATATCCGCGACGCCCTGATTGCCGCAGACCCGGCCGGAAAGGCCACCTATACCACCAACGCCGCCGCCTATGACGCCAGGCTGGATGCACTGGATGCCGAGGTAAAGCAGGCGATCAGCACCATTCCGGCGGACCATCGGCGCATCATCACCTCTCATGATGCTTTCGGCTATTTTGCTGATACCTATGGCGTGGCCTTCATCTCCCCGGAAGGCGTCTCGACGGAGAGTGAAGCCTCCGCCAAGGATGTGGCGCGCATCATCCGGCAGATCAAGGAAGACAAGATCCCCGCCGTGTTCATCGAGAATGTGAGTGACCCGCGCCTGATGGAGCGGATTGCCAAGGAAACCGGCGCCAAGGTGGGCGGTGCACTTTATTCTGATGCCCTTTCGGATGACAAAGGCCCCGCGAATACCTACATCGAACTCATCCGCTTCAACACGAAGGCGCTGACCAACGCCCTCGCGCAGTAAGGTTCGGCTCCCATGGCCCGGTGCGCCAGATACACCGGGCCATCACATCAGGTGAGACTCCATGACTGACACGCAGCCCCGGAAAATTCCCGTCACAGTGCTGACCGGCTATCTCGGCGCGGGCAAGACCACGCTGCTGAACCGCATCCTCTCCCAGCCCCATGGGAAGAAATATGCCGTCATCGTCAATGAATTTGGCGAAATCGGCATCGATAATGACCTCGTGGTTGGTGCCGACGAGGAAGTGTTCGAGATGAACAATGGCTGCGTGTGCTGCACGGTGCGCGGCGACCTGATCCGTATCATTGATGGCCTGCTGCGCCGCAAGGATGATTTCGACGGCATCATTGTCGAAACTACCGGCCTTGCAGACCCTGCCCCCGTCGCTCAGACTTTCTTCGTGGATGAGGATGTGCAGGCCAAGACCCGGCTCGATGCCGTGGTGACAGTCGCCGACGCCAAATGGCTCTCCGAGCGGCTGAAAGATGCCCCGGAAGCCAAGAACCAGGTCGCCTTTGCCGATGTTATCCTGCTCAACAAGACCGATCTTGTGACCCCGGCGGAACTGGATGAGGTAGAAGCCCGTATCCGAGGCATCAACCCTTATGCCAAGCTCTATCGCACACAGCGCTCCGAGATCACGTTGGACAAGGTGCTCAATCAGGGTGCCTTTGATCTGGACCGTATTCTGGGCCTTGAGCCGGCCTTCCTCGAGGCGGATGAGCACGATCACCATGACCACGATCACGGGCATGCGCACGGCCACGACCATGAACATCATGAGCATGGGCCGGATTGCGGCTGTGGTCATGATCACGAGCACAATCACGCACATGGGCACGATCACGACCATGATCACGGGCATCACCATCATGGGCTGAAGGTGGTCCATGACAACGAGATACAGTCCTTCTCCTTCTCGACCGACCAGCCCCTCTCGCCGGACAAGTTCTTCCCCTGGGTCCAGAATCTGGTCGCGACTGAAGGACAGAACATTCTGCGCTCCAAGGGCATCCTCAATTTCAAGGATGATCCGGAACGCTTCGTCTTTCAGGGCGTGCATATGATTCTGGACGGCGACCATCAGCGTCCATGGAAAGAGGATGAACCGCGCGTGAGCCGCATTGTGTTCATCGGCCGCAAGATGAATGAAGTGGCCCTGAAGCTCGGCTTCCTCTCCTGCGTTGCGTGATTTCGCCCTTGGCACTGAATGACTAAAAGGCCGGGCAGAACTGCCCGGCCTTTTTATTGGATCACATATTTATCGCGGCTCAATATCTGATCCAGCTGCACCATATCCCGCAACATGACCCCGAACTCTTCTTCGCTGAATCGCCCAAGGAACTGCTGGTCAAGCTGCTCCAACAGTTCAGTCAAAATAGGAATACAGCCTTCACCCTTTGACGTGAGTTTCAGCAACTTCGCCCTCTTGTCGCTGGGGTCAACACGACGGCTGATCAGCCCCTCAGCAACCAGGCTCTCCACAATCCTGACCAGAGAAGGGCCCTCTAAACCCAGGATTTCAGCAATTTCACTCACCCTCAACTCAGCATCTGCTCGCGCTAGTATGAGAAGAGGCCAGCCTGAAGCTTGGGAAATACCTGCAGCGGAAAGCCTGTAATCCGCATTACGCCTCCATTGACGCGCAATGCGCATCACAAGAAGGTAAAATAGCTCATGATCTGCGCGTCTTTTTATCATCTGCGAATAAAAACAGCTTTCCCAAAAAAAGCGCAGACTTTTTTGACTCTTTTCGCATCACAAGTTCTTCATAAGTCTGACATATTAAACTTACAACCATACCTTTAGCTGCACGGCACGGCACACTCTGGACATTAAAAGCATTCCGGCGCACAGATCCTGACCTTCCCACCACGGGTGCCTGACACGTTGCCCTGCCCCGTCCTTCCCGAGGTTGTTATGCTGGCTGCCGTGCCCTGGAACGATCTTGCCTTTCTTGCAGGCACACTTCTGCTTGGTGGGGTGCTGACCGGCATTCTGGCCGGCATGCTCGGCGTTGGTGGCGGCGGAGTGATCGTGCCGGTGCTCTATGAAGTCTTCGGCATGATGGGAGTGGATGACTCAGTCCGCATGCAACTATGCGTGGGCACCTCCCTGGCCATCATCATTCCCACGGCCGTCACCTCCTACCGCACGCACAAGGCCAAGGGCGCAGCTCTGCCTCATGTACTGAAGCAATGGCGGCTCTCGGCCATCATCGGAATCATTATCGGAAGTGTCATTGCCAGCTTTGCAGCCGGATGGGTGCTGCAGGCTGTCTTCGTGCTCGTGATTTCGTCACTGGGTCTAAAAAGCCTGCTGGGCCGCAATGACATCCGCATTGCAGATACACTGCCCGGCAAGGGCATGATGACCCTTTACGGACTCATCATCGGCTTTGCATCCTCAATGGTCGGCATTTCCGGTGGCGGCCTCGCGACCAATTTCCTGCTGCTCTATGGTGTACCCATTCATGCCGCTGTCGCCACCTCAGCAGGACTGGGCATCTTCATCCCCATTCCGGGCGTCATCGGCTATGTGATTGCCGGCTGGCCACATCTGGCAGAACTGCCTCCGCTTTCGCTCGGCTATGTCTCCATTCTCGGCTTTGTGCTCATGGCCCCTGTCAGCGCCCTTGTTGCACCCTATGGTGCACGCCTGTCCCACAAGCTCAGCCGCAGGCATCTGGAAATCACCTTTGGCGTCTTCCTGCTAATTATCGCGGCACGCTTCCTTGTGGCCATTTTCCAGGGCTAGGGTCAGGTCGCCTTAGCTTTCTGGCGCGCCTGTTTCCAGCAGGGATTGAGGAAGCTTCCGACAGACCTCCGCCAGTTCCATCAGCAGAGACCCCATGGCGGAAGTTTTGCGCCACAGCAGGCCGATCTGCCGGCTGGGGCTGGAATCCCGGAAGGTCAGAAGATGGATGTTTTCGCTACCCGGAATTGCCGTCTTAGTAGCGAGAACAGGCAGGAGGGTGATGCCGACACCGGCCACCACCATCTGCCGCAATGTTTCCAGGCTGGTTCCGCGAAATTCCGAAGTTTCCCGGGCCCCGGACAGATGGCACACCTCCAGAGCCTGATCTCTCAGGCAATGGCCATCCTCTAGCAGCATCAGATTGTAGGAGCCCAACTCATTGAGGGAGAGGCTGGAACGGTTTGCGAGCGGATGATCCTTTGGCACGGCGACCAGAAAGGGCTCTTCAAACAGGGGCTCGCAATGCAGGTGCGGATCATGCACCGGCAGGGCCAAAAAGGCTGCATCCAGTGTGCCTTGCGTCAGGCGCGTGAGCAGGGCGTCGCTCTTTTCCTCAAACAGCAGCAATTCAAGCTGGGGGAAGCGGGTGCGAATGAGGGGCACCACATGCGGAAGCAGATACGGCCCCAAAGTCGGGAACACACCGAGGCGCAAGGTGCCGGTTTCAGCGGCGCGCCCACGGCGGGCGGCCTCCTTCATCTGCTCCACTTCGCTCAGGATGCGCCGTGCCCGCTCCACAGCATCCTGCCCGGCCGGTGTCAGCATCACCTTGCGCGGCGCACGTTCCACAAGACGCACGCCAAGCTCATCTTCCAGCTTGCGAATTTGCGTGGAGAGGGTGGGCTGGCTCACGAAACACACTTCAGCCGCCCGCCGGAAATTCCGGTGGTCGGCCAGAGCGACCAGATATTGCAATTCTCTCAGGGTCATGGCGCATTTCTAAGAAGATGGGCGCCGCGAAAGCCGTCTTCCGCAGCTTCCGGAATGGAACCGGACAGATAGCCCTGCCCGGTTCCATCTCATATTCATGGTGATTTCAGCATGGGGCTGAAATCAGGCCGCCTCGGTCTTGCTTTCCGCCGGAGCCGACGCGCGAATGAGATAATCAAATGCCCCGAGAGAAGCCTTCGCCCCATCACCCATGGCGATGATGATCTGCTTATAAGGCACCGTGGTGCAGTCACCCGCGGCGAACACGCCGGGAACCGAGGTTTCGCCCCGCTCACCCACAATAATCTCACCGCGTGGAGAAAGCTCCACAGCGCCCTTCAGCCATTCGGTATTGGGCAGAAGGCCGATCTGGACAAACACGCCCTCAAGGTCGAGCTTGTGGCTTTCGCCACTGTTGCGATCCTCATAGACGAGCCCATTCACCTTACTGCCGTCGCCCGTGACCTCAGTGGTCTTGGCAGAGACGAGAACATCCACATTCGGCATGGAGTGCAACTTGCGCTGAAGCACCTCATCCGCCCGCAGCTTGCTGTCAAACTCCAGCAGGGTGACATGGCCGACAATGCCGGCAAGGTCGATGGCCGCTTCAACACCGGAATTACCCCCGCCGATCACAGCCACGCGTTTGCCCTTGAACAGCGGGCCATCGCAGTGCGGGCAATAGGCCACACCCTTGGTGCGATATTTATCCTCACCGGGCACGCCCATCTGCCGCCAGCGCGCGCCGGTGGAGAGAATGATGGCCTTGGAGGACAGCTTCGCACCGCTGGCGAATTCCACGCTCAGCAGATCAGCCCCTCGCTCCAGCTTGACGGCTGTCTGCAAGTTCATCAGTTCAACATCATACTGGCGTACATGCTGCTCCAATGCAGCAGAAAGCTGTGGGCCCTCGGTATAGGGCACTGAAATGAAGTTCTCTATCGCCATGGTATCGAGAACCTGACCACCGAACCGCTCTGCCGCAATTCCAGTACGCAAACCCTTGCGCACGGCGTAAATCGCTGCTGCGGCACCGGCCGGGCCACCACCCACGACGAGAATATCGAAGGGGTCCATCGCATTCAGTTTTTCAGCCGCACGGGCTGCTGCACCAGTATCCAGCTTGGCGACGATCTCCTCGACGCCCATCCGCCCCTGACCGAAAGGCTCACCATTCAGGTAAATTGTGGGAACAGACATGATCTGCCGCTCTTCCACTTCCTTCGGGAAGGTGGCGCCATCAATGGCCACATGCTCGATATTCGGGTTGAGCACCGCCATCAGATTCAGGGCCTGCACCACTTCAGGGCAGTTCTGGCAGGACTGGGAGAAATAGGTCTCGAACCGGAACGAGCCTTCCAGCCCCTTGATCTGGTCAATGACAGCCTGTTCCAGCTTGGGCGGATACCCCCCCACCTGCAACAGCGCCAGAATCAGCGATGTGAACTCATGGCCCATGGGTAGGCCGGCAAAGCGCAGATGAATCTGCTCCCCCGGGCTGCTGAGCGCAAAGGACGGCACACGCTGCCCATCATCACGGCTTTCAGCCGAAGTCACCTTTTCCGAGAGAGACGCGATGTCATGCACCAGCTCCGCCATTTCCTTCGATTTTGCAGTGTCATCGACGGAAACGGTGATCTCGACCGGACGGACGACCCGCTCCAGATAGGCCTTGATCTGGGTTTTCATGGCATCATCAAGCATGGTCTCTACTCCGATAGAAGGGCGGGCGAGAGAGCCGCCATTATTACTCACACCGGGGCGATTGCCCCTTTTCTGGTTGCGCTCCGGCATGAGCCGGAGCGCTGTTCGTGAACTCAGATCTTGCCGACGAGATCGAGAGAAGGCGCAAGGGTCTTCTCGCCTTCCTGCCACTTGGCCGGGCA
>JBFWLR010000023.1:0-10052 GCA_050252035.1 Xanthobacter sp.
CAACATGCTCAACAAGCTCAAAAATGTGAAACTCATCCTCAAGGCCAGAAACACGGCCAAAAACCGATATCCCGCTAGAAACAACACTCCCATAATCCCCACTCACCAAGGGATGCCAAATGGGAAGCGGGCTTCTCGGCATTTGACGAACGGGCAGCGCAAAGATACCCATTCTCTGCCCGAAACGTGGGGCGCGACAGGCGAGGAGAGTGCTTTTGTCGATCGTTGCGAGTGTGCGCAAGTCCATGGTTCCCATCCATCCGGAGGGCTACCCTTTTATTGCCGGTGCGGTTGTCATCGCACTGCTGCTGTTTCTCGTCTCCACTGTCCTGGGCATGATCGGTGTGGGGCTGGCCATATGGACGGCTCTTTTCTTTCGGGATCCCCCGCGTGTCACGCCTGTGCGTGAAGGATTGATCGTCGCGCCGGCTGATGGTGTCATTTCCCAGATTGGGCCAGCGCGCCCCCCACGAGAGCTGGATCTGTCAGACGACCCTCTCCTGCGCATTTCCATCTTCATGAATGTGTTCAATGTCCATGTGAACCGGGCTCCGGTGACCGGGCGGATTGAACGCATCGCCTACAAGCCGGGCAAATTTCTCAATGCCGAGCTCGACAAAGCGAGTGAGGATAATGAGCGTAACGGCCTGGTAATTGTCACTGCTGATATGCGGGTTGGCGTGGTCCAGATTGCCGGATTAATTGCACGCCGCATCGTCTCCTTCGTGCGTGAGGGGGAAGAGATCGGCGCGGGCGAACGCTTCGGCCTGATCCGCTTCGGTTCGCGGGTCGATGTCTATTTGCCCTTGGGCACCAAGGTTCAGGTCGCGGAAGGGCAGATCACCACTGCGGGTGAAACCATTCTATGTGATCTGGCCGCACCAGCTTCGCGCGAAGCCACCTATCGGCTAAGCTGAGCGGACATGATGTCTCCTTTTCCCCCTTTCGATCCGGAAGGCGACCAGATCCGGCGACCGCGACGTTTCGGACGCATTCCTATACGTGTTCTGCTCCCGAATTTGGTGACGCTTCTGGCGCTGTGCTCCGGGCTTACGGCTGTGCGTCTTGCGATCGAGGATCGCATCGAGCTTGCCATTGGCGCCATTGTCTTTGCCGCCTTGCTGGATGGTATCGATGGCCGCCTGGCGCGTGCGCTGAAGGGCACATCCCGTTTCGGGGCGGAGTTGGACAGCTTGGCGGATTTCGTCAATTTTGGCTGCGTGCCCGCCCTCATGCTCTATTTCTGGGGGCTGGATGAGGCGGGCTCCTTTGGCTGGATCGCCGCGCTGGTCTATGCCATCTGCGCCGCGCTACGGCTGGCGCGCTTCAATGTGATGCTGGATAATCCTTCAAAACCTGCTTTTGCTGCGGATTATTTCACGGGTATTCCCGCGCCAGCCGGGGCGATCACGGTGTTGCTGCCGATTTATCTGGAACTGCTGGGTGTGCCGCATCTGAGCATCAATGCCTTTCTGGCGCTGATCTATTGCCTCGCGATCGGCCTGCTCATGATTTCGACCGTGCCGGCATGGTCCGGTAAAACCATGGGACGGCGTGTGCGGCGTGATATGGTGTTGCCGCTTTTCGTGCTGGTTGCACTCTTTTTTGCACTGCTGGCCAGCTATCCGTGGATGGTGCTGTCCGTGTGCTCAGTGCTGTATCTGGTGCTGCTGCCCATTTCGACCTTGCGCTATCGCCGGCTCATGAAGGCCTGGCTGGCGGAAAAGGTGGATCTGGCGCACACCCCGGATTAATCTGGTTATGTGCACGCATGCAGGTTTTGCGCTGCATGCGTGCAGAATCTTGTCCTTTCACCTTTAACCTGTCGTCAATACGCATATGCGTGATCTCCCATCTGTTCCACGCGCCTTGTGGAAGATGGTGAAGAGGTCGGACCTGTCACCTTTTTGAGACACTGGCCACTGGTGCCTGTAACCTCCGGCAAGACAAGACTCTTCGCGTCTCGATACATGTCTCTGAAACGATATGTTGTGCATCTGCCGCGATGCGTGCACTATATATGCGACCATTCACACCGTTGACCGGTGAACAGACTCAATCTAGCGTCGCCCCATCTCAGCTTCCCAAACAGGCATCACGTCCGTTCCGGAGGCTGGTTGCGTCTGCTGAACATTACAGTCTGCATCCTTGGTCGTCACATGAGGTGCGCGTCCGGGAACGCTTCGTTTCGCCCTGCTTCAGGCAGGGATGGTCGCCAGTTGAGAGCCGTCGCCCCATTGGGTAGACACAAGGGAGAAGGTCATGCGCTTTGAACGTCGATACACGCAGGAAGGACGTTCCCCTTACGCCGATATCGCGTTCCGCACGACCGTCAGCGAAATTCGGAATCCGGATGGCTCTGTGGTGTTCCGCCAGGAGGGCATCCAGGTTCCGGCCCAGTTTTCTCAGGTGGCCAGCGATATTCTCGCGCAGAAATATTTCCGAAAGGCTGGTGTGCCCGCGCGGCTGAAGAAGGTGGAAGAGCATGATGTGCCTTCCTTCCTGTGGCGTGCGGTGCCGGATCAGGATGCATTGGTCCTGCTGCCCGAAGCCGAGCGTTTTGTCGGTGAAACAGATGCCCGACAGGTATTTGACCGGCTGGCCGGTACTTGGGCCTATTGGGGTTGGAAGGGCGGCTATTTCGACACCGAAGCCGACGCGCAGACCTTCTTTGACGAACATCGCTACATGCTCGCCATGCAGATGGCCGCGCCCAATTCTCCGCAGTGGTTCAATACCGGCCTGCACTGGGCCTATGGCATTGATGGGCCGGGGCAGGGCCATTTCTACGTTGATTATCGCACGGGTGAGTTGCTGGCTTCGACCTCGGCCTATGAGCACCCTCAGCCGCATGCCTGCTTCATCCAGTCCGTGGGTGATGACCTTGTGAATGAGGGGGGCATCATGGATCTGTGGGTCCGTGAGGCGCGCCTGTTCAAATATGGCTCGGGCACGGGTTCCAATTTCTCATCGCTGCGGGCGGAGGGTGAACGTCTGTCCGGCGGCGGGCGCTCCTCCGGGCTCATGAGCTTCCTGAAGATCGGCGACCGGGCGGCCGGGGCCATCAAGTCTGGCGGTACCACGCGCCGCGCGGCGAAGATGGTGGTGGTGGACGCCGACCATCCCGATATCGAATCCTATGTCGAATGGAAGGTGAAGGAAGAACAGAAGGTGGCGGCGCTCGTCACCGGATCGCGTCTGAACGCCAGGCATCTGAAGGCCATCATGAAGGCCTGCGTGAATTGCGATGGCGAGGGCGATTCCTGCTTCGACCCGGAACGCAACCCCGCTCTCAAGCGCGAGATCCGCGCGGCGCGCAAGGTGGCCGTGGCCGATACCGCCATTCGTCGTGTCATCCAGTTCGCCCGGCAGGGCTACAAGGATATCGATTTCGATATTTATGATACCGATTGGGATGGCGAGGCCTATCTCACGGTGGCCGGCCAGAACTCCAACAACTCGGTGCGGGTGTCGGATGATTTCCTGCGGGCTGTCGAGGCAGATCAGGACTGGAACCTGATCCGCCGTACCGATGGCGAGGTGGCGCGCACCGTCAAGGCGCGCGATTTGTGGGAGAAGATTGGTTCGGCCGCATGGCATTGCGCCGATCCGGGCATCCAGTTCCACACTACCATCAATGACTGGCACACTTGCCCGGCGGGCGGTGATATCCGCGCCTCCAATCCGTGCTCTGAATATATGTTCCTGGATGATACCGCCTGCAATCTGGCCTCGCTGAACCTTCTGCAGTTCCGCGACAAGGACAAGCAGTTCGATGTCTCCAGCTATGAGCATGCCGTACGGCTGTGGACCGTGGTGCTCGAAATCTCCGTGCTGATGGCGCAGTTCCCCTCGCGCCGCATTGCCGAGTTGTCCTATCAGTATCGTACGCTGGGGCTGGGCTATGCCAATATTGGCGGCTTGCTGATGTCCTCCGGCATTCCGTATGATTCCGCGGAAGGCCGGGCCATTTGTGGCGCGCTCACCGCCATCATGACCGGTGTGGCCTATGCGACCTCCGCCGAAATGGCGCGCGAGCTGGGGGCGTTCCCGGCTTATGACGAGAATGCCGGCTCCATGCTGCGGGTCATCCGCAACCACCGCCGTGCGGCCTATGGCCATGCGGAAGGCTATGAGGGGCTCTCCATCGCTCCGGTGCCGCTGGATGTGGCGGCCTGCCCCGGAAGCCTCGTGAAGCATGCCGCCCGGGCGTGGGACCGTGCGCTGGAGCTGGGCGAACGCCATGGCTTCCGCAATGCGCAGGTTTCCGTCATTGCCCCCACCGGTACCATTGGTCTGGTGATGGATTGCGACACCACCGGGATCGAGCCTGATTTCGCTCTGGTGAAGTTCAAGAAGCTGGCCGGTGGCGGCTATTTCAAGATCATCAACCGCGCCGTGCCGGATGCCCTGCGGGCACTGGGCTACAGCGAGGCCGAGATCGCCGAGATCGAGGCCTATGCGGTGGGCCACGGCACGCTGGATCAGGCGCCGGCTATCAATCCCTCCAGCCTGCGGGCCAAGGGCTTTGATGATGATGCTCTGGCCAAGGCTGCAGCTGCGGTCAAGACCGCATTCGATATCAAGTTCGCCTTCAACCGCTGGACCTTCGGCGAGGCATTCCTGACGAAGAACCTGAAGGTGGCGCCGGCCCAGCTGGCAGACCCGAAGTTTGATCTTCTGGCTTTCCTCGGTTTTTCCAAGGCAGAGATTGACGCCGCCAATGTGCATGTGTGTGGCGCCATGACGCTGGAAGGCGCGCCGCATCTGAAGGATGAGCATCTGCCGGTGTTTGATTGCGCCTCGCCCTGCGGCCGCATGGGCAAGCGTTATCTCTCCGTGGAAAGCCATATCCGCATGATGGCAGCGGCCCAGCCCTTCATCTCGGGTGCGATTTCCAAGACCATCAACATGCCGAATGAGGCTGGCGTCGAGGATTGCAAGGCCGCCTACATGCTTTCCTGGCGGCTGGCGCTGAAGGCGAACGCTCTTTACCGCGATGGCTCCAAGCTCTCCCAGCCCCTCAATGCCCAGCTGGTGGCGGATGAGGATGATGAGGACGATGCCGCCGAGGCGCTGATGGCCCAGCCGGCCGCTGCCCGCGCCGCCGCCGTGACCGAGAAGGTCGTGGAAAAGGTGGTGGAGCGGATTGTCGAGCACCGCGTGCGCGCCCGCGAGAAGATGCCGGATCGCCGCAAGGGCTACACCCAGAAGGCGCTTGTGGGTGGGCACAAGGTGTATCTGCGCACGGGCGAGTATGATGATGGTCGCCTCGGCGAGATCTTTATCGACATGCACAAGGAGGGCGCGGCCCTTCGCTCGCTGCTGAACAACTTCGCCATCGCCATCTCGCTCGGCCTTCAATATGGCGTGCCGTTGGATGAATATGTGGACGCCTTCACCTTCACCCGCTTCGAGCCGGCCGGCCCGGTGCAGGGCAATGAGGCGATCAAGTACGCGACCTCGATTCTGGACTATGTGTTCCGCGAGCTCGCCGTCTCCTATATGGGCCGTAATGATCTGGGCCATGTGGATCTGAGCGATACCGGCTTTGATGCGCTGGGCAAGGGTGCGGATGAGGGCAAGGCCCCCAATCCGGCCCGCATCGTCTCCAAGGGTCTGGTGCGTGGCAAGACGGTGAATCTTGTGGTGCCGCAGCCTACCACCAGTGCGCCGGCCAATGGCGAGACGCGCGGGCCGGGAGATAATGTGACCGTTCTGCGCGGCCGCAGCAGCGAGACCACCGTCGCCCTGAAGGTGGAAACCGCTGAACTGACGGAAACCGTGGTGGAGACGGAGGTTGATCTGGGCGAGGCCACGGCCGAACTGCCCTGGCGCAATGCCTCGGCCCGCAAGGCTGAAGCCCGTGCCGAGGCCCGCGCCAAGGGTTATGAGGGTGAAGCCTGCCCGGAATGCATGAACTTCACTTTGGTGCGTAATGGCACCTGCCTGAAGTGCGATACCTGCGGGTCCACGACAGGCTGCAGCTGATTGCGATTGCACACCATTCTGAGACGCATTGGATAGATGCGCCCAAGATGATCGGATGATCCAGATCGCCCATCCCTGCAGTGTGCGGGGGTGGGCGATCTGCATTGCGGGTCAGAGATGGCTGGTACTCAAATCCGGTTCGGTTTATGGTCACGTCAGGGAAATCCGCGCGCTCTGTTGCTGCTGGAGATGTACCCATTGCGATGGCGGTTGTGTCTGGTGTTGCCTCTGGCCCAGGCCGCCGCATGTGTTTGCAGCATGCGATTTGAGGAACGAGATGACCACCGATACGCTGGAACACCCCGCGGAGAGCCGGGCCAAAGCGCTGAAAGCGCTGACCCACGAGACCCATGACAAGCTCGACAAGGCCATCATGGCCGGCCGGCCCTTCGAGAGCCGGGAGCGTTATGGTCTGTTCCTGAAGGTGCAGTATCTGTTCCATCGCGATATTGATGCGCTCTACTCCAACCCGGTTCTGGGTGACATGCTGCCGGATCTGGAAGGGCGTCGGCGCTTCGCCCAGGTGGCGCAGGATCTGGCGGATCTCGGCATTACGCCGCCGGAAGCCGCCCAGGCTCCGGCCTTTGGCGGCGGGGATGTGGATATTCCCACGGCCATGGGCTGGTTCTATGTGGCCGAGGGCTCCAACATGGGAGCCGCTTTCCTGCTGAAAGCTGCGGCCGGGCTGGGGCTTTCCGAAACATTCGGGGCGCATCATCTGGCCGGCGCACCAGAAGGGCGCGGCCTGCACTGGCGCACCTTCACCGCTGCACTGGACAAGGTGGATCTGGATGAGGCCGGAGAGGCCCGTGTGGCCGCCGGTGCCGAGGCCGCCTTCCGGCGCGTGCATGATCTGGTGACGGAGATGTTCGCGAACGCCTGATGCGTGGCGGCAATGGTGTGGCCCGATGTCGGTCGTACCGGATCGGATGAATCCGATCCATGATGGATTGATGATGAACCGGCTCCAGGGCGCATCCCCGGAGCCGGTTTTATTTTGGCTACAAGATAGCCTTTTCAAGTAGCGATCCCTTTCAAGAAGAGATCCCTGGCAAGGACGCCCGTTTCCGGGTTTTCACACCCATGCGGATGGGGGCGCTCTGATCTGCCGTTGATGATTTTCTTCCTTGCAAATCAATGCGTTCAGGTCCGTAGGTGATGGATGGAGCGCATGGGCCGGTTTAGGGCGTCAGGGCCAGCACAGGTGCGTGCTCAAGGGGACTGGACAACGGCTTTCCGCGCCCCGCTTGCATTTTGCCTCTTTACGGACCCCTTAAAGATATAATATATCAATTTATGTCGTCGAGTGCGGCGCGTGGCCGGGCGGTTTCTTCTCTTGCACTGTCTGGCCACGCGCCCTCGTCTTTCATCCAACAACCGGAGTGATGTGACATGCGGGAAACCCGCCTGCCGGTAACGGTGCTGTCCGGCTTTCTCGGTTCCGGAAAAACCACCCTGCTCAACCACATTCTCGCCAATCGCGAGGGGCTGAAGGTCGCCGTCATCGTCAATGACATGAGCGAGGTGAATATTGATGCAGAGCTGGTGCGATCCGGCGGGGCAGATCTGTCTCACACCCAGGAAAAGCTGGTGGAGATGACCAATGGCTGCATCTGCTGCACCCTGCGCGATGATCTTCTGAGTGAAGTGCGTCGGCTGGCTGGTGAAAAGCGGTTCGATTATCTGCTCATTGAATCCACCGGTATCGCCGAGCCCCTGCCTGTGGCCGCAACCTTCGATTTTCGCGATGAGGAAGGCTTTTCCCTGTCCGATATCGCCCGGCTCGATACCATGGTGACGGTGGTGGATGCCGCCAATCTGCTGCGCAATTTCGGTTCGCGTGATTTCCTGCGTGACAGGGGTGAGATTGCCGGCGAAGAGGACAACCGCACCCTTGTGGATCTTTTGACGGAGCAGATCGAATTTGCAGATGTGATCGTGCTCAACAAGGTTTCGGACGTTGCCCCGGAACAGCGCGCCACGGTACGCGGCGTGGTGAAGGCGCTGAACCCTGATGCCCGTCTGATCGAGACCGATTATTCCCGCGTGTCCACCCGTGATGTACTGGGTACGGATCTGTTTGACAGCGAAAAGGCGAGCCTTCACCCCATGTGGGTCAAGGAGTTGAACGGCTTCAAGGATCATGTGCCGGAGACGGAGGAATATGGTATTTCCAGCTTCGTCTACCGGGCGCGCCGCCCGTTCCAGCCGGAGCGGTTCAATGAATTTCTGGCGCAGACATGGCCCGGACTGGTGCGGGCCAAGGGATTGTTCTGGCTGGCCACGCGCCCGCGCCGCGTGGGAGAGATGAGTCTGGCCGGCGCAATCTGCCAGACAGGCTCCATCGGGCGCTGGTGGGCCAGCGTGCCGGAGGAATACTGGCCCACCCAGCCGGACTGGCGGTCATGGTTGAGGGCGCAATGGGTGCCCGGCTATGGCGACCGGCGGCAGGAACTGGTGTTCATCGGCATGGGCATGGATGAGAGCGCCATGCGCGCGGAACTGGATTCCTGCCTGATTGGTCCGGATGACCCCGAGGAGTTCAATCCGGAGGCACTTCAATATCTGCCAGACCCCTTCCCGGCATGGGAGGCGGCTCCAGCCTGAGTGGAACCAAAAGACTGGTTCAGGTGTTGATACCCGGGAGGTTTGTCTCCCGGGTTTTTGCATGCAAGGTGTGGCGACGACAGGGCCACTGTGCGAGGGGCGCCAATGCTGCTTTTTAAATGCCAGAGCTGTGCTGAAGTTCTCTATTTTGAGAACATGACTTGTGAAGCCTGTGGGCATCGCATTGGCTATTTGCCGGATATGGGAACGCTGAGTGCCGTGGAGCCCGATGGGCCGAACTGGGTGGCGCTGGCCAGTCCGGAAAGGCGCTATCGTTTCTGCGCCAACTGGGAGCAGAGCGCTTGCAATTGGATGGTCGATGCTGAAGCCGGGAAAAGCTATTGCCGGGCCTGCCAGCACAACCGCACGATTCCGGATGTCTCCCAGCCGGATAATCTGCACAACTGGCAGAAAATCGAGGATGCCAAGCGCCGCCTCTTCTATTCGCTCATCCGTTTGCACCTGCCCATTCCCACCGTGGGGAGCGGCGACCCGGAACCTTTGGTCTTTGATTTTCCCGCAGATCCGCCTTCCGGCCCGAAAGTGATGACAGGCCACGATTATGGCCTCATCACCATTGCTCTGAGCGAGGCGGATGATGCCCGCCGGGAAGCGGCGCGTGCCTCCATGGGCGAATTGTACCGCACGCTGCTGGGGCATTTCCGCCACGAGGTCGGCCATTATTACTGGGACAGGCTGGTGCGCGATGGTGGACAATTGGAGAGCTTCCGCGCGGTTTTTGGGGACGAGCGGGAGGATTATGCCGCCGCGCTGGACCGGCACTATCAGCAGGGTGCGCCAGCAGGCTGGCAGAACAGTTTCGTCAGTTCCTACGCCACCATGCACCCGTTGGAGGACTGGGCCGAGACATGGGCGCACTATCTGCACATTCTCGATACGCTGGAAATGGCGGAGGCCTTTGGCATTCGCATTGATCCGGGCATCACCTCGGATCAGGGTATGGAAATGGATGCCACCTTCGACCCGATGCAGGTTACGGATATGGGACAGCTGGTGAAGGCGTGGCTTCCGCTGACCTACGCCATCAACTGCCTGAACCGTTCAATGGGCCAGCCAGACCTGTACCCCTTTGTGATCCCGCCGCCGGTGGTGGACAAGCTCAGCTATATTCATGATCTGGTGCATTGATCCGTTGCTTGTCCAGAGGCTTTTATTCCCGTTTCAAGGAAAGGCCCGCGACAGAGGCAAGCGTGTCGCGCCAAGACAAGTATCATCCTAGGCTCAGGACCTATTGATTGAGAGGCTCGGCTATGATTCAGGCTCCGCAAGGAGACTGAACATGAGCAACCTGTATTGGCTGACGGATGAGCAGATGGCGCGGCTTTCGCCGTATTTTCCCAAAAGCCATGGCAAGCCCCGGGTTGATGACCGGCGCGTTTTGAGCGGGATCATCTTCGTCAACCGGAACGGGCTGCGCTGGCGGGATGCGCCGA
>JBFWLR010000024.1:0-9603 GCA_050252035.1 Xanthobacter sp.
CAGCTGGCCGCCTTGTCTGCATGAAGCGGACCATTGGTGACGCCGAACTGGGGCCACAGCAGGGCCAGAAGAACCACGGCGACAAGCGCCGGCAGGAACGGATCGATTTTGAGACGGGCAGACATCGGCTCAGACATATCGGCAGACAGCAGGGCCCCGGGCCATCACGCCGAAAATGGCCAGGGAAAATGTGCAGCCGGCAGAGTGCCAGCATGGAGCCATGCCTCACACCGCCTGATGCAGCGTGACATTCATGGCCCGGGACGCGACAGCCTGAGAAACGGGACTCGGCCAGCTGCAACGCCACCACCGGAAATGGTGGCGGCACATTGCGCCAGAGCCATCGCGCCGTCAACTGCGACGTGTACTTCGCATCATGATTTGAAAGGCCCCGTTGCCCTACGGTCAGGGTGGAGGCGAAATGACATGCTCAGGCTGGATGCCCCACCTCTTTCACACCCGCCTGCGCCTTGCGCAGGGCATTGGCCTCATCAATGATCTCGGCCAGAACCGAGACAGCCAGCGTCCGCGGATCACGCGAGGATGGAATGATCCCGATCGGCCCACGAATGCGCGCCAGCTCCGCTTCATCAACACCCATCTCATACATCCGAGCCAGCCGCGTGGCCTGCGTGGCCCGGCTGCCCTGTGCGCCAATGTAAAAAGCCGGCGTGGAGAGCAGATATTTCAGGATTGTCGGCTCATGGTCATGGTCGTGATAGAATAGCACGGTCGCGCTATCGGCATCGATGCCCAGCTTTTCCAGTTCGCTCATGCGCTGCAGGCGGCGCACATTGCACCCCAGCGCCTGCGCCGCCCTAAGGCTGGTTTCTTCATGCGACACGAGCAGATGTTCATACCCCAGACTACGCACCAGACTGGCGAACAATGACGCCTCCGGCCCCGCCCCGAAAATGACGAAGCGCACCGGGGGACGAAAACCGATGGAGAATCCCTCACCCTGCGGACCGGTGAGCCGGTACGCATCAAGAGATAGACGCCCCTGCGCGGAGACATGCAGCGCCACCGCCTCCCGGGCGTGGCGCATCGCCACAAGCCGGGCAAGCACATCCGCATCGCGGACCAGCAAGAGGTGCACCTCAATCGCCCCGCCACAAGGCAGACGCATATCAATGTAGGGCGAGCCCGCACCATAGCGCAGATGACGGCTTTTCCCCGTGCGACGAACTTCCTGCGCCTGCAAAACCAGATCAGCCTCGATGCAGCCGGATGTCAGTGCGCCGACATAGCGGCCATCCGTAAAGATGGCCATGGCCTCACCGGCATTGCGATAGGCCGGCCCATGGGTGGCTTCCAGAAGGGCGATCACCACCCCCTCACCTCCGGCATGGGCCGCATCCCACGGATCGATCAGGGCCGGATGGAGACCCCCCACATTCATCTGCATAACCCGATCCCTGAATTTCGCTGTGTACATCCAATATAACACAGAAAATGCGAAGTGTGCGCCGCAATTATGCCAGACTCTCTGGCGTCGTCCACTTTGGGAACATGTGCATTCAAAATCCGGACTGGTCCGCACGCGACAACTTTGCCGCATCCTGAGGCCCCAACACGCATAGGAATGGGATACACCTCAACAATTCAAAATATATATGAAACTGTATACTTCTTAGAATTACTCAAATATGCATTCCGAACGAATACTGCACATCAAAAAGCAGATGAATGGCTTCACTTCCCCTGAGAACACGCTACATTTCATGCGCATTTCAAAAAATGTCTGATGAAAAATACGATCATGCCACACGGGCCTGATACATATATTCCCCTGCGGCATGCTTCCGCACCGGATCACAAAATGGAGCGTTCCATGAGGAAAAGCCTGCGCATGTCCTTGCTGGCCCTGACCGGCCTGGCCATCAGCCTGCCGGCCTTCAGCCAGATGGCTGTGGCCGATGAAATCACCATCTATTCCGGCCGTGGCGAAAGCTTCATGGCCCCGCTCATCAAGAGCTTCGAAAAACAGACGGGCGTCACTGCAAAGACCCGCTACGGCTCCACTGCGGAACTCGCCGCACTGCTGCGCGAGGAAGGCGACAAGAGCCCGGCCGACGTGTTCATCGCGCAAGATGCCGGCGCACTGGGCGCCACCGCCGATCTGCTGGTCGTGCTGCCGGATGGCTTTTTCGAGGAGCAGTTGCCGGTCTTCCGCGCCGAGGACAAGAGCTGGGTCGGCACCTCCGCCCGCGCCCGCACACTGGCCTATTCCTCCGAACGGGTGAAGACCAATGCCCTGCCCGCCTCTGTGCATGATCTCGTCAAGCCGGAATGGAAGGGCAAGGTGGGCTTTGCCCCGCGCAATGCCTCGTTCCAGGCATTCCTCACCGCCATGCGCGCCACCGAGGGTGAAGACAAGGCCCGCGCCTTCGTGCAGGGCCTGAAGGACAATGCTGCAAAAACCTACGCCAACAACACCTCTCTGATTCAGGCCATTGCCGATGGCGAGATCGATGCCGCACTGGTGAACAACTATTATCTGCCACGCTTCAAGGCGCGCGATCGCAAGTTCCCCGTGGAGCAGGTGTTCTTCGAGAAGGGGGATATCGGCAATCTGCTGTTCGTTGCCGGTGCTGGCGTGCTGAAAGCCTCCGATGAAAAGGATGATGCGCAGAAGTTCGTGGAATTCCTGCTCTCGCCCGCCGCACAGCAATATTTCGTCTCCACTGTGGGTGAATATCCGGTGGTGAAGGGCATCATCCCCAACCCGGCGCTGGGTGCGGTAGCCGACCCCGAGGCCGTGGCCCCGGACGTAAAGCTGGAAGTGCTTTCCGACACCGCCGGCACAAAGAAGCTTCTGACGGAACTTGGCCTGCTGTAAGAGACCGGCATGATTGCCTCTCGCACCACAGGCGGGGCTCGCGCCCCCTTGTTTCTCACCCTTCCGGCCTTTCTGGCCGGAGGGGCCATGCTTGTGCCGCTGATCTATCTGCTGGTGCGCGCCTCCAATGTGGAATGGAGCGAGTTATCCTTTCTGCTATGGCGGCCGGCTACCGCGCAATTACTGGGCAACACGCTGGCGCTGGTGGTGTGTGTGCTGGGGCTCTCCACCCTCATCGCCCTGCCGCTTGCGCTTCTCGTCACGCGCTATCGGCTTCCGCTGCCCGGCCTGTTCAGTGCACTGTTCACCCTGCCCCTGGCCATTCCCGGCTATGTCATGGCTTATGCGCTCATTGGCCTTTCCGGCTATTATGGACCGCTAAACCAGTTTTTCGGCCTGCGCCTGCCGCGGCTGGAAGGGCTGACGGGCGCATCTCTGGCGCTGGGGCTTTATGTCTTTCCCTATCTATTCCTGAATCTGCGCACCGCGCTGACCACGCTGGACCCGGCGCTGGAGGAAAGCGCGCGCAGCCTCGGTCGCTCACGCCTTTCAACCTTTTTCAGCGTGGTTCTGCCCCATCTCAAGCCGGCCTTTCTCTCCGGCTGGCTTGTCATCGCGCTCTATACGGTGGGAGATTACGGAGCCATCGCGCTGATGCGCTATGATGTGTTCTCATCCGCCATCTACAATCAGTATGCTGGCGCGTTTGAGGTCTATTATGCCGCCTGGCTCTCGCTGATGCTGATGGCGCTGGCGGCCTCTTTCCTGCTGCTGGAAGCCTGGGCCATACGTGGCACGCGGCTGGCGCGCAGCGGCACCGGTGCGGCCCGGCCTGTTCAGCGCCGTCCGCTGGGGCGCATGGCCATTCCAGCGGCCCTGTTTATCGGGCTGGTGCTTGCGGCCTCTCTGGGCGTACCCTTCGGAGTCATCCTGTTCTGGCTGCTGCGCGCGCCGGTGGATCTCGACTGGGCCGGCATTGGCCACTCCGCCATACAGACCCTTGGCATTGCAGGGCCAGTAGCGCTCATCGCCATGGCTGGCGCTCTGCCTGTCGCCCTTCTGGTTGCGCGCTATCCCGGCCGTATCTCCTTTCTGTGCGAGCGACTGGTCTATCTGGGCTATGGCGTGCCGGCCCTGCCTTTTGCACTGGCCATGGCCTTTCTCTCGCTCTCGGCCCTGCCCTTTCTCTATCAGACCATGGCGCTGCTCATCGCCACACTGGCCCTGCATTTTCTTGCGCTGGCCATCGGGCCAGCCCGGGCGCGGCTGCTCCAGCTTGGCCCGCGGGTGGAAGAGGCCGCCCGCGCTCTGGGATGCGGCCCCATGGCGTCCTTCTCCCGCGTGACTCTGCCTCAACTTGCCCGCGCACTGATTGCCGGCGGGCTTCTGGCCTTCATGGTGGCGGCGAAGGAACTGCCCATCACCCTGCTGCTATCGCCCGCCGGCACGCACACCCTGGCCATGAATGTCTTTTCGCACACTCATGAGGGTGCGCTTTATGATGCCGCCCCCTATGCCGCACTGATGATCGTTTTTTCCGGCCTTTTTATCGGCCTTGTCCTTGCCCGCCCGGACACTGACGCCGCCGCAAGAGGCAACGCCCATATGAGCCGCCGCAATGATTGACCCTGCCCAAGGCTGCAACTCCAGTTCCCGCTCCATGCTCCAGTCCACGCCGCCTTCAGCCGCGCCCCTCCTCTCTCTTTCCGGCCTCACAAAGTGCTTCGGCGATGTGCGCGCCGTAGATGGCGTGAACCTGTCTCTGGCGCCCGGAGAAATCCACGCCCTCATCGGCCCCTCAGGCTGCGGAAAATCCACCCTGCTGCGGCTTGTCGCCGGCTTCGAGCAGGCCGATGGCGGGCGCATTGAAATGGGACAGAAGGCAATTGACCATCTACCGCCCGAACGGCGGGATATCGGCATTGTCTTTCAGGATTACGCGCTCTTTCCGCATCTGACGGTGGCCGGCAATATCGGCTTTGGCCTTCATCACCTGCCCCGCGCGGCGCGGCAGGTGCGTGTGGAGGAGCATATGGCCATGCTCCAGCTTCGGGGGCTGGAGCAGCGTTATCCGTCAGAGCTGTCCGGCGGGCAGCAACAGCGCGTGGCGCTGGCCCGCTCGCTGGCGGCGCGCCCGGCCATGCTGCTGCTGGATGAGCCCTTCTCCAATCTGGATGCCTCGTTGCGTGAAGCAGCCCGGCGCGACATGCGGGTTCTGCTCAAATCCCACAATATCTCGGTGCTGTTCGTCACCCATGACCGGGAGGAAGCCCTCTCCTTCGCAGACCAGGTGAGCGTTCTGCGCGCGGGCCGGCTGGAGCAGGCCGGCCCGCCGGAGGAACTCTATGCGCGCCCGGCCAATGCCTTTGTCGCCGGTTTTCTGGGGCAGGCAAATTTTCTCCCGGGTGACGTGGCCGCCTTCGGACGACAGGCGCAGACCTGTCTGGGCCTTCTGGACCTCGACCGTGTTGCGCCCCCCGGCCCTGTCACCCTCTGCCTGCGCCCGGAAGCCCTGCACCTCGCCCCGCTTGGGCAGGACGCACCGCACCTCAAGGTAAAGGAACGTATCTTCCGCGGCTTTGCGACAAGCTATGTGCTGGAAACAGCAGACGGCCATGAAATCCAGGCGCTCGCCCCCAGCCTTTCCACCCTCCGTGAGGGAGATGAAACAGGCATTTTCCAGATCGCACCGGCCGTGGTAGTGGCGCGTTCTTAATGCCTGCCCGACACCTTTTGTGGAGACGAGCGCATCCCTTGCTGAAAGACCTGCGTGTCCCGTCCAGTCGAGCACGGATAAAAGCACCTATCCACAAACTCGAAATGGATGATCTAAACGCTTGTACATACAAGCTGAAATACGTCATGTTTCAGCGCGATATAAAAAGACATGTGCAATTATTAGGTGCAAAAAATGATTGCACAATCTTTATGACCCGAGCATTTGGATTGCGCTATGACGTTGAACAGACTTGATCACACAGACCCATTACGTGATCGTTCTCTTCTCTCCCTGGCACATTTCAGCGCATCTCGGGCACCAGCATGTCAGCCGCTAGAGGCCGCCCGTTTTCGAGCGGGAAAGAATAAGATTGTCGAAGAATCCGGGTACATTCGAGTTGAACTTGGCTCACCTGCTGACGCAGGCATTATCAGCCTGCCCCTGAGTTTTATTTTACCGGAACCCTTTCTCTCCAATGGGATGGGGATCCGCCTCCGGCTCTCTGGATTTGAAAATATCAATTATATAGCAATCGGCTATATGGAAAACGGCACATATCGGCATGCCAAGGCTACACACCCCTTGCAAGGCGAGTGGTTTGATTTCTGCCTTGGCGTTCATGATCTGGCATGGGGATGGCGAAACAACTGGCAGACGCCAGATGATCAGGAAACCTCAGAGATTCGCTTCTATATCAAGGGGGTATCCAGGCCCGAGGCGATATGTGATGTTGCGGACATCTGGGTCTGGCAGGAAGAGACGCAGCCGGATGCGGTTTTTGGGGATGATCAGCCCATCCCCCATGAGGTCATGGATCACCTCATCAGCTATCAGCGCAACAGTTTTCCGACATATGAGCCTTTGGCTCGGGATTTCATGTCAAAGGGGCTCTGCCCTCTTGCTGGCAACACACAACTGGAATGGCCAGTGGATTGCGCATTGCCGCCCCGTCTCCATGAAATCGGAACTTTCCAGTTTTCCTGGCATGCGCAGCATCCGGCGACCATGCTGATGCTGCTCGCGCTTGATCATGCTGAAAATGGTGCCCTGTTCGCAGCCCGAGACATGATCGTGGATTGGCTTGAGCGCAGCTATGAAAGCCCGGACCCCAACCTCAAATACACCTGGTACGACCATGGTGTAGCCGAGCGCGTCCTATCCATGCTGATGCTCTATGCCCAAGGACAGAAACAGGGCTTCGACACTCGCTTCATGATGCGTCTGCGGCGTGCAATTCATCGTCACGCCCAGTTACTGGCTTCAGATATTTTTTATGCAAGCCATCAGCCGATCCGGTATCACAACCATGCTTGGTTTCAGGATCTGGCCCTGATAGCTGTTGGCCTCGCCTTTCCCGGTTGGGCCTGTGCGGATCTCTGGATTCGTACCGCCCTGACGCGTGCGACCGATCAATTCTCAAAATTGATCATCCGCGACGGCCATTATGCGATTTTTGCTGAAAACTCAATTGGCTACCACCTCGGGATTGAGAAAATCGTTTCAATCATCGGCACTATGGCCAGACTCAGTGGGCATGAGACGGACATCCCCGCCACGGCTATCGCCCTGTCTCGCTTTTCAACCTTGATGACCTATCCCGACGGCAAGCGCGCACCAGGACAAGGTGATACATTTCGTCTTCCCAACAAGGATGGCGGCGATCTGACGGGCCGCAAACCCTATAATCATCCACAAATTGCAGTGCTTCCCCACGCCGGCTATGCCATCATCAAAGCAAACCATGGCGACAAGCCCTTCATGCTGGTATTTCTGGCCACGTCCAGCAGCAGTACGCACAAACATGCGGACAATCTCTCCTTCACACTTTATCTGGATGGTGTGGAATGGCTTCTGGATCCAAGTTTCTATTCGCACGAATATAAACAAGACATTCCATCATATCTGCGCAGTTCAGTTGCACATAATGCATTTGTTCTTCCGGATGCTGATTACTCAATCAGGCCCGGCCTCGCACAGCTATCTGGTGAAGCAACGGAAGATGGCTTTTACTTTACAGGCAGCCACCAAGCCGTTTCCGGATTTGATTTTCGGCGTAGAATTGATGGCTCGATCCGAAAGCTCGAACTACATCTCAGTGATAGCTTGGGCGATGCAGAGCAGTTCCCCCCCGAGGCGCGCCTCATGCTTCATTTCGGTGAAGGTGTGAAAGCACAAATTCAGGACAATCTGGTGCAAGTTACACACCCCGCATCCGATCTTATCCTGAAGATATTCTTGCCTTCCGGAAGCCAGATTCAGCAGTTTGAAGGGCATGTCGAAAAACCTGTCCGTGGCGTGACTGGGTTGGGCTTTCTACGTTCCGCAGCAATCACCACACTTGAGATCACACCACCACAGAAAACCAATGAGCTCATCTGGAGCATTCAGGCCGAATAGTCCTCACAAGGGCATGAAAATACATCTGAATAGCAAAATTGAATAGGAACAACAAAGCTATTTAAAGAATATCTACCACCCGACCTGAGATATTGACAGCGCCATCCTGGCATCCGAGGTGGTGACGAGCCGTCTGCTGCATGACGATCTGGATATTCGGCGTGAGGTTCTGGACCACCATCACGGCAGTCCAGTTCCCGGTCGCGTCAGATATTGATCTGCACCTGCTCCATCGCCCGTCTGGCCTCAAAAGATCAGAAATGCCAAACCATGGCCATGGTCGGCCCATGCATCATGGTCTTGTAACGGAAGGTGCCGGTGCGCGCGCCCGGCCCCTCATAATTCTCATACAGATAGCGATAGCCCACCGAGGTGGAAAAACCCTGCGTCCACATATAGCCCAGCCCGGCATAGCCCATGCTGGAGAACTGGGAGCCGACGCCAAAGCCACCTACATCCGCGATGGCCTTCACGAACCAGTTCTCATTCAGCTTCCACTGGGCGAAAAAGCCGACGGTCGGATCCACCCACGATTGGCTCTGTGACGCATTGACGGAAAGGGGCAAGAACAGGGGCGCAATCGACATGTCCCCCTTCAGGTTTACATAACGGGCTCCCGCAGTCACGGCCAGATCCAGACCCGGTGGAGTAAGGGGCAGCATATAGCCCACAAGCCCGGAAAGAACCGTCTGTTTCAGCCCAACACCTAGCACCCCGCCGCCACGCCTAGTGGTGAACTGATCTTCGGAAAGGCGGGCATAGACCACATCCGCCAGAAACAGCCAGTTGCCTTTCCGCGCTAACGCAGACGCCATCAGTGCCCCATCCAGCTTACCCAACACATCTCCAATGGACATGTTGACCGAGCTTGTGGGCATGTTGCGAATGCCGACATCCCCGTTCAGCGCGGTGAGCCAGCCATAAACGCTCACCTGAAAGCGCCAGTCCTCCACCGTGGGCTGTACAGCCTTGACCGGCATGGATGCCACAGGTGCTGCCACGGGCACGGAAAGATCTGCCGCCCTCACCGGCGCAACTACACCACTGGCGTAGGCCAGCAGAATCGTTGCAGCCAGAAGATGGGCGCCCGAAAGAAAGAACGGCCTGTCTGTGCTCATGATCTCGCCTCCCAAACAGGCAGCAACAGAAAACGCGCCCAGCATCGACCAGGCGCGTCAACATAACCGAAAAATGAGTTACCGCACGATAGTGATCGCCGGCGGGTGCCAAGGCCCAGACAGAATAGCCTTTTGCCCCAATAAGCGCGGATATAAATCAGCAATATAGCCATTCTTATTATTTTTCAGATCCGCATTCTTATCAACAGATAAAATATGTCTAATGTGATTATGAGTAAAAAATGATCATTACCATAAATTGTAAGAAACCAGAACACATATACATGTGACATGCCATCCGCTGGAAAAGTCGCACTATAATTATTTTCAAAATTGAGCTGAACGCCATCTGCATCAAAATCAGTAAAGTAATGCTAGGAGGTAAACTCATAAATCCGCTTGGTGTTTTTCTGGTGCCGTGATTCAAGGCTTCCGAATGAGGGAGCCTTGGATGACACGCCGCCGCTACGAACTCACCAACCACGAATGGTCGATCATCTCGCCGCTGCTGCCAAACAAGCCGCGAG